>NZ_JASJUV010000003.1:224130-366404 GCF_030125445.1 Pseudoalteromonas ardens
GTTACTGGTGGGTGTCACTTAAAATTGTATCAGCGATAGTCAGCCATTGCTGACACGATTGCAAATAGAGCCAGACAACTGGCTCAAACTGACTACGCAGTTTACAAAGGTCTTTCATGGTGCTGTGGGGCGAAAGCAAGCGATGACAGAGTACTGTGAACATCTTCGCAAAAGGCGACGAGCCAATTTGACTCAGTGTGAGCGGTTACTGGGTTAACACTTTTATTTTATTACCATTTCAATTTATCCAGGTTCAGGCTTGGGTATGTTCTCGTATTGTCCGAATCTGATTATTTACCAGCATTTCATACTTAAACTTACAAGTTTCACTATTGGAAGCCTGGCATTCAATAGCCTTGCATTTCGACTTTGAAATTGTCCACAATTGGTGTGTGAATTTACTGGTGGGTGTCACTTAAAATTCAACAGTGAAGCTCTTGATCTTAGTAAAAGAATTGTAAGTAGCGGGACTAACTAAATGAATTATATAAAAGTTAAATGGGTACACAATTTCACTGATGAACCAGTGTGGCTTTATAGTGAGCTGAACGATTCAAGAGAAGAGACTCGTAAGGTGGAGATATTTCCAGACGGTAGTTATTGCTATGCTTACGATGAGAAAAGCTCAGGTACGACGCTACTTTCAATTACTCCTTTACCTACTTTAGAAGAAATTGCGGAAGATCCGCAGTTTCTTCCTGAAGAGATTCAAATAGGTGAATTTGAAGAAGCTTGGGCTAAGGCTGTTTCTGGCTGATAAGTTAATGTTACAAAGGAAACAAAGACTTTATTTCATAAGACAAGTTATAAGGACACCCACCCAAAACCTTAGACATTCAGTCTGGGTTTTTGAATAGGTTGAATAGAAGGATTTGCAGAGACACCCATTCAAGATTGGCTTGCAGTTGACAACTTTACTGGTGGGTGTCTCTGCAATGCTTTCATAGCTTCTGGCGATGGGAATCTTCTAATAGCATATGGAAGAGTTAGTGGTGAAGGTGTGGCCCCGGGTTACATTAGCGCGATTCAATTCAATCATATAAGAGGCCAAATGATACGTACTAATAAAGGCAATATTAGAGAGGCTACATATTTGGTCTTAGCTCATGAACTTCACCATTCTTGGGGACCGATGACGAAAGGAGGTTTCTGGGGAGGAAATGACCGAATAAATATAGGTAGATCGGTTGTAGGGCTGGGCCCTTTAGAGACTTATGCGGTGCGCTACACAAACCTTATCAGACAGCAAGCAGGTGTTGGTTACAGGAGAACCCATTATGACGGTTATGCAGTCCCTTAAATTAAGTACTTTGATTATGATGCTGTTATCATGCTTTGCGAGCAAAGCATCATCATCAGATCGGGAAAAATATCTAGCTTCTTGCTTCTCCAACGCATCTGTTTTCAGCGTTAAGCAAGAGAAAGTTAGGTTAGCTGTTGAATCCCTTTCAGGCATACAAAATTACATTGTTCTTAAGCATGGGGCAGCGTCCGAATGGTTTTATGGATTTACTTTAGTTGCTACTGGGGAAAATAATGATGCCTATTTTGTGTATATGGATGATACGATCATTGAACCAGTAATGAAGAAACTAGATTATAAATTAGCTCAGGATCTAATAAATGGAGGAGGTATCATATTTGAGCCAAGTCAACCAGCCAGCTTTTATACTAAAGGAGTAAATGGAGTTCCTTGTTTCTTTTTTGCTACTTATAATGAGGGAAAAAGAAAAAGCCAGAGTTTTGCTGGGAGAACTAACAACCCATATATAAAGAAGTATATTTCTAAAATAGAAAAGCTTGCTTTAAGTTATGACTTAGGAAAATTAGATGATGCTCCTGTGCTTTCAGCAAAGATGAAAGCTAGTTCTTTGTCGTTCCAAAAGCTCTTCGCTGAGATTGAGTCATTAAACTAATAACACGTAGTTGCAAAGATACCCTTTCAAAATCGGCGCTCAGTGAGCGCCTTTTTTCTGTGCAATCACGCCAGCGCGGTGTGCAGTGGAAATCAGCGCTGGCATGCAGTTATAAGGACACCCACCCTAAACTGGCGTACGGAATGCATGCCGTCTACTTTTAGGCGATACTCAATGGATTGAGGGTGACAAATTATGCCAATGGCAAGGAAGACGGCGGTTGATTAGACACCCACCTAAAACTGTCGTACCAATTTAGAACATAGCGTCAAAACCTGCACAAAAAGACTAGCAGGCTGTTTTCTCAGATAAAATAGTTTGCAGCACGGCAGTGAGCTGTTCGACGGGCAATGGGCGCGAAATGTAGTAGCCCTGACCGTAATCAATGCCTATCTCCTTGAGTGCATCAAAGATCTCTTTACTCTCTACATATTCAGCCACTGAACGCTTATCCAGCGAGTGGCTGATGTCATTCACGGCTTTTACCAGTGCCAGATCTATGGGATCATTGAGCATATCGCGCACAAACGAGCCGTCAATCTTAACATGTTGAGCTGGCAGCTGTTTTAAGTAGCTAAAGGTACTGAATCCGGTACCGAAATCATCAATAGAGAAGTGGCAGCCGAGCTCATTGAGCTTGGCAATCATCGCCTGTGTGGCGCTGAGGTTGTTGATACTGGCCGACTCAGTGATTTCAAAAATGATTGCACTGGCCGCGACCTGAAACTCCGCCAGACAAGACTGAATATGGGGTAACAGGCGTTCATCGAGGAAAGATTGCGCGGATAAATTGACGGAGACCTGATGTAATTCAGGGTGGCTGGCAATGGCGCGAATGCACTCGCGGATCACGCACTGATCCATCAGATAGGTATCGTTTAGCAACTCCAGTGCCGGGATAAACTGATTTGGATAAACCAGGTTATCGTCTATACGCAGTCTTAATAAAGCCTCAAAATAGGCCACCTGATTGCGTTTAAAATCCCAAATTGGCTGGTAGTGCAGTTCAATGTGATTATTTTGCAGCGCCTGACGAACATTGTGTCCCCATTCCAGACCGGTTTGCAAGGTGCTGTTTTGCGCATCTTCTTTGCTGTAACAGTGAACCAGGTTACGGCCTAAGTTTTTCGCAATATACAGCGCAATGTCGGCTTGCTTAAGGCATTCACTGGGATCACTGTTTTGGTGGGTGATCTGTGCCAAACCAATTGAGCAACTGATGGTATAACTGGCTTCCTCAGAATGAAATTGATGATGCTCAATCGCACTACAGACACTCTCAGCCAGCATATGTGCATCCAGCAGAGGAGTGTGCTTCAGTAAAATCGCAAACTCGTCACCCCCAATGCGGAAGATCAGGTGCTCATCCGCAATGTGTTCACCAAACAGTTGCGCAACCTCTTTGAGCACAATGTCACCTTGCTGGTGTCCTTTACTGTCATTGATGATCTTAAAGTGGTCCAGGTCAATATAGATCAACGCATGCTCAAGCTGTGCGTCTTGCTTAGCCTGTTCACAGAATTGGTTTAATTGCTGATCGAAGTAGTAGCGGTTATGCAGTCCCGTGAGGGTGTCGTGTAAGGCAAGATGGCGTAACTGAAGTTCAGCCTGCTTGCGCTCGTGAATATTGTCTATGGTTGCTGTAATGGTGGCAGTACTGGTGACGTTTTTTATCAGCTGAAAACGACATTCAACCCAGATTGGGCAGTGGTTACTTTGCATCACCTGTAGTTCAAGCAGCGCCGATTGTTGCTCGCCTTGCTGGACTTTAGTCAGGACGGTCGCCAGTTTTTCCCGGTGCTCTACCAGTACGTAGTCGAACATACTGGTATGCATGCTGGCCTTGAGTTTGTGGCCCACCAGCTGCTCCCAGGCCGGATTTAAAAAGCGGATCACGCCCGCAGTATCCAGTTCCATCACCACCGTATTGAGGTGCAGCAAAATGCGCTGGTGTGCCGAGAACAAGTCTTTGTACCGTCGCTCACTGCGACTCAGTTGCTCGACTTTTTCGGCAAATTCGGCGTAACTCACCATAAAGTCTTCACGACGGGCTGCGTGGTCGCATACTTTGCTGAGTAAAGACAGGTCATAAGGTGCCCGGACAAAATCGGTGACGCCCAGCAACAGCAGTTGTTCGGCATAGTCGGCATCACGGTTGTCTATGATGGTTACAATGGCCTGGCTGGGTTTGTGCTGCAAAATATTGGCAACCAGCTCCTTACCTGAGTCACTGTGCGTTGCCGTGGCATCCAGCAAGACAATGGCAAACTCATTTTGTAAGAACTGTGACAGCGCCCCATTGGTGGTGGTGACGTGGGTGGTTGTAAAGTTCAGGGACAAATGCTGACAGATTTCATCGGCACGGGTTTGATCCGGCTCGAGCAATAACAGGTTTAAGCGACTGCTTTTTTCCAGATGTGTAGATAACACATTTGCCAGTACCTGAGGCAATACATCCTGACGCTCCAGAGGCAATACCGCATCTATACTGTAACTGCGAGCTGTGGTTTCGGCAATACGCTCACAATAGGTGGGAGGCGTCAGTACAATCGGGGTATTCTTTGGCGTTTTTAATAGTCCGGAGCGCACCATACGAGAAAATCGCCAGCCATCAATTTTTCCGACATTCAGCCCGGTAATGATCAAATCTACGGCTTGTTGCTTTAATACGCCCAATGCCGCTTGTGTATCACTGTGCTCAACGATGCGAAAGACATTGAGCGAGGACAAGGTTTTGACGATCAGCTGGCGCTCTTGTTGATCTGCATTAACCAGCAATAGTGTGAGTTGCTTTGCCATGGTGTTACTGCCTTAAACCCATGAAATAAGTAAACAAGTTTTTGCCCTTTCAGTCAGTGATATGGCTCGCTCTGCGCACCTGATGTGTGCCCGGAACTGAGAGGGACACAAGGCGGCACGTTTTAGCTGCGAAATTTCGTACAATAGCGACTAGATTAAAGCTATTTTTCTATACTGACAAGCGTTACATAGTTTTACCTCAACACTTGATTTAGCTTAGGCGGATCACTAGACTTGGCGCCTATTTGCATTAATTTGAGGTCTTCTATGCGCGTTGCTGACTTTAGTTTTGAACTCCCTGATGAGCTGATCGCTCGCCACCCTAAAAAAGAACGCTCCAGTAGTCGTTTGTTGACACTGGATGGCAACACTGGTGATTTACAGCACAAAGTGTTCAAGGACATTGTCGATTTGATCAATCCGGAAGATCTCATTATTTTCAATAATACCAAAGTGATCCCGGCGCGTATGTTCGGCCAAAAAGCCACGGGTGGTAAACTGGAAGTATTGGTTGAGCGCGTATTGGATGAGCACAGTGTGTTGGCACACGTACGAGCCAGCAAATCGCCCAAAGAAGGCGCAGAGATACTGCTTGAAGGTAAGGCCAAAGCCACTATGGTTGCCCGTCACGGCGAGTTATTTGAGCTGAAGTTCCATGGCGATACGTCGGTGTTGTCGATTCTGGACGAGATTGGTCACATGCCGCTGCCTCCTTATATTGACCGTCCGGACGAAGAAGAAGACAAAGAGCGCTATCAGACGGTGTACGGTGAGAAGCCAGGCGCCGTTGCAGCGCCGACCGCAGGTCTGCATTTTGACGATGCGCTGATGACCCAGTTAAAAGACAAGGGCGTTGAGATGGCGTTTGTGACGCTGCACGTTGGGGCGGGGACCTTCCAGCCGGTGCGTGTGGATGATGTGAATGACCACCAAATGCACTCTGAGTATATTGAGGTACCTCAGGAAGTCGTTGAAGCGATTGCCGCTGCACGTCAGCGTGGTGGTCGGGTTATTGCGATTGGCACGACTTCGGTGCGTTCACTGGAGTCAGCAGCCAAAGCGCATCCGGATGAGCTGAAGCCCTTTTATGGCGACACCGATATCTTCATTTACCCGGGCTATCAGTTCCAGCTGGTTGACGCCATGGTGACCAATTTCCACCTGCCTGAGTCCACCTTGATCATGCTGGTGAGTGCCTTTTCGGGGCAGTCGCATATCATGCATGCCTATGAGACGGCGATTGCCGAGCAATATCGTTTCTTTAGTTACGGTGATGCGATGTTCCTGACCAGGCAGGACAAGGCGTAAATGATAAAAACCCAGCATTAAGGCTGGGTTTTTCTGTTTTAACCCCTGAATTCTGTGGCCCGGCGCTTTAAAGTGCTAATTTAGCCCCAATATTATTGGCACTATGGTAGAATCGGACGGTTTTCAGTATAGCCAGGTATCGCATCTGGCTAAGAGTAAGTTGGACTGTTTTTCCGACCAGAGGTAAGTATGAAATTTGAATTAGATTGTACACAGGGTAAAGCGCGTCGTGGCCGCTTGATCTTCGATCGTGGTGTAGTTGAAACACCGGCATTTATGCCCGTGGGGACCTACGGTACCGTTAAAGGTATGACGCCAGACGAGCTAAAAGACACTGGTGCACACATCTGCCTGGGTAACACCTTTCATTTGATGTTACGTCCGGGCACCGAGATCATCAAACAACATGGTGATCTGCATGATTTTATGAACTGGGATAAGCCAATCTTAACTGATTCGGGCGGTTTCCAGGTATTCAGCTTAGGGGCTATGCGTAAGATCAGTGAAGAAGGCGTATTGTTCCAGTCTCCGGTCAACGGTGAGCGGATCATGCTGTCTCCGGAAAAAGCGATGGAAGTTCAGCGTGATCTGGGCTCTGACATTGTAATGATCTTTGATGAATGTACGCCTTATCCTGCGACGGAAAAAGAAGCGCGTGACTCCATGGAGTTGTCATTACGCTGGGCTAAACGCTCGAAAGAAGCGCATGGTGATAATCCATCTGCTCTGTTCGGTATCATCCAGGGTGGCATGTACCCGGAGCTACGTGCTGAGTCTCAGGCAGGATTGGAAGATATTGGTTTTGATGGCTATGCGCTGGGTGGTTTGTCAGTGGGTGAGCCAAAAGAAGACATGATCAATATTCTCGATCACTGTGCTTACAAGATGCCAGAGCAAAAACCGCGTTACCTGATGGGCGTGGGCAAGCCAGAAGATTTGGTTGAGGCGGTGCGCCGTGGTATTGACATGTTTGACTGTGTGATGCCAACCCGTAACGCGCGAAATGGCCACCTTTTTATTACTGGTGGTGTGATTAAAATCCGTAACGCGGTACACAAAACAGACACTGGTCCGTTGGATCCTGAGTGTGATTGCCACACTTGTAAAAATTACTCACGTGCTTATTTGCATCATCTGGATAAGTGTAACGAAATCTTAGGTGCGCGTCTTAATACTATCCATAACCTGCGTTATTATCAGCGCCTGATGGAAGGGATGCGTGAGGCCATTGCGGCCGGTACGTTTGATCAGTTTGTGGCCGATTTCTATGCCCGACGTGACAGACCGGTTCCGCCGTTGGCTGACACCGAATAACAGTTTGCAATAAAAATTAAATGAGGAAGAGCTATGAGCTTATTTATGTCTAGCGCGCATGCCAGTACGGCAGCCGCAGCACCAGCCGGTGGCGAGTGGAGCATGTTGATCATGCTGGGTATTTTTGGTCTGGTATTTTATTTCCTGATCTACCGCCCACAAGCGAAGCGTGTAAAAGAGCATAAAGATCTGATGGGTGCGCTGACCAAAGGTGATGAAGTACTAACTCAGGGTGGTCTGGTTGGTAAAATCTCTAAGGTTGCAGAAGACAAAGATTTTATCGTTATTGCCCTGAATGATCAGGCGGAAGTAACGGTACAAAAATCAGCGGTATCAGCTGTGCTACCAAAAGGCACAATGAAGTCGCTATAAACTAGCAATAAGGATGATCCAGTGTTAAACAAGTATCCAATGTGGAAATATTTACTTGTGCTCGCTGTATTGGCCGTAGGTATTTTATACGCTACACCAAACCTGTATGGTCGTGACCCGGCCATACAGGTTTCTGGTACTAAAGGTACCAATGCCGATCTCAGTGTGCTCGACCAGGTAAATAAAACACTTAAAGACAATAGCCTCACCGTCAAATCGACTGCCCTTGAAAATGGCCAGGTGTTGATCCGTTTCACCAATGTTGAAGATCAGCTAAAGGCGCAGGATCTGCTGCGTAATACCCTGAGTGACGATTATATCTCCGCCATTAACATGTCGCCTGCACAGCCTGACTGGTTAAAGAATTTAGGTGCTAACCCAATGAAACTGGGTCTGGACCTGAGCGGTGGTGTTCATTTTACGATGGAAGTGGACATGGCAACGGCCATGGACAAAGCATTCGAACAGATGGAACAGGATTATAAGAGCGATCTAAGAGAAGAAAAACTACGTTATCGCTCTATTCGTCGTGTAGCCAACAGTGACCGTATTCAGGTGGTCATGCGTTCTGATGAAGACAGAGATGCGGCTGAACGTTTTCTTAAAAAGCGTTACCCGGGCAATCTGTTTATCAATGACAGCAGCAACGGCCTGGCGTTTTTCTCAACGCTGAGCGAGCCGAAAATCAAAGAACTGCGTGACTACGCGATCAAACAAAACGAAACCATCATTCGTAACCGGATCAACCAGCTGGGCGTCGCTGAGCCGAACGTACAACGCCAGGGTGCAGAACGTATTATCGTTCAGCTGCCAGGTGTGCAGGACACTGCGCGTGCGAAAGAAATCTTAGGTGCGACGGCAACGCTTGAGTTCCGTGAAGTTGACCAAAATGCCGATGCGCGAGCGGCGGCACAGGGTCGTGTGCCTCCAGGCTCTGAAGTGATTATGCATCAGGCTGGTTATCCTGTTGTCGTGAAAAAGCGGGTGGTACTGGAAGGGTCGCACATC
The DNA here is from genome assembly GCF_030125445.1 of Pseudoalteromonas ardens. Taxonomy (NCBI): domain Bacteria; kingdom Pseudomonadati; phylum Pseudomonadota; class Gammaproteobacteria; order Alteromonadales; family Pseudoalteromonadaceae; genus Pseudoalteromonas; species Pseudoalteromonas ardens. The sequence continues at coordinate 232,848 of NZ_JASJUV010000003.1, forward strand.
ACAGGCGCACAGTCTGGTCTTGATGAGTATCAACGCCCTAAAGTAAGCATCAACCTGGATAGCAAAGGTGGTGCGAAAATGAGTGCCTTTACCAAACGCGCGATTGGTAAACCGATGGCAACTGTTTTCATCGAGTATAAGCCGTCAGGTAAAGTCGACAAGAATGGTAAAGCGCTGCCGCCAATCAAAGTGGAAGAAGTCATCAATGTGGCAACTATCCAGGCGCGTTTGAACAGTTCTTTCCAGATCACTGGTATTAACACGCCGGCTGAAGCCCATAACCTGAGTCTGTTGCTGCGAGCAGGGGCACTGGTTGCGCCGATCCAAATTGTTGAAGAGCGTACGGTGGGCCCTAGCTTAGGTCAGGAAAACATCCAGGCTGGTATGACAGCGGTTGTTCTGGGCTTTGCGTTTGTACTGGCATTTATGCTGATGTACTACAAAGGTTTCGGTCTGGTTGCTAATCTGGCACTGGCTGCCAACCTGGTCATGATTGTGGGCGTTATGTCGATGATCCCAGGGGCCACACTGACGTTACCTGGTATTGCCGGTATCGTATTAACCGTCGGTATGGCGGTTGATGCTAATGTACTGATCTTCGAGCGTATTCGTGAAGAATTGGGTGAAGGACGTAGTCCTCAGCAAGCCGTTCATCATGGTTATGACAGCGCCTTCAGCACCATTTTCGACGCCAACATCACCACGCTGATCGCTGCGGTGATCCTGTTCTCAGTGGGTACAGGCCCGATTGCTGGTTTCGCGGTGACACTGGCTATTGGTATCTTGACGTCGATGTTTACGGCTATCGTCGGTACTCGTGCGGTGATCAATGCGGTCATCGGTGGCAAGCGAATTAACTCGCTTTCAATCTAGGAGACGGACATGCAGTTATTAAGAATTAAAGAAACCATCCGTTTTATGTCAGCACGTAAAGTGTCGATGGCATTTTCTGCGCTACTGATCCTAGCATCTATTTTCAGCCTGACGTTCAAAGGCATGAACATGGGTCTGGATTTCACTGGTGGTACGGCTGTAGAAGTGGGCTTTTCACAGCCTGCTGACTTGCCAAAAGTACGCAGTACGCTGGCAGAGAATGGTTTCCCGGATGCATCGGTCACGCTGTTTGGTTCAAGTCAGGACGTGCTGGTACGTCTGGCCCCGCGTGATGATGTGAAAGCTGAAATCCTGGGTAACCAACTGGTTGATGCGCTGAAGCAGGTCGACAGCAATGTTGAAATGCGCCGTATTGAGTTCGTTGGCCCAAGTGTGGGTGAGGACCTCAAAGAGCAGGGCGGTCTGGCAATGCTGACTGCACTGTTGTGTATCCTTATCTATGTTGCGTTTCGTTTCGAATGGCGCTTCGCAGTGGGTGCGGTTGCCGCTTTGTTCCATGACGTGATCCTGACCATGGGTCTGTTCTCATTGCTTGGGCTGGAATTCGACCTGACCATTCTGGCCGCAATCCTCGCCGTGATAGGTTACTCACTGAACGATACCATCGTTGTATCTGACCGGATCCGCGAAAACTTCCGCAAGGTCCGCATCGATGACACGTTGGAGATTATCGATATCTCACTGACGCAAACACTGAACCGGACATTAGTGACATCAATCACAACCATTCTGGTATTGGTTGCCTTGTTTGTCTGGGGTGGCCAGACCATCCATGGGTTTGCAACGGCCTTGTTATTCGGTGTATTCATCGGTACTTACTCATCAGTCTATGTCGCCAGTTCAGTGGCGGTTGCAATGGGTGTGAGTAAGGAAGACCTGATCCCGGTTGAAGTGGAAAAAGAAGGCGCCGATCTGGATGCCATGCCATAATCAGCCAACTAGCTAACGGAAGCCGCGATTGTATCGCGGCTTTTTTGTGAGAACGGGGGAAATACTATGCGTAAGGAATGTGCAGCGGCACTCGTTTGCTTATCGCTATTCGGGTGTTCTGAGCCATCAGGGCAGGCGGCTAATGCCCAGGCTGCGACATCTGTTCAACAGGGCAGTGGCATTGAACCGTATGCGCTGTTAGCCAGCGAGTTACTGAAAGACATTCGAATCCAGCGTGATGCAGGGGTGATCCAGGCGGGTGCAGATGATCTGATACAGCAAAGTGATGTGGTCCTGGATGCCTTTAAACTGGCTTACCCACAGTGCCGGCCTTATCTGGATGCGGTATTGACGCTCAGAGCGTCTTTGGCAGAGATGTCTCTTGCAGTACTGGAGCAAGACTATCATGGCAATGGCAAGTTGCCTGAGTTACCCGATCCGGTGTGCTATCATAGCAAGGATTTGGTGGTGCATCCTGCAACGGTTTTGGTGATGGCAAAAGGGGGACTTGCAGGCGACGACGCGTATTTGGAAGCTGAGCTGGAAATGGTCGAGGTCATGGCTCATATTGAACAGGTAAAACAAGCGCTTAGACGCGCCGAGGCGAGTACGGAGCAACAGCAAGTTGCAAATGATTCAACATCAAATTAGGTACAATCGTCTTTTTGACATATAACTGTCATGTAAAATTGATAATTTGCTCGATTATCAATCAAACCTCATCTTGGTCATCGAGCAGTGGACTCAACGCAGATCCTTTTGGATGAAATCATCGCTAATAAAGCCGTATATACGGCATTCCAGCCAATCTATGACTTGGCGAAGGAGCAGGTGCTGGGCTTCGAGGCTTTGAGCCGCGGCAAGCGTGGTTCTGTGTTGGAGCAACCAGATAGTTTGTTCGCTGCTGCCAGTCGCTATGATAGGCTGTCGGAGCTGGAATTGTTGTGCCGTCAAAGGGCCATTACACAATTTGTGGCGCAACAGTTGCCCGGTAAGCTGTTTCTCAATGTCAGCCCAAAGGCACTGCTGGATCCCCGTCACCCAAGAGGTGAGACCTTACACCTGGTCGAACAGGCCGGACTGGCAGCCAGTCGTATTGTAATTGAAGTGACAGAGCAGGATAAGGTCGATGATGGCTTCTTGTTGTTAAAGACCATAGCGCATTACCGCCAGCTGGGCTTCACGATAGCGATTGATGACTTAGGTGCCGGGTACTCCGGACTGAAGCAGTGGTCAGAATTATGTCCTGACTTTGTGAAAGTGGACCGCTATTTTATTGACTATTGCGACCAGAGTATCGTTAAACGAGAGTTTCTCAAGTCTATTATTGAACTGGCTAAGGCAACCAATACTGCAGTGATCGCAGAGGGTATTGAGCGTATGGAAGAGCTTGCATTGCTGGAGCAATTAGGGATTGTTAATGCGCAGGGGTATTTGCTGGCCAAGCCAAGTGAGCAGCCTTGTCTGGAGATGATCAATCTGGCACAGCATCGTCACAGTGGCAGCAAGGATAACCCATTTGAGCAGTCCATTGCGATTGGCTGGCTGGCCAAGGACGTTGCCGCAATCCACACCTGCACGCAATGCCTTGATGCTCATCGACATTTTGAACGTGATAAACGATTGATGAGTCTGACAGTGGTGAATGATGCAAGGCAGCCTGTTGGCTTGCTGCACCGGGATCAACTGACTGAAGTGTTTGCAGCCCCCTATGGTCATGCCTTATTCGATAAAAAGCCAGTGACCGAGTTAATGGACAAACAGCCGCTGATTGTAGATGAGCAAGAGCAACTCGACAGTGTCAGTCAGCTGATCACCGAGCATGAATTCGATATTCGGCGTCATATTATTATTACCCGGGAAGGGCGTTATTTGGGTTTAGCGCCTCTAAGGGATATCCTGAAACATATTACGGACGAAAAAATCCGCCATGCGCAACACGCCAACCCGCTGACCATGCTGCCGGGTAATGTGGCTATCAATGAGGCCATTGAACAGCGCTTACGCGCTATGCATGGATTCTCATTGGCTTACATCGACCTTAATCATTTTAAACAGTTCAATGACCTTTATGGGTACGCCAGTGGTGACAGTGTGATTAAGCTGCTGGCTGAGGTGACAGTTGCGGTGTGTAAACATAGTCACTGCTTTGTCGGGCACATTGGTGGCGACGATTTTATGGTGGTGTTTGACAACGACGATGCTGAAAACCTGTGTCATGAGATAATTCAGCGGTTTGAAGCTCAGTCTAAGGCTTTCTTTACGCCAGAGCATGTCGCTGCTGGCGGTTACTGGGCCAGTAACCGTGAAGGTCAGAAGCAATTTGTGCCGTTACTGACCTTATCCATCGGGCTGGTATCGCCGGATGTGGAATCTTGTAGTAACAGTCATCAGGTTGCAGCATTGGCAACCGACGCGAAAAAAGAGGCCAAGCGCTATCGCAACAGTTATTTGTTTGTCTGTAATCGCCGCAAACCCAGTGCACCGGTCGTGCGGTTAGAGGCTGTCAGCAGCTTAGCGACGTAAGTCAGCCAATGACGACAACACAATCTCAGTTGAGTATTGTTGCAGTTAGGTGTAGTTTGGAGGTCAGGGTGATATGTCCTTTGATTGCACAATACAGGACTGACAATTCAATATGAGCTAGGTGGTGTATGGTAAAACGGGTTATTTATCTGATGCTGATACTGCTTGGCGTGGCGGCTGAAGCTAAGTCTACCATTTATGTTGCAAAGGAAATGCGGCCCCTCTATGACCGGGATTTGTTTCTTTATGAATTGCTCGACTTATCACTAAAAGCGGCAGAATACCCGGTTGATATCCAACATGTTAAAGTCCACCCTCATCAACAAAGAACTTTATTGGCTCTGAGCAAAGGTGAGGTTGACCTGCACTGGAGCATGTCGAGTCCGGCGCGAGAAAAACTCGCCATCGCAGTTAAGTTTCCACTATTTGATGGTCTGATAGGCAAGCGTGCGCTGCTGGTACATCGTGCACAACTGACACGCTTTGAGGCTGTTCAGAGTAAAGCGGGACTCGCTAAACTGGTTGCTGTGCAGGGACATGACTGGCCGGATACTAAGATACTGGCTGCTAATGGATTAAAGGTCAGGCCAATTGTGAATTACCAGGCGATGTTTGATTTGGTGAACAATCAAAAAGCAGACTATTTTCCTCGTTCGGTGGTGGAGGTAGACTCTGAACTGGCAGCACAATCAGCCACTGAGCTGGTCAAACTGCCCGGTGTATACTTGTCTTACCCGGCACATTTCTACTTTTTTGTGAACAAGCAAAAACCTGAACTGGCAGCAAAGCTGGCGCTGGGCTTGAAACGCCTGAAAGACAGCGGTCAGTATGAGCAGTTACTAGCGCGCTATTTCGATCTTTCCTTCTTAACGACGGCACAGCCTATTTATCTGGATAATCCATTCTTTCATACTGACTGAGTTATGTTTCTCTATCATATAGGATGAGGCGTCGTTTTTGATAGATGAGCATGGTGAGGACCAAGAGAATGCCACACACCGAAGAATAAAACAGATAGCCCGTTATCTCAAATGCATAGAAGAAGAAGGTGATGTCATATCCTCTGCCATTACGCAGATAGTTTTCGAATAAGGCTAAAAAGCTAAAAATGGCGGTGAGCAAACATAGCCACGGCAGCAGCGTATCAGCAAATGTGTAATAGATGTTTCTGTTTGGAAAGAGGCGCTTACTTATCTCCATTCGGTAGATCAACAACACCAGCAAAATCAGCTCTTTGATAAAGTGCAGGCCAAAAATGAGACTGTTTTGGAACAGACGATTTTGCGTTTCTGACGTCAGGCTGATCAGGCCGGTGGTGAATAGCAGGTTTTCATAAACAATAGGAAACAGGGCCAGCCCTGTTAAACCGCACAGGTTCACCTCTCTCAGTCGGACGCCGATAATAAATAGGCCAATGAGTAAGAGTGAGTATGCTGAAAAGACGTAGAAAGTTGCGTCACGAAGAATGACCAAGAGCAGACTGAGTGCGACTGTGGCCATCAGCAAGGGTTTATTGATAGAGCGAAAATGGACCGCGAAGACCATGCATCAAATCCCTGGATGTGATTAAGACAAACCTGTCGCTGGACTATACAGGTTTGCCTTTCGAATGTTAACTCCGTTTTTTAATGGTCGGTACTTTCAGCTCGTAGGCTTCTTTGTAGGAGATCACCGTCAGCGCAACCAACATGGCACAGATGGTAGAAAAGATCAGGTAGCCTGTAATTTCAAAGGCGTAAAAGAAGAAGGTAATATCGTACCCCTTACCATTACGGAAGTAGTTTTCTATCAGTGCAAAGAAGCTCATGGCTGCACCTATGAGATAGAGCCACGGCATGATGCTGTCAGCAAAGGTGGCGCGGATCTGGTGTTTTGGGAATAGCCATTTGGTGATTTCTACGCGATAGGTGAGAAGCACCAAAATAAGGAGCTCTCTGGCCATTGAAAGGCCGAATATAATGCTGTTTTGTAGCAGGCGATTTTCTTCGTCTGAATAAAGGCTGATCAGGCCAGTGGAAAACAGCAGGTTTTCGATCAGTATGGATGACAAGTTCATCATTGCGAGGACGCAAATATTGATGTCTTTGATCCGCAGTCCGATCAGGAAAACCAAAGAAATGATTGCAATACAAGAGAGGATGAACACATAGGTTGCATCCTGCATAATAAAAATGACTACTACCATCACAACGTATGGTAGTAGTAGGTCTTTAATCGATAAATCCTTTGTCATGTCGAAGTACGTTTTGTCTCTAGTTTTTGGGAAGTTTGTTGGCCTTTAGGTCTAACAGGGTGTAACACACTGGAACCGGCAGCGACTTTTTGGCAATCAGTAAATGAAAGAGATTTCATATTGATGTTCCTTATGTCATTGTTGTTTGCCTAACCAAAACGACTACAATAACTGGCTAGTCTGCTTCTAGAGTATAGGCACTGCATCCGCCTCTGCTCATTCATCTTAAAACTACGCTAATGTCACGCAAACGTAATTTAGATGAACTGGGTGTGCTTAAGACCTATCATATATGATTTATTTCATACTGCACAACACAAGGTCTATTAAGCTCTGGTTAATAAATTTACCACCTAGTCCGAAAAAGTGAAATGAAATTTTTCATATAACTTTAATTAAATGTTAATTATATTGTTCGTTTCACTTTTTCTTCTTGAAAATCTGAATATTAACTATGTAGCTAAACTTTAAATTTCGCCATTTCTTTTTCCAGTTGATGCGTGAGTGCCGTGATGCTGTCGGTCGCCTGATGCGCATGATGGGAGACCTGCGCCGTCTGGCTGGCAGTATCAGATATGGTGACTACGCGGTGAGCGGTGTCTTCTCCGGCTGCGAGCTGTTCTTTTGCCGCTTGCGCAATCTGGTCACTCATTTGCGATATTGCGCTGAGCGATTCAGCCACGCGTTTCAGCGCTTCACTGGCTTCGTTTGACATTGTCACGGTTTTTTCACTGGTAGCGATACTGAGCGTCACTGAAGCCTTGGCTTCCTGAGTTGCAGATTGCAGGTTACCAATCATGGTATGAATTTCTTCTGTGCTGCTTTGGGTGCGTTGTGCCAGCTGCCTGACTTCGTCGGCAACAACGGCAAACCCGCGCCCTTGTTCACCGGCACGCGCCGCTTCAATCGCGGCATTCAATGCCAGCAGGTTGGTTTGCTCGGCAATGCTCTGGATGACACTCAGTACATTGGCAATGTTCTTCACTTCTTCATCGAGCACCTGAATATTATTGCCTGCGCTGTCGATTTGCTGCTCCAGCAGAACAATGGCTTCAGAGGCTTTGGTGGTGAGCTTATCGGCACTTTGTCCCTGGCCTTCTGCTTGTTGCACTGAGTCAGCCGCTTGTTCTGCATGCTCAACCACAGTTTGTGCAGAAGCGGTGAGTTCGGTGATAGCCGAGGCCACCATTTGGGTTTCTTCGCTCAGGCTGCGAGTGAGTGACTCCAGCTCATTTGAGCGTGCTTCACCATTGTGGCTTTGTTCATTGAGTGAATCACTGACCGATTTTAGCCCCCCAACCACACCTTTTAGTCCTTCTTGCATATATTCCATACCAGCCAGAATGCTGTCCGGTTTGGCGTTATCATTGTGGATCTGTGAGGTCAGGTTACCGCGCGATACTTCCTGAACGATGTCGAGTACGTCATCCAGCTCTGCACCCAATTTGTTGGACAGAGACAAGCCAAAACGGGTTAACGCAAAGGTCAGTGCGACAGCGATAAGTAATGACAAAGACGCGAGCCAGCTTGCAGTATCCCAATAGCGCTCATCGACTTCCTGATAACTGATTCCGGTACCTACATACCAGCCGAACAGTGGGGTTTTTTGCACGACTGAGGTCATGGCCGCGACGGTGCCATTACGCTGTGATGTCCAATTGTAGGTAATGATACGATTTGTTTGTGAGCCGACCAGGCGCTCCACCATGCGCCCGATACTGTTACCGTTGGCATCTTTAAAGTCGTTGAAGCTGGTATCGTGTAAATGTGGGTCGTGTGGCGCAGCGATGAAATTGAGTTCACTGTCTACCACGTACACGTATTCGGAGTCATGGTACTTATTTTCGCGTAAAATTTGCGATGCGAGTGTTTTGGCCTGTTCCTCTGTCAGGGCTCCGCTGCGCACAAACCCTTCAAACTGCTGCACTATGTTGGCTGTGCTTTTCATCAGTTGATTGATACGCGCAATATTATCTGTTTCGCTTGCATGTCTGAGGGATTGCAGCCCCACGATTGCCACCAGAATGAGTGCGACAAAGATAGAAGCTGCAAATAGGATGATTTTTGTTCTTAAAGTAAGTGATGAAAACACGTGATGCCCCTGTAGCAGAACCTGATTTAATGATTTAACACGAATTCCGTATTGTGGAAAGCTGAAAAAGGTCATTATAACAGTAATTTTAGATGATTTTTCCTCACTATAGGGGGTGACAGCGTTTTACCTTGCATTAATTATGTTAACTTCCGTATCGCTGAGTAAGCGGTACTCTCCGGCTGCGAGTTGAGCATCCAGCTCGATACCCGCAACATTCTCCCGGTGCAGCTCTACCACCTTGTTACCGACTGCAGCCAACATACGTTTTACCTGATGATACTTTCCTTCGCAGATAGATAAGCGTAGCGCATACTTATCCAGCTGCTCCGCTATGGCGGGCTGAGTGAGATTTTTTTCGTTATGCAGCGCAACACCCTGACGTAGTTGCTCGAGTGCCTCTTCGGTGAGTGCTTCTTGTGTTTCAACCAGGTAAGTTTTGTACTTTTGTTTCTTTGGTGAGGTGATTTGATGAGACCAGTCGCCATCATTGGTAATTAAAACGAGCCCTGTGGTATCCAGGTCCAGTCGTCCTGCAACATGAAAATCTTTTAAGTTGGGCTCGTCTAATAGCTCAAAAACGGTTGGATGCAGGTCGTCCTGATTGGCGCATACATAACCGGTGGGTTTGTTCAGCATATAGTAACGCTTACCCAGATAAACCAGCGGCGTCTGGTCCCACTCGACCAGATCATCCTGCCCAACTGAATAATCCGCTTTGCTGATCGTGACGCCATTGACAACGGCCAGGCCTTTTTTGATCCCGATTTTGACTTTACTGCGAGGCAGCTCCTGAACGTGGCTGACAAACTTATCTAAACGGCAGGGGAATTTCATAATGATTGCTCTGTAAATTGAATACGACCCGCAGGTCAATGCAGGTGAGCTGAGGTCAGCTCTGAATAAGGGCTATTATACGTCAGTTCTTACGGTAGATCTCCGGGTCTAAGTCATAGGGGTGAACACTGAGGTGGAGTTGCTCACCATCGACGAGTGCATGCAGCGCTTGGAGTAGTGTTTCACTCAGTAATTGCTTTTGTGCAACCGTTCTGCCGGCAATAATGTGGGCTTGCACGTGTATAAAACCTTGATGGTCGCTACCCAGTTGATAGTCGTTATAGGTAATTGCTCGGGTTTTAATCGATGCAGGATCAAATAGCTGAGTACGTTCAGCGCCCTGGTGGACGGCCTGAACCAGCTCGCAAACGGAAATATTCAGATGGGCAGAGTGTTCAATGATCAGATGAGGCATGGTATCACAGGGTATTTGTCGCTAATATGGCAATATGATATGAATCTTTTCTTGCAATGCCAAGTGATTAGTGGGCAGTGACATAGCCCGGAACTGGTAAACTTTGATACAGAAGACAGGATATTATGCTGGCGATATTTAAATCTAAACCGCTACTGGAAGACGCTCAGGCTCAGCAGTTAATTCATTTGTTTGGCTGGGCGGTTGAACATTTTGACGTCGACTTTTTTCTCCGTCACACCCGGATTGTTGAGCCAACCGCGCAGGACTTCCCGGATCAGGTCAACAGCGTCGAGCAAATGGCACAGACAGTATTTGGCCGGGTGCGTGATTATGCCGGGTTGCAGCACTGGCCAATTGCTTTACTGCCACCTCAGCAAATGCCGATGCAGCAGACCTTCCCCAACTTTTCGCTCAGTGGTGGATTGCGTGGAGCGCAGGTGTCAGTGTCGGAGCAACCAGCTTTACCGATCGCGCTGTCCTATAACCCCAATCAAATCAATCAGCCCCAGGATATGGTCGCAAGTTTAGCAGGCTCCCTGGCGATGATTTTGATTCACCAGGTGGGCAAGTTACCACCTGGCGGTCAGGAACACTTACCTGTTGCCGCCGATGTGCTGGCTGTGTACATGGGATTTGGTGTGATGTTGAGTAACAGTGCGTACCATTTCAGAGGGGGGTGTGGGTCTTGTTATAATGCGTATGCCAACCGGCAGGCTGCCCTCAGTGAGGCAGAAACGATTTTTGTCCATGCCCTGGTGTGCCACTTTAAGCCACAATATAATGGTGCAAAACACCTTAAACCCCATCTTAAAGGCCTGTATAAAAAGGCCTGTAAACAGCTTCAGGGTATTTTAAAAACGTCTCCGGATCCCGTTTTACTGGCACTGGAGGATCGCAGTCGTGTCGCCTTATCTGGATGAGTTCGTTTTAATTGCACTGGCACATTTTTTTGCGGTCGCCAGTCCCGGACCTGACTTTGCCGTTGTATTGAAACAAAGCATCAGTTTTGGCCGACGTAATGCCCTGATGACTAGCGCAGGAGTGGGTTTAGGGATATTGGTGCATGTCACGTACTGCCTGCTTGGGGTGGCATTGTTGTTATCCCAGTCACCGGCGTTATTTAATGCGTTTAAATACCTGGCTGGGGCGTACCTGGCGTATATGGGAATTCAGGCGTTACGCGCCAGTGCGAAGCCAGCCTCACGGCAAGACAGTACAGCTACGGCAGGACAGGAAAGTGCAATGCAGGCACTGCGACGTGGTTTTTTGGTCAACGCACTTAATCCAAAAGCGACCTTATTTTTCCTTTCCTTGTTTACCCTGGTGATTGATCCCGACACACCACAGTCCGTACAACTTTTCTACGGATTGTATATGGCTGTGGCGACCTGGTTATGGTTTTCTTCTCTCTCAATGGTACTGAGCAAAGCCTCTGTCCGTGGTTTTTTTCAACGCGCCGGGCATTGGTTTGATCGCGGAATTGGGGTGATTTTACTGCTGCTGGCGCTCAGAGTCATACTTTAATAATGCCGGGAGTCATAATGGCAGACAGAGATATATTAAATTTTGCTTTTGGATCAAATTTAACCCCAGCGCGCTTGCTGGCGCGTTTACCTGCAGCTCAATTGCTTGGCACCGCCTGCCTGCCAGGCTTCACCTTAGGGTTTCGTCATCTTGGCCAGGATGGCTCGGCCAAATGTTCCATTGAACCAGATGACAGCGCAGGGGCATGTGTGCACGGGGTGCTGTATGCCTTAACTGAGCAAGAAGTCGCGCAGTTAGACCGTATAGAAGGCGAAGGTTATCGGCGGCAAGATGTCGAGGTGGTCCGCGCCTGCGGTGCGCGAATTACAGCGCACTGTTACATCACACAACAATTTCACGACGACCTGCTGCCATTTTCCTGGTATCTGGAGCATGTGCTGCGGGGCGTGCAATACCATCAATTTCCCGCGTCCTATCAGCAGCTGCTCGCTAAGCAGCCATGTACCCTGGATTTGGATTATCACAGGGCCCGACGGGAGTTGTCCATTCATCAATAAGGAATAGCAATACACATGAAGTACCAAGTTAGCAAAGGCCTGATCGCCGCCATGATCTTGTCGGTGAGTCATTTTTCTGCGTTGGCTGAGCAACCTGCGCCAGGCGTGAATATAGCGGATGTGGAACAGGCTGTAGCTGAAGCGATGGAAAGGTTTCACATACCAGGCATTGCACTTGCTGTGGTAGAACGCGGTGAGGTTGTATTGAGCAAGGGGTATGGGGTACGCCATATCGCTCATCAGGATAAGGTGGATGCCGATACCTTGTTTGGAATTGCTTCGAATAGTAAGGCATTTACGGCTGCCGCACTGGCGATACTCGTAGATGAAGGCAAGTTGAACTGGCGAGACAAGGTTATCAAGCATATTCCGGAGTTTCGCTTGTCAGACCCTTATGTAACGCGAGAAATGACGATAGCTGATTTACTCAGCCATCGTAGTGGCCTGGGTAAAGGCGCCGGAGATTTAATGATTTGGCCTGATACGGATAAAACCATGGCCGATTTGCTCGAGGGCATAGCACATTTACCAATAAAGAGCAGCTTTCGCAGTACCTATGCTTATAACAACCTGATGTTTGTGGTGGCGGGCGAAGTTGTCCACCGGGTCAGTGGACAGAGTTGGCAAGATTTTGTTGAGCAGCGACTGTTCAAACCAATGGGGATGCATACGTCAAAAGCTGGATACTCACGCATTCCCCAAGAGAATAATAACAGGGCGACCGGAAGTATCTACTGGGATGGCCAACTCACGCCTTTTTTTGTTGACTACTTAGAAGATTTTCGTGGCGCGGGTGCCATTGCTTCCAGTGCCAACGATATGAGCCAGTGGCTCAAGACTCAGTTGGCCGCAGGTAAAATGCCAAATGGTGACGTACTGTTTCGAGCAGTACAGCAAGTTTATATGTGGCAGCCATTTATTATGCGCTGGCCAAACGAGGCGGGTAAGGCATATCAGCAGCAGTTTAGAGGGTATGGACTTGGCTGGGGAATAGAAGACTATTTTGGCCATAAAAAAGTGGGCCACGCAGGAGGGATCCCGGGCATGGTCTCACAGGTGGCTATGATACCGGGTAAACAACTGGGTGTGGTGATACTGTCTAATCAACAGGCCTATCCGGCCCTGACGGCCATTATTAATGAGGTCTTTGAAGATGCGCTGGGTTTGCCTGACACGGATTGGGTTAAAGATGCGGCTGAACAGTATACTCAGGAACGTGAAGAGGCTTATCGTGCCGCTGGTGTAGTGAAGCTAGACAAACGGCAACCACCACTGGCTAATCAGGTGTACACAGGAACGCTGGTTAGCCCCTGGTATGGCGAAGTGGTGGTGGAAGAGCTCAATGGTGAGCTGTATATTGATTTTACCCATACCGCAATGCTCAAAGGGAAACTGCACCACCATACGGGCAACACCTTTGTCGTGAGATGGCAGCACCCTATGTTAGAAGCAGACGCTTACATTGATTTTACTCTGTCTCCGTCACAACAGGTTGAAGCTGCGAGTATGTCCTGGGTGAACCCGGATATTACCGATTTCAGTTTTGATTTTCATAACTTGCAGCTTAAAGCTAAGGCGCTTTCAACAGAGTAAGCAGGTTACACCAAAGTATCAGGGCCCGCGTTACACGGCTCTGATACACTCATATTATGACTCTACGAAGGACTGATTTTGCTATGCGTACTGCATTGATCACTCACCCGCTTTGTCGTAAACATAAAATGATTGCGGATCATCCTGAATGTCCGGAGCGACTGGACGCCATTTCAGATCGAATTCTGGCGTCCGGATTAGATGTGGCCATTGAATATAAAACGGCACCCAAGGCGACACTGGAAGACATTGCGCGCGTGCATGACCAGGCGCATATTAGTCGGGTGTGTGAGGCATTGCCCGAGTCGGGCCTGGCTGAGCTGGACGGTGACACCTGGTTATGCCCCGATTCAATGAAAGCGATTGAGCGGGCGGTCGGGGCTGGTTTATTGGCCGTAGATGAAGTGCTTGCGGGCAAACTGGATGCGGCTTTTTGCGCGGTGCGTCCACCGGGACATCATGCTAATCAGCATAGTTCTTCGGGGTTTTGTGTATTCAATAACCTGGCTATTGCGGTGGCTTATGCCCAGCAACAAGGCGTGGAGCGAATCGCGGTGCTCGACATCGACGTACACCATGGCAACGGGACGCAGGATATCGTACGCGATGACCCCCGGGTACTGTTTTGTTCATTATTCCAATACCCTTTTTACCCTAATACAGCGATTGAAAACACGGATTCTATTTTGAATTCCCCGCTACCAGCTGGCAGTGATGGGCGAGATTTTCGTGCACTGGTGGAACAACAATGGCTACCCAGGCTAGTGGAATTCTCGCCTCAGCTGATTTTCATCAGTGCCGGGTTTGACGCGCACCTTGAGGACGATATGGGAGGGCTGAGCTTTGTGGAGCAAGATTATGTCTGGTTTACAGAGCAGGTGATTGCCTTCGCCAGGGCACACTCATGCCTGGGTATCATTTCCTATCTAGAAGGTGGCTATGATCTGTCATCGCTGGGGCGCAGCGTTGAGTGTCATGTCCGTGCGCTGGCCGAAGCCTGAGCTACCTCAATCAACGGATATCTTCTAATAACTCGAAGGCCTCTTTGACACTGCACTGGTTGAGTTTAGACACGCAGCATTGGCCTTCCTGCACTAAGGTTTGTTGCACTAATCGGGTGAGTTCATCGGCCGACAGGGCAGGCACCTGCTGCCCCGAACGGGTCAAATACTGGCCATCAGAATAGATACAGACCCCCTCGTCAGCGCCCGCATAATGGCACATTTCGGTCAATTCAGTCTCATTGCTGACGTAAGCGAGACTTTGGTCTAACCATAATAGGAACGGGTAAGACTTTATTGTCATTATTTGTTCTTGGTCAAGGTTGTTTAAATTGTCTTCATTATACTCGATTAGATTGGCTGAAAGCGAGGCTGTGCTTATGATGGGCGATACACGTCAACTGCAAATTAAAGATGTTTATTCTAATAACCTGCTGTGTTGTGACTACACAACGCGTTTATATGATGCGTTGAGTCTGATGCGTGAGCGGCGGGTCAGTTCGATATTTATTGAGCAGGACGGCAAAATCGTCGGGATTTGGACAGAGTCAGACTGTGTCAGTCTGGATTTCGAACACAATGGCCTGGCACAGACTGCGATAGGTAATATTATGAACTCACCGGTACATGATATTCTGATCAGTCAGACGCTGAGTGAAGCCACGATTAAGTTTCACCAGCTGGGAATACGTCATCTTCTGGTGAAAGACGCCCATAACCAACCTCAGGGCGTGGTGTCTCTGTCTGATATTGTGCGCAATCAGGGGTTGGATCACTACCTGCATTTTCGTCCCATAGAAGATCATTTCGAGTCACAGATCAGCACGCTGGATGCCCAAGCTTGTATTTCCGAGGCGATTCACGCGATGCGCCGGGACAAGACCACCGCAGTGCTGGTATATAATCAGGGATTGGCTGAGTATGGCATTATTACCCAACGGGATGTGGCCTATGTGATCCTGAACCAGGACTGGCGTATGCCCTGCTGGGAGTTGGCCAGCTATCCGATGGAATCCATGACCCCCAAAGACAGTCTGTTCGATGCTTACCGTCTGATGACTGCACGCTCAATTCGTCATCTGGTGATCCGCGAGCCCGGCTCACATGCTGTGATGGGCTTGCTGGCTTTGAAAAATGTCCTGACAGAAATAGAAACCGCTTACTGTAGCGAGCTGGAAAAGGTACTAGCTCAGCGAGATCTGGCGCTGCAAAAGTCAGAAAAAAACCTCTATTTGGCTAACCGCATCATCGATGCTTCGCTCGATGGCATAATGATCACCCGGGCCAATGGCGAAATCATCCAGATCAACCCTGCATTCAGTGCGTTGACGGGGTATCAGGATTATGAGGTGCTGGGCAAAAACCCCAGCCTACTGAGTTCGGGCGTTCATGGTCAGGATTATTATGAAAGGATGTGGTCGGAACTGTCACAGAAGGGCGTTTGGCAGGGGGAGATCTGCAATAAGCGAAAAAGTGGTGAAGTGTATGTTGAGTGGCTGACCATCATTGAGATCAATGAACCCTACAGTGATGATGTGCTCTATGCTGCCATTTTCAGTGACATCACCGAACGGAAAAATGCGGAAGAGAAAATTGCCCGGCTGGCGTATTTTGATGAACTCACAGGCTTGCCTAATCGCCGGCTATTTTACGACAGGTTGTCTATGGCGTTGGCCTCGGCGCAGCGAGATAAGCACAAGCTCAGCGTGATGTTCATCGATCTCGATCGTTTTAAGGAGGTCAATGACACCTTAGGTCACAGTGCCGGGGATAAACTGCTCAGCCAGGTTAGCGAGCGGATAAAAGCCATTCTGAAGCCCGGAGACACACTGGCACGTCTGGGGGGAGATGAGTTTGTGGTGCTGCTCACCGAAGTCGAGCATATGGAAGATGTGGTGGGCTTTGCCGATCAGGTGCTCAGTGAGCTCAGTGTGCCCTTCGCGTTGGGTGAGCTAAATGTGGCGGCGACAGCATCACTGGGTGCAGCAATCTACCCTGAGGATGGCCTGGACAGTGAGAGTCTGCTTAAGCATGCCGATGTGGCCATGTATCGCTCTAAAGAGTTAGGACGCAACTCTTTCCAGCTGTATAAAGCATCGATGAATGCGCGCTCGCTTGAACGCTTGTCTATGTTGAGCCGCTTTCAAAGTGCTCTCGAAGGCGGCGAGTTTGAACTCCATTATCAGCCATTACGTTGTCTGACGAGCGGTCGGATTATGAGTGTAGAGTGTTTGTTGCGCTGGCAAGACCCAAATTTGGGCACCATCTCGCCAGCCCAATTTATTCCGCTGGCGGAAGAATTAGGTCTGATTGTTAAGTTGGATCAATGGGTGATCAACGAAGCCTGTCGACAAATGGCTCTCTGGTTGAGTGAAGGGCTGGATATGCGTCGTATCGCGATCAATATCTCTGCCAGTCACCTCAGTCAGGGGGATCTGGTGATGACCATGGCCAAAGCGCTGGAACAGCATAATCTGGATGGTCATTATGTTGAGCTGGAGCTGACCGAGACCAGCTTTGTCAGCAATTTGCATGATGCCAAGGTCATGCTGAACAAATTAAAAAATCTGGGTGTTTCGATTGCGCTTGATGATTTTGGCACTGGATATTCGGCGCTGAGTTATCTGACCAAGCTGCCGATAGACATACTGAAAATCGATGCCAGTTTTATCGCCAAAATACCAGATGAATATGGCAACAGTGAGATTGTAACGGCGATTGTCGCGATGGCCAAAGCGCTGAATTTACATGTGGTGGCAGAAGGGGTGGAAAAATCCGTACAGCAGAAGTTTTTACAAAAGCTGGGGTGCCACACGATGCAGGGATATCACTATTGTCGGCCACTGCCTCAGTCAGACTGGCTGAACTTTTACCGCTCAGAGCGGGGGTTGAGTGAGCTCGCTCCCCCACAACGACGGGTAAGCGGCCGTTAACTGGCCGCGCATGAACTAGTCCAGACTCACCGAAACTTCGTATGAGGTGAACTTGCGGATATTGATCACACCCGTGTCAAAGATCAGGTACTGGCCTTTAATGCCTTGCAGTGTGCCACTGACAACGGGTTCTTTATCAAAGTTAAAAGAACTGATCTTGCTCGGGTAGTCGGTGACGGGGAAGTTCAGGTCCACCACATCTTCATCGAGCTGCTCAATTGCGGTAGCGCCAAACAGTTCAGCCAGCTCATCCAGTTTAGCCTGGATCTGTGGGATCAGCTCTGCCGCGGATGCTTTAAGGTCCAGTTCTGGGTTGATGCCTTTGAGCATATTGCGCCAGTTGGTTTTATCAGCAATAAATTCCGCGAGCGCTACCTCTACCAGGCCCGATTGCAACCGGGTCTGCACTTTGAAAATGGGAACTGCCTGCGTAGCGCCCTGATCTATCCAGCGTGTCGGGATCTGGGTATGACGGGTGATCCCAACTTTCAGGCCAGAGGTGTTTGCCAGGTATACATAGTGCGGGATCATACAGTGTGTTTCGCCCCACTCTGGTTCACGGCAAGTACCCTGATCATAGTGGCAGGTTTCGGGCTTCATGATACACATGTCGCAACTAGCCAGTTTTTTCATACACACAAAACAGTGGCCCTGAGAGTAACTCTTCTTGGTTTTCTTACCACAATTACAGCAGAAAATGTTGCCACTAAATGTGAGCGTCAGACGCTTGCCAATCAGCTCGTTCAATGGCAACAGATCGTCGCCCACAGGCAGCTGATAGTTTATGGTTGGTGCCGATGCACAATTCAATTGTGCCTGCATCTTACGTAGAGTACCTTGCATCTTTACGCCCCTAAAGATGGTTGAAATAGGCGATCCTAGCAAAGCGTGACACAGAGGTGAAGGAAAGAGGGAGAAATAAAAAACCGGGTCAGAGACCCGGCTTTGCGTTATGCGCTTTACTGCTCGCGTGCAATGGCGCGGTAGGCGATGTCGGTACGGTATTCAACACCGTCCCAGTTAATCTCCTGTACCAGCGCATACGCGCGCTTTTGTGCTTCTGTGACGGTGTGGCCCAGCGCAGTAGCACACAGGACACGACCACCAGCTGTCACGACGGCGTCACCATCTTGCTTAGTGCCCGCATGGAAGACTTTTTCACCTTCCGGATAGGTAACACGTAAACCAGAGATAGCATCTCCTTTCGGGTAGCTGGCTGGATAACCCTTGGCTGCCAGAACGACACCCACAGCGGCGCGAGGATCAAACTGAATTTCAGTCTGGTCCAGCTCTTGTCGGTTAGCCGCTTCAATCAGGGTAACCAGATCAGATTGCAGACGCAGCATGATAGGTTGCGTTTCCGGATCGCCAAAGCGACAGTTGTATTCGATCACTTTCGGCGTACCATCAGCCGCAATCATCAGACCTGCATACAAGAAGCCCGTGTAAGGATGGCCTTCTGCCGCCATGCCCTCAACGGTAGGTGTGATCACCTCATCCATGATGCGCTGGTGGATCTCTGCAGTTACAACCGGAGCAGGAGAGTATGCACCCATGCCGCCCGTGTTAGGACCTTCGTCGCCATTATAAGCGCGCTTGTGGTCCTGGCTGGTGGCGAATGGCAAAACGTTCTTACCATCAACCATCACGATGAATGAGGCTTCCTCACCTTCGAGGAACTCCTCGATCACAACGCGGCTACCAGCGTCGCCAAAGGCATTTCCCGCCAGCATATCGCGAATGGCGTCTTCAGCTTCAGCTTCAGTCATTGCCACGATCACGCCTTTACCGGCAGCCAGGCCATCTGCTTTTACAACGATTGGTGCGCCTTGTGCTTTCACATAAGCCAAAGCAGGCTCAATTTCTTCAAAGGTCTGATAAGCTGCCGTTGGGATCTGATGGCGAGCTAAAAAGTCCTTAGTGAATGATTTAGAGCCTTCTAATTGAGCAGCCCCCTGAGTTGGGCCAAAAATAGCCAGACCCGCTTCTCGGAAGCGGTCAACGACGCCGATCACCAGTGGGGCTTCGGGGCCAACAATTGTGAGCTCAACTTTGTTGTCCTGGGCAAAAGCCAACAGGGCATCGATGTCTTCAACACCAATGGCCACATTTTGCAGTTTCGGCTCAAGGGCCGTGCCTGCGTTGCCTGGGGCAACAAATACAGTTTTTACAGATGGGTTTTGTGCAGCCTTGAACGCCAGAGCGTGTTCACGGCCGCCGCTGCCAATGACAAGTATATTCATGGCAATTGATTCCTATTAAAGCTTTTTGAATTTCAGGGTCATTCGATCGCTTTCCCCGATGGCCTTGTATTGCTCGGCCTTTTCATCACCCAAAGCTAAACGTGGTGGTAAAGTCCACACACCTTTCGGGTGGTTGGCGCTGTCCAACGGGTTGGCGTTGATTTCACTGCTTGCAACTAATTCGAATCCAGCTTGTTTAGCCAGGTTGATGACATAGTTTTGCTTCATATAACCAGAACGTTTCTGGTCTTCATCATCACGGTGTTCAGGTAAACGGTGCGCAACAACGCCCAAAGTGCCACCTGGTTTCAGCGCTTTATTGAAAGCCTGAAAAGCGGCCAGCACACCTTCGTCACCCTGACGCATGTACCAGTTATGGACGCTACGGAAGATCAGTACCATGTCAGCGCTACCAGCAGGGGCAATATCAACGTGTGTGCCTGGTGCAAACTCGGTGATTTTAACTTCACTAAAGCGCGCATCTTCAGCGACTTTTTTCTTGAAGCCGTCCAGAGAACGTTTGAAGTAACCTTCACTGTTTTCCGGGAAGTGTGCTGCGTAGTATGTCCCCTGGCCCTTAACAACCGGTGCCAGAATTTCACTGTACCAGCCACCACCAGGGGCAATTTCAACAACGGTCATGTTTGGCTGAAGGCCAAAAAATGCCAGCGTTTGCTCCGGGTGACGATACTGATCGCGTGCACGGTTATCAGCCTTGCGTTCTGCGCTCGCTACTGCTGAGCTAAGCTCGCTGGACGCACCGCTTTCAGTGGTGCTGTTACAGCCACTCAGGGCGGTCAAAATACCTGCTGCGATGATAGATTTAATGGCAAATTTCATAGTCAGTTCCTTCACTGTCATTATTGTGATTGTCTTTTACTCACAATACTGGAAATTAGCGCAAACAAAAAGCGCGAAACGGTGAAGGTTTCGCGCTCATCGATTAGTGACGGAAATGACGCATGCCAGTGAAGACCATGGCCATGCCCGCTTCGTCGGCTGCGGCAATGACTTCTTCATCGCGCATCGAGCCGCCAGGCTGGATCACCGCAGTGATACCCGCTTCCGCTGCGGCATCGATACCGTCGCGGAACGGGAAGAAGGCATCAGAGGCCATAACAGACCCTTTGACTTCCAGGTTTTCATCGGCGGCTTTGATACCGGCGATCTTTGCTGAGTAAACACGGCTCATCTGGCCGGCACCCACACCTATGGTCATGCCATCGCGTGCATAAACGATTGCATTCGACTTAACGAATTTAGCCACTTTCCAGCAGAACATCAGATCTTTGAGCTCTTGCTCGGTGGGCTGGCGCTTAGACACGACTTTCAAATCGCTGGCCTGAACCATGCCCTGGTCGCGGTCCTGAATTAGGACACCACCATTGACACGCTTAATGTCAACGCCGGTTGTGGCCGTTTGCCATTCACCACATTCCAGCAAACGGACGTTCTTCTTCGCTGCCACAATTTGTGCCGCAGCGTCAGAGATTTTAGGGGCAATGATCACTTCAACGAACTGACGTGCAATGATGGCTTCAGCTGTGTCGGCATCCAGCTCACGGTTGAAAGCAATGATGCCGCCAAATGCTGACGTCGGATCGGTTTTGAAGGCACGGTCATAGGCGCTCAGGATGTCTTTATCCTCTGCCACACCACATGGGTTCGCATGCTTGACGATCACACAGGCAGGCTCTGAGAAGCTCTTCACACACTCAAGGGCCGCATCGGTATCCGCGATGTTGTTGTAAGACAGAGCTTTACCCTGAATTTGTTTTGCTGTCGCCACTGACGCTTCTTCAATGTCGTTTTCAACGTAGAAGGCAGCGTCCTGATGCGAGTTTTCACCATAGCGCATATCCTGCTTCTTGGTGAACTGCATATTGATGGTGCGCGGGAACTTAGTGTCTTCGGCAGCCTCTTCGGTATAGTCCGGGACCATTTTACCGAAGTAGTTCGCAATCATGCCGTCATACTGTGCCGTGTGCTCATAAGCTGCAATCGCCAGATCAAAGCGCGTCTTGTACTCAGTTGAGCCATTATTCGCTTTCATCTCGTTGATAACACGATCATAGTCAGCTGCATTCACAACAATGGTCACATCTTTGTGGTTCTTCGCAGCAGCGCGAACCATAGTTGGACCGCCGATGTCGATGTTTTCAATGGCATCTTCCAGTGAGCAGTCAGCTTTTGCAACGGTTTGTGCAAAGGGGTATAAGTTGACTACGACCATATCAATGGCTGAGATGTTGTTGTCTGCCATCACGCCTTCGTCCTGGCCGCGACGTGCAAGAATACCACCGTGGATTTTCGGGTGTAGGGTTTTGACCCGGCCGTCCATGATTTCCGGGTGACCAGTGTGGTCAGATACTTCAGTAACAGGAATGCCGTTCTCGGCGATGAGTTTACAGGTGCCGCCAGTTGACAGGAGTTCAACGCCTTGCTCGCTCAGAGCACGGGCAAATTCAACGATACCGGTTTTGTCTGACACGCTAAGCAGCGCGCGACGAATTGGACGATGTATATCCATGATGGTTCAGGTTTCCTCAATGATAAGTTAAGGGCTAGCTTAGAAGTGCTGTATTTTAGCCTAACTTGGCTCAGAAAACGATTGAAAATGCGTGAGTGAGATTGAGAAAAACGGGGTTGCTTTTGGCTGTTTGCCATTTATTGTAGGTGAATGTTCGGGTTACAACAATAATCGCTCAATAAAAGTGACGTAAACAAAAAAAGCACCCGAAGGTGCTTTTTGTGTTCGGCTGTGAACAGATTAGTTCATACCGTACTTTTTCAGTTTCTTACGTAGTGTACCACGGTTGATACCCAGTAAGATTGCAGCACGAGTCTGGTTACCACGTGTGTAAGTCATTACTTCTTCAAGTAGTGGTGCTTCAAGCTCAGAAAGAACCAACTCATAAACGTCTTGTACGTCCTGACCGTTAAGCTGTTTCAGGTAGTGGTGTACAGCTTTTTTCACTGCATCGCGAAGTGGTTGCGGTTTCTCTTGTGACTGAACATGAGCGTTAGTGATAAATGGAGAAGTCACATTTTGTTCGAACATCTTTATGTCTCTTTCTTAGTTAGCTGCTAGTGTTTCAAAATAGTGTTCTAATGTCTCGACTTGCGCATTGGCATCATCCAGAGCATTGAATACTCGCCTAAATTGACCTTCTTGGTCATGGGCCTGCAAATACCAGGACACATGTTTGCGTGCGATGCGTACACCCATTGGCATACCGTAGAACTGATGGAGGTTTGTCAAATGCTCCATCAAAATGCTGCGCACTTCGGATAATTCCGGAGCGGCTAGCGTTTCTCCAGTACGCAAATAATGGTCAATCTCCCGGAATATCCAGGGACGACCTTGGGCTGCTCGACCAATCATGATGGCATCTGCGCCCGTATATTCCAGAACCTGCTTGGCCTTTTGCGGAGAGTCAATGTCTCCATTAGCCACTACAGGAATGCCAACCGCTGCCTTGATCGCCTTGATCGTGGCGTATTCAGCATTGCCTTTATACATACATGCGCGGGTGCGCCCATGTACGGCCAAAGATGCAATGCCATTGCGTTCGGCAATGCGGGCAATCTCAATACCATTGCGATTTTCCGGGTCCCATCCAGTACGGATCTTTAGAGTGACAGGGACGTCGACTGCGTTGACCACGGCCTGAACTATCTCTTCCACAAGTTCCGGATATTGCAATAATGCTGAGCCTGCCAGCTTTTTATTCACTTTCTTAGCGGGGCAGCCCATATTGATATCTATGATCTGCGCGCCATTACTGACATTGAACTGCGCTGCTTGTGCCATCAATTCAGGATCTGCTCCGGCAATTTGCACGGAACGAATTCCCGACTCGCCGCTGTGATCCATGCGGTTCATTGATTTATCGGTTTTCCATACCTTCGGATTTGAAGACAACATTTCTGACACCGCCAGCCCGGCACCTAAGCGCCGACACAATTGTCTGAAAGGCCTGTCGGTGATCCCCGCCATTGGCGCGACCATTAAGTTGTTTTCAAGTTGGTAAGGACCAATACGCACTGCTGTTCAATCCGCCTCTTTTCAAGGGGCGCTAAGTTTACGGTTTTTTTTGCAAAAATCAAAGGCTATAAATTGAACATAAGTGCTTTTTTTTTGAGCTTGACGGGTTGACTTTTTATAACAAACTGACTGAAGGCCATAATTGTTTTAAAATTAACCGTTTTTCATTTCAAGTCGGTGGGAATGACGCTGTAAAAAATGCGTAAAGCCTGTTAACTAAGGGCTTTACGCGTGATAAGGCACTAACCTTTTTTTCCGCTTACTCGGGTCCATTCACCTTCCTGAGCAATGGCATCCAGCGCAAGGAAAGGGGCATAGACATCGGCAACAGATTGCGCCTGCTCTTCCAGGATCCCCGACATGGCAATTTCACCGCCCGGTTTAAGAAAACCCAGGATCACTTCGTGAAGCTCTCTGAGAGGCTGAGCTAGGATATTTGCAACCACGATATCTGCAGAAAACTCAGGCTGGTTTTCTGGCAGGTAGACTTCCAGCTGCTCGGCTACGCCATTACGGCTGGCATTGTCGCGACTGGCAACCAGTGCCTGAGGATCGATATCGATGCCGATCACGCGCTCAGCACCCAGTTTGATCGCCGCGATCCCCAGGATCCCGGAGCCACAGCCAAAGTCGACGACGGTTTTGCCGCTTAAGTCTTGCTGTTCCAGCCATTTCAGGCATAGCGCGGTGGTCGCATGGGTGCCTGTGCCAAAGGCCAGTCCAGGGTCAAGCAGGACATTCACGGCGTCCGGATCGGGTATATCGCGCCAGCTGGGACAGATCCATAAACGCTCACCGAATTTGATCGGGTGAAAGTTGTCCATCCACTCTCGTTCCCAGTCTTTGTCTTCCAGCTGTTCCAGTTTGTACTTTAGCGGCGCATCGCTGGCCGTCTTTAAATAGTCCACAACGGCTTGCATATCGTGATTTGCTTCAAACAAACCAATCACGATGGTTTGTGGCCACAGTAGCACTTCGCCGGGTTTTGGCTCGTATATTGGGTTGTTTTGTCCGTCGATATACGTGACAGATGGACAGCCGATTTCCATAAGCAAATCGCTGTAATGGTCGGCGCTGGTTTTGTCGGCATCAATGCGGATCTGGATCCAAGCCATAGTTGTTACCTATTTATAAATCGGGTCTTGAGACCTGTGAGTAAACTAAAAAGGCCGCAAATGCGGCCTTTAATGATAATGAATGGGCGCTTAGCCTTTGACATCCAGGAAGCTCTTCAGTAGATCAGAGCGTGATGGATGACGCAGCTTTCGAAGCGCCTTGGCTTCAATCTGACGGATACGTTCACGTGTTACGTCAAACTGTTTACCAACTTCTTCCAGTGTATGGTCGGTATTCATGTCGATACCAAAACGCATGCGCAGTACTTTTGCTTCTCGTGCCGTCAGGCCCGCAAGTACCTCATTAGTGGCGCCACGCAGGCTTTCCATTGTGGCTGAATCCACCGGCGACTCAATCGTGGTGTCTTCGATGAAATCACCCAGATGCGAATCTTCATCATCACCGATAGGGGTTTCCATGGAGATTGGCTCTTTGGCAATTTTCAGCACTTTGCGGATCTTGTCTTCTGGCATCATCATGCGCTCTGCCAGCTCTTCCGGGCTCGGCTCACGACCCATTTCCTGTAGCATTTGACGCGAAATACGATTCAACTTGTTGATCGTTTCAATCATATGCACTGGAATACGGATAGTACGTGCCTGGTCCGCAATAGAGCGGGTGATTGCCTGACGGATCCACCAGGTTGCATAAGTAGAGAACTTATAACCACGACGGTATTCAAACTTATCAACGGCTTTCATCAGACCAATGTTACCTTCCTGGATCAGATCCAAAAATTGCAGACCACGGTTGGTATATTTCTTGGCAATTGAGATAACCAGACGTAAGTTGGCTTCAACCATTTCTTTCTTCGCACGACGGGCTTTCGCCTCACCAATGCTCATACGACGGTTGATGTCTTTGATACGTTCAATGCTCAGGCCTGTGCTTTCTTCAATGGCCGTTAGCTTGTTCACACAGCGCTCGATCTCTGGCTTAACTTGTGCCAGCTTAGCTGAGTGTTTGTCGCCTGCGGCAATTTCTGCATCGACCCAGGCCATATCTGTTTCATTGTTTGCGAAGTGCTTAATGAAGGTTTTCTTCGGCAATTTCGCTATCTGGCAAGCTTGCTTCATGATGATACGTTCTTGTACTCGAACGCGATCCATCATATCACGCATGTTATTTACCATGCGGTCAAATTGCTTTGGTACCAGCTTGAACTTACGGAACAGCTCACCAATTTCAGCGATCGCAGCCTGTGAATCCGGGTGCGCACGGCCTTTTACTTCAAAACACTTACGTGCATTGTTGTACAGGGTTCTTAATTCTTCGAAGTGCTCGCGCGCAATTTCAGGATCCGGACCGGTATCAGCGTCTTCCGAATCGTCGTCATCTTCATCGCCATCATCATCTTCATCGTCGAGATCTTCTTCACTCAGCTCTGAACCGATGTGCGTTGCTGAAATAGGGGCTTCATCGTCTTCCAACGAATCAAAGAAACCAGAAACGATGTCGCTCAGGCGCATCTCCTCGGCTTCGTATTTGTCCCATTGCTCCAGCAGGTAAGTAATGGCTTCAGGATACTCGGCAACCGAGATCTGAACCTGGTTAATCCCTTCTTCAATGCGTTTCGCGATGAGAATTTCGCCTTCACGCGTCAGCAGTTCAACCGTGCCCATTTCACGCATGTACATGCGTACTGGATCTGTGGTTCTGCCGATTTCTTTTTCTACCGTTGCCAATGCGGCAGCCGCTGCTTCGGCTGCATCCTCGTCGGTCGTGGTTTCCTGCATCATCAGTTCATCGGCATCAGGTGCAGATTCTGCTACCTGGATACCCATATCATTGATCATGCTAATGATATCTTCTACTTGATCCGAATCTATGATGTCTTGTGGAAGGTGATCGTTAACTTCTGCAAAAGTTAAGTAACCTTGCTCTTTACCTTTCTGAATCAGAAGTTTGAGTTGTGACTGAGGAGATTGATCCATAGAGATTATTGCTTCCACTCTGATAAAGTTGTTACAACGGGCGTCAGCTAAAAACCACACTATTTTGGTTGACGCAGTGAATAGAACATTATAACAGCAAAAATTAATTTTGACCAGTTCTTCGAGCACCTAACGCTTGGGTTAGGAGCGCGCATTCCAGTCGTTCATCGCTGTTTAAACCTTCTGTTTTGTCTTTTATTAATAAGGTCTCAAGGCGCAAATTTAAACATTGATCTTCAATAAACTGAAAAGTGTTTTTAAATTCATCAATAAGCTTTTCTTCATCAATGTTATGTTGCCAGGTTGCCAGTTTATTGAGTGCTGAATATTCAGGCGTGTCCCTAAAAGCTTCAAGGATGTGTGCCGTCGTATAATCAGGTCGTGATAAACAAGTGGCCTGTAAAGTCAGGAACAAGCGCATACCGGGTAAAGGGAGTTCAGCCAGATCCGGTAAGTGTTCAACAACAGACGCCAGACCTGGATGCTGTAGCAACAGACCAATCGCCCTGCGCATTGGCGTGACTTTAAATTTACGTTCAATGGCATGCTGTTTTCGCGGTGTCGCCAGCTTGGCACTCAGTTGCTCGCGGGTACGACCGATCAGGCGCGCTAAAGTAGTCAGTAAAGACTCCTGATAATACTCACTGGGTACTTTTTCTATCATTGGCAGTGCTTCACTGAGTAACTTGGCTTTACCGGCATCGGTCGTTAAATCACATTGTTCTGACAGCCGGGCAAAGAGCACTTTGCCGTAGTCTTGTGCGTCAGACAGGCGCTGTTCAAAGGCTTCTTTACCTTCCTTTTGCACTAGGGAGTCGGGATCTTCACCATCAGGGAGAAACACAAAGCGCAGTGATTTGCCATCTTTTAAATTGGGCAGCGCATGCTCCAGTGCACGCCAGGCGGCATCTTTACCAGCCCTGTCACCATCATAGCAACAAATGACGTCATCTGTGTTACGAAATAAAGTCTGCATATGTTCCGCTGTGGTCGCTGTGCCCAATGCAGCTACGGCATAGTCGATGCCATATTCAGAGAGGGCGACGACGTCCATATAGCCTTCGACTATCAGTACCTGTGCGAGCTGACGATGTGCTTGTTTGGCTTCATAAAAGCCATATAACTCAAAGCTCTTATGAAAGATCCGTGTTTCCGGCGAGTTAAGGTATTTAGGGCCCTGATCTTGTCCCATAATACGTCCACCGAAGGCGATCACTCGGCCGCGCTTATCACGAATAGGGAACATCAACCGGTCGCGGAAAAAGTCGAACTGGCGGCCAGGGGATTTCTCTGTCGCGAGTTTCAATTCAACCAGTTGTTGGCGTTGTGCCGGGTTACGCGCCAGGGTGCGAATAAGCTGATCCCACTCGGGCGGTGCAAAGCCAATCTGAAATTTATCGATGGTTTGCTGTGACAGGCCACGCCCGGTGACGTAGGCTTTAACCTCCGCTGATTTCTGATGCTGATTAAGCTGCTGCTGGTAGTAACGCGCAGTTTGTTGCATCAGATCGTAATCGGACTTTTTCTCTTCAAAGCTTCTTTGTGGTCCGCCCAGGCCTTGCTCTCTGGGGATTTCCAGGCTGAACTGACCCGCTAATTCTTCAATGGCATCGACGAATTCGAGCTTGTCGTATTCCATTAAAAATGAAATAGCATTGCCGTTAGCACCACAGCCAAAACAATGATAAAACTGCTTATCACGAGAGACGGTGAAAGAGGGGGTTTTCTCGTTATGAAAAGGGCAACAGGCCTGATAATCTTTGCCGGCTTTTTTCAGACCAATACGGTTATCGATTAATTCAACGATGTCGGTTCTGGCCAACAGGTCGTCGATAAATTGTCTTGGGATTTTTCCTGCCATTTTTACCCTATCGCTTAGACGAAGAAACCGAGCGCTAGGCTCGGTTTACTTATAATCATACTTGATGCGGGGCTTATGCGCTAAGCTTCTGTTTAATCAAACCTGAAACTTTGCCCATATCAGCACGACCTTCAGCTTTTGCTTTGATCACGCCCATTACTTTGCCCATATCCTGCATACCAGCGGCGCCGGTATCGGCGATTGCAGACTCGATCAAGCTTGCTATCTCTTCTTCACTCAAAGGTTGAGGTAAGAAGGACTCCAGCACGATGATCTCACCCGCTTCTACGTCCGCTAAATCTTCGCGGCCAGCGTCTTTATACTGAGTATAAGAATCGCGGCGTTGCTTTACCAGTTTCACTAACACGGAGGTAATACCTGCGTCGTCCAGTGTGGTCTGGTTGTCGATTTCTCGTTGCTTAACTTCAGCAAGGGCAGCACGAATAGCAGTAAGACGAGGTTTGTCTTTGGCTTTCATTGCCGCTTTTTGCGCGTCTTTTAACGTAGCTAACAGGCTCATATGCAAGACTCGCAGCGATTAGTATAATTTAACGCGACGTGCGTTTTCGCGAGAAAGCTTTTTCATGTGACGCTTAACAGCAGCCGCTTTCTTACGCTTACGCTCAGCTGTTGGCTTTTCATAGTGCTCGCGACGACGAACTTCTGAAAGGATACCTGCTTTTTCACATGAACGCTTGAAACGACGAAGTGCTACGTCAAACGGTTCGTTCTCTCTTACTTTAATTACTGGCATTAAAAATTCACCTACCTAATTAGTGAGCTTTGCTCTAACCGACCAAAAAACGGTCAATTGGTTCAAAAATGGTGCGGTATTGTAAGCCGAAGCATTACCGCATGTAAAGTCTAAATTATAGTTAAAATTGCACCAGCTGTCATGCCAGAGGCCCGAAGCCACGGTGAACATGAGCATTTATACTAAACTGTCCATTAATTCAGCAAGTTAGTGTAAGTGTAGGATTGGTTAAGTGCGCTGGTAGAGGCGGCAACAAACCTGTCCGGCTTGTTTTTCTTTCAAAATAGTCCAGTTTTCGGGGAATATGGGTGTGCTCTCGCGTTCAAATTCGACATAAATGAGGGCCTCTTCATTCAGCCATTGATTGGCTTCCAGTAAAGCACAGCAAGTTTGCACCATATCGCGCCTGAACGGTGGGTCAACAAAGACCAGATCAAACGTTTGTGCAGCCGGGGTAGCCAGTTTACTCAGGGTATCGCCCTGTTCGACCCGGGCATTGTCTAGCTTGAGTGTGTCGGCATTTTGTTGCAGTTGTTGTGCAACCTGCTTATCAAATTCGAAGAAGGTGGCGCTGTGTGCAAACCGTGACAAAGCTTCAAAGCCCAGGCTACCAGAGCCTGCAAAGCAGTCGAGTACTTTGGCGTCTCTGACATCCTGCATCAGCCAGTTAAACACTGTTTCTTTGACTCGGTCGGTGGTTGGTCTGAGCCCTTCAACGTCTTTAACGGGCAGCTTTCTGCCTCGAAATCGCCCACTGATCAATCGGATATGCCCTGATACCGGCTTTTTTGACTGCTGCTTTCTCATTTTTTACCAACTACGCGCAAAAGATAGCGGTCAGTATACCGCATCGAGGGAGGTGTATAGCAAGGTTTATTATGACGCAGTGCTTTTATCAGGCAGATATCACTAAGCTGTGATTTTTCATCCTATTGGAACATGTTACACTGTCGCTCCAGTAATGATAGAGCTTGTTATCAGCCATTTGCATGGCCTGTCAGGTCTTCCTACAGAGCGCGGCCAGTGCATTTGGAGTATCTGCGCAAACAAGTTCTCACTAATTTGATTGCACACTAAAACGGTATTTAGCGAGTTATGGGTAAAAAGAGCAAAATTCTATCCTGGTTAGGATTTGGAAAATCAGATAAAAAGCAGCAAGAAGCTGAACGAGAAGCCGCTCGCTTGGCCGAAGAGCAGGCTCAGCGTGAAGAAGCGGAGCGTTTAGCCAAAGAACAGGCAGAACGTGAGGAAGCTGAGCGTTTAGCCAAAGAACAGGCCGAGCGTGAAGAAGCGGAGCGTGTTGCTAAAGAGCAAGCCGAGCGTGAAGAAGCGGAGCGTTTAGCCAAAGAGCAGGCAGAACGTGAAGAAGCGGAGCGTTTAGCTAAAGAGCAGGCAGAACGTGAAGAAGCTGCGCGTTTAGCTAAAGAACAGGCCGAGCGTGAAGAAGCCGAGCGTGTTGCCAAAGAGCTGGCAGAACGTGAGGAAGCGGAGCGTTTAGCCAAAGAGCAGGCAGAACGTGAGGAAGCTGAGCGTTTAGCCAAAGAGCAAGCGGAAGGTGAAGAAGTTGCGCGTTTAGCTAAAGAACAGGCCGAGCGTGAAGAAGCGGAGCGTTTAGCTAAAGAGGAGGCAGAACGTGAAGAAGCTGCGCGTTTAGCCAAAGAGCAAGCGGAAGGTGAAGAAGCTGCGCGTTTAGCTAAAGAACAGGCAGAGCGAGAAGAAGCCGAGCGTTTAGCTAAAGAACAGGCAGAGCGTGAAGAAGCCGAGCGTGTTGCCAAAGAGCAGGCAGAGCGTGAAGAAGCTGCGCGTTTAGCCAAAGAGCAAGCGGA
The DNA here is from genome assembly GCF_030125445.1 of Pseudoalteromonas ardens. Taxonomy (NCBI): domain Bacteria; kingdom Pseudomonadati; phylum Pseudomonadota; class Gammaproteobacteria; order Alteromonadales; family Pseudoalteromonadaceae; genus Pseudoalteromonas; species Pseudoalteromonas ardens. Next base: position 264,129 of record NZ_JASJUV010000003.1, read on the forward strand.
ACGTGAAGAAGCTGCGCGTCTTGCCAAAGAACAGGCCGAGCGCGAAGAAGCTGCGCGTCTTGCCAAAGAACAGGCGGAGCGTGAAGAAGCTGCGCGTTTAGCCAAAGAACAAGCGGAGCGTGAAGAAGCTGCGCGTTTAGCCAAAGAACAGGCGGAGCGTGAAGAAGCTGCGCGTTTAGCCAAAGAACAAGCGGAACGTGAAGAAGCTGCGCGTTTAGCCAAAGAAAAGGCGGAACGTGAAGAAGCTGCGCGTTTAGCCAAAGAGCAGGCAGAGCGTGAAGAAGCTGCGCGTTTAGCTAAAGAGCAGGCAGAGCGTGAAGAAGCCGAGCGTTTAGCTAAAGAGCAGGCAGAGCGTGAAGAAGCTGAGCGTTTAGCCAAAGAGCAGGCAGAGCGTGAAGAAGCCGAGCGTTTGGCTAAAGAGCAGGCGGAGCGTGAAGAAGCTGAGCGTCAGGCTCAGGAACAAGAAAAGCCGAAAAAGAAAGGTTTCTTTGCTCGTCTTAAGCAGGGCTTGCTGAAGACTAAGACCAACATAGGTTCCGGCTTTGCCAATATTTTCCGTGGTAAAAAGATTGACGATGAGCTATTCGAAGATCTTGAAACACAGCTATTAACGGCTGACATTGGTGTCGAGACAACCATGAAGCTGATAGATAATCTGACTGATGCAGCGGACCGCAAACAGCTCAAAGACGGTGAAGCACTGTATGACCTGATGAAGCAGGAAATGGCAGATATTCTGAAGGATGCGGAAAAGCCGCTAGAGATCCCGGCCAATAAAAAACCATTTGTGATTTTGATGGTGGGTGTGAATGGGGTTGGTAAGACCACCACAATCGGTAAAATGGCGAAGCAGTTCCAGGCCCAGGGCAAGTCTGTGATGCTGGCTGCCGGTGATACCTTCCGGGCTGCAGCGGTAGAGCAGCTGCAAGTGTGGGGGGAGCGTAACGATATTCCTGTGATTGCGCAGCATACTGGTGCAGACAGTGCATCGGTTGTATTCGATGCCTTCCAGGCTGCACAGGCCCGTGATGTTGATGTGTTAATCGCAGATACGGCGGGTCGATTGCAGAATAAAGATAACCTGATGCAGGAGCTTGAAAAAATTGCGCGGGTTATGAAAAAACTGGATCCGGATGCGCCACACGAAGTGATGCTGACCATAGATGCGGGCACAGGCCAAAATGCGATTAGTCAGGTGAAACTATTTGATCAAGCTGTGGGTCTGACTGGCATCACCTTGACTAAGCTGGATGGTACCGCCAAGGGTGGGGTGATCTTTGCGGTTGCAGATCAATTCAAGATGCCTATCCGCTATATTGGTGTAGGTGAAAGTATTGACGATCTGAGAACCTTTAAGAGCGATGACTTTATCGAGGCACTTTTCAGTCAGGATAATTAAGACAGACAGGTGTTGCCCTGATCCCGCTTGTCGGGATCAGGTAAAGCGAAAGCAGTATAACAAAAGCAGGGCAGGCAATGATCAAGTTTGAGCAAGTCAGTAAAACCTACCCCGGTGGACATCGGGCGCTGGAAAAGGTCAGTTTTGAGCTCACCAAAGGGGAGCTGGCGTTTCTGACTGGTCACAGTGGTGCAGGTAAGAGTACGCTGCTGAAGTTGATCAGCTTGATGGAACGGCCCTCGGCCGGGCGTGTTGCCATCAATGGTGTCGATTTGAATCAAATTAAAAATAGTCAGGTGCCGTATATTCGTCGCGACATTGGCATTATTTTTCAAAATCATCGTCTGCTGGAGCGTTATAACGTTTTCGACAACGTGGCGCTGCCATTGGTTATTGAGGGGACCCACCATAATCATATGACTAAGCGAGTGCATGCGGCACTCGACAAGGTTGGCCTGTTAGACAAAGTAAAGTGCCAGCCGAGCACTTTGTCTGGTGGTGAACAGCAGCGCGTGGGGATCGCCCGTGCAATTGTGAATTCGCCTCCTTTATTACTGGCAGATGAGCCGACTGGTAACCTGGACCCGGAATTGTCGATGGAAATACTCAAGTTGTTTGAGGATTTTAACCGCCACGGTACGTCGGTGCTGATTGCTACACACGACCTTGGCCTGATTGCACGGATGAAATACCGCAGTCTGACATTGGATCATGGCCGTTTGATTCAGGATCCTCTGCTGGGCACGTCGCTGCCAGGAGACGCGCTATGAGTTTATTATTCAAAGGTCGCGGCACGCAAAACGACAAACAAAGCAAATCGGTGATCCTGAAGTGTTACTTCTTCATTATTACGATATTGCGTCAGGGCGTACACAGCTTAGGTGAAATGTGGCGTACCCCTTTGGCGTCAATGATGACCATTTTGGTGCTGGGTCTGAGTCTGACTTTGCCAACCACCCTGTATGTGGTGGTTAAGAATGTGCAGAAAGTCAGCAGCGGCTTTCAGGAAGCGGCTGAGATCTCTTTGTTTGTCAAAGACAGTGTCAGTGAACAGGCAACACAGACTTTGGTAAAGCGGCTGGCACTTTACCCTGAAATTGACACTGTTAGTTTCATTGGCAAAGACAAAGCGCTGGAAGAGTTCAAATCCATTTCCGGGTTTGGCCAGGCATTGGATTATCTCGAAGAAAACCCGTTGCCCAGCGTCGTCCTGGTGACACCGACAGTTCGTCATCGCAGTGCACAAGCTGCTAATACTCTGCTAAATAAGCTGGAGCAGGAACGAGAAATTGAGTTTGGTAAGCTAGATATTGAATGGCTTGAACGTCTCAATGCTTTACTTAGCTTGCTTAAAGAAAGCGTAATCACCATCGGCTTACTGCTGCTCAGTGCTGTAGTCCTTATCATTGGTAACACCATTCGCTTGTCTATTATGGATAAGAAAGAAGAGATCCAGGTACTTAAGCTTGTTGGTGCGACCAACACATTTATTCATACGCCGTTTTTATGGACTGGGATCTGGTATGGGATTATTGGCGGCTTGATCGCCTTTATTTGCGTCATGTTGATGTTGTGGTGGCTTGAATCAGCCGTTGCTCTGGTGGTGGGGGTGTATCAAAGTAACTTTGTACTACAGGGATTATCTGGCTCAGAGCTGCTGTGCCTGCTATTGCTGGCCGTGGCATTGGGCTTTATCGGGTCTTTTCTATCGGTAAGAAAGTACATTAAAGACATCGAGCCTGATAAGGTGTAGAACTGCGCTCAGTTGTAATGGCTAAGAGAGTGCTAACTGACGAATACTTTAGCACTCTCTTAGCGCTGATTAGCACTCTAAACCCGCCAAATTAGCACTGTCAGATATTGCAGCTGGCATTATCTGAACATCCGCTTACTATAGATACTTTTTTAAAGCCTGAAATATTCATTTAAAATCAATGGTTTAATTATTAATTAAAGTGTAATAATAAAAAGCTTGATCTTTGAGGCTGAAAAGTAGTAGATTGCATTTAGCACTCTAAGGTAAAGAGTGCTAAAATTGGCAAAACGAATTATCACTGAGGTGAAAAATGAGTAAAGACATTTATGCGATGGCACTGACCGCTGGGCAACAAAGCGCGAGTATAGAAGGCTACCTACAATCGGTAAGTTCTATCCCGATGCTGGACGCTGAGCAGGAAAAAGCGCTGGCAACCCGCCTGCATGAGGATGGGGATTTGCACGCAGCTAAGCAGCTCATTATCTCTCATTTGAGATTTGTCGCCCATATTGCCAAAAGCTACTCTGGCTATGGCCTGCCACAGGCAGACTTAATCCAGGAAGGCAATATTGGACTGATGAAAGCCGTAAAACGCTTCGATCCGACAGTTGGTGTGCGCCTGGTGTCGTTTGCTGTACACTGGATCAAAGCCGAAATTCATGAATACGTCTTAAAGAACTGGCGTATTGTTAAGGTTGCCACCACTAAAGCGCAACGTAAACTATTCTTCAACCTGCGTAAAAACAAGAAACGTCTGGGTTGGTTTAATCAGGAAGAGATCACCACTGTTGCAAATGAACTGGGTGTCAGTGAAAAAGAAGTGCGTGAAATGGAATCGCGAATGAGCGGCCAGGACATGGGTTTCGACTTAACTGCGGATGATGATGATAACAGTCCGAGCAGCAGCTTTTCACCGGTTCAGTACCTGACAGATGCAAGCAGTGACGTTGCAGAGGTCATTGAAGAAGAGCAGTGGCAGGAGCAATCTCAAAACCGTCTTATCGCAGCAATGAAGACGCTGGATGAACGTTCTCAGGACATTGTGGCCGCACGTTGGCTGTCTGAAGATAAAGCGACGTTACAAGATTTGGCGGATAAATATCAGGTTTCAGCGGAACGAGTTCGTCAGCTGGAAAAATCTGCAATGAAAAAGTTACAGGCTGCGATGAGCTAATTGCTTAAGCTCCCTGAATAAAATTTAAAGTGCCGCTCAAGTTAGCGGCATTTTTTATGGCTGAAACAAAATTGAGCTTACAAGTGTAAGCCTATTTGATTATAATGCGCCGACTTGATAATAGGAGTCTCTATTTTGTTAGCTGTAGTTCGAATTCTGGCAATGGCGCTGTTTATCATCCTCAGTTGTCTGGCTGGCCTGACATTGAGCCTGATCCGCCCTTTCCATGCTAATAACGTGCATGTGGTTGCGTCCTGGTTTGGCAAGATGTCGCGTGTGATCGGGGTTAAGCTCGAGATCTCAATTGATCCTGGTGCGAAAGATCTGGGCCCCGCAATGTATATTGCCAATCACCAGAATAACTATGATTTATTTACCTTACCTGCTGTGGTGCCGCACAACACTGTGAGTATGGGCAAGAAAAGCCTGAAGTGGGTGCCTTTTTTTGGTCAGTTGTACTGGTTATCTGGCAACATTCTGATCGACAGGGCGAATCGTACAAAAGCGGTGAACACGCTGGACAAATCCATTGCAAAAATTAAGCAACGAGGGATGTCATTGTGGATGTTCCCGGAAGGGACGCGCAGCTACGGCAGAGGTTTACTGCCGTTTAAGACCGGTGCGTTTCATACTGCCCTGAGCGCTGATGTGCCTGTTGTGCCGGTCTGTATGAACAGTACGGCTGGCCAGATAAAGCTTAACCGTTGGAATAACGGCACAGTGTACATTGATGTTCTGGCACCAATCAGCCTGGACAAAGACATACCCGCACGTGAGCATGCCAAACAGATCCATGCTAAAATGGCAGCACATATTGCACAGTTAGACGAAAAAGTGAGAGCAGCAAGTGGAAAATTGGCAAGAGATCAGTGAAGACATCGTTGATTCGTTGTTAGAAGATGGGTCAAACCCGGATACCTTGTACGAGGTAGAACACCATTTTGTCAGCGAAGAATTTGAAAAGCTGGAACAGGCAGCACTGGCTGCATTTAAACTTGGCTATGATGTTGAAGATCCGGCAGAGCTTGAGCTGGAAGATGGCAGTAAAATCTGGGGGTTTGATGTTGTCGTTGAAGCTGAGCTGGATGCCGCAGTGATTATGGAAGATGTCACTAAGCTGGTTGAAATTGCCACACACTGTGGTGTTGAGTACGACGGTTGGGGTACCTATTTCCAGGAATAATCCCACGTTGTAACATCAGATCAGGTGCCAAAGCAGCCCTGATCTGACACTTTTGTTCATAATTTCTCATCCTTTTCTATTAAACTCACTACAATGACTAGACAATTAAGTCTAGCCTATGCATATTAATGCAATTTACACTGCCGCCAGGCATCATGCGAGCGATATGCGAGTCACCCTCCCTATTGAAGAGTTAAAACCCGGCATGTTTGTGGACAGCGTTCATAAACAAAAGTCAGGTGCTGAAGTTAAGATTAAATCTCGGGGTATGGTTCGGGATGACGCTATCATTGCTCGTCTGGTTGCCAATGGGGTGGTTGAGCTGAACATCGACTTTGCTCAAAGTGACATTCCGGTTCCCGAAAAATACCAGCAACCCCAGGAAAAACCGGATGCGGCTAAGGCTGACGCTGAGTCAAAAAAGCAGACGACACCGCAAAAATCAGATAGAACCACCAAATCACCTCCCGCTAAAGAAAAAGTCATCAGCCTGGAAGAAGAATTTGCGAATGCAGCCAGGCAATTTGAACAGCACAATAAACAATTACAAATGCTGTATGGCAATCTGACTGCGGGCATGCAAGTCGATATGACGCTGATTAACGACATCAGTCAGGAAATAGTGGGCTCGGTACTGAGAAACACCAATGCGATGGCGATTTTAACGCGGATTAAGGACAAAGAAGGCTTTAATTGGCGTCATATGATCAACTGTGCGATTTTAGTGACTGTGTTTGCAAAATACCTTGGCCTGGGTAAAAAGGTGATTGAACAAATGGCCATTGGTGCCATGCTACATGATGTCGGGCATACTAAAATACCTCAGGGTATTATCGATAAAAGCGGCCCACTGAATAAATTAGAAATGAAAACCATGCAACGTCATGTTGCACAATCATTGGGACTGACGCGCGGTGCGCCAGGGATCACACCTTTGATGCTGGATATGATAGTCAGCCACCATGAGCGTCTCGATGGCAGTGGCTACCCGCGTCGTTTACAGGGCATGCAGATCAGTAAAGCTGCGCGCATTATGGCGATTGTGGATGTGTACGAGGGGATGACTGCGGAGCGCCCTCATCGTGATGGCGATGAGCCTTTGGTTGCGCTACGATATTTGCTGGCTAATAAGGCTCAGTTTGACCCTGTACTGGTACAGCACTTTATCAAATGCATTGGTGTGCACCCTGTGGGCACCATAGTGAAACTCAGTAATGAACGACTGGCATTAGTTTTAGAGGGAAATCGTGGCGCGCCGACAGCACCCAAAGTGCGGGTGTTCTACAACACCAAGCATATGCACCATATCACGGCCAAAGACATTGATTTAAATGAGCAGGACAAAATCAAAATCGCTTCTACAGTCCGACCACTGGACTACCAGATCAATTTATCCCGTCTGTTAAAAGATCATCTGCTTGCTTAAGTTTGCGTTTCTGCCATTGCGCAGATAGTAAAGCACCGGCCAGGCAGCTGGCCATCATCAGGATCCACACTAATGTGCCTTTTTCGGTATGTAATGCCAAGCAGCTACACACCAAAGCCAGCAGGGCGCTCAGTATCGCAGCCAGCCAGTAATGGTTGAGTGGGTTGTCGCATTGTCCGGCTCGCTTGCAAGCGCAGTAGTTAGCTTTGCACAGGCTGAATACGCTGAGTCCACAGAATGTCAGTGCACCGATCATCAATACTGCCAGCATAGACCTAATCTCCCTACAAGTGCCTCAAAATCGCAAGGCGGTGAATGTGGCTAAGAGTATATGCGAATCAGTATCGTGATTCAATAGTAATGAGAATTAATATCATTTGGGTGTGTAAAGGTGAGGTTAGAGTAATTGCTCTTCATCTGATCTGATCTGTAAATAACTTGCTTAATCTGCTTTAAAGTTGTTCGATTGAGTTGCTAAAAGCGCTTAAGTTGCGGATTTTTGCTTTTCTTTTCTGTACTGTGTGAGCAATTTTTTATTCTTGTGAATAACATTTGAGGTTGAGAATGAACACAGTACTACGCGCATTGATGGCGACAGGTTTGATGGTGGTGTCGTCACAGTCACTGGCCGCTGCATTTCAGTTGGCGGAACAGAACGTTTCTGGATTAGGTCGTGCTTACGCTGGTGAAGCAAGCGCTGCAGATGATGCGTCCGTTGTTGCACGCAACCCGGCATTAATGAGTCAGTTTCAGGGGATCCAGGTGAGCGCTGCGGCCATGTATGTAGAACCGGATGTAAGCTTGCAAGGTACATCAACCAATAATGGTTTGCCGGCGAACTTGCTTGACGATGACAGCATCGCTCCCAGTGCCGTGGTACCCGCTGTGTTTATGACAGGGCGCCTCAACGACCAGTGGTCTGTTGGCGCGGGTGTGTACTCGCAATTTGGCTTGGCAACTGAGTTTGATAAGGATTACGCTGCGGGTCAGTTAGCAGGTGATACTGAAATTGTGACCATCAATACCGGTGTGTCAGTGGCCTATGAAATTGATCCGCAATGGACACTGGCATTGGGTCTGAACCATGTCTATGCCGATGCCAAAGTGGTCCGCCATTTGGGTGCCAATCCGTTACAAGCGCCGGCCAGCACAGAAGTGGTAAACCTCGAAGGTGACGACAGTGGTTATGGTTGGAATCTGGGCCTGAGTTATCAGATTGATACAGACAATCGACTTGGTTTTCACTATCGCAGTGAAACGGATATTACCTTTGACGGCCACTTCAGTAACCAGTTGCCAGCGTCATTTGGCGGCACCAATGGCGTCGCATTGCCTGGCACGCTCGAGCTGACCTTGCCTGCGATGGCCGAAATCTCAGGAACACATAAACTGACTGAGCCAATGACCTTGCACTACAGTGTACTCTGGACGGGTTGGAATAGTTTCCAGGAGCTTGAAGCTCAGGTTGCGGGTAAGCCGGTATTTAACAAAAAGGAGCTGTTTGATAACTCATTACGCTTCTCTGTTGGGGGGGATTATCAATGGAGTTCGTCATTGAAGTTGCGTGCAGGCCTGGCGTATGACAGCTCACCTGCCAATGAGTCACACATGTCTATCTCAATCCCGGATACTGACCGAACCTGGTACTCGTTTGGTGCAGAGTATCAGGTGAGTGAGACTGCCAGTGTGGATTTTGGTTTGAGTATCCTGCGTGGTAAAACTCAGACCTTTGTTGAGAAAGACAGCCTGGGTAGCGAGTGGGGCTTTAAGTCCAAAGGCCATGCCACTGTTGTGGGCATTCAGTACAACCATAGCTTCTAACTTGAATAGAAAAAAAGCGGCTTGAGAGCCGCTTTTTTTATGTTTATAGGAGTGCTTTCAATTGATAGAGCAGGTCATGGGCAGCACGAGGCGACAGCTCGTCCGGGTCAAGCTCTGCAAGCATTTGTTCGACTTCAGACGGTTCACTGACCAAAGGCAGACTTTGTTGCATTTGGGAGGCCGGGGCTGTCTGCGGGCTTTCGACCACACTCTGGTGCTGCTCCAGCAATGCCAGCTTGCGCTTTGCCATGGCCAATACCGCTTTGGGTACTCCAGCGAGCCCGGCGACTTGTAAACCAAAGCTCTTGCTGGCAGCACCTTCCATCACAGTATGTTTAAAGGCGATGGTATCGTTGTGTTCAATGGCATCCAGGTGCACATTAACCAGGCCTGATTGTTGCTCTGCCAGCTCGGTCAGTTCGAAGTAGTGGGTGGCGAACAGGGTCTTGGCGGCAATTTTACCCGCCAGATAATCGGCAGTGGCATAAGCGAGAGATAAGCCATCATAGGTACTGGTACCTCGACCAATTTCGTCCATTAAGACTAGAGATTGGGCCGTCGCATTGTTGAGTATAGTGGCTGTTTCTGTCATTTCGACCATAAAGGTTGAGCGTCCGGAAGCCAGGTCGTCACTGGCACCAATCCGCGTAAAAATGCGATCGACTTTGCCTATTTGCGCAGCACTGGCGGGCACATAACTACCAATGTGTGCCATCAGCACTATCAAAGCTGTTTGGCGCATATAGGTCGATTTACCGCCCATATTAGGACCTGTGATGATCAACATTTTGCGATCAGCATTGAGGTGAACCGGGTTGGCAATAAAGGGCTCTTTGCTGACCTGCTCAACCACCGGGTGACGACCCGCTTCAATGTGGATCTCATCGCCATTACTCAGTTCAGGTTGACAGTAATCCAGCGTTTGTGCGCGTTCTGCCAGCGTATTGAGGACGTCAAGATCAGCCAGCGCTGCCGACATGGTTTGCAGCTGCTCGATGTAGGGCGCGATCAACGTGAAGAGCTCTTCGTACAGTTGTTTCTCGAGTGCCAGCGCCTTGCTTTGGCTACCCAGTACCTTGTCTTCGTGCTCTTTTAGCTCGGGAATGATATAGCGCTCATTGTTTTTCAGCGTCTGACGGCGAATATATTCGGGCGGTGCCAGATGTGAGTTGGCTTTGCTAATCTCAATATAGAAACCATGCACTTTGTTATAGCCAATTTTTAGTGTGCTGATCCCGGTGCGTTCACGCTCACGTTCTTCCAGTTGGTCCAGCACATCAGTTGCGCCCTCACTAAGGGCCCGCCATTCATCCAGCTCTGCATTGTAACCCGGCGCAATGACGCCGCCGTCGCGGATCAGCACTGGCGGATTATCAATGATGGCGCGTTCCAGTAAATCCTGGAGTTTTGGCAAAGTAGGAGACTGTGCACGGATCTGTTGTAGCCTGGGATCGCTGCTTTCTGCCAGCAGTTGATGTAATGGGGGAAGTGCCTGCAATGCATTGCGCAGTCGTGTCAAATCTCTGGGCCGGGCATTACATAACGCCAGGCGTGCGACCACACGTTCAATATCGCCGATCTGGCGCAGACCGTCATAGACCTCAATATTGAGCTGTGATTCGATTAAGCTGGCAATGGCATTGAGCCGCGCATTAAGCTCGTCACGGTTACGCACCGGTGTGTGAATACGGCGTTTTAGTAATCGAGAACCCATTGGTGTGGCGGTTTTATCCAGTACTTGTGCCAGGGTGTTCTCTATACTGCCTGACAGGTTGACGGTCAGTTCAAGGTTTTTACGCGTGGCGGCGTCCAGAATGACGGCGTGTTCGTTTTTTTCCAGGGTAATGGCACGGATATGAGGCAATGCGGTGCGCTGAGTGTCCTTAACGTATTGCATGACACAGCCAGCAGCGACCAATCCGGCCTTGGCGTCTGCGACGCCAAACCCTATCAGATCTTGTGTACCAAATTGCTGGCATAGCAAATGAGTAGCCGTATCCAGATCAAATTCCCAGTCCGGACGTCGTCTGGCGCCTTTTACTTGCTCAAGTACCAGCAAGTTGCTGAATGATTCGGGGTAGAGCAGCTCCGCCGGCTGCAATCTTTGCAGTGTTGAGGTGAGCGCTTCATCGGTGGCTAATTCGACGATGTTAAAGCGCCCCGAGTTAATGTCTAAATAGGCGACGCCGTAGTGTTGTTTTTCCTGCCATAAGGCGGCGAGTAGATTGTCCTGACGCTCTTGTAGCAGCGCTTCATCGGTCACTGTGCCTGGCGTGACGATGCGTACGACTTTACGTTCAACGGGTCCTTTACTGGTGGCCGGATCGCCGACCTGCTCACAGATAGCGACGGACTCGCCCATCTGAACGAGACGGGCCAGGTAATTCTCAACAGCGTGATAAGGGACGCCCGCCATTGGGATGGGCGCACCGCCTGCCTTACCCCGATGTGTCTGTGAAATGTCCAGTAACTGCGCGGCGCGAATGGCGTCATCAAAGAACAGCTCATAGAAATCACCCATACGATAAAACAGCAGAATATCAGGGTGTTGTGCTTTGATCCTAAGATACTGCTGCATCATAGGGGTTTGTTGTTTTATAGTATGTTCGGAATAAAGATCTAACGACATTACTTATACCTAAAGGAAATGAGTATGGAGCTTCATACTGAGATAGCCAGCCTGGCGGCACAATTGGGGGCTATTCTAACCAATAACGAGCTGACAATCACTACCGCAGAATCATGTACTGGGGGTGGGATCAGCTATGCGCTGACCGATACGCCCGGGTCATCGGCGTATATTGAACGTTGCTTTGTCACATATAGCAATGAGGCAAAATCCCAATTGCTGGGGGTGACGCCAAACACACTGGCTGAGTTTGGCGCGGTTAGCCAGCAGACGGTCCAGGAAATGGTGCAAGGGGCGGCGAATGCTGCCCGGGCCGACGTTGCCATTGCAGTATCTGGTATTGCCGGACCTGGAGGCGGATCATTAGAGAAACCGGTTGGTACTGTGTGGTTTGGCTTCTATTTACAGGATAAAGTACTGTGTGAAGTCTGTCACTTTACTGGGAATAGAGCTGAAGTTAGAGTTCAAGCCATTGAATTTTCAATAAGAAAAATAATTTCTCTGCTAAATGGTTAAATTAAGCTTGATACTGTAATTCCATACAGTATACTTGTCGTCAATACGCTAGATTGGAGAAGCAAATGAACGATAACAAACAAAAAGCGCTCGACGCTGCATTGTCTCAAATTGAGAGACAATTTGGTAAAGGCTCTATCATGAAGCTGGGCGATAGCCAGGCATTGGATATTGAAGCCGTTTCTACAGGCTCATTGGGGCTGGATATTGCTTTGGGTATCGGTGGCTTGCCAACTGGTCGTATTGTTGAAATTTATGGGCCTGAATCATCGGGTAAAACAACCCTGACGTTGCAAGCCATTGCAGAAGCGCAAAAACAAGGTAAAACGTGTGCCTTCGTTGACGCCGAGCATGCATTAGACCCAGTCTATGCAGAAAAGCTCGGTGTGAATGTCAATGACCTGCTGGTCTCTCAGCCAGATACGGGTGAGCAGGCGCTTGAGATCTGTGACATGCTGGTACGTTCAGGTGCCGTAGATGTGGTGGTCGTTGACTCCGTAGCAGCACTGACACCGAAAGCGGAAATTGAAGGTGAAATGGGTGATACTCACGTTGGTTTGCAGGCGCGTTTGATGTCTCAGGCATTGCGTAAGCTGACAGCCAACATTAAGCGTTCAAACACGCTGTGTATTTTCATTAACCAGATCCGTATGAAGATTGGTGTGATGTTCGGTAACCCGGAAACCACAACGGGTGGTAATGCGCTTAAGTTCTACGCGTCAGTGCGTTTGGATATCCGTCGAATTGGCTCCGTTAAAGAGGGTGATGAGGTTATCGGTAACGAAACCCGCGTAAAGGTTGTTAAGAACAAAGTTGCGCCGCCATTTAAGCAAGCTGAATTTATCATCATGTATGGTGAAGGAACGTCGAAGCAGGGCGAACTTATCGACCTGGGTGTGAAGCACAAACTGGTTGATAAAGCCGGTGCTTGGTTTAGCTACAATGGCAATAAGATTGGCCAGGGTAAAGCAAACTCAATTAAGTTCCTGAAAGAAAACACCGCCATTGCTGATGAAATTGAAGGCAAGCTGCGTGAAATGCTATTGCTTCAGGCAACCATTAAGCCTGAAGAAGGCGAAGATCAAGGTCTGGCAGATGTAAAAGACCTGGAACTATAACGACTACTAGCGTAGCGGAGCACTCAGCAGTTCATATGGGTGCTCCTTTTGTTTATGTGAAACATGACACGTTTACCTAATTGTCTGTTTTAATAGTACTTACTATAGCACTTTTCCAATAATACTCTCTTTTTCACCTCTTTTAGTACTCACGGTTATGTTCAGGCGCATTGTATAGTTCTGAGTCCACCTCTGTCAGTCTTATACCATTGTCCATTTGTTATATGCTGCTTTCAGAGTAATCCTTCTGTATTGGCTGAGGCGGTATTTTGTCATGTCGACAGTTCGTGGCGCTATATCTTTAAGACACCAGATAAGCGCATGATGGGCCGTTTGTCGAAATGATGGATGTGATACCAGTCCGCATCAATATACAACCAATTGGAGAGATTAGGTCAGCCGATAACTGTGCTAAAAACTTCTCTTTTAACATCTTTACCTGAGGATGCGTTCGCAGATTTTCGGCTCGTCTATATGGGTATAGGTACCTCGGTGATAGTAGGAGTCGTGAGCTGTGTGCTCGCCGAGATTTACCCGTCTCAAGATTGGCTACTTAATTATGAGGGTTGGTACTACATGGTTTAGATTTACATGTTAAACAGGGGAGTTGCTTGCTGTTTGAATTAAGAAAACAGCACGGCTCATATGGCATAAAGACAGCGATACATGCTTAGTATCAGATGAAGTTGGGCTCGACAGGTTGTGTATTTAACTGGCTAGGCTTAAGCAGGTAAGAGGCACAGAAAGAAAGATCGCAATAAATGTGACGCATCGATTCGATATTAAAATAGCTTAATGTGGCCTCTGATGGCCCCAATTCCGGCGATAATAATGTGAGAGGCTTGTGTATATGAGCTGCAATCGTGTTTGGTTGGCTCATAAAATAACTGGCGTAACTCTTAATAATTAATAAAACGCACAACGATGGTCTTGTCTTGCTCAGAAAATAAAAAAGCCGCGTAAAACGCGGCTTTAATTCAGTTTACTTTAGTGATTAGTTACCACCAGTACCTGTTACAGGCTGGTCAGTGATAGTACACGTTACTGGAATATCAAGCGTTGCAGCTGTTGCGTTAGCAGCAATGTCTTGAGTAAACCAAGTGTTGTTGTTCGGATCTTTAAAGCGTACAGAGTAAGCTGTATCGCCTTCTTCCAACGTTACGTCAAACGCACCTGAAGGGTAGAATGTCTTAACGAAGCGGTTTTCACGGAATAACTGAACAACAGTTGGTGTAGAAACTGGTGTTGCAGGAATATCTGCGTCAGCGTTGTTAGTACATACAAACTGCGGAGTCAGTGACTTCGTGATCTCTGTAGATGCAGAAGTAGTTAGTTTCAAAGTACCATTGTTCAGGTCACATAGGTTAGCGAAAGTAACACCTGTCGCTTGACCATCCGCTGCACCACCAACTACGTTGCCGTCGCCGTCAACTGCATTGTCCAGAATGTTCACGCCGTCTTTCATCATCTTCAGTTTAACTTCAAATGATGGTGGGTTTCTGAATGTGCCTTTAGTCAGGTCAGAACGGTTGTATGCACCGATAAGTAGACGGTAGCTGTTCGCTTCAACCAATACGTCTGCGTATTCCTGGCTTGGTTGGTCGTTTGCATCAACAATGTTGAAGTTAACACGACGGTTATCACACTTCTCTGCATCCAGGATATAAGTGAAGAAATCCAGGTTCCAGTAAGATAGGTGATCTACCTCAACAACAACGTTGTGAGTTGCTGCGTTTTCATCCGCATCTGCAGTAACTACGCCGTAGCTTTCAAAAGACCATTCGCCTTGGTCTTCGTTATAGCTCCATACTGGGAAGATATCGCCTACAGCGATTGTACGAGGCTCAGGGTTGGTTTTACATACGCCGTTTTCAAACAGACCAGTCTCACCATCTTCCGCAGCTGCTGCAACAGTGCCTTCACCGTCGAATACCTGTGGACAAGGGTTGCTGGTCGCTTTGTCTACTTTCATAGCAACCTGAATTGAGTTGCCTTCACCAAATTTTGAAACTTTGTTGCCTTCTTCATCAACCATTTCAATGGCAACAAAACCACCAGTTGAGAAAGCACCGTCAATGTTAGTTGTTTCGTTTTGCGCAACTGTCAGAGCAAGGCCACCAGGGAATGCATCGATAGCAGATTCAGTAGCTGCGACTGCGTCTGTCTCGTTAGCGTTACGCTGTGCTTCGTTCGCGAAGTAAGCCACAGTCAGAGTAGGTGCTGAAGTCAGAGGCTGGTCATCTGCATCCAAGAATTGCGTACCATTCTTAACGGTTACAGTTACACCACCTGCTGCTTTGTCTTCGTTCTTAGCTGCGTCTAGGTTCTTTTCAAGTGTTAGCTCGTCAGCACCTTCAATCGCTAAACCAGCTTCAGCTGTGTATGTAGCTGTTACACCTTCACCTGCAAGCTCGCCGATTGCGGATGAAGTTGCAATGATTGGTACCGCGCCGTCCGCTTGCTCAAGTGTGCGAGGAGTTAGGCGTACTAGCTCAGCAACGTCAGCGGCTGCCTGAGTAAGTTCAACAGTGCCTGAATTTGACAAGAAGCCTTCTGCTGTTACAACGAAGTCGAATGTAACACCTGCTTCAGGTACTTCAGCAACAGTAAAGCCGAAAGAGCTTGCTTGAGAAGATGTATCACCTTCACCAAGCGCTGCACCAGCTGTATTCAAGATACCTGTTGAGCCATCTGGGAAAGAAATAGTTGCAGTAACAGTATCCGCCAGTGGGTTACCTTGCGTGTCAGCTACAACGATAGTGAATGAGCCAGCTTGTTTTTCAACAACCTGATCTGTAGGAGGAGTAACAACCTTTTGAGTTGGCTCCGGTGGCGGCTGGATATCAACGTTATTGTCATTGTCGCTAAAACAGCCTGCTAAACTAACTGTAACGCCCAGTGCCAGGGCAAGTTTTGTTAGTTTGAATTGTTTGTTTCCCATGATTTTTACCTTTTCCTTTAAATCCAAGTAAACTGAGAGTAGTCACTAATGCTCTGCAGATGTAAGTGAGCCTTGCCCCGCACGCAAATTAGTGTTTAGAGGATAAGCCCACATTAATTTTTCGTCAAGTGAACTGCTCGATCTTTATCCAAAATTTCACATAAAATAATAACCTACTGATGTACTTTTAGGTTATCGCGCCACTTCTGTTAATAATCCAATATTTAGAAGCATTATAAGTAATTAAATTTGTGCAAATGCATCGATAAATGCCTGTAATTTAGCCATGTCTACAGGCTTTAGTCCCTCAGATGTTCTCACTATTAACCCTTTTTCAACAAGTTCACTGACGACTCGGCGATAAGCGCGCTCTGTGGTTGCAAAACGCTCGGCTTCTGCGCTAACGGTAGAGTATGCTCGCAGTAATGCAGGGTGATTGTTCTCGGCTCTGAGCAAACAGTCTTTGGCGATGTTATAGCTTAATGGCAGCAATAGCTTGTCGAGGTTTATTTTTTGGTTTTCTGTAAACTTTGCTGCAATTGTTTGTGCGGTGTATAAACTCAACTCGGGTTGCGCGAGCAACAGCTGTCGCCAATGTTTCAGCTCGATTAGGTTATATTGCACGTTATTAAGGCAGGTAACTGTGTAAATACATGGCTGATTATTCAATGCTTCAATTTCACCTATTAAGGTATTGTTGCAGTCCAGCTGGCCTAAAAGCAGGCGACGACCATTACCCACATCATAACTAAAAGACACTGTACCACTTCTCACCAAGATCAGCTTTGTGAGTGGTTCATCCTGATGAATGAGCACTTCTTTTTTTGTGTGCTGAAAACTATTACCAGCGAAGCTGAGCAGTTGTTCCACCAAGGTGGTTGAAAAATGATATTGAAACATCTGGATGGCTCTTCGGACAATTGTCCTATTTATTAGTTTGTTATGAAGATAGCATGTGTGTCATCGGTTTCATGCTAACTCACCCGATTGAGAGGCTAAATGCTTTTCACCCCGTTCCCGTGTTAGAGCTTATTTCAGGTCCTAATTTCTATGGGGTTTAGTGAGTTAGCCTTTTTATTCAATGTCGCTTGCATGACGACAGTATGCTGTATGCAAGCCAACGCCAATTAGACAAGTTGCTATTATCCTGCATTCTGAGTCTTGGTGTCTACACTGAATAATGCTAACTCAACTGCGAGGAGAGAACAAATGACTTGGGAACTTTTAGGTTACGTTGCGTCTGCTTTTTTAGTCGTCTCTCTTATGATGTCCAACGTGGTCAAGTTGCGTTGGTTCAATCTCGCAGGGTGTATTTGCTTTACCATCTATGGGGTGATGATCACCGCCTGGCCCGTTGCATTAACGAATGGGTTATTGGCGCTTGTGAATATTTATCACCTGGCAAAGCTACATCGTTCAGATAACGACGCTTCCTCTTAAAAGCATCTATATATAAGCGGCAAGTCGCGCCGCTCATGGTTGCTGCCTGTTACAGGCTTAATCGTGTGAGTAACGCAGCTGACCTGCAATCCAAGTCTGTTTGACCTGGATGTCTCTGATCTCCTGTTCTGGCACTTTAAAGTAATCTTTATCCAACAAAATAAAGTCAGCCCACTTGCCTTGCTCCAGACTACCCAGTTTAAACTCCTGAAAAGCGGCGTAGGCTGCATCTAACGTAAACGCTTGTAGGGCCTGTGTTCGAGTGAGCCGTTCATGGTTGCGCCATCCCTGCTGTGGGTGATGCTGTGCGTTCATGCGCGTGATTGCCGCGTGTAAGCCATGAAACGGGTTGGCCAACTCTACCGGGAAATCTGATCCTGCTGCCACTTTACTGCCCTGCTGCAAAAAGGTTTGCCAGGCATAGGCCCCTTTGAGCTGCTCATCGGTTAGTCTTTGTTCAGCCATGTGCATATCCGAGGTAGCATGTACGGGTTGCATTGAGGGAATGATATCCAGGGTCTTAAATCTCGGGATGTCATCCGGTTCAACAATTTGTGCATGCTCTATTCGGTTTCTTAACAATTTACCACCGATGGTTTTAAAGACGCTTTCATAGCTGTCCAGCACCAGCCGGTTAGCACGGTCGCCAATGGCATGCGTATGCGCACTAAAGCCATGTTTTACAGCCAGCGCTATCAATTGTTCAAGGTGCTGCGGCTGTTCAAGCATCAGGCCTCGGTAGCCCTGGCGGTCTTTGTAATCTTTCAGCAATGCAGCTCCGCGGCTACCCAATGCACCGTCCGCGTATATTTTAACACTACGAATAGACAGCATATCGCGCTTATCTTTGTACACTCCCGCTTTTAACATACTGTCCAGCTGAGGGTCTGCGGCGCTGAGCATGGCATATATACGCAGCGGTAAGGTCTGGCTTTGTGAGCGGCTTTGGTAAAGTTTCCAGGTTTGTTTATCGATACCTGCATCATGCGCGCTGGTTATACCCAGGCTGAGTAAATGCTCACCGGCTTTGTTTAAAGCCTGATTAAGGTGCGCTGTGGATGTGGGGGGGATGTGCTTTTTTACAAGGTTCTCTGCTTTGTCGATAAAAATACCAGTTGGATTCCCGGATGTGTGACGAAGGATCTCGCCGCCAGCAGGAGAGGCCGTTTGTGCATCAATGCCTGCCAATGACATTGCCATACTATTAACCCAGATGGCATGGCCATCAACTCGCGTCAGTACCACTGGACGGTCTTTGACAAATTTGTCCAGATCCGCAGCAGTCGGAAAGCGATTAGGCGTCCAGCGTGTTTGATCCCAGCCACGGCCGAGGATCCAGCCTTTGGGATTTTGGGCGCTAAATACCTTAAGTTGCTGACCTACCTGCTCTACTGAGTTGGCTTCACGAATATCGAGTCGGGATAGGTTATTGCCCAGGCCAATGATATGGCCATGTGCGTCAACTAGTCCTGGTAGTAAGGTCATTCCCTGCCCATCAAATTTACTGGCTTTTGGATATTGGGCTGCAAGTTGTTTGTTACCTATCCGGACGACTTTGCCATCCTTGATCACTAAGGTCGCAAAGGTCTTTATGTCGCCGCTGCGGGTGGGTGTATAACCGTTGACATTGTGTATCAGTGTAAACTGAGCCATGCTGATCCCACTGTACAAAGTCAGGGCCAGACAAATAAACCGGATCATGGCGGGTGTTTCCTTGTGTTATTTTATTTGTTTAGCAACCAATACCGCATTTTGTCTTAAAAAGACATCGAACTGAGACGGAAAAACGACTGTGGTAACATAAACTGATATTTGTTCTTTTTATAGGGTCAATGATGCAGTTATTTATGGTTTATTTGGGCGGCCGTTTGAGTGGTTGTCACATTGAAATGCATGACATTCGTTTTGTGGTTGGTACACGTATTGAAGACACATTTGGTGCGCTAAAGCAGCAATGGGTTGGTGACAGAGACAAAGTACACATGGACAGCTATGTTGCGCTCAGGCATGTCGACGGATATCAGATAGACCTGGTCAGTGAGCCACCCCTTCAACAGCCCAATTTATATTTTGTGAATCTGGGTGGTTATCGCCATGATAGTCTGGCTGAGCAGCATGCATTTGGCTTGTTTGTCGCCCCAACAGCACAAGCAGCCAAAGCCCGTGCGCTCAACACATTACTACCTGATACCGAATTGCGCCATAAAGATGATCTGTATGCTGTGGATGACTGTATGGTGTTGGATCTTATCGATGGCAAGCACTATGTTCAGCTGACGCCCAGCGGTCAGTCCCAGCCCATAGTCCCGCAGTGGTTTGGTTACCATAAGTTGTGATGGTGCCGCTGCCCCGGTTTATTCTTCTTTATCTGCTTTAATGGCGATCCTGATTGCAATAATGACAATCGCAAACATTAAAAAAGGCAGCGCTGCTAAGGCATATTCTGCAATATGACTGTCCTGATAGTTGGGCTGCAAAATAAAGTGGCCACCAATACACAAAGCGATACTTACAAAGAGTAAAGGTAACATTTTCAGTTCTTTATTTGGTTTGCTCATGATCCCAGCCTGTTCATTACTTTTCATCACAGGCTTTTTAAACGAGTTGGCTCGACAACGCAAGTTAATGCGGGGGTTTCTTTGATCCAACTCCTTTTTTGCAGTGCCATTTTTTTGCACTCCTCTTCGTGATATAACAAAGCTCAATGCCTGTCATTTATACAGTGAAGGAATGAGGAATGAAGAAAAGTAAGGTTATCGTGATTAAGTTGGGGACCAGTGTGCTTACTGCCGGTACAGATAAGCTCAATAAGCCACGTATGATCGATATTGTCACTCAGTGTATGGCACTCAAACAACAGGGGTATTTACCCGTATTGGTGTCCAGTGGCGCTGTGGCTGCAGGCAGAGATGCAGTCGCGCACAGTGTTGGCGTTTCGATAGCAGAAAAACAAATGCTGGCGGCCATTGGACAGGGTCAATTGATCCATTTATGGCAGTCTCTATTTGCGCTATTTGATCAGCCTGTGGCACAGCTACTGCTCACACGCGCAGATGTAGAAGATCGGGAGCGCTACCTTAATGCCCGCGATACCATTACGCAGTTGCTGAAACATCAGGTGATCCCCATTGTCAATGAGAACGATGCTGTTGCCACATCCGAAATAAAAGTAGGTGATAATGACAACTTATCTGCGCTGGTGGCGATTCTGGCCAACGCCGATAAGCTTATGTTGCTGACCGATCAACCTGGCCTGTTCACGGCGGATCCCCGCAGCAATCCCAAGGCCACGCTCATCTCTGAGGTCGAGTTTATTGATCAGTCATTGATGGCGCTGGCGGGTGGGGCGGGCAGTAAGCTAGGCACAGGCGGCATGTATACAAAACTCGAGGCCGCACGCACAGCACAGCGGGCCGGGATCGAGACCATCATTGCCAAAGGGGCAGAACCTCAGGTGATTGAACAGGTGATGGCGGGTACTGCACAAAGCACCACATTTGTGCGCTTTGGTGCACCGCTTGAGGGACGTAAAAAATGGCTCATGTCAGGCCCTAAATCAACGGGGTATGTGCAATGTGACCCCGGTGCGGTGGCTGCCATCGCGCATCAGGGGGCAAGTTTGTTGGCGAAGGGTATTGTGGCTATCGGTGGCGAGTTTGCACGGGGCGATGTGATTGAAGTACGTGACCTTGACAATCAATTGCTTGCCAAGGGACTAGTCGCTTTTGATCATCAGGAAATGGACCAAATCAAACGTCTGCATAGCAGTGAAATCCCCCTGGTTTTGGGTTATCCGGCGTCTAATGTGGTGGTGCATCGTGACGATCTGGTGTTGCTGGATATCTACGCCGGCTCACTCTAAGTTTTAGCCTTTGCTGCCTGGCTGAGTCAGTAATTCGCGGGCTCAGGTCAGGCCTGTTTTGCAGGTAGGATTGAAAGCTGGTAAATAAGCGCTAATCTTTAGGGTGGGTCTGAATACCGGGCAATTACGTGACTACCTCCACTTGCGGACACGAATACACCATTAGCTTGTTAGAGCTGAAAGAAGAGCGGGCATTGTATCAGCAGTTTTGCGACATTCTGCAGTCGCTACTGCCAGAACAACCCTTGAGTTTTTTTATACGCCCTAGTTTGTCTAACAAAGAAGCGTTAAAGCTAATTTACCAGCAACATGTCAGCGAGCCCTTGGCACTGCACGAGATGCTCGAGAAAGCCCAACTGTGTATGAGCAAACCTGTGCTCATCAGTAAATCCTACACCTGTATGCCGTTGCGGCTTGACGATCAGGTGATTGGCTTGCTGTGGATTTATGCGGTGTTAACTCCGGCTAATTGCAATCTGACTGCACATCTGATGAATGTGTTTTTTCATCAGTTGCATACTCTGGCGCTGGCTCGTATTGACCCTTTATCTCAATTACTCAACCGCCAGACCTTTGATGAGAAAGTTCTCGAAATCGCGTCAGGCCAGGGCTTTTTGCAACCCCGTGATGAACCGGATCCGCGTCGCTGGTACCTGGCCTTGTTCGACATAGACCATTTCAAGCGCGTCAATGACTCCTTTGGGCATGTGATAGGAGATGAAGTGATTTTATTGACCGCTCAGCACCTGAAAGAGAATTTCCGGGCCGAGGACTATGTGTTTCGCTACGGAGGAGAAGAATTCGCAATCTTGTTTCAGGCGCACAATGATAGCGAAGCCCAGTCTTTGTTAGATCGCGTACGCGGTGTGATTCGTTCTGTGACGTTTCCTCAGGTGGGGCAGGTGACCCTGAGTGTTGGCTTTACGGATGTGACGGACGTGATGCAAGTGTCCGAGCTGGTTAATCAGGCCGATATGGCGTTGTATCACGCCAAACAACATGGCCGGGATCGGGTCGTTTTTTATGGCACGCTGGAGGGCGTCTCTTTGCAGGTTACGACCTCAGATATTGAACTTTTTTAAGTCATTCGGTGCCAATTTTCCAGCAATTCTGTGGTATTCTACGCGCCACTAGAAATCTGGAGTATGACAATGAAATTAATCCGTATGCTGCTTGGCAGCCTGATTTTACTGTTTGATTTTATCTTTACCCCGCGCAGTAAAAAGCGCCCGGCAGAGGCGCAAGCCAAGTTGGATGCGCAAACCGCCAAACTGAAACTGTACCAATTCAAAGGGTGTCCGTTCTGCGTTAAGGTACGTCGTGCCGCCAAGCGGGAAGGCCTGAAACTGGAAACCCGTGATGCTAAGAACAATCAGGCATATCGTCAGGAGCTGCAAGAGCAGGGTGGCAGAATCAAAGTGCCTTGTTTGAGGATTGAAGAGCAGAACCAGGTAACCTGGCTGTATGAATCGAACGACATTGTTGATTATTTACAAAAGCTTGAGCAAGCCGCTTAATCACGACATTCGGCAAACTGGCTGTCAGCGGTTTGCCCGTACAAGGGGCTATGCTAGCATTAGTCCCATGACCTCATTAGACACAATTTAAGAGAAAAAACATGACTATCCGCACGCGTGTTGCACCGTCACCGACGGGCGACCCCCACTTAGGCACAGCCTATATTGCGTTATTCAACTACTGTTTTGCCAAGCAGCAAGGTGGTGAATTTGTTCTGCGTATCGAAGATACCGATCAGCAAAGAAGCACCCCGGAGTCAGAGCAAGCAATTATGGACAGCCTACGCTGGCTTGGCCTGGAGTGGGATCACGGACCGGATGTCGGCGGTGACTTTGGTCCTTACCGTCAGTCTGAGCGCAGTGACTTATATAAAAAATATGCCCATCAGCTGGTGGAAGAAGGCAAGGCCTTTTATTGTTTTGCGACGGCTGAAGAACTTGACGAAATGCGCGAACAGCAAATGGCTGAGGGTTTGCGTCCTAAGTATGATGGCCGTGGTCTGAAACTAACTCAGGAAGAAATTCAGGCAAACCTGGATGCGGGCAAACCTTATGTGATCCGTATGATGATCCCAGAAGAGGGCAGCTTTAAATTTAACGACTACCTGCGTGGTGAAATTGAGATCCCGTGGGAAAATGTCGACATGCAGGTACTACTGAAAGCGGATGGCTTTCCAACCTACTTCCTGGCCAACGTGGTTGATGACCACCATATGCAGATCAGCCATATCTTCCGTGGTGAAGAGTGGATCAACTCAGCGCCTAAACTGCTAAAGCTGTATGAAGACTTTGGCTGGCAAGCGCCGGTTCTTGGCCACCTGCCATTACTACGTAACCCGGATAAGTCGAAGTTGTCGAAGCGTAAGAACCCGACTTCTATTAACTACTATAAAGAAATGGGTTACCTGCCAGAAGCGGTCCTGAACTATCTGGGCCGTATGGGCTGGT
Organism: Pseudoalteromonas ardens; assembly: GCF_030125445.1. Lineage (NCBI taxonomy): Bacteria > Pseudomonadati > Pseudomonadota > Gammaproteobacteria > Alteromonadales > Pseudoalteromonadaceae > Pseudoalteromonas > Pseudoalteromonas ardens. The sequence continues at coordinate 287,859 of NZ_JASJUV010000003.1, forward strand.
CTATGCCTGATGAGCGTGAGAAGTTTACACTGGCTGAGATGATTGAACACTTCGACATGAAGCGCGTGTCTTTGGGTGGTCCGGTGTTTGATATCGACAAGCTGAGCTGGCTAAATGGCCTGTGGATCCGTGAAGATCTTAGCGATGAACAGCTGATTGAACGCTTTGTTGACTGGAAGCTCAATGGTCAGATGCTGGCACGTGTGCTGCCAGAAGCGAAAACCCGTATTAATACTTTGTCTGATTTGGTTGGTCTGGCAGGTCACTTTGTTGGTGGGATCCCTGAGTATGATCCGGCATTGTTAACTGCGGGTAAAGCAGAAGAAGAGACCGTGCGTCAGGCACTGCAGTTCTTTATCTGGGAACTGGACAAGCTGCGTCAGTGGAACAAGAGTGAAGTTTTCGCCGTGGCTAAGTCTGTTGCGACCTTCCACGAGTTGAAGATCAAAGATTTCCTTGAGCCAATCTTTGTTGCCATTACCGGTAAAACCTCGTCGACCTCTGTGGTGGATGCTATGGAGATCCTGGGATCTGACCTGTCTCGTGCGCGCTTACGGGTGGCATTGAATCATCTGGGTGTGTCTAAGAAGCAAGCGAAGAAGCTGGAAAAAGCATACCGTGAATACCCAAGCATAGGGTAACGGCGAGCAACTTACATTATGCCCTCAAGATTGACGGTATAATGAAACGGGTTGGAATAGAAGGCTGAACTGAGGTTCAGCCTTTTTCATGGCTAATCAGCATCTAACTGACTCGTTAAAAAGCCATCCAGGAGTATCTTGAGTTGTTGCAGATCTGCCAGTGGCATTTTGGTTTGTGCCAGCATTTGTTGGGGAATGCAGCTACAGTCAGCCTCCAGTGCTTTGCCTTTTTCTGTGAGGTAAATATGGCACTGGCGCTCATCACGTTCTGAGCGCTCCCGCGTGACTAATGCTTGCTGAGCCAGCCGTTTAAGCAGTGGCGTAAGTGTGTTGCTATTGAGTTGCGCGCGCTTGCCAATTTCTCCCACCAGTAACCCATCCTGCTGCCAGAGGATCATCAGTACAATATATTGCGGATACGTCAGGCCGCGCGCCTTCAACAGCGGTTGATAAAGCCGGGTGACCTGCCGCGATGCGGCATACAGGCTAAAACACAGTTGATTGTCCAGACGTAGTTCCGAGGGCTGCTCTTTCATTTTATGCGCTTAATGCTTTTTCAATGTCTTTGCTTATTTTCTCAGGTTTTGTTGTTGGCGCATAGCGTGCTAATGGCTGGCCATCTTTACCCAGCAGGAATTTAGTAAAGTTCCACTTAATTTTATTACCAAACAGGCCGGGCAGAGCGTCCTTGAGATAAGCATAAAGCGGGTGTGCCTGCGCACCATTCACGTCGATTTTTTCCATCATCTGAAAATCCACGCCATAGTTAATCAGGCAGCCTTGCTGTATCTCGGTGGCACTGCCGGGCTCCTGCTGGCCAAACTGGTTACAGGGAAAGCCAATGATGCTCAGGCCCTGCGAGCCGTATTGCTCATGCAGCGCCTGAAGTCCCTCATATTGTGGGGTCAATCCGCACTGGCTGGCAGTATTAACAACCAGCACGACTCGGCCTTGCAGGCTGCTAAACTCAAACGGTTGCCCTTGCAGCGTATTTGCACTGAACTCATATAGTTTTGTCATTTTAAATCTCTCAAGATTATATCGTGTGCGATATAATTTAGAGTAACAGACCACATAGATCAAGTTTTATTCAGTCAAAGCGTGTCTATGTGGACTGAAACCGCTCTAAGAGAAAGTCGATGAGCAGGCGCACGCGATAGGGCATGAGATCTTTACGCGGATAAACCAGCCAGGAGGCGTTGTCGGTGACCTGAAACTCATCCAGCAGGCTGATCAGTGCGCCTGAGGCGAGATGCGGCTCGACAATGTCGCGTGCCAGATGAGAGATCCCCAGTCCTTGCAGGCAGGCCTGTAACAGGGCATGTGGGTGATTCGTCCGCCAGTTGCCGTTGATTTTGACTTCTTCAATCTCGCCATCAATGATAAAGCGCCATCGATTATTTGCAGCCAGCAGGCAATTATGCTGAGCCAGCGCATGGGGGTGTGTGGGGGCTGGGTGAGCATCAAGGTAACGAGGGCTGGCAGCCAGGGTCATTGGTCGGGGTGTCAGCTTGCGGGCGATGAGACTGGAGTCACGCATGCGGCCAAAGCGGATCGCCAGATCAAAGCCATCTTCAACCAGATCAACGTTGCGGTTGTTGAAATCAATCTCAACCGTCACTTCCGGATACTGAAGGCAAAACTCGGCAATCACTGGCGCAACCGTATTGGCGACAAAATCCCCGGCACCGGTAATGCGAATGTGTCCTTTCGGTATTTGCTGACCACCCAGCAGCTGATCATTGGCTTCGCTGAGCTCTTGCTGGATCAGTTTGAGTTTGGCTGCGTAATGCTTACCTGCGTCGGTCAAGTTAATGCTGCGTGTGGTACGTTGCAGCAGCAAAGTGCCCAGCCGCTGCTCCAGTTGTTGGATCTGGCGGCTCACATGTGAAGTTGATACATCCAGTGCCTGTGCGGCTTTACTGAAGCTGCCATGCTCAACAACCGCGAGAAAGATATCCAGCCCTTGCCACATTTTTATTTCTCCAGTGCAAGTAAGAATAATATGATATTGGTATTGTTGCAGTATGGCAAAATTAATTTGCCAGTGAACTAATGATCATGGCAGTCTGTCAGGCTAGACTGAGAGTCGTTTTATATCGAGTCACAAACTAACAGGAACAAAGCATGCTGAATTTCAGTTTTCATAACCCAACGCAGATCCTCTTTGGAGAAGGTCAGATTGCCGCTATGTCGGACAGTATTCCTGCTGACGCGAAAGTGTTGGTCATCTATGGTGGTGGCAGCATTAAAAGCAATGGCATATACCAGCAAGTAAGTGATGCGCTGGCCAATCATCACTGGGGCGAGTTCAGTGGTATTGAGCCAAACCCCAGCTATCAGACCTGTATGCAGGCGGTTGAGGTCATTCGTCAACAAGGATATACCTATTTGCTCGCCGTTGGCGGTGGCTCGGTCATTGATGGCAGTAAGTTTATTGCGGCGGCGGCTGAGTTTAATGGTGAGCCCTGGGACATTCTGGCCAAAGGGGCGCAAATCGAATCGGCACTGGATCTGGGCGTCGTGCTGACCTTACCTGCAACCGGCTCTGAGTCGAACAGCTTCAGTGTGGTCTCAAACAAGGAAACCAACGACAAACTGCCGTTTGCCTCACCGCAAGTACAGCCCAAGTTCGCGGTGCTGGACCCTACAGTTATGAGCTCCCTGCCTGAGCGTCAGTTGATCAATGGTGTGGTCGACCCGTTTGTACATGTGATGGAACAGTATCTGACTTACCCCATTGATGCGAAAGTACAAGACCGTTTTGCAGAAGGCCTGTTGCTGACTTTAATGGAAGACGGCCCGAAACTCTTCTCTGATGAGGTGGACTATAAAGTCCGCGCCAATGTGATGTGGTCAGCGACCATGGCTTTGAATGGGCTGATTGGCTCAGGGGTACCGCATGACTGGGCAACTCACATGATTGGCCATGAATTAACAGCCGTTTATGGATTGGACCATGCTCAGACTCTGGCCATTGTTTTACCACGTGTAATGCATGAACAACGTGACAGTAAACAAGGCAAATTGCTGCAATACGCAGAGCGTGTGTTAGGGCTGGATATCAGTGACGAAACACAGGCGATTGATCAGGCGATTGAGAAAACCGAAGCCTTCTTCCAGTCGTTGGGCATGAAAACGCGTCTCAGTGATTATGGTGTCGGTGAAGAGGCGGTGGATAAAATCGTCGCTCAGCTGGAGCGTCATGGCATGGTTGCACTGGGAGAGCATCAGCAGGTTGACCTGAGCAAATCACGCGCCATTGTGGCTGCGTGTCTGTAACCTCAAAATCTCCCATATTAATCTCACTGTTCGGGGCGATGAGCGCAAATCTTCGCCCTGAATTCACGTATTTTTCCCGGCTGTGATACCCTTCGGAGGTTGTAACCAATATCACGCGGGGTAAATAGCATGGCAACTAAAGTTTGGGACGGATTCATACGTGGCTTTCACTGGCTACTGGTCATTGGCATTGCGGTGCTGTATTTCAGTGGCGAAGAAGGCTGGCTGGAAATCCACTTTGTAACGGGCTATTTGTTACTGGCTCTGATGGCGACGCGTTTGATTTGGGGCCTGATCGGAAGCCAGACGGCAAAACTCAGCAGCTTATTCCACTCTCCAAAAGCCGTTCTTGCTTCGTTAAAATCTTCAGCCCCGTTTGTTGGTCATAATCCGGCAGGCAGCCTCATGGTACTGGCATTTTTTGTGTTGATCATAGTGCAGTTGATCTCGGGGTTGTTCACTACCGACGATATTTTGGTTGAAGGGCCACTGGTTTCATATGTGCCTTATAGTTGGGCAGAGTTGGCGGGTGATATTCATCATACCAATATCGACATTTTGCTGATTGCCATTGCCGTACATATTAGTGCGATTGTGCTCTATCGTCTGAGAGGCAAAAATCTCGTTAAGCCGCTGCTCACCGGTAAGACAACTGAGCCAGTCGCATCAGCGCCGGCGATGCGTAGTGGTTTGCTGGCATATGGCATTTTTGTTGTACTCAGTGTGGTGTTGTTGCTGACGTGGGGGTATGAACCCCTTATGGCTTTATTTTGATTTTGTTAACTTGTTGCAATTACTAAACTTTTAACAGATAAAAACGTCTTTTTAAGGAAACTTAAACAGATATGACCTCTGTGGGTCATAATTCTGCTAACATAGTGCGGTTTTAACGCAATACAGAAGTGAATTATGCTAACTCCTTATTACCAGCAAGAAATGGATAGCGTGGCAATTAGCCGCGAGCAGGCCAGTCAGTTCGCTAAACAAGTGGCGGATGACTTTAACCCTTTGCACGATGTGGATGCTAAAAAATTCTGTGTACCGGGTGATCTGCTCTTCTCACTAGTCCTGGAACGCTACGGTGTGAGTGAGAATATGCATTTTGATTTTGTCGGCATGGTGGATGAAACCAGTCGTCTGCAGTTTCCACCGCTGAGTGATGCTTTTGATATCACCTCAGAAGACAAGGTCATGCTGTCGGTGAAACGCAGTGGTGAAATCAAACAATGTGACAGCCTGACTAGCAGCCTGATCCGTAACTACGTCGAGTTCTCTGGGACGACTTTCCCGCATGTGATTATTCCATTGATGGGCAAGCAAGACGTGATGATCAACCCGGCGCGCCCTATGGTGATCTACGAATCAATGTCGATTCACCTGGATAAACTGGACATTGAGTCGGTGACTCTTGAACCGGCGGAGCCTGAGTTCTCTTTTGAAGGGAAACGCGGCAAAATCGTTCTGCGATTTAATCTGTTCCACGGTGATGAGCAGGTCGGTCAGGGTGAAAAGCACATGGTGGTTGCGGGCGTACGAGAGTATTGTCAGGAAGCAGTCGATAAGCTGATTGAGTATTACAACGAGCGAAAAGCAACCTTGTAAGTACTGCACACACAGTTTAAAAATAAAAAGCCCGCATCATGCGGGCTTTTTGTTGCGGGAGTTCTAAAAAACATACTTTACGGAGAACTGGAGGCGGTCCAGATCGCCTTCTGCGCCACTTTCAGTTTCACGTGTCGCGACTTTATATTCTGCGCCAAAGGTCAGCTTTTTAACTGGTGAGTAGAGAATATTCGCACTATAGCTGGTGGTCGACTCTGTGGGTTCTATGGTGATACCAAGCAGATCTTTGTCATTATCCGCAGACAAGAAAGAATACAGGAAGGTTGAACGCCACTGTGGGTTCCAGTAATGCTGGTAGGCGATAAATCCGGAGGTCGAATCAATCGCATGCAGGTCTTTGCCATCATAGACTGCACCATGCGCTGCATTGAGGCCCACATAACGACCCAGGCCCTGGCCTTGTGTCAGCATAAATTTAAGGTTGTTCTTACCAAAGTTGACACGACCAGACGCGCTGATCCCGAACGAGGTCTCACTTTCATCAGCCGTGGCGACTTTGTAGGTCAGCTCGCGACCTAAGGCGGCAACCACCAGATGTCCCCAGTCTGCTTTATAGGTATATCGCGCGGTAAAATCAGGCATACTGGCGTCGTCGGTCACCACCCGGGCGCCACCTTCAGAGGTAATGGTACTTTCCGGGTTTTCCGCAGAAAAAGACCAGTTGCCAATAGTGTACTTGGCCATGGCCTGGCGAACGAACACGGTGCCATCAGCCGGGCCGACAAAGTCCAGGGTTTCCGGCAGGGCGCTAACATTTTGGAAGTTAGACCAGGCCTGGCCAAACAACCAGCCTTTATAGGTTACATAAGCCTGGCGGATCCGCGGTGAGTAAGAGTTAGTCACTCGTTCGTTGCCGCCGGTTGAGGCGATAAAATCCAGCTCAATTTTAGTTTTAATACTGCTGCCATCATCTAGTTTTGTATCTGTAGACAGGTTGAAGCGCGACTGACGGGCATGCATATCAAATACCGCATCTTTCGGTTCGCCGCCACTAACAGGGGTGGTACCAGGCACATAGAAATCCCGGCCAATATGCTGTGAGCCTAAACTGCCATCGGAAAAGTCACTCCAGATAGCATCCAGCTTAATGTATCCACCATATTTTACTTCAGTACTGCCCAGCTCAGCCGCATTGGCACTGGCTGTGAGCAGGCCGCCAAGTAACGCGGTTTGCACGGCCAGGGCACTAAGCGTTAAGTTATTTTTCTTTGCTGTTGTCATAGTTGAATTCCTGTATACATTGCTCCGGATTGCGCAGACAAATCCGGGGTGAGGTCAGCGAATGTGCTTCGTGTTCTTCAATGTTGTTGATGACGGCTTTTTACTCAATTAACCTTTGGTCTATACGACTAAGGTGGGATGCCAGCGGAAAACGACTCTGCATTGTATATCTTGCGCCTGTCGTACATCTGCAGAAGTGCCCGGTTTGTCTACTATGTTTGCAATACAGGTGCAAGTACAACTAAGGTCTAATACTTAATATAAAAAGAGTGGGCGATCCTTGGTGCATCGCCGTCTGGCCAAAAATCAACATGGAGATGACTATGTCACAGAGCATTTATCCGGTTCCTGAAGCCATCAGGAACGCAGCGCTGGTAGATAACGATCAATATACAAAGCTATACCAAGAATCCATTGACGATCCTCAGGCGTTTTGGGCGGAGCATGGTAAGCGCCTTGACTGGTTTACCCCTTACAGCAAAGTAAAGAATACGTCGTTCGACAAAGGCCATATCAGTATCAAATGGTATGAGGATGGCGTGCTGAATGCTTCCTACAACTGTATTGACCGTCATTTGAAAGACAATGCCGACAAAGTCGCACTGATCTGGGAAGGCGATGACCCAACGCAAAGTGAGCACATCACCTTCCAGCAACTGCACGACGAAGTGGCAAAACTGGCCAATGGCCTGAAGAAGTTGGGTGTACAAAAAGGCGACCGTGTTGCCATCTATATGCCCATGACGCCACAGGCAATTTACGCCATGCAGGCATGTGCCCGTATCGGTGCTATTCATTCGGTTGTGTTCGGTGGCTTCTCACCTTCGGCGATTGCAGATCGGATCAAAGATTCGGGTGCAAAAGTGGTGATCACGTCAGATGAAGGCCGTCGTGGTGGCAATTGTGTGCCGCTTAAGGCGAATGTAGACGAAGCGGTCAGTCAGGACGGTGTTAGTATTGAACATGTGGTTGTGCATCAGCTCACCGGTGGTGAAGTGGAATGGCAAGCGCACGATGTCTGGTGGCATGAGTTGGTGGCTGATGTCGCCAGTGAGTGTGAGCCAGAGCCAATGAACGCGGAAGATCCTTTGTTTATCCTTTATACCTCTGGTTCAACCGGCCAGCCAAAAGGGGTAGTGCATACGACGGGTGGTTATCTGGTTTATTCATCCATGACACACGAGTATGTGTTTGATGTTAAAGCCGACGATGTTTACTGGTGTACTGCCGATGTAGGTTGGATCACCGGCCACAGCTATATGGCTTATGGCCCGCTAGTAAATGGCTGCACTCAGGTGATTTTTGAAGGTGTCCCGACTTATCCAAGTTCAGGACGTATTGGTGAAGTTGTGGATAAGCACAATGTCACCATCCTGTATACGGCACCGACTGCTATCCGTGCCTTAATGGCGAAAGGCGATGAGCCAATTGCCAGCTCAAAACGCACCAGTTTGCGTATTATGGGATCTGTGGGTGAGCCAATTAACCCGGAAGCCTGGAGTTGGTACTACGAGAAGATTGGTAACAGCCAGTGTCCTATCGTGGATACCTGGTGGCAGACTGAAACCGGTGGCATCATGATCACGCCGCTGCCAGGCGCCACGGATATGAAACCGGGTTCGGCGACCCGTCCATTCTTTGGTATTGCGCCAGCTTTGTTCGATGCAGAAGGCAACACACTGCAAGGTGCGACGGAAGGGAACCTGGTGATCCTGGACAGCTGGCCTTCGCAGGCACGTACTGTGTATGGTGATCATGAACGTTTCGAACAAACTTACTTCTCGGCCTACCCGGGTGTGTATTTCACAGGCGATGGCTGTCGTCGCGATGAAGATGGCTATTACTGGATCACCGGTCGTGTGGATGATGTACTCAATGTGTCGGGTCACCGTCTGGGCACCGCTGAGATTGAAAGTGCCCTGGTTGCACACGAAGCAGTCGCAGAAGCGGCAGTTGTGGGTTATCCCCATGACATTAAGGGCCAGGGGATTTATGTGTACGTGACGCCAAACGAAGGGGTTGCTGTCACAGACGAGTTGACCAAGGAAGTACGTAACTGGGTGCGTAAAGAGCTCAGCCCGATTGCATCACCAGATATGATCCAATGGTCACCGGGTTTGCCTAAAACGCGTTCTGGTAAGATCATGCGTCGTATTCTGCGTAAGATTGCTGCCAATGAATATCAACAATTGGGTGATACTTCGACTTTGGCCGACCCGAGTGTGGTCGATGAATTGATCGAAAACAGACTAAACCGTTAATTGAGCGTTAATCGCTTGAATTATGACAAAATATTGACCTACTATATCGGCTGTCGAAATGACAGCCGATTTTTTAGGAGCCAAGCATGAACCAGTTTTTAATTGCGGACGATCACCCTCTGTTTCGCGAAGCATTAAAGGGGGCACTGCAGAATCAGTTTGACGGGTTAGAGATTTTCGAATCTGAAAACTTCGAGCAAACCTTGCAACAATTATCCGAACAGGACGAGCTGGATCTGCTGTTGTTGGATTTACATATGCCAGGCAATGGCGATTTGTATGGCCTGATCAGGATCCGTGAAGATTACCCGAGTTTGCCTATTGTGGTGGTGTCGGGCAGTGAAGATCTGACCGTGATCTCCAAAGTGATGGGCTATGGTGCCATGGGCTTTATTCCCAAGGCGTCGTCATCACAAGAGATTGTTGAGGCACTGAATCAGGTGCTCGAAGGAGATGTCTGGTTGCCTGCCAGTCTGAAAGATCAGATTGCCGAACTTGACGGAGAAGACAAACAGCTGGCACAGCAAATTGCCTCTTTGACACCGCAGCAGTACAAGGTCCTGCAATATCTGCACGAAGGCTTACTCAACAAGCAAATCGCCTATGAACTGAATATTTCAGAAGCGACGGTCAAGGCGCATATTACCGCGATATTCCGTAAACTGGGTGTCTACAATCGGACACAGGCGGTGTTAATTGCGGCTAAGTTGCAACTGGAACCGGTTGAAAGTTCGAGCTAGCGGCTAGCCTGGAGCGTACCAAACGCCAGCCCAGGATGCTGGCGTTGTGTTGTGTGTCAGGCAAATACAACGGTTTTATTGCCGTTGATAAACAGCTTATGTTCCGCAGCCAGCCCAATGGCTTTGCAGAATACCACTTTCTCAATATCCCGGCCCATTTTCGCCATGGCCTCTGCGCTGTCGGCATGACTCACCTGGGTGATATCCTGCATAATGATTGGACCTTCGTCCAACTCATCATTGACGAAATGTGCCGTTGCACCAATGATTTTTACCCCTCGCTCAAAGGCCTGATGATACGGTTTTGCGCCAATAAACGCAGGTAAAAAAGAGTGGTGAATATTAATGATTTGATTGCTAAAGCGTGCAACGAATTCAGGGCTAAGGACGCGCATATATTTAGCCAGGCCGATAAAGTCGGGTTGATAGTGCTCAATGACTTTGGCCATGGCATCGTCATGTTGTTCCCGCGTTAGTCCCTGATGAGAGACCAGGTGAAAGGGCACGCCAAAACCTTCTACCAGTGGCTTAAGCGTATCATAGTTGGCGATCACCGCCTGGATCTCAACGTTAAAGGCATTTTCGTATTGTTTTAGCAGCATACCGCCCAGGCAGTGCGCTTCTTTGGTGGCAAGTAGGACCACTTTGGTTTTTTCACTACCGTGTAAATGCACTTGGGCGCCGTCTGGGAGAACACTGCGTAGTTGCGGTAAAAATCGCTCACTGACATCACCTGTCAGTTCTGTGCGCATAAAAAAGCGCTCACCTGCTTTATCTACAAATTCGTTGTTCCGGACGATATTCAGATTATGCTCAAAACATAGCCCGGTTATTTTGGCGATCAATCCCACATCATCACGACACTGGGTGGTTAATACTATACTCATATCCTCATTCCATTCACTGTTAAAGCTGACATTCCACCATACCCCTCTGGTGACGAAAAACAACCAGACAAAAGTCCGCTGCGATTTGATAAATAGCCTTTAATGAGTAATACACGGTGAAACTGATGCGCTTTCTAGTTTAGAGCAAAAATTCATATTAGTGCGAAACCCTTGTTTTTATTGTGGGTAATTTTTTTCTAAACAATGGTTTACAGTATTAAATTTTAGTTGTTCAATTAACATTTGCACTAGATTCAGGTAAATTAGCGCCGATTGGATATTCTACGGAAAGAAATAATAAGGAAGCTAAATGCTGAATGAAAAATGCTCAGCCTCCGTGTTTCTCCTTCCTGCCGTGTTGTCTTCCACATTGCTACTCAGTGCATGTGGTGGTGGCGGTGAAGGTGGTGGCAACGGCGGATCTTCTCCCACTACGTCAGGTGGAAAAACGACTCAAACGAATGTATCACTCTCAGTAAACGTAACTGGTTCAGGTCAGGTTACGCCGATGAGCAAAAGCATCGCGGCAGGCAACAGTTCAACTTTTACAGTCAAAGCCAATGAAGGTCACTTGATTGAGTCTGTGACTGGATGTGGTGGTACGTTAAACAAGAATACCTACACGACAGACAAGGTAGCAAAAGATTGCCAAATAGAAGCTGTCTTCGCATTGAAGTCTTTTCAAATAACCACTTCGAAATCAGGTGAAGGAAATATCTACCCTGAATCTCCAGTGCTGGATTGGGGCACTGAGCAGACATTAACACTATCTGCTGCAACAGGCTATAAAGTCGGTAAAGCATATGGTTGTGGGGGAACGCTGTCGGGCGATAAATATAGTATTCCTGCTGTCACAACAGACTGTGAAATCCAAGTGGAGTTCCACCCGCTAAGTCTTGCACTTAAGAACGATAAATTAGATCAGCAAGTTGAGCTGAATGTTAAGGGCAATGCGGGTATTTCACCTACCAGTAAAGGGATTATCCAACCTGGCGAAGATGGGGCACCGCCAGTCCCCAATGATATTGATTTACCCTTTCTGGTAAATGATATCGACTTAACCACAGAGCTGGGCGCAACCGTAGAGTTGGACATTGCCTATGAAAAGCCACTACCTGAAGGGATCAAGTACTATAAGTTTGGTCCGGCACAGCCCGGAGCTGCAGACACTTGGTATGAGCTGCCTCAGGAACTGTATCAGATTTCAGAAGACAGAAAAGTCGTCACGTTGATCTTAACTGATGGGCAACTCGGTGATGCCGACTGGGAGAATAATGGTTTTATCCAAGACCCAGGTGGTCCTGCATTGCCAAAGCAGCACACCGTAACCGTTAACACTACAGAAGGGGGCACCAGTAGCTTTACTTCATCGCAAGTGAACAATGGGGATGTGGCCGCCATTGTGCTGACGCCAAGCACCGGTTATCACATCACATCAGCCGCTGGGTGCGACGGCACACTTAGTGGGAACACATACAACACAGGTGTTATTAATGCGGATTGCCAGGTAGATGTGGAGTTTGCGCTGAAGCAATACCGGATGACGACTCGTAGTGGTGACGGCGGAACGATCGCACCTGCCGAGCAGACTGTGCAGCATGGTGAATCCGCTCAGTTTACGGTAACAGCACAAAACGGCTATAAACTGGAAAACATCGCAGGCTGTAATGGAACTTTACAGGGACAAATTTTTACCACTGCGGGTGCGACTGCTGGTTGTGAGGTGGCAGCCTCGTTCTCACAGCAATATTTCAGTGTATCTACACAAGTATCGGGTGGCGGTTCTATCAGCCCGGAAGCAGTGCAGGTGGCTTATGATGGCACAACGATACTGACGGTAGCGCCACAAGCGGGTTACGACCTTGCTAACATTGAAGGTTGTGATGGCCAGTTGTCTGGCAATCAGTACACTACAGGCGCTGTGACAGCAAACTGTACCGTTAGTGCACAATTTTCACAACGTGAATACACGGTCAATGCAGTTGCCGGTGCGGGTGGTCAAATAGACCCGGTCACTCAGCAAGTAATGCATGGCAATGTCGCTTCTTTCAGTCTGATGCCACAAGCGGGCTACCTAGTAGACAATGTTACCGGATGTAGCGGCACATTGTCTGGTAATACATACACGACCGGATCGATCACTGAGGCGTGTGATGTTCAGGCAAGCTTTAAAGCAGCGCAATACCAGGTAACGGCCAGTGCCACAGATGGGGGCAGCATTTCACCCCGTGAACAGGTTGCGACACATGGTCAGCAGGTCTCTTTCAACATAGCCGTAAACGAAGGCTTTGCACTGGAGTCGGTGTCGGGTTGTGGTGGCGTGTTAACGGATAGTGGATTCGTTACAGCTGAAATCACACAAAGCTGCCACGTGAGTGCTTCGTTTGTAGCTAAGCAATACGAAATCTCCGCGACAGCCAGCGAAGGGGGCAGTATTTCGCCTGCACAACAACAAGTTGCGCATGGAGAAGCGGTAAGTTTCCAGATCAACACAGATACGGGTTACAGTCTCGCTGAGGTGACCGGGTGTAATGGCGTGTTGTCTGGCGATGTCTATACCGTCAGTCAAGTCACGAGTGCTTGTAATGTGCATGCAAGCTTTAGCTTGAATCATTATGAGGTCACTGCGGTATCGTCAGAGGGGGGGGTATTATCGCCGTCCAGCCAGCGTATTGCGCATGGTCAGCAAGCAACTTTTGCGGTTGCGATTGCGCCGGGTTACAACACGGTCGATATCCAGGGGTGTGGCGGTCAGCTAATAGATGGACAGTTTGTAACAGCGCCTATCACACAATCATGTCAGGTCATTGCCAACTTTGATCTGAATAGTTATGCAGTAACGACCAAAGTAAGTGGCAGTGGCTCGGTCTCCCCGGCTTCTCAGTTTGTCTTATATGGCGAGTCTGCAAGTATGACGCTTACCCCAGGGGTTGGGCAGGAGGTTGCTTCAGTATCAGGATGTGACGGCGTACTTGAAGATAATATTTATACCACCGCACTCATTGAGGCCAATTGTGAAGTGGCTGTCGCCTTTCGTGCTCAGCAGTTTACGGTCGAAGCACTGGCTTCTGAAGGGGGGCAAATTACCCCGGCACAGCAAACCGTGTCATACGCGGGTAGCGTAACCTTTACTTTAACACCAGATGAAGGCTTTTCGATTGATGCTGTTGAAGGGTGTGAAGGTTCATTAAAGGGCAACCTGTATACAACCAAACCAATCACGGAGGCGTGTCAGGTCAGCGCAAAGTTTGTACGAGCTGTTTATCCCGTTACGGCACTGGCGAGTAAAGGGGGGATTGTGACACCTGCTCAGCAAAACATTGAGCATGGTCAAAGTGCGACTTTTGAATTACAGCCAGAAACTGGGCATAGCATAGTCTCTGTCACCGGCTGTCAGGGATCGTTAAACGGCAATATTTACGTCACTGGACCCATTACAGCAGCCTGTGAAGTAACAGCTAATTTTGATGTAAACCAGTACTCAGTAACCACGACAACGAATGAAGGTGGTCACTTGTCACCTGCCAGCCAATTTGTTGGGTATGGCCAAACGGCGTCCGTGAGTGTCTCGGTGGATGCTGGCTATCAACTGGATAGCATTGAGGGGTGCAGTGGTACACTGAACGGTAATCAGTATCAGACAGGATCCATCAGTGATGACTGTGCCATCACCGCCACATTCCGCCGTCAGGTTTTTGAGGTGACGGCGACGGCTGCATCAGGTGGAGAGATCGCACCTCACGTACAGCAGGTTGAGTATGGCCAGATAGCTCAGCTTGAAGTGACCGCAAATGAAGGATATAAGATTGCCACTGTGGCCGGATGTGGTGGTGTATTACAGGGCAACGTGTACACCACTCAACCTGTGACAACGTCGTGTGCGATACATGCCGATTTTGAAGTCATGACTTATTCGGTGACGGCAGTTGCCGGTGATGGCGGCGTAATAACGCCAGCTCAGCAAGAGATTACCCATGGCGAGACTGCTGAGTTTGAATTACAGCCCGATGAGGGGAAAAACATCGTTTCCGTATCCGGGTGTCAGGGTACATTACAGGGGAACATCTATGTCACAGGCCCTATTACTTCTGAATGTGAGGTGATAGCAAGCTTCAATACCAATCAATACTCGGTGACAGCAACATCTAATGAAGGTGGTCAACTGTCACCGGCAAGCCAACTAGTTGAATATGGTCAGAGTGCATCGGTAACGGTGAGTACAGACACTGGCTATCAGCTTGAACAGATATCTGGGTGCGATGGCACTTTGAATGAAAACCTGTATGAAATCGCAGCAATCACAAAATCGTGTGCAATTTCAGCGCGCTTTAGCCTGGTTCAATATGATGTGACTGCCGTTGCATCAGCGGGTGGATCGATTACACCACCATCACAACGTATTACACACGGACAGATTGCCCGGTTTGACGTGGCAGCCGATGACGGTTTTAAGGTTGCCACTATTACAGGGTGTGGTGGACAGCTGGTGGGTAATCAATACGTGACGCAACCGATCGCCTCTGCATGTCAGGTCCAGGCGGAGTTTGCGCTCAAGACGTATCCGGTGACGGCCGTGGCCAGCCAAGGTGGCACAATTTCACCCTCACAGCAAAATGTTGTGCATGGACAGAGCGCCACATTTGAACTGCTGCCAGCCGAAGGCCACAGTATTGTTTCCGTTGCCGGCTGTCAGGGAGTACTGAGCGGCAACACCTATGTAACGGGACCAGTGACAGCTGCCTGTGAAGTAACAGCCAATTTTGATGTAAACCAGTATTCAGTAACCACGACAACCAATGAAGGTGGACAATTGTCACCTGCCAGCCAATTTGTCGGTTATGGCCAAACGGCGTCCGTGAGCGTCTCGGTGGATACCGGCTATCAACTGGATAGCATTGAGGGGTGTAGTGGTACACTGAACGGTAATCAATATCAGTCGGGACCTATCAGTGATGATTGTGTCATTGCCGCAACATTCAGTCTGCAAACGCATGATGTAACGGCGACAGCGTCATCTGGTGGGGAAATTTCACCTAATAGGCAAAGCATTGAACATGGTCAGGCAGCACAGTTAACTGTGTCTGCAAATGAAGGGTTTAAAATTGCTTCTGTGACCGGGTGCGGTGGCGTATTAACTGACACGTTATATGTAACCGGACCTGTGACCTCAGCGTGTGCGATACATGCTGAATTTGAAGTAATGACCTACTCTGTGACAGCCATTGCTGGTACAGGTGGTACCGTTACACCGCCTCGACGAGAGGTTGCCCATGGTGAGATTGCTGAATTTGAATTACAACCCGACGAGGGTAAAAGTATCGCTTCTGTAGCTGGGTGTCAGGGAACGTTACAGGGGAACACCTATGTCACAGGCCCTATTACTTCTGCATGTGAGGTGATAGCAAGCTTCGATACCAATCAATACTCTGTGACAGCAACATCTAATGAAGGTGGCCAACTGTCACCGGCCAGTCAATTGGTTGAATATGGTCAGAGTGCATCGGTAACGGTGAGTATAGACACTGGCTATCAGCTTGAACAGATATCTGGGTGCGATGGCACTTTGAATGAAAACCTGTATGAAACCGCTGCAATCACAAAATCGTGTGCAATTTCAGCACGCTTTAGCCTGGTTCAATATGATGTGACTGCCGTTGCATCGGCGGGGGGATCGATTACACCTGCATCTCAGCGCATTACACACGGACAGATTGCCCGGTTTGACGTGGCAGCCGATGACGGTTTTAAGGTTGCAAATATTACAGGGTGTGATGGACAGCTGGTGGGTAATCAATACGTGACGCAACCGATCACCTCTGCATGTCAGGTCCAGGCGGAGTTTGCGCTCAAGACGTATCCGGTGACGGCCGTTGCCAGCCAAGGTGGCACAATTTCACCCTCACAGCAAAATGTTGTGCATGGACAGAGCGCCACATTTGAACTGCTGCCAGCCGAAGGCCACAGTATTGTTTCCGTTGCTGGCTGTCATGGAGTACTGAGCGGCAACACCTATGTAACGGGACCAGTGACAGCTGCCTGTGAGGTAATCGCTAACTTTAATGTGAATCAATACTCAGTGACAACGACCTTCAATGAAGGTGGTGAGTTGTCACCTGCCAGCCAATTGGTTGAGTTTGGTCAAACAGCATCAGTAACGGTATCGACGAATACCGGTTATCAATTGGAGGAGATAGCGGGCTGTAGCGGGGCGATAAACGGTAATCAATATCAGTCGGGACCTATCAGTGATGATTGTGTCATTGCCGCAACATTCAGTCTGCAAACGCATGATGTAACGGCGACTGCATCATCTGGTGGGGAAATTTCACCTAATAGGCAAAGCATTGAACATGGTCAGGCAGCACAGTTAACTGTGTCTGCAAATGAAGGGTTTAAAATTGCTTCTGTGACCGGGTGCGGTGGCGTATTAACTGACACGTTATATGTAACCGGACCTGTGACCTCAGCGTGTGCGATACATGCTGAATTTGAAGTAATGACCTACTCTGTGACAGCCATTGCTGGTACAGGTGGTACCGTCACACCGCCTCGACGAGAGGTTGCCCATGGTGAGATTGCTGAATTTGAATTACAACCCGACGAGGGTAAAAGTATCGCTTCTGTAGCTGGATGTCAGGGAACGTTACAGGGGAGCACCTACGTCACTGGGCCCATTACGGCTGCATGTGAAGTGATAGCAAGCTTCGATACCAATCAATACTCTGTGACGGCTACATCCAATGAAGGTGGCCAACTGTCACCGGCAAGCCAACTAGTTGAATATGGTCAGAGTGCATCGGTAACGGTGAGTACAGACACTGGCTATCAGCTCGATCAGATATCTGGATGCGGTGGTACTTTGAATGAGAACCGATATGAAACCGCAGCAATCACAGAAGCATGTGCTATTTCAGCACGCTTTAGCCTGGTTCAATATGATGTGACTGCCGTTGCGTCAGCGGGTGGGTCGATTACACCAGCATCTCAACGTATTACCCATGGACAGGTTGCCCGGTTTGATGTGGCAGCCGATGTCGGTTTTAAGGTTGCCACTATTACAGGGTGTGGTGGACAGCTGGTGGGTAATCAATACGTGACGCAACCGATCACCTCGGCTTGTCAGGTCAGTGTTGATTTCAATCACAAGACATATTCAGTGACAGGTGTTGCCAGCGATGGTGGTGCTATTACGCCTTCTCAGCAAGTGATTAAGCATGGTGAAATAGCAACTTTCGAGTTACAACCAGAATCAGGGCACAGTGTTAGATCTGTAACTGGTTGTCAGGGAACGCTGACGGGGAATACTTATGTAACGGGGCCTATCACTGCGGCATGTGGTGTGGTTGCGAATTTCAGCCTCAACCAGTATGCCGTAACGACGACTTCCAATGAGGGCGGTCAATTGTCTCCGCCTAGCCAGTTGGTCAGACATGGTCAGTCGGCACAGGTTGTCGTGTCTATTGAGACAGGGTTTCAGCTTGATGAAATCACTGGCTGTGGAGGAACACTGAATGGCAACTTTTATCTTACAGCACCAGTGACTGCTGGGTGTGCAATCTCGGCGACATTTAGTCGCAAAAGCTATGAGGTGACAACGGTAATTACGTCTGGAGGGGTTATCACCCCTGCTTCGCAGGTTGTTGAACATGGGCAGGTTGCTCAGTTCCAGATAAGCGCAGAGACTGGGCATAGTTTGGCCTCGGTGTCTGGCTGTGGCGGTCAGCTGGTAGGGGATACCTATACCACGGCGGCAATTACGGCTGCTTGTCAGATCAATGTAAGTTTCGATGTGAATACCTTCTTGGTGACCACAGCAAATAGTGACGGTGGGCACTTGACGCCGGCAAGCCAGCAGGTTGAGTTTGGCGCACAGGCTGCATTCGCTGTTGTGGAAGATGAAGGCTACCAGGTGTCATCAGTTACAGGTTGTGGTGGCGTTTTAACTGGTAAGCAATACCAAACAATGGCAATTGAACAAAACTGTCAGGTCAGGGCAAACTTTGAGTTAAAGCAATACACTGTGGTGGCCAATGCCGGTGAAGGTGGTGCCTTCACACCTGCACAGCAAACCGTACAGCATGGCGACACAGCAAGCTTTACGCTCCGCACGGAAGCAGGCTTTGACATTGATACCGTCACCGGGTGTAACGGAAGTTTGAATGGCAACATTTATACGACAGGGGTCATAAATACGCACTGTACGATACAGGCTCAGTTTAAGCGTAAGCACTACACCATCACAGCCTTTGCACAAGAAGGGGGAGCAATTTCTCCTACGACTATGCAGGTTGAACACGGTGAAAAAGCGGTGTTTACTTTAACACCGGATGAGCGGTATGAGGTCGATCATGTATATGGTTGTGACGGTCAGTATATTGATGGGCAATATGAAACGGGTGCCGTTACCCAGTCCTGTACTGTTACAGCAAGGTTTAAGGCAAAAATGCACCTTATCCAGACCACCACCAATGGATTTGGTCAAGTTTACCCTA
Source organism: Pseudoalteromonas ardens (assembly GCF_030125445.1). NCBI lineage: Bacteria > Pseudomonadati > Pseudomonadota > Gammaproteobacteria > Alteromonadales > Pseudoalteromonadaceae > Pseudoalteromonas > Pseudoalteromonas ardens. The sequence goes on from NZ_JASJUV010000003.1 coordinate 307,006, forward strand.
AGTCAACAGAGGTATGGCATAACACCCATGTGAATCTGAACTTATATCCTGATAGTGGCTATGAAGTCGGATCCGTTGAGGGGTGTAATGGTACTCTGGAAGATACAAGCTATGGTACACAGCAATATAACCTGGGCGAAGTTAAGGAGAGCTGTACGGCCGCTATTATATTCAGAAAACAATTGGTCGCGCCTGGCATAAGTGTTGAGAGTTCAGATACAGGATTCACTGTGACCTGGGCTGATATATTTGACAGCGGGATCGTGTTTGATCTGTATATAGCGACTGAGCCGGGAATTACACCTGATAACTATGCGCAAAAGCGAAATGGTAAAAAGCTATCAGGTATCACCTCAGGGGTTCAGTTAAATGCCCTCGCTCCGAACGAAACCCATTACATCATCGTGACGTCCACTCGACTCTCCACACAAGAGGTAAAAATCAGTGTGGAGGTCAATATGGATCTGCTGAGCAAAATTGCGCTCAATGACACTGGCAGATTAAACTGTGCGGACTATCCGCTCAATGATGAGTATGTCAAAAACACGGTCAACAATTCTGCGGATTGCGCGCTCACGATTGATGATGAAGGAGATTATATCCCAGACGGACAGGATGCCGATTATGGTCGGGATGCGCTGGCACTAAAAGGTGAGCTGAGCAAAGTGGGGGCGGGTAATGGCGGATTCGACTTTACCAAGTTAGATGCATCAGGCATCGCGCTGCCTGATTCAGCAAATCAGTGGCATTGTGTCAGGGATAATCATACCGGCCTGGTCTGGGAGGTGAAAACTCAGGACGAGGGGCTGCAGGATACCGACAATACTTACACCTGGTTTGAACCCGATGACACCCTTAATGGTGGAGAAAATGGGACGATAGACGGTGGCAAGTGTGTTGGATCAGTATGTGACACGCACTCCTATGTCAATAAAATCAATGAGCTTGGCATATGTGGCGTCAAAACTTGGCGTTTACCAACCATAGTTGAATTAAAGTCTATCGTTGATTTTGGCGATGAAGATAACATCGTGGACTTCAAATATTTCCCGAATACGAAGGTGGTTGAGGCACGCTGTACTTTCGGTTACGAGGGATACTGGTCATCCAACACAAAAGTACAATATCGGGATAACGATAGCCGAGGGAAGAAAGCCTGGATGTTTACATACTGTCACTCTTGGACGCTGATGTATGATGCTAGGAAATCGGATAAAAGGCGAGTCAGATTAGTATCTGACTCAGATAAGGAGTAATTTATGCGAACAAAGCTTCAACCATATTTATCTCTGGCACTGCTCGCACTTCATGTGCCGGTGTTCGCACAAGTGTGCGACCCTGATGTGCAAAGAACCGCGGCATCTTATAATTTTACGATTATGCATGACGACCTGGTTAAAGATAACCGGACGGGCTTAATCTGGACGCGATGTGTTTCTGGTGAAACATGGCGGGGCGATCGATGCTTATCTACCAGTGATGACCCAGACCATGGGGAGTATACCTGGAAAGAAGCGCTGGAGTATGCGGCAGCCTCGCAGCGGGGTGGGTATACGGACTGGCGATTGCCTAATATCAAAGAGCTGAATTCGATAGTCGAATATGCTTGTTATGGTCCTGCGTTGGACCAGACAATCTTTGACTTTAGCACTTTAGTCTTTAGCTCAACCGGAGCGCGTCAAAAAGAGGATAAATATGGCTATGTGCTCGGAATATACTTTCACGAAGGTGATTGGAACACCATGAAAAGAACCCGTCACTCGCATGTATTGTTGGTTCGGGAGGCGGAATAAGCGAATACGCTCTTAAAATAGTTAACTGTTGAGTAATCAAGGCCTGGCTCATTATCGAGTCAGGCCTTTTTTGATCTCCGTTAGAAATAGTGTCCACTTTTCAGAGCCCGCTAGTTTCTTTCTACCCATCAATGTAACCTTTGTGTTGACAATATTTAAACAAAGATGGCTAACCTGATGTCAGTCTTCATGGTGAATGGTGCTATCTGCATGGATCTTGTGCGTCAATCCAGCAGTCTTAAATGGCATCAACGTATTTAACAATAACAACAAAGGAAATTGATATGAACAAGCGAATACCAGCGGTTGCGACATGCTTGCAAGACACGCATTTGAACAATGAAAATGTTGCGGCAAGGTTTACCGAACGGGTACGAATCCACCCTAACCAAACCGCCCTGATTGATGGTACGCAGGAAATAAGCTATCAGCTTTTGTGGCGTCGTGCAGAGGCGATTGCCGCTCAACTGACAAACAACGGCATTGTGCCCGGTTCATTGGTTGGTGTGTGTATGGAACGCAGTTGGGAGCTGGTAGCGACTTTGCTCGGGGTGCTTAGAGCAGGATGTGCTTATGTGCCGTTGGATCCGAGTTATCCACGTGCCCGGATTGACTATATGCTGACGCACAGTAAAGCGGCCACAGTCATTGTTGATAGCAGTACCTCGGCTGAATTATGCCTGAGCATGCCTGGACAAATTTCGCTTGCTGACATCGGCGATGAGTTGCCCTTTCTACCACTTCCTGAACTGGAGCCGCAGGCCCTCGCTTATGTGATTTATACCTCAGGGACGACCGGTGAGCCAAAAGGTGTGGCAGTCACACAGAGTAACGTGCTTGCCATGACCCAAGCCATGGGCACGCTGTTAAACGAAGAGGAGCTGAGTGGTGTACTGGCGGCGACGTCGGTGTGCTTCGACCCCTCAGTGATGGAGATTATTGGCACCTTATTGTTGGGGGGGACCGTGATCCTGGCGAAAAATATTTTGGCACTGCCAGACTTACCGGGGGCTGGCCGGGTTCGAACCTGCATCGGTGTGCCCTCAGCCCTGCGGGCCTTGCTCAGTGGCTATACCTTACCTGACACACTGCGCTGCTTAATTTTTGGTGGTGAAGTACTCAAACCCGCATTGGTTAAGCAAGTCTATGAGCAGCAGCCGAGCCTGCGTGTTATCAATGTCTATGGCCCAACAGAAGACACGGTATTTTCGACGGCCGTGCAACTTCACCCTGACATGGCAGAAATCACCATTGGCCAGCCTGTCTCAAACACCCGTGCTTATGTGCTTGATGAGGCGTTGCAGCCTGTTTCCAAAGGAGAAGCGGGTGAGTTGTATCTGGCGGGGGACAAGCTGGCTGCCGGGTATCTGTTTGATGACTCGCGCACAGCCACACGTTTTATCACACCAGCCACGGATAGTGGCATAGCGGAGCCGCGTTTATACAAAACCGGCGATGTGTGTCAGTGGACTGAGAGCAAAGAATTGCGCTTTATCTCCCGTGTTGATCAGCAGGTCAAAATTCGCGGATTTCGCATTGAGCTGGAGGAAATCGAAGCGGTTCTGAACACCATGCCGGGCATCGCTGACGCCGCTGTGAATGTGTTGCAGCAGGGACATGTGCAGGCCAGGTTACAGGCTTGTATTGTGCGCCAGGAGGGAGAAACTTTAAGTCCAGATGTGATTTTATCTTTCGTGGCGCGGCATTTGCCAAAACACATGGTGCCCCACAGCGTATGTTTTCTGGCGGCTTTGCCGTATCTGCCCAATGGCAAGTTAGATCGCAACAGCTTACCTGAGCTTTCGACAGAGCCAGAGCCGCTCCGAGCCGGCCCGGTTGCCGATTCGGAGCAGGCGCTGATTGCTGTGATCTGTGACGAGTTGAGTTCCCTGTTGGGCCACAGCGCTCATGCTGTGCAATCACAGACTTTTGAGCAGGCGGGTCTGGATTCATTAACCACACTGGAGCTGAGCAACCGTCTGAGCAACCTGCTTGAATTGCGCTGTCCGGTGCAGGCAATTTATCAATTTAATACGCCTCAGCGCCTGGCTCAACACCTCAAGGCGTTAAATGGCTGTGAGGTATTACAGACTCCGCAATCATTGCGTGACACTTTGGCTGAACTGCAATTTCAATTACGCGCCAGCCATCCGACATTTGCAGCGGCCAAGGCTCCGTCCTGGTCGGCTGGCGATAAAAGTAATGTGGTGCAGGCGGCCACGCAACTGGTCAACAAGCGTCGAGCCAACCCTTACAGCAAAGTGTTGCGCTCAGGAAGTGGTACTCGTGGTACGGTTGCAGATGCGCATCATAGCGACGCACGCGAGGCGATTATCTGGACCACAAATTTATACCTTGGCCTGAACCGGGATGCAGAGGTAGTCGATGCTGCACGTCAGGCCGTTACCAAATTTGGCACCGGCATGGGCACTTCGGCGGCTGCGTCCGGGTTAACCGATCTGCATCTGGCATTTGAACAACAATTTGCTGCGCTGGTGGGTAAACCCGCCGCTTGTTTATTTCCCACCGGGTATACCGCCAATGTTGGGGCCGTCGCGGGCTTACTGGGCGAAAACGATGTGGTGGTGATTGATCAACTTTGTCATGCCTCTATTGTCGATGGCGCACGCTTGTGCGGCGCCAAAGTGCGCACCTTTAAGCACAACGATGTCGATGATCTGGCTTGTGTTCTGGAGAGCGAAATCTCTCCCTATCGCACTGTGTTAGTGATTATAGAGGGCGTGTACAGCATGGGGGAAGGCGCAGCGCCTGTGGCTGAGATTGTGCGCACCGCCAAGCGTTATCAGGCTTTGATACTGGTAGATGAAGCCCATTCTTTTGGTTTTTATGGAAAGCATGGTGCAGGGATCTGTGCGGCACAGGGGGTCAGCGAAGAGGTTGACTTCATCATGACCACGCTGAGTAAGTCACTGGGTAGTCTGGGTGGTGTGGTCGCTGCCCGTGCTGAATATGTTGATTTACTCAAGGCGTCTGCCAGAGCCTATATTTTTCAGGCATCTGTGAGTCCGGCTGACATTGCAGCGGCACTCACGGCATTGCAGCGCATTAATCAGGATGATGCGTTGCGTGAACAGTTATGGGAGACCGCCCGTTACATGCGAGCCCAATTCAGCGCTGCGGGCTTTGATTTAGGCAGTGGAGACGGCCCGATTGTCACACCGCATTTTGCTGACAAAGACAAACTGTATGCGATTGTACAGCGCCTGTATGAAAAAGGTATTCAGGCATCAGCGGTGACTTATCCAATTGTTGAAACTGGGCGTGGCCGGTTGCGGTTTATCTGCTCTGCGGCACACACAAAACAAGATGTAGATGTGACGCTGGGGGCATTACAGGAAGCTGTCCAGGAGGTGGAAGCGGTGTTTGCCAGGCCTGTGACGGCAACACCAAAACTGTGGCTCGAAACAACGCGGCTGAATGACTGGTGGTGCTCATTTGCGGCTTACCTGGAAGGGTGGCGAGAAGCGCAGTCCGGTAAAGTCCCTGAGTTACAGCTGGAATTGAGCACGCCAGACAGCAGGTATATTCTGACTTTGTCGCAAGATGCAGTGACGACCAATGAACCGGCAAAGGCTGAGCTACCTGTTTGCCGCATTCATTGCCTTCATGCCAATGCGCTTACTGCGTTAACGCGTATGGATGTGCAGATGCTGTTACAGAGCGTGTGTGAAGGGGAATGCGAGCTAAGTGGTCAAAGCGAAGTGTTTATTTGGCTTATGGGGCGTTTATTGACCTTATCCAGCGGACTAAAACCGACTTGTGCCATGTCTGAAAATGTCGAAATTTTGTCATGAAAGTACTGTTTACTTATACAGGGTGAGTGCTAGAGTAACGCTCGATTATGATAATAAAACAAGGGATTATTATGCTTGAAAGCAATGCACCTGGTGCACCCGGCGACTTCGATTTTATGGTTGGCCAGTGGTCAGTCCAGCACCGCCGTTTAAAAGACATACTGAATGGGGGAGACGAGTGGATCGAGTTTAAAGGGGAGTCATCAACACTCAACACACTCGGCGGATTTGGCAATGTAGAAGATAACCACCTGCATTTTCCTGAGGGATCTGTCAGAGCCAAGGCAATCCGCTCATTCAATGCAAGTACCGGTCAGTGGTCTATCTGGTGGCTGGATGGGCGTAATCCTGGCATGCTGGATACGCCGGTGGTGGGCATGTTCACCGATGGCATCGGGCGTTTTTATGCCGACGAGGAGTATCATGGTCAGGCTATCAAGGTACGCTTTATTTGGGATGCTACGAACCCGGAACAACCTACCTGGGCACAGGCATTTTCTAAAGACGGTGGTGAACACTGGGAGACCAACTGGGAAATGACGTTTACCCGCATCCAGTAGCGATAAACACCCACGTAACCTGTTACGTGGGTGTGCTATGGCCTTAAGATTTACGGTCGTACACCACAGCATTGTGCGCATGCAGGCTTTCCTGATGCTCAACTTTGAACTGGTAGTCTGTGATTTCTGAGATTGATTCCAGTGTTGCTTTAATACGCCTTGCAGCGTCTTCACAAAACATCAGGTTTTTTGCATTCAGTGCCGCAAATGCCTGCTCATCTTCCCGCTTAACCGCCGTTTGAACTGGCGTTGCCAGCGTTTCCTCAAACAATGCAAGCCAGTGCGCCAGATCGGGTAAGTGACCGCCAGCCAGATCGGCTTCAATGTAGGCAAAAGAGCGCTGACTGTGTGGCGTTGCGACTGACCCCTGTGGTCCTTTGAGCCATGCCAGTAACTGCGCTTTGTCTATATTGTCCTGCTCGGCAAACTGCTGCTCGACCGTGTCGCTCAGTAACTGGCGAGACAAAGCTGCTGAACAAGGGCAGGTACTACTGTAGGTAATTGTACTGATAAGTTTGCAGTGGGTTTTACCTGCAAGGTGCTCACAATGCAATTCTATCGGATAGGCATTGTAGCCGCTGTAGCTGCTTTTCAGAGCCGGTCTGTTTAGTGGCAGCTCAAACTTCAACACCAACTTGGCAGACTGGCTGAGACCCTGTTGAGACGCGACTATCTCTTTGAGCACCTTATCGAGCTGTGCGAAAGTGAGTTCAGTCCCTACCAATGCCTCGTTGGCAAGCAGGTAAAGGCGTGACATATGAATGCCTTTTGCGCCAGTGTCCAGGCTGACAAAAACGTCCATCAGAGTATTGATGTTGACGCTGGTCTGATCGCAGCGAACCTGCATGGGCAGGGCGATTTTTTCCATCCCAACCCACTTCAACGGGCTCTGGCTGTCTGGCTCAAAATGGGTCGCAATATCGGGGAGTTGCATCATGATTTATGAGTCTCACTTAACGGTTAAAACGTAACGCCTGCGCGGCATTGTGCTCTGTATTGACCTTGTCACCATCAAATACCATGGCACCATTAACGAAGGTCGCACGGATCTGATGAGAGAAAGTGGTGCCATGAAATGGGCTCCACTTACACAGGTAACGGGTTTGCTCGTGTTGTACGTGAGTTGCGTGATTTGGATCAACCAGCACCAAATCGGCAAAATACCCTTCTCTGAGGAAACCCCGTTTGTCGATGGCAAAGCGGGTTGCAACGTTATGTGCTGTTTTCTCAACCACCTGTTCAAGCGTCATTGCACCACGTTTAACCTGTTCCATGAGGGTCAGTAAGGCATGTTCAACCAGTGGCAGACCTGCCGGTGCTTGCGGATAGGGCACGTTTTTCTCTTGCCAGGTGTGCGGGGCATGGTCGGTGGCAATGATATCAATGCGCCCGTCATGCAGGGCTTTTAGCAATGCGAGCCGGTCCGATTCGGCTTTAATGGCCGGGTTACATTTGATGAGGTTGCCCAGGGCCGGATAATCTTGTTCGTTAAACCACAAATGATGAACGCAGGCTTCGGCTGTGATGTGCTTTTCGGCCAAAGGCGCAGTGCTGAATAAGCTCAATTCTTTTGCCGTGGTTAAGTGCAGGACATGCAGTTGCGTACGATATTTTTTAGCAAGGGCAACGGCATAAGAAGAGGATTGATAGCAGGCTTCATCATCACGGATCATCGGGTGATGGATGATTTGCGGTGTTCCATATTGCTGCTCAATGCGCGCATTATTTTGCTGGATCACTGAACCTTGTTCACAGTGCGTGGCGATAAGGGTGGGACATTCTCTGAAAATCGCCTCCAGGGCTGCGGGGTGCTCTACCAGCAAATCGCCGGTTGATGCACCCATAAAGACTTTCACGCCACACACCTGACGTGGATCAACGGCTTTGATCTCATCTAAATTATCTGGCGTAGCACCGAGGTAAAACGCGTAGTTTGCGACAGAATCTCTTTGTGCAATGGCTTGTTTGTCTGCGAGTGCTTGTCGGGTCGTGGTTGAAGGTGAGACATTGGGCATTTCCATAAAGCTGGTGATCCCGCCGGCTGCGGCCGCGGCCGATTCACTGGCAATGGAACCTTTATGGGTCAGGCCGGGTTCTCTGAAGTGCACTTGATCATCTATCATGCCGGGCATCAGCCACATGCCCTGGGCATCGATGACTGTTTCATTGGGTCTGGCCGATAAATCCGGGCCAATTTCAGCAATGTACTGGTTTTCAATTCTGAGATCAGAAACGTAAAGCTTACCTTCATTCACTAAGGTGGCGTGTTTAATTAAGCGTGCCATTGGTATCCTGATTAATTGTAGAGATAAACAAAACTTAAGGCTGTTCTTTTGGGCCACGACGCAGGCCCAATCAACAGTGCGCGTGCTTTTCTTTGCGTACCCAACTCACATATGGGACTGTTTAGCGCAACAAAGATTGTTGATTGTTTTGTTATATTATAACATATCCGCTCTATTTTACAGATGAGAGAATCGACGATGAAAAAGTTACTTGCACTGGCAGTGAGCTCTGCCTTACTTGTGACGGCCTGCACGGGCGGGGATCGTACGTCAGGCTTGCAAAAAACGGCAGCGTCTGCGACGGTAACTGAGGGTAATCCTTTACTGGTAGCAAGCACCTTGCAATATCAATCACCCGACTTTAACCGCATTGATGATGCGCACTTTATGCCTGCCTTTGAGCAAGGCATGGCTGAGCAAATGGCTGAAGTGAATGCCATCATTAGCCAAACTGAGTCTGCCAGTTTTAGTAATACCATTGTTGCATTGGAGCGAAGTGGTGAGTTACTAAAGCGCACGCAGGGGGTATTCTTCAACCTGTCTAATACCGATTCAAATGCAAAGCGTCGTGAGATCCAGTCTGAAATGGCCCCTAAGCTGGCTGGCCACTACGATAATATTTATCTGAACAAAGCGCTTTATAAGCGGGTAGCAGAGGTTTACGGTCAGCTTAATGTGCTTAACCTGGGTGCAGAAGAAAAGCGTCTGACTGAAGTCTATTACAAACAATTTGTCAGAGCGGGCGCCAAGCTGACTGAGTCGCAACAAAAAGAGATCCGTGAAATTAACGCGGCTTTGTCGTCACTGACGACGCAGTTCTCGCAGCATTTACTGGCCATGTCTAAGAGTAATGTGGTGCTGGTTAAGGACAAAGCTAAACTGGCTGGCCTGACAGACGCACATATTGCGCAGCTGGCACAAGCGGCTGAGCAAGCCGGGCATCCGGGTCAGTATTTGATCAAAATTACCAACACCACGCGCCAGCCTATTTTGGCTAAGCTGGAAGACCGTCAGTTGCGTGAGCAAGTATGGCGCGCCTCCGCGGAACGTGGCTTAGCTGGTGAGAATAACAATCGGGAGATTGTTGCACAACTGGCGCAGCTGAGAGCGAAAAAGGCTGCGTTACTGGGTTATCAGAGCTGGGCTCACTATGGCCTGGATGCACAAATGGCTAAAACGCCAACTGCGGTTTACGACATGTTTGCCAGCATGGTGCCTGCTTTGCTGAAAAACGTGGAAGCGGAAGCACAGGCCATCAAAGACAAAATTCGTGCTACGGGTGGCGACTTTGAACTGGCTGCCTGGGACTGGTTGTATTATGCCGATCAGGTACGTCAGGATAAGTTCGATCTGGACGAGTCTGAGGTGAAAGCTTATTTTGAGTTTGATCGAGTGCTGGAAGACGGCTTGTTCTTCACTATGGAGCGCCTGTATGGCGTCACCTTTAAACCACGCACTGATATTCCGGTTTATCACCCGGATGTGAAAGCCTATGAAGTGTTTGACGCGGACGGCACCAGCCTGGCTATTTTTATGGCTGATTACTTTGCCCGTGAAGGCAAGCGTGGTGGCGCCTGGATGAGTTCGTTTGTGAAGCAATCAGGCCTTGACCAGGAGCGTCCGGTGGTGGTGAATGTGATGAACATTGAAAAAGCCCCTGAAGGTCAGCCGACCCTGCTGAGCTATTCTGAAACCACTACTATGTTCCACGAACTGGGTCACGGCCTGCACGGTATGTTGTCTCAGGTTAAATATCCGACGCTGTCGGGGACGTCTGTGTCTCGTGACTTTGTTGAATTCCCGTCAACGTTCGAAGAAGACTGGGCTATCCACCCGGAAGTCATTAAGAACTACGCTAAGCATTATCAAACCGGAGCAGCCATTCCAAAGGCACTGCTAGAAAAGGTTGTTGCCAGCCGCAGTTTCAATATGGGCTTTGACACACTGGAATATGTGGCGGCTGCGCTGCTGGATATGGAGTGGCATGCACTGGCAGCGGATACGCCGTTGCAGGATCTGGTTGAGTTCGAACAAGCTGCATTGAGCAAGCATGGCGTGAACATCGACTATGTACCACCCAGATACAAATCGGCTTACTTTGCGCACTCAATGGGTGGCGGCTATTCAGCGGGTTACTATGCCTACATGTGGAGTGAGATCCTGGCGGCCGATGCCTTTGCTTATGTACAGTCTCAGGGCGGGCTTAACCGAAAAATTGGTACGCACTATCGCAAGAACATTCTCGAAGTGGGCAACTCTCGTGACCTGATGGAGTCGTATAAAGCGTTCCGTGGTGCAGAACCAACCACCGAAGCGCTGCTTAAGCGTCGCGGACTCAATGTTGCACCATAAAACCAGCAATTGAAGGGCTGCCTGCGGGCAGTCCTTACTCTGTTTGAAATTCTCTGATATGTTATACTGTATCTTTTGTTGTGAATGCCGCACAACTCGGTGCAGATGTAGGAGAAGACCATGACCCGTGCTTTAGCCACTAATGACAATTCAATGATCCCTGCCAATCGGTATGCAGCCATATCCCCTGAGCCGAACGTTCTGACGGATATCTATCGCGAAGAAATTAATCTGAGTGTCTGGCAATGCACGCTGACTCAGACGCTTAATTCAGAAGTAACAAATTTACTCAGCAATACCAGCGAGTTGCAGCTGTCGATTGCGGCGACTCCCGAGCAAACGATAGGCGAATTACACGCCGCCTCGGCGTTGCTTGTTGATAAGCCTGCGCTGACTGAGCACCTGGCGATGCTGGTGGATATGTTTTGTACTTTGTTTGAGTTAAAGCGCGCCGGACTCAGGCTCACGATACTCAATAAAGCCATGTGTCCTAAGTTCCATGTCGATCACATACCTTGCCGGCTGGTGAGTACGCTGGGTGGTGTGGCCTCTCAGTGGTTGCCTCACGACACAGTTGATCGCAGCAAGCTCGGTGCCGGTAGCAAAGGTAAAAAGGACCATGAATCCGGAATCTACACATCTGAATCCGACATTCAGCAGCTCAATGCGGGTGATGTTGCTTTATTGAAAGGGTCAGGCTGGCTTGGCAATGAAGATGGAGCCCTGGTGCATCGTTCGCCAGCGCCCGTCAGCGGTGAAACTCGTCTGTTGCTGACGCTGGATTTTATTGACTGAGTGGTAAAGTCACAGTGTGTTACTATGTGATTACACTGGATTATCGTCAGATGACTATCTGGTCATGAGTGTTTTTAAGTTGGCTGGAGAGCACTGTAAGTATGGAACCTATCCTTGTACTGGTTGGATTTTTGGGCGCGGGTAAAACCACGCTGTTAAAACGTCTGCTGCTTGAGGCTCAGCAAGCCGACTGGGACCCCTATGTGATCCTGAATGATTATGAGCACGCCGAGCTGGATGCCAGACAACTGGCCGAACAGCTCAGTGAAGGGGCATTAAAGCCGCTCGATGGCAGTTGTATTTGTTGCAGTGGCATCACCGCACTGCGCGACAGTATTAATCGTATTCCACAGCGCAAGCGAGGGATCACCTTGATTGAAGCGAATGGTACATCCGATGCCTGTCGTTTAATGGGGTTTCTTGGTGTGGGGCTGGACGAACGCTTCAAACCCCCGGTACAGATCGCGGTGGTCGATGCCAAAAACTGGCAACGCCGTGGTGAGCACAACGCGCTGGAAGCAAACCAGGTGCAGGTCTCTTCGCTCATTGTACTCACACATACCACTGGTTTATCCGACGCGCGCATACAGACTGTTAAGGATGAACTTCACCAGGTGAACCCAAACGCGACAATTCAGGATGTCAGTGAGCTTGCACTTTGGCAGCTGCCGGAGCTGTCACCCGTGTCGGGTAATGTCGATGCATTTGAGCATCAAAAATCACACTGGGCGTCCTGCTCTGTGGCGTTACCTGCTTTACCTGATGAAACCTGTATTGGGGCTTTGTGCGCGCGTATACCCGAGACCATTTTGCGCGTGAAAGGCTGTACACGCATTGGTACAAGTGCTGATTATACTTACTTTGAGCGATGTCCGGATGGTGCTGTGTCGATCCGCCCATTTAAAGGCGAGCCGGTTACGGGGAGTAAATTACTGGTCGTTGGACCGGGTAGTGATCCTGGCAAATTGAATGAGCTTGTCTCGCAGGTCTTGGCCGCACATTGATTGTAAAGGCGGCCATGCAGGGGGGTTAGTGGCAGCGCCCGGTCTGACACAGGTTGAAGTTTCTATAGTGGCTGATCACCAGCAATACGCTGCCTAAAATCGTCAGCAGCTTTTCCCCTTCCTCAGCCATCAAGTCATGGGCAAAAAATGCGGCGAAGAATAATACGCCGATACCTGCGGTGCCGTAGCCTAAAATACGCCACTGGTTGTGCTTTTTACACCCTAGAAATAACGCGCTGCTGCTGGTCACCAGCACGCCAACAAGTAACCAGCGATGAAATGCCTCATCTGAAAAGAAGGTTGCACCGAACGCTGGCAGCAAGGCAACCAGCAGGGGCACAAACAAGCAATGAACGACGCACATCGCAGACAAGCCGATGGCGTATTTGTCTAACCTCTCAGACAGGTTTCTCATGGTTTCCTCACCTTGATGATTAACGTAAGCGCTAGTGCAGGCTTATCGTACGAGCTGCTGAGCGCCTTGAATAAAATGTTATACTATATCATTTGTGGGGCGTTGAATAGCTTGACCGTGATGAAAGCAACACAGGAGTCGGGCGTGAGGGCAGTTATATCGCGGCCACTACAAGCAGCACACTCACCACAGCAAATAATATCCATGACCAGTGCCTTCCTTTTGATAGACCCAAAGCCAGTAAACTGTGTAGCGCAAATGTCAGCGCGGTGATGTGAAGCAGCGTAGCAGGGGTGAACCCGGGTGATGCCAGAGCAATCAGAAGTGCGGCAAATCCCAGCCAGGCGATGGAAGTCAGGTGCCAGGCAAAACGCAGCGTGCGAATGGTAAAATCGCTACTGCCAAACAGCTGGGGCAGATTATCTCGCTTAAATAGCCGCATCAGAATAAAGCGCTCACCGAGATAAGAATGCGCCAGCGAAACTAAAACGAGCAATGTGGCGGCGAGGTAAAGCAGTAAAGCCATAATAACATCCAGGTGTTGTCAGGTCGTGAAGTGGTATTATTTGTACCTTAATTGTTCTAATGTGACCAGAGGGCTGTAACCAGAAAAGGCGTTTGATAGGCAGTATGTTCCCAACTTCCTTGTCAGGCTGTAATTTGAGTTAACTACAGCTAATAGAGTCACCACTGCTGTTATAACAGGTCTCAGTTTGCTGAATTATATGTCGGCACATATAGGCGACGTTGTTTTCCATGCAGTTAAAGTAAGTGCCGTAAATGCCAGAATTCCCGACATTATAATCAACTCGCCATTCATAGTAAGAATACGGCAGAGTCGATTGGTCGCTTAACCAGCGCGCAAAGACAGCACCGGATACAATGTCGTATAACGGAGTCGGGCGGACACCCAGGCTGCGCCAGCCATTGTTATAGCCAGAGTATTCACCGGACATTTCAACCACAGCGTTGGCCGCCTCGTAATACGGGTTATTGAAGTTACTTCTGTTATCCACCTTAGACAGCAGCCCCTGATAGTCTTTTACCCAGGTGGTGCCTTCACAGCTGTTCAGAAATACCATGCCCTTGTCATCACCTTTACCGCAGGTGCCCTGAGGCGCTGCGTCGGCAGTCCAGATGAAGTCGGCGCTTTTTCCGCCATGAATTTTTGCCTCATAGCCACTCGAAGAGGTGATGATCACATCATTGTCTTTACCGCCTTCCTGGTTGGAGTTTTCGCCATTGGTAAAGAGGATATCGTCACCATTGTTACCCCAGGCTTTGTGCCAGCGCAGGCTGTTTGGATTGCCATCGCCATTTTCGAACAAGGCATCATTGCCATTGCCGCCATGTAAGCGATCTTCGCGGCCGCCATTGCCGGTCAGGTAGTCATTGCCATCTTCGCCATACAGGGTGTCATGACCGTTGTCACCGCTGAGTACATCATGACCCGCGCCGCCGTAGAGTTTATCGTTGCCATCGCGATTGCTGTTACAGTTACTCTGCTCATAAATATAGCCGTTGTTGGCATTGGCCAGACGACAGCCACCGCCCAGATAGTCGTTGTCATTGCCTCCGTAAAGTACATCGGTACCCTGACCACCCATCAGCAAGTCGCCGCCATCATCACCCCATAAGGTGTCGTCATTGTAGTCACCAAACAACTTGTCATGGTGGTTGCCGCCTTTGAGCTGATCATTTCCCCAGCCGCCGTGCAGCGTGTCACTGCCATCTTCACCGAACAGCTGGTCATTACCACTGTTGCCCTTTAGGGTATCGTTGCCCCGGCCACCGTAGAGGCGATCGTTCTGGTTACCTGAGATCAGGGTGTCGTTACCATATTGTCCGTACAGGGTTTGTGATACTGCAATGCTGCTGGCATTGAACGAGTCTGCTCCATTGCCCAGGCGCGCTTCAAGCGCACTGATCTGGCTCATAAAGAAGGTCTCACAGCTACTGTTGCTACCCACTTTACGGGTCACGGTCAGAGTATCGCCTGATTTACTGAGGGTGAACTGTTCGCTATGGCGCGACCCTTTCACTTTCAGTGTCTCGCCGTCCAGGTATGCCGAAGCGCCGCCCGCAAGCCCGTTACAGGCTGCCATTGCTTGGCCCGAGACGCCCAGCGCAATCGCCAGGCAGAGCGCATGTAACTTGGTGTTCATTAACGTTCCTTAATTTCTTATTTTAGGTACTTTTATGCTGAGGGTAGCGGACAAATCTGCATGGAATATGGAGTGACTGGTCTGTACTGTTTTGTTTTTACTTCTTTTTAATGAAAAAGCACTATGCAGCCAGTGAACAATACCAAGTACCCGTACAGTCGTTTGTGCCACGCCGAAATGCCACCTCCCCATTAATATCAGTTTCAAAAATGCGACACACCTTTGTCATACATGCCCCATAAACTGTTCCTCAAAGTCTGGTCTAGACCAAATAATTGCTAATTATTAAATAACTCTTCTTGGGGATGACATGAACAAACTGACACCGATAGCCGCGGGCATATTGGCCATGACAAGTTTTTCTGCGCTGGCAGATGGCTCAATCACAGGCTTAATTACGGATGCATCAGGCACGCTATCAGGCGCTAAAATTTCAGTGGTGGGTACTAAATCAACCACATCGACCGATTATCAGGGGCAATTCAATTTATCGCGCCTGCCTGCGGGCACACACACGCTGCGTGTGGAGTATCTGGGCTATCCGTCTGCTGACTTTGATATCACGGTCGTGGATGGGGAGATTGTGGATTTGGGCAGTTTAAGCCTTAATCGTAACGATAATACACTGGAAGAAGTGGTCGCCGTGGGTCATATGCGCCGTGGCGCCATGAAGGCCATCAACATTCAAAAAGAGTCCGACAATATTAAAAATGTACTGTCGGCGGATGGTATCGGCAAATTGCCGGATCGTAATGCGGCGGAAGCCGTGCAGCGTATGCCGGGCGTATCCATTGAGCGAGATCAGGGGGAAGGCCGCTTTGTGGCTGTTCGTGGCTTGCCGGCTCAATGGAACTCTACTTCGATAAACGGTGATCGCTTACCGACCGCGGAAGAAGAAACGACCAGCCGTGCGGTGGCCTTTGATTTTTTCCCGACCGATATGATTGAGCTGGTAGAAGTGTCCAAAGCCATTACGCCGGATATGGAAGGAGATGCGATTGGCGGTAACATCAATTTTGTGACACGCCGGGCACCGGATGAGCGCCTACTGTCTGTGAATGTGGGTGTAGGAGATTCTGAGAAAGCTGAGGGTGGCAGTCATTCCTTTAACCTGCTCTACGGTGACCGCTTAGCCAATGATAAGTTTGGCTTTTTAATTAATGCCACCGCCTGGGAACGTGACTGGGCGACTGACAACTATGAACCACGCCGCGAAGTAGATGAAGAGGGCATCGCAGGTGTACACAGATTAGAACTACGTGACTACACAGGAACGCGCAAAACCTACGGTCTGAATATGTCGGGTGAATACCTGCTGGATAAGGGAGTTGTCTATGCTAAAGCCATGTATGGCACCTTGTCTGACGTGGAAACCCATTACAAGCATCGAGTGCGCTACAACAAAAATCGCGTTGAGCTTCAGCATATTCATGATGAACTGATCACTGAGATGACGGGGTTTGAGTTTGGTGGTGAGTTCGACATCGATTTCAATACGCGTCTGGAATGGAAGCTGAGTACCTATGAGAATCAGTTTGAGTATGGTGACATTCCTAATGGTAAAGACAATGCCTATTATGTGGTGAAGTTTAAACAAGGTGTCGAGTTTGATACTGATGTGGGCATGCGCGATGGCGAGAACAAAGAAACCGGCCTGATCTATAACACCATAGATGGCGGCACCGATCCGGCGCACCAGATTGGCATGCACTTGCCGGATGACTGGGTGATGGATCCCAATAAAGCCGTGCTGGCAGATGTTGAGCTCTATGGGGTAGATATTAAAGAAAAAGACAAAATCGTCGCCCAGCTTGACCTCATCCACACATATTCAGACCAGCTTGAGTTTAAAGCTGGCTTTAAATACCGAGACAAAGAACGTAATGCCAGCTTCTTCGATAAGTTTTACAGCTGGAACGAAGACGAGTTTGGACCAACGCCGACACTGGCGCAGGTAGCAGATGAGTTAGGCGTCAGCTTAGTGGATCAACCTGGTCGACGTGACTACCTCGATAACTATGAGATTGACTATCAAAAGCACTTCTCAAAAGTGATCCCGGTGAATGATCTGAAGCGCTGGTGGAACGAAAATAATCACAAGTTAAATTACGACCTTGACGATTCTGAGGTGGTAGAAAACGGCGGTGGTTTAAGTCGTAACTTTGACCTGGAAGAAAGCCATTTATCTGTCTACGGTATGTCGACTTACACGCCATCAGAGCGCTGGACAATCTTAGGTGGCTTGCGTGCAACGCAGACCAAAACGGATGTATTTGGTTATGTGGCGGTGAAGAATGATGACGGAACCCGCGTTGAACCAGAGCATGGCGGTAAGGACTATTGGTCCGTGTTGCCTTCAGTACATGTTACCTATCATCAGGACGAAATGACCAATGTACGACTGGCGTTGACTCGTACGTTCGCCCGTCCTGGTTTTGGCCAGCTATCACCGGGCAGTACGTACCTGGAAATCGAAAACCAGTTGCGCTCAGGCAACCCGGAGCTGGACCCGACTTACTCAAATAACCTTGATTTAATGTATGAGCACTACTTTGATAATGCTGGCGTTATCTCCGCAGGGTACTTTTATAAACAGATCATCGATCCGGTTTTCTCTCAGAGCTATCAGGGCACTTATCGGGGCAATTCCGTGACGGTGAAAAGCCCGCTGAATGGCGATGATGCCTGGTTGCATGGGATTGAGTTTAATGCCAATTCCAGTCTGGCATTTGTCAATGAGTCACTCGACAATTTTGGTATGAGCGTGAACTTTACGCTGATGGATTCAGAAATGGACATCCCGGGTCGTGACGATAAAGTGAAGATCTCTCGTCAGGCCGATGCGCTGTATAACGTTGCTTTTTACTATGACAATGGTGACTTCGCGGCGCGTATTGCAGTGAACCATAAGGGGGAATACATCGAAGATCACGGCGATAACACGACGCTGGACACGTATTATGGAGATTATACAAGCGTCGATGCCACCGCGTCTTACTACCTCAACGACAATGCCATGATTTATCTGGAACTCAACAACCTGACCGATGAGCCGCTACAGTATTTCACTGGATCGGAACAGCGTCCGAACCAAATCGAATACTACGGTATCCGTGGGCAGATTGGCTTTAAATACGATTTCTTTTAATCGCACTGTCAACTGGGAAGGTTAGCCTTCCCAGTTTTCTTTTTCAGGTAATAGTGTCATGTCATTAATCAATCGCGTTATTCAGCGCAGCCACACCTGGGTGTTTGTTATGTATGCTTCTTCGGCGGCATTTATGACTTACTTCTGCATGTATGCGTTTCGTAAACCCTTTTCTGTTGGCAAGTTCGAGCAGGTTGAGGCGTTTATGGGCGTGCTTGATTTTAAGATAGCGCTGGTGCTGGCTCAGGTGTTTGGCTATTTGTTGTCTAAATTCATAGGTATCAAGGTGGTATCCGAGTTAACTGCAAATCGCAGAGCACTGGCCATACTGACACTGGTGATGGCCGCGCAGTTAGCGCTGGTGTTATTCGCACTGGTACCGGAGCAACTCAAACCGCTGATGATGTTCTTAAATGGCGTGCCGCTTGGCATGATCTGGGGGATTGTTTTTAGCTTTTTAGAAGGGCGAAAAACTTCTGAGATCCTCGGGGCGTTTTTAAGCGTGACCTTTATTGTGGCATCGGGTTTGGTGCGCACAGTGGGGCAATGGCTGATAGTCGATCTGAACGTAACAGAATACTGGATGCCAGCCACAACCGGGGCCATTTTCACTGTACCTTTATTTGTATCGGTGTATTTGCTGGCGCAAACCCCGCCGCCTTCGCCGGACGACCAAAGTGCAAGGCAAGCTCGTGCGCCTATGAATGCTCAACAGCGCTTGGCGTTTTTCCTCCGTTATGCGCCGGGCATTTTACTGCTTATCACCAGCTTTTTGCTGTTTACCGGTTTGCGAGATTTTCGCGATAACTTCTCGGCGGAGATCTGGCAGGCACTCGGCCACGGCGAAGAGCCTGCGATTTTTGCCTATGCGGGCATTCGCATCGCCGGTGTCGTGTTGTTTGTGCTCGCTGCCATGGTGATGATTAAGAACAACACCAGTGCGTTTTTAAGTAATCATGGCTTTATTTTGTTGGGTTGTGTGCTGCTGGGAGGCACCACCTATGCGTTTGAGCAGCACTGGATTGACGGCAAAAGCTGGATGGTGTGGCTGGGTGCCGGACTGTATATCGCTTACATCCCGTATAACTGCTTTTTGTTTGACCGCATGATTTCAGCCGTAGGCTCAACGGCGAATGCGGGTTTTTTAATTTACCTCGCCGATTCAGCGGGTTACCTGGGGAGTGTCAGCATCTTGTTGTATCGCACATTTGCCTCCCCCGAGATCAGCTGGCTCGCGTTTTTTATTCAACTTTGTTACCTGGTAGCAATCCTTGGTGGCGCGCTGGTGGTTGGCTCTATGGTGTATTTCAGTATCCGCCTGTTACGCCGGGGCCACATGCCACTGACCAACTCGCCTTCACGGCCGGCATAATCGCCGCACATTATCATAAGGAAACCACATGAATCATATTGAAGCTGTCATTTTAGACTGGGCTGGAACTGTCGTGGATTATGGCTCTGTTGCCCCCACTACCATTTTTGTTGAGGCCTTCAAGCAGGCTTATGACTTTGATATTTCTCTGGCAGAAGCCCGTGTACCAATGGGCATGGGCAAGTGGGATCACATAAAAACACTTGGTCAGCTGCCTTCGGTTGATGCGCGCTGGCAGGCACAGTTTGGCCAGGCCATGAGCGATGACACGGTCGATACTATTTACAACACGTTTATGCCGTTGCAAAAAGCCAAGGTGGCGCAACATGCAATGCCGATTGCTGGTGCACTTGATACCATCGACTGGTTACAGGCGCAGCAGATCAAAATAGGTTCCTGCTCAGGCTATCCACGCGAAGTGATGGAGATCCTGGTACCCGAAGCGGCAAAGCAAGGGTATAGCCCGGACTGCTGGGTCGCCAGTGACGACACCATAGGGTCAAGACCGGGTCCCTGGATGGCATTAGAAAATGTACAGAAGTTGGGGATCAATGACGTGGCCAACTGCATCAAATTTGACGACTCAGCGCCGGGTATTACAGAAGGGCTACGTGCAGGTATGTGGACTGTGGGTCTGGCGGTCACTGGCAATGCCATCGGTTTAACCGAAGCTGAGTGGCGGGACCTGACGGCTGAGCAGCAAAGTGTGCTGAAAGAAAAAGCTTATTCTGAGCTGTATCAGGCTGGCGCCCATTTTGTGGTCGACTCTTTGGCGGATGCCATTCCCGTGATCCAGCAGATCATGGCGAAACGAGCCAGACACCAGCGCCCATGAGTCACTGTCAGCCATTTTGGTTCAGGCAGGCGCAGGCGTTGACGGACGACAAAACAACCAAGCCATTAACTGCCCATATTCACAGTGATGTGTGTATTGTCGGTGGCGGTTATACCGGGCTCTGGAGTGCCATTAAAATAAAGCAACAGTCGCCCAACACCGATGTCACCCTGGTTGAGAAAGGCCGCTGTGGCGAAGGGGCATCCGGGCGCAACGGCGGTTGTATGCTGACCTTTGCGACTAAGCTGAATACCTTGCTCAGGCTGTTTGGTGTTGAAGAAGCCATTCGTCTGGTACAGGCATCCGAGCAGGCGGTGTTTGATATTCAGCGATTTTGTCATCGCTACAATATTGACGCTGAGGTGCGCGCTGAAGGCGCGCTTTACACTGCCACCAATGCGGCACAGGCGCAATCTTTGTCACATCCAGTGTCTTTGCTTGAACAGCATGGTATCAATCGCTGGCAGGCGTTAGCGCAGGCTGATGCCATCAGGCTTTCAGGCAGCACACAAACCCGTGCAGCGATTGCCACTGATGCCGCAGGCAGTGTGCATCCGGGCAAGCTGGTGCTGGGCCTCAAAAAATTGGCCCAGTCGCTGGGCGTGAAGATTTATGAGCAGTCACCCATGACGGGGTTGCAGGGCAGTACTAATCCGACGGTTGAAACACGCCTCGGTAGCGTGAAAGCAAAGAAAGTGGTTATCGCCATTAATGGCTGGATGGGGCAATGTTTTCCGCGCTTTAATCGCCACTATGTACTGGTGTCTTCCGATATGATGATCACCCGGCCGATGGAGCAAGCCCTGGCCGACATAGGCCTGTCCCACGGTAAAGCGGTGGCTGATTCACGTGTTTTTGTACACTATTACAGAACCAGTGCGGATGGCCGCCTGATGCTGGGTAAGGGCGGTAATCTGTTTGCTTATGGCAATAAAATGCTCAGCGCATTCGACAAACCCAGTGGTTTTGAAGCCATGCTCAAAGCCAGCTTTCGGCATCTGTTTCCTGCACTGGATGGCGCGTTTGAAACGAGCTGGACAGGGGCGTCAGACAGGTCTGCTACCGGCCTGCCATTTTTTGGCCGACTGAACGGTAACCCCAATGTATTTTATGGGCTGGGTTATTCGGGCAATGGTGTTGTGCAAAGCTATCTGGGTGGCGAGATCTTGTCGTCGCTGGTATTGGGGTTAGACAATGCCTGGGCACGCAGTGGTCTGGCACGAGGACCGTTGGGCGCATTCCCGCCTGAGCCAATACGTTATTTAGGGGCGCAACTGGTAAAACAGTCGGTGCAGCGTAAAGAGCGGTGTGAAGATGCCGGCCACTCCCCCTGGTGGCTTGATAAGCAGTTATCAAAGCTGGCGGCCGCCGCCGGTAAGGCTGATAAATGACAGACACCATAGATGAAATTGCCTGTTTGTTTAGACAGTTTGGTGACAATACTTACGGCGAAGTATGCACACAGATCAGCCATGCAGTCAGCAGCGCCTGGCATGCACAACAGCATCAGGCAGCGCCTGACATGGTGTGCGCAGCATTTTTGCATGACATTGGCCACTTTATCGCGGACAAAGCTCAGTTAGACGGGCTGGACCAATGGGGGCACAGTGAGCATGCTGACATTGCCAGTCACTGGCTCGCACAAAAGGGGTTTCCCGCTAGCGTTTATTTGCCAATTCGCTATCATGTCCAGGCAAAACGCTACGCTGCCAGAATAGCTGGAGCCCGGTGCTTATCTGACGCAAGCTGGAAGACCTTGCAACAGCAGGGCGGAGCAATGACTGACAGCGAAGCGCGTGCGTTTGAAGCGCTCGGCTGTTTTGCTCAGGCGATGGAACTGCGCCGATATGACGACTCAGGCAAACCCAGCCACATCATCGACACAGACATTGCACCCTGGCTGGCGCTGACCACTCAGGTGTTAACAGGACAATAGGGACTTATGCTGCTTTATAAAGAAATCAGGCAATATTTATTTGCGTTGATCGCCGATC
The DNA here is from genome assembly GCF_030125445.1 of Pseudoalteromonas ardens. Classification (NCBI taxonomy): domain Bacteria; kingdom Pseudomonadati; phylum Pseudomonadota; class Gammaproteobacteria; order Alteromonadales; family Pseudoalteromonadaceae; genus Pseudoalteromonas; species Pseudoalteromonas ardens. The sequence goes on from NZ_JASJUV010000003.1 coordinate 329,539, forward strand.
ATCCCGAGCTGAAAAAGCTGCCTTCCGAGCGCGAGCTACAATATACGTTCCGCTCCACCCGGATCACCGTAAGAGAAGCGCTTATCAGGCTGGAAGCCGAAGGTGTGATTTATCGTCAGAACCGCAAAGGCTGGTTTATCTCTCCACCCAGGCTGAAGTGGGATCCGGTTAAAAAGGTGAACTTTTACCAGCTTGCACAGGAGCAGCAGTTTACGCCATTAACCCAGGTGGTGTCCTTTGAGACAACCCTGGCTTCGAATGTCGTCAATCAGGCATTTGCAGTACAAAGCCCGGCAACGTTCCATGCCATTTGCCGGGTGCGCTCTTTGGATGAACGTCCTGTGATGGTCGAAGAGATTTACTGTCTGGCCGCCCAGTTTGATGATCTGGCGTCTAAGTCCTTAGAAGGCTCGGTGACCACCATTTTTGAACGAGATTACGGGATTAACGTGACTCATGAACGCAGCAGCCTGGTTGTCACAGCTATTCCCGATGACAAAGCTGACCTGCTTAACGTGAACAGTGGCGCGTTATGCCTGAAGATAATTCGCCAGCGCTTTAATCAGGCCGACAAGTTGGTCGATTACAACATAGAATACTGGGTACACAGTGCGATAGAAATCGAAGTGGACAGTCAGTAAGTTGACTCGCTGTTTGACCCATAAAAGGCCGCGCATTGTGGCCTTGTTGGTGTTCTCTGGTGGAGTTTATTCCCAGTATTTGACCTCAGCAATCGCGCTGATAAGTCGTGCTATGTCTTCGGGGTACACGGCGCCGATATTGCCAATTCGAAAGCAGTTTGCGTCGGATACTTTGCCGGGGTAAATCACAAAGCCCTTGGCCTTCAGTGCTTCATAAAAGCGTTTAAAGTCATAGTTAGGTGCCGTGGGGGAGTAGAAAGAAGTGATGATGGGCGAGTGCAAATTAACCGGTAACAAAGGCTCAAATCCTAATTCCTGCATGCCCTGACATAACAGCTGCTGATTTTGCATATAGCGCGCCTGTCTGGCTGCTACGCCGCCTTCATCGGCCAGCTCAGTGAGTGCCTGAGCAAAGGCCCTGACCACATGGGTTGGTGACGTAAAGCGCCACTTGCCATTCGATACTTCCATGGTATGCCACTGATCATACAGATCCAGGCTGAGCGACTTTGCATTGCCTTTACAGCGCTCAATGGCTGCTTGCTTGCCGATCACAAAGCCAAAGCCTGGAACACCCTGAATACACTTATTGGCGGAGCTGATTAAAAACTCAATATTCAGCTTTGCCACATCCATAGTGATGCCGCCAAAACTCGACATCGCGTCAAGGATAAAACGCACCTCATAATCGCTACATAGTTGTGCTACGGGCGCCAGGGGGTTGAGCATACCTGTGGTGGTTTCGCAGTGCACCATTGCCAGGTGACTAAACCCGCCAGTAGCCAGCTTTACAGCAATCTGTTCTAAATCTGGCAGCTGGGTTTCTTTAAAGCTCAGCACTTCATGCGCCAGGCCAAGTATCTGACAGATCTCTGCCATGCGTTTGCCATATGCGCCATTGTTGATCACCAGTATTTTGTCTTCGGGCAACAGGGCGCTGCCAAGCACAGATTCAACAGAGGCGGTGCCGCTGCCTTGCATCAGTACGCTGGTGTAACCGGTTGAGGGGGTTGCCAGCTTAATTAATGTACGGCGGATTGTTTGGACTACGTCCAGGTTATAGTCATCGTCCCAGGTGCACCAGTCTTTCAGCATTGCTTGTTTCACGGTATCTGAGGTGGTTAACGGGCCTGGTGTTAAGAGTAAGTAGTGAGTCATAATGGGTATACCTCTTTTGGTCTAGACCAGATTGTATGGAGCCTGAGGTAGTTAAACAATATGGCATCGTCACCTTTCACAGAAATGTCATTTTAAAAGGCGCAAGCACACGCTGTGTGCGAGGTCGCTTAAAGCAGGATAATTATCTGTATTTATAATTGGTTACATTTATTTCAGCGCACAGGTATAAACCAAATTAAGCAGCTATGTTGCTTTATTACTAAATCCCTAAAAAAGGTAAAAGTAACGTGCTGTTAGTCACTTAGGGCTTACCAGACCGTTAACGGTGTCACTCCAGTCAGAAGCAGGTATGCGCTTTTGTCAGCTCAGACTCATTGAGAATATCTTGATCAGTAAAATAGATTGTTGAAATATCATCAAAAATGCGACAAGTTTGGGCCTGATGTATTGGAAGAAAAAGGAAGGAACGGGTGAAAATACAATCAACTATGAAATATACCCTGTGTGCCATGCTAACAGCACTGGCTGGTCATAGCTTTGCGGCGCCAGACAGATTACTTGCCAATGATGGCAAGGCGGAAGACTATTTTGGCTATGGTGCAGCGATTGACGGTAACACGGTTGTGGTGGGCGCGCACAAAGCGGATATCAATGGGATTAATGACGGCGGCGTGGGCTATGTCTACGTATTAGGGGAGAAGGGCTGGCAGCAACAAGCTAAGCTGGTTGCAAAGCCTCTGTCTGCTGATGACACCCTGGGTGGTAAGGTGGTCTTAAAGAATGACATCGCCATGCTCGGCGGTATGAGACGAGATGACAAAGGCAAAGACGCCGGTGCGGTGGTGGCCTTTGCGCGAAAAGCAGACACATGGACACAAACTGAGATTTTTACCGCGCCAGATGCCAAACCGGGTGATGCCTTTGGCCAGAGTGTGGCATTTACCGACAAAGTGCTGGTGATTGGTGCCCCACGTAATGATGCAAAGGCGAATGATGCCGGTGCTGCGTATATTTATATTCGTTCTGGTGATACCTGGCGCTATCAGAGCAAAATCATGGCCAGTGATGGCGCGGCGGGCGATCTGTTTGGCATCGACGTCGCGGTTGATGGCAATACCATAGTCGTTGGCGCTGATTTGCATGACAAAACGGCAGAAAACGCCGGAGCCGTATACATTTACGTGCAAGACGGGGAGCAATGGCATCAGCAGGCTAAGTTGATGGCGTCCGATGGCGGTGATACCGATATCTTTGGCGTCAGGGTCGCAATTTCAGGAGATACGGCACTCATCTCGGCACGACGCGATGACGTAGAGGGTCTGGGCGTGGATGCCGGCTCTGCCTATATTTTTGAGCGCAAAGGCACACGCTGGACCGAGGCGCAAAAACTCACTTCTCCTGATGGCGCAGCCGATGATCGCTTTGGCCGCGGCGTGGCACTCAGTGGTGATACGGCGATTATCAGCGCGATGAACCATGACGCACAAGGCAAAGACACCGGCGCATTATATGTCTACAAAAAGCGCGCCGATGGCTGGCACTATTCATCCAAAGTGGTTGCTAACAATGCGCAGCCAGGCGATCAACTTGGCTGGAACGTCGGCCTCTCCGACGGTAAAGCGGTGATAGCCACCCCACATCATGACGCCAATGGTAAAGAGTCCGGTGCCGTCTACGTTCAGGATCTGAACCAGTACAATGCGTTTCATATTAAAAATCAGGTTACGGTTGCGGAGAAAAGGCAGGTGAAGTCTTCGCGGTAATTAAACTCAATACAAACAGACGTTAGAGTGGGTTATGTTCTGAACGTAAGCCGTCATCTGACGTCTGGCCAAGTGCTGGGTTCAACAATGATGCCTCGATAAGGCAATGGGTCCAAAGTTAAAACTAACACTGGTGTTTTTGGCTGTGTGATTGATTTATGGTACCCATGTGCTTCCAGAGAGTGAATTATGGGTTTAAATGGGCCAACCACTCTTTCGCATTGGCAATGATAAACTCATAGCTATGATCGTTTATCAGCGTAACTCTGATTGCCTCAGTCGTTACAGGCAATATTCCTGCGCCTGTACCATAACACCTCTCTATTTTTGATATGGCACTTCGCTCAATATGGTAAGGCCCTAAACCGAACTTTTTATTCAACGGTTCGAAAATCAAGGCGTCTTTTGTTGCTGAGAGTTTACCATCAGAGCGGGCGACGCCGTTTTGTATTGTTGCAATGGAAACGCTTGTTGAAGTTTTATTCATGACTTTCCTTTTAATGAATAAGTGGGTTTCTATTACGGGTGGTTTTGATAAGTGAGCTATTTAAAAGCTATGTGGATTTTAACAAGCAGAGGTGAATATCCGCCTCTGCTTGTCTGTGTTTGCGTCCCTTCAATGCGGGGTACTATATGTCTTTTGACTGGCCGCGCCTTTTTTCAACTGAATTGTGCCAGATAACGAAAACGCCAGTATTAACCCCATTAAAATAGTCGTGACGACTTTTGCTATCCATGGGTCTTGCACCGCAAACGCTGCTGCGTAACTAAACGTGAGTATGTTCGCGAACAGAGCTGTAAGGTGAATTCTAAAGCTTGTTGTTTTTTCTTTTAACTTTGCAATGTTGAACGTGCAGGAGATTAGAAATGCGATAACCATTCCCGGGTTACTCATCTGCTCTGGAGTAAGTTTAAAATTAAGGCTTATAAATACCATAGCGCCATAAGCCACTGCGATTACAATGACAATGTAATTTAATAATAACTCTATCTTTGACTGCATACTTAACCTCTGATTTGTTGGTGTGGTTTAGTATGTTAAGCTCGAGCCAGGCGCTTTTCGGTGATACTGGCCAGTATGGACCGTTTATTTTTATCTTTTTGATTTATCTGTTTTTTATTTTTCTTTGCAAGGTGCAAAGAGGCCAGATTGGACGTGTTGTTGAATACAAGGGAGTCTTGATGTTCAGTTTTAGTAATATCGTTGCCTTGGGCTGTATTCAAGCCTGTATTCAATCCTTGTATCTCTTGAGGTTTTCTGGCCCGGGCAGATTGCTTGCTGCTTTTATACTGCTAATTTCAACCAACATGTGTGTTGGCTTCTATGTAGACAGTGGTCTTTTTGAACCTGATATGCTGCTCATAACGATGTGGGAGCGCTTAAACAGTTATTTGTTGTTGGGCCCCATTTTTATGGCGTTTGTTATGACAATGACAAATTCAGCGCATCAGTTTGATAAAAAAGATGTGATTCACCTGTTACCCTTTCTTATGTGGGTCGGGTATTTCAGTTTAATCTCATTGTATGAGCAAAGTGATTTTCTGGCTGAGCAAGCTGTCAACTTACAAACGGTATCAACCAGACCCTTTTCTGAGCGGTTTTCCATGATATCTATGTTAACCGCAGGGCATTTTTGTCTTTATCTGGCCTACGGTAGCTGGCAAATTTTTATGTTTTGGTGGCAACAACGCGGTAGCAGTATTTTTCGCCAGCTATGTTGGTTGCTTACCGTCACTGTGATTTGCTACCTGATGATGGCGAGTGTTTTTATTGTCTCAGTGACAGCAGTCATTATGGAACTTGATAAATCAGATAAGCTGATTGCGTTGAGTTATCTGTCTACTGTGGTGGGCATATTTTCTATCAGTTATTTGTTGATTTGCTATGGGAGGCCTGCTGGCTTTACTCGTGTTCTCGTAAAGGGGGGCAATACTGATAAAGACTTTGCAGAGCAAATTAAACCTGAAGTAACAACGCAACAAAAAGGACTCTTGGTGTTGGTCGAGCAAGAGCTCCGAACGAGCAAACTTCATTTACAACCTGATTTCAGCCAAATTCAACTGGCAGAAAAACTGAATATAAGCAGGCATCAGCTTTCTGATGTGTTGGCTCTACATTCTTCAGGTGGGTTCTATGAGCTGGTAAACCAATTAAGGGTGGATGCGGTTATTGAGGAACTGGGAAAAAGACCTAAAAGTGACAGGTTAATTAATATTGCCTACGATTGCGGATTTAATTCAAAATCTAGCTTTAATCAGGTGTTTAAAAAGTATACCGGAAAAACGCCGAGTCAGTACCGTGATATGGTTAAAACAAGTAAGGCTGAATCTCGCTAAGAGGAAAATGTGCATAAAGCACCATTGCGCGCTATTCAGACATGGTTGTCGTGTGGGGCTAATTCTTTCCCATCGTTTCAAAGCGCTTTTACTTTACTGATAACGATGAGTATTAGCCCCAGTAATAATCTACTCTGTACATCCAAATCTGGAATCCTATACGCCATCTAGTCTGGAAAATGGTTTTCCAGAACTGTACGGTCCTGCTACTAGCTGCTCAAAAGTGAAAATTGTCAAAAAGGTTAGTTCACTCAAAAAATAGCTGCGCTAACTGCAATGTAAAAGAAAGTTTTGAATAGTAGGCGCTTGCATTTTTTAAAAAATTAAAAATTGAGCTCGATTTATTTCGGTGGTAGGATTTCGTCAAACTGTTAATCTTTAGTCGCCTGATGCATAAATTGACGCTTATTCTGATCATGCTTTGCATTCTGAGTACCCAGGTATTCGGAAGCGTAGCGTATGAAGGAGAGCATAAGTCTCAGGGCGATGTGCATGCTTTACTGCACGAAATTGGTCAGCCACACAGCCACGATCATGATGATGAGGGTGAGTTCAACCTCTCGTTTTCAAAAGAAGCCGTGAAGCACATCAATCAAGACCTTGATTGTTGTACCACAGGTATCGTTGAGGTGTCTCCCTACTCAAAATCTGAAGTAAAACCAACAGGCCCGATTGCATCAATTAGTGCTGATTGGTCGCCGCCTTTTATAAAACATACCACACCTCCCCCCAGAGCTTAATCCAACTTAACTTTTCGTTGTCAGCGACTTGCTTTAGCTGGCAAGTGTTTTGTTTTTTTTGGATTAACTATGTCTTTTACATTGAATATGCTGCGTACAGTGCAGCTGAATGCGAGCGTTATTTGCGTTGCGCTGATCGCATCGTTATTTGTCCTTTCCAATGCGATGGCATCACCCGGGGCGCACGGCCCGAATGGTGAACACCTGGATACGCGAGCGAAAGTTGCGAGCTCCACAAACCCTAAATTTGAGAGTTTTACCGAAACGTTTGAGTTAGCTGGTGAGCTGCTTGAAAATGAACTCGTTATTTACCTCCATGACTTTAAAACCAATACCCCTGTTGCGCATGCATCATTGGACCTGGAGCTTGGCAACTTAAGTGCAAGTGCCGAATTTTCTGAGCAATTACAAGCTTATGTACTTACACAGCCTGCGATGCTTTTTCAGTTAAAACAACCTGGGTTACATGAAATTGTTTTGACCATTTTGACAGAACACAGTGGTGATTTGCTGGTGGCGAATTTAGAAAACCATCAGGTAGCTGAAGATGCCGGCGCTCACGCAAATTCTGAGCACGATGAGCATCATCATGATTTTCCGTGGCTGATGATTGGATTGTGTATTGGTGTGTTCATTGCCGGATTGTTTTTGGGTCGTATCTCAAAGGAGCGTAAATAATGACGTTTAAGAATGCAGTATTGTTTTCATTAAGCTTATATTCGTTCAGTTTGTTGGCCTCTCCAGGGGCCCATGGACCCAATGGCGAGCATCTTGATCAAAAACCAACTAGGGTGGAAGGCGCATTAGGCAAACAAGCTGACGGCTCCGTCATTATGCCGATGAAGCACCAGGCATTACTCAATGTACGCACTCAGTTTGTGCGTGAGTCTGAAGTGAAACAGCATGTTCGTTTGGATGCCATTGTTAAACCTCACCCTGACGGGTATGCCAAGATCCAATCCAGCAGTGACGGTCGGTTAGATGCGCCTGAAACGGGTATCCACCCAACCGGTGTAAAGGTGCAAGCCGGGGATGTGCTGGGGCTTATCCGTTACCAGGACACGGCATACGAATTGGCAAGCCAGACCAGCGAATTAATCGCCATTCGCAATCGCATTGATCAAACCAATCGCGATGTGGAGCGCTTAAAAAAGCTGGGAGATTTAGCCTCGAAACAAGCGTTAGAGCAGCTGGAAACGGAGCTGTTAAGCTTGCAACAGCAAGCGCAAGCACTGCAAAAAGGCCTAGAAAAACCGGAGGTACTGATTGCACCTATCTCTGGTGTGCTCATTAATCACACGGTATCCAGAGGGCAGTGGGTTGAAGCAGGCGAAGCATTATTTGAGATCATTGCACCTGAGCAGTTTTTAATTGAAGCCAGTACCCGTGATTTTGCGCTAACTCAGCAGCTAACATCCGCGAAAGTTGTCGAGCAGCCGGGCATCTCTCTCAATTACCTTGGTTTTTCACCGGAGCTTGTCAACGGCTTAGTGCACCTCAACTTTGAGCTATCACAGGGCCAGGATAATACTAACTTGTTTATTAATCAGAGTATTAGCATACATTCGCCGATTGATGAAAAGCTCAAAGGCATTGTCATCCCGGCCAGCGCAGTTGTTCTCAGTCCAAATAATTTGCCACAAGTCTGGATTAAGCTCTCGGCTGAGCGCTTTTTGCCACAGCTTATTCGTTATCAGAACCTTGAGCCCGGGTTGGTGTTGGTGACCCAGGGGCTGGGCGCAGATAACCGCGTTGTGGTTGATGGTGCATCACTCCTCAACCAGGTGAGATAGGCAGTAAGATGTTTAATTTATTAGTTAAAAGCAGCCTTAAAAACCGTTTGGTTGTGCTCTTGCTGGCCTTTGTCATGATGGCTTACGGTGTTTTGCAAGGGCAAAAACTGCCGGTTGATGTGTTTCCAAACCTGAATAAGCCAGTGGTCACCGTACTGACTGAAGCTGGGGGCATGGCCCCTGAAGAAGTCGAACAACTGGTGACGTTTCCACTTGAGAATTTGCTCAATGGTGTGACCGGTGTCACGCGGATCCGCTCAACATCAGGCATTGGTTTATCCATTGTTTACATTGAATTTGAGTGGGATACGGATATTTACCGCAATCGCCAGCTGGTCTCAGAGCGGCTGGATTTAGCCTCAGAGCAATTGCCTGCGGGCATTACTTCGGTGATGGGGCCGGTATCGTCCATTATGGGTGAAGTCATGTTAATTGCCTTACCCGTTGATGAGCAGGGCGACACCGATGCAATGGCTGCCAGAGAATATGCCGATTTTGTTTTACGACCACGTTTACTGGCCATTCCCGGTGTTTCGCAGGTGATCCCGATTGGCGGCGAAGTACGCCAGCTGCGCGTTTCGCCCGACACGGTGCGTATGCGTCAACATAAAGTGAATTTGGAATCGCTTCAGGCCTCTGTCAGTGATTTTGCCGCTAACTTTGGTGGTGGCTTTGTTGATTTGAACAATCAAGAGTACCTGATCCGCCATCAGGGGCGTACCTTAGACGTTAACCATCTTAAAAACCTGGCGGTAGGCTGGCACGAGGGTCGTCCGGTGTTGCTATCCGAAGTTGCATCGGTGAGTTATGCGGCTGCTGAAAAGCGCGGTGATGGTGGCTTTAATGGCAAGCCCGCGGTGGTGATCAATGTGCAAAAACAACCTAATGCCGATACGGTTCAGTTAACAACGCAAATTGAAGCGGCGCTGACTGAGTTAAATACAGGGTTACCAAGAGGTATTGCGCAGCCGCAGGTCCTGTTCCGTCAGGCCGACTTTATCAAATCGTCAATTGATAATGTCACTGAAGCCCTGCGAGATGGCGCAATCATGGTTACAATTGTGCTGTTTTTGTTCCTGCTATCAGTTAAAACAACCATTATTTCACTGTTTGCCATTCCGCTTTCCTTAGCTGTCACTGTGTTGATTTTCCAGTGGCTCGGTCAGAGTATTAACGTGATGACGTTGGGGGGGCTTGCTATTGCGATTGGTGAACTCGTGGATGACTCAGTGGTGGATGTAGAGAACATTCTGCGCCGTTTAAAACAAAATGCACAACTGCGCTCGCCAAAGTCAGTGTTTGAGGTGGTCTGGCAAGCCAGTGTTGAGGTGCGTTCGGGTATTGTCTACGCAACCGCCATTGTTATTCTGGTGTTTTTACCTTTGTTTGCGTTACCAGGTATTGAGGGGCGGCTGTTTTCACCGCTTGGCCTTGCTTATATCGTGGCGATCCTCGGCTCGTTATTAGTGTCGATGACCGTCACACCAGTGCTATGTTATTACTTGCTGCCTAATGCCAAAGTGATCCATCAGGGTGATAGCTGGCTGGTTATTAAACTCAAGCACTTACAAAGCCTTTGGATTGACTGGGCGTTACCTAAGTCAAAGCAATTGATAGCCGTAACGGGCCTTGTCGCGGTGATTTCAGCGGCCAGCATTACGCAATTTCCCCGCGCGTTTTTACCCGCCTTTAACGAAGGCTCTCTGGTGCTCGGCATTATTTTTGAGCCGGGTACCTCGCTGAGCGAGTCAAACAAAATGGGCCATTTAGCCGAGTCTCTGCTGTTGTCTGTGCCGGAAGTCACACAGGTTGGCAGGCGAACAGGTCGCGCTGAGTTAGATGAACATGCTGAAGGGGTTCACTCGTCTGAAGTGGATGTTGATTTAATACCATCAGCGCGCAGCCGCGAAGAAGTCCTCGCTGAAATTCGTGACAAGCTTTCTGTATTGCCAGGACAAGTTGCCATTGGCCAGCCAATTTCGCATCGACTTGATCACCTGTTGTCAGGTGTCCGGGCCCAACTTGCCATAAAACTCTTTGGTGATGATTTAGAAGGTTTGCGGATCAGTGCTGAGCGGCTGCGTAAAAAGCTCGAAAGTGTACCAGGCCTGGTTGATGTCAATATTGAAAAACAAGTACTTATTCCGCAGTTGAGTGTACGTTTAAAATATAACGAACTGGCCAAATATGGCCTCACACCGGGCTCTGCATTGCGTCAGCTAAACATGCTCACCGAAGGAAGCAGTGTTACGGATGTCATTGATGGGGTGAAGCGCTTCGAACTGGTACTTAGGCTGGAGGATGCGGGTCGCACACCCAGTGCCATCGCCAATACCTTGATTGATTCACCGGCTGGGGCCATTCCAGTCTCGTATATTGCGGATATTCAATTACAGGACGGGCCTAATCAGGTGCTCAGGGAAAATGGTCGCCGTCGCTTAGTGCTTTACGCCAATAGTGAAAATGTTGATGTAAAGCAGTTGCTAAGTTCTGTTCGAGAGATAGTGGCGGAACATCAATTACCCGATGATAGTTTTATCAGCCTGGAGGGGCAATTCTTAGCACAGGAACAAGCCATGCGTTTACTGATCGTGCTTAGCGTTTTGTCATTCGCATTAATCTTTCTGGTGCTCTACTTACGTTATCAGTCAATGGTATTTGCAGTCATCATCATGTGTAGTTTGCCGATGGCTTTGATTGGTGCGGTGTTCGCCATGTGGTTGACCAAAACCTCACTATCGGTGGCCTCTGTTGTTGGTTTTATTACGCTTACAGGGATCGCAGCACGCAATGGCATTTTAAAAATAAGCCATTACTTAAATCTAATCCGCTTTGAGGGTGAGTCATTTGATAAAGCCTTGATAATACGCGGCGCAAAAGAACGATTGTCTCCGGTGCTGATGACGTCAATGGTAACGGCGTTTGCACTCATTCCGCTACTGTGGGCAGCAGATCAGCCAGGTAAGGAAATACTGCATCCGGTGGCCATTGTTATTTTTTCCGGCCTGATGAGCTCGACTCTGCTGGATACCTTATTGACCCCCTTGCTTTACTGGAAATTTGGTAAAAGACCAACGGAGCAATGGCTTAACAGTAATTCAAAAGAACTAATTTAATAAACCAATGCCCCTTTGTGAAGGAGCATCGGGGCACATTTTTACTAACAATACAAAGAGAGAAATAAAATATGAAAAACACATTGATAACACTTGCTTTCATTGCATTGAGCACACTGTTTTTTGCACCGTTTTCACAGGCGCACGGTGACACCAAACCGGTTCACGGTGGTGTCGTAAAGGTTGAGCATGAAATGGTATTTGAGCTGGTACGCGGAGAAACCGGTGCAAGCCTGTATCTTCGTGACCATGGTAAACCTTATCCAACGGCCAAAGTAACAGGTGACATCACTATACTTGCCAATGGTAAAAAGGCTGGGGCGACGTTTACTGCTGCGGGTGATAACAAAATGACCGCTGACGTTGCCATACCTGATGGCGCCAAAGTACTGGTTAAAGTGAAGGAAAGTGGCCATCACTCGGTGACGGTTCGCTTTACGTTCTAAGAAAACAGATTATTTTTAGGGTACTCACTCTTAGTGACTTGGCCCTTAAGTCAGGCTGTTGATCAGTCACGACAGCATTTGCAGTTTACCCGGTTAATCATTGCCGATGTTGCAGTATAAAAAAACGCGAGCTGCTGTAGCAGGCTCGCGCTTTGATGTTATTGCTCACAAAGAGACTTATCTCATCGTCACAAACTCTTCAGATCCCGTCGGGTGAATAGCCACAACCGAATCAAAGTCGGCTTTGGTTGCGCCCATCTTCATGGCAACGCCAAAGCCCTGGATCATTTCATCAACCGCAAAGCCGATGCCGTGTAGGCCAACGATTTTTTCGTCCTCACCGGCACACACCAGTTTCATTTTACAAGGCTGACGGTGCTGGGTCACAGCTGTGTACATGGCTGCAAAGGTTGAGGTGTAGACCTTGATGTTGTCTTCACCGTATTGTGCAACAGCTTCTGGTTCGGTCAGGCCGATGGTGCCTATTGGCGGGTGACTGAAGACCACAGTCGGGACCAGGTTGTAGTCCATTTTAGCGTCAGGCATTTCCGGGTTAAACAGGCGTTCGGCCAGCATACGACCAGCTTTTACTGCCACTGGCGTCAGCTCAATGCCGCCTTCCATGATGTCACCCAGCGCATAAATGCCAGACACTGAGGTGTTCTGGTATTCGTCTACTTTTACGTAGCCGCCGTCTGTGATGGCCACATCGGTGGCAGCCAGATTGATTTTATCAGTCACTGGCTCACGACCAATGGCCCAAATCACTTGCTCAACGGTGTGTGACTCGCCGTTTTCCAGGTGTAAAGTGACGCTGCCGTCGTCGTTCTTGCTCAGCGACTCAGGCGTGCTGTGGGTGTGCAGGGTTGGCCCTTCTTTGTCCATTACCTCGGTGAGGGTGTCAATCAGGATAGGATCAAAGTTGCGCAGCGGAGCATGCTTACGCACGAACAGGTGTGTATCTGTGCCCAGGCTGTGTAATACGCCCGCCAATTCAACGGCAATATAGCCTGCACCAATCACGGCCACGCTCTTAGGCTGTGCCTTAAGCTCAAAGAAGTCATTAGAATCAATGCCCAGCTCAGCGCCCGGAATATTCGGAATCGACGGGCGACCGCCTACGGCGATACAGATGTGGTCGGCGGTATAGTGCTCACCGTTGACTTCAACCGTGTTGTTATCAATGAATTTGGCAAAGCCATTGATCACAGTGACGCCATTGCTGGCCAGATATTTGTTATAACCCTGGTGGATGCGGCCAATGTAGGCTTCGCGGCTTTCAACCAGTTTGCCCCAGTCGAAGTCTTTAACTTCTACATCAAAGCCATAATCCGGTGCATACAGTTTAATGGCTTCGGCTACTTGTGCGCCATGCCACATGACTTTTTTGGGCACGCAGCCCACGTTTACACAGGTGCCACCCATATGTTTGGCTTCGATAAGGGCGACTTTTGCGCCACGCATTGCTGCCCGGTTGGCCGAGGCAATACCACCGCTTCCGCCACCGATGGCGATATAATCAAAATGTTGTGCCATGCTTTAATCTCTATAAATGCTGATAAATGGCCCTAGCTTAACACTATATCTGCCGGGGCAAAGTCTGGTGGGATGAATTTTTCCGATGATAGCCATCGCTTTTTCCGATGGCAACGTGATGCCGCACGTGACCAGAGAGGGCGATGTCCTGAGGCGGTCCTGTTTAATTTGTCAGGATTGACCGGGGAGCCTTGTTTTTTGTCAGGAAACACCCCAAATACATGAGATAAGCAAAGATCAACAGAGAGGCGTTATGACTAACCCGTTAATTGGCATGGAAGGCTTGCCACCGTTTTCACAAATCAAACCAGAACATGTTGTAGAGGCACTTAAACAGGCGATTACGCACTGCCGTGATACCATAGACACGGTGCTCAAAAACGATGCATATAGCTGGGAAAACCTGGTTTTGCCACTCGAAGAAGCCGATGACAAACTATCTCGTATGTGGTCGCCGGTGTCGCACATGCACTCGGTTGTCAACAACGACGCCTTGCGTCAGGCCTATGATGCCTGCTTGCCGCTGATCTCAGAATACAGCACCTATGTTGGTCAGCATCAGGGGCTCTACGCAGCCTATAAATCGCTAAAAGACTCTGACACCTTTGCAGCGCTGAGCACGGCACAGCAAAAAACCATCAATAATGCACTGCGTGACTTCCAGTTGTCGGGCATTGCACTGGCCCCTGAGCAGCAACAGCGTTACGGCGAGATCAGCGCGCGTTTATCTGAGCTGGCAGCGAAGTTTGGTAACAATGTGATGGATGCAACTCAAGCCTGGACTAAGCATGTGACTGATGAAGCCGAATTGTCTGGTTTACCTGAATCCGCATTGGCATTGGCAGCACACACGGCGCAGAGTAAAGAACTGGAAGGCTGGCTATTTACCTTAGATATTCCATCGTATCTGCCTGTGATGACTTATGCAGATAACCGCTCGCTGCGTGAAGACATGTACCGTGCTTTTGTGACACGTGCGTCAGATCAGGGTCCAAATGCCAAAGAATTTGATAACTCAGAGATCATGCGTGAGGAGCTGGCTCTGCGTTATGAGCTGGCACAGTTGCTGGGCTTTGACAGTTATGCAGATAAATCACTGGCCACTAAAATGGCGCAGTCACCAGAGCAAGTCTTTGCCTTTTTAAATGACCTGGCGTTGCATGCCAAGCCACAGGCAGAGAAAGAGCTGGCCGAACTGAAAGCATTTGCAGAAAAAGAGCATGGGGCCACTGAGCTGGCGGCCTGGGACTACGGTTACTATGGCGAAAAGCTAAAACAGGCTAAATATGCCATTTCTGATGAGCTATTACGTCCTTACTTCCCGGCAGATACCGTATTAAAAGGCTTGTTCGAAACCGTTAACCGTCTGTTTGGTATTAAGGTCACAGAGGTTCAGGATTTCGATACTTATCATCCTGATGTGCGTTTTTTCGCTATCCATGATGCACAAGATACCTTGCGTGGCCATTTCTATCTGGACCTGTACGCTCGCGAACATAAGCGCGGCGGTGCCTGGATGGACGACTGCATGGGCCGTAAGGTACGCGCCAGCGGTGAGTTGCAAACTCCCGTTGCCTATCTGGTGTGTAACTTCAACAAAGCGGTCGGTGATAAACCGGCGTTGTTTACGCACTATGAAGTCACGACGTTATTCCATGAGTTTGGTCATGGTATTCATCATATGCTGACTCAGGTCGATGCGGCACCGGTTGCGGGCATCAACGGGGTTGCCTGGGATGCGGTAGAGTTGCCAAGCCAGTTCCTGGAAAACTGGTGCTACGAGGAAGAGGCGCTGGCCTTTATTTCTGGTCACCACGAGACTGGCGAGCCGTTGCCAAAAGCACTGCTCGACAAACTGCTGGCAGCGAAAAACTTCCAGTCCGCGATGCAGATGCTGCGTCAGCTTGAGTTCTCTTTGTTTGATTTCCATATTCACAGCGATTTTGATGCAGATAAACCGTGTCAGATCCAGCAAACACTGAATGCCGTTCGGGAAAAAACCGCGGTTGTAAAAGCGCCTGAATTTAATCGTTTCCAGCACAGCTTTAGCCATATTTTTGCTGGTGGTTATAGCGCAGGTTATTACTCTTATAAGTGGGCTGAAGTCCTGTCTGCGGATGCGTTTTCCCGGTTTGAAGAAGAAGGGATTTTCAATCGCCAGACTGGTGCGGACTTTATGCAGCATATTCTGGAGAAGGGTGGCTCAGAAGAGCCAATGGCTTTGTTTACCCGTTTCCGTGGTCGTGAGCCCAGTGTAGACGCACTGCTGCGTCACAGTGGTATCGAAAAAGCGGCATAATCGCCCCTATGCTGGTGGCGTTTTGAACATCTGTTCCCCGCGTGTCACCAGCACCGACTCAAAAACACCACATAAGTACGTTGTGTGGTGTTTTCCATTCGCAAATTAGACAGTTCACGCTATGCTGTTCTAAAGAACAAACCTTGTAGGGAATGCTGCATGAGCAATCTAGTACTGGCCATTGACGACGATAAACTGGTACATCACATTGTTGAACAATCTTTACTGCACAGCTGCAAAGTCATCCATGCCTACAGTGGCGAAGAAGGGCTGGAAATGGCAGCACAGCAGCACCCGGATATTATTTTACTCGATATTGAAATGCCTGGCCCCTCCGGGTTTGAGGTGTGTGAGCGACTCAAAGCCAACCCTCAGTTGTGTGATATTCCGGTGATGTTCTTATCTTCCAAAAGTGCCACCTCTGAGCGCATGCGCGGCTACAACGCTGGTGGCGCCGACTACATTGTCAAACCCTTTGACAGCGATGAAATGCTGGCCCGTATTAAAGTACTCGATGAGTATCGCCGTCAGTCACTTAAGCTGAAGCAGGATGTGCAGAAAGCGCAAATCACGGCCGAAATTGCCATGTCGGATTCGGGTGATATGGGCCGCATTATGCGGTATGTGGGCCAGTCTTATCATGCCCATGACCTGAATACGCTGTCGGAGTATTTCTTTGAGTTTTTTGTGCCTTTGCAGCTGCAGGTTGCCGTCGCATTTTGGTATCACGACAGTGAAGTGTTTTATTCTCAGGAAGGTGCTATTCAGCCTTTGGAGCAGGAGCTGCTCGAAAAACACCGTGATGGCGACCGGTTTGTCGACTTTGGCCGTCGCACCATTATTAACTATCCCAAAGTCTCACTGCTGATCAAAAACATGCCAACCGATGATGTGGGCTTGTACGGGCGTTACAAAGATCTGCTGCCGCATATACTAGAAGCCACCAATGCTAAAATCAAAGATATGGAGGTCAGCGAAGTCGCCCTCAATAAAGTGGAGCAAATTGGTCTGGCATTTGAAGAGCTGAGCGACCAGCTGGGCGAGGTGGCTAATGGATTTAATGATAAACTGAGCCAGTTTTCTGATTATGTGAGTGACGGGCAGACCAATGGCAAGCAGGCTGAAGTTAAGCAGTTGTATGAGCACTTTTCACTGATCAATGACGACTTTTCGATTATCCGTTACAAGCTGGGGGAGATCACAGAAGTGCGCCATGAACTGATCCAGAGCCTTAACCAGATGGCCAAACCCTGGAGCGAGGAAGATGTGCCCGCCCAGACCGACATTGAATTGTTCTAATACCAATTTCACTTAATACCTGGTCTATTTGAAGGAGCAAATAGGACGCTAACAGCGTTAAAAATTTCTCATTTAGAGCAACTAAATAGCAAAATTTTTGCCTTGTTATCGACTCTATTTTCTCGCCTCAAAATAGACCACTTAATTAAGCAAACTGGTATAACTTTTTCAGGCACAGACACAAAGATTTCATAACCTGGATGATCCAGATATAATCTCTGCGTTACTATTTGCGGAGCCTGCTGTTGATCATCCACACCCCTTTTGCCGAAAACCGACCTTATCTTGCGCGTATAGAGCAGCAGTTTGCGCTGCATGACTGGCAGCAGGCCAATCCTAATTTTCGTCTGACTTATGATGAAGCGGGTTTGCAGTTGCTAAAACTGGATGAGCCAAAGCTCGGTGGCATACGGGTAGACTTTGTCACGGGTGCCAGTGCGCACCGTCGTAAGTTTGGCGGTGGTAAAGGGCAGGCTATTGCCAAGGCGGTGGGGCTCAATAAAGGGGCGACCCCTGTGGTACTCGATGCAACCGCAGGTCTGGGACGCGATGCCTTTGTGCTGGCTGCGTTGGGTTGCGAAGTGATATTACACGAACGCCACCCAGTGGTGGCTGCCTTGCTGTTTGATGGTCTGGAGCGCGCCTATCAGGATAGTGAAATCGGCAGCTGGATGCAGCAAAATATGCGAATGATCTTTGGTTCCAGTCATGACTTGTTAGCGCAGAGTGCGTTAAATCCGGACGTTGTTTATCTGGACCCTATGTTTCCGCATCGTGAGAAATCAGCCCAGGTGAAAAAAGAAATGCGGGTGTTCCAGTCTCTGGTAGGGGGAGATGCCGACGCCGATGCCTTATTGCCATTCGCTTATGCACTGGCCACCAAGCGGGTCGTGGTTAAACGCCCGGATTATGCGCCTTTCCTGAACGAGCAAAAACCCAGTATGCAGATAGAAACCAAAAAGAATCGTTTTGATGTTTATGTTAAAGCTGCGATGAAATAGCGCTATGTTTGCTTAACTTTTGTGTCTGTCACTCATCCGACATTGGATACGGGTACTGCTTAACGGTCAATCGGCAAGCCTGCTCTTTATTCATTCATTGCATTAAGTGCAGTTACTCTGTACTTGATGCGGGACCCGCCAAAAGGCAACGTGGGAGTCGGCATTTCGCTCATTGATTGCAATCAGCCCTGCCACTTGGGTGTTAGCCGGACAACCTTTTGCTTATTTTTGGCTAAAAAACAAGCTGAAAATAGAACAAGTCACCACTCTGTTTTGTGCTAAGAGGGGTTTTATCGCATCGGCAGAGTCTGAAATTGACTATTCTGAGCAGGCTGTCATCTGCATGAAGTAAAGTTCCTGTAAAAGGTAGAGAGTTCTCCTACGCCAAAAGTATGTTTTTAAAACCGACTGTCTATTTTCTGATCAATCTACATCAAATTGTCATAAAACATTAATAGTCTACGCCCGAATTTGAATCAATATGGCTGTAGTATCTATGCGTGTTTCTACCTTTACCCGGCTGCTTGCCGTGTTACTGGCTCTTGCCAGTATCGTGCTGGCTGCCACTCTGTTTTGGGCCAGTCAGGTCTTTAGTGAATTAGATAAACAAAACAACGCTTATGTTACGCTGAAAAACACCATACTGATCGATTTAGCCGGTACGATCGAAGACTATCTGAGCAGTGGCGACAGCCAGGAGCTTAGCAAAGCCAGCGGACAAATAGCGCAACTTAAACAGCAGCAATTGACAGCGTTGCCTTCAACGCTTGCCAGCGATATGACCAGCCAGCTTGATGCACTCGATGCGGACATCAATGGCAAATATCGTGCGCTGGGCAAGCTGTCGGGCAACGAAATGGCATTACTGGACAATGCCATCAGGCAGATGTCAGGCTCAGCGTCATCACTAATGAGTTACACCGCCAAAGCCCCTGAGCATCCGCTAGCACCACGTTACTATGCTCTGGCTTCAGACTATTATGGTGAAGTGACTAACCTGAGCATTTACACCTACCAGCTCGTGATCCATTTTGAACAGCAAACACGTCAGAATCTGATGAACAGTGTGCGTCGTCTTCAGGAGCTGGCGCAACAAATCGATCGCCTTGGCAATCTGGGGGTGATGAGTGAAATTGATGAAGATGAGCTGTTTCTGGGCGCGGAAGCTGAAGATCTGGCTTTAGAGATTAAAGCTGAGCTGATCAGCTGGCCGAAACGGTTTAGTCGCGACCTGGAAAATACCCTGGCCCAGGCCGAGCAGCGCCAGCAGGGCATGGCGCAATTAAGAGGCGATATTAAGGACATTTCGGCACTGGTGCTGAGTGCGGAAGTGGCACTACAAGCCGAGCAAAATTCACTGAAGAAAAACGTCTTTACTATCTTTGGAGTAGCGATTGGCTTGCTGGTGCTATTGGCCATTGCCGTTTACATTGTTCAGTTTAGCCAGGTGCTGACGCCACTGCGTCAGTTGCGTAATGGCTTTGCGTTCCTGATAGAGAGCAATGAGCTGAAAAACATCGACAGCCAGAATGCCAATACCGAAATCGGTGAAATCGCCAGTTACTTTAACCAACTGATTGAACGTCAGCGTGGTGAAGCCGAGGAGCGCGAACAAATGCTGGCGGTGATCAATGACTTTATGCAGGATATGAACACCAACCTGGCCAGTATCAGTGAACTGGCTGAGACTACCTCAACACAGGTAGAGCAAAACCAGGACCAGCTGGATGAGATTAAAGCGCTGGGTCTGGAAGCCAGCGAAATCAACCAACAGGTATCTGATAATGCGGGTGAAACCTTCTCTGCAATGAAACAGAGTGTCGGTTACGCTGAGTCGATGCTAAGCGCAAGTTCCAGCACACAACAACGGGTTGAGCAAGGCTTGTCCAGCCTCAATGAGCTGCTCAATGGCGTTGCTGATGTGGGCAAAGTGATCGAAATGATCCGCACCATTGCAGAACAAACCAATTTGCTGGCTCTGAACGCCGCCATTGAATCTGCGCGTGCGGGTGAGCATGGACGTGGGTTTGCTGTGGTGGCCGATGAAGTGCGTAAGCTGGCGCAACAAACGCAGGACTCACTCTCTGACATCAATGAACAGCTGAATATTCTCAGCGATAACTCAAGCAAAGTGTCTTCACAGATCAGCGCGCTGGCCGATGAAGCGCAGCAGCAGACCGAGCATGCTCAGGAGTTAAAGGGGAACTCTGAAGGCGTCGCAGAGCGCGCGCAAAGTGCCAGTCAGGTTGCTGAGCATGCCATGGAACTGGCGCAGCAGCAAAGTACACTGGTTGATAACTTCAGCAGCGCAATGGCCACGATGAAGCAGCAGGTGAATGGCTCTAACCAGCAGGTACGTGATATTCAGCACAGCCTGCAGGAACAAATGGCCAAAATCCGTGAGAGTATCGGGATTCGATAATCGTTGCGGTCACTGAGTTAACTTATCTGCTCGCCTGACGTGTTAAGCGAGCAGAAGCTCTGGCTGTTCTTTTCTGGTAAGTCGCCGGATCTTTGTTAATACTTGCCAAAGCATGATGGAAAAGTAAGGACAGCACACAATGAATTGGCTAGCCAAAGCGTTGACTGCGGGCCTGCTCACCGTGGGCGTAGGGTCAGGCTTGATTGCCTGTACCGACAGTACCCAGCAGGGCGACCCGGACTTCACACCCCAGAACACCGAACGGCGTTTCTCAGCAAATAACAGCCCATTGGTGTTGTTTGATGAGGCACACCATAACTTTCTGACTATGCATGGCCGCTATCAGGCTTTCACCCAAGTATTGAAAAGTGATGGCTATACCGTGAAAGCCAGCAGTCAGCCTTTTAGCACAACGCACTTAAACCAGGCCGATATCCTTGTGATAGCCAATGCGCTGGACCGTCACCGCACAGACTGGAGTCCCCCTTTTGGTATGGCGTTTACTGCGCAAGAGGTGAGCGCGGTTATCGGCTGGATAGAGCAGGGCGGATCGCTGTTTTTAGTGGCAGATCATACGCCATTTCCCCGCGTGATCGATAATCTGGCGACTGCGCTGGGTGTTGAATTCAGTCATGGCCATGTGGGCGAAGCGCAGTTTAGCACCGCTGATAATACCCTCGCACAACATGCGATTACGCTGGCCGTGGTGCCCGCACTGAGAACCTTGCCCGGTGGGATGTCTATGACCGGGTTTGGCGTAACCAGTGCGGTTGGTGGGGCAGCATCTGCCGCAGCAGAGCAATCGACAGGTCAAATAGAGCGGGTGCGTTCTTTTGGCGGATCGGCGTTTAAAGTACCACAAGATGCTGTCTCATTACTGACGCTTGGCGCTGATAAGATAGCGGTGACACCAGATGTCCCCTTTCAGATCACCGCCGACAGTCCTCGTGTGGATGTCTCTGGCTGGAGCCAGGGCGCCGTATTCGAGTTTGGGAAAGGCCGCGTTGCGGTATTTGCAGAAGGCATGATGTTCTCTTCTCAGGTTGATAGCAAAAGTGGCAAAAAATATGGTCTGGCTTCTCCTGGTGCCGAGCACAACGAGGGGTTTTTACTGAATGTGATGCATTGGCTGGCTCGTGCTGAGTAAACCAGAACACCCCCATGCTTAACTTTGCTGCGCCAATTTGTGCGCTTATTTTGCAGCGACTATCTTTAACTAAGGTGGTCGTATAACACCGTAAACAGTGAATATTGCAAAGCAGGAGCCACAATGAGCGACGGTAATTTAACGGAGAACTTTGAACATAAACTCAATCTGCGTAGCCTGGAGGCAGATGATTACAGAGATCTTAAAGAGGTCATGGCCATTGTCTATCCAGACTTAGGCGGGGCTCCTTCAGAAAAACAATTTAAGGCTCAGCTCTCTAGTTTTCCCGAAGGCCAGATCTGTATTGAGGACCATAGTAAAGTCGTCGCTGCTGCATTCTCATTGATTGTGGATTACGACAAGTTTGGCGATCATCACACCTATGACGAGATCACTGGTGATGCCTATCTGACCACCCACGACCCACTCGGCGACGTGTTGTACGGTGCCGAAGTCTTTGTTCACCCCGATTACCAGGGCATGCGCCTCGGGCGGCGGTTATATGAAGCCAGAAAAGAGCTCTGCCAGAGTCTTAATCTTAAATCGATTGTGGCGGGCGGGCGTATTCCCAACTATCAGCACCATGCCAGTGAGATGTCGCCACAGAAGTATATTGAACTGGTCAAAAAGAAAGAAATTTACGACCCCATTTTGAGCTTCCAACTGTCTAATGATTTTGAGGTCAAACGGGTGCTCAACAAATACCTGCCTGAAGACAAAGAATCAAAAGGCTACGCCACTTTGCTGGAATGGACTAATCTTTACTACGAACGCAATGAAGTGCCGCTGTTTGGTGCGGTGAAAAAGTCGGCCCGGGTCGGTTGTGTGCAATGGCAAATGCGGCCACTGCATTCTGTGGAAGAGCTGACACAGCACGTGGAGTTTTTTATCGATGCTCTGGCTGATTACCAATGTGATCTGGCGTTGTTACCTGAGCTGTTTAATGCGCCTCTGATGGGCATTGAAGCGCACGAAAACTCATTGGATTCAATCAAAGCGCTGGCTGAATTCTCGACTGAAGTGGTGGAGGCTATTTCGCATCTGGCGGTGAGTTATAACATCAATATTATTGCTGGCTCCATCCCGGTGATTGAAGACAAAGCCCTCTACAATGTGTCCTACTTCTGCCGTCGCGATGGCACCATAGAATCGCAAACCAAGATCCACCCGACCCCCTATGAAAAAAGTGCCTGGATCATGCAAGGCGGCGACAGTCTGAACGTGTTTGACACCGATTTTGGCAAAATAGGCATCCTCATCTGTTATGACGTGGAATTCCCTGAACTGGGACGGTTACTCTCAGAGCAGGGCATGCAGATCTTGTTTGTCCCATTCTGGACCGATACTAAAAATGCTTATTTGCGGGTACGCTGTTGTGCTCAAGCCCGTGCCATAGAAAACGAATGCTATGTAGTGACGGCTGGCAGTGTGGGCAACTTACCTAAGGTCGATGGCGCAGATATTCAGTATGCCCAGTCTGCGGTGTTCTCGCCCTCAGATTTTGCGTTTCCTCACGATGCTACTATGGCTGAAACCACTCCCAACACAGAGATGACCTTGATAGTCGATTTGGATCTGGAGAAGCTACACGAGCTGCGTCACGAGGGCTCCGTCAGAAACTACCTGGATAGAAGGCGGGACTTGTATCGAATTAACTGGCTGGGCGAGCAAAAAGTTAAGTGATTGAGATAGGCGCATGTGATGAACATGCGCTGAGACTATGGCTGCTCAGAAGAGCTACCCAGCACTTGAGTGCTGGGTTTGTTTGCCCGTTACTCTGACTCCAGGCCTTCGATATCAATACCAAATTGGGTGCTGGTCACCCCTGCCAGGCCCTCGATATGGGCTTTAAAGGCATTGAGCTCTGTACCAGGTTGTGCTGCGAAGATGGCACGGTTAGCCCGGACATAAACCAGTTCCAGGTTATGTGCCGCAGCAAATTCCTGTGCATTGATGAGCGGCTCCAGTTCTGCAACCACTTCACCGGTTAAAATGTAGGTGGTACCGGTTTTAGCATCTGTGATTGCTACACCGGTTAGCAGGCGCTCACTGGCAGAGAGATAACTTTTGCCGTTGAGTGTCACGCTATGGCTGAGTGTTGTACTGAGCGGCTGCGCTTCATACACTTCGTTGCTGGATGCACTGGCAGTTGAAATTCCGCAGGCAAGTAATGCGGTGGTGATTAAGTGTTTTTTCATGTCAGTACTCCTTATTTACGACCGATGAAGCGAATGTCCCACGACTTCAGCAGGCCATTTTCTGAATTGTTTCTGTGCACCATGTTGATGTTAGGTGCACCCGCTGCACGCGGGTCGAAAACATAGAACTCGTCCTGAGCTGCCGTATCGATGACACGCAGGGTCCATTCACCTTGTGCCTGCTCACCATAGAAATGATGGGTTAGCATTTGTGTATTTTCCATGCCGTTTTGTCCCAGGATGGTACCTGTGCGGGGAGTCATGATCACACTGCGCGTACCTGACGGAGAAATCAGTTCGATCGCCAAATCTCTCGTGCTGGTGTGGTCGATGTTTACACGTACCTGAATGGCATCGACTGTCATCGCTTCTGTTGACTGATAAGTGCTTGATACCCCGTTGATATCACCGTCTGGAATGGCACTGTTGGCTGTCACTGTAAAGCGGTCTGTTTGTGTAAACTGACCCAGCTGTTCGTCATAGAAGCGCGCCATGTTTACGGCTGCGTCCACGTCTACCGCACCGAAGCCATAGAAGTTATGGAAGGCATAGCCTGCGGCGTTGGTTTGCCAGGCGTCAATGGCCTGATAACTGACCGTGTCACCTTGCGCAGTTTCAAACGACAGTGCCACACCGGCGTTATCCGGATCGATTTGTCTGGCTGTGCTGGCCAGAATGTGACGCACATCTTGCCAGCTCAATGCCGGATTGGCAGACATGATCAGGGCAATGGCACCCGCAGCGCTTGGTGCTGCCGAAGACGTTCCGTTGAAGCGCGCGCCATAATCACAGTTCGGATCCAATGGATGACCGCCATGCAAGTCATTGCGACCATAAGCCGGGTTGTAGCCAGCGTCACAGCCGGTCAGATCGGTTGTGATCATTGCCGGAGTATAGACACCATATTGACCGCCCGTGGCTGATACAAATACTGCTGAGCCAACAGTGGAGTATGAGGACAACTGGCCATCGGCGTTGTAGGCCGACACAACCATATTCCAAAATGAGGTATCCATTTGTTCCAGGTTGACGTTCTGTAAAGGCAGACCATGGTTGCTGTTTTCAAAGCGCAGGTAGCCAGAGCCAAAACGAGGGTCGGTAAAAGTTTGTCTGGCGTAGCCATTACCCGCTGATTTAACGAACAGGGCACCCCGTCCACCATGGGTGGTGCGGGTGATCTCTTCCTGGGCATCTTCATAGGTTTTCAGCCAGGGATCGACTGTGTAGTCAAAGCTGTCTGGTGCAGACATAGTCCGGCCATAGCTTTGGTTAAAAATTCTTGGAAAATCAAAAGAGTGCTTATTATAGCCATCTGAGTACATGCCGTGTGACTGTAGCCAGTTCGCGGTGTTGTAGTTGCCTGATGAGATCAGGTTAAAGCCAACAATACCAGCGCGTGGTGCGATGCCTCGCCCACCAATGCCGTTAAAGGCGCTGGCAGCAATGATCCCGGCAACCGAGGTGCCGTGACGATCAGTGGGGCCACCAGGGATCAGATCCGGTGTATCAGTGGTAAAGTTCCAGGAACCAGGGCGCACGTTGTCACGCAGATCCGGGTGGGTTAGCTCTACGGCGCCATCGATCACCGCCGCGGTCACACCTGTGCCCAGAATGCCCAGCGCATGGGTCAGTGACAAGTTCATGTCTTCACCGGCTTTGCCGCCTCTGTCAGAGAATGCCGCCTGACCTGTATTTTGCAAATGCCACTGATGAGAGACCAGAGGATCGCCTGGCATTAGTGGATAATCATTAGCCGAGACGGCCACACTGTGAGTAGCAGCAATACAGGCTGCCAGTATTGTGAGCTTAGTTCTTATCATAAATTAGTTTCTTCTCGTTTACATTTGTACCTGCTGTTTGTGTACCCTATATTGTCACATTTGAAAATGCAAGGTTGCATTTTGTTTTTATAATGGGGTTTTTTATTTGTTTTTTTGTTTGTTTTGACTAGTTGGTGTGGCTTTTTACTGCAATCGCAAATGAGGTTGTTGGAACTGCATCAGATTGATCTAGCCAATGCAAAAGCACTTTGGCTTTATCATCCGTTTTTTTTCGCCTACATTTTTAGCATGAACACTTCTATGACTTCAGTATGGCTAAATTACCGGATGTAAATATTTTGGACGGAACACCACAATTAGATGCTGAACCCGCGCAGTTTCCGCCCAGTATGAGTGAAACTGAGTTGCTTCAATTTCTGAAGTTGTCAATGGAGTATGCGACCGATGAAATCTTATGGATCAGCTCTGACTCTGAAATCCTGTATCTCAACAATGCAGCAAGTAAAAAATTGGGTTATGCACAGGGTGAACTGATTGGATCGCACATTTGGGAGTGTAACCCCGGTTTCGCACCAAAAAGCTGGGCTGAGTTTTGGCTGAGGGTGCAGAGTAACAAGCACATCGATTTCGAAACTCAACATCAGCATAAAAGAGGCGCGCGTTTTCCTGTCAGGGTTCGTGGACATTTGGTTGAACATGGCGCTAAGAAGTCTTTGCTGGCATTTGTCTCTGATCTTGAAGTCCCTATGCATACATTGGGCGGGGCCAGTTTACAGATTGAAACTTTGCTCGAACAAGAAAGGCAAAAGTTTGCGGAGTTTGTGGATCTTGCACCGATTGGTATCGCAATTAACTATCTGGAAGATGGCCGGTTCGATTATATCAACGCAGAATTTAGTCGTTTTACGGGGTACAGTGTTGATGAATTAAATCAGATGGATTACTGGCAACTCACGCCAAAAAAATATGCTGATCAAGAAGCTAAGCAACTTGC
The DNA here is from genome assembly GCF_030125445.1 of Pseudoalteromonas ardens. NCBI lineage: Bacteria > Pseudomonadati > Pseudomonadota > Gammaproteobacteria > Alteromonadales > Pseudoalteromonadaceae > Pseudoalteromonas > Pseudoalteromonas ardens. The sequence continues at coordinate 356,171 of NZ_JASJUV010000003.1, forward strand.
TGACATGGCAGAAACGGGGCGTTATGGACCATATCAGAAAGAGTATATTCATAAGCTAGGGCACACCTATCCCGTATTGTTATCAGGCATTTTGATAACCGATGTTACTGGTCAGGACTTTATCTGGTCCGTCGTTCAGGACATTTCAAAACAAAAAGAAGTGGAAGAGCAAATTCGTGCAGCTAAGGAAAAGGCAGATGTCAGTGCATTTAGAATGCAATTAGCGAATGATTCTGCCGGGATAGGTGTATGGGAATGGGATTTGCTGACCAATGCACTGGTATGGGATGACTGGATGTACAGGTTGTATGGTATCTCGGAAGAAACATTCTCAGGTGCTTATGAAGCCTGGGAGAATAGTGTTCACTCTGATGATATTGCCTCAGCTAGAGCTTTGCTTGAATCGGCAATCGCAGGAACAGGTTACTACGATACTGAGTTTAGAGTGGTCCATCCCGATGGGCGGATAAGAACCATGAAAGCGACAGCTGAGGTGATCCGAAATGAACAAAATCAGGCCGTTAAAGTCATTGGTGTTAACTATGATATCACTGAAAAAGTGACTGCCATGAAAACCATGATTAAGGCTAAGCAAGAAGCGGAAAACGCAGCTAAAGCTAAAAGTGATTTTCTTGCCAATATGAGCCATGAGATCCGGACGCCGATGAACGCTATATTGGGCGGGCTACAATTGCTTCATCAAGCTAGGTTGGAACCTGATTTAAAAGTTATCTTGGACAATGCGGCTTTTTCGGCTCAAAGCTTGCTGACAGTTATCAATGATATTCTGGATTATTCTAAAATTGAGTCTAATCAGTTAACGCTGGAGCAGGTGCCCTTTTCGTTGATTGATGTGTTGGATTCAGTGAAATATGACCTGGATAGTATTGTAAGCAAAAAAGGGATTGAATTGATTGTGACCATTGAGTCGTCATTTACAGACGGCTGGCTGGGCGATCTTGTCAGAGTCAAACAGGTGTTACTCAATCTTATCTCTAATGCAGTGAAGTTTACGGATCAGGGCTGTGTTAAAGTGATTGTGAGCTGCACAGAGCAGAATAACCAACAGGCGCTCTGTATTGATGTGATTGATTCAGGGATAGGGATGAGCGTAGAAGCTCAGCAGCGGATTTTTGAGCGTTTTGCTCAGGCGGATAGTTCAACTACACGAAAATATGGTGGAACAGGTTTAGGGATGTCTATCACGCTGAGCCTTGTTAAGTTAATGAATGGCTCTTTGGATTTAATCAGTAAAGTGGGAGAGGGCACCCAAATTAAGGTTGTATTACCCTTGGAGAAAACAGTACTTAAATCGAGTGGCCAAAAAAGTGAATCGTTATCGCCGCCAGATTTGACGGGGAAACACATTCTAGTTGCCGAGGATAATAAGATTAACCAAATGTTGATCAAGGCAATTTTAAAAAGTACACAGGCAGCACTGACAATTGTCGAAAATGGCACTCAGGCTGTCGACGCGGTAATGCATACTCACTTTGATTTAATACTGATGGATATTCACATGCCAGAAATGGATGGCAACGAAGCGCAGCGTCAAATTAGCAAGAGTCATGCGGACATGCCTGTTATTGCACTGACTGCGAATGTGATGACAGAAGATGTGAAAGGGTATTTGGCACAGGGATTTGTGGCGCATGTTGGCAAGCCTATAGATATGAATAATCTATATCAGGTGTTAGCGCGTTTTTCGACCTCTTCAGAGCCGTGAGCCGATATGATTACGTAAGCAATACGCATTATGGGTTGTAAAAAAAGAAGCCGCTTAGCGGCTTCTTTTTTATACTTAACTCTGAGCCAGATAACTGACTCTGGCTAAAAGCTTACAGGCTTTCGATTTTGGCTTTTTGCTCAAGCAACTTGGCTTTGGCGTCGCTGTACTCGGCCAGCTTGGCCTTTTCTTTATCGAGTACCGCAGCAGGGGCGTTGTTGACGAACTTCTCGTTTGCCAGCTTTTTCTCAACCTGTGCCAGGCCTTTTTCTGCTTTTTCCAGCTGCTTGGCGATACGGGCCATTTCGGCTTCGACATCAATCAGACCCGCCATAGGGATCATGATCTCAAGGTCGCCAATAAAGGCGGTAGCGGACGCCGGGGCATCGTCTTTGCTTGCCAGTACTTTGATGTCTTCCAGTTTAGCCAGTGAGCTCAGGAACGCCTGGTTGTCGTCAAGACGGCGTTGATCCTGCTCAGACACATTGGCCAGCAACACGCTAAGTGGTTTGCTTGGACTGATGTCCATCTCACCGCGAATGTTACGGATAGCCAGAATGAACTGTTTAACCCACTCCAGGTCTTCCATTGCTTGTGTATCTACCTGTTCGGCATCAAACTGCGGGAAGCGCTGAAGCATGATGGTGTTTGCTTCGATACCAGCCAGTGGTGCAACACGCTGCCAGATGGTTTCTGTGATGTAAGGCATCAGCGGGTGCATCAGACGTAGCAGGCCTTCCAGAACCGTGATCAGGGTGTGACGTGTACCACGTTGCTGGGCTTCGTTGCCCTTGAACAGAATTGGCTTAGTCAGCTCCAGGTACCAGTCACAGAACTGGTTCCAGGTGAACTCGTAGATGGTGTTCGCGGCCAGGTCAAAGCGGTAGTTGTCCAGGTGCTCCGTGAAGGTTTTCACTGTGTTCTGGAACTGACCCAAAATCCAGCGATCTGCCAGAGACACCTGCATCTCGCCACCGTTGAAACCACAATCCTGCTCTTCTGTGTTCATCAGCACGTAACGGCTGGCGTTCCAAAGCTTGTTGCAGAAGTTACGATACCCTTCCAGGCGGTTCATATCCCAGTTGATATCACGACCGGTTGAGGCCATAGCAGCCAGGGTAAAGCGCAGTGCATCGGTGCCGTGTGCTTCAATGCCATCAGCAAAAGTCTTACGGGTGTTCTTTTCAATCTTTGCGGCCAGCTGTGGCTGCATCATGTTGCCGGTACGCTTCTGAACCAGGCTTTCCAGATCGATACCATCGATCATGTCCAGCGGATCCAGCACATTACCTTTTGACTTAGACATCTTGTCGCCATTTTCGTCACGGATAAGACCGGTCACGTAAACGGTTTTAAATGGCACCTGAGGTTTGCCTTGGTCGTCTTTCACAAAGTGCAGTGTCATCATGATCATACGGGCAACCCAGAAGAAAATGATGTCGAAACCAGTCACCAGCGTGTCTGACGGGTGGAACATCTTCAGGTCGTCAGTATTCTCTGGCCAGCCTTGGGTTGAGAAAGTCCACAGCGCAGAAGAGAACCAGGTATCCAGTACATCATCGTCCTGGCTCAGAACGACGTCGTCGGCCAGGTTGTTGTCGCGGCGTACTTCGGCTTCATCGCGACCAACGTATACGTTGCCTTCGTTGTCGTACCAGGCCGGGATACGATGTCCCCACCATAGCTGACGAGAAATACACCAGTCCTGAATATCGCGCATCCAGGAGAAGTACATGTTTTCGTACTGTTTAGGCACGAACTGGATGTCACCGTCTTCTACGGCTTTGATTGCCGGCTCAGCCAGTGGTGCAACGCGTACATACCATTGGTCAGTCAAAAGTGGCTCAATGACCACACCAGAGCGGTCGCCGTAAGGGACAGTCAGGCTGTGGTCATCGATTTTTTCCAGCAGGCCTGCTTGTTCAAATTCATCAACAATCAGTTTACGGGCATCGAAACGGTCAAGACCATGGAAGCGCTCAGGCAATGGTGCATCGAGCTCCAGTGGCTTGCCATCAAAGGTGAAAGTTTCGCCTTCACTCAAAATCGCCGCATCTTTGTTGAAGACGTTGATCATTGGAAGCTGATGACGCTTACCGACTTCGTTATCGTTGAAGTCGTGCGCTGGTGTGATCTTCACACAGCCAGTGCCTTTTTCCATGTCTGCGTGTTCGTCGGCAACGATTGGGATACGACGGTTGACGATTGGCAATAAGATCTCTTTGCCGATCAGGTCCTGATAACGCTCATCATCCGGGTTGACTGCTACACCGGTGTCGCCCAGCATGGTTTCCGGACGCGTTGTTGCCACTACAATGTAGTCTTTGCCGTCTTTGGTTTTAACACCATCAGCCAGCGGGTAACGCAGGTTCCACATGTGGCCCTGCTTGTCTTTGTTTTCTACTTCCAGATCAGAAATCGCGGTGTGCAGTTTCGGATCCCAGTTAACCAGGCGCTTACCACGGTAGATCAGATCGTCTTTATATAGACGAACAAAGACTTCTTTCACTGCTTCAGACAGGCCGTCGTCCATAGTAAAGCGTTCACGATCCCAGTCTACTGATGCACCCAGGCGACGTAGCTGTTTAGTAATGGTACCACCTGACTCGTTTTTCCACTGCCAGATACGGTTGATAAACTCTTCGCGGCCCAGGTCGTGACGGGTTTTGCTTTCTTCAGCGGCCAGCTTACGCTCAACAACCATTTGGGTTGCGATGCCTGCGTGGTCTGTTCCCACCTGCCATAAAGTATTTTTGCCCTGCATACGCTGGTAGCGGATCAGGGTGTCCATGATGGTGTCCTGGAAGGCGTGGCCCATGTGTAGGCTACCCGTGACATTCGGTGGTGGGATCATGATCGAATAGGCATCGCCCTGACCTGATGGCTTAAAGTAGCCATTCTCTTCCCAGCCTTGGTACAAAGACTGTTCGATATCTTGCGGATTATAGGTTTTATCCATTACACAGAACCTTAAAAAATACTTTAGTTGTCAATTTCTTTGGTTGAAATTTCAGCGCCGAGCTGACGCAGTTGCATGAACCGCTGGCGTGCCGCGTGTTTGGCATTGCTTTCAACCGGCACAAAATCGTAGATCTTGTCGAATCGGCGCACAAAATCCGGCAGCTGTTGTGCCAGATTAATCAAAATGGTGCGTCTGCCAACAGGTGGCATCTGGCCGATCTCGACCGGTGCGCCCCCTTTGGGGCCTTCGCCTTGCAGGTTGTGAGGCACAAAGCTGTCGGCCTCAAAACACCACAAGTGCTCGTCAACCGCATGGGCATCTTCAACGCTGTCTACGTAAATAAAGACACGTTGTCCGGCGCGGTACAGCTTTGCGGCGCTGCGTGCGGCGAGATCAAAATGAGCCGGCACTGGCTTGCCCGGCTCATTGTCCTGCTTTAATACAAAAAAGCGTGCGTTGATGGTCATGACATGTGGTTTTCTAGCTAGCGAAACGCCTTGTCATAAGGGGAAAGCCTTTAAATGACACAGCGTTCAAAATAAAGCCGCATTCTGACACAGAATACGGCTATCATCAATCAACGTGGTGCGTGACATCGGCTGTCACAGCATGAATTAGTCCTGAGGTTGCTCAGTCACGTTCACGCGGTTAAGCAGATATTGCATTAACATAGGGACCGGACGACCGGTTGCACCTTTGTTGGCACCACTGCGCCAGGCTGTCCCTGCGATGTCCAGGTGTGCCCAGTTGTACTTCTTGGTGAATTTAGACAAGAAGCAGGCGGCGGTAATCGTTCCGGCAGGGCGGCCACCCAGGTTGGTGAAGTCGGCAAACGGGCTCTTCAGTTGTTCCTGATAGTCATCCCACAATGGTAGTTGCCATGCGCGGTCACCACTTTGCTCAGACGCTTTAAGTAAGTCATGCGCCAGCGGATTGTGGTTCGACAACAAACCGGTTGCATGATGGCCCAGGGCGATAATACACGCACCCGTCAGGGTTGCCACGTCAACGACTACTTCTGGCTCAAACGCTTCAACATAGGTTAATGCATCACACAGGACCAGTCGGCCTTCTGCGTCAGTATTGAGTACTTCAACCGTCTGACCAGACATAGTGGTCAGGATGTCACCCGGGCGATAAGCATTGCTGCTCGGCATGTTTTCACAGCCAGCCAGCACGCCGATGACATTCAGTGGCAGCTGCATTTGCACGACGGCGCGCATCAGGCCCAGTACGCCGGCGGCGCCACCCATGTCGTATTTCATCTCGTCCATGCCTTCGCCTGGCTTGATAGAAATACCGCCTGAATCAAATGTCAGGCCTTTACCGACGAACACGATAGGCGCTTGCTTTTGCGGGGCACCGTTATAGTGGATCACCGACATCACGGATTCGTTGTCACTACCGCGACCAACCGCCAGATATGAGTGCATACCCAGCTCTTCCATTTCTTTCTCGCCAACCAGATTAACCGTGACGTTGTCGAATTCATCGGCTAATGCTTGTGCTTGCTCACCTAAGTAGCGAGGATTGCAGATGTTTGGCGGCATGTTTGCCACGTCTTTACATAATGTGGCACCGGCTGCGATGGCCAGTCCATGCTCGATGGCGCTCTCGCCAATCGGCAATTCACGGCGTGTTGGTACGTTGAAAACAATTTTACGTAGTGGACGACGTGCTTCGTTTTTTTTGCTTTTCAGCTGGTTAAAGGTGTAAAGGCTGTCCTGAGTGGTTTCTACTGCCTGGCGAACTTTCCAGTAAGTATCGCGTCCTTTAACGTGTTGTTCAGTCAGGAAGCAAACGGCTTCCATTGAACCTGTGTCATTTAAGGTGCTGATGGTTTTGGCGATGATCTGTTTGTATTGTTTGTCGTCTAGCTCACGCTCTTTACCACAGCCCACAAGTAGCACACGTTCACTCAATACGTTTGGTACATGGTGAAGTAAAAGCACCTGGCCGGGTTTACCTTCTAGGTCTCCGCGGCGCAGCAGGTTAGAAATATACCCTTCGCTGATTTTATCCAGCTGCTCCCCGACGGGTGAAAGGCGGCGTGGTTCGTATACGCCGACAACAATACACGCACTGCGTTGTTTTTCTGGGCTACCACTTTTTACGCTGAATTCCATTGCGACTCCTGAGTCAATGTGCTGTCTTTTTTGAACTTTTTATGCCTCAGCCACTCCATTTCTAGGTGCTGAACTAAAAAACGGCTAATTGACGCGTGCATTTGGCGCTTTAGCCTGTTGCTTTAGTAGGATATTTGGATCCGATGGCATATAATAAAGTGATTAAAATAACCAGTTTACTCAAAATTTCCTACTATTCCAGTGAAATGAGACGTTTTATAGGGGCGGACATTGCTTATTTTTCGATATCTGACTGCTGAGATATTAAAATCTCAGGTCGCCGTTTTTATGACCCTTATGACCATCTTCATCTCGCAGAAGTTTGTCCGGATCCTGGCTGAGGCCTCAGGTGGCAGCATTCCGGGAAAACTTGTTATGTCTTTTCTGGCTCTGAATTTACCTAAACTGGCGGTGTATATCCTGCCACTAAGCTTATTTTTGGGCATTATCCTCGCCTATAGTCGGGTCTATGCTGACAGTGAAATGACGGTACTGAAGGCGTGCGGCGTCAGTGAGTGGTATGTCGTACGTGTGACTTTGGTGTCCAGTTTTGTGATTGCGCTGATGGCCGCGGTGCTGAGCTTATATCTGGCCCCCTGGGCAGGTGAAAAAGAAAATCAGCTGCGCGAACAAGCCAATGCAGAATCAGGGCTCAGCCAGATCCGGGCCGGGCGATTCCAGCAAACGGGCAATGAAAAGGCGGTGGTATTTGTCCACAACACCAGTGATCAGGGTAAAGAGCTAAATCGTGTGTTTGTGGCCCAGTTACCCGATCGCGATTCAAATCAGGCTGCACGTATTGTGTTTGCTCAGAATGGTCGGGTTGTTGAAGAGGGAACCGGTGAGCAGCAGCTGGTGCTCAGTGAGGGAAAACGATTCGAAACCGACGGTTTCAGTCAGGCACTGAACAAAACTGAGTTTAGCAGCTATCAGGTGCAGATCCGTGAGCAGGAAATTGAACAGCGACGTCGTAAGCTCGAAGACTTGCCCTCGTCCAGCCTGCTGCAAATGGGCACACCCGAGGCCATTGCCCAGTTCCAGCTACGTTTATCTGTGCCAATTTCTATTATTTTGCTGACCTTATTGGCGGTTCCGCTGAGTGTGGTGAACCCCAGACAGGGTAAGTTTGCCAAACTGGTTCCGGCGATTTGTATCTATCTGGGTTACTTTATCATGCTCAATGCGGGTAAATATCTAGTTGCCGAAGGCAAGGTACCAACCTCGGTTGGCTTGTGGTGGATCCACTTGAGTGTGTTATTTATTGGTGCTTACTTGATAGCCAAAGGCCGGCCTTTTGGTGTCTGGGTGCGCGCTATGCTGTTAAAACGGGAGCCACAGCAATGATGAAAACCCTGGATTGGTATCTCGGGCGCAGCATTTTACAAACCACGGGCTTTGCCTTGTTGGTGTTTGTGGGCATCAATACCTTAATCAAATTTATTGAGCAGTTACGCTCTGTGGGTCGTGGTACCTATGACGTTATGGATGCGTTGTTGTTCACGCTGTACAGCATGCCCAGTGATATTGTGGTGTTCTTTCCAATGGCGGCGCTGATTGGTGGCCTGACCGGGCTCGGGGCTTTGGCTTCGAGCAGCGAACTGGTGGTGATGCAGGCTGCGGGGATGTCGCGATTACAGATCATCGGGTCGGTGATGAAATCGGCAATTGTGCTGGCACTATGCATGATGGCATTGGGCGAGTGGGGCGCGCCACAGGCAGAACAAACGGCTAAACAACTGCGTAATCAGGCGATTAATGGTGGCGAGGTGTTTGAGGCGCAGCAGGGCGTGTGGGCCAAAGATGGCAGTAATTTTATTAATATTGCCAACATCGAAAAGTCCGGCAATCTGCAAAATATCAATATTTATCACTTTGATGATGATCTCAATCTGCTGAAAATCACCCGTGCTAAGTCTGGTACTGCGACCGATGACGGTTGGCAGCTTAAAGCCATCGAGGAAGTGACCATTGAAGAGCAACAGATCAGTACGCAATACGCACAGACACTCAATTATGCATCACAGCTGACGCTGGACCGACTGGACGTGGCTTCGGTAGAACCAGACGCATTGTCTTTTTCTGGCTTGTGGTCGTATTTACAGTACCTGAAGCAAAATGAGCAGGACACCAGTAACTATGAACTGGCGCTGTGGCGTAAAGTGATGCAACCGGTGACGATTGCGGTGATGTTGCTGGTAGCCTTGTCTTTTATCTTTGGGCCACTGCGTTCAGTGAGTATGGGCGCGCGTATAATCATGGGGGTGATCACCGGGCTTATCTTCCATCTGAGTAACGAAATTTTCGGTCCAATCGTTATGGTGTATCAGATCCCGCCGGTCGTAGGGGCTGTGATGCCCAGCGTCTTATTTACCGCAACAGCGTTTTATCTTCTTAACCGTCAACGCGGGTAAGAAAGAGGATGAAAACAAAAAAAGCCTGACTCAGTCAGGCTTTTTTGTTGCAATGCAACGACCTTTTTAATCCAGGCTGTCGTAAATGCGTTTGTTCTCTTCTTTGCTCAGCACCACCACTTCAGTGCCACAAATCATATCTTGTAGTGCGCGTTTGTGTTTAAAGTCGATCAGTACCAGCAGATTGCCCAGCCCAAGTAACGCACATAAGGCCCTTGCACTGGCTCTTGGCCAGCTGAGCAACTCGCCATCTGGCGTTTGTACTTTTAGTCGCCAGGCGCGCATACCGATGGTTTGACCGCTTTTAACCCAAAAGTAAGCAAAAAACAGCACTGATACGGCAATCAATACAAATCCGCGGAAAAATGACAACAGGGGAGAAGCCTGGATCAGCGCTGATACGTCTTCATGGTTTCCTTGTGAGATCCAGCCCAAGGAGATAAAGCCTTCAACTATCAATAAAAAAACCACCATAGAGAGCATTGCAAATGCAATCACGACCAGACCATCATAGATCAGAGATGCAAGACGACGGGTTAAGCCCGCACGGGGAAACGAAGCCATTTAGTTCACTCATTAAAGCTGAAATATGACTTATTCTACCTGATTTTTAATCTAACACTAAAAAACCCGGCTAGTTTTAAGCGACTGTTCATTTACCAAGCACTTAAACGACGTTTTGTAAAAAATGCTTGCTACCCTCCCGCCAATTTGTATAATGCTGGGCATAGAGACGAGGGCATATAAAACAAAGCCTAAGCTCAAAGTGGTTTTTCTTTATTTTCTCTTGGTTAGAAGATTAAAGAAAAATTATGCCAGTGTGATGGAATTGGTAGACATGACGGATTCAAAATCCGTTGCCTTCGGGCGTGGCGGTTCAAGTCCGCCCACTGGTACCACTTTTTATAACCCTGACCGAATAGGTCGGGGTTTTTTTATGTCTGAAACTTATATGTTAAGTGGAGTCGGACTTGAGCCCCACGCCGGGCGTGGCGCTGATGTAAGTTAA
>NZ_JASJUV010000003.1:366503-573267 GCF_030125445.1 Pseudoalteromonas ardens
ACTTATATGTTAAGTGGAGTCGGACTTGAGCCCCACGCCGGGCGTGGCGCTGATGTAAGTTAAGAGTCCGCTCACTGGTACCACTTTTTATAACCCAGCTTTTTAGCTGGTTTTTTTTATATCAGAACTTTGATGTTTAGCCGAGTGTGGTGTCGAACTTGAGCTCCACGCCGGGCGTGGCGCTGATGCAAGTTAAGAGTCCGTCCACTGGTACCACTTTTTATAACCCTGACCGAATAGGTCGGGGTTTTTTTATGTCTGAAACTTATATGTTAAGTGGAGTCGGACTTGAGCCCCACGCCGGGCGTGGCGCTGATGTAAGTTAAGAGTCCGCTCACTGGTACCACTTTTTATAACCCAGCTTTTTAGCTGGTTTTTTTTATATCAGAACTTTGATGTTTAGCCGAGTGTGGTGTCGAACTTGAACCCCACGCCGGGCGTGGCACTGATGCAAGTTAAGAGTCCGGCCACTGGACCCATTTTTTATAACCCTGACCGAATAGGTCGGGGTTTTTTTATGTCTGAAACTTATATGTTAAGTGGAGTCGGACTTGAGCCCCACGCCGGGCGTGGCACTGATGTAAGGTAAGAGTCCGCCCACTGGACCCACTTTTTATAACCCTGACCGATTAGGTCAGGGTTTTTTTATGCCTGAAATTCAAGGCAACATACTGAAGCTGTGTGGTGTCGGACTTGAGCTCCACGCCGGGCGTGGCGCTGATGTAAGTTAAGAGTCCGCTCAGTGGGCCCACTTTTTATAACTCAGCTTTTTAGCTGGGTTTTTTTATGCCTGAATTTCAATGTTTAGCCGAGTGTGGTGTCGGACTTGAGCCCCACGCCGGGCGTGGCACGATGGCAAGGTATTGATAATCGAAGGTAGTCAGAAGGTTGGTGTAGGTAGTGATGGTATCCTACGTAGGTTGTCCATCCGTGCCTATATGCAGGGTTGTTGTGGTTTAGATAATAGCAACGTAGAGCGTAATGAGTTAGCTGAATGGTTGACGGGTAGTGGCTGAATTACTTCGGCTAACGAGGTATGTGGCGCTGCCAGAGCCTTGTCAGTTGAAGGTGTAGTTCCAGTCACTGACAGGTTACGACATTCTGTAGCTTATTTCATTTCTATCGTAGTTAAGCCTGTTGTTAAGTTATTGACCTTGTTAAAGATATATTGGCTGAGTCATATGGAGGTGAGGGTAGTAAACTTTTATTGATACATTATGTGCTTGAAAAATAAATGTTTCCCTCCAGTGTAAATAGTTGGTAACATTATGTTTAATCATGTGTTTTACTAATTTTATGGATGGTGGTTTGGATGAGTGCCAATGATGCAGAGGAAAATGTCGTTGATAACCCTCTAGCGCAAGATGCCCAGAGGGAGAAGAGTGGTAGCGACACTCACAGGAAATATAATTACCAATACCATTGGGCTTTATGCCGAATTCTGGAGGCGCATGAGAATAATGATGAATATGCGTTATTCGTAGAGTGCCACGATGATGTAGTTATAACTGATTCTTTAAACTCTCTAACCGCAGAGTTTGAGTTTAATCAAGTAAAAGAGACATCCACAAAACATACAGCAAGTAGTTTATTCTATAAATCGGGAAAAAACTCAGTTTTAGCTAAGTTATTGCTGGATTCCTGCGGTAAATCTTTCTCAGATAGAATAAAAAATATCAACCTCGTGTCTACGGGTGGCTTTGATTTAAAAATAAAAGAGAAAGATCTAAAATTAGATGTGATTAAGTTAGGGTATCTTGCTGATACAGAGATAGAGCTTATCAAAGAAAAGTTATCTAAAGAGCTTCCGGGTATAGCACTTCCTGATAAATTAGCTTTCGTTTTACCTGACCTGCCAAATAAAAGTTTTCGAGATACAGTAAAAGGAAGAATTCTAAACTTGCTTGAAAAGCTATCTCCAGGTAGTCATAATGATACTGGATCTATATACAGGTTGTTGGTTGAAGATCTTGATCAAAAAGGCGAAGATACTTTTGATTACCTTGAGTGGGAACGAGCGTTAAAGCGAAAAGCGATAACCAGTACTCAAGTACAAGATATTATTGAGCGTAATATAAAACGCACGATAGATAGTGATTTAACATCTTCACTAAGTGACGTGTTAAAAGAATATGGTTTTAAATCCTTGAGAGTTCGAAGCATTAAGCATGCATTTCAGAGGTATTACAATAGACGGTTAGGCACAAGGAATACTCAACTAATAAAGCTTTCTAAGTTTATAGACGAATTTGAATTGTTACATCAAGATGAATTTGAAGAAGTATCAGAACTGGAAATGGCTATTCGTAGTGATTTACCAGAATATTTGAAGCAGGAATTCAATGATGAGAACGAGTTAATTGCCGCTGTACTTTATGAGTTATTAAGTGAGTGAAAATGAGTACGGAAAATTATAAATTATTGATAAGGAATTTGAGGAAGTCTACTAATGAAGAGCTTGATATTCAAAAAGCTAATGATTCTGTCAGAACAGGAACAAAAAGGGGTTCATCTAACATTCGACAGGATAAACGTAGTAATAGGGAGTGATAACAGCGTTGGCAAATCTACCTTAGTAAAAAACCTATTCTGGGCATTAGGATGTAACCCCTATTTTGACGATAATTGGAAAGGTACAGAAAGTAAGACTGTTATCGAGTTTTCAGTAAATGATAAGGTTTATCTTTGTGCTCGTGATACATCTAGAATTATGATTGGGGAAAAAGGTAAACAGCTTACCATATACACTAGCTTGACGGGTGATTATGCAGAACACTTCGCATCAATTGTTGGGTTTAATGCGTTATTACCAGCAAGAGAATCCAGCATTGCGACTATACCGCCAGCAGCATTCTATTTTTTACCATTTTATATAGACCAAAAAAGAGGTTGGATTGAAGCTTGGGACAGTTTTAATGACTTGAAGCAATATTCTCGTTGGACTGCTGACATAATACCTTACCACTGTGGCGCTTTTACTAAAGAGTACTTTCAATTTACGGATGAGATGTATGAAGTCGAAAGGGAAAAGGTAGATGTTAATAATGAAGTTACAAGGATTGATACTGCAATTAGTGTTGTGGACGAGTTTATTCCAAAAATAACTACCACTGTTGATAAGTCTGAACTTGATGAAATTAAAGTTGAGTTAGAAAAAGATTTGGCAGAACTTCACTCATTTCAAGAGGTTTTGTTTGAAGAGATAGCAGGCTTAAAAGCCAATAGAAAACATCAAGAAATTCAACTTAGAATCGCTGAAACTTCGTTAGAAGAGTCAGAATTAGACTATGAATATGCACTAGAACATGCTTCGGAAGTTGAGCTAGAGTGTCCCACATGTGGCACTATTTATGATAATACTTTAGTTGATCGCTTTTCTTTGTTACAAGATCAAGAGCAATCGAAACAGGTTTGTTTGAGAATTCAGCATGAAATTGAATCCATAGATTCTGAATTGTCCGAGAAGTTAACAGAGCTTGATGGTGTTAAAAATCGAATCGACGAGTTGAATAAAAAATATTACCGAGAAGAAAAAGAGACAAAGTTTGATCTTTCCACTATTTTAGATTCAGTTGCAGCTCATTCCGTACGTTATCGAGTTGAGTCTTCAAGACAAAAGAACATAGTTAAGCTTTCTGATCTGACGGAAAAGAAGAAAGGCCTTGGTAAGGACAGAACTAAAGCAGTGAAGGAGCGTAAAAAAGAGTCCTACGATAAGTTTCAAGAGATTTTCCCTTCCTTAGTAACCAAGCTTGGAGCACACGGAGTTCAAACTTCTCAAATAAAGTCACCAATGACACACAAGAAGGTTGCTGTAAGTGGTGGCGCAGCTGAGGGAACAAGAGCTTTGCTCGCTTATTACTTATCAATCTATAAGTTATCTTATTTATTCAGTGAAACGGCTTTAGCTCCTCTGGTTGTTGATACTCCTAAGCAACAAGAACAAGCGGGTATGCGATACGAAGTCATTGTTCAATCATTGCTTGAGAATATTCCAGAAGGTGCTCAAGTATTTTTATGTGGCATGGATGACCCTGCATTGGAGCCGATGACTTCTAAAGGTAAGACGTTTTATCTGGAAAATGAGCGCTCATTGCTGAGGGAAGAAGAGTTTAAAGTGGTTAAGCAGGCGATTGGAAGTTTATTTGAGTAGAGTATTGTTTGTTGTGATTCAGCAACCTCGATCGATTAGGTCGGCTTTTTATGCCTGAATTTTATATGTTAATATAATTTGACCGCCAATTAAAGTGGGTCTTTTGAAAATCAGGAAGAAGGAGTACAAAGATGGCATATGAATTAATGATTTGGAAAGATGAAGGTATTACACTTGAGGATTGGCTAGAAGCTGTTGATAAGTGCGAATTGACTAAGCCTGACACTGCGGGTATCGAGTTACGAAATCCAAGCAATGGTGAAAAAGTCTCTATACAAGGAGCGCACGGAGATGTCGCAGTAAAGTTTACGGAAAAAGGATTCCTAGGGCTCCTGAATAAAACGAGTTGGCATACTTCATTCTTTTTCAGACATTCGTATGGTGCTTTTGTATATACAGACAGTTTAGAGTTACCTGAAAACCCAGTTAGAATAGCTGCTGTTAAATTGGCTAAGTTACTTGACGCAAAAATTATCGGTGAAGAAGACGAAGAATATCACTGGTAACATCGCGCCAATTTGTGTCGGAAGATATAGTTTGCATAATAAATTGTAAATTTCTACTGCTTCAGGACGTCTTGCACTGATAGAGTAATGCGGTTTTAAGTTTGTGCTTGTATTGGAAGAAAGTGGACCGGATCAGGGTAAGTAGCAAGTGGTATCAATTGCAAACAGTATCATGCAGTTACGAATGGACGCAATTCAAGCTCTGAGGAAGTTCACTTTGTTGTATCTTAAGCCGATTATGGGCGGTTAAACAACTTCTATCATTTGACCGACTTTGTCAGTACGCCATACTTATAAACCATCTTTTTGACCCTTATATTTCAACAATAGAGAGATAAAATGAGAACTTTAATTGTATTACTAATGGCTGCTGTTCTTTCAACAACGGTACAAGCTAGTGATGAATCAGGCGAAAAATCTATTCAACACCTTAAAGTGGCAGACGTGACTTCCATCGAAGATGCAAGAAAGATTTTCATTGAAAAAACCTCAGAAATTAGAAGCAAACGAGATCTGGATGAGGCTGAACTACAGCAGATCCATGTGATCACGTATACGCTTGAGAAAAGCGTTGAATTTTTCACATTCAACCTCATCGGCGACAACAAAAAGCTCGCAGATGATCTTGCGGTTGTGGTTGAAAACATCCACCTTAATTCAGAAAGAAACCGTAAAGAGCAGACCAAAAAGCACCTTAATCAGTATTTTGTGTTAGCAGACAGACTGATTGCGAGTTTTTAATTTAACACGCTGAGCACGCCTTTCTATACTGACGTGGCCGGGTGGACCTGGCCTCGTTGTCCTCCTCATAGCTCCACAACGTATATTCATTGCAAGCGCAAATTAAGCCAGGCCTTCGGATTGGGCCAATAGCAGTATTTGGCGTAAATTCTATTTCAAGTCGATGATTAGCCCGTTTTGAGTTAAATCTGTGGGTTCGTCAACTGCTCCTTTGCATACTGTTTAGCGGTTAAGCCAAACTGCTTTTTAAAACAAGCACTGAAATAGGAAGGTGAATTAAAGCCACATTGTTCTGCTGTTTGTGTCACATTGATGCCGTTGCGTAATAGTACCAGTGCGCGGTATAAGCGATATTGGCGCATGTACTCATTGGCTCCAATAGAAGTGACGGACGTAAGCTTGCGATGCAACTGGCGTTCACTCAGCGCCATTTCCTTCGCTAACTGAGCCACCGAAAGTGCGGGATCACCATAATGTTTCGACAGCACCGACTCAAGTTTATCGACAAAGACCGAAGTAGCAGGGTTGTCTGCAAACTGATCTTTGGGCGTCAGTGACGCAAGTGAATGCGCAAGATGAGGAGATTTAATACTTTGGTTATGCTGATGAAGCTGTTGTCTGAGCTTTGTCTGGGTTGCCTCGATGAGCGCAAAGGTGTTGCTGATCTTGAGTTTGAAAGCGCTCAGGTTGAATGGTTTGGTCAGGTAGTCATCGGCCTGCAGGTTCAGGCCTTTCATGTATTTCTCTTCACTCAGGTTTGCTGTAATTAGCATCAGGGGGATGTGTGCAGTGAGTGGATCGCGCTTAAGCTGTTGTGTCAGTTCGAGGCCGTCCATTATTGGCATCATCACGTCAGATATCACCATATCTGGCAGTTCGGCACGCGCCAGAGTCAGCCCGGCTTTACCGTTGTTTGCTGTGAGCAACTGATAGTCGGGCGTCAGTATGTCGTGCAAAAATGCCAGCATATCAGGGGTGTCATCAATCAACAGAATACTCGGTGTTTTCCCCTGGTGTTCCTGCCGAGCCGTTGCTGTTGCTGTCGCATTGTTTGAATTCACTGTCTGCTGCGTCAATGGCAGTGATACGGTAAAGCAAGTGCCCTTGTCAGGGAAGGATGTGAGCTGGATCTGGCCGTTGAGCTGAGTCACAATTTCTTTGACCCGACTCAAGCCAAGGCCCTGACCTGAAGCAAATTGATGTCCAGTCTCGGTGCGAAACTCAGCGTCGAATATGCGTTCGTGCTGCTCGGGATCAATGCCAACTCCCTGATCCGATATGCTCAGTGTGGCATGCTGAGCAATGCTATCGGTTGTCAGGGCAACAGAAATTTCGCCGCCCTCATAACTGTACTTAATTGCATTGCTAAGCAGATTACTAATGAGCTGCGGCAGCTGATCTGGTTGTGCGTTGACCATGACTCCGGCATCAAGGAGAGTGTGACAGACGATGGACTTGTCATTCATCAGCGGCCCGAACACATCTATTTGTTCATTTAATACGGCGGCCAGGTCATGCGTACCCCACGTATTGGATAAGGGTGCTATGGCCTCGTTGTTCGATGAGAGCTGCATCAAATGCTCAATCAATACCTTTAACCGTTTGGTGTTACTTATCACCAGGTTGGCCATTTGGTTTCGCTGTGTTTCACAACGGCTATTGCGCAGCTGCTCTGCGGGTCCCTGGATCAGGGTAACGGGCGTCATTAGCTCATGAGATAGCGTTTTGAGCAGGGCAGTACGTTGCTTTTGGGCTGCCTCAAGCTGACTGTTCTGTTCTTGCATTATCTGTGTATGGCTGCGTATGGTTGCCTTAAGTTGTTGCTGTCTGTGCTCCAGCGTTCTTATCCTGAACCGATAGGCTAAATACAACACCGCCATGGCTAACAAGATATAGCTCGTTTTGGCAAACGTGGTGGCATACCAGGGCGTGCGCACGGTAAAGTGTATTTTTGAAATTTGCTCAGACCAGTTGCCCTGATTATCTGTGGCCTTAAGCGTCAGTGTGTAATCGCCCCACGGGAGACGCGGGATCATCAGGGTATGTTCATTACCCAACTCAACCCAGGTATCTGCGACGCCGGATAATTGATAGCGAAACTGCTGCTTGGTGCTATTGAACAGGTCACCATTGGCCAGACGAAAGCGCAGGCTGGCATGTTGCGGGTCGATTTCAGGCAAAGACTGAATGTTGTAATAGTGCTGCTGTTTGCCACTGGGGGCGGTAATGGCCAGTTCACTGATCTGCGGATGCGCATTGAACTGACCCAGGTTGTCTGGCGTCAGTCGTGTCACCCCTTCAGTGGAGGCAAACCAAATATGCGTTTCTGACCGGGTTGCTACGTTTTCAAGATATCCACGTCTGAATAGCCCGTCTCCATAGTTATAGAATGCCATGGCTGTGTTATCCGCTTGCCAATGCCATATCCCTTGTCCTGTGGCGATCCAAACCGAATTTCTGTGGTCAAATGTCAGACTGGTCGTATTCAGTCGAACCAGTGGCTCGGGTAAATCAAGCCAGCTTTGCCTGGCAGGGTCATAGCAACGCAAACCCCGATCGGTTTGCACCCATACTTTGCCATCCGGCGCAGGTGTGACAGTGTATGCAGCGATGAATGGCTGGTTGCCGGGACTGGGAATGATTGCAAACTGCGCCCGTTCAGGTGAGTAAGTTTGCAGCCCAGCGGAGGTTGCCAGCCAAAGCGTATTCTGGGTTTTCGCCAGGTGATGAACCTGGTTACTGAGCAATTGACTGTTGTCACTGGTGAGGTGCGTGATGGCGTGCGTTTTTAGATTAAAACGACTGAGGCCGTCAAAGCTGTGAGCCAGCCAGAGAGTGTCGTCTGTGGTGGAGAGCAGGGTATTGATTGCTGCCGGAATTTGGTAGTCAGCGAGTTTGTATCGTGCTTTTACCTGCGTTGTATCCGGCTCGACCAGGATCAGCTCGTGATACATGGCTGCCCACAGGCTACCATTAGTTGCTTGTGCTAATGCCTGTGCTGAGTGACTCTCTGATGATATGCAACGTTCAAACTCGCCATCAGTGGTATACCGGCATAAGCCTGAAAGCTGATCTGCGACCCATAGGTGCTCACCTACCCGGGCAAGTTGATTTACTTCATACTTGCCTGTCTCGCTGGGATGGGTAAAGCGCACATTACTCACTGCACTGTGATTGCCGGACTCTACAATGACTCCTTCACTGTAAGTACCATACATGCGCAGGCTGTTATCTCTGTACAGAGATAACAATGGAGGGTAGGAGTGTGTGGTTGTCACCGTTCCCGCTGTCAGAGAAAGGAGTCCGGTATTGAGTGAAGCTGCGCGGATTTCATTATTCTCTTTATATAAGTCAAATACATAGCCGACAGTGTCAAATTCATTGGGGTCCTGATAAATGAGCTGAACAGTATCCGTATCGACATCATATACACCCAGCCCGAGCCCATGCATGGCAATCCAGATCTGGCCGTCATCCAGTGTCCAAAGTTTATCTGCCATTGCCGGTTGTGCGGCATCCAATGAGACGGGACGTGTGTTGCTGCTGGCAGGGTCGAAGACAAACAAGCCACGTGTAGTCGCGAGCAGTAGCAGATTGTTTGGCGTGTGTGTTATCGACAGGATTTTGAAATTAACGAGGGCACCGTCAAGGCGTGTTAAGACGGGCTTCAGTGTCTCTGCGCGCTGCCCGGTTGAGGGAGAGTGTGGATTTGGCTCTAATACATAAAGACCATCAGCAGCACCGACCCAGAGTGTTTGGTTTGCTGCTTTGAATAGGCTGTAGATATTCAGTGGTGCTGATCGGCCAGGTACCGTGATGGGCTGAAAGGCTTCTGAGTGTGGCCGGAGCACTTCCAGGCCTTGCTTGCCGGCGCTCCAAAGTTGTTGATACTCGTCGAACAGAATGTCTCTTACCCAAAGTGACTGGCTGAGCCCGGGAGTGTGGTAACGAGAGAAGGCCTGAATATGCGCGCCATCATAGCGTGCCAGTCCTTTATCTGTGGCAAACCAGGCGAAGCCTCGGTGATCCCGAGCTATGTCAAAGACCCGGTTACTGGGCAAGCCATCGGCGACAGTCAATGTCCTGTGGGTGCTGGCAACTGTGGCAAAGCTCAATTGCAGCATCAAAATTAAAGCGACCTTCATCAGGCGTAAAAAAAGGGAGTGTGAACTAGGCTCCATGGGCTCCAAGGTATTGTTAATGTTAGTTTTATTTTTATTTTGCGAAGTTTTTGTTGCATTCAAGTTGGCGTATCATAGCCTGTGAGCAAGCAAAAAAAAACCGCATATTGCGCTAAAATGGCCGATCTTTTTAGAAATTTGTCTAATTTCGGATATTGGGTTTGACTCTGTACAAGGTACACTCTGGGCCATATTAAGTCTTAAGCAGATACTAAAAGTGGTTTTGTGTATTTGTGGCAGGCAGTACAGAGGAAACAAGACTATGAACAACAATCAAATCGGTCAGCTCAGTGCACTGGCTATCTGTTTGGGTGCACTCGCAGGCTGTGGCGGTGGGTCGGATAACAACCTTAATCAAGCTGTAGCGGCTAATGCATCAGAAGACTCCGGACAAGTTAAGGCATCGGGCACGGTTAACACCGATGGGGCTCAACAAGGACAAGGAAGCGGATCGGGGAACGAGACAGAGAACGATAACAATAACAATAACTCAGTAGATGATGAGCAGACGAAGTACAGTCAGCGTGGACGCGTGATCGATGGATATGTATCCGGAGCAACGGTCTGGCTGGACCTGAATAACAATGGTCAGCACGATAGCGATGAGCCCAGTGCCCAGTCGTTGGACAAGGGAAGTTATATACTTGAACTTACCGAATCTCAAAGACAGTGTAGTGTGTATGTACCAACTTACGTAGATGTGCCTGTGGGTGCCATTGACGAAGATTTAGGTGAAGTCACAGAGGCTTATCAGCTCGTATTGCCACCGTCTTTGACGGCCATTGACGATGACCGGATGGCTGCGCATGTGACACCCTTAACCACGGTGCTATGGCAATCATTGAGTGAATCCGACACATTCAAAGGAAAAAGCTGTGCCGAACTTCAGCAAAACCCCGGCACGTTGAGTGAACTACTGAGTATTCTACGCCAGACAACGAATGAAGTGGTTGCTCATTATAATATCTCCGAGCAACAGTTGTTCAGTGATTACATTGCTAATCAGGACGAGCAGGTAAAGCAGCTTGCTGAGCGCATTGTTTTTGGCCTGAAGGCCAGTCTGAAAAAACGCCTCGCATTGGCTGAGCAGTATCCTGAAGCGCTTGAAATCCGTGTGGTGCACTACCAGAAAAAGACTGAGTCAGAGCTACGTTGGTATCGGGATATCGCAGTGTTTGGTAAGGATGACCGCACTTTTTTCAGTGAAACGGCACAAATGGATGATGCCCTGGAAAATGTCGTGTTTGTTGAGTACCTTCGTAACACCACCTATCAGCCTTGGGGCAACCTGGGTCAGTACAGCGAGGAAGTCGACTTGGTCAAAGAAAATGCCGGTGATATAGGCCGCTGTGTATATAGAGAGGGGATTGCAGTGACACTGGATGGGATCACCTATACGTTATCAAACACTTTAGATCGCACGCCAGAGAGTGAGTCGCAAAGTTGTGACTGGCTGCAAGATTTTAGTGCGCGAGATGCGCGTTTGCTTTCCATCACCTATGGCAGTGAGTTAGTTAATAAGTATACGCAGCTGGAACAGCGTGATGGCATGCTTGGTGCGCTGAGAGAGTGGCACTCTTTGGCTGATAAACACACGGTACTGGATCCAGCTGAGCTGGCAAATTACTTCGATCAGAGTGGTTATGAGTTAGAGCGGACGCTAAATTTGCCTGCGTTTAGCTGGTATAAGCGCTCAACAGATGACAGTGGTGATAATCGGGTGGAGGTTGAGCGTTTTGCTGATCACGAGTGGCGCAAGACGTCGTATAACTCGGATGGCACATACACCAGACTCTGTAGTGAGGATGGGGCGTCCTGGCAGTCGTGTCCGGCTAACTAGCGTTTACATTATTGATACATACAAGGTGTTCAGGCCAGCTCTTTTGTTCCATTGATTTGTTTTGCGCAATAACTGTGCTCGACTATGCTTATCTTCAGGGTGAACAAGGGGGTTTCCATGGCCTTGATAGAGCTTATTTATGTCAGCACTGTAACGACACCTTTGTCTGATGAGCAGTTGATTGAGTTAAATCGTTTTTGCAAATCGACTAATCAGCTCAATGGCATTTCCGGTATGTTACTTTATGATGGACATCACTTCATGCAAGTGATTGAAGGTGAAAGAGATCATGTTGAGCGTTTGTACAAGAATATTCAACAAGATCCAAGGCATACCGAAGTGGTCGCGTTGATCATTAATGACCTGCCAAAGCGTAATTTTTCGCGTTGGTCCATGGGGGTGATTGATCTCTCCAAACATCCGAGTTATCGCAAAGTAAAAACGACACGGCCACATCGACGTCTCCCGCTCAGTTATAAGCTGCTTAAGTCATTTCGCGATCATGAAATGGAGTTTGAAGAGCGAGTCAGAAAATCTTTTGGCTGATCTCTTAATCGGTGTTTCATAATAGCCAGAGCGACCGTGGGATGGTCGCTCTGTTGTCACACCAATTAAGCGTTATGCGGCTGGTTTTGGGTGAGGCAGCACTAAGTTAAGCACAATGCCAAGAATGGCGCAAAGGCTTACCCCTTGCAGGCTAAATTCCGTACTGCCCAGTTGCATTCCACCAATACCAAATACCAATATCAGTGCAATAATGCTGAGGTTGCGGGGGGTACTGAGGTCGGTTTCTGATTTCACTAAAGTGTTTAAACCGACGACCGCGATTGAGCCAAACAACAGGGTCATGATCCCACCCATCACAGGCGTTGGAATGGTTTGCAAGCCAGCGCCCATCTTACCGACAAATGCCAGCACGATAGCAATCACCGCTGTCCAGGTCATTACCTGAGGGTTGAAGTTACGGGTCAGCATAACGGCGCCGGTTACTTCTGAGTAGGTGGTATTGGGTGGGCCACCAAAAAAAGAAGCCGTTGAGGTAGCCAGGCCATCTCCCAGCAAAGTGCGGTGCAGGCCGGGTTTCTCGAGGTAATCTTTGCCTGTCACGTTACTGATCGCCATCATATCGCCGATATGTTCAATCGCCGGGGCAATGGCTACAGGCACCATAAACAGAATGGCCGGCCAGTAAAACTCTGGCCAGACAAAGGCAGGGACGGCCAGCCAGTTGGCATTGTGTACCGCATCAAATTGTACGATGCCAAATGCCAGAGATAAGCCATAACCTGTGATGATACCCGCCAGAATCGGGATCAGGCGGAAAATCCCTTTGGCTGTCACTGCCACGATTAAGGTGACTATCAGTGAGGACAATGAAATGATCAATGCCTGATCGTAGGCAACCAGCTGAGCACTGCCGTCACCGCTTTTACCCATGGCCATGTTCACCGCAACCGGCGCAAGGGCCAGTCCGATGACCATGATGACCGGGCCAACCACCACGGGGGGTAAGATCTTATGCAGAATATCGGCACCTTTAAAGCGTACCAGCAAGCTCAGCAGGATGTAGGCAAAGCCGGCTGCCATGAGCCCACCCATAGTGGCGGGGATCCCCCACACCTGCACGCTGGCAATGATTGGAGCGATAAAGGCAAAGGAAGAAGCCAGAAAGACCGGCACTTGTCCGCGGGTGACAAACTGAAACACCAAAGTACCGAGGCCTGCGGTAAACAGCGCGACATTAGGGTCCAGGCCGGTCAGCAGTGGCACCAGCACGAGTGCCCCAAAGGCAACAAAGAGCATCTGAGCACCGCTCAGTATGGTCTTGAGCGATGTCAGAGAATTAAGAGAGGTGTTGGACATTCAGGGCGTCCTACACAGTGCCAAAAATTTTGTCACCGGCGTCGCCCAGCCCAGGCACTATGTAACCTTTTTCATTTAGGTGACTGTCCAACGAGGCGGTGAAGATCTCGACATCAGGGTGCGCTGCCAGGGTTTTTTCCACCCCTTCAGGCGCGGCGACCAGCACAATGACTTTAATCTCTTTACAGCCCGCTTTCTTTAACATGTCGATTGTGGCAATCATTGAGCCACCGGTGGCCAGCATAGGATCAATCACCAGGCCCATGCGCTCTTCTATGTTACCAACTAGCTTTTCAAAGTAGGGCACAGGCTCGAGTGTTTCTTCGTTGCGTTGCAGCCCGACCACACTGACCTTAGCACTTGGGATCAACTGCATCACGCCTTCCATCATCCCCAGTCCTGCGCGCAGGATAGGCACGACGGTGATTTTCTTGCCCTTGATGTGCTGCACAGTCAGGTCATCACCTTGCCAGCCTTTGATGGTAATATCTTCCAATGGGATGTCTTTGGTTGCCTCATAGGTCAGCAAAGTGCCCACTTCCTGACATAACTCGCGAAAGCTCTTTGTGCTGATCCCGTGCTCGCGCATCAGACCAAGTTTATGCTGTACAAGTGGGTGTTTGATTACATGAATACTCATTGAAAAGATACTCCAAATAAAATTTAACGCTATTTTAGCTTAGCTATTCGAGAATTACCCTGAGATAACGCAAATAATTTATTCAATGAGTTAGGTGTAGTTTACAGCACTCAATCTTGGCGAGTTTAAAAGTTTAGTGTGCTGTCAGGGGCGGCTGTACGGCCTGATCCGCGGCGGGGAGTGCGAGGTGAATAATACGTCGTTCCGACAACCGGTGGCGTTGTTGTAAGTAACCAAAATGTTTGCGCATCAGACGGGTTTGCAAACCATTCCTCTGCGCACGTTCCAATGCACGAGTGAGAATGGAAATATGGGCTTTGTTTTGCGGGTGCAGATAAAAATGAAAATCCAGCGGGTAGCTGAGTACCAGATTAGGCTCGATGATCAAACCATCGCTCAGTGGGTAATCATCTATTTCATTGATGCCTCGTGAGAAGTAATCAAATCCCCGATTGCCGCCTGTGAGCATACGCACTATCGTGCCGTGGTCGCTGGCACTTTCGATGTAAGGCAGCTGATTGGCCTGCCAGATCTGCGTGTCATACCAGCCGGGCGCAAAGACCCCGACTAATTTACTGTCCCGAAAGGACTCCAGTGATTGCACGGCATCAAAGCGTGACTGGGTACGCTGATGG
The DNA here is from genome assembly GCF_030125445.1 of Pseudoalteromonas ardens. Classification (NCBI taxonomy): domain Bacteria; kingdom Pseudomonadati; phylum Pseudomonadota; class Gammaproteobacteria; order Alteromonadales; family Pseudoalteromonadaceae; genus Pseudoalteromonas; species Pseudoalteromonas ardens. Next base: position 381,063 of record NZ_JASJUV010000003.1, read on the forward strand.
ATCAATAGCAGCCTCTTGCCAATCAAGCTTTGTGTCAGTGGTACATTAATTTTGTGAAATGTGGCGTCGCGTTGCGGTGTTGCCAGCCGCATTATCATGGTGATTTGGCCACTGTTTAGCAATCTGGATTCACGTTTATACAAAGGGTTAGGGGTCATGGTGAGTGTCAGGTTATAGCCAAGGTCTGCCAGTGAGACATGCAGCAGTTCACTGATGTACTTTTGCAGCTTAACCTGGCGGACAGGGAGGGTGATATGAAGCTCCGGAGGCGTCGCGTCTTTGCTGATTTGCTGTGCCCTGACGGGCGAGAAGAGCTGCACAACGACAAGTAAAAAAAGAAGGCTTTGTACTATCCACACAAACTGACTACCCAACCACACAAACTGACTACCCAAAAACCACCGTCACAACCAGTATAGGCAATTTATCGCCATTATTATGCGTATGCTTTCCTTTTTTTGTTGTTTATGTGAGAATCTGACCCGTTACCCTGAGGGCCTTATGAATAAATTCACCGCAATATTACTGATGATACTCGCTTTGTTTGCCTTTGTTGTGCAAGGCATGGCGAATGCTGTGATGGCGTGTGAAGCACATATGCAGGGCCACGACATGCCAGGGACCATGATGACGCATCAGCATGCGTCAATGGACAATCACCTCATGTCGCACAGTGAGCCAAGCATGATGAGCCATTCGCAGCACGCAATGGACTGCTGTGACGAGGATACTGAGTGTGTATGCCTGACTCATGCCTGTGGTAGCGCTCAATTGTTACCCGTGGCTGAATTTTTTCTGGCAACAGACCTTAGCTATACGGCTGCTCTATGGCAGGAAAACCAACCCCCGGTTGCTGTCGCTCGATCTCTTTATCGCCCCCCCATTTTTGCCTGAACCAGGTGAAGTGCGTCTGAAATTCGGCATCTGAGCCTGTTTATCCAACTTCTTTTGATGATTTCACTGCATTTTGCAGTGTGATGTTTACATTGATTCTGACCCGGGCATGCCATATCGAGTTGCTGTGGGCCAGAAGGAGACGGAGGCAAGTGTGTCTTTTACTACCAATAAATATTTTCTATTTCTGAGTGCCTGTTTGTTTTGGTTGCTGAGCCTGAGTAGTTACGCTCAGAGCAGCCCGGAGCAGGCTTTAACTGTGTATAAAACGCCGACCTGTGGGTGTTGTAAAAAATGGCTGTCGCACCTGCTTGAGCAAGGTGTAAACGCACAAGGGCAGGAACTGGCATCGCTCAGTGCAATTAAGTCACGGTATGGGATAGCTGCGCGTTATCGTTCATGCCACACCGCTGTCAGTCACGATGGCTGGGTATTTGAAGGGCATGTCCCCGCCAGGTTTATTCAACAATTTTTAGCCAATCCCCAGAAAGACGCCATCGGTCTTGCTGTGCCAGCCATGCCGCTGGGATCGCCTGGCATGGAAGTGGACGGCCGCTTTATGCCGTATCAGGTTTTACTTTTGATGAAAGACGGCAGCCACCAGATCTATGCGCAGGTGAATGCTTATAAGGAGCAGTTTTGATGCAACCTCCTATTATCCGGATAGTCAGTTTGACACTGTTAAGCGCACTGACATTGAGTGTCACTGCCGTACAGGCGTCAGAACGACTGTCATTGCAAAAAGCAATTGAGCTGGCAACGAAACAAGACCCGATATTACAAAAGCAGCATTACCAGCAGCGCGCAACACAAGCGCAAAGCATTGCGGCCGGTACATTGCCGGATCCCAAAGTGGCTTTATCTATGATGAACCTGCCTGTAGATGGCTGGCAGCATGACCGTGAAGCAATGACGCAGCTCAAAGTGGGCGTGAGTCAGCAGTTTGGTCGGGGTGACGAGCTGGCACTGAAACGTCAGCAGCTGATGATTGCCAGTAGCGAATATGCCTTGCTGCGAGCCGACCGCACTGCGCAGATCCGCGCTCAGGTGAGTCAATTATGGCTCGATACGTACCTGGCAGAACGCACCATCGCTTTGATTGAGCAGGACAAAGCACTTTTTGAGCAACTGGTTGATGTAAGTAAGGCCAGCTATGCCAATGCCGTGGGGCGTACCCGTCAGCAGGATGTGATCCGCGCTCAGCTGGAGCTGGTGCAGCTGGATGACCGTCTCAATGTCGAATATCAAAAACGCGACGCCGCACGTGCTCAGCTGATGTCCTGGCTACAAAGCGGCCAGACACAAACGGCCTGGTCGGATACTCGGTTAGCTGAGGGGCTTCCATCACTTCAGGTTGCGGTTCCAACGTTGTTTGTACAAGGCAAACCGGATCCGCAGCGGTTGCTAAACCGGCTAACCAGTCACCCTGTGGTGCTGGCGCAGGACGTGCGTATTGAGGTCGCCGAAAAAGGTGTCGCCATTGCGCGTCAGCAATATAAACCGCAGTGGGGCGTGAACGCCAGTTATGGTCATCGTAGTGATATGCCCGATGGCAGCAGTCGGGCAGACTTTTTCTCCGTGGGAGTGAGCGTTGATGTGCCTTTATTTACTGCTAATCGTCAGGACCAATGGCTGAGTGCCTCACAGGCTGATCAGGAAGCGATCAAAACGGACAAGCTGTTGCTGCTCAGAGACTTGTCAGGTCAGGTTGAAAAAGAAGCAAGCCAGCTGAGGCGCCTGTCTGAGCGTCAGGTTTTGTATCGGGAGCAATTGTTACAGCAAACTTATGAACAGGCCGAAGCTGCACTGACTGCTTACACCAATGACAACGGCGACTTTGCTGAAGTGGTGCGCGCTCGGATCGCTCAGTTGAATGCCAGAGTAGCTGCAAAACAAATAGACGTAGATGCGCTTAAAGCCGTTGCTCGATTGAATTATTACCTCACGACTTACCAGCCAGGAGCTGCACATGAATAACACACTGAAACTATTGCTAGCTGGGTTATCAGGAGGCGCACTGAGCTATGTTGTGTTGACGACAGGTACAGCCCCGTCTGACACGCCGCAAGGCGAGGACAACAGCACGCAACCACTCTACTGGGTCGCACCGATGGACAGTAACTACCGTCGTGATAAGCCCGGTAAATCGCCGATGGGCATGGATTTGGTACCTGTCTATGCAGAGAGTGAGACGCAAGAGGTCGGGGCGGTCACTATTTCACCTGAAGTGGTGAATAACCTGGGGGTGAGAACGGCTATGGTGGAGACAGGCCCGCTGCACAGCATGATCTCGACAGTCGGTTACATACAATATGATGAAGATAAGCTGGTGCACATTCATCCGCGCGTAGATGGTTGGGTAGAAACCTTATACATCAAAGCGGCCGGAGAGCCGGTGGAGCAGGGACAGCCTCTGTACTCGCTGTATTCACCGCAGCTGGTAAATGCTCAGGAGGAGTTTCTGATCGCCCTGAAGCGCAATAATGCCGCACTGATCAAAGCAGCACGGGAGCGTTTAATGGCATTGCAATTGTCGGCTGATTTTATTCGCAGTTTAGAAGCGCAGCGTCAGGTGCGCCAGACCATTACTTTTTATGCCCGCCAGAGCGGCGTAGTCGCCGATCTGAAGATCCGTGAAGGTTTTTACGTCAATCCGGGCAATACCCTGATGAGCATTGCTCAGCTGGATCAGGTTTGGGTGGAAGCCGAAGTGTTCGAGCGGGATACTGCGCTGGTTGAGGCAGGCCAGCCGGTAGTCATGACACTGGATTATTTGCCCGGTAAGCGTTGGCAGGGCAGCGTAGACTATGTTTACCCGACGTTGAATGAAACGACCCGGACACTGCGAGTTCGGCTTAAGTTCGACAATGCTGCACGGGAGCTGAAACCCAATATGTTTGCTCAGGTGCAGATCCAGGCGGGCAGCAAAGCAGACACTATGCTGGTGCCGAGCGAAGCGGTGATCCGCACCGGTAAGCAGGACAGGGTGGTTGTTGCGCTGGGTGAGGGGCGTTTTAAGTCCGTCGCAGTGACCTTAGGCCGGGTCGGCCTGGAACAGACTGAGATCCTGGAGGGGCTGCAACAGGATGACCGGGTCGTTACATCGGCTCAGTTCCTGATTGATTCAGAGTCCAGTAAAAGCTCCGACTTTAAGCGTATGAATACTGATGCAAAACCGACTCAGGTCTGGATGGCCGGTACGGTGAATCACTATGAAGCGCAGTCAAACGTGATCAATATTACCCATGATGCCGTGCCCGAGTGGGAGTGGCCAGAAATGACCATGGACTTTCAGTTGGCCGATAAGCTCGATAGCAGTGCGCTTAAAACCGGACAGTCGCTACATTTTGAGGTCACCAAAACGGATGCCGGGTATGAAATCACGACCATTCATATAATGGCTGAACCGACCCTACCAACGGCGACTGTTGGGGGCCACATCAAGGCAATAGACATTGCGTCTCGCATCGCCACTATCCATCGCGGCGCGATTGATAAATGGGGGCGTGACCCCGCCACGATGGACTTTGTCATAGCCGAGGATATCGACTTGACTGCGTTTAACGTTGGTGATCAGGTCACCTTTACCTTTGAGGTGGGGGATGACTTTGTTGTAACCGAGATGCAGCACGGTGAGCAAGCCCCGGCTGTGTCTGATCATGCACACCATTAAGCCAGGAGGACAATCATGATAGCAGCAGTCATAACCTGGTCTTTGCACAATCGTGTGCTGGTCCTGCTGAGCACACTGATGCTGGTGGCTGGCGGTTTATTTGCCGTTAAGCAAACGCCGGTTGATGCCATTCCGGATCTGTCGGATGTGCAGGTGATCGTAAAAACCAGTTATCCGGGTCAATCGCCACAGGTGGTTCAGGATCAGGTGACTTTTCCGCTCACTACCGCCATGTTGTCGGTGCCCGGCGCAACCACAGTGCGGGGTTATTCCTTTTATGGTGACTCCTATGTGTATGTGATTTTTGATGACGACACCGATCTCTACTGGGCGCGCAGTCGGGTACTGGAATACCTTAGTCAGGCAGCCAACTTATTGCCATCAACTGCCAAGCCACAACTTGGGCCGGACGCGACTGGCGTAGGCTGGGTGTATATTTACGCCCTGACCGACCGCTCGGGTCAGCATGACATCAGTCAGCTGCGCAGCCTCCAGGACTGGTTTTTGAAATACGAGTTACAAACGGTGCCGGGGGTATCCGAAGTCGCGTCAGTGGGCGGCATGGTTAAGCAATATCAGGTACAGGTTGACCCGGATAAACTGCGTGCCTATGGGTTGCCTTTGAGCCATATTCAGCAGGCACTGCAACGGGGCAACCAGGAAACCGGAGCGTCTGTGATTGAGATGGCGGAAGCCGAATATATGGTCACGGCTACCGGATATATTCGCTCCGTGACGGATATTGCTCAGATCCCCCTAGGCCTCAATGCACAGGGGACCGCACTGACCATGGGAGATGTGGCACAGATCACGCTTGGCCCGCAAATGCGTCGGGGCATTGCTGAACTCAATGGCGAAGGCGAAGTAGTCGGTGGCGTCGTGGTGATGCGCTTTGGCGAAAATGCCCAGCAAACCATTGCTGGTGTAAAGACCCGATTGGCTGAGTTGCAAGCCTCTTTACCTGAGGGCGTTGAGGTCGTTACTGTGTATGACCGCAGTCAGCTGATTGAACGGGCAGTGGATAACTTATGGCAGAAACTGCTTGAAGAGTTGCTGGTCGTAGCCGTGATTTGTGTGGCCTTCCTGTTTCATTTGCGCTCTTCGCTGGTGGCCGTGATCACCTTGCCGCTGGGGATATTGGTGGCCTTTATCGTGATGTACTTTCAGGGTATCAACGCCAATATCATGTCGCTTGGCGGGATTGCCATTGCCATTGGTGCGATGACGGATGGCGCCATTGTGATGATAGAAAATCTCCATAAGCACATGGAAAAGACCCCGTTAACCGATGACAATCGCTGGCAAATAGTGGCAAAAGCGGCGACTGAAGTCGGGCCTGCCTTGTTTTTCAGTTTGTTGATTATCACAGTGTCGTTCTTGCCGGTGTTTATTCTTGAGGCGCAGGAGGGGCGCATGTTTGCACCTTTGGCGTATACCAAAACCTATGCCATGGCAGCTGCGGCCGGACTGGCTATTACTCTGGTGCCGGTGCTGATGGGTTATTTCATCCGGGGGAAAGTCACGCCTGAGCGCAAAAACCCGCTTAACCGCTTGCTGATTGCCGCGTACATGCCGTTGCTTCGTCAGGTTATGCGTTTTCCTAAAACCACTTTGTTCGCGGCAGTGGCGCTGACTGTGGCAGGGTTTTACCCGCTGAATAAAATCGGCAGCGAATTTATTCCGCCGCTGGATGAGGGCGACCTCATGTATATGCCAACCACGTACCCGGGGATTTCTATCGGCAAAGCGCGTGAGCTGTTACAGCAAACAGATAAACTCATTGCCACGGTTCCGGAAGTGGAGAATGTGTTTGGTAAAGTCGGGCGTGCTGAGTCGGCCACTGATCCGGCACCATTGACTATGATTGAGACCTTTATTCAGCTTAAGCCTCGCAGCGAATGGCGAGCGGGGATGACGACCGATAAGCTCAAAGCAGAGCTGGACCGCCTGGTAAAATTGCCTGGTGTCAGTAATGCCTGGGTGATGCCAATCAAAACCCGTATCGACATGCTGGCAACGGGGATCAAAACGCCGGTGGGGGTAAAGATTGCAGGTCCGGATCTGGCCGTGATTGAATCACTGGGCCAGCGCCTTGAAAGCATTCTTAAAACAGTACCTGGCACCGCTTCGGTGTATTCTGAGCGGGTTGCCGGTGGGCGCTATATCAAAGTGGATATTCGTCGTGAGCAGGCTAGCCGCTTTGGACTCAATATTGCCGATGTTCAGCAGGTTGTGGCCACGGCAATTGGCGGCATGAATGTCACACAAACTGTGGAAGGGCAGGAGCGATATCCGGTTAACCTGCGCTATCCACAGGATTACCGTAGCTCGCCTGAGCAGCTGGCTCGTTTGCCTATCGTGACGCCCACAGGCCAGCGGATCGCCCTTGGTGATGTCGCGGATGTGTACGTAGAAAGCGGTGCGCCGGGGATTAAAAGTGAAAATGCCAGGATCAATGGCTGGACCTTTATTGATATCGATGGGGTCGACCTGGGCAGTTATGTTGAACAGGCACGCAGTGTGGTCGCCGAGGAGCTGGATTTACCTGCCGGATATTCACTGAACTGGGCTGGCCAGTATGAGTATATGATCCGCGCACAGGAAAAGCTCAGCTATGTACTGCCGCTGACATTAGCGATCATCATGTTGCTCTTGTATCTCAATTTCCGTCGTTTTGGAGAGGTGGCGTTGATCCTGCTGACTTTACCCATGGCCACCATCGGGGGCTTGTGGTTAATGTATTTGCAAGGCTTTAACTTCTCCGTTGCCGTTGGTGTCGGCTTTATCGCATTGGCCGGCGTCGCGGTTGAAATAGGGGTGATCATGCTGGTATATCTGGAGCAAGCTTTTAAAGACTTACAAAGTGAGGCGCAATCACGCCAGGCGCCTGTTAGTGAGTCGCAGTATATCGACGCTTTGCTGCAAGGGGCTGCGCTGCGAGTTCGACCTGTGATGATGACCGTATCGACGATCATCATCGGCTTACTGCCTATCTTATATGGTACGGGCACGGGGTCTGAAATTATGAGCCGGATTGCCGCGCCTATGGTGGGTGGTATGCTGAGTGCGTTGGTGTTAGCACTATTGGTATTGCCTGTGTGCTATAGCCTGATGAAAAAGCCGGCGTTGCGACAGTTCAACGCGCACATGCAACAGCATAATTAACTGCATTAAGTTGGGAAAGTCAGGCCATTGTTGACCTGAGTGGCTGCCACAAAGGCATCAAAGGCGCTGAGTTTCCCTAATAATGTCACCTTAGTCGCGTGCCATTCTCTGCGTTGATAACCGCCTATTTCTTGCCAGCTGGCCATCTCATCGGCGCTTGGATAATAAATCGTGGCACCATTTCTGAGCAGGCCGCGCTGGCAGTATAGCGCAGCCTGACGGGCCATGGATAAGTGCTGCACAAAGGTTTTTTCTGCCCCTTCCCAAACGGCAATACGCAGCTTACGAGGCAAGGATTTAAGCCACCTTTGATTGATCACCGACACCCAGCCATCTTGTACTGAATTGATTAAAGAGACGGCCCCGATATGTTGATTCAGGCCATTGGGCCCGTTGTATAAGCCGGTAACCGAAGGGTCGAGGGCATCAAAGCGTTTGTTGGCAGCCAGCATCGCCGCTTTGTGCCAGGCGACCTGGACGGGGGTGGTACCGCACAGCTGATAAAATTGTCTCAGCACCTGGCTGACGGGCACGCGAAAAACCACATCAATGATATCACTGGGTGTTTTCAGCAGTTTGCCATGCTGACGGGTGGAGGTCAGTGTTCTGGCACCGGGTAAATGATACAGCAGGATCGCGACATCGCCCTGGGCGCGGATCTGCTCGGTGACCTGCTGCTGCCACAAATCGGAAGTGATTAGATTCAGGTAAGCCTGAGATTCAGCGGCCCAAAATGGAATGTTCAATATATCCAGCTTAGGCACTATGGGAGAGAGATTAGACACACTCAGCAGCGCCCCCTGGATCACGCCTCGCGAAACTTGTACCGCCAGGTCATGACCGACCCCCTGACTGCCATTATCGCGGATTTCGACACAAATCTTACCGTTAGAAAAGTCTTCAATGTTGTGTTTGAGTTGCTGATGCATATGAGGTGATGAGAGCCAAAGTTCGCTGTTATAGGGCGAAGCAAATATCAGTTTGTAGCGAGCGCCAGTACAGGTTTGGGGTTGTGCCATTACTGTTTGTGGCCACGCACTGACTACTGGCAGTAGTGCGGCGCTTTGGCGTATAAAGGTACGTCGACTTGGGGATGGTGGACTTTCGAGTTTACTCAAGTTGCTCATACCTTCACTTATGGTAACGACAGCCCAGACAACATCAGATTTGCACAAGACACAATGTTAAAAGTCTAGACGCTATTGCAACAAATAGAAAACCGGGCTGCAGGTGATAAGTTTGAGGCGTGTTTTAAGCGGGTACATATGAAACAGAAAAGGGGAATGGGGCAAAGTCCGTGGCTGGGCTCGCCGAACCCGCCGATGTTGTCTAAGCTTAGGAAGAACGGGGCAAGTCGGGAACTTATTTGTGCAGCTAAAACAGTCACTTTTGTTATTTAAAGTGGCCGCAGTTGGTGCGGCGGTGATCATTGCGACGGTGAGCTGGTTTCTTTATCGGGAGCTGGACCACAGTAAGCAGCTCAATGATCATCTGTTCAAATTACAAACCCAGATCCAGCGCTTGCTGGATCAGGAAGAGCGGTTTGTGATTGAAAGACAAAAAGCCTCACTGCTGTCCATTGATGATTATCGCTATGCGTATCGCGATAGTTTTAACGAGTTAGTTGCGTTGCTGGTCACCGATCATCAGCATCTTGAGCTGATGTTTAAACTGGATGAGCAGGTTAACCGCTTTGCTGAGTTGTATGAACAGTTGGCCTCCATGCAGGCATTATTGGGTTACGACAAAGACGATGGCGTTTATGGTGAGTTCCGCAGTAAAGCGCATGCCCTGCAGGCACTGGCCAAAGAAGCACAAGATCCGCAATTAGAAATTTTGCTGCTGGAGTTGCGGCGGCGGGAAAAAGACTTTTTGCTGAGGCTGGACAGAAGCTACCTTAATCAGCATGGTGATTTGATCCAGCAAGCCAAAAACCGCATCCGAGCGCAATTTCCGGCGCGTGCCGATGCCTATTTAATGACGCTCGAGCACTATCAGAATGGTTTTATTGTTTATACCAATGTGTTGCAAAAGCAGGGGCTGGACCACAACCAGGGAGTGCGTGGTGAGCTGGGTGAGTTGAAGTTGGCTATTCGGGGCCACTTTACCATAGTGGCCAAGCAACTCTTCAGCGCTTATCAGGAAGAGCAGCAACAGCTGATCCTGATTAGCTTATTATCGATCGTGTTAAGCAGTGGTTTTAGCTTGTTGCTGCTGTACTACCTCAATAGCCGGGTGTCCGAGCAGGTGATGGCGATCGGTCGGGTGCTGGTCAGAGTGGCGAAGCATGAAGACTTTTCTTTGCGGGTTAATCTGAACAGCGAAGACGAAATTGCCCAGATTGGTCACCACCTGGATGAGCTGCTGGACTTTATTGAGACACTGATGGCACGACTTAGTGCGGCTCAGCAGCGGCTGATTGAAGAGGCTAAAATGGCCAGCCTGAGTAACATGGTGAGTGGCTTTGCCCATGAGCTGAATACACCGCTGGGTATTGCCATTACCAGCCAGTCTCATCTCAAAGAGCAGGTTGAGAGCATGCGCCGTGACCTGGATAGTGGACAGCTGAAAAAGCACACCCTGACCAACCTCATTGGAGAGGCAGAATCGGCGTTGTTTTTGCTCGAAAATAACTTACACCGCACGGCATCCCTAATTGATGACTTCAAAAAAGTATCGGCTCAGCAGCACTACGATACGGAAATGGAGTTTGATCTGAAAACTCTGGTAGAAGGCGTGTTTGATTGCTATCGCAGTGATTTATCGGAGGATGAATATAAAATTGAGGTCGAGATACCGGATAATCTAATCCTCAGTAGTTACCCCAATGTGTTTAATCAGATTATCAGTTACAGTCTGAACAACAGTATTTTGCATGGTAAATATCCGGACAGACCGTTGACCATCATAGTCTCGGCTCACATAGTGAATGACTATGTGCATTTTTATTTTAAAGATGACGGGCAAGGCATAGACAAAGAACTGCTGCCTGTGATCTTTGAGCCCTTTGTGACGTCGAAACGACATTCGGGTGGGACCGGACTGGGTCTCAGTATTATTTATAACCTGGTGACGCAAAAGCTGGGTGGGGAGATTAAAATACAAAGCCCCGCACATGGCGGGGCTTGTTTACACATCATTCTGGCGAACACACAATTTAAGCTGGTGTCGCCAGAGTAACGGGTCATCGGAACAGGTTACGCTTTTTTGCTGGCAACCCACTCGTTGACGAACTGCTCCAGTACGTTCAGAGGTACCGGGCCGTTTTTCAGTACTACGTCGTGGAACTGACGGATATCAAACTTATCGCCCAGCTCTTTTCTCGCCGCTTCACGTAGTTCAACAATTCTCAGCATACCAATCTTATAGGCCGTTGCCTGAGATGGGATCACGATGTGACGTTCTACCATTTTAACCGCGTCTGATTTCGCGTTTGGCGTGTTGTTCACGTAGTAATCAATCCCTTCCTGGCGAGTCCACTTCATTGCGTGGATACCTGTGTCTACCACTAGGCGGCAGGCACGCCATAGTTCCATGGCCAGTCGACCGAAGTCAGAATACGGGTCTTCATACAGGCCCATTTCTTTTGGTACCAGCTCAGAGTATAGTCCCCAGCCTTCAGTGTAAGCCGTGTAGCGACCGAACTTACGGAACTTAGGCATGTTCTCCAGCTCCATCGCAATGGCGATTTGCATGTGGTGACCAGGTACACCTTCGTGGTAAGCCAGGGCTTCCATCTGATAGGTTGGCATGGCTTCCATGTCATACAAGTTCGCGTAGTAGATACCCGGGCGTGAACCATCCGGAGAAGGCTGCTGATAGAAAGCTTTACCCGCTGATTTTTCACGGAAGGCTTCAACGCGTTTAACGATCATGTCAGCTTTAGGCTTCACGATGAATAGCTCGTCCAGGCGATCTTTCATGTTGTCGATCATCGCCGTGGCGTCAGCCAGGTATTTGGCTTTCCCTTCTTCGCTATTTGGCAGATAGAACTGCTTGTCGGTGCGCATGAATTCCATAAAGGCTTTCAGATCGCCCTTAAAGCCAACTTTTTCTTTGATTTCACGCATTTCATCATGGATACGTGCAACCTCAGACAAGCCGATTTTGTGGATCTCAGCGGCAGTTAAGTCTGTGGTAGTAGTACGTGCCAGTGCGTTGTTGAAGTACTTTTCACCATCAGGGAACTTCCAGGCACCGTCACGGGTGTCAGCGCGCTTTTCAAGTTGCTGCAGGTAACTGATCAGTTTGCTGTAAGCTGGCTTCACGGCTGCTTTCAGTGCGTCAGTTGCTTCAGCGATCAGCGCTTGCTTTTCGTTGTCTGCAATTTCCAGCTTTTCTACTTTGCGTTTAAAGTCAGCCAGTAAGGTAGAGTCTTCACCGTCAACAAACGGGGCACCCTTAATGATGTTTTTGCTTGAATCTATAACATGTGGGAATACAAACTTAGGTGCGATGATCCCTTTGTCAGCGCGAACTTCAAGGTTTACGATCAATTGCTCAAAGACAGCTGGAATGCCGTTCAGACGTGAAATATACGCTTTGGCGTCTTTTACGTCTGTGATCTGGTGCTGGTTGATCAAAAATGCTGGCAGCATCGAGTGCGTACCATACATCTGGTTAACCGGGTAGCTATGGAAACGCCATTGGAAGTCGGCGATTTCATTTTCAAGGTTTTGCTTGAACAGGTCGTAGCTGACCTGAGTTTGGCCATCCAATTTGCTGCGGTCAATGGCTTGCAGGGCAACCAGATCTTTTTTCGTTAGCTCAAGATCTTCGAGCCGACGTGCTTCTGAGTCATCGTCCCATTTGTCATAGTCTTGTTTGATGCCCAGGTAAGTTTGATAAACCGGGCTGCGCATTACGCTGCGCATAAAAACTTCATCAAAAAAGGCATTGGCCTTTTCGACTTCGCTTTGAACGACTTGTTGTGTTGTTGCCGCTTTAGCGGTGTTGGTTGGTTGCTCTGCTGTTTGCTGACAACCGGATAGAAGCGCTGCTGCCACGGCTGCGGCAAGGAGTGTCATTTTACGCATGGGTTACCTTTTTTATTTTATTCCATTGGACTCGGTGTTGGTGCAATGTTACCAACAAAACTGTATCGCGATAGATGTCTTTTATCTACAGGGCGAATTCACCTGTTCAATCTTATCCTATGAGCAGGTATCAGACGAACAATTCTAGCAGGTCATTCAGATATCTGTGGCCCTTAATTGTTACCAACCATGAATCTCCCTGGTCAATCAATAACTCTTGTTCAATTGCCCGGTTAATCGCAGGCTCAATATCGCTGAGTGCTAAGCCGGTATAATCGCAAAAATCCTGTTTAGCACAGGGGACATGCAAGCGAAAACAATTCATAAAGAACTCAAATGGCCGATCGGATGGCTCCACCTGCCAGCTGTCGTATAAATACGACTTACTGAGATCCATATAGCCACGAGGGTGCTTAACTTTTACGGTACGCAGTATCTGGCTGCTATCGGGTTGAGTGATTTTGCCATGTGCGCCACAGCCAATCCCCAGATAGTCGCCGAATTGCCAGTAATTCAGGTTATGCTTACACTGATAACCTGCTTTAGCATAGCCTGAGATTTCGTATTGCTGATAGCCATGTTTGGCCAACAAGGCTTGTCCTTGCTCCTGGATATCCCACAAAATTTCATCCTGGGGCAGCTTCGGCGGCTTAGACGCAAATTGTGTGTTTGGCTCAATCGTGAGCTGATACCAGGATAAATGCGGAGGGTTGAGGTCAATGACTTGCTGCAGGTCGCTCAATGCGTCAGCAACGGACTGATTTGGCAAGCCGTGCATCAGATCCATGTTGAAGCTGTTAAGGCCCGCGTCGTGCGCTTCTAAGGCGGCGTGGCGGGCTTCCTGCTCACCATGAATGCGCCCCAGTGCTTTGAGCTTATCCGCCTGCAGGCTTTGCACGCCGATGGAGATACGGTTGATGCCGGCTGCAACATAGTGTTTAAAGCGGTCGGTCTCCACCGTCCCGGGGTTGGCTTCAAGTGTGATCTCTATGTCATCACTAAAGCCAATCAGCGCTTCAATCTCGCCCAATAGGTGTGTGTAAGCTTCACCACTGAGCAGGCTGGGCGTGCCCCCGCCAATAAAAATACTATGCAGCGTACGCCCCTGTACAAGGTGCAGATCGGCACGTAAGTCTGCGAGCAGATGCTGGACATATTCCTGCTCAGGGATCTCGCCTTTCTGCCCATGACTGTTAAAGTCGCAGTAAGGGCATTTTTGCACGCACCACGGAACGTGAATGTATAAACTTAACGGAGGGAGATTCACAGTTGGCCTTCAAAGTGTGCCAGTAGCTGCTGCAATGCCTGACCGCGATGGCTGAGGGCATTTTTCTGCGCTTTGCTCAGCTGTGCGGATGTGCACTGAGTAGCTTCAACCCAGAATATGGGGTCGTAGCCAAAGCCTTGTAAACCTTGTTGATCTTCAGTGATGCGACCTTCCCAGCTAGCCTGGCAAATGACCGGGGTAGGATCATCGGCATGGCGCATATAGACGAGTACGCACCAGAAACGAGCGGTGCGCAGTGTTTCGCCGCTCATTGCTGCAAGCAGTTTGTCGATGTTATCCTGATCGTTGGCATCCGCACCGGCATAACGGGCAGAATACACACCCGGTGCCCCTTGCAGGGCGTCGACTTCCAGACCCGAGTCATCCGCAATGGCGGGTAATCCTGTGACTTTAGCGGCGTGACGCGCTTTGATGATGGCATTTTCTACAAAAGTAGTGCCCGTTTCTGCTACTTCGCTCACATTGAACTGGCTTTGTGGCAGGATTTCGATATTCAGGTCTTTGAGCATGCTGCCAAGTTCGGCTACTTTGCCCTGATTGCCGGTGGCAAGAACAATTTGTCTGGTCATATTAATCTACATAAAACTTTTGCTGAAATTTAAGCACGTGTCGGGTGTTCCCCTGACGGATCGTGACTTCAAAGCGATAGGTGTCTTCATGGTCGACATCCATCTGCGCCAGATAATAAACCGCGTCACCTTCCACCACTTCTTTGAAAGTTAAAGAGGTTTTGTTGCCGATCAGGTTGCGCGCCTGGCCCGTTAAGGTAGCGCGTTGTGCGGTGTTGTTGGCATCATTAGCCAGCACAGAAATGTTTATAATGGCCTTGCTGTTGCTACGGGTTAAACCGTAAGCACTGGCAATGTTAGGCTGAATAAAGGTTGACGGAAAGGCGATGTAATGGACCTGCCAGTCACCCAGTTGTTTATATTGCCCGCCTTGTTCATTGTTGGCATGCGCTGGTTGTGCAACAAGCAGCATGGCCAGTATTGAAATCAGGGTTAATAAGGTTTTCATTGTGACGACTCCGAGTGCTTAACGTAGCAGATCCATCATTAAGATCTGTAAGAACTGCATACCAATCAGAACGACCAGGATCGACAAATCCAGACCACCCAGTGGCGGAATAATTTTACGAACTGGGCGCAACATAGGTTCAGTGAGCTGATCAAAGACCGCGGCGATTGGGTTGTAGCCTTGGGCCACCCAGCTGAGGATAGCGCGGATAATTAACACCCAGAACACCAGAGAAAAAGCTTCTTTAGCGACAGTTAACGCACCGTCAATTGCCGCTCCCATTGGATCCCAGTAACCGCCCAGCATGAGCATCAGCACGGATACTTTGGCAAAACCAACCAACAGCGCCACGACCAAAGACGCCAGATCCAAACCGCCCAATCCGGGAATAAGCTTACGCAGTGGATTCACGGCAAATGATGTTGCTTTAATCACGGCCTGGCTCAACGGGTTATAAAAATCTGCTTTGACCAATTGCAGCCAAAAACGCAACAGTACGACCATCAAAAACAGGTCAAAAATAATCCCTACCAAAAAATGCATGGCGTTCATTGTATGTCCTCTAGATTTGTTGTTCCATTTCCTCTGCCCGCGCAATGCAGGCATCCATGGCATCGGCCACGGTTTGCGGTAACTGGTTTGCTTTTAAATGTTCAACGGCTGCGTGTGTGGTGCCACCTTTGGAGGTGACGTTAGCACGCAACTGCGCAATACTGATGTCTTGCTGAGACAAGGCCATTTCTGCGGCACCGAGTGCGGTTTGTTGCACCAGTGCACGTGCCTGCTCTGGTGAAAAGCCCAGTGCAATGGCTTTTTCTTCAATGGCTTCCATAAACAGGAAAAAATAGGCTGGCGAGGAGCCTGTTACGGCAATGACATCATTGATTTGTGATTCTTGCTCCAGCCAGATGGCGATGCCTGTTGATGAAAAAACCTGTTCGATATAGGTTTTTTCCTCATCACTGATATCTGCGGCAAACAGACCCGAGACACCACGCCCCAGTAAGGACGGCGTATTAGGCATACAACGCACCAGTTTGACGTCTTCTGCCAGCATTTCGCGCAGGCGTTTAACGGTGATCCCTGCTGCAACAGAAACAAATAGCTTGTTGCTTAGATCTAATCCGGCATCAACAAAAGTCTGGCATAGCTCGGCCATCATTTGTGGCTTCACAGATAACACCACAACATCGGCTTCCTCAACCGCTTTGAGATTATCCTGTTCGGTACGCACCCCAAAATCGGCATGGGCCTTAGCCAGCTTCTCAGCGTTGCGATTGGTTGCAATGATACTCTGTGGGGCAAATCCGTTTTTGATCATGCCACCTATGATGGCATAGCTCATATTACCTGTGCCGATAAATGCAATCGTTTTATTAGCCATTAGGAGTGTGTCACCTTATTGTCGTTTGCCAAAAATATCCGTGCCGATACGCACCATGGTTGCGCCGCCCTGAATGGCCATTTCCAGATCGCCACTCATACCCATCGACAAGGTATCCAGCTGTTGATATTGAGCCTTTAGTTTATCAAAGCAAGCCTTCATTTGGCGAAAATATTGCAGTTGCTGTTGTGTGTCATCGGTTTGCGCTGTAATTGTCATCAACCCGCGCAGTTCCAGCTGGCGTGCGCCATCAATATAGGCGGCGAGCTCGTCCAGTTCATTCAGCGCGCATCCGGATTTTTGTTCGTCGTTACTGATGTTCACCTGGATCAGCACTTTGAGCGGCATCAGATTGGTGGGCCTTTGTTCATTCAGGCGACGCGCAATCTTCAGGCGGTCGACACTTTGCACCCAGGAGAAATGTTCGGCAATCTGGCGCGACTTATTAGATTGAATGGGACCGATAAAATGCCATTCAATGTCTTTTTGCTGCTGAAAATGACGGACTTTATCGACGGCTTCCTGAACATAGGATTCACCAAATAAGCGCTGGCCTGACGCATAGGCTTGTTCAATAAGTTCGATAGGTTTGGTTTTCGATACGGCCAGTAATGCGACCTCGTGGTCTGTGGCACACTTTTGCTGTGCTTTTGCTATGCGATCATAGGCGTTGTTCAGCCGTTCTGCTATTGTAACCATATTATTATTTGCTCGTTGTGGAGTCTGAGATGGATATTACTGAATTATTGGCCTTTAGTGTGCAACACAAAGCATCGGATTTACACCTTTCATCGGGAGTTTCACCGATGATCCGGGTTGATGGCGATGTGCGCCGGGTAAACATTCCTGCACTGGAAGCGAAGGACGTTAACAGCCTCGTTTACGATATTATGAATGATAACCAGCGTAAGGACTATGAGCAAAATCTTGAGGTAGATTTCTCATTTGAAGTGCCTAACCTGGCACGTTTTCGTGTCAATGCATTTAACGCCAGTCGTGGTCCGGCGGCGGTGTTCAGGACCATTCCCAGTTCAGTGCTGACGCTGGAAGATCTGGGCGCGCCGGAGATTTTCCGCAAAATTTCTGATTGTCCGCGTGGTTTAGTGCTGGTCACAGGCCCAACCGGGTCGGGTAAATCTACGACGCTGGCAGCCATGGTGGATTACATCAACAGTAACAAGCATCACCACATTCTGACCATTGAAGACCCCATTGAATTTGTTCACGACAATAAATTAAGCCTGATCAACCAACGTGAGGTGCATCGTGACACACACAGTTTCAATGCCGCGCTGCGCAGTGCGCTGCGTGAAGACCCGGATGTCATTCTGGTTGGTGAATTACGTGATTTGGAAACTATCCGACTGGCGATGACGGCTGCCGAAACCGGTCACTTGGTGTTTGGTACTTTGCACACCACCTCTGCGCCTAAAACCATTGACCGTATTATTGACGTTTTCCCGGGTGAGGAAAAAGACATGGTACGTTCTATGTTATCTGAGTCCCTGCAAGCCGTTATTTCACAAACGCTGGTGAAAAAAGTGGGCGGTGGTCGGGTTGCTGCACATGAGATCATGATGGGGATCCCGGCTATTCGTAACCTCATTCGCGAAGATAAAATTGCGCAAATGTACTCGTCTATACAAACCGGCGCGATGCACGGCATGCAGACCATGGACCAGTGTCTGACTAATCTGGTGAACCGTGGCCTGATCACCAATCAGGATGCCCAGGCGAAAGCCCATGATAAGAGCCAGTTTGGCACCACTTATTAATCCCGGGAGGTTATGATGGAGCTTGTACATTATCTGCAAACGATGAAAGACAAAGGTGCATCGGATTTGTTTGTATCTGCCGGTTTGCCCGTGAGTGCCAAAATCGACGGTGAGCTGCGTGCACTGGATGATGACCAATTGGATGCTGAGGCGGCATTGGCCATGGTCGAATCAGCCATGAGCGAGAAACAAAAACAGCAGTTTCATGGTGAGAAAGAGTGTAACTTTGCGGTGGCCAATGAGATAGGCCGTTTCCGGGTCTCGGCTTTTTGGCAACGCGACTGCGCCGGTATGGTGATCCGGCGTATTGTCACGGATATCCCAGAGGTGACTGACTTAGGTCTGCCGTCGGTGCTGACTGATGTGATCATGTCTAAGCGTGGTCTGGTGTTATTTGTTGGTGGGACCGGCACCGGTAAGTCGACTTCTCTGGCAGCCTTACTGGGCTATCGTAATCGTAATCAACGCGGTCATATACTGACCATCGAAGATCCGATTGAGTTTGTGCATCAACATCGCAAGAGCATCATTACTCAGCGTGAAGTCGGGCTAGATACCGAGAGCTTTGAGTCGGCACTGAAAAGCTCACTGCGTCAGGCGCCGGATGTGATCCTGATTGGTGAGATCCGCTCTCGTGAGACCATGGAATATGCATTAAGTTTTGCTGAAACCGGCCATCTGTGTGTTGCAACGTTACACGCCAATAATGCCAACCAGGCCATCGACCGTATCATGCACCTGGTACCTAAAGAGAAGCACGACAAGCTGAAATACGATCTGGCGTTAAACCTCAGAGCCATTGTCGCGCAACAGCTGGTGCCATCGGCCAAAGGGGAAGGGCGTGTGGCGGCCATTGAGGTGTTGCTCAATTCACCTATGGTGGCTGAGCTGATTAAGAAAGGTGACATTGGCTCAATTAAAGAGACCATGTCGAAGTCGAAGGAAATGGGGATGCAAACCTTTGACCAGGCGCTGTTCGAATTGTATAAGCAGCAAAGGATCAACTACGCGGATGCCCTGCATCATGCTGATTCACCGAATGACCTTCGTCTGATGATTAAACTGCAAAACAATGAGCAAAAAGGAGCGGGCTTCTTGCAAGGGGTGACCGTTGACGGCCTGGACGATAAAAAACGCTGATTGGGCCAAATATGGGGCCGCATTGGCCCTGTGTTGCTTAATCGCCTTATCCCCGGCAACGGCGAATGAGCTTGTTGCTGATCGATCTGCCGACCACAATGTGGTTGATATGTATATCCGCGATGACGTGTATGCCGATTATTTGCGCTTTTTGAATGGTCGTGCCCCACTCGAAGTGTCGCAGTTTTCGGGTGACTATGTACGCAGAGACGTCGTTGACATGGTATTGGTGCAACAGGCGTTGGCATTGGGCGGATTCAAAAAGTCATTCACCTACCGGCCGGGTAACGTCAGCTTTCGCCATTCGAATTTGCTGGAGCAGGGCAAGCTGCTGCTCAGCTTTGACAGTTACTGGCTGGATGATGCGAAGGCGAAAGCGGATAAACTGTTTATCAGTGATGCGGTGATCCGCCGGGGGGAATATTTTGCCGGGATTTTTTATGCTCCCGAGAACCTGGCAGTGGCACGGATCACCCAGTTAAATGAATTGCGTGAGTTGAGTGCCGTTTCCACCAGTCGCTGGCGAACTGACTGGCAAACCTTGAACAACCTGGGTCTTAAGCATTTGATGAATGAGCCTGTCTGGGCGTCACAAGCACAAATGGTTAATCGGCAATGGGTTGACTTTATGTTGATGCCGTTAATGCCAAGCCTGAATAATGAGTTCAGACTGGATGATATTCTGTTGGTGGCCCACCCCAATTTAGTGGTGCAGTTTGATGGTAGCCGCCACTTTGTGGTGTCGCGGCTTCATCCTGACGGAGAGCGTGCGTTTAAGGCGCTGCAAAGTGGCTTAAAGCAACTCAGGTCTCAAGGTCGGATCCGTCAGGCCTATCAGCAGGCTGGATTCATTCCTGATCTGCAACGCTATCGGGTACTTAACCCCATTGTGCCTCAAAAAAGCTCTCCAGAATGATAATGGCTGACATGCCATCAATCTTGTCTTTGGCAAGTGAGCGATAACCCCCTTGTTCAAACAGCCGGGCTTTGGCATCTGCCGTGGTCAGGCGCTCATCCTGAGTCTCGACAGGTAAGCGAAACTGGTTGTGCAGCCGGTTGGCAAACTTTTTAGCGCGGAAGGTCAGATCCTGATTCGTGCCATCCATATTTAATGGCAGACCAACAACTAGCAGATCGGGTTTCCACTGTTCGATATACGGGGCGATATCCTGCCAGTCGGGAATACCGTCTCGGGCTTTGACGGCCCCCAGACTGCTGGCGGTGCCTGTTATCTCCTGACCGACGGCCAGGCCGATGCTCCGGGTACCAAAATCAAAGCCTATGACCGTACGCTGGCCGGGTGCTGTTTTATCGTTATTACTCATGGTGTATTCTCAAGTGCACACAGACTGCCGCCAACAGGTGTAAAGGCGACAGGCTGTTAACTAGGGTGGTCTGGCTCAGGCGTGTCCCGCCTCGGTGCTCAGTTGCCCGGCATCGATACCGAGCATTTCGACTGCTTTTTCCCAGCGTTTTTCTGGGGGCGTATTAAAAATAATGGTCGGATCCGCTTCAATGATCAGCCAGGAGTTTTCCAGGATCTCTTTTTCCAGCTGCCCCTGTTCCCACCCTGAATAGCCCAGAGTAATGATAAAGGCATCCGGACAGTTATGTGAGGTCAGCGAGGCCAGTACATCTTTGGAAGTGGTGATCATCATGTCTGAGCTAAGTTCACGGCTGGACGCATAACCGGGCTTGGGCGTGTGTAACACAAAGCCACGGTCAGTATGTACTGGTCCACCGGCAAACACAGACTGGCTTGCTGCGTTACTGGATTTATCGTTATCAATTTCTATCTGATCAAGCAGTTCACCCACAGTCACGTTAATGGGGTGATTGACGACCAGGCCCATTGCGCCTTCTTCGTTGTGCTCACAAATATAGGTGACTGTGTGCTTAAAGAAGGGATCTTGCAAATTTGGCATAGCGACCAAAAAATGATTTGCGAGTGATTGCATAGCGAGACCCCCTTTTAATTATCCTTTAGTATGGTCGAGTTTTGCTGCAATGGCATCAAAAAACTTATCCATAATCGAAATATCATACGCCGCTTCAATTTCTTTCACACAGGTTGGCGCAGTGACATTAATCTCGGTGAGCTTGTCTCCGATGATGTCCAGACCGACAAAAATCAGCCCTTTTTCTTTCAGGACAGGGGCAACCGCTTCTGCAATTTTTCGGTCGCTATCACTGATTGGGCGTGCTTCACCACGACCGCCTGCAGCCAGGTTACCACGCGTTTCGCCCCCTTGCGGGATGCGGGCCAGACAGTAGGGCATGACCTCACCGTCGACCACCAGGACGCGTTTGTCGCCATCTTTAATGGCTGGCACGTAATTTTGCGCCATCGCAAAGCGGCTGCCATGTTCGGTGAGGGTTTCACAGATCACGCCTATGTTCGGATCATCCTGACGTACCCGGAAAATGGATGCACCACCCATGCCATCCAGCGGCTTAAGAATGATATCTCCGTGTTTAGTCAAAAATTCACGGATCTGAGACGCAGAGCGCGTTACTAAGGTATCTGGCGTATGCTCGCTGAACCAGGCGGTAAACAGCTTTTCATTGGCGTCGCGCAGGCTTTGCGGCTTGTTGATCACCAATGTACCGGCTTGCTCAGCACGCTCTAATATGTACGTCGCGTAAATATATTCGGTATCGAACGGAGGATCTTTACGCATTAAAATCACGTCCAGATCGCTCAGTGCGATATCATCTTTGTCTGCCAATTCATACCAGTGCTGTTCATCGTCAAACACGGTGGCCTTAGCGGCGGTTGCCCGGGCTTCACCCTGATACAAATACAGATCCTGCATTTCCATGTAGTAAAGCTCATAACCACGTGCCTGCGCTGCCAGCATCATGGCGAAGCCAGTATCTTTTTTGATATTAAAGCCACTGATTGGATCTGAGATGATCCCGAGTTTCGCTGCCATTGGGGTTACCTTATGTAAAGTTAATCAATTCAACTGCTAAGTGTCTGATTAGGATATAAGGGCGAAACTAATTTTTTAAAGGGCCAGATCGCCGAACTCAAGCTGCAATGCGCTGAGTACGGTCAGCGCAGCGGTTTCTGTCCGCAGTACGCGTGGGCCGAGACGGATATCAATGAAACCTTGCTGTGCCGTGGCGGCCATTTCTTCGTCGGTAAAGCCGCCTTCGGGGCCAACCAGGAAACGAATGCCATGCTCAGGGGCTGGCAGGGTTTTTATCGAGTGTTCAGCTCTGGGGTGCAGTGTCAGCTTTAAAGCGTCACTTGTCTGTGCCAGCCAGTCATCAATTGAAACCGGCGGGTGTATGGTGGTAATGGTGTTTCGGCCAGACTGCTCTGCGGCAGCAATGGCGATTTTCTGCCATTGTTGGTGTTTTTTGGCCAGTCGCTCACCACTGAGTTTAACACCACAGCGGGTGGTGAATAAGGGGGTGATCTCAGTGATCCCCAGTTCCACTGACTTCTGAATGGTAAAATCCATCTTGTCACCGCGTGAAATGCCCTGGCCGAGGTGAATAGACAGGGGAGACTCAACTTGCTTATCAAGGAATTGCTCAGGCATGACCCGAACTTTCTTTTTACTGACTTCGCAGATGGTCGCCAGATATTCACCGCCCTGACCATTGAACAAGCTGAGTTTGTCACCTTCACCCATACGCAGTACACGGGCAACGTGCCCGGCGGCATCATCGCCAAGGTCAATCGCTTCGCCAATAACAAGGTCGGAAGGCTGGTAAATATGAGGTATGCGCATGGTGGACTATTCCGCTGTTAAATAGCCGTAATGGTAAGGGGTTATGTACAGTGAGTCCAGCACCTATTCGGCTTTGTCCGTGTGATGTTGGGCGAAGTCGAGGACGGAATCCTGAGTCGTTGCAGAGACCGTTGAGTGGCAGGTCAGGTGGTTGTTGTTAAAGGGGTCGCGAAGTGGGTGATAGACGTATCCCCGGTCGCTTTGCTCGACCGTGATGCGCTGGCGGTGGAGCGAGTTAAAGATAAAGCGCTGAGTCTCGTCGGCCAGATGATAGTCGAGTGCGTAAATTAACACCCCTTTCACTTTGTGATGCTCATGCAGATAAGACGCCAGTTCAGACACGCTGATTTCATTCGCAAAGTCACAGTAGCAATAGTCTTTGACTTGCTCCTGAAACATCATTTTCAGCATTTGCTTGGTGTTGTCACCGGCAATCAGCAGCTCACTGGGCGCCTCAGGGTGCTGCGCCTTGAGGTGTGCAGCAAACTCTCTGCTGAATTCCCAGTTGCTGTCGACCAGCAAGAAGTTTTCTAGGTTTAAATGCACTAACAAGCCTGGTTACATTGAGAACATGTTAATAAGTAAATAGCCTATTGCGCAGAAAACAGCAAACTCCAGACAGGCAATACCGATATTATCCTGATGGTCAACTTCCAGCCCAATGTCCACTCTGGGCAACGCCAGCTGTAGTAATAAATGGCTGATACCGTATAGCAATAGCCACATTACGCCACAATGCATGACAATCACAAAGAGGTTTTCTACCACTTTGGCACCATGATAAGGGGCACTGTGCAGACCTGCATAAATGGCCAATGCCAGGCCAATGCTCTTACCTGCGTAGCGGATCCCAATCGAGGTGTTAGCCAGGTTGAAATTTTGCTGTAAGGATGCACCCTGATTGTAACGTGCAAAACGCCATTCACGGATTTTACTGTCCAGCGCGCACATTAACTGCACCACCAAGAAGCTGAGGGTGACCACCAGCAAGTTGCCAAAGCCCTGAGGGTGGATCCAATGATACAGCCCGAGCACCAAAATGGTGTTGCCGACCAGCATGCCGGAGTCGACCACCGCAGCACAGACATTCTGTTTCAGGATTGCCTGTTCCTCGTTGAAGCGATGGAGGATCCACTTGCGATGAATATGTTGGCCAAAATAAATAAACACCAGGATTAGTAGCAGAATAATGCCGCTGCGCAGTGATTCGGCCTGTAACACCATCATGCCGGTGTCATTGAAAACGTAAGCACAGCAGATCACCAGCACGGCCAGGTGTGTGGCATAGCTGATCCCCAATGCAAAATTGTCTCGTTTGGCCAGTTCATCTTCCAGCATTTGTCTGGCGCTGAACTGCACGTACAAACGCAGCGCAATGGTGAACAGGCAAATCACGATAAAACTGACTAAGATGGCGAAAAAGTTGATATTGGCTAAAGACAAATAACTCATGCTAAGTGTATGGTGATGGCAATTAAGTTTACTATAACACCGCTTTTTGCAATTGCACTGGAGATTTTTCTATGGATTTCGGTGGCTTGCCCCAGGCTCTTGGGGAGCTGGCAGAGGAACGCTGTCAGGCACTGTTTGCCCAACACACAAGCAACCCGGCCGTGCTTAGGCTACTTGGATTGAGTGATTTTGCGTATCGCATATTGCAGCGTCATCCAGACTG
The DNA here is from genome assembly GCF_030125445.1 of Pseudoalteromonas ardens. Taxonomy (NCBI): domain Bacteria; kingdom Pseudomonadati; phylum Pseudomonadota; class Gammaproteobacteria; order Alteromonadales; family Pseudoalteromonadaceae; genus Pseudoalteromonas; species Pseudoalteromonas ardens. The sequence continues at coordinate 405,856 of NZ_JASJUV010000003.1, forward strand.
GATTGACTGGTTGCTGGATCACGAACAAATGCAACAAAGAGCATGTCCCGTGCCGCTCAAGGAACCCCTCGCGGAACTGGATGAAGCCAGCTGCTTCAGACAACTGCGTGAATATCGTCAGCGCTACTGGCTCAAGTTGATGTGGCTTGATCTGGTGGAGGGGAATTCAATCGCCGACAGTATTGCTTATCAGTCACGACTCACTGAAACGCTGATCGACTGGGCAAACCGCTGGGCACATGCTTGTGTCGCCAAAAGCAATGGTCAGGTGTGCGATGAGCATCAAACGCCTGTGCCTATGCTGGTGCTGGGGATGGGCAAATTGGGCGGTGGTGAACTGAACTTTTCCTCGGATATCGACTTGATATTTACCTATCCGTTTGCCAAACCGACTGAAGGTGGACGCCGTAGTATCGAAGCGCAAGTGTTCTACACCAAAGTGGCGCAAAAACTGATTGCCGCGCTTGATCACTGTACCGCCGATGGTCAGGTGTTTCGCGTTGATATGCGCCTGCGGCCTTTTGGAGACAGTGGCCCTTTGGTCATGAGTTTTGCTGCTATGGAAGATTACTATCAGGATCAGGGTAGGGAGTGGGAGCGCTATGCGATGCTAAAGGCGCGCCTGCTTGGTGAAGAAAACCGTTATTGGGATGAATTTAAAACCCTGATCCGCCCCTTTGTGTTTCGTCGCTATATTGACTTCTCGGTGATTGAATCTTTGCGCAAAATGAAGCACATGATTGCCCAGGAGGTGCGGCGTAAAGGGCTGACGAATAACATTAAGCTCGGCGCGGGCGGGATCCGCGAAGTGGAGTTTATTGTTCAGGCACTGCAAATGATCCGTGGCGGTCGCGAACCCCAATTGCAAACCCCATCACTATTGTCAGCATTAGAGCAGCTTCAGCACTTGTCCCTGATCCCACCGGAAGTCGGTGAAGTGCTGTCTCAGCAATATCTGTTACTGCGCCGTACAGAACAATATTTACAGGCGTTTGATGACTGTCAGACACAGACTTTGCCGGATGATGAGCTAGGTCAGCTGCGTCTGGCGGTACTGCTGGAGTGCACTCAATATAGCGACGTATTGGCTATGCTCGAGCAGGCCCAGGTTGCGGTACGGGCCGAGTTTACCCAGGTTATCGGTGAAGAGCCTGAGCTTGGCGAGGCGCTGGCACCGGAATATGTCTCTGCCTGGGAGCAACGCGATATCAGCTATCTGGAATCTCCGTTACCAGAGGCTGTCAGTGCAGCCTGGCAACAGTCCCTGGAGCAATTTCACCTCGGATTGAGTAAAACGCAAATGGGCACGCGCGGCAGAGATGTGCTGGATAAACTGATGCCGGCTTTGCTCAGTGAAATAACCCGAGCACCGGTGGCTGAAATTCTCGACAGGGTGTTACAGGTGATCCTGAAAATCGCCTCGCGCACAGCTTACCTGGAGTTATTATTTGAAAACCGAGGGGCATTGCAGCAACTGATTAAGCTGTGTGCACACAGTGTCTGGATAGCTGAGCAGGTAGCACGCTATCCTATCTTGCTCGATGAGTTGATCGATCCGGCGGTACTTTACCGGCCGCTGCCGCTAAGCGCTTATTACAGCGAAGTTCAGCAGTACTTTTTACGCATCGACAGTGAAGATCTCGAATTACAGATGGAAGCGCTGCGTCAGTTTAAGCAAACTCAGGCATTACGGATTGCTGCAGCAGATGCCACTGGAGTGCTGGATATCATGAAAGTCAGCGATCACCTGACGGCACTGTCCGAAGCCATTATCGCCAAAGCGGTGGACATCGCCTGGCAACAAATGGTGAGCCGTTATGGCGCACCTGAAGGAGCAGATGCGGAGCACAAAGGCTTTGCTGTGGTGGCCTATGGCAAAGCGGGTGGGCTGGAGCTGGGATATAACTCGGATCTTGATCTGGTGTTCGTGCATAATCGCGATGGCAACAGTGTTACCACCGGGGACAAATCTATTTCATCACGTCAGTTTTATTTGAAACTGGCGCAGCGCTTAATGCACCTGTTCAATACCCGCACTAATTCCGGCATTTTGTATGAACTGGATACTCGCTTGAGACCAGAGGGTAACTCGGGCCTGCTGGCGATTAACATTGAGAGTTTTTATCAGTATCAGCAGGCGCAGGCCTGGACCTGGGAGCATCAGGCGCTGGTGCGCTCGCGTATGGTGCTGGGCGAGCCCGAATTGGTTGCGCGTTTTAATGAAATTCGCCATGAGATACTGTGCCAGCACCGCGATAACGGCACACTCAGCAAAGACATTGTTGAGATGCGCGAGAAGATGCGCGGACATCTGGACAAGAGCACCGAGGTGGAGTTTGATTTAAAGCAGGGGGTTGGCGGAATGACGGACATCGAGTTTATTGCACAATACCTGGTGCTCAACTACGCGCATACCCATCCGGAGCTGGCACGATTCCCCGATAATATTCGGATCTTCGAAATGGCCCATCATGCCGGAGTAATTGATAATGCCACTCAGTCGGCCCTGACTGAGGCATATTGTGAGTTCCGGGATCGCTATCACTTGCATAGTCTTAACGCTGGTGGGCGAGGTGTGGCCATGCATGAGGTGGCTGAGTGGGTGGATGCAGTGAAGGTCGCCTGGCAGCGCCTGTTGGGTTCGTAGCCGGAGAAGGAGGGCTTTCTCCGGCCTGAAAGCTTATTTAGTTAACCGGCGGCAGTTTTCACGCACAAAGCGAGAGGGCTTTTGGGTGATGATGGCGGCGCGCTGGCGGTGACAAAAGAAAGTGAATACTTCAAACTCAAAGTCATCATTGATGGCGGTGCCAACCTGATACAGGGTCGACACGAAGTTGGTATCGACACGGAAATTGTGTTTTACCACATAATCTTTGTCCAGATACCAGAACAGCTCGATGTCTTCTTGTTTGGCATAGTTGGTCAGCACACTACGCAGGGTGTCGCCACTGTCAAAGCGACGCGGCTGGATCTCTCCGGTCCAACGCTGTGGTGCAGGTTTGACTACCAGGCCACGCTGCGCAATGGCATCATCCAGTGGGTAGGTTGGTTTACCTAAGTCCAGGACGTATTTTTCACGCTCTGTATTGCGTTCATTAAAATTGCGTTTAAACCCTTCGTAAAACTGGGTAAATCCGCGTGCAGCGGCGTTGGTGGTGTCACGAAATTCCATCGACGGGACATTGCCATACAAAAAGTAATAGGCGGCCCACACCAACAACACACCCAACGACAGGTGTTTGGTCCAGAACCACAGGTTTGATAAGCGTTTTGAACGTTTCTTAGCCATACTGTCACGACACACTTTATGCTAACGGTTACTCATAATACGACGGCGCGTTTTCATCCGGACGCGTTTTAAAGCGTCTGTGCAGCCACATGTATTGTTCCGGGGCCTCATTAATGGCCTGCTCCATACGCTGATTAACCCGGGTGACGTCGGTCAGCGGATCGCCACTTGGGAAGTCAGCCAGCGCAGGTTGGATGTTTATGTGGTATTTACCCTGCTCATCGCGAACGCCATGTAGGCTTAATGTCTCACAATTTTTGCTTCCTGCAAAGAGCAGTGTTCCTGTTGTAGAGGCAGCGTCGGGCACGGCAAAGAAAGGCGCAAATTCGCAGCGATTGCGTCCATAGTCTTGATCCGGCAGGTAGTAGCACATTTTTTTATTTTTCAGTGCTTGCAATAAACCTTTGACATCGCGCTTGCCAATCAAGAACTCATTAGAACGCAAGCGGCCCTTAGTCATAAAGTACTCCATCAATGGATTATTGTGTGGGCGGTAAAAACCGATCCCCGGTTGTGCAATACCCAGTACTCTGCCCAGCATTTCCAGGTGCAGCATATGTGGGACTAGCAACAAGACACCTTTGCCATTGGCCTGCGCCTGTTCAACGTACTCTATGCCTGTTATGGAGCCGACGACCCGATTGAGCCGCCATTGTGGCCACCACCAGGCCATTGAGGTTTCGAAGGTCGCGATACCCGTGTTTTCCATGTTTTTCAGGACCATATCGGCACGTTGTTGCGCATCCATAGTGGGAAAACACAAACGCAAATTGACATCGGCAATACGACGACGCTTTTTTAACAGGCGGTGCACCAGGCGGCCGAGCATTTTTCCCAGCCACAGTTGAATACCTTGCGGCAGCCAGGTCAGAGCATACATAAAAAACACACTCAGCCAGGTTGGCCAGAATTTGGGGGCTAAAAATGCCAGCTTAAAGGTGGGGTTGTTAACCAAAGGTGCACTCTCTTTCAAACTTCAAAGGGTTAGTTTAGCGATATCGGCTGAGCAGCTCAAGAGAGTGATCATGAGCACCGACCTCATGCACTTATCAGGCAGGGCAGAGTGTAGATAAATCGCAGGCAGAAAAAAACCGGTTTACACCGGTTTTTTGTTCGAGCGAAATAGGGATTAACCTGCGACAAGGCCTTTGTTGATGGCCTCTAAGTCGCTGCGGCTCAGTGTACCTGCTGCTTGTTTCAGCTTCAGTGTTGATAACACATACTGATAACGCAGGTTAGCCAGGTTACGCTTAGCGCTGTAAAGGTTTTGGGTGCTTATCAGTACGTCAACAATGGTACGAGTACCCACTTCAAAGCCTGCCTCGGTCGCCTGCAATGCACTTTCTGCTGAGACAACCGCTTGCTCCAGTGCGCGATAGGTTGCAACGTCAGACATCACCTGGTTATACGAGGTGATCACCGAGCGGGTAACGTTACGCATAGAGGCTTCCAGATCTTCACTGGCAGCAACGTACAGGGCGCGTGCCTGATCGGTTGCGGCAACTGTTTTGCCACCTGAATAGATAGGCACATTGAAAGTCAGGCCGATGCTGGTGCCATCTGTACGAGGTGACAGCTCCGCGCCTTCAGTGTTACCCAAAGAGTCAGAATACGACGCTTGTAAACTCAGCGTTGGATAGTGGCCTGCCTGCGCAAGGTCAATTTGATCCTGTGCAATGTCCAGCGCTGATTTAGCGACCTGTAGCGATAAGTTTTGTTCTTTCGCTAAGGTAATGAAGTCGTTGGACTGTCTGTTTGGCTTCACGGTAGAGAAGCTGTCCGTATTGAGCTTATCCAGCTTTGCATGGTACTTACCTGTGATGGTACGCAGAGTTTCGCGAGCCGTTTCAACGTTGTTCTGAGCAACGATTTCGTTGGCCACAGATTGGTCGAACTGAGCCTGTGCTTCGTGTACGTCCGTGATGGCAGTCAGACCCACCTCATAGCGTTGCTTGGTTTGCTCCAGCTGACGCTCGATAGCGCGTTTTTCAGCCTGTACAAATTCCAGATTGTCCAGTGCGCTCAATACATCAAAGTAGCCTTGTGCAACACGGACAATCAGGTCTTGTTGTTGCTGCTCGTAGCTGGTCAGTGCCTGCATCGCCTGTTTCTCGGCAATGGTCAAATTTTGCCAGGTGGCCATGCTAAAAATAGTCTGGTTCAGTGTGACACTACGCGTGATTGAATCACTCCAAGTATCCACTACGGTGTAGCCTGATGCATCGTTTTGACCGGGTAATGTAGACTCACCATCGTTATCGGTGTAGCTCATTGAAAAACCCAATGAAGGCAATAGATCGCCTAATGCCGAATCCTGGGCATATTTTTGCGCGTCAGCCTGGGCTTTGGCCTTTAATACCGTTGGATCGTTAGCGGTAGCAATTTCGTACACTTGCAACAGGTCTTCTGCCTGTGAAGCTGTGCTGGACAGGGCGCAGGCAACACCGATAAACAGAGATAGAATGCTTTTTTTCATTGTTTGCTCAGTCCTTAGACAATTTTTAGTTGTCGGCATGTTACCTTGTTTTAGTCAATTCCCATATAAGGAAAATAGTAAATCGGTCAGAACAAGTGTAACAGAATATAATACTGTGCCACCTGAGACTTCTGACAGGTAACGAGCAGTAAAATAAGATAAAATTCGAGAACATCTATGATGGGGGTTCAGGGTTAAAAATTAAACCCCGATCAACAAAAAAATGAGATGAAACATGAAACCAATTGCACAATTTAATCATCAGGACGTCGAATTAGATGAGCCTAAGCGGTGTTATGACAAATTCTTTAAAATTGACTTGTATGCGTTTAAGCATGCGCTATTTGCCGGCGGCCAGTCGCAGACCATTTATCGCGAAATTTTAGAACGTGGTCATGCTGTGGCTGTGCTGCCTTACGACCCCGTTACCGATCAAGTCTTACTGATTGAGCAGATCCGCATAGGGGCGCTGGCAACCAAAGATTCTCCATGGTTATTGGAGTGTATTGCGGGCATGGCTGAGGGCAGTCTGGATTATGAAGGGGTGGTGCGCAAAGAAGCCATGGAAGAAGCGGGGCTTAAGCTAGATGAGCTGCATTACATGACGTCTTACCTGTCCAGTCCGGGCGGCACGACGGAGCGTTTGTATTTGTATCTGGCTAAGGCTGATCTGAGTCAGGCGGGGGGCATTTATGGTTTACCGGAAGAAGGGGAAGACATCAAAGTGCATGTGATACCCTTTAGCGATGCCATGGCGCGACTGGAAAGTGAGGAAATTGATAACGCTGCAACTGTGATTAGTCTACAATGGTTGGCGTTACATAAACCCAAGATGTTGGCGCAGTGGCAATCTCAGCCGGTATAAAGTGAGGTCGTTTGATCAACGGTTATGCAAAAAGAATACATCCAGTCTTTACCTAAATACATTACCTTGTGTGAACGCAATTATTTGCGGGCACTGAAACTGCTGCCTGAAGAAACCGTCGGAAATAGTCGGGAGTTACATCTTGGGGCTGCAAGTTATCACATCCGCATTGATGGTATTGCCCGTTATACCACGGATATTGCGGTGGTTCAGAAACAACAGATCAGTGCCCACCTGGATGATTTTGTGTTGTCTGTGCGCCTTTACCACGATGCCAAAGTGGCAGAGGTGATCCACCACGATTTTCATCAGCGCATTAAGCCATCGTATCGCTATCCCAATCCGGATATGCATCACAAAGATGAAAAATACCAGCTCAATGCATTTTTGGCAGACTGGCTGATGGCGTGTCTCGAAAGTGGCCGGATACCGCTCAATTGGGATGTTAACAATGGCCTGGTTTGAACAACGTCACCAGTTTTGTGGAGCAGAGTTACGTCTGGCACACATCACAGACAGCCACCTGTTTGGCAGCCGCGATGGATGCTATTTTGAGGTCAATACGGCGGCGCATTTTAGCAGGGTGCTCAATGCTTTGGCAGAGGAGCAACTGGATGGGGTGGTATTTGGCGGTGACTTAACTCAGGACCACAGTGCGGCCTCGTATGCATTGTTTGCTGAGCTGGTGGCGCAATCGGCGCTTCAGTGTCCGTTGTTTTGGGTGCCGGGAAATCATGACGACTTGACTTTGCTGGCACAGATCAGTGAAGGGCAGATCAGTGCAGCCAAGTATTTACAATGCGAACAGGGTGACATAGTGTTGCTTAACAGCAAGGGGCCAACGCCCGCAGGCTGGTGTGAGGCTGCACACCTGAGGGAGTTGCAGCAGCAATTAAGCGAAGGTGCTCACTCTGTTTTGGCCTTTTGCCATCATCATCCACTGCCGATAGACGGTTATCTTGACAAGCATATGCTGGAAAACGGCCCTCAGCTGCTTAATACGCTGGTCAACAGCCAACGTGTTGAGGCGCTCATTCATGGCCATGTACATAATGCGTATGCCCAGTCGTTTCGCGCTTTACCTGTTTATGCCACGCCGGCGACTTCTATCCAGTTCGCCAAGCATACACGTGACTGGCAACAGCATAATACAGGCCCAGCCTACCGCCTCATACACTGGACAGCACAGGGGTTGCATACTGAGGTCAAATGGCTCGCAAATTAATTTATATTCATGGCTTTAATAGCTCAGATCAGTCCTTCAAAGCACAACAGTTAGGCCAGTGGCTTGCGCAGCAAGCGTTTACGTGTCGCTATCTGACACCGCGTTTGCACTACGATCCGGCGATTGCCATTGTGCAGCTGGAACAACTCATAGACCCGGACACTGCGCTGATCGGTAGTTCCCTGGGCGGCTATTACGCCACCTACCTGGCGCAGCAGCATGGTTTGCGTGCTGTGGTCGTGAACCCGGCGGTGAGGCCGTTTGAATTGTTGCATGATTATCTTGGTCCTCAGTATAATCCTTATCAGCAACAGCATTACACGCTGACGCACCAACATGTTGAAACCTTGCGTCAGCTCTACGTTGAGTCTCTGCACTCACCAGAAAATATTTTATTGCTACAACAAAGCGGCGATGAAGTGTTACCCTATCAACAGGCAGTGAACTACTTCAGCGCCAGCCCTGGCCACATTGAATTTGGCGGGGACCATAGTTTTATGGGTTTTGAGCGTTACTTTGAGACCCTAGTCAGGTTTCTTAACATCACCAACACAAGCGAAGAAAATCAGATCCAATTATGAGTCAGCAGAATTATAATGCCGAAGCCATTGAGGTGTTGAATGGCCTGGAGCCGGTGAAACGCCGACCTGGCATGTATACCGACACCACACGACCAAACCACCTTGGCCAGGAAGTGATAGATAACAGTGTCGATGAAGCCCTGGCCGGTCATGCCAGCAAGATCGATGTGATCCTGCATGAAGATAACTCGCTGCAGGTGATCGACGATGGTCGCGGCATGCCCGTGGATATTCACCCTGAAGAAGGGATCCCGGGTGTTGAACTGATCCTGACCAAACTGCACGCTGGTGGTAAATTCTCCAATAAAAACTATCAATTTTCCGGGGGTCTGCACGGGGTAGGTATCTCGGTAGTGAATGCCTTATCGACCCGGGTTGAGATCACGGTTAAGCGCGATGCTCAGGTCTATCAGATGGCCTTTGAGCACGGCGACAAAGTCGAAGATTTAGAAGTCACAGGCACGGTTGGTAAACGCAATACTGGCACCTCAGTCCAGTTTTGGCCTGATGCCAGCTATTTTGATTCTGCTAACTTCTCACTCAGTAAGCTCAATTACTTGCTTAAAGCCAAAGCGGTATTGTGTCCTGGCCTGCGTATTCGTTTTATTAATAAACAAACCAAAGAAACGCAGGAGTGGTGCTATGAGTCGGGTCTGGAAGATTACTTAAAAGACAGTGCAAAAGGGTATGAAACCTTGCCACAAAGCCCGTTTGTGGGCAGCTTTAGTGGTTCAACTGAAGGGGTTGACTGGGCATTACACTGGTTGCCTGAGGGCGGCGAGTCCATTACCGAAAGCTATGTGAATCTTATCCCAACTGCGCAAGGCGGGACACACGTCAATGGCCTGCGTCAGGGTCTGCTGGAAGCCATGCGTGAGTTTTGTGAATTCCGTAACCTGCTACCGCGCGGCGTGAAACTGACCCCAGACGATGTCTGGGACAAGTGTAGCTACGTATTATCGGTGAAAATGCAGGATCCGCAATTTGCCGGTCAAACCAAAGAAAAACTGTCATCGCGCTCTTGCGCTACGTTTGTCTCGGGCATTGTGAAAGATGCCTTCAGCCTGTGGCTGAATGAGCACACCGACACCGCTGAAGCCCTGGCTGAGTTGTGTATCAGCAATGCGCAGAAACGTATGCGTGCGGCTAAAAAAGTGGTGCGTAAAAAGGTCACCAGTGGCCCGGCATTACCCGGTAAACTGACCGACTGTTCTGGTTCAGAAACCGAGCGCTCGGAGCTGTTTCTGGTGGAAGGGGACTCGGCGGGCGGTTCAGCCAAACAGGCGCGCGATCGTGAGTTTCAGGCCATCATGCCGTTGCGGGGTAAAATCCTGAATACCTGGGAAGTCGATTCCGGGCAGATCTTGGCCTCGCAGGAAGTTCACGACATCTCAGTGGCACTGGGTATTGACCCGGACTCTGAAGACCTGTCAGCGCTGCGCTATGGCAAAGTCTGTATTCTGGCCGATGCTGACTCCGACGGACTCCATATTGCTACTTTGCTGTGTGCCTTGTTCGTTAAACACTTTCCGGAGCTGGTACGTCGTGGTCATGTGTATGTGGCCATGCCACCGCTGTTCCGTATCGATGTCGGTAAAGAGGTGTTCTATGCGCTGGACGAAGATGAAAAGCGCGGCATACTAGACCGCATTGAAGCAGAGAAAAAGCGCGGTAAAGTCAATGTTCAGCGCTTTAAAGGATTGGGTGAAATGAACCCGATGCAGCTGCGCGAAACCACCATGGATCCAAATACCCGCCGTCTGGTGCAACTGACCCTGGATGAGCCGGAAGAAACGCTCGAAGTAATGGACATGCTACTGGCGAAAAAGCGTGCCGGCGACAGAAAGAGCTGGCTGGAACAACATGGTGATAAAGCAGAAGTATAAGCTTGCTGCCAAGAATTGAATTCGGATGATTACGCCAACGCGATAACTCGTGTGCGGTACAACAAACAATAAGGTGTATCATGACAGATCCGCAAACCCTGTCCTTGCAGGGGATTGAACAACTGGCGATGGGCCGCTTCACAGAAGACGCCTATCTCAATTACTCCATGTATGTGATCATGGACCGGGCCCTGCCGCATATTGGCGACGGTCTCAAGCCAGTACAAAGGCGTATTGTGTATGCCATGAGTGAGCTGGGCCTGTCGGCCGCGGCCAAGTATAAAAAATCCGCCCGTACTGTGGGTGACGTGCTGGGTAAATACCACCCTCACGGTGACAGCGCCTGTTACGAAGCCATGGTGTTGATGGCGCAGCCGTTCTCTTATCGTTACCCGCTGATCGACGGTCAGGGTAACTGGGGTGCTGCTGACGACCCTAAATCGTTTGCCGCAATGCGTTACACTGAAGCGCGCTTGTCGAAGTTCTCAGAAGTGCTTTTGAAAGAGCTGGGTCAGGGCACTGTTGACTGGATCCCCAACTTTGACGGCACCATGAACGAGCCTATGGTGCTGCCGGCTCGATTGCCGCACATCCTGCTTAATGGTGTTACCGGGATTGCTGTAGGCATGGCCACAGACATTCCACCACACAATGTGCGCGAGCTGGCCGAAGCCTGCTGTACTTTGCTGGATAAGCCAAAAACCACCCTGGAAGAAGTACTGGAGATGGTTCAGGCGCCGGATTATCCGACTGAAGCTGAGATCATCACGCCAAAAGCAGAGATCCAGAAGATTTACACCACCGGACGTGGTTCCATCAAGATGCGTGCGGTGTATGAAGAAGATCAGGGCGAAGTGGTGATCACTGCGCTGCCTCATCAGGTGTCTGGTGGCAAAGTGCTGGAGCAGATTGCTGCACAGATGACAGCCAAGAAGCTGCCCATGGTCGCCGATTTGCGCGATGAATCTGACCATGAAAATCCCACCCGCATTGTGGTGGTACCGCGCTCAAATCGCGTCAAAGTTGAGCCCTTAATGGCACATCTGTTTGCCACCACAGATCTGGAAAAGAACTACCGGGTTAACCTCAACATGATTGGTCTGGATGGTCGCCCGCAGGTTAAAGATTTGCGCACTATCCTGGCTGAGTGGTTGGTGTTCCGTCGTGATACGGTGCGTCGTCGCTTGCAGTATCGTCTTGATAAGGTGTTGGCACGTTTGCATATTCTTGAAGGTTTAATGATTGCCTTTTTGAATATCGACGAAGTAATTGAGATCATTCGTACCGAAGACAAGCCAAAAGAAGAGTTAATGAACCGCTTTGGGTTGTCGGACAAACAGGCTGAAGCCATTTTAGATTTAAAGCTGCGCCATTTGGCGAAGCTTGAAGAAATGAAGATCCGCGGTGAGCAGGATGAGCTGAGCGCCGAGCGCGACAAGCTGGAGCAGACTCTGGGCTCAGAGCGCAGAATGTCGACGCTGCTGAAAAAAGAAATCCGCGAAGCCGCTGAGCTGTACGGTGATGAGCGTCGTTCACCGGTTGTTGAACGCCTTGAAGCCAAAGCCCTGAGCGAGAAAGATTTGATCCCGTCTGAATCGGTCACTGTGGTGCTGTCTGAAAAAGGCTGGGCCCGGGTTGCTAAAGGTCATGATATTGATGCCGAAGGGCTCAATTACCGCGCCGGGGACAGCTACAAAGCGTCGGCCAAAGGCCGCAGTAATCAGCCTGCGGTGTTTCTCGACAGCTCCGGCCGGGCATTTGCCACCGATGCGCATAGTCTGCCATCCGCCCGTAGCCAGGGTGAGCCGATGACTGGTCGCTTTAATCTGGCAGCGGGGACTAATTTTGAACATGTGGTGATGGGTGAAGAGCAGTCGCTTTACCTGATGGCCACTGATGGAGGTTATGGCTTTATTGCCGAGTTTAACGACCTGGTCAGTAAAAACAAAAACGGTAAGGCCCTGGTTAGTATCCCGAAAGGGGCTGAGCTGATGGCCCCTATCACCGTTGGCGATGTGGCCACCGATCGTTGTATGGCGATTTCTAACGAAGGCCGGATGTTGATCTTCCCATTGCGTGACTTGCCCAAGCTGGCAAAAGGTAAAGGCAATAAGATCATCTCGATCCCAAGTGCCAAAGTACAGGCTCGTGAGGAGTTTGTTAAAGTGCTTGCAGCGATACCCGATGGCTGCGCCGTGACCTTACATGCTGGTAAGCGTAAACTCACGCTCAAACCTGGCGATTTGGAGCACTACTATGGTGAACGAGGTCGTCGCGGTAACAAGCTGCCAAGAGGTCTGCAACGGGTTGACGGGTTTGAGATTGAATTCAATGGTCAGGATGCCACAGACCTGCAAGACAACGAGCAGTCATCAGACGAGTCTTAATCTATTGGCAGGCATAATGCGCGCATTATGCCTGCTTCTTCTTCACTTTGATTGATGACTATGAAACGCCTCACCCTAATACAGCTTCCCCTTCCCGTATAAATCTGGTCATTACAGCATGCCTGTTATTTTTGCTTCCCTGACTGAAGAACCTCTTTAAGTGTTTGATTAATTTGCTGGTATAATCAAAAATAGGAGTGAGAACTAGGTGAGGGATAACAATAATGTCGATATTACAAGTACCACTAAAATCGCTTTGTCTGGTTGTGATGAGTACCTCTCTGGCGGGATGCAGCTACTTTTGGGATCATGATATCGAGCTAAAGGGCTGTTTTCCTGCGCTTGAGTATCATATTTCAGCCGCAGATGAGCCCATTTACCGGTCATCATTCATTGATAGTCACAATTCGCTGATTGCCGCAGGCTACGATTTCTATGTGGTCAATTATTATATGCCATCATCTTTTGCCGGAGAAAATGGGGAGTCACTGCGGCAAAAGGTGATACAGATGTCAGGAAACTACAGCATGAGTGGTGACATGGTTATATCTGTACCTAGTTGGGGTGAGCGGTATCTGGGTGGAAGTGCAATTGCCTTGAATTTTCCCATTGTCTATCAAGGAGAAAATGGCGTGTTTAATGCCTACACAATGGGAGACAGTGGTATTGCATTGCCGCAGGGGATAAGTGCGTCCTGCATGCAGGAGATTGTCAATGTATGTGAAGGGCGGCACTGCCGATTTTTAAAGTACCTGAGCCTAGAAGCATAAGCACGGGCAGGTCCGCTTTTTAGTCAGACTGCTGTGGGTGAAATATCCAGCTATTTAACAATAACTGGATATTGATGAGGGTAGTAACCTAGATGCTGGGCTCTATTCTTAAAGAAAACAGAACCGTTTCCCCGTCTACCTTATCTATTTTATACTCTAAATACCCTTCTTTATTGACGTAATCCATATCGTGGATCAGAGTAAATGAGTAATTCTGGCCTTTATGGATAACCTGATTCTTAATCTGTTGACCACCTTGCCAGACCTGTAATCGTAGCGCTCCATCGCTGCCACCTTTATTGGAAACCGAGAACCGTTTAGGTGCATTGATACCTAGCCCGAACTTACCTGTTTTGTTTACGGCAGTCGTACCGTAGCCATCCGTGACATAGCCATGTCTGTCTATGATTGAGAGCGCATGGAAACCAGTGTGATCAGATTTGAGTGCTTCATTGTTTTTAAGCACACATGTGGTGCTGTCATCTGCGCTTTTGATCACTTTTCTGAATTTATTCACGTTCTTAAGGTAGGCTGTGAGACGTTCGCGGGAATCCATATTCATGGCAGCAACACGGTTGATCTGCGTACGGCCTTCAGTATCTAAACAGTTAGTGGCCTTTTGGCTCTCCACATACGAGTAAATGACCTGGTGTGGCAGCATGACACCTGCTCGTATGTTATCCATTGCCGGTGAGCTTGGCGCTGTGACTATTTTCCTTGTATAGGCAGCCACGTGATATAGATACCCACGTTTTTCCTGGTCTAAAGGATATTGCCTGGCAATATAGTGTTCGATGTCATCCCGGATCCCATCATCATCTGAGTCGGTACTCCCCAGGCTGCCATCATCTTGCGGAGCGGGGGGTAAGTTATGCTCATATACAAGAATGAGCGGAATAGTGATGCCACCAAGTGAAATTGGCACTAACCCACCCACAGGGCCCTCTTCGATTTTTGAAACGTCAACCGCAAAGCTTGGGCTGGACAGTGCACCAAATAATATAAGTATCAATAAGTTCTTCATAATTATTCCTTAATACAAACACTTAAGTGTTGCACTCCAGTTAACACTGTAAGCTGCTTGAGTTGTCGCTGTGTGCCTGATACCAAACGTAAAGCTGCCATTATTATTTCTGTTGTAATAAACTGGATTGCTGGAAGAGGTCATGTTATTTAGCAATGTTTTGGTGCGAACGCGTGAGTCGTTGCCAAACTTCCAATTAAATTCAACATTGTTCCCTAAAGAAGAAGGGTTGGCGCCCCAGACGGCAAAGCTTAGATTGAACTTGGTACCAACGGGTGGCCAGAAGGTACGTTCAAAGCCAGAAAAGTAGCCATTTTCTGAGTGAGAGGGGGTGTGCTCTTCCACGCTTTGAAAAGTGACGGTGTAGTTCTTTCCGTTGTGTAAACACGTCAGTGCAGGCTCTGAACCCCCATCGTCCTCATTGTCTGGCCGCTTTTCCATTTCTTCAAACGCTTTGACCACGTCATTGATGATCTTTTGTTTTGAAGTGTAATGGCCCCGGGTAAAGGCATCGCGTCTGATATAAGTCTCGGCCAGACCGTGTCCAGTAACATCCTGATAAACGGGAATGCTGACATTAGCTGCCCTGGGCTCTTTATGGGCCGGTTTTATTGCGCGAATTGCATTCATAACCAGATCCCGAGTGTTGGTCGTATGAGGTCCACCCCCTTTGGTGGTGACCGCAGGTGTCGCGACCGATACAATTTCCAGATGATTTAGAAAGGTATCCCCATATCGGGCCGCTATCGCGTCATAGACTTCATTGGCGTAAAAGTTGCCCTGAGAGTGAGCCAGCAAAACCACATTATAGTTAGCGTTTATATAGGAAAGGGATTTACTAATCATGGCTTCCAGATCTTTGTCTGTCGGCTGATTGTGGAAATCAATGATGCTGGCAAGCAGCTGGATGTTCTCTACGTTCGAACCACCTAACGATAAGTAGGCGGCCTCACGCCAGTAGTCAGCTGACGAGTTGCGGTTTTCATCCCGCTCTTTCTGTGCCAATACTTCCATGAATTGCTCAAGCTTATCTTCATTCATGTTGTACACATGATCAATGGCATGGACGTGCCGACTAAACGCACTACGTACCGCTGGTTTGTTTTTACCCAGTGCCTCTTCATCCGTAAACATACCATTGAGGTATATCAAGGCACGTTTGCGTGCCGAGCTGCCATCTTTGCTCGAGCTTGCCCGGCTCAGGCTTGTGCTCGATACACTCTGTGGTACAGCATCGGCAGTCAAAAACTCATTGGATGCGAGTTGTGTGGGGGTCAGAGGAACAAAGTCAGCTTGGTTGAAGTAGTGAGGTACTTCACTGTCGCTGGCTAATGCTGCTGAGGCATACAGTAGAGGTATACCACAGCCAAGGGCCAATAGTTTCTTTTGCATTTATTAAAGCACTCCTTTGAAGCTATAAATGGGTCATTGTTATCGATTTAATGTCGACTATTTTTTTACTGGGTGTAGATTATATATGACAGTATCATGTCAGGGACAGAATTACTAAAGGCAGGTGCTTGATCTAAATTACTTTTTTGGAAATAAAATACCCAAATTATGCAAGGGGACGTTTCACTTGCCTGTGCTCTACGGCAATGGCTTATTAACTCTCAGTGAAATGCTAAAGACCAGGTTGTTTTGTTGGGCTTCAAAGCCCACATTAAATTTATCCATCAACGCTGCCACTAACTGCAGTCCCAGACCAAAGTTGTCATGAGCCGATGTGTCATTCGGCGTTTGCACAGTAGGGTTGCAGAAGCGGATTTGGGATTGGCTGATGCTAATCTGCCAATATTTATCGGCCTCTGATGTTTGGCAATGATGGATCACATTGGTTAATAGATTCAATATAACCAGTTCTAAAACGACCTCGGGAATGGGCAGTGAGAGTGTCTTGGGCGGATCCGGCTCATTGATCCGCACATCAATTTGGTGAAGGGCTATCAGTGCCTGAGATTCCGATAATACGGTGTCGAGTACATGGCGGACCTGAGTGGTATGTTGCTCTCTGGCATCCGATGTAAGCCACAGTAATGCACTGCTGAGACGGTGCATTCTTGCAATGGCCTTGTCGAGACGGTGATATGACTTTAGTGAGGCTAGCTCGGGTGCCGATGCACTGATCAGCTCCATCGAGTGTGACATCACTTGCAAGGGCGTTCTTATCTCATGAGCCATACCTTGGTTAAACGCAATTTGCTGCTGCAACAGGTGTGTTTTTTGTTCCAGCGCATCCACTAACTTTTTTGTAATGAGCTGAATGTCTTGCTCTTCTATGTCGCTGAGTGTCGCTTTGACCTCATTGATGTGCAAGTGCTCTGCGGCAAGGGCATGGTGGATTTTGCTAAATGGTCGCAGTGCTTTTTCAGAGAGCTTATTAGAGAACCAGTAGGTCAGAAGTAATGTGGGCAGCAACATCAATAACAATATTACCAAAATATCATCGATGGCACGGGATATGATCCCCAGCTCTGAACTATTGAGGAGCAGGACGCCAAGATCGGTTTTCATAAAATGAAAGTGCTGGTCGCCCTGGGTAAATTCTCCAAAGTGCGCGTCAAACTCAAAGTATTTAAGCTGCTCGCTGTCAGACAGAGTAAAGGTATCGGTCTGCGTGACCAAGGTCATGTTCGCGGGTAATGACCCACCTTGCTGGATTATGTGATAGGTCTGCTTAAGTTGATCTTTAAAAACGGCATCTTCCAGAGCAAAGACAATAAACAGGGTCATACCTGAAAAGAGCAAAAACAGCGTAAATGCAAGCCATAAGCTGTGTTGCCTGACACGTGAGAGTAAAGTGGGCTGATTTGAAGATTTAAGCAACATGGTTACTGGCCAGGGTAAATTTGTAACCCACTCCTTTGATCGTCTCGATAAAACCTTGATCAAAGTGAGCTTTGAGTTGTTTTCTCAGTTTGTATATATGTGCCCTGAGTGGGTCGCTGTCTGGTGTTTCATTGGGCCATAAATGGGTATGGATCGTCGGTGTTTTTACCACGTTTGGTGCATGAACAAGGAGTAACTTTAATATCTCATAACCGATATTATGCAGCTGCAGGCTTTTGTTCTGATAGGTGAGCAGTAATGTCTCCGGGTCGAGCGTTACGTCTTCAAAGGTAATGACATCGGTTAGCGTGGTTGACGGCATTGATTTCATTAATCCAACGTCGATCCGGGCAGTCAACTCCGCAAATGAGAAGGGTTTTTTCAAGTAATCCCAGGCACCACTGGCAAAGCCTTGCAGGATGTCTTGCTCGTGACTACGAGAAGACATCATGATCACAGGGATTTTGGCCAAATGCTGACCCAACGCGTTGTCTGACAACTGACGGCAGACATCGTAACCATTCACAAACGGTAAGTTGATATCTAACAAAACGAGTTGATAGCGGTTTTGCTCCAATAGGACGAGGGCTTGTTTGCCGGTGTAGGCAAAGTCGAGTTCATGTCCTTTGGGCTCCAAAAACTCAGCAATGCCTTGTGCAATGTCCATATCATCTTCAACTACCAGAATGTGTGCCATGTTTAATTCACTTTATAACTCGGTTTTAGCGTTGTGAGCACGCATTTGAGGTGCGTCAATCAGGGTATAAATGTGGGGGATTAACCACTTTTCGAGTGCCACCCAGCCGTCTTCTACCTGCATCATCGCGACCACTTCAAGCTGAGATTTTGGGTCGCTCCAAAATATGGTACCGCCCATACCACCCCAAAAGAAGGTCCCTTCCTGACGAAGGTCACCGGCTGTTTCCTTAATTCCTACACCGTAACCAAAACCTACGCCTTTGTATACCCTTGGCATAAAGTGCGTGTCCAGCCCCTGCGTTTTAGTACTGAGCATAGTGTTAACCAAGTGCTCCGATAACAGGGTCTGGCCATTAAATTTCCCCTGATTCGAAAGCATGGAAACGAAGTTACTGTAATCTTGTGCAGTTGAGATAAGCCCGCCACCCCCTGAGAGTAAAACCGGTTTGTTTAAATAGTCACTATCTGCGCCTTCTTCGCTAAAGAGAATTTTGTCTTTGTTGAACACATAGGCTTCTTCAAAGGTGGTCGCGTCATACTCATACATATCAACCAGCCGGTGTTCGCTGCCCTTTGGCACTGCGAAGTGGGTGTCTTGCATGTTTAACGGTTCAAAAAGGTGGCGCGTCAGATAGGTATCTAAAGGCAGGCCCGATACTTTTTCGATAATGGCACCCTGAATGTCACTGGCAATCGAATACTCAAAGCGTTCCCCCGGTGTAAATTTTAGGTCTATGCCAGACAAATCGTCAATCATCTCGTCCAGGGTATTGCCCCGGCTCAGTGGGTTAGCCAGCAAATAGCGAATATCAATCCAGTTTTTTAGCCCACCGCCATAACCAAACCCGGCGGTATGTGAGAGTAAGTGATGGATAGTGACCGTATGTGGTTGTCCATCGACTTCGAGCACATCCAATTCAGGTAAAAATTTGCGAATATCATCTGTTAAAGCGATTTGGCCGCTGTCGACCAGCTGTAATAAAGCCACTGACGTGATGGGTTTACTCATTGAAAAAATACGGAACAGTGCGTCTTTTGTCATCGGCTTGGATTTCTTGACGTTTACTTTGCCGTACGCGTTGTAATGTACCAGTTTGTTTTGGTGTTTTACTATCAACACTAATCCCGGTAAGTGGTGCTCAGCGAGTAATTGCTCTATGTGTGTATCGAGCGTGTGTGAGGCCGTGTGCGCTGCGATTGGTGCTGTGGTATTGGTAACTGTGATGTCAGACGCCGCCATTGTGTGTGATGTCAGGCCAAATAGTGCTGCACAGATCAGTGTTGTCAGTGTGCTTTTGTTTGGTTTGGTCGTCGCTGTACGCATGGTGTTTCCTTAAATTAGGTGGTTGTTAGCTGTTGAGTCACAGGTTAAATCAACTCAGGTAAACTCAATGTAAAACGGCTAACGCCACTGTGAGAAAATCGTAGGACAACTTTGCGGCGCGCGTGATGACTGGAAAATCCGTGATTTTTGATGAGAAATAAAGTGTTTAACTAACCAGGCATACAAGATCCAAGACACTTTCATGATTAAAGTGATTCTCAGTCATAACCATAGCAAGCGTCTTATTTTCTGACGGGGGTATTTGCTCTCTGCTTTGGTCTAGGCAAACAAGGAGTTCTGGAGACAATAGAAAACCTAACCTGAGCCAGTGTTAGCCCTGTACTCAGGCGATACGTCTGGTCGTGAGCGGGGCTTATCCAAGCAACGCGCGGTAGTTATTGATGGCGCTGGCCTTTTCTTCACGGATCAGGGTTACCAGATCCAGCCCCTCATCCTGCCAGCGCGCAGGGATCGTCATTTTATCAATTTGGAATTCGTCAGAGTCTGCGTTCATCACACAGAGCTCGTCGTGTATCGCAAAAACACCATGGTCGAACGACTTGCCCGGCGCTGCTTGTTGAATATAAAACCTTTCTCTTTGATTCTTTGCCGCTTTTTTAAGTGCTCTGTGATGACAATAGGGGTTATTCCCGCGCTTGCCAAAAAACACATGTGCAGTCCAGTGACAGCCAGCACGGCAAACTGCTGCAAATTCGCAGCTTGCGCATTCGCCCCACATATGCTGGGTGGCATCTTCAGGGGTAGTGACGTCGTTGATGCGTAGCTCAGGGCTATTTTGATAGATATCTTGTAATGTACGCTCGCGAATATTGCCGCCAGTATAGGCCTCGCTCGGTAATGAGGGACAGCCTTTAATACTGCCGTCAGCTTCTATGCCGATGGCGTTTTGACCTGCACTGCATCCTCGTGAGAACGCCCATTTGGGGTCGGATGCAATGGGCTCTCTGAGTAACCTTTCGTAGGGCCCAAAGTAGCCAATATTGTTTCCCATGTGTACCCGTATCCCTTCACGGTTGCCGCGTTTTGACAGGTATGCCAGAAGCGGGAAGACATCCAGTAATTCATATGGCTGGAGTAAAATATGGGCATTTTCAACTGCGTTACCCATGGGCACCGTCAGGGCCAATTGCCAGGCTGATATTCCGGCTGTAAGCAGCGCTTCGTAAAGCGCGGGGAGCTCTGCAATCGATTCGCGATTGACCTGTGAGTTACAGCCTACCGGGATCCCTGCTTCGCGCAGATGTGCAATGGTTTCAAAACACTTCTGCCAGGCGCCTTGCTTTCCTCTGAGCAGGTCGTGGCTGCGCTCCATCCCGTCAATGGATAAAGAGACCGCCGCAATGCCTGCTTCCTTCATCCGTTTAGCTGTGCCGAGAGAAATCCCGTAGCCGCCCGTTGTCATGGTCGCTTTCATGCCTTTTTTGGTGATCTCTGCTGCGATCTCCAACCAATCGGGACGCATAAATGCTTCGCCGCCGATCAGGGTGACTTCTTTAATGCCCAGCTCAGCCATCTGCGCGACTAAATCCAGTGCTTCACTGGTGGATAACTCATCGACTCGGGCATCGCCTGCCCTGGAACCGCAATGGTTACAAGCCAGGTTGCATTTCAATGTAATTTCCCAAACCGCATAAGTTTGTCTGTATGCCGCATTGATTCGGATATCAGATCTGTGCGTTAAATCAGTCATATTTGCCCCTAATCAGTTATGGTTGTGCGTGTTATGAAGCTGGCAATTAGTCAGCCAGGCTTGAACCGTAGATCTGCACGCCAGGGCCGGTTGAATCTGCACCCATGGCATCTTGCTCAGCACCTTTGCTTTGATAAGTGTTGCTTAGCTTTGAGCCACCCTCGATTTTTGCCAGCAATTCCTCTGCTTCAATAACCGCTTTTTTGTTTTGCTTTGTTGTTTTCATGGTATTACCTCGAAATAAGTTAAAATGAATTTAGGTCAGATGACCTGCCGGTTGCAGCACAGTGCCACCGGGCACCGGGTAGAAAAAGCCGGTACAAGTTCAATCCTGCGAGCTCGGTGTCCCGCTGTCAAAATGACGAAATAACTTAAATATCAAATTAAATCAAAAGGTTATCTCGATAAATTATTGAGGGGATTGAACTTGATAAGGTTTGATAAGCGGGCTGGGAAGTTGGGTACTCAGTGATAACTGAGTACCCCTGCGGTGGAGTATGGTAACCCGTGCAATGGTTAAGAAACGGTCAATAACAGCAATGTGGAGAAGCGAGGGCCGCGCGTTTATTTATTGAGTGCGTTTACAGGGGACTGGCTTTTGTCGTCGGCTCATTGATGGGTTTATAGTGAGCATAGTCTGGCTGTTGTATTGATACAGGGGCACTTACTTTGTATCCATCAACTCACTAAGCCCTGTTTTAAGGTGTGATAGGAGCGCAGTGACTTTTTTCTGAGGGTATTTGCGCCCTGAGTAAAATGCATATAACACCAGATCTTCCGGCTCATGGTCTAACGTGAGTTCACTTAAAGTGCCAGCCTCCAGCTCTGCCTGGCACATATGTCGTGGTAAAATGGCAAAGCCCAATCCCTGGATTGCGGCGGCTTTGGCCATGTGGCCACTATTCACTTTATAACTGGACTGCACATGCAAGGTTCTATTGTGTTTGAATCGCCACGGGGCACCTTGTAGCACGGTCAGGCTGGTAATACAGGGCACTTTACTGAGTGTATCCAGCGAGTGCACATGGGCATGACGGTGCAGCAGCTCAGGAGCACCCACAACACAGCTGGGCAGGTGCAGAAGGGCTTGCGCTACCCAGCCCGAGTCCTCCAGTGTGCCCCGGCCAAAGCGCACAACCAGATCTAATCCCTCCAGCATGCCGTCAGTGGGATTTAATTGTGTGTCACAACTGAGTTGTATATCAGGATGCTGGTGGCAGAAATCGGCAATAAGCGTTGCCAGTACAGGCAAATCTGGCGTGACCAGAGTGAGGTGGCCAGACAACGCATCATGGTGCTGAGACACCTCTGTCAGTGCTTCATCCATTGTTTGAATGAGTGGCTTAAGTGTCTGATAAAGCTGTTTGCCTGCCGCTGTCGGGCGCATTTTTCGCGTTGTTCGCTCCAGTAGCCGGGTATTTAAGTGTTGTTCCAGTTGGGCCACATGGCGGCTGATATTAGATGTGGGCAGCTGGCGATGCTGTGCAGCCAGCTTAAAGCTTAACTTTTCATAAACTGCGGCAAAGCTCAATAGCCATTGAATATCGGTCCTTTCGATCATTCATTATCTCAATAAATGGGATTTACAAAGTCATAATACCATATTTATCCCACTAAGCTGCTTTGTCACACTGCACTCAAGATATTGAATGGAGTGAATAATGCAGAAAAAACGAATTGCGATTATAGGGGCTGGCGTTGCTGGTATGGCACTGGCTCTGCTGGCAAGCAAACAAGGGCATGAGGTGCAGGTGTACGAGCGTGCAGCCGCGCACAGGGTGATGGGGGCTGGCGTTACGTTATGGCCTAACGCGATGTTTGTGTTAGCGCAAATGGGGTTAGCATCGGACATCATTCGAGCCGGGGGGACACCTAAGTTTGTGTGTCAGTATGACCGCAGTGGAAATAAGCAAAATGCGCTGGATATTGATGAGTTAAATCGGCTTAGCGGTCACGCGACAGTGACCATACTGCGCCGTGATTTGATCCAGATATTGGGTGACGCACTTAGTGCACAGGGAGTATCCATTGCATTTGCAACCACAGTGACTGAGCAGGATATCGATAAGCTCAGACAGACATACGATTTAGTCGTTGGTGCTGATGGGAGGATGCACTCGGTGGTGCGTGAGGCGCTATTTACTTCGCCAGTGTCACCGTGCTACCAGGGGTTTATCAATGTGATAGGGATCAGTCAGCTTGAGCCTGGCATCTTACCAAACAGGATTGGTGACTTCCGTTATCCTGGTGAACGTTTCGGCATTGTGGCCGTAAAGCAGGATATGTGTTACTGGGCAGGGGCGTGGCGCACACCGTTCGATAAAAGTTGCAATCAGCGCGACTGGTTGGGTGAGTTAAAACAGCGATTTGGCGGATGGGCTGAAGCGGTTCAATCTGTTTTGAGGCACGCTGACCCGGGCTCTGTCCGGCCCATTTTTGTCCATGACTTGGACCCTCTCCCATACTGGCATAAAGACAATATGGTGCTGATTGGCGATGCAGCGCACGCGTCATTACCGACTTCAGGGCAAGGCGCGTGTCAGGCACTGGAAGACGCCTGGCTGCTGAGCTGCCTGATGTCACAGCAGCACGACCTCAGCGTGGTACTCGGCAGGTTTTATCAGCTGCGGATTGAAAAAGTGACAATGGCCCAGGTGGCTGGGCGGCAATTAGCGCAGCAGCTATTTTCCGGGCGCCGTGAGGAATCGACCGCGCCGTCAGGCGTATCCCTGGCTCAGCTGAGTCAGATATGGATGCAGGGGCTGAGTGTGTAGCATAAAGGGTTGGATAGGCCTGCTGGCCTTGCTATAGAGTGAGACTCTAAAGGCGGTTATTCTGGCGGGTCGCCTGGCACTTCTTTCTTTTTACGCTGCTCTTGCTTCGCCTTTGCCACATTTTTAAATACGGGCGGTGGAATAGGAAACAAAGACAGCAATGGAAAGATTGCCATCACCAGATAAGCGGCTTTGGGCATCCCTTTGGCCCATTTCACTATCCTGATCAGACACCAGAGGCTGAGCACACTCAGTGTGAGGATCAGCCCTGCTGTTAGCATTATCTGTATCAGGGTCAGGTTATCGTTGTTCATCAGCGTTATTCCTTTTACTTAGTTAAACATCTTAATAGGTACGCGCTGACTAAAAATCAAGCGGCTTGTATTGTACTGAGATTATTCAGAAAATCTGATTATGGTGTTTTTATGATACTAAATTAATCCATTATTCTTATTTTATTGTTGATTTTTTGTGTTTTGGCGCGCATCATGGCCTCAGATTGCAAAGATAATAATGGAAGCACTCACTCCTAATGGAATAGGAAATCGCATCATACAGCGGAGGTAGATGTGTCATTACTTTGTGTTGTATTAGCCTGAATTTGGATGAACCGAACGAGTTTATTACCATGCTAAAAACATCACTTTCTTTGATTGCCCTGGTGGCGTCTTCTGTTTCTTACGCGAATACCTGTAGCGGCCAGCTATATGGCATTAACGCGGGTCGTGGCGATGTGGGCATTTTATTTGGTCTGAACGAGCAAGATAACAGTGCTTACGCACAAACGCTGGCGGAATTTAGTGCCTCAGCACTGGCTTATGACCCGGCCAGCAAACGCATGTATTATGTGTCAGCGCCCAGACCGTTTGAATATCAGGTTGACGTGAGTCACCTTAACCTCAGTGCAGAGCAGTTAACGCACCTTCCGATAGAAGGCAAGCGCTTTAAATATCTACGCCTGGCATACTATGATTTTGCTACTGATACGCACACGCTGGTGGGCAGAACCTCTCAGGTGCTGAGTATGGTGTATGATCCCGAGCGCGATGCGCTGCTGGGCACTGATTTTAAAAAGCTCTATGAAATAAATAAAAACACGGGTGAAGCGACAGAGCTGGGTGCACTGGGCTCGCTCAAAGGCAAGTTTCGTGGCGACTTAGTGATCCAAAATGGCAACTGGTATTTGATCACCAGTCGCAGTGTTTATCAGATAGATAAAACCACCTTCGAGGCCACTAAACTGGCGAACCATAGCCTGACTGCAGCCACCGGGGCTGCGTTAAATCAGGCCGGTGAAGTGGTTGTCAGCCGTACCCTGATCAACGACTATGGGCATGTGAATCGCTCCAAGCTATACAAACTCAACCCTCAGTCGGGTAACACCTGTTTACTGGCTACGGTGCCAGTGCGGCTCAACGATTTGGCGGTGAATACCGATCAGGCAGTGGCCTGTTACACCACACCGAGTTGTGAAACAGATCCTGAACCGACCTTCACGGTAGAAGCTGTCACTGATACGGTATCGGAAGGGGGTCAGCTCGAATATCAAGTGACTTTAAGCAATGCCTATTATCAGGATGTGACGCTCGACGTCAGTGTGCTGGATGACACCACCTCTGCCGATGATTATACCTCGCCATCTGCCAGCGTCACAATTGCTGCGGGCGAAACCAGTGCGACCATTAGCATTGCTACCCTGGACGATGACAGCCATGAAGACAGCGAGGCGCTGACCTTAGTGGTTGAGGGCGCAGCACACACCAGTGGTTCCGCGTCTGTTGCGGGCACCATAGAAGACAACGACCCCGCTTGTATCCCGGATAATTATACCCGCATTCATTATCAGTTTGTCAGCGAAAGCGCAGGCTACAACAATGACTGGGGTGTTCGGGTTAATGGTAGCTATGTGAAACTGCTGGACGAATATGGTGGCTCAGGCAGTTATGATGTCATTGAAGGGGCCAGTTATGACTATGTGCTATCTATTAATGGCAACCCTAACCAGCTGACCACCAATTATCGTGTCTATGGTGATAAACAGTATTGGGAAGATCAGAACGACCGCGATTATAACGACTTTATATTGAAGGTCTGGACATCCAGTATTCAAAAAGGCTGTGACTGATAAGTTCAGGACTGCCCAGGGCAGTCCTGACAATCTTGTGAGGATGGATTATTCACCTTGTATAAACGCCCGATATTCAGGGCCCAGATGCCTTAGCAATTGCTCACGTCGCACCTCGGTGTCATTGCCCTTCAAATAGCCTTTGATGGCATATCTTAGCGTCATAGGTTCCTTATCTTGCGGCCCGAGTATGTAGTTTGCTAATGTTTCGTCACTTTGCGAGTAGCCCAGTGCTGCCAGATTTGCAATACCATCCATAGCCGCAGCGCGAATACTCAATTCACGAGATTCGTAGGAAGGGCCATGAGTGTGATCAGAAGAGATATTCGGTGCAAACGTATAGTCCGGTTTGGAGATCGCAATCTCGTATAGTTTGTTGTTAGCCAGCGGGCTGTTCAGTTCACTTAGTATATGCACCGCAGACCAGCGCCGCATCTGACCTTCAACAGTAAGTGCAGTATCATCATAGATTTTGAACAGTTCAGGCACAACGAGATGGGCATTTTTGCGCAGGGTTTCCAGAGATTTAGCATATTTTTGATTTGCGTCTTCTCCCATACCAAATAAGTTATTGAGGTGGGCCTCAATCATTTGCTCCAGCTGAACGCTGCTGTAATTTATCGCACCGAGTTCAGACTGAGGATTCAAGTCCTCTGCTTCAGCAATAAGTTCAGCAGGGATCAGGCTGAACAGATCGAAAGGGTAATGTTGAATATGTACCCCTGCTTCTACCTGGATACTTTTGGCTCTGAACTGGCCAACCTGCAACATATTATCAGGCAGGGTTGTCAGAGTGAGATGGGCATCTGGTGAAAACCATACGCCGTTAAAGGGGTGAGAGAGCTTGATGTCAGTTGAACCCAGGTATATTACTGCCAGTGCGCCATGCGTGCGATTATCAATAACCGGCAGAGTCTCCAGGTCGCCATGAACGTAAAGTACGGTGTGGTTTGTGTTTTCAGGGTTGTTTTCTATTATGATTTTACTGTTATCACCTGCGTTGAGTGACATCAGGTGAAAAGCCCCAGGCGTTATATGCCAGCTGGAATTCGGCTTAATAGTCACATTTTGATAGCTGCCGGGTTTGCTGACCTGTTTTGCATTTTGCTTAACGCCCGTTGCTGTCACATGGACATTGCTTTTCGGTGCGTTGATTCGCCAGTTTAACTCTTCAATGCTCATGTCCAGTGCTGCAAGTTGTCGCAAATTTTCAGGGGAAGTCGGCAACGGATTATTATAGCGCCTGGCATAGAACTGAGTGTTGCTCGGTGGTTTATGTGAAAAGTGCATTTCTTTAAATGCCAGTGCATGTTGCATGGCATGACCTTCACCCGTTATATCGAGAGTTTCAAAGCTAACGACGGATCCCGGCACTTGGCGAATATTGCCCGATACCAGATGTTCAATTGCACTCAATTGCAAGGCGCTGGACAGTTCGATAGATTTTGAGGCTGTCAGCGGGACATGCTTTAACGCCATGGCATTTAATTTGAATAGCGCCACCGAGCAAGTAATATTTGCCTCTGTTACTTCGCACGTTAAAGGTTTAAGTAAATCTTCAGCGGCGGTTTTACTGTTAGCGGTTGCGCAAAATGGCAGGCTTAATGCTGTGACCACAAACAGAAAATATGAGTACTTCATACAATACCTTATGAAGCCCCTTTGCAGGGGCTGAGTTAAAACGAGCGTTATTTAGGGCCTGTCGCGACACAGATCCACGGAGGAGGCCCCATATTATGTGGGTTATGGCGGCATTCAACTTTGGTTGGTTGTTTACCATATTTATTTACAAAGCCAGATGTTGCTTGTGAGCGCACCGTTGATTCTACCCCGCCTGCTGCGGTGAAGGTTACTGTGTTTGATGGCTCTATAGGGCGACTTAAACCAGATGCCGTTGATTTATTGATGATTTCAGCATCTTTGTCTGCATGATACGGTGGCGGTGTAACGAAGCGGCGGTTGATTGTATAGTTTGCGTGTTGCTCAGCACTGGCCCGCATAGCCGGGGTTGCATCGTTAGCATTGACCGCAAACCACCATAACCATAATGCTTCATAAGTATTTGAGCCGTTATAGCTCCAGTTAGCATCACAGCTTGAGCCGCTGCACGCACCACCGGCGTTACCATGTGATTTGTCCATATGTCTGGCTTCGTGTACGAGTGTTGCTGCTCGTCCAATTACATCCTGATCATACAGGCCTGCGCGGCTGAAGCTCATTTCTGAACGTTTTACCCATTCCCAGCTGTAGAACTTTTTCTCCCACTTAAATCTGGCAAATACACCTTCGTCACAAATTGAATGAGTGTTGTGAACGTCTTTTTGTGTTTCGTGATAGGCCCAGCCTAAAATTGAGTTATCACCTGATTTATCAGCGTTGTCCAGTAACCAGATACTGTTGAATAGTCGCCCTTTCGGTGACGTGTAATCACATGCATTACCGGCAAAGCTACTTTCATTAACTGCAAAATTTGAGCGATAAGTTGAGTACTTGTTGCTGTCACAGGATTTTCTACCAATAGCGGCTTCGAATCGGGCGTTGGTATCGCTTTTACTGTGTGAGCGACCGCACATTTCATAGCTGTCACTGCCAAAGGATAGCGTGGCAACTTGTGCGGTTGCCGTACAATACCAGGGGAGTGGATAATTAGTTGAGCGGCAACTGGTGCGTACGTTGGACAGTGGGTTACCATTTGCCTGTCGCTCAAGTGCAGAAATTGCAGCGATTTTGCCCTGTTCCTGAGTGTGGCCATAGGAGCCGGAAGAAATTGTTTTAGCAGCGTTTGCGGCAAATGGGGCCACCGTAATTGCCGCTACCAGTAGGGTATGTTTCATTCATTTTCCTTATTGATTTTGTAGTGTCACAGAGAACCTGATTAGGGTACATTGTGCGGAAATTAAACACAACGCATTAATTTAGAAGTTACATTAGTTTTATTCATGTATTTAAATGTAATGATTTGGCAATTGTGTGTTAAGGAGGCTGTGGCCTTGCTGCTCAGTCTGGATAGCACTGAGCTGACACGTAGACAGTTGGGATCGTGAATAAAACAGGGTAAAGTGGTTTGAAATTGTCAGGACAAAATCTGGTTTACTTAGATATCAACTTCGTCAATGAGCAGCAATAGATCTGTATCACCTATGTCTTCACCCAGCTGAGAAAACAGAGTGGTAACTTGCCCCCTGTGATGAGTCTGGTGGTTAAAAAAGTGCATCAACAAGCTACTCAGAGGCTTGCTGAAGCTGACATCTTTAGTATTGCGGTAAGTCAGGGTGGTATCCAAATCGGACTCCTGCAGTTTATCCATAAAACTCAAAATTTGTTTGTCGAGCCATCGACGATGTGTAGTCAGGCGAGAGAGGTCTTGAAAAAGGCACTGGGCCAGGCTGGTAGGGTCGGGCTGTTCCAGTACGGGTTGCAGAGTACTGTAGCCAGCACGGTTTGAAGCAAACCGTTTTAGCCAGATAATGTCTGCCACCACAAGGTGGTTTAATGTGCCAAATATTGAGCCGAAAAAAGCGCCTCGCTCTAGTTTTAATGCCTCTTCGCTCAGGCAGGCTGCTGCCTGATAGACTTTTTGATTCATCCATTGATTATAGTCGGCCAGCAATCTGAACTGGGTAAGTTGGCTCATGGGTGTTTCCTTCAGTTTACCTGAACAGAGTTATAATCCCGATAGGTGCGCAAAACAAGTCTTTTTCAGATTCATCATCCTGTAAAAAAACTGCGCTAGCGCAAGCAATTTTAATTTTACTCAGCTAAAATACCCGGTTATACGTTATTCTCAGCCGTGCTGCCTGTGCAGGTATCTGTAAGTTCGCAGTGGTACGGTGTTCTTTGCTCAATGACACGGGGTTTGTATGTCTGACAAGTGCTATATCACGGCGCAACAATTACTTGAAGATTCATTTCGACTGGCCGCTCAGGTTTATGAAGACGGCTTTCGTCCTGACTTTATTATCGGCATCTGGCGCGGTGGTGCGCCTATCGGGATTGCAGTTCAGGAATACTATGATTACAAAGGCATAGAAACCGACCATATCGCCGTGCGTACCTCGTCTTACTACGGCATTGGCAAGCAGTCGAAAGAGATCAAGGTACACGGTTTACACTATATTGTTGAAAATGCTAACGCGGGCGACTCGTTACTGATTGTGGACGATGTGTTTGACTCGGGCCGCAGTATTTATGCGCTACGTGAAAAACTCGAAGAACTGATGCGCCTGAATTTGCCAAAAGACATTCGTGTTGCTTGTCCGTATTACAAGCCGACCAATAAGAAAGTCCCTATGACGCCGGATTACTTTATCCACGAGTCGGACGAGTGGCTGGTGTTCCCGCACGAATTATCAGGTTTAACGCCGGATGAGCTGATCGCCGGTAAATCAGATTTGGCCAATATCAAAGAGCTGTTTGCTAAGTAAGCCGGGCCAACAGGTATCAAGAAAAAGCCGCACTGATACTGCTCAGTGCGGCTTTTTTGTGGCCATAGATCTGTTACACTCGCGCTATTGTGCTTTTTGAGATGATGACCGTTTTCTATGACAACAGCCACGCCCGATTATCAGGCTATTTTGCAACACGTTGCACAGCAGGTTCAGCCCTTGTCCCAGCAGGGAAAGGTCGCTGATTATATTCCTGCGCTGGCTGAGCAGCCTCTGGGGCAATTTGCCATTGCACTGCAAACTGCCGACGGACAGACCTTCAGTGCCGGCCACTGTGACAGCCGTTTTACCATTCAATCTGTCTCTAAGGTCATGACCTTAACGCTGGCGTTACAGCGTTATGGTGATGAGCTGTGGCAGCGTGTGGGCAAAGAGCCGTCGGGCACCGCATTTAATTCACTCACGCAGCTTGAGTTTGAAAATGGCATCCCCCGTAATCCCTTTATTAATGCCGGGGCCATTGTTACCTGCGATGCCTTGTTCAGCCGCCTGAGTGCGCCTATCCACACTATGCTGGAAAGCTATCGCTGCCACACAGCGAATCCAAAAGTGGCTATTAACAAGGTGGTGGCGCAGTCTGAGTACGATCATCGTTATCGCAATGCCGCTATGGCTTATCTGATGAAGTCATTTGGTAACTTTGATAACCAGGTAGAAGAGGTACTGTGGTCGTATTTTAATTTTTGTGCCATTGAGCTTAATGTATGCGAATTAGCACGGGCATTTTCTTATCTTTCAACGGGCGGAATATGTCAGCAAAGTGGCCAGCAGGTGTTAAGTACACGCCAAACTCAGCAGCTTAACTCTTTGCTGTTTACCAGTGGTTTGTATGATGCTGCCGGAGACTTTGCCTATCGGGTCGGGATGCCGGGTAAATCCGGGGTGTCGGGCACCATCATTGCCGTCGCACCGGGTCGCTTTACGGTGGCGGTATGGTCGCCGGGGCTGGATAAAGTAGGTAATTCCGTTGCGGGTATTGCGGCGCTTGAGTTACTGGCTGAAAAGCTGGGCACCGCATTATTTTAGGTGACAGTGAGACACAAAAAACGGGAGCCATGGCTCCCGTTTTTATTGCTTACTGGTCCCAGTAAGTTTGTTCGAGCGAGTCTTCGCGCTCTGGCAAGCCACGCGACAGCCGTGGTGAGTGCTGTACTAATACCTCATAGCTGGCGCGGTTAGCATATTTGCTGATCTGTGCCAGTGAAGAATAGGTAATGGCGTGTTGCTCATGTTTGGCTGAGTTTGGCACGTTGAGCTTGTGATAGACGTTCGCCGACAGGTCGTGTAAGACTGCTGCTAATGCGCAATCTCCGGCACCATTGGTATTTTTAATGGTATCCGGGCCACCCATGTAAGGAGCGGTATGGCTGTACGCTTTGATTGGCTGTTTACACGCGCTACGGCGCATTGCCCGGGAGAATTCATACTGGTTGAATTCAGGGATAGCGCCTGGCAGCAGCGGGTACTCGGTTTCGCGTTTCTTCTCATCATCTACGTAACCGGCCATAAACAGGCCCTTAGGTCCGGCTGTACAGATCACTAAATCAACCCAATCCAGCGCTTTGTCAGCGGCCAGCAATGGGTCGTCAAAACCGGTGATCGCTTCGCCTTCTTCTTCATTCATGGCCAGAATGTCGACGTGTTTTTCGACGAACTCTGCCCACCAGGTCGGGTCTTGTTCAATCAGGAACTTAGTCCCCAGTGTTAATACCACAGGCACACCGGCATCGTTGGCGTATTTCACCGCCTGCATGGTGGCCTGGGTCATGGTTTCTTCACCTGAAGTACGCATTAGATAAGCGCTGATCACCAATGCTGAGGCGTGTTCAATCAATGACTTGTCAATTGACTCAGGTTTAAGGTGGTTCATCATGCCAGCACTGATGGCGAAGGTCCGCTCGCCGCTGTCGTCGATCAGTGTAAAGCAGCGGCCGATGGGACCCGGAACGGGTTGCAGATAATCAAGATCGACCCGGCTGGAGGTATTGCACAAAAACTTATAGGCATAACTGCCTATTTGAATGTTCTCGCTCATGACGCCCAGTAATACCGAGCGGCTATCAGCCAGCACTGAATAGTTGTGCATGGTATTGCCTATGGTGCCGCCAGCAAATTCATAGTCAATCATGTCATCACGTTTCAGGCGATCGTAAAGCGCATTGGTGACATCATTGTCTATCACTTGAGACATACCGCGTTGCAACCCAAACTCATCAAGGAAGGCCTGATCGACCTTAGCTTCGATGTCTACTACGATTTGGTCTATACCACAAATGTAGTTGCGTTTAAGTCGATCAACGACATGTAACTGGTTAATTATAGGGTCTTTATCTTCGACTGGAAAATAATGTTTATGTCTTCTGCGGCCCGGAAATTTCATGTTCTACCCGTGTGTGTTGAGCTCGTCAAATAAAAAAAGCGGCGAATTATAGCTTAAATTGATGTCAATGAGCCATGGCAATTTGCTAATTTTAGCAATATAACTGTCACAGTGCGCAGTTCGCGACAATACGCTAGAATATCCCCCATTTTGTACCCAGGAGCATTTAGGTGGACGAACAACAGCAAGACCTGTATTGGATGCAACGTGCATTGGAGTATGCCGACAAGGCCGAGCAGGAAGATGAGATCCCGGTTGGCGCCGTCGTAGTAAAAGACGGTGAGCTGGTTGGCGCGGGCTGGAACCGCTCTATTTGTTGTCACGATCCGTCGGCCCATGCGGAAATGCTGGCGATCCGGGATGCTGGTCAGCGCATCGAAAATTATCGCCTGGTAGATTGCACTTTATATGTCACGTTGGAACCGTGTCCTATGTGTGCTGGCCTGCTGGTGCATAGCCGGATCAAACGGGTGGTGTTTGGTGCCGCGGATGCGAAAACCGGAGCTGCGGGGTCAATCATGAATTTGCTGCAGGAGCCCAAGCTGAATCACCAGGTTGAGGTGACTGGCGGGGTCTTAGCCGAGCAATGTGGCGAGAAATTATCGGCATTTTTTCGGCGTCGGCGCAAAGAGATCAAGGCGCAGAAAAAAGCCAGGCAAGCGGGGTTAGACGACCAAGCAGCTCAGGATTGAGCCGCTCTTTCGTCTGCCGCTATCTGGATCAGTGCGTAGATGCGACGGCGTAATAATATCTTACGGTTGATGTTGCGTAACATAATACGGCGACGATTTGGGTTCGTGTTGCGCGTGTTACGTTTAAACTGATGAGTTCGACGTCTTCTTAGCATCGTAACCTCCATTTTTAGTGAGAGAACAACTACGCGCGACAGCTATAGCGTATTCGTGTGTCAACTTGATGACATGCTCTGAATACCGTACCGGATACTTATCGGAACGCCTTGTAGATCATTGGGCTGGTTGCTCTGAGTCTGTATTGACTTGAAGGGCCCCATTTTCGTCCAACCAGATCAGGGCGTCGTAGTACCGGCGAATATTATCTACATAGGTCACTGCCACATCGCCGCGCGCATATCCATATTTCGTCTCTCGATAGTAGCGCTTTTTAGTCAGCAGTGGTAGTCGTTTTTTCACCTCTGCCCAGCTGGTTGGCGAGCCCCCCTGACGCATCGTGAGTTTGCGTGCATCATTCACATGACCCCACCCAACATTATACGCCGCAAGTGCAAACCAGGTTCTGTCTGGCGCACCGATCTGTTTGGGGATGCGATTAATGAGTTTACGTAAATAGCGGGCGCCACCGCGAATATTTTGTTCTGGTTTGAGCCGGTGCGTGACGCCAACTTGTTTGGCTGTGCGTTGCGTGAGCATCATGATCCCGCGTACCCCGGTGGGCGATTTGGCTCTGGGGTTCCACATTGATTCCTGATAGCTCAGTGCAGCGAGTAAACGCCAGTCTAGCTGGTGTTGCTCAGCATATTGCATAAACCAGTCCTGATATTTAGGCAGTGTGGTTTTACTCGCTTCGACAAAAGCCAGAGTGTTGACGTAATTAAAGCGTCTGACATGGCCAAAGTACTTCTCTTCGAGTGCGGCCAGTTGCTGTGATTGCTGCATCTTGGCAAAAAATGGCGGCAGCAGTGCATACAAAGAGTCGTCATTTTCGTTGCGTAGCACCCAGGAAACCGGATCGGCCTGGGTGATGGAAAATGCGATGCTGACATTGGGGTGATAACGCCGGAACAGGGCCAGCGAATGCGAGTCGACGACTGTGTATTGTATGTCGCCGTCGATGATCCCCTGCAATAGCTCTTCCTGATCCCGGTCATCGACGGTTTGCCAGCTGAGCTCAGGGTACTGCTTTTGTGCAAGCTGCAAAGAGATCACATGATGGCTGTCCGCTAAAACGGTCACAGGCCCGGTCAACTGGGCAAAGTTGCGTGGTCGGGTATTGCCTTGTTTAAAGACCAATTTTTGGCTGATCTCGCGATAGCTGGGGCCAAAACGAAAATGGGCAGCACGCTGAGGGTGATAGCTGAGCCCTGCCGCTGCCATGTCCAGATCGCCACTTTGCAGGCGTTCGAACAGTTTTTTCAGACTGAAAAAAGGCACCATTTGCAACTCAACGCCCAGCTCACTGGCAAACTGCTCTGCCAGTTCATATTCAAACCCCTGTTCGCCACCAATGCCCTGATAAAACGTCGCGGGTCCAACCAGGGTGCCAATGCGGATCACTTCCTGCGCTTTGATCTGTTGTAATTGAGTGGCGGGCATTTTTTCGCAGCTACTTAATAGCAATAAACAGCACAGTACCAGCACAGAGGAAAGCAAACGCATAAGTGACTTTTGGCTCCTTGACCAAATGGGAGTGACAGACCGCTCCATGCTCGCAATTAACGGTGCTTTTGTGAAGGGGCTTTTTTTCGATAATTGCTAAATTTGAGTTAAATAAGGAGGGCAAATCGACTATAATAGCGGCCCAAAATATCGTTCAATCCTTAACCCCGGATGAAAATACCTATGTTGATCCTACGTGGTGCACCTGCACTTTCTGATTTCAAAGTTCAAAAAATCCTTAAAAGCTGTAACGATGCGCAATTGCCTGTGGCGGGTGTGTATGCCGAGTTCATGCATTTTGCTGATCTGACAGCGGAACTTTCTGAGTCTGAACTGGACAAGCTGAGTAAGCTTTTAAAGTACGGCCCGACCATTGCCGAACATGCGCCTGAAGGAACCCTGATTTTAGTCACGCCGCGAATTGGTACGATTTCGCCTTGGGCATCGAAAGCCACTGACATCGCCAACAATTGTGGCCTGGA
Source organism: Pseudoalteromonas ardens (assembly GCF_030125445.1). Taxonomy (NCBI): domain Bacteria; kingdom Pseudomonadati; phylum Pseudomonadota; class Gammaproteobacteria; order Alteromonadales; family Pseudoalteromonadaceae; genus Pseudoalteromonas; species Pseudoalteromonas ardens. The sequence goes on from NZ_JASJUV010000003.1 coordinate 441,482, forward strand.
TAAAGTACACCGCGTAGAGCGTGGTATTGCCTACTATGTCGAGGGTGCGCTGAGTGCAGAGCAGATCGATGAGGTAGCCAAGCTTTTACATGATCGCATGACAGAGTCGGTACACAGCTCGCTGGAAGATGCCGGTCAGTTATTCCGCGTTGAAGAGCCACGCCCAATGTCATCTGTAGACATTCTTGGCGGTGGCCGTGAAGCGCTTGCTACTGCAAACGTTGAGCAAGGCTTTGCGCTGGCGGATGATGAAATTGATTACCTGGTAGAGAATTTCCAGAAGCTAGGGCGCAACCCGAACGACATCGAGCTATTCATGTTCGCACAGGCGAACTCTGAGCACTGTCGTCATAAAATTTTCAACGCCGATTGGACAATCGACGGCGAACAGCAGCCTAAGTCGCTGTTCAAAATGATCAAAAACACCTTTGAGACGCACCCGGAAAATGTACTGTCTGCGTATAAAGATAACGCAGCGGTAATGAAAGGCTCAAAAGCGGGTCGTTTCTTCCCGAATAAAGACGGTGAGTACAGCTACAATCAGGAAAACATTGAAATCCTGATGAAGGTTGAAACCCACAACCACCCAACTGCGATTGCCCCATTCTCAGGTGCATCAACGGGTTCTGGTGGTGAAATTCGTGACGAAGGTGCAACAGGCCGTGGTTCTAAGCCAAAAGCGGGTCTGGTTGGTTTTACGGTATCTAACTTGCGCATTCCTGGCTTCGAGCAGCCGTGGGAAACTAACTTCGGCAAGCCTGGTCGTATTGTTAATGCACTCGACATCATGATCGATGGCCCTCTGGGTGGTGCGGCGTTCAATAACGAATTTGGTCGTCCTAACCTGCTTGGTTACTTCCGTACTTACGAAGAAAAAGTGAATAGCCACAACGGTGAAGAAGTGCGTGGTTACCACAAGCCAATCATGCTGGCAGGGGGGCTTGGTAACATCCGTACTGAGCATGTTCAAAAGGGCGAAATTCCCGTTGGCGCTAAGCTAGTTGCACTAGGTGGCCCTGCGATGAACATTGGCCTGGGTGGTGGTGCTGCATCGTCAATGGCATCGGGTCAGTCAAACGAAGACTTAGACTTTGCGTCTGTACAGCGTGAAAACCCGGAGATGGAGCGTCGTTGTCAGGAAGTGATCGATAAATGTTGGCAGCTTGGCGACGAAAACCCCATCGCGTTTATCCACGATGTGGGTGCAGGTGGTCTTTCTAACGCATTCCCTGAGTTGGTAGACGACGGTGGTCGTGGTGGTAAATTCCAGCTACGTAACATCCCGAACGATGAGCCGGGCATGGCACCACACGAGATCTGGTGTAACGAATCACAAGAACGTTATGTGCTTGCAGTAGCGGCAGAAGACTTTGACCGTTTTGAAGAAATCTGTAAGCGTGAGCGCGCACAGTATGCAGTAATTGGTGAAGCAACAGAAGAGCGTCACTTAACCGTTGCGGATAGCCACTTCGATAACAACCCAGTAGACCTGCCGCTTGAAGTACTACTTGGTAAAGCACCTAAGATGCACCGTGACGTTGAGTCAAAGAAAGTCGAAGGTGAAGCACTAAACACAGATAGCATCAATGCAGAAGAAGCGGCTAAGCGTTTACTTCGTCTACCTACTATCGCTGAGAAAACATTCCTTATCACCATTGGTGACCGTACGGTGACAGGTCTAGTGGCCCGTGACCAAATGGTTGGCCCCTGGCAGGTACCGGTAGCAAACTGTGCTGTAACAGCTGCTGCGTTTGACACTTACCACGGTGAAGCCATGTCAATGGGTGAGCGCACACCTGCGGCACTTCTAAACTACGGTGCTTCTGCACGTTTGGCTGTCGCTGAAGCGTTAACGAACATTGCTGGCGCCAACATTGGTGGTCTTGAGAACATCAAGCTATCAGCAAACTGGATGGCAGCGGCCGGTCACCCAGGTGAAGACGCAGGCCTTTACGAAGCGGTTAAAGCTGTGGGTGAAGAGCTATGTCCGGCGCTGGGTCTCACTATTCCGGTTGGTAAAGACTCAATGTCAATGAAAACCACGTGGCAAGACGAGGGTGAAGACAAAGCGGTAACAGCACCACTTTCTCTTATCATCACTGCGTTCGGCCGTGTTGAAGACATTCGTAAAACGGTAACGCCTCAGCTTCGTACTGACAAAGGCGATTCAAGCCTGATCTTAGTTGATTTAGGTGCAGGTCAAAACCGCATGGGTGCATCAAGCCTTGCACAGGTTTACAAGCAGCTTGGTGACAAGACACCTGACGTTGATAGCCCAGAGCTATTAAAGGGTTTCTACAACGCGATGCAAACTCTTGTAGCGGATGAGAAGCTACTTGCTTACCACGACCGTTCAGATGGTGGTTTATTCACAACTGTCGCTGAAATGGCATTTGCAGGTCGCACCGGTGTCACGGTAAATCTTGATAGCCTAACAGGTTCTGACATCGAAGCGCTTTATAACGAAGAACTGGGTGCCGTTATTCAGGTTCGCAATGACGACCTTGCAGCAGTTGAAGCAATTCTTGCTGATAATGGCCTTGCAACAATCAGCCACACTATCGGTGCACTCAACACGGAAGACAAAGTAATCTTCAACCGTGGCGGCGAAGCAGTACTGGCAAATACACGTACTGAACTACGTACTATTTGGGCTGAAACCACATATAAGATGCAGGCACTTCGTGACAACCCTGAGTGTGCTAAGCAAGAATTTGATGCCAAGTTTGACGAAAAAGATCCAGGTCTTAACGTAAAACTAAGCTTTGACCTTAACGAAGACGTAGCAGCACCTTACATTGCAACAGGTGCTAAGCCGAAGATGGCTATCCTGCGTGAGCAAGGTGTTAACTCACACGTTGAAATGGCAGCTGCATTTAACCGTGCAGGGTTTGCAGCGGTAGACGTACACATGAGTGACATTCTTGAAGGTCGCCTGACTCTGGACCAGTTCAAAGGCCTTGTGGCGTGTGGTGGTTTCTCTTACGGTGACGTACTGGGTGCGGGTGAAGGCTGGGCTAAGTCAATTTTATTCAATGACATGGCACGCGACCAGTTCCAAACCTTCTTTGAGCGCCAAGATACATTCAGCTTAGGTGTGTGTAACGGCTGTCAGATGCTATCAACTCTGAAAGAGCTTATCCCAGGCACTGAGCACTGGCCACGTTTTGTAACTAACAAGTCAGAGCGTTTTGAAGCACGTTTCAGCCTTGTAGAAGTACAAGAAAGCCCGTCAGTATTCTTCCAGGGTATGGCAGGTTCTCGCATGCCAATCGCAGTCTCACACGGTGAAGGTCATGCTGAGTTTGCAAACGACGCTGCGGTGAAAGCAGCACTTGAATCTGGCACTGTAGCAGTTCAGTACGTTGATAACTTTGGTAAGCCGACTACGCAATACCCGAACAACCCGAATGGCTCACCAGAAGGGATCACAGGTATTACATCACTAGATGGTCGTGCAACAGTCATGATGCCACACCCAGAGCGCGTATTCCGTGCAGTAGCAAACTCTTGGCACCCGGACGAGTGGAAAGAGGACAGCCCGTGGATGCGCATGTTCCGTAACGCACGTAAGAGCGTTGGGTAAAACACGACCGAAACAACGTTTCGCAGCGTGTTTTACGCGAGTCATGGATGACGAGCCGGGCCGCAGCTTCAGGACGAATTAGTCTGCACTGCCTCAACTAGCTGAAAAGAAAAGGGTCACTTCGGTGGCCTTTTTTATTGCCTGTCACATCATCATATTCATGGTTTGGTATTATTCATCCCCTATACTTTCTCTCCTCAAGTTTTCTATGTAAATACCGATACAATGGTTGAATTAGAGGTACTTCCAGGCGCAGAGCGACGCCTACAGACCAATAATGACAGTCAAGGAGTGAGTATGGACATACAAGTACACCCAGGTAGCGCTTCTGTTAGCAAGCCGGTATCGCCTGCACAAGTGCGCAATAGCAGCGATAAAGCGTCTGATGTTAAGGTAAGTGTGGAGATACAAAACCGCGACGAGGTTGATACCGTCCCCCCCTTGCTGTCGCAAGAACTGGATGACGAGGCCGGTCAATATAAAGAAGACAATCCGGTATTCAAAGAAGATTATGAGGATCTGGAGAAAGCCATGGCGCTGATCCAGGAGTTTATCCGTAAGTTACAGGCACAACTCAGCAAGTTAATGCAGTCTGTGCAGCAGCGCCATCTTCAGGTCCAGGAAAACGAACAAGCAGAAGCGTCATCGGATTTGGTGCTCGTTGAGCATATTGGCTTAAAGCAATATCGTGACAGTACTAAAGTGGATGAAATTGCACTGCTGGAACAACAGCTCTCTGAATACAAGCAACTCGAAGCTGATATTCGCGTCAATATGATTAAAATGATCCTCGCGGAGCGTGAGCGGCTCGAAGAGCTTAAGCGTAAAGGTAAGCTGTAAACCCGTTAGCCGACGAAATGATGACCTATTTGTAAGAGATTTTTGCCAACTTAACATCTTCTTACTTGGGCAAAGATTACTTCGTTGGCAAGATCCCTTACACTTAAGCGAATTTTCACTGAATATCAGGTACCAATGCGGCGCTTTTTTCTTATTCTGCTTTTTGCCCTGTTTACACTAGGGATCACTGTCTATTATTTTCGCGTGCCACTGACGCTTACGATTGGTAAACAGATACTGACCGAGGAGCAGGGCCTGCTTGAATGTCTGGACTGGTCCGTAGACAGTTGGGACAGGCTTGCCGTAGAGCGCATGTGCTGGCGTAGTGATGCCGTATCGGTTGAGCTCAGCGATGCCACCTTTGATGGTGACCATTTTCGGGTTGGGACCATGAGGGTGGTGCATCAGCAAACCCAGACAGACAACACCACCCAGGTGACCTATGCGCCTGCACCTTTGCAGCTCGACTTACCTGAAGGCATGCCTACGGTTGAGGTTGAGGCGCTCACTGTATCCAGTCCATTATTACCTGAGCCATTGAATTTGAGCGTTAAGCAAACCGATGATTTTGCCTTTACCATTGCCGGGGATGTGGAAGCCGACCTTGCCCTGAGTGATACCAAGCTGCGTGCGACACTGAGGTTATCCAGCCCGGCTGTGCAGATGTTTTTGCGTGAGGCGAAACTGCCAGTGAGCATGTCTGCACTGAGCGGTACTGTCGAAGCTGAATTCAACGGTCAGGCTATCAATACAGCAGTTCAGTTACAGAGTACTTTAAACTACGCTATGCCTCAGTGTCAGTCTGAGATCCAGGTCAACGGAGTGGTTACCGGGCAATGGGATTTTACACACGAACATGCAATGCTGGATTTGAGTAAGCTGCCTGTTGATGTGGCTGTGGGTGAGTGTAGCGCGTTGCTGGCAGGACTGCCAAAAACCTGGCAAAACAGTATCTGGTCCGGGCACTGGCAGGCGCGTATATCGGAGCCTGTTACATTTGAAGAGCAGGCACTTACATTGCGTGGCTTGAGCGTGTATGACGTTGCACACATTAGCGAAGCCACCCTGAGTGAGTTTGTCTATCAGCTGCCCAAACAGCAGATGCAGGGCAAACTGATGGTATCGCATCGAAGTGAGGCATTTCAGTTGCTGGATGCGCAAGTCGATTTTCTGCTGACAGGGACACAGCTGGAAAGTCAGGGCGGTGTGACTTTAGAGGTTACGCAGGCACCAGAGGAGCTTCCCATCGACTGGCAGGCACTGAGTATGCGCAGTGACTTTTCATTGCAGGGCAAAGTGACTGAACAGCTGATACTCAATGTCACGGCAAAACCCCAGGCTCAGTCTGTAGCGACCGAAACAATGATGCTAGACAATGTCACTACTTCTGTGTCAGCCCAGACCCTAATCGCGATGAGCGAACGCCTTGACACAGCGCAACAAGCGCCGTTTGAGCAGTTGCAATGGCAGCTCGATGCTGAGGTAGAGCGATATCAGGTAAGTGGGGTGCAGGGGCGCAATCTGACAATGGCTGGCCATGGTGATATTGATGACTCGCTGGCGGCTAATGTAAACGCTGATATTCGGGTTGGCTCGTTCAAACGCGAGGATGTGCGAGGTAAAGAGCTACATCAGCAGCTGAGTTTTAGCGGTGCATTACGGCCAGAGGGACCTGTTGGCAAACTCAATGGCAACTCGACCATTGAGCTGGTGGCACATCCACAGTTGGTGCTCAGAGATGTGGTTACACACAGCGAAGGGGACATCAAAGGCAGGGAGCAACTGGCACTAACCCACAGGCTGGTGCATGATAACCTTGAACTACAACTGACACATCGTCTTGAAGCTGGGCTAATGCCATTTACTTTGACACTGGGTGAACATGGCCTGGGGGCGATTCAGTCTGTGGCCAGCCAGTTTGTGCCTAAACTTAAAATAGAAGAGGGCCTGGTCAGTGCCAGTGTTTCAGGTGAATTGTCGCGTCAGGCTTTTGACTTTGAAATAAACCTTGGTGATGCCTCGTTTTTGTATGATCATCACTACGTATCTGGATTTGATTTGCCTCTTAAGGGGAAGTGGCATGCAGGGGCGCTCATGTTAGCGCCTGCGCCACTGAGCATTACCGAGGTACGGTCAGGACCTGTGTTGACAGATGTGCGCGGTCAGATAACCTCAGATAACAATTTGCCTGTATTACGTCAGTTTAGCGCCAATATCTTTAGCGGCCAGCTCGCGGCTGAGCAGGTGTTGCTCGACAAGCGGGATCAGGAGATTTTAGTGACGGCCAGCGATCTGGATTTAATGCAGATCTCCGAAGCTGGCCGTGAGGCCGGGGTTGAGCTATCCGGCCAGGTCTCAGGCAGACTTCCCGTGTTTATACACAATGGGCAGGCCGAAATCCGCGATGGGTATTTGAGTAACATAGTAGATAGCATGCTGAAAGTAGAGGACAATGCATCATTTAATGCGTTAAAGTCGCAGCGTCCGGAGTTGCAATCTGTGTTCGAGATGTTGGATGAGTTGAGTATTGAAACCTTAAGTGCCGATGTGAACATGTCACAAGATGGGCAGCTGGAACTGGCTGTAAAAATTGCCGGTGAAAACAAACAGAAACAACAACCTGTGAATTTCAATTATACGCACAGTGAGAATATTTATACCCTGTTCAGGGCGTTGCGTCTGAGTGATGAAATTACTCAGGCAGTGGAAAAAGCGTTAAACCAATAGGAGCTACTCAGCATGAAATGGATGCTAACTTTGGTGTTTGCTTGTTTGGTATCTGCTTGTACACATAAAGTGCAGGTAGAAACCAAAGAGCCTATCACCATCAACTTAAACGTCAAAGTTGACCACGAGATCCGAGTTAAGGTCGACAAAGAGCTGGATGATTTGTTCAGCGATGACAGTGAATTATTCTAAGGAGCCAGACTATGAACGCATCTAAGTTACTGACCACGATTGCCGCCGCTTGTATGAGCTTTTCGGTATTTGCCATTTCTCTGGACGATGCTAAGTCACAGGGCTTAGTGGGTGAAACCGCAGCGGGCTATCTGGGCGTGATCAAAGGCAGCAGTGAAGTGAAAAAGCTGGTGAAAGAAGTAAACAGCAAGCGCAAGGCGAAGTACCAGCAACTTGCTAAGAAAAATGGCATTAGCCTGAGTCAGGTTGAAGCTATGGCTGCCAAGAAAACATTTGCAAAAACGGCACCAGGTCACTTCGTTAAAGTCGATGGAAAGTGGGTTAAAAAATAGCGCTCAGGGCGGAGCTCTCCGCCCTGATTGTTAATCTGTTTGCTGGCACTGACGTAACAGTTGTTGCCAGAAGGCCGCGCCTTTTCGGCGTGCGAGCTTGATGTTGTTATCCGGAATTGATTCTGGATCATCATAACTTTCCAGGGCCTCAGCCATACTGGCTTCGCGAATGACATGTAAAGCCGGGTAAGGGGCTCGGTTTGTGTAGTTGGCTGGATCATCTTGCTCTGAATCTGCAAAAACGTAATCCGGGTGGAAGTTGGCAAGCTGAAAGGTGCCTTCATAGCCTTGGGCAACTAACAGTGCGTTTGCCAGGTCTACCAAATCTAAAAATGCATCAAAATCTGTGAAACCTTGAGTAAAGATGAGTAAGCTGGTTTCCCGCTTTGGTGTCTCCGTCAGAGCCTGACATTCATCCAGCATATCCATCACGGCATCTTCCGCTTTTTGTGATTCGCAGATTCGGTAGTGGATCGCATTTTGTTCCACTTCTTTGCGGGCAAATGGGCAGAAGTTGTATTTGACAATCACTGAGCTGACCCAGTTTTGCATCGCTTGGACGGCAATATGGTGCATTTATTTTCCCAAAAGAGAGTTAATCATAGTAATACTGCGTGCAATGGCACCCTGGTTGCGTGCCAGACACGCTCTTGCATGTGTGCCCAATTCCATTGCACTTTGCTGTGAGCGAAGGTAAACCTGTAAAGTATCGGCCAGCGCTTGCTGATCCGCCACTTCAATGGCACCGTGCAGCGCAAACAGTTCAGGATATATATGAGCAAAATTATAGGTGTGTGGTCCGGTCAGTACTCCAACCGAACAGGCTGCCGCTTCAAGCGGGTTGTGGCCGCCCCGTTCAATCAGGCTGCCGCCAATATAGGCAATTTGTCCACATCCGTATAACAACTTAAGTTCGCCTAATGTGTCTGCCAGCAAGACTTGTGATGACGGCGTGTAATCCTGGCTACGACGGCTGTAGCTGAGTGCCCGCGCTTCAATTAAAGCGGCAACTTTATCGAATTGTTCTGGGTGCCTGGGCGCAATGATCAACAGTGCATCGCTCTGGTGGGCCAGTAGTTGCTGATGGGCCGATAACACTTGTTCATGCTCTGTGGGATGGGTAGAGCCTGCAACCCATATAGGCCGGTTACCGAGTTGTGCTTTTATTGTCTCTATTTTGTTTTGTTGGTCGTTATCCAGGGCGATATCAAATTTGATAGAGCCAGTTACAGTGACTTTGTCTGGCGTTAGTCCCAGCTTAATAAAACGCTCGGCATCTTCTTGATTATGGCTGGCCAGCATAGTGATCTGCTGCATTAAAAAACGGCTCAGAGAAGCGACTTTTTGATATCCCGTGAGTGACTTTTCGGACAGGCGGGCATTGATGACCGCGACCGGGCAGTGCGCCTTATTGGCGTAATAAAATAGGTTAGGCCACAGCTCCGTTTCCAGTACTAATAATATTTTCGGTCTGAGTTGCTTAATGAAGCGCCGTGCTGCAAAAGCAAAATCAACGGGTAAATAGCAAATCGTGATAGCTCGCTCGCTGTTGCCAAAGAGCTGATTCAGCTGCTCGCGACCTGTTGGGGTGTTACAGGTAAGCACAAAAGGTGCATCAGGGTGTTCTTTTAGCAGCGCTTTTATGAGGGGGGCCGCAGCCAGTACTTCTCCCACAGAAGCGCAGTGGATGATGACGGCCTGCTTTGCAGCCGCTGTAGGGACAAAACCAAGCCGTTCGCAAAAATGAGCCTTATACAGCGGGTTCTTTTTTCCTCTGATAACGTACAGGTAGAGCACGATGAATGGACATAAAATCAGCAGCAGCAGGGAGTATAAACGTCTAATCATGACAGCCATCAGTATAAAAAACGCTTATTTTAACTTGTCCGCCTGAAAAAGCGATAACACACGTACAAATTATCACAGTTGTTGAGGTGCTCAGCGGGCGGGAATTTGCTAGGATCGGGCAAAATCTCCAATTTTAAAGGTTTTAAGTTGTCTTTTCGTACTATCACGCTGTCTACTTTGTGTCTGCTGGGTGCCGCGCAGGCTTTTGCCATGCCAACCGCTTTTTTACCTTTGGGTAAAGACAATCTTCTGGAATATCAGATAGATCAGATGTTTGCAATGACAGGCACTACGCCAATGGCAAAGCCGTATCGCATTACCGAAATTAATAAAACCTTGTCTCAGCTTGCGAAGGTTGACCCTGCATTGCATCAAAGCATTAAGTCTCGACTAGCCCCTTATCTGGAAAGGGATGCAATTACACGTCGAGGTATTAAGCTGCGAGTTGATTCCGGCGATGTACAAAAACTTGCCAATGATCGGGGTAATTACAGCAGTGAATATGCTGAATTATCGTTCGATGGCATTTGGCGCGGCAGTGATATGAGTCTGGTGCAGATCGGCGCAGAGTACCGTGTCGATTCGGGTAAGGTCGTGCCTTACAATACCTTCTATGCGATAGGGGGAGACAATTTACAACTGACTCTGGGCTACAAGGAGCACTGGTTTTCTCCATTTAAGCATGGTGCTCAGGTGTATTCAAACAATGCTAAAGCGCCGTTATCGGCCTCTTTGGGTCTGAGTTTGCCATTGGATAACTGGTGGAACTTTGATTTTGAGCTGTTTTACGCCGAGCTTGAGCACGTTGAAGAGGGCATTTTGTATCAAGGCAAACGCCATGATGGTACGCCAAAATTGGCGGGCACACATATTAGCTTTGAACCACTTGAAAACTGGAAAATAGGCATCAACCGAATGATGCAGTTTGGAGGGGGACCAAGGGAAGTTGGATTCAAAGATGTTTTAAAAGCCTACTTTGATCCCGCGGGCAACGACAATGTTGATCAGGTGGGGAGTTCAGATGAGGAACTTGGCGATCAGTGGGCGAGTATTACCTCTGTATTTAAAACCAGCTGGGTGATGCCGGTAGAGTGGTATTTTGAGTATGGCGGCGAAGACACGAAAGACCACAAGAACTACCAGTTTGGCAATATAGCTTCTAACTTAGGTTTTTATATGCCAGCCCTGACGCAAGACCTGACATTCAGGTATGAATATACCAATATGCACAGCTTGTGGTACCGGAACTATATTTACCCTAAGAGCGGCAACACAATAGATGGATTTGTCGTCGGCCATGCGGTTGCAAACCAGCGCACTCTTCACGATGGTGCGCCAGTTAAAGGTCATTTAGTCGAGCTGACTTATCGAGAAAACCTGGATTCACTATGGCGTTTGGAACTATCCACGGTCAAAAATAGCAATCACTTTGAGGTTTTGGGGGTGGAATATACCCGAAACTATGAGCAAGCCCGACAACTTCAGCTTGCTAATACCCGGCGTATATATGACAAGCAAGTTGAGACATCACTGACTTATGGCAAAGATGTCTTTGGCGAAAGCTACACTTGGTTGTCTGTCAATGTATACTGGTAGTTCGATGCACAGCGTCACCATTTAATTTAACACGGGTTAGTTTTTGACTTTGTCACGACGACAGAGTCGCATTATTTATTTAAGGATCACTATGTCAATCAATGATCACATCAAACAAAGCTATCAGGCCAGCTTAGAGCGACATATGGCGTTGTTCGCAAAAATGGCTGATTATCACACCCAGTCTGTGGAATTACTGGCTGCCTGCAAAGCAACCTTAGAGGCAGGTGGTAAGGTGATTTGGTTTGGTAATGGTGGCAGTGCGGCCGATGCCCAGCACCTGGCTGCCGAGTTTGTGGTTCGCTATAAGCTCGAACGTGGTCCTTTGGCGTCAATTGCTTTGACGACCGATACCTCTATTTTAACGGCACACAGCAACGACTATCATTTTAATACGGTATTCGAACGCCAGGTGCAAGCGCTATGTAAACCGGAAGACTTAGTGATTGGCCTGACCACGTCAGGAACCAGTGAGAATATTAACCTGGCATTGCAGGCGGCTAATGAAATTGGTGCATTCACCGTGGCCTTGACCGGGCGTACAGGCGGGACAGTGAAAGACATTGCTAAGCTGCCAATTATCATCGACTTTGATGAAACCGCGCGGATCCAGGAAGCGCATATGTTTATCGGACACTGGTTATGTGAGGCGGTAGATATGGTTGTTGCGGAGCAATCGGCATGAATCTGAGCGCGCTGAGAAACTTAAACCAGGCGAAGGTTCTGGTGGTTGGTGATGTTATGCTGGATCGTTACTGGCATGGTGATACAGGCCGTATTTCACCAGAAGCACCTGTTCCCGTGGTTAAGGTAAGCAGCCTTGAAGACAAAGCGGGTGGGGCGGCGAATGTGGCGAAGAACATTGCTCACCTGGATGGCCAGGTTGGCCTGCTGGGTCTGATTGGTGAAGATGACAATGGTCGCCAGCTTGAGTCTATCCTGGCAAAAGAACAAATTGCTTCACAACTTGTGACGGTTGCTGAGTTGCCGACTATCGCGAAAATGCGTGTCATCAGTCGCCATCAGCAGGTCGTGCGACTAGACCTGGAAGAACCCTTTGTGCAGTCTCACAGTCAACTGTTACTGACTCGTCTGGAACAAGTCGTCAATGATTATGATTTTGTTCTGTTTTCAGATTACAACAAAGGTGCTTTAAGTTGTATCGAAGAGATGATTAGTGTGGCCAAGAACGCGGGTAAAACGGTGCTGATTGACCCTAAATCATCGGATCTGACCCGTTATCGAGGCGCGGACTATATTACGCCGAACCTCAATGAATTCCGCCTGGCCGGTGGTGATTCCAGCAGTGAAGAAGCATTGACGGAGAGTGCCCGTAGTTTGATAAAACAGGCTGGCATTGGCGCTATGCTACTGACTCGCTCAGAGCAGGGCATGTCCCTGATCACCCAAGATGAGAAGCATGATTATGCAGCGCAGGTTCGGGAAGTCAGTGACGTTACCGGTGCAGGTGATACCGTTATTGCGACCTTAACGACTATGTTGGGCGCAGGGTTATCGCCCAGCGAAGCGGTGGAGCTGGCGAACTTAGCTGCGGGGATTGCGGTCGCTAAACTGGGTGCGGCTACCGTGACACCAGAAGAGCTGAGCCGCAAACTGGGGCAATATTTGCGCCAGACTGGTGAGCACTATCAAACCCCATATGAAGAAGTACTGAAACACATTGAGTTTGCCAAACAAAATGGCGAAAAAATAGTGTTCACCAATGGTTGCTTCGACATTCTGCATGCAGGTCATGTGCGTTATCTGGCACAAGCGAAAGCCAGGGGAGACCGGTTAGTAGTCGGGCTGAATAACGATGACTCAATTTCTCGTTTGAAAGGTCCTGAGCGTCCAATTAACCCACTAAACGAGCGGGCCATGGTCCTGTCTGCTCTGGCTTCTGTCGACTGGGTGATCCCATTTGGTAAAGAGAGTGAGGGTGACACACCAGCGAAACTGATTGAACAGATCAGCCCGCATATCCTGGTCAAAGGTGGCGACTACCAGGTATCTGAAATAGCGGGAGCAGATCATGTTCTTGCTACGGGAGGTCAGGTAGAAGTATTAGCATTTCTGGATGGTTGCTCAACCTCTAATATCATTGCGAAAGCAAGAGAGACATAATAGTAACGCCAGATGAAAAAAAGCCGGTTTAAGCCGGCTTTTTTTTCATCTCACTTTGATAGGCATCGATAAAACTTTGCCAGTCTTGTGGCGGACAAAAGAACTGCGCAGAGCGGCTGGCTTCTTTTTTAAGCGAGCGTGCGAGCCGGTCAATATTGGCCATTTGCCATTCTTTAGCTGGCGTTTTGAGCGCGCCTTTATCGAAATCAATGAGATACACCTCACCGCTTTCATCGAACAGAATATTGTTGCAGTTTAAATCATCATGATAGGCACCAGCGTGATGAAAGCGCGCCAGCGTGGTGGCAACCTGCTGCCAGTCTTGTGCACTGAGTGGCGCAGACTGTAGCCGCTCACACAGGCTTTGTGCGCCCGAGATGGCATGCGTCAGGATATCAGCGCGATAAATCCCCGCTGATACGGTTACTTTGGCACCCAAAGGAATGGGGACTGGCAAGCCCAAGTCGGCGAGTTGGTTCAGCAGGTGTAGCTCAAGGTATACCCGGGTGCGCTTGAGACCTGTAAAAACGTATTGATCTTTGAGTAACTTACCAATTAACCCGCCACGCCAGTAGTGCTTTAGAACGGCAATATCCTGGTCGGAATAGCGTACGAACCAGGCAGCTGCGCGACCTTGTTTTGAGGTCACAATGGCATTTTTTTGTTGCCAGAATGCCATGTCGAACCAGTCCAGAGATAACGTATCTGGGGTATGGTTGGTTCGCAACAAGTAATGATTGTTATGTTGTTCAATTTTTAGCATGGCCGATTAATAGCAGGGTCTGAATTGATAAACGCTCAGTGTAACGGCTTTTGTTGTCGGGGAGAATCTCATAGGTTGCAAAATAGTGGGTTTTATTTAAGATCGGGTGCTTATTTTCAGTTACAGGCGAAATGTGTGTCTCAGGCAATTTCTTCCATTTGTATTCTCCGGCTTTCGGCCATTGGTGATGTGTGTCATGCCGTCACGGCTGTACAAGCTATTCAGCGCGCGCACCCACAGGCGAAAATCACCTGGGTCATAGGCAAGGTTGAAGCTATGCTGTTAGCCGATTTGCCTGGGGTGGAGTTTGTTGTCTTTGACAAGAAACAAGGTAAAGCGGCGTTCAAGCAGCTCAAAGCCCGGTTTAAAGGGCATAAGTTTGATGTGCTTTTGCATATGCAAGTGGCGTTTCGCGCTAACCTGGCGGCGCGCTGTATTCCGGCTAAAGTCAAAATTGGTTTTGACAAAGGCCGCTCCAAGGAGTTCCACTCGCTGGTGATTAATCAGCGCATTGCTCCACAGCAGGAACCGCATGTGCTGGAAGGGTTTCAGAACTTTGCCCGGGCAATAGGCGCTGAATGTGGCGCGCCAAGTTGGGAGATGCCCGTCAGCGATGAAGATAAACGTGAAGCACAAGCTTTGCTTGCCGGGCTGGGACGTATCTTTGTGATTTCTCCTGCTGCCAGTAAGGCGGAGCGGAACTGGCTACCTGAGCGCTATGCTGCGCTGGCAGAACATGCTGCGGCGCAAGGCTTTAGTGTGGTCCTGACTGGGGGGCCAACCGACTTGGAGCGTAACCTGAGTGACGCCATCATTGCGCATGCACAGTGCGATATCACCAACCTGGTTGGCAAAACCAAACTAAAAACCTTGCTGTGCGTGTTAGCGCAGGCACAGTTGGTTCTGGCACCGGATACCGGGCCTGCCCATATGGCGGTGACTGTTGGTACGCCGGTCATTGGTTTGTATGCGCATTCTAACCCCAAGCGCACTGGCCCGTATTTGTATCAGGACTATGTGGTCGAGGTCTATCATGACAACCTGATGGCACAAAAGGGCAAAACTGCACAGCAACTAAAATGGGGCACACGCATGAAAGGCAGCGACCTGATGAGTCAAATTTCGATTGAACGGGTGACACAGATGTTCGATAAGGTAGTAAAGCAGGAACAGTTATGACACATAAAGCCGTATTTCTGGACAGAGACGGGGTGATCAATCAGGATCATGCCTACGTGCATAAAATTGAAGACTTTGAGTTTATCGATGGTGTGTTTGAGGCCTGCCATCAGTTCCAGGCATTGGGCTATAAACTGATCGTGGTGACTAATCAGTCTGGTATTGGCCGGGGTTACTATAACGAAGCCCAGTTTGCGCAACTGACAGAGTGGATGTGCCAGCAGTTTCAGGCTCACGGTATCACCATTGATGGGGTCTATTTTTGTCCCCACCACCCGCATAAAGCACAGCCGCCTTATCAGCGTGAGTGTACGTGCCGTAAACCGAACCCTGGTATGCTTTTAGAAGCCATTGAAGCACATAACATTGACCCGAAACAAAGTGTTATGGTGGGTGATAAAGGGTCGGATATTCAGGCTGCATTGGCGGCGGGAGTTAGTACTAAAATACTGGTTGAGTCGGGGCAGACTTTCAGTGAACAAGTGCGCGACTCAGCAGACTATGTGTGTGGATCATTATATCAGGCACTTGATCTGCCTCCGTTTATCTCATAAGCGTTTACAAAGCGTCTGCGAACAAGATAATCACAATCCGTGCATTTAAGGTGCGAACCTTTTAAAATATAAGCAACGAATTTTATGACACAGCCGATATTGAGCATAAAGGATATCGGCGTTTTAGTGTGTGCCAGGGGCACACACCCCGTGCAACTAATGGAGACTCCCGATGAGAGCAGCGGCATTTTTCAGCCAGCTTCAGCAACAGATTGAAGAAGTAAAAGCTGAGGGTTTATACAAGAAAGAGCGTGTGATCACGTCTCAGCAGCAAGCAGAAATTGCAGTATCAACTGGCGAAAGTGTTATTAACTTCTGTGCCAACAACTATCTTGGTCTGGCTAATCACCCGGATTTGATTGCGGCTGCTCAGGGTGGCCTGGATGAGCACGGTTTTGGTGTCGCGTCTGTGCGCTTTATCTGTGGTACTCAGGATATCCATAAAACACTGGAAGCCAAAGTCAGTGAGTTCCTGCAAACGGAAGATACCATCTTGTACTCTTCTTGTTTTGATGCCAATGCAGGCTTGTTCGAAACCATTTTAGGTCCTGAAGATGCCATCATCTCGGATTCACTGAATCACGCATCTATCATTGATGGTGTGCGTCTTTGTAAAGCAAAACGTTTCCGTTATGCCAATAATGATATGGCAGATCTTGAGAAGCAGCTGATTGCTGCTGATGAAGCCGGCGTGAAAACTAAACTGATTGCGACCGACGGTGTGTTCTCAATGGACGGGGTGATTTGTAACCTGTCTGAGCTGTGCGATCTGGCAGACAAATACGATGCGTTGGTGATGGTTGATGATTCGCACGCAGTCGGTTTTGTGGGCGAAAATGGCCGTGGTACGCCAGAGTACTGTGGCGTGATGGATCGCGTTGACATCATTACGGGTACTTTGGGTAAAGCGCTGGGCGGTGCATCAGGCGGTTATACCTCAGGTAAAAAAGAAATTGTTGAGTGGCTGCGTCAGCGTTCGCGTCCTTATTTGTTCTCAAACTCACTTGCCCCGTCTATCGTAACTGCGTCAATCAAAGTACTGGATATGATGAAAGAAGGTGAGGCACTGCGTAACAAGCTATGGGAAAATGCAACACATTTCCGCAGTAAAATGGAAGCAGCAGGCTTTACCTGCGCAGGTAAAGACCATGCGATTATTCCTGTCATGCTAGGCGATGCGAAAGTAGCCTCTGATATGGCGGACCGCTTATTAGCCGAAGGCATTTATGTGATCGGCTTCTCATATCCGGTTGTACCTAAAGGTCAGGCCCGTATCCGTACTCAGATCTCTGCGGCGCACACCACAGAGCAGCTGGACAAGGCAATTGATGCCTTTATTCGCATTGGTAAAGAACTGGGCGTGATTTAATCACTGCCCCACAGCCTGGGCTGTGAGCGATTTTTAACGCAAGCTGATGGCTTGCGTGTTTCTAATGAGTGAAAACACATGAAAGCACTATCCAAGTTAAAAGCAGAAGAAGGGATTTGGATGACGGATGCGCCCAAACCGGAAGTTGGGCATAACGATCTGCTGATCAAAATCCGTAAAACTGCTATTTGCGGTACTGATGTACACATTTATAAATGGGATGAATGGGCGCAAAACACCATTCCAACACCTATGGTTGTTGGACACGAATATGTCGGTGAAGTTGTCGATATGGGCCAGGAAGTACGTGGCTTTGACATTGGCGACCGCGTCTCTGGTGAAGGCCATATTACTTGCGGCCATTGTCGTAACTGCCGTGCCGGTCGTGTACATTTGTGTCGTAACACCATTGGTGTGGGCGTCAATCGTGAAGGGTCGTTCGCGGAATACCTGGTGATCCCTGCATACAATGCGTTTAAAATCCCAGATAACATCTCTGATGAACTGGCATCTATCTTTGACCCGTTTGGCAATGCTGTACACACTGCTTTGTCTTTTGACCTGGTGGGTGAAGATGTTCTGATCACAGGTGCAGGCCCAATCGGCATTATGGCCGCCGCCGTTGCCAAGCATGTGGGTGCACGCCATGTTGTGATCACCGACGTAAATGAATACCGTCTGGAGCTGGCTCGTAAAATGGGCGCAACGCGCGCTGTAAACGTGGCCGAAGAGCAACTTGAAGACGTGATGACTGAGTTAGGCATGACAGAAGGGTTTGATATCGGTCTGGAGATGTCGGGTGTGCCTGTGGCGTTCAATAGCATGCTGAACAACATGAACCATGGTGGTAAAATTGCCATGCTGGGTATTCCACCAAGCGACATGGCTGTTGACTGGAATCAGGTAATCTTCAAAGGGTTAGTGATCAAAGGTATTTATGGTCGCGAGATGTTTGAAACCTGGTATAAGATGGCCAGTCTGATCCAGTCGGGTCTGAATTTAGACCCGATCATCACACACCAGTTCCATGTTGATGAGTTCCAACAGGGCTTTGATACGATGATCTCTGGTCAATCGGGTAAAGTGATCTTAAACTGGGATTAAGGTCTACATGATCCTGTTTTAAAACACCTCGGGTCCGAGACCATTAACGAGGTGTTTTTTGTGTCTGCTTATTAATTAGAGAGTATTATGAGTTTTAAACATATTTCAGTCGCCCAAACCAAAGAAATGCTGGCGCAATCTGAGCTAGTCATTGCTGATATCCGTGATGCTAACTCGTTTGCGCAGGGGCACATTCCGGGGGCGGAGCATTTGTCGAATGATAACCTGGGACACTTTTTACAGGAAAAAGAGTTTGAACATCCAATTATTGTGGTGTGCTATCACGGGATCAGCTCTCAGGGTGCTGCGAATTACCTGGTTGAGCAAGGGTTTGAAGAAGTATACAGCATGGATGGGGGGTTCACTCAGTGGGCGCAAGAACTCCCGGATAGTGTGGCAAAATGAAACTGCTAGGCTCCCACGATAACCCGCGTGCGGTTCAGGGAGTCGCTGACTATCTGAAAACTCATCATATCGAGTGTCGGGTGACCAGTGAAGATGGGCAGCAGGTTTCTGTGTGGGTTGCTGAGCAACATTGGTTTCAGGCCAATGAGATCTGGCAGGAGTTTGTCGCAGATCCTTATCAGGATAAGTACCTGGCAGCGTCGTGGCAACTTTCACCAAAAGAGTCTCCGCTTGTCTATCAGGGTACCAAACTGAACCTATGGCAGCGCTTTACCCAGCTTAGCTGGATGCTCAAAGCCGTTTTTATTCTCTCTTTGGGGATATTCGTGAGTTTCTTTGTGTATGGCGTTGAGCCGGTCTTTAACACTTTGCAGTTTGACCCCCATACCCCCTGGCGTTGGATCACCCCCGCTTTTTTGCATTTTGGCCTGTTACATTTGGTTTTTAATCTGTCCTGGTGGATTTATCTGGGCAATATGATTGAGCGTCGCTTGGGTAATTGGGTGCTCTGGACTGTCTTTGTGGCCGGTGCATTGCTGAGCAATTGGATGCAGTATCTGTTAGCCGACGCAAACTTTGGTGGCCTCAGTGGTGTGGTTTATGCCTTGCTGGGTTTTTGCTGGATCCACTCTGTTAAGCATCCACAGTCACCGCCTCTGATAGGAACCCCTGTCGTTGGCTTTATGTTGATCTGGATGGTGTTAGGCTTTACAGACGTACTATTTGTCAATATGGCGAACTGGGCGCACTTGTTTGGCTTATTGGCTGGTATGAGTGTTGCTATGCTATTGCGTGTACGCGATTCGGAACAGGTTTAACGCGAGGCGATTGACCTCGCGATATTAATGGTACAAATACTTGGTGAACAGCACTTCTCGGATGATTTCTTGTCCGGTTTCTTCTTTGAGAAGTGTTTTTAACTTTTCTGCACAGCGCTGGCGTATTTCTTCACGCCCAGTCAATGATTTGATGGTTTCTTCTGGTTCTTTACTCAGGATTTGCACGATGGCATCCCGTAATAGGGGAGTGTGGTGCTCAACAACGGCAATGTTGCTGACATCATCAAGCATTAAATCGACTGTCACCCGGACGTAGCCGAGTTTTTTATTAGACTGCCCGATATAGTTGGTAATGATGTCAGGCTCAAATCCAAAGTAGCCAACGGTTGATTCAGCGCGTGAGTTTGTACTCACACAAACTAGCAAAAATGCCATCAACGCGATACAGATCCGATTCATAATAGCCTGAAAATACTTAACTAAATACCAACAATAGGATTAGTTTATACGTAAAATCAGATTATGAACAGCAGTGAGTAAGGGAAAGGTAAACTTTTTTGCCGGGGTAAGCTTTGCTATTATGGCGCGGTTATTTCCTGAATTGAATTACTGACTTGTTTAATCTGCCAAATTTATTGCAATCAAGCTGGGAACCGCTTACCCGGCATAAGGACATCCCGGACGCCCTGCGCGCATTGTTATGCGAAACTGGCTCTCTGACAGCCTTACTGCGCTCACAGTGTCGTATACTACATGTCGAGGTACTCAGTGAGCAGGTAAGCCTGCTTGATGGGGAAGTACAAGCGATTCTAAATTGCGACAGCGCCTTGTGTCGCGAAGTCGTGCTATATTGTGATGATATTCCCGTGGTTTACGGCCAGAGCTGGATACCTGATAGTGCCAATGCGCTGGGGTTAGATAATATTGGTAATACCCCGTTAGGCGAGCGTTTGTTTGACCAACAAGCATGGCAAAGAGGCAACATTGAGGTTGCGACACTGGAGCAAAAGATGCTCCCCTCATTTTTCCCGGCCAAAGAGAAATTATACAGTGATCCTTGTTTTGCAAGACGAAGCGTTTTTACGCGCCAAACTTGCAAGGTACTGGTGTGCGAAATCTTCCTCAATGGAGTTAAGGTATGAAGCTATCGCGGCTGCGAGCAGACCACATAAACGAATATAAGCAGCTAATGCGTGTCGAAAAGCCCATTGGTACTTTACTGCTGATGTGGCCAACGCTTTGGAGTTTGTGGATAGCGTCGGGTGGTATACCTCAGTGGCATTTGTTGCTCATATTTGCACTGGGCACCTTCATGATGCGCAGTGCTGGTTGTGTGATTAATGATTTTGCAGATCGCAAAGTCGATGGTGCCGTAAAAAGAACGGCACAACGGCCACTTGCCAGAGGCGCTGTCAGTGAAGGTGAAGCACTTTCTTTGTTCTTATTGTTGGTCGGTGCCTCTTTTGTGCTGGTATTGATGCTCAACTGGCAAACTATCGTATTGTCATTTGGCGCGCTTGCGCTGGCCAGTGTTTACCCCTTTATGAAGCGCTATACCAATTTGCCTCAGGTGGTTCTTGGGGCTGCGTTTAGCTGGGGAATACCCATGGCGTTTATGGCTGTTCAGGAAACGGTTCCTGCCATTGCCTGGGTGTTATTTATTGCTAACTTGCTCTGGACGGTTGCTTACGACACTAAATACGCCATGGTTGATAAGGACGATGATCTGGTTGTGGGTATTAAGTCCACCGCTATCTTATTCGGGCGTTGGGACCGACATGTCATTGCTGTCCTCAATCTGGCATTTTTAGGCTGTATGGCCTGGGTTGCAACGCAGGTTACCCTGTCTGTGTGGTTCTGGTGTGGTTTTTTGGTCGCCGGGATGTGGCTGGCTAAGCTGCAATGGCAGATCAATGACAGAAGCAGAGAGAAGTGTTTTCAGGCATTTTTGAGCAATAATTATGTTGGGCTGGCGATGTTTGTCGGAGTGGTTGTTGGTATCTGACGGGTATCCTCACGCACATTTAGTGAGAGGCTTGTACGCTATTCGCCGTGGCTTTTTGACGGGAAAAGTGAGGGTGAGCGAATTTTTTTGACTCTATTACCGCGGACTTATACTTAAAAACCCGAACAGAATACCTAAAACTCGCTCTAAACTCCCATTTAACCAAACAGGATAAAAAACCTAGTTAGCTAATCGTTAACTATTTACCGCTGTGGCAACGGCGTTTTTCTGTGCTGTTTGTTCAATTAATGACAACAAGTTACTGACGTGTGAACCGCTGCCTAGTTGGTGGCTGGTCTGCACGACAATTTGCTCATGACTAGCGTCCTTGTTAGTCTTCAGTAAGATCAGTTCCGGGTCTTGTGCGATAACCTTAGAATGTTCAATGCTTGCAATGGCAAAGCTCTGGCTATTCTTCAGTCCGTCAATCACCTGGCTGATATTACCTATTTTGACATTGGTTGACTTGTTAAGCCCTTCAACCGCCTCATTCAGCATGTTCTGTACCTGCTTAGACTGAGAAAAACAGCCGTACATCGGGTACTGAGCAAGCTCACTGCGACGAATACTGTCTTGTGTTGCCAGTGGATGTTGTTTAGCAACAAACAAAACAAGTTGGTCGGGCAGATGGATATCACTCACTAAGCTGGTTGCAGACTCAAGATAAACACTGATGTCTATTTCACCAAGCTGTAGCTTGCGAAGCAGATCGTGTTCATTCAAAAGTTGCATCTCAACTTTGACGTTAGGGAAATCCGCCAAAAACTGTCCACATGACGTTGGCACTATGCTACTGGCTTGCGCAGTGTAACCAACAACAACACGCTGTTGATCACGACCAAACAGGCTTTGTTTGATAGTGTTTCTGGTTATGTCTAATTCCGATAAGGTCGACTTACAATAATTCAGAAAAAGTTCGCCCTGTTCGGTCAGTTTGACGGAGCGGGTAGATCGTTTGACAAGTTCACAGCCAATTTCATCTTCCAGTGTCTGAATGCTTCTGGTGAGTGCGGAAGTACTGATATTGGTTTGTTCTGCGGCTTGCCTAAAGTGGCGTAAATTGCCTAAAGCAACGAATTGCTCGAGTTGTTCAAATCTCATGTGAAATTCCTTTTATTTCAACAAAAATGCAATGACAACGTTGATTCCCTAATACTAATACAGTTTAGAGAAACATCCAAGTGAATTTTTTACATTTCGCTTACAAAAATTAGTCTGGGTACTGATCGCGTATTGCGAGGAATTGTTCCAGATTTTCTACAAACAGATCAACCAGTTTGGGATCAAATTGTTGGCCACGCTGGGATTTTATCTCTGTTAGAATTTTTTCAAGTGTCCAAACCGGCTTGTAACAACGAACACTCCCCAATGCATCGAACACATCAGCAAGCGCTGTAATTCTTCCGGCGATGTCTATTTGTTCACCCTTGAGCCCTCGCGGGTATCCGCTACCATCCCACTTTTCGTGGTGTTGGTGTGCGATAATTGCGCCGCATTGCAAAATATCATTTGTTGAGTTTTTTAGTATTTCATAACCCTGTTGGGCATGAGTCTTCATTATTGCCCATTCATCGTCATTCAGTTTTCCTGGTTTATTGAGAATGACATCTGGGATGCTAATTTTGCCAATGTCGTGCAATGGTGACGCCAGTTTAATAATTTCGGCTCTATAATCGTTCAATCCGTACAATTTAGCCAGTAATAAACTGTAATGTGCGACACGCTTAACATGTGATCCCGTTTCCTTAGAGCGTTTCTCTACGGCCTCGCCGAGTATATAAGACAGCTCTTTTTGTGATTCTTTCACTGTTTCTCGGAGATTCAGATTATCGTATGCCAGTGCGATGTTGTTAGCGAAGAAGGCCAGCAGCTGACAATCTGTGGGCTGTAACAGACCTTTTTTGCTCACGTATAACATGGTCTCCAGACCAGCCTGACTGGTAAAGTAACCGACGTACTCGTGGTCTGACTTACTGGATGTTTTACGATTGTGTGTTTCTATAAAGCGACTTTTCACTTTATCCGGTAAGGCGGTTTGTTCCGGCTCAATGCCAGCACCTGACGCGGCAAGTAATTGAAACTCGGCTCCTGCACCATTTTGTTTATTCACCGCTGCTGCACAGTAGATATCGGAATCCGTGAGGCCCATCACATCGGCAACATGCGATAGGATAGTCGAGGCAAAGTCCTGAACGTTATTACATTTAAGAAAACTTGAAGAGGCATCAATAATTCGCTCCAGTCCTCGTTTGTGGCGCTCGATTGTCTGAATATCTCGGTGGGAACGCAGAGCCGAGTAGAGCAAGGTTTTTAATTTGACTGCGGTGAGCTCGGTTTTATTTTTGTAATCATTGATATCATAATCACGAATAACCGATTCTTCGGGCGCTTCTCCGGGCTGCCCGGTGCGCAAGATCAGACGAATATCATGATTGGCCATATCGTTGCGAATGAACTTAATGAGATCGAGCCCTGCGTGGTTGCTTTCCATAACAACGTCGATTAGCCCCACAGAAATGGACTCTTCGGAATTTAGGATATCCATTGCCTGCTTTGCTGAGTAAGCATGATGAAAACGCAAAGGTTTTTGTTCAAACCTAAAATCAGATAACACCAATTTAGTGACCTGGTGGATATCCTCTTCATCATCAACCACCAGGATATCCCAGTGGGCATTGTCCACTGTAATTTGCTCCTCATCCTTAAGTGGCTCATTTGTAAAGAGAAAGCTGCTCACATAGAACCTCTGCTTAGTGCCTGTTCCCTGTTAGTATAGCCAGCAAAAAAGTGAGTTGCTTAATCTTGTATTGGCTTTTTTTCAATATTGTTGAGCTCAATCTCTATGGCATCACAAGAAATGTGTATCTCATAGAGTGAGAGCAGCAAAGAAAGTGCGAGACAGCAGAGGCTGGCACCAAACAAAATGACCCCCAAAAGCGCCACTTCAATGAACAGGGCAAACATGGACATGGTACAGAGTAAAAAGGCGATGACGCCCCATACCTGCATCAGGCGAATGAGTTTGATACGCTTTTTGAGGTTATCGATTTGTGCAACGACCAGTGGCCTGAGTTGGTCGCCTTCTCTGGCGTTTAACTCTCTGATCAGTTGTGCCAAAACTAAGAATCGATTGGTGTAGGCCAGTAATAACAAAGAGATTGCGGGGAACAGCAATCCGGGTGTGGTGAGCGTCATTTTTGTACTCCGTCTAAGCACGCTACAATAGTGATTATCATAGCAAAATTTTGGAGTCCAGTGATGAGTAATGCAATGTTTGACTGGACGTGCGTATATCGCACGGATAACCCGCTGGAAGCCCATATCGTACTTGGGTTATTGGCACAGGCGCGACTCAAAACGCACGTTGAAGGAGAGGCACTGGCAGCTGCATTGGGAGAGATGCCCTTTGCGCACAATACAATAAAAATATTTGTCTGTGCGATAAAAGTACCCGAGGCAGAGGAAATCTTGGTAAACTATCAGCAAACTAATTTATCGGAAGACTGGCAGTGCAGCAGTTGCTCTGAACACAATGGTTCGGGGTTTCAATATTGCTGGCACTGTGGAAAAAGCTATGACGAAGGCAAATAACTTTCAGCGCATCAGAGAGCTAAATTATTTACAAAAAGCGGTGCTTGCGGCTGCGATATTAGAACGTATGCTGCCAAATTATGGTTTGTTCAGTGAAGCGACCGGGTTTGGAGATGAGACGACCCTGCGCAATGCATTGAATGTTTGCTGGGAAAAAGTGTTGCTGCCGAAAAGCAAAATCAGCTTAGAAAAACAAATTGAAAAAATTGAGCCTAATGTTCCGGAGCTAAAAGACTACGACATGTTCGGCACCTATGCGGCAATCGACGTGGCTACGGCGTTACTCGGCTTTATCCAGGGTGTGATGAGCAAAGATGAAAGTGAGTTTGTCAATGTGGCTAAAATCTCTCAGGCAACTGTGGCCAGGTATATTGAATTCTTGCTGATGGCAGAAGACATTGAGCCCGATAATCAACATGTCAGAGAGCATCCATTGATGCAATACGAAATTGAGGTGCTTGGCGAGCTCATCGATTGTGTTGCACAAATGCCGAGGATTGATAACCAGTCGGTTAAAACGCTTAAGGCACTGGCATTGAGCGACGGCCAGACAAACATTGGTCTGGCAATCGACGCCTGAATTTTTTGTCCAAATTTTTAAGTAGTGGAGAATCAACATTGCGAATTTTAGGTATCGAATCTTCTTGCGATGAGACGGGGATTGCCATCTATGATGACGAGCAGGGACTTTTGGCGCACCAGCTGTATAGTCAGGTAAAAGTTCATGCGGATTATGGGGGAGTAGTACCGGAGCTGGCGTCGAGAGATCATGTTCGCAAAACCATTCCTTTAATTGAAGCCGCTTTTAAACAGGCCGGTTGCGGCCCTGAATCGCTCGATGGCATAGCTTACACCGCCGGGCCGGGTTTAGTGGGAGCCTTGCTTGTAGGGACTTCTATCGGTCGCTCTTTGGCATTTGGGTGGAATATTCCCGCAGTGGCTGTTCATCACATGGAAGGGCACTTGTTAGCACCTATGCTGGAAGATGAGATGCCTGAGTTTCCATTTGTCGCCTTACTGGTGTCTGGTGGTCATACTATGATGGTGAAAGTGGCTGGCATTGGGGAGTATGAGGTACTCGGTGAGTCGGTGGATGATGCTGCCGGTGAGGCCTTTGATAAAACGGCGAAACTTCTTGGCTTAGATTATCCGGGTGGTCCGATGCTGGCTAAGTTGGCGACGCAAGGCGTGGCTGGCCGGTTTGTATTCCCAAGGCCTATGACAGATCGTCCTGGCCTGGATTTCAGCTTCAGTGGCTTGAAAACCGCTGCGGCAAATACCATCAAGTCAGCTGGGGATGATGAGCAAACCAAAGCGGACATTGCTCATGCATTTCAGACAGCCGTGGTAGATACGCTGGCGATTAAGTGTAAACGCGCCCTGAAAGAGACAGGCATCAATCGCTTGATCATTGCCGGTGGTGTCAGTGCGAATACGGAGCTGCGTACTAAGCTTGAGCGCATGATGCAGGGGATGAAAGGCAAAGTGTACTATCCTCGCACTGAGTTTTGTACTGACAACGGGGCGATGATCGCTTATGCCGGCATGCAGCGTCTTAAAGCGGGTCAAACCGCTGAGTTAAGCATGAAAACCCAGCCACGCTGGCCACTGGATAGCTTACCACCTCTTTGATGGCCCGACGTTAGTCGACGTTTTTCTTACCGAGCTTAGGCTCGGTGCCACTCAGGAGCCGACGAATGTTGGCTCTGTGGCGAAATATGATCAGCAAAGTCAGAAAGCACACGGGCAATGTGTACATAGGTTTGATGAGCCAGGTGTAGGCCGGAGCAGCTAATACAGTGACAATCGCTGCGAGTGACGAGTAACGTGTCAGTGCCAACACGAGCAGCCAGGTGCCAATCAACATCCCACCAAGCGATAGTCCGATTGGCAACAGTGCCCCAAAGGCTGTTGCAACCGCTTTACCACCGTTAAAATGGAAAAATACCGGGTAAATATGGCCCAGGCAGGCGCACACTGCGACAATGCCCAGCCAGATGGGCTCTATGCCCAGAAAATAAGCTCCCCACACCGGGATTGTCCCTTTTAGAATATCAAAGACCAGGACGAGGGCAGCAGGGAGTTTACCGCCAAGCCGTAACACATTGGTTGCGCCAGGGTTATTTGAACCAGAAAAGCGGGGATCAGGCAACGAAAATAGTCTGGAAATCAAAATCGCGGAAGAGATTGAACCAAATAAATAAGCACAAATACATATTAAACTGACTATCACAAGCTTCCTTATTTTTTCTTGCCGTTATTTGGGCTATCATCGTCGCTTTATTTTAAGGCGGCTGAGTACGTGAAAAAGCCGATCCGAATCAGTCATGTCAGGAGTTTACATGGACACGGTCTATATCTCGCAATTACACGTCGAGACCATAATAGGAGTTTACGACTTTGAAAAAGAAAGTAAACAAAGCCTTTTCTTTGATATAGCGATGAAGACTGATATCTCGGCTGCTGCACGACAGGATGACATTACGCTGGCTGTGGATTATGCCAAAGTCAGTGAGCGGGTGATTGCCCATACTGAGGCCAGTCGGGTTGAGTTACTTGAGACACTGGTTGAACAACTAGCTGCCATTATCCTAGAAGAGTTTGCTATTGAGGCTATCACGATTCGAGTCAGTAAGCCGGCTGCTGTTCCTCAGGCACAAACTGTTGGCCTGGAAATCACGCGGAATCGATAGTATGGCGCATGTGTTTATCAGTATAGGGTCCAATGTTGATCGCGACCGTCATTTTCGCCAGGGGCTGACAACGCTTATTCAGTATTTTCCTGATTATGTTCATTCGGACGTTTACGAAAGTGAGCCGGTGGGGTTCAACGGTAAGAACTTTTATAACTCTGTGTTTGCAACGCACACAGATATGTCGTTGCCTGATTTGTGCGTGTTGCTTAAGCAAATAGAGCGCGATAACGGCAGGACACCCCAGGATAAGAAGTTCAGTCCCAGAACTCTGGATCTCGATATCCTGTTCTACGACGATGTGATCTGTGACTCCCCGGCGCAGCTACCCCGTGATGAGGTTACAAAGAACGCCTTTGTACTCAGGCCTCTGGCTGAAATTGCCCCAGAATTTATTCATCCCGTGCAGGGCTGTAGCATGGCAGAGATCTGGCAAGCTTATGACAACCAAACCCAAAAACTATGGAAAGTGGAGTTTTCTTTACCATGAGTATCATTGAAATCATTGTCCTGGCATTGATCCAGGGGTTAACCGAGTTTCTGCCTATTTCCAGTTCAGCGCATCTGATTTTGCCGTCTCAGATCTTAGGCTGGCAAGATCAGGGCTTGGCATTTGATGTTGCCGTGCACGTAGGCTCATTGGCTGCTGTATTGATTTATTTTCGCAAGGAAGTTGCCGACATACTGGGCGCCTGGTTTAAATCCTTCGGCAAACAAGGTTCGACGGATGACAGTCGCCTTGGCTGGTGGATTATCGTGGCAACGATCCCGGGTCTGGTGATTGGGTTTTTGGCCAAAGATCTGGTTGAAGACTTTTCCCGCAGCGCCTGGGTTATTGCGGCAACGACGGTCATTTTTGGCTTGTTGCTTTGGTATGCCGATGCCACTGCAAAACAAACCAAAACCATATATCAATTGAACTGGCGCAGCGCTCTGATCATTGGCTTTGCCCAGGTCGTAGCGGCTTTACTGCCTGGCACGTCGCGTTCTGGGATCACCATGACGGCAGGGATGATGTTGGGACTAAACAAGCAAAGTGCGGCCCGGTTCTCTTTTTTAATGTCTATTCCCATCATTGCTGCTGCGGGTGGATATTACACATTGAAGCTGGCCACGGGCGATGAGCTGATCGACTGGAGCGCCATAATCACCGGGGCTGTGTTGTCGTTTATCTCCGCCTATACCTGTATTCATTTCTTTTTGAAAGTGATAGAGCGGATGGGGATGTTGCCATTTGTGATCTATCGTTTGCTGCTAGGCTTGTTCCTGGTGATTTTCCTGATGGTGTAAGCTGACATAAAGCGGGTATGTTTACCCGCTTTATCGTTATACCGCTTTTCGATAATACACCACATCCATTGGTCCCGTAGGGCCTTCATGAATACCCTCTCGTAAGAAGGTCATGGAGAGCTTTTTCATGATATTAATTGAACCCAGGTTCTCTTTGAGTGCTTCTGCGCTGAGATAATCCATTTTATCCTGCTCAGCCAGGTGCGTGGCAATGTGTCTGGCGGCTTCGGTTGCATAGCCTTTTCCCCAGGCGATTTGTTTGAAGCGCCAGCCGATTTCCAGATCCCGCTCATCCATTTCTCCATTAAAGAAATACATGGGACGGATCAACACCCAGCCCAGAAAAGTCTCGTCATCAATCAAGCTGCAATGCCACAGGCCCCAGCCCTGTTGTGGGTTCGTAAACTTAGCCAGGCGAGGCAGGTAGAATTGCTCAATTTGTTCACGAGAAGTCGGTTTGCCATTGGTTAAGTAGCGCATTACCGCCGGGTCACTGTCCAGTTCGGTGAGTAAATCACCATCATTTTGAGTCATGAGGCGGTATTTCAATCGTGCTGAAGGGGAAATGATCATGCTATTTCTCTTTATTGACACCACATGGTATCGCACAGGTAAACCTGCGTAACTTTCGGATATTTGCTATCCGCATTTTGGCTGAAACAGCCGCGCAGTTCCAGGAACATTTTTTGTTTAGCAAGCTTGGCAGCAAGTAAAGAAGAATAGATATGCTGCGCACCGTCAGTACGCAGATCTAAATGGTACCATTTAGCACTGGTTGGTGATGATGAACACTCAGTCAGTTTGTTCATTGTAGATAGTTTAATACGCACGGTGTTATGACTAACGGTCATATCTTTAATTGTTGCAACTTGTGTGTAAGCTGTCGCATTTGCGAATACAGGTAATAATACAAGCGCGGTTGCAATGAGTTTTTTCATATTGTTTTCGATTCCATTTCGAGATTATTGGGCGCTAAATTATAGTTAAGTCTGTCACTAAAAAATAGACTAAGGCTATGCGCAGTTCTATTGAGACGTACTTTTTGCTAAAATTGGCATTTTTATGCAAAATGGGAGCTGCGTGGGAGTGGAAAACTCGGTACTGGCATTACGAGCCCAACAAATAGCATCCGCGCGGCGGGAATTCAAGGCCCGGGGGTCAAAATTACCTCGTTGTGAGCGGTGTTTACTGGCACAGCCGCTGTGTATTTGTGCGGGCATTCAGGTTGCTGAGTGCGATAGTGCAGTGTGCCTGCTTATGTACCATAACGAGAGCTTTAAG
This sequence comes from Pseudoalteromonas ardens, assembly GCF_030125445.1. Classification (NCBI taxonomy): domain Bacteria; kingdom Pseudomonadati; phylum Pseudomonadota; class Gammaproteobacteria; order Alteromonadales; family Pseudoalteromonadaceae; genus Pseudoalteromonas; species Pseudoalteromonas ardens. Next base: position 471,740 of record NZ_JASJUV010000003.1, read on the forward strand.
CCTTCTAATACAGGGCGACTCATTGCTGATATTGTGCCGGATAACTATGCATTTCGCTGGGACCGCACCGATCCTGAGCCAGGCTTGCTGACTTTACTCGAAGATCCGGCTTATCAGCCTGTCGTGGTCTTTCCTGCCGAAAATGTGGGACCGGAACGCGTAGTGCATCGTGTCACTCGGCAAAATGGTAAAAAGCCGCTCTTTATTTTCCTTGATGGCACCTGGCGTGAAGCGAAGAAGATGTTTCGTAAAAGCCCTTATCTGGAGCAATTTCCGGTGTTGTCGGTAACGCCTGAAAGCCTATCGGATTACAAACTGAGAGTGGCTCCGCATGCCCACCAACTCGGTACCGCAGAAGTTGCCTGTGTGGTGTTGGCTGAAAATGGCGAGACGCAGGCAGCAGAATATCTGACTCAGCATTTCGTGGATTTTCGGGATGCGTATCTGAAAGGGAAAAAAAGTAAGCTTTTTTGAGAGAATAAAGCACGCGAAGTGACTGTCAGACAAAATAAGAAGAGCGCGACCCTTGCGGGCCGCGCTTGACGGAATCTTCTAAATAGCATCCTGCTATGTTGATGAGATCAACTCCTTACATGCTCGTCCATGTCTCGCCTTGCGTTGTCATTCTGCGAGATGTACATCCTGTACTGTCCTTAAAGCAATCAGCATTCCTAGTTGCTGAATTAGTCCATGCTAACCATCCTTTGTGTCGTCATCCTGACTTGTTCCTATCTCCCTGTATTCCAATACACCATCCACCTGTGTATCAACATCCTTACTTAATCGGCATTTCCTGTTGTCCGAAGCCTAGTCCTAGTTCCTGACACTCCTACCGCACAAACTCCCTGATAAGCAACTCAATCCATTTCCATGTTGCTTTGTGCTCTCCCCTTGAGATGACTAAAGTATATGGGAGTCTGGGTGAGATAACAGCACGAAAAAACGCTTTGAATTTCGAATAAATAAGTTGGCTGTAAAAAAACTTGTTATCTAACAAAGACCTTTTTATATTTTGCTGATAAAGTCAGCGTTATCTTCATAGATTGCGACATGCTTAGTGAGAGATCTCTCACAACTAAATGTCCGGATGTCGCTATTTAATAAAATTGCAATATGTTGAACTATCGGCTGTATTTTGTCGGGATCCGGGTTACCATAGCCTGAGAATAGTTATTGTTATTATTTGGAGCTTATATGAAAAGTGCAATCGCAACACTGCTTGCTGCTGTAACCAGTTTATCTGCTGTCGCTGCGGATGAAGTGAACATCTATTCCTATCGTCAGCCTTTCCTGATCCAACCGATCCTGGATGACTTTACTAAACAGACCGGCATTAAGACCAATGTTGTGTTTGCGAAAAAAGGTTTGATTGAACGGGTTAAACGCGAAGGTAAACACGGTCGCGCCGATCTGGTTCTGACCTCAAACTTCAGCGCTATGATCCAGCTAGAAGAAATGGGGCTGACTAACCCCATTGACAGCGATAAAGTTGATAAAAATATCCCGGCCAGCTTTCGTGATCCGGATGGTCACTGGGTCGCACTGACCAAACGCGTGCGCAATGTATACTCTTCAAAAGACAGAGCAGGCAAGTTAACCAGTCTGAGCTATGAAGAGCTGGCTAGCCCTAAATACAAAGGCAAAATCTGCACACGTTCAGGCAAACACCCATACAACTTAGGCCTGGTCGCTTCTATGATTGCGCATCATGGTGAAGCCGAAACAAAAACCTGGCTGCAAGGGGTGAAAGCAAACCTGGCACGTAAGCCACAAGGTAATGATCGCGCTCAGGTCAAAGCCGTAAAAGAAGGCTTGTGCGACTTGGCACTGGGCAACAGCTATTACTTCGGCAAAATGCTCGAAGACAATAAGCAAAGAGCCTGGGCTGATGCCGTCTATATTAATTTTCCAAACCAGAGTGATCGGGGTTCACATTTGAACGTTTCGGGTGTCGTGATGACCAAGTACTCGAAAAACAAAGAAAATGCCTTGAAACTGATCGAGTTTATGACCGACAATAAAGCACAGAACATGTACGCCTCGATGAATATGGAATATCCGGTTAAACCGGGCGTCGAATTGTCGAAATTAGTGGCATCCTGGGGCACTTTTAAGGAAGACAGCCTACCATTGTCCGAGATCAGTAAATACCGTCCGATGGCGCTTAAGCTCATCGATGAGGTAAAATTTGACCTGTAAATGCAATTAAAACAAAGTCTGTCCTCGTGGCAGAGCATAGCGTGGTTGATAGGCATTGCACTGTCAATCCCGCTGGCATTTTTGATTTTCGAAGCGCTGCAAGGTGAATCGGAAGTATTCAGCCATCTATGGCAGAGCGTGTTGTGGGACTACACCCGTAACACCCTGGTGCTGATCGCCGGCGTTGTGGCGCTCAGCGCGTTAATTGCCCTGCCTCTGGGGTGGTTAACTGCTTATTGTCGCTTTCCCGGTAAGCGGGTGTTTGAGTGGGCGCTGATGTTACCCCTGGCACTGCCTGCTTATATTATTGCGTACGTCTATACTGACCTGTTGGATTATGCGGGCCCGGTTCAAATCTGGTTACGGCAGCAATTTGGCTGGCAGGGACCGGATGATTACTGGTTCATCGATCTGCGCACTTTGCCTGGCGCGATTGTGATGATAGCACTGGTGCTTTACCCCTATCTCTATTTGATTTTTAAAACCGCATTGCGAGAACAGTCTTTTAAATTGGTTCAGGCAAGCCAGCTGATGGGCATGAGCCCGGCGCAAAGTTTCTTTAAAGTCAGCCTGCCTCTGTCTCGTGGCGCGATTGTCGCGGCACTTGCGTTGATCAGTATGGAAACCATGGCAGACTTTGCCACAGTCCATTATTTTGCGGTCAGTACCCTGACGACGGCAGTGTATGACACCTGGCTGGGGTATTACTCCCTGACTGCGGCAGCCAAAATCTCGGGTATTATGCTGCTGTTTTTATTTGTTGCCCTGTTACTTGAACGAATGAGCCGTAAAACTCAGGTGGTTCACGAGCGTCAATCCGGGGTTAATGACACCCACTTATATGACTTAACGGGTTATCAGGGGTGGCTGGCCTGGGGGTTTTGCATGCTGATCCTTGGCGTTGCGTTTTTTGTTCCGGTCGGCATATTACTCAATTATGCATTTCATTATTTCGAACAAGCCTGGAATGCCGAGTTCTTTACCTATGCGCTGCAAAGCTTACAGATCAGTCTGTATGTGAGCGTGATTGCCATGTTTATCAGTTTACTGGTGGTGTACTATCAGCGCATCGAGCCAGGTAAGTTCACCAATCTGCCGGGGCGCTTTGCCAGTACAGGTTATGCCCTGCCAGGTACTGTATTGGCTATTGCGGTCTTGCTGCCGCTGACGTTAATGGATACCAAGCTTAATGACTGGCTGGATGGCAGTGGTTTTGAGCCAGGGCTGTTATTAAGTGGTACCTTGTTCGCGATGATTTTTGCTTATGTGGTGCGCTTTTATGCCATCGCACATGGCGCGGTTGAGTCCAGCTTTGTGCGGATCAGCCCAAGTATCGACATGGCCAGTCTGTCACTCGGTAAAGGGCGCTTTCAGACCCTGACTCAGGTTCATATGCCCCTGCTCAAGCGAGGCTTGCTGACGGCTGGCTTACTGGTTTTTATCGAATGCATGAAAGAACTGCCCGCGGCGCTGTTATTGCGTCCCTTTAATTTTGAGACCCTGGCCACTCATGTTTATCAGTACGTCAGTGATGAGCAGTTGGAGCTGGCTTCGATTTCAGCGCTGTTTATCGTCCTGGTCGGACTTATCCCGTTATATTGGGTCAACCGCTCAATGGAGCAACACAACTAATGCCAAGTTTAGAAATTCAATCGTTAAACTATCACTATGACGGCCATCCTGTGATCCAGCAGCTTGATTTAACCGTGGCTGAAAATGAAATAGTGTGTTTGCTTGGCGCCAGTGGCTGCGGCAAAACCACGACCCTAAAAGCTATTGCAGGCCTGTTGCACCCTCAACAGGGTGAAATCCGCATCAATGGTAAAAGTGTCAGCAGTGAGCGGCACTTTGTCGCTCCTCAGCATCGTAATATCGGTATGATGTTTCAGGACTATGCGTTATTTCCTCACCTGACAGTGGCACAAAATATTGCGTTTGGCCTGAATAAACTGAGCAAGACAGAACGCCAGAATCGTGTGGCTCACATGTTAGAGCTGGTGCACCTTGAAGGCTATGCAGCGCGTTTTCCTCATGAGTTATCTGGTGGTCAGCAGCAGCGTGTGGCCATTGCCAGAGCGCTGGCATATCACCCGAACTTGTTACTGCTGGATGAACCCTTTTCGAATATCGACGCCCAGGTGCGCTTTCAGCTGATCAAAGATATTCGCGATATTATTAAGGACCAGCAGGTATCCGCTATCTTCGTCAGCCACTCTAAAGATGAAGCGTTTGCTTTTGCCGATCGGCTTGCCATCATGCACCATGGGCAGATCGCCCAGTTGGGCACACCTAAAGAACTCTTTCAGCATCCGAGCAGTCGCCAGGTTGCTGAGTTTTTAGGGCAGGGAGCATACGTTTCGGCACAGCGTCACAACGGTGCGCAGGTCGAAACCGCGTTTGGTTCGGTAGAGTCTCTGATTGATATTGAGAGCCCTGCTCGGGAGGGGCAGATTTACCTCAGGCCTAGCCATATTGAGTTGTTTAATACCGAGCAGGGACAAGTTGATGTGGCGCAACACCGCTTTGTCGGCACCGAGTATTTATATGCCATCGAGCTGGAAGGTCAGATGCTGGAGGTCGCTATGCCGTCAGATAAACCGCTGGATCTGAGTCGGCCGGTAAGTTTGAAAATTAAGCCCCATGCGATAAACTTCTTTTCTTAATGCATAACAATTCGTTACATTAGCTTATAGCAATTTAGGTAAGTGCGAAGGATTAGGCGATGAAAGGAAGTGGCCAAGAAGCTACCGATACAACCGCACCGTTCAGGTTCAGTATGGTTGGCGAACATAGCAATCAGCACTTATACACAACCACTATGAGGGGTTAAATCAGCCGCGGACTGTGTAAAAAATTTCTTATTCAGAGCAATAATGACAATTTTTTGCTTGGTTATCACCGAGGTTTTTCCGTCTCAAGACGAGCTACTTAACTATGCGGATTGATATTATGTCAGATTTTCGCGTGTTGATATAATGATAGGATGGGGTGATGGCGCAAGCACAATCAGGGGTATGTGCTGAGGCAAACCTGCATGGTTTGCACTTATTTTTTAATGTACTGGATGGTCAGGATGAGGTCGTGCGCTCGGCACTCAGTCAGGCAGGCAGACTACAGAACGAACTCAGCGACCGCTTTTCAGAGGCCATGCTCAGCAGCTTTGTGGCTGTTGGGGCGCAATATTGGCCGCATATTTATCCCGAGTTCATTCCCCCACAATTGAAAGGTTTTCCTCTGATTAAAAGCAGTGAGCATTTGTGCCACAGCCAGCCTTTTGATTTGCTGTATGTGATCCGCTCAGATCGGGAAGATGTGAATCACCTGTTCGCCCAGAGTGTGCTGCACATGCTGTCCGGGTGCGTTGAACTGGTTGCCCAGGTACGCGCTTTTCGTTTTCTCGATGGACGTGACTTCAATGGATTTGTTTATGGCGCCGATATACCTCATGGTCGTTTTAAACGTCAGGTGGCCTTAGTCTGCAACTCTGGGGGGCTGGATGATCAGGGCAGCTATATCCATATTCTGCGTACTCAGTTCGACCTGGCCCGCTGGCAGGCGTTACCTTTGTCAGATCAGGAGCAACTCATGGGGCGCACCCGGCTGGACAACGAGTTGATTGACGATGCACCGCCATACAATCACGCTCGCCTCAATGAGATTAAAGACAACGAAGGAAAGCCTTTGTTGTTGAATCAGAGTATGCCTTATGGGGATGTTTATGAGCAGGGTAGCCTGTGGCTCAGTTGCGCAGCAAAAGGCAATGCGTTTGAACAGCTGTTACATAGTCGTTTTGGTTTGTCTGGTGATGGGGATTACGATCCGCTACTGGATTATTCACAAGGCGATATGGGGGCCGCATTTTTTGCGCCATCGCTGCAGTTCTTGCAACAAATGGCGCAGTCGTAATCGCTATCAGACGTTATCAAACAGCGTTTTGACCCGCTCCAGCGTCGCGTCGATCTCAGACACTTTGGCGGGGGCAATAAAAATGGTGTCATCGCCGGCGATGGTCCCTAACACACCATCCGCAGATCCCAAAGAATCCAGTAAGCGCGCAATCAGCTGAGCGGCGCCCGGGCTGGTGCGTATGATGATCATCATCTCATTGTGCACTATGTCAATGACCAGCTGACGTAACGGGCTTTTTGCTGTTGGTACACCCATCTCAGCAGGCAAACAATATACCATTTCCTGTTTGGCATTGCGGGTCCGGACGGCACCGAACTTACTAAGCATACGAGAGACTTTACTTTGGCTGATATTGTCAAACCCCTGATCTTTTAGGGCATCGACGATTTCACCTTGAGAACCAAAATTTTCTTCTTTTAACAGGGCCTTAAAGGCTTTAACGAGGGCTTCTTGTTTTTCCTGCGGCTGCATATTCAATACTTCTTTGTGACTCGACTGTTAGGATTTTACACAAAACCAGTCTGTTACCCAAATTTCAGGACAAGAAGATTCTTCAAGCGGTGAAGATTTTCTTTATTAGAAACGCATGGCATGCGTAAACCATTAGTAGCAGAATTTGTCGCGAACTTTACAACTATAGTCGAAAAAAAGACGAAAATTGCGCGTATAAATTTGTTTTTGGCGACGCTTTTCATTATCTTTACAGCACATTTAATTCCACCTTCAAATTATGGAGAATTCCAATGAAAGTTGCTGTATTAGGTGCCGCTGGCGGTATCGGTCAAGCATTGTCTCTTTTGCTTAAAAACGGTTTGCCTGCTGGTTCTGAGCTTGCGCTATATGACGTAGCACCAGTAGTACCTGGCGTAGCGGTTGATCTGTCTCACATCCCAACAGCGGTAAAAGTCGCTGGTTTTGGTAAAGACGACCTGGATGCAGCGCTGGTTGATGCAGACATCGTATTGATCCCTGCAGGTATGCCACGTAAGCCAGGTATGGATCGTGCTGATCTGTTCAATGTAAACGCGGGCATCATCAAGACTCTGTCTGAAGGCATCGTTAAAAACTGTCCTAAAGCCCTGGTTGGTGTGATCACTAACCCTGTGAATGGCACTGTGCCAATCGTTGCTGAAGTATTCAAAAAAGCGGGTACTTACGATCCAGCTCGCGTTTTCGGTGTAACAACACTGGACGTGATCCGTGCAGAGACTTTCATCGCTGAGCTGAGAGGTCTGAACGTAAACGACGTTAAAGTACCTGTGATCGGTGGTCACTCAGGTACAACTATCCTGCCTCTGCTTTCTCAGGTTGAGGGCGTTGAGTTCTCTGACGAAGAAGTCGCTGCACTGACTAAACGTATCCAGAATGCGGGTACTGAAGTGGTTGAAGCGAAGGCGGGTGGCGGCTCTGCAACTCTGTCTATGGGCGCAGCGGCAGCGCGTTTCTGCTTCTCACTGGTCAAAGGCCTGCAAGGTGAAAACGTGGTTGAGTACGCTTACGTTGAAGGCAACACTGGCGATGCGACTTTCTTCGCACAACCTGTTCGTCTGGGCAAAAACGGCGTAGAAGAGCTACTTCCTTACGGCGAGCTGAGCGCATTTGAGCAACAAGCAAAAGACGACATGCTTGCAACTCTTGAAAAAGACATCAAAGAAGGTGTTGATTTCATGGCATAATTGCCATATTGCAGCGCAATAAATTGCACTGCAATTGAAACTAAAAAAGCCTGTCTTGTGACAGGCTTTTTTGTGTCAGCGAGTAAAGTTTATACCAATTTGCTCCGTCAAATTGAACAGGTATTAAGTGAAATTGGTATTAGTGCAGGATCCGGGCGCGGATAGTACCTTCTACAGCGCTTAGCTCTTTTAATGCCACTTCAGAGTGGTCGCTGTCAACATCGATGACCACGTAACCAATGCTGTCATCCGTTTGCAGATACTGCGCGGCAATGTTGATGCCATGTTGTGCAAATGCCTGGTTAATTTGTGTCAGGACGCCAGGGCGGTTCTCATGCACATGGAGCAGACGACTGCGGTTTGATAGCTCAGGCAGTGACACTTCCGGGAAGTTGACTGCGGTGACGGTAGAGCCATTGTCTGAGTACTTAGTGAGTTTACCCGCGACTTCAATACCAATGTTTTCCTGTGCTTCCTGCGTAGAGCCGCCGACATGGGGCGTTAAGATCACGTTGTCAAATTGACGCAGTGGAGAGACAAACTCTTCATCATTAGACTTGGGTTCGACCGGGAATACGTCGATAGCAGCACCAGACAGTTTACCGGCGCTGAGTGCCTCGGCCAGGGCATCGATGTCTACCACTGTACCGCGAGATGCATTGATCAGAATTGCACCTTGTTTCATCACTTCCAGCTCGGCCATACCAATCAGATTTTTGGTTTGTGGTGTTTCAGGGACATGCAGGCTAACTACATCGGCACGTTGAAGTAGCTGAGTTAAGCTCTGCACCTGTTGTGCATTACCTAACGTCAGTTTGTCTTCTATGTCATAAAATTCGACCTTCATGCCGATATTCTCAGCCATGATCCCCAACTGAGTGCCTATGTGACCATACCCTATGATCCCCAGCGTTTTACCGCGGGCTTCAAAAGAGCCGATAGCCGACTTAAACCATTCACCTCGGTGTGCCATGGCGTTGCGTTTTGGAATGCCACGTAACAATAGCAGGATCTCACCCAAAACCAGTTCTGCCACAGAGCGAGTATTTGAAAATGGGGCATTAAAGACGGCAATACCACGCTTTTTGGCTGCGCTGAGATCGACCTGATTGGTGCCAATACAAAAGCAGCCAATCGCGACCAGCTTTTCAGCTGCTTCCAGCACCGTCTCATTAAGGTGAGTGCGTGAGCGGATCCCCACAAAGTGGACATTCTTGATCCGCTCAATCAGTTCATTTTCAGGCAGCGATGTCTTCACGTACTCGATATTGCTATAACCGTTGCGTTTGAGCGTTTCAACGGCGCTCTGATGCACGCCTTCCAACAATAAAATGCGAATTTTGTCCTTAGACAGGGATACCTTACTCATGACTCATTCCTGTTACTTAATTTGTGGCCCCTCTGGGGTACCAGTGATGACGATGTCGGCACCGCGCTGAGCAAACAGGCCATTGGTGACAACACCGACGATTTGATTAATTTTTTCTTCTAGCTCAGCAGCTTGTGTGATAGATAGCCCATGGACATCCAAAATCACATTGCCGTTATCTGTGACTACACCCTGACGATAGACGGGATCGCCACCGAGCTTAAGTAGTTCGCGGGCGACGTAGCTGCGCGCCATCGGGATCACTTCTACTGGCAAAGGGAACTGTCCCAGTACGTCTACGTGCTTGGTGTTGTCCACGATACAGACAAACTTGCGGGCAACCGCAGCGACAATCTTTTCGCGTGTCAGAGCTGCACCACCACCTTTGATCATCTGATTGTGGGCGTTAATTTCATCTGCGCCATCTACATAAATATCCAATGCAGAGACGTCGTTGAGTTCGAACACGTCGATGCCCAGTGCTTTGAGCTTTTCTGTAGAGGCTTCTGAACTTGAAACGGCCCCTTTGATGGTGTCTTTAACACTCCCCAGTGCGTCTATAAAGTGGTTAACGGTGGAACCTGTACCTACACCGACAACTGTACCAGCTTCTACATATTGTAATGCCGCCCAGGCAGCTGCTTTTTTCATTTCATCTTGAGTCATAACGCGATCACTGTATTAGTTAATTATTGGTTCGCAATTATACGCTCAAAGCACAAAAAAAATATGTCATATGCCATCAATGACGGAAATTATGATCAGATACTCAAGGCTTATTTTTAGTGGTAACGCGTGATTGCACGCCTTACCGTATATGTCACCACTGATAGCAGTGCTGTGGCGTGATTATGGTTGGTAAAGGCACATCCCAGGCTTCGGTTGGTAGTGCTGAAACTTTCTGGCATTCATGAGCCAGACCAATCAATCTAGGCTGTTGCCAGTTCTCACGATAATAACGCGCCAGCGTACGATCATAATAGCCACCACCCATACCAAGGCGGTTTCCTGAATCGTCAAATGCCACTAATGGGAGCAGCAAGTAGTTTAGCTGCGCCAGTGGACAAATTTGGCTACAATTCAATTCTGGCTCTAAGATAGCATAGCGATTCTGCTTCATGGGTGAGTTTTTTTCATACTTCTGAAAGAGCAAAGTGACGCCGCTGAAGGGGTGTATTACAGGCAGGTAAAGGTCCACACCTTCGGACCAAAGTGATTGAATTAAAAGGTTAGTTCTTAGTTCGCCATCGTTCTCAAGGTAGACCCCGATACGGGCGTTTTTAGCGGGTTTTACATGTTGAAAAAAATTAATAGTTAGGCTTTTCTCTGCCGCTGATTGTTGCTCATCAGTGAGGCTGTTACGCAATTTTCTAATGCTTTTTCTAATAACCTTTCTTGAAGATGCAATTTTTTCATTTTTTGGTGAGGGTGTTTTCATTACATAGGTACCAATTCAGGGAAAGCAAGACTGATCCCTAACACAATCAGTAACAACACTAATAATGACAGGAGAATATACAGCAGCTTCTTAGAGCGTTTGGGGGGCTCATTGTCGAGTTCCAGTTCGCTAAACAAAGCTTCATCTTCCCACTCATCTTCTTCATGTTGCTCATCCTGCGTCTGCTTGCCATCGATGCGTTGTTCCAGTTCATCAAGCTTTTCCTCGATGCGGATGAGGCTGCTGGTGATGTAATCCAGGGCATCAAACACACGTTCATTGGCTGCATTTTGCATGGTATCTGCGGGGTCAGAGGCCTGTGATTGTAGTTTACTCTGGATCCCGTACACGGCGAGTAATTTGGCCTGCTTTAGACATTTTTGCTTATCACCAGGGCCAAATAAGGGTTTGCCGGCGGTGAAGTCGACGACTTTCTGCGTCGGTACTTTTAACTTGGCTGCGAGTTGCTCTGTGGCTGCCTGGCTGTCAGTGTCGGGCTTGAAGCCGGAAAACACCACGCGAAAATGTTCGCTCATGAGGATTCCTCAAAATTGTTACTTCGGGTCCATTATATACTCCGCGCCCCTGTGAATTGTCGTTAACTTATTGCTGGGTAAGTGGAATAAAAAATATGGATATCGTCAATTGTTGTTTTGAGTATACCTAACTTTTAAGCTCAGTGTGTGAAGTAATCTTAATGGTTAGTAAGAGATAAGAAACGGCGCCGCATTACAGCGCCGTGAGAGAGGTTTGGGAGATCAGTATTTAGCAGGTTGATTGTATTTTAATGCGTCTGTAATGAATGCTCGCAGGTCCTGATTGGCCTGGGTCAGGTCCGGACGACGCAAGTACATCATGTGGCCAGAGCGGTAGCCTTTAAAACGCAACCGGTCCTGCATTTTACCACTGGGGTCGAGGTGCCAGAGGTTATACTTGCCATCAAAGTAGTTGGTAGCACCGTCATAGTAACCTGATTGCACCATCACGTTCAGGTAAGGATTTTTTGCCATCGACAAGCGAAGTTGTTCACCCACCTCGTTTTTGCTGCGATCCCAGGGGCGTACATCGCCAAACATGTTGTATTTGATGTCCGTTTTATAGTTCAGCTCGTGGCGGAAGTAATGATTAATTGCCGGCGTAAAGGCATGCAGCCAGGCATCCAGTTCAGGCCAATAGTCGGGGCCTTCACCGGCGTCTCGTTTATCAATGCCCAAATAGCGGGAGTCAAGACGGCCGACGGTATAGCCTCGCTCGCGTAACAGCTCTTTCCAGAAACTGCGGTTGGGTATGTCGAGGTTATTCTGCAATACGAACTGCTCTGATAGCCCGCTGAAGTGTGCGACTTGCTTTGCCACAGCCAGACGCTCTTGCTCACTCAACATGGCGCCTTTGGCTAATGCAGGCAGATAATGATCTAAGGTGTAGGCTTCCACCTGCTCAAGTACATTAAGTAGATCTTGATTTTGCAAAGCATCGGGGAGCGCCTTGTGATACCAGGCGGTTGCTGCGAAATAGGGTAGGCGATTGGCACTTTTTACCGGCCCCTGACGTTTTATGCCAATATCTGTCGGAGAAACCAGTACTACGCCGTTTAAGAATAACCATTGCTTGTTTTGTAGCTCATGGGCCAGGCCAGAAACGCGAGTTGTACCATAGCTTTCACCAATCAAAAATTTCGGTGACAGTGCACGACCATGTCGATTGATAAAGGTATTGAGCCACCCAGCCAGATATTTGATATCAGCATTCACACCGAAAAAGCGTGATTGCAGGGTTTGCTTGTCAGCCATTGAGCCGTCTTGCTCTGGCAGCACACGAGAGTAACCAGTGTTGACTGGGTTGACGAATAGAATGTCGGCGACATCCAGTACAGAATCCGGGTTATCTTTTAAGCCATAAGGCTGCATCGGGTAACCTTCATCGTCAATCTTCAGTACCCGAGGCCCGGTGTAAGCAATATGCATCCATACAGAGGCAGAGCCTGGGCCACCGTTAAATGAGATCAGCAGCGGACGGGTGGCGGGATCTTTGACTTTGTTCTTTTTATAGTAGGTATAGTGGAGTGTCGCTATCGGGTGGCCCGTTTTATCCCACACTGGCTGAGTACCTGTGGTGGCAGTGTAGGCGATCCGCTCCCCGTTAAAGGTTCCTTTGTGTTCGGTGATGACCTGAGCATCAATTTGCTGGGTCAACTGACCTTGAGTATCGGCTTGTGCCGATGCGGTGTGAGGGAGTGTGGTAATAAAAGTCGCAGAAAGAGCGAACAGTAATGGCTTCAACAACATGTTTTTATTTTTTGGGTGAAATCGATCTGCTTATTTAAGACGCATCCAGAGCAGAATTCAAAAAACTTGAGACTAATTGCCAAAAAATAGGCTATGCACAATGGATGTTAATTTTTATGGTGGTTTTGGTTTGTTTTTTGTGTTTTCAATTGCCTGAGGCATCCGAGGCTAAGCGGGCTTTTGTTGCGGTCTGTTTACAATTTTATTTGCCGGTGAGTTTTTTTTGTCACAGAAATCGCGTATATTTAATCCTTATGTCTGTAGTATGAAAGTATTTAGCGCTGTTAAATTCTTGTATCTCTTCCCTTTTCTCGTAGTTTTAGTAGAGCATCGTAATGCAAAGAGTATTAGTCGTCGAAGACAGTAAGGTAGTGCAACAGATCCTTCGCCACCTTGCATCACAACACCTGGATGTGGAAATTGATTATGCCTGGTCACTGAAAGAGACCCAGGCATTACTCGAGAGCCAACATTACACTCTGGCTTTGGTCGACCTGACCTTACCAGACGCCCCTGACGGAGAGGTCGTGCAGCTAACGCTAAGCCGCAACGTCCCCACTGTGGTATTGACGTCTAAAATTGATGAATATAGCCGTCAGCAAATGCTCGAGATGGGCGTCGTTGATTATGTGATTAAGGACAATCGGGATTCTTATCTCTACGCCATTAAACTCGTATCACGCTTACTGCGCAATGAAGGGTGCCAGGCACTGATCGCTGATGATTCGATGATCAGTCGGGCAGTGATGAGACAGATGCTGGAAAAGCAGTTGTTTACTGTCTTTGAGGCGCAAGATGGTGAGCAAGCTTTGAATATGCTCAATGCCAAGTCGGACATTAAATTATTGCTGACGGATTATGCGATGCCGACCATGGACGGCTTTGAACTGGTGAAAGCGGTGCGTAACAGTCGTGGGCGCGATGATCTCGCTATTATTGGTCTCTCTGGTGCTGGCAGTCATGGTTTGTCTGCCAAGTTCATCAAATATGGCGCCAATGACTTTTTGACGAAACCTTTTATGAATGAAGAGTTTCATTGCCGGGTGATGCAAACCATGGATCAGTTGAATCTGATCGCAGATATTAAAGAGTACGCACACAGAGATTTCCTGACGGGTCTTTATAATCGTCGTTATTTTTGCCAGCACATGGATAAAGTGCTCAAGAATAAGCCGGATCAGTTCACGTTGGCGTTACTGGATCTGGATCATTTTAAGGCAATCAATGACCAGTACGGCCATCTTGGCGGGGACAAAGTTTTGTCTCAAGTGGCTGAGCTGCTTAATAGTTCTTTCAATCACTGCCTGGTGGCGCGTGTCGGTGGAGAGGAGTTTGCCGTGCTAATGCCGGGTAATGACCTGGCTGTGGCTAAAAATAGTTGCCAGGATTTCAAAGAACGCTTTGCCAACACGCAGTTTATGATCCAGGAGCAGTCATTACACTGCACACTCAGTGTGGGGATTGCCCGGTGTGACAAAGCGACTCTCAGTGACGTCATGCGTGCGGCAGACAGCGCTTTGTATCGTGCCAAAGAAGCTCAGCGTAATTGCGTCATGGTCAGTGAAAGCTAACCCTCAGTTAACCCCTCTCTGCATTGCACCATTTCAAGTCAGACAATAAACAGGCGCACCAGCACGGTGCGTTTGATGTTCACTCTATATCTCTGAATTAATCTAACCACATGTAAAATAATTACTTTTATTATTGGCATAAAGGTTGGATTACCTCCCCCGACAGGATCATCTGCCCTGGGGGGGCAAATAATGAAAATGATAAGCGCAATAATTAAACCGTTTAAGCTGGACGAAGTCCGCGAAGCTCTTGCTGAGCTGGGTATCGAGGGCATGACTGTGGTCGATGTGAAGGGTTTTGGTCGTCAGAGGGGTCATACCGAGCTATATCGAGGAGCTGAATATCAGGTCGACTTTATTCCCAAAATTAAGCTTGAAATAGCGACCCGCAGTGAAAATACCCAGCGTGTCGTGGAGGCGATTACCGAGATTGCCAGTACTGGCAAAATTGGCGACGGCAAAATATTTGTCTACGACCTTGAGCAAATTGTCCGGATTCGTACCGGTGAACTCGACGAAGAAGCGATTTAAGGGGTGAAATAATGGAAAACACGGTAATTGAATTACAATTCTCTCTGAACACCTTTTACTTTCTGGTGTCTGGTATTCTGGTGATGTGGATGGCCGCTGGCTTCGCGATGCTTGAAGCCGGGCTGGTACGCTCAAAGAACACCACCGAAATTCTCACTAAAAATGTCGCCCTCTATGCCATCGCCTGTACGATGTTTCTATTGGTTGGATATAACATCATGTATGTGGATAACGTTGAGGGTGGGGTAGTGCCTAACTTTGGTGCACTCATTGGCAGTGCTGCCGACGATGCTGACCATGCGCTGGAATCAGACTTCTTTTTTCAGGTTGTGTTTGTGGCAACCGCCATGTCTATTGTCTCCGGGGCGGTTGCAGAGCGAATGAAGCTTTGGGCGTTCTTGTTGTTTACTGTCGTCCTGACTGGGTTGATTTATCCTATTGAAGGATACTGGACTTGGGGTGCTGGATTCTTGTCTGAGCTGGGCTTTGTCGACTTTGCAGGCTCTGCGATAGTGCATGGTGCAGGCGCCGCTGCCGCCCTGGCTGGCGTTTTGTTACTCGGTGCACGTAAGGGCAAGTATGGAAGAAACGGTGAAATCTATCCTATCCCCGGTTCAAACCTGCCTCTGGCGACATTGGGAACCTTTATTTTATGGATGGGATGGTTTGGGTTTAACGGTGGCTCTCAGCTATTTCTTGCAGACAAAAGCAATGCCATCGCTGTCAGTCAGATCATGGTAAACACCAATGCTGCGGCGGCAGCGGGTGCGATTGCAGCACTGGTGGTGTGTAAGCTGATGTGGAAAAAAGCGGACCTGACTATGATCCTGAACGGTGCATTGGCTGGTCTGGTGACCATTACTGCAGAGCCTGCGTCACCGACGCCTATGCTGGCCTGTATTCTGGGGATGCTGGGTGGTTCTTTGGTGGTATTCAGCATCGTGGCACTGGATAAACTGCGTATTGATGATCCGGTTGGTGCTATTTCCGTGCATGGTGTGTGTGGGGCGCTGGGCATTATGATGGTACCTTTCTCGAACAGCGATGCCAGCTTTATGACTCAGGCTATCGGCCTGGTGACCATACTGGGCTTTGTGTTTATCGCGTCTTACATCGTCTGGGGGATCATTAAAACCCTGATGGGGATCCGGGTGGGTGAAGAAGAAGAGCTCAGTGGTATGGATCAGCATGACTGTGGCATAGATGCGTATCCTGAATTTGTGACCATTCGCAATAAGTAAGCAAGAATTCACCAAAAAGCGCGGCTTATCGCGCTTTTTGGTTTAAGCGGCAGTTAATCTGAGATAATCTAGCATCTATTCACTCTCAGTAAGCATTCCACGGTCAATGGCAGACAACAAAAAAGCAGCAGGCAAACCTCGCAAGCCCACCCGTAAATCACCGGCCAAATCAGGCAAGAAAAAGACCGCTAACTCCACTTCCTCATTTAAGCAACGCTTACGGGCATTGCGTAACCGGACACTGAGCACGCTGTGGTCGTTGTGCTGGAAGCTGAGTTTGGCCATGGTATTTGCGGTTGCAGGGTATGTGGTTTATCTCGATGCCAAAGTCAGCCGACAGTTTGAAGGGAACAAGTGGCAGTTACCTGTACAGGTGTATGCCCGCGCTATGTCGTTTTATCCGGATCAATATCTGGCTGAGCAGGAAGTGATCTGGGAACTGGAGCGGCTCAATTACTCCCGGGTAAACCGCATTAAACATACGGGCCAGTTTGTGGTGCAGGGTCGTACGATTACCGTGTATCGGCGCTCCTTTGAGTTTTATGACGGGGTTGAGCAGGCGCGTATCTTTACGCTCAATTTTGCAGGTAAAAAGCTGGCTAGTATTGTCAATGATCAGGGCCGACGAGTTGAGAGTGCCAGACTTGAGCCGGTACAAATTGCCCGGATAGGCAATGAAAGTCGTCAGGATCGGGAGTTTGTGCCGCTGGACAAAATACCGGATATTCTAAAAAACACCTTGCTGGTGGTTGAAGATCGGGCGTTTTACGAACATCACGGGGTATCTGTGTGGTCGATTATGCGTGCCTTGTACTACAATGTTCGCGCAGGACGCACTGTACAGGGGGGGAGCACCCTGACCCAGCAGCTGGCAAAGAACTTTTATTTAACCCGGGAGCGCTCTTTGCTGCGCAAGATCAATGAAGCTTTTATTGCCCTCATTCTTGATTTTCGCTACAGCAAAGATGAAATTCTTGAAGCTTATCTCAACGAAGTTTACCTCGGTCAGGCTTACAATCAGGGCGTCCACGGCATGGGTCTGGCAGCCGAGTTCTACTTTGCGAAACCCGTCGATGAGCTGGAGTTTGATCAGATAGCCATGCTGGTGGCTATGGTGAAAGGCCCGTCTTATTACAACCCGCGTCGATATCCGGAGCGGACCATGGAACGACGCGACCTGGTGCTCAGGTTGATGGCAGAAAATGGTCTCATTACCACCAATGAGTACCGCCTGGCGTTGGAGCGGCCTATTGCAATTCAGCCTCTGAAAGAAAGTCTGCTGCAAACTTACCCGGGTTATCTGGAGCTGGTGAATCGCGAACTTCAGCAATTGTTGCCAGATGAAAACGTCGTGAATGCGGGGATTAGGATATTTACTTATTTTGACTTGCAAAAGCAATCTGCCATGGAAGAGGCAGTCAGTGAAGGTTTGCCCTACCTGGAACGGCGCTTTTCGACCGCTCAGTTGGAAGTGGGGATGATTTCTGTGAACACCGAAAAAAGCGGCGTATCAGCTTTGGTGGCGGGGCGCCAGCTTCGTTATTCCGGGTTTAATCGGGTGCTGGACACACGTCGTAATGTGGGCTCTCTGGTAAAGCCCGCGATTTACTTGTCAGCACTTGAGCAGCCAGGCTATAACCTGGGGACCTTGCTGGAGGATGCCCCGTTACAGGTGACTAACGCGGCGGGAAAAACCTGGCAACCGGAAAACTTCGATCATCGATTCCGGGGATCGGTACCTTTGTATCGGGCGTTCAGTGAGAGTATCAATATTCCAGCGGTTAACCTGGGTCTGGATGTCGGCGTCGACTCTGTTGCTCAAACCATAGGACAGCTTGGTGTCGACAGTGATATTCCTTTGTATCCCTCTATGCTATTGGGGGCAGTGGAGTTATCGAGTTTTGATGTGGCTCAGATGTACACCACATTGGCAGCCAACGGCCAATATGCGCCATTGACGAGTATTTCGGCTATTACGAATACCACAGGTAAGCGTCTGTATCAGCATCGTGTAGCAAGGCAACCCAGGTTTTCTCAGGAAGCCATGTACATGACCCGCTATGGGCTGAAGCGAGTCACCAAAAGTGGCACCGCTAAGCGGTTAAATCAGCATTTTCCCTCTATTCAGTTGGCGGGTAAAACGGGCACGAGTAATGAATTGAGAGACAGCTGGTTTGCCGGGTTTGATCACAATACTGTGACGGTTACCTGGATTGGCCGGGACGACAATAAACCTGCCAAATTGACCGGTGGGCGCGGTGCGCTGGAGCTCTATATCCGTTATTTAAAACCTCTGAATCCGCAGGCGATTGCGGATCAGCGACCCGCGGGTGTGCGCTGGGCGTTTGTAAATGAGCAAACGGGTGAACAGGCCGCGCCGCATTGTGGGCCAACGATTCAGCTGCCTATTCGCATTGAGGAATTTAACCCCCGGCCGGGATGTGGCTGAGCCACAGGCCGGGGTGCAGTCAGTTAAGTTCTGAATTTGGCGATGAGTTGCTTTAAGGTTGCAGCCATATCGCTGAGTTGCTGAGCATCGCCCCGTGTGGCCTCTGCTGAACTCAGTGTATGATCGGCCAGGTGACTGATTTCACTCGACTCTACCAGCGCCTGTTGGGTGGCGACAGCCTGACGTTTTACCTGATCACTGATGACATGACCTTGCTGGTCGATGTCAGCCATACTTTGCTCTGCGGCACTCAGCACCTGGTTAGTCTCCGTGGCTGCACTGACACCTTGCTCCATTTTTTCAACACTACTGAGCATTTTCTTCTGAGTGTCGTTAGAGGCTTGTTGTAGTGAGTGGATAATAGAGTGGATCTCTTCGGTCTGTTGCTGCGTTCTTTGCGCCAGTGTACGGACTTCATCCGCGACAACCGCGAAGCCTCGGCCCTGCTCTCCAGCCCGGGCAGCCTCAATAGCAGCATTAAGCGCCAGCAAATTAGTTTGTTCGGCAATTTCACTGATCCCCAGACTGACTTTACTGATGTCCTGGCTGTCTTGCGCAAGCTTATCCAGTGCAATGCGACTTTCTTCGAATTCACGTTGTAACACCGTCATGTGCTCTGCCAGTCGGGTGGTATTTTCACTCCCTTGTTTGACTTGTTGTGCTGCGGTTGCTGCAAGCTCAGTGGCATGGTGTGCGGAGGTTTCAACGGCATCGGCGGCATTGGCCATTTCACTGAGTGCCTGATGCACGGTCTGGATCTTGGCTTGCTGTTGTGCCACATCTTCTCGGGTGTCCTGGCTTATCTGGCGCAGTTTATCGGTGGCGCCATATAAATCAGTTGAGGTCGTTCTTACATTGCCTAGTAAATGGACGAAGGCGTCCAGCACGGCGTTGTACTGGCGCAGGATGTCGCTGAGCTCATCTTTGCCACGTGGCTGTGCCCGTGCCGTTAAATCACCACCAGATGCCTGCTGCGCTGAGGTCGAAAATTCCGCAATGGTGTCTACAACTGCAAAATAGAAACCTAACATCAGATACAAGGCGAGCAGCAAGCTGAGTATGGATGCCAGTGCGACCAGATTTCGGATCCGACGCTCATTGGTGAGCTTTTCATCGAGTAAGGTTTTCAGAGTGGGTGTAGCTGCATTGATAAGGCCAGTCAGCTGGGTAAGTACTTCGCGATGCACGCTGCTAAAGGCGCCGCTGGTCAGTTCGATGTCGTCGGGCTCCAGCAGTTTATCGTTAATGGTGCGGTGATAGTTATCCAGCGCACGGTTTAACGCTGTAATCTTATCCTGAAGTCGCTTGGTAACTTGTTTGTTGTTGGCCGTAGCGACTTCCAGCTTGTTGTTCAATTGCATTTTTACCAGCGGGAGTACTTTATTCAGATTTGACAGCGCGATGAAGGTATCGGGTGTGAAACGGCCACTGCTGATGATCTTATTTGCCTGTTCAGCGATGCCATTCACCTGAGTGATCACATTAGGCAGTGATTCCACCAAAGAGCGGTTGAGGTAAGAGCGGCTCAGGTCATTGTCTATCGCCAGCTTAGAAGCAATGGATAAATGCTCTAACTCGTCACCTGGCTTAACGCCTTTAGCAAATGGGCTACGTGCCAAAACCTGAGCATTGCGCTGAGCTTGCTGGTTTAACAGATTTTCTAAAATGGGCGGATAAAATTGTAAGCCAGCACGTTGTTGCTGACTCACCTGAATTGACTGAGTCAGGGTTGAGTTAAGAAAAAATAAGCTCAGGCTGAGTGGTACTAAAAGAATACCAAATACCAGGCTGATTTTGGTTTTGTATTTTAGCTGTGCCATAAAGGCAATCGCGGGGCTAGCGGCTGATCTGAGTCCTGTCATAATTTTATCTTTGTTTATAAGTCATTTGTAATAGACCGGGTATAAACAAAGAATAGTTCAAAGCCCTGAAAGTTTTTACTGCCAAAAACAAAAAAAGCCCCGCAGGGCTCTTTTATATCACTGAACTGAGCAAGTTTGTTTAAGCTACCAGCTTAGCAAATGCGCGCTCAGCCGCTTTGATTGTCTCAGCAATGTCTGCATCACTGTGCATGGTGCTGACAAATCCGGCTTCGAATGCGGATGGTGCCAGATACACGCCTTCTTCCAGCATCAGATGGAAAAAGCGTTTGAAGCGTTCCAGGTCGCACTCAGTTGCCTGCTGATAGGTATCAACACGTTCGGCATCGGTGAAGAAGAAACCGAACATGCCACCGGCATAGTTGGTAGTCAGGGCAATGCCTGCGGCATCTGCAGCACGCTGGAATCCATCACACAGTTGCTTACTCTTACTTTCAAGTGCATCGTGCAGACCAGGTTCTGACAATAGCTCAAGTGCCTTAAGGCCAGCTGCCATAGCGATTGGGTTACCAGACAGGGTGCCTGCCTGATAAACCGGGCCTACCGGTGCAATGTGGTCCATAATGGCACGTTTACCACCAAAGGCACCTACTGGCATACCGCCACCAATAACCTTACCCAGGCAGGTCAGGTCTGGCTCGATATTGTAATAGGCCTGAGCGCCACCCAGTGCCACTCGGAAGCCTGTCATGACTTCATCGAAAATAAGCACGGATTGATGCGTATCGCAGATCTCGCGCAGACCTTCCAGGAAGCCTTCAACGGGTGGGATACAGTTCATGTTACCAGCCACTGGCTCGACGATAATACAGGCAATCTGGTCAGGGTATTGGGCAAAAATGGCTTTCACTTCGTCCAGATTATTGAATGACACGGTGAGCGTGTGTTTCGCAAAGTCTGCCGGAATGCCCGGTGAGTTTGGTACACCCATAGTCAGCGCACCAGAACCTGCTTTAACCAGCAGTGAATCGGCATGACCATGGTAGCAGCCTTCAAACTTCAGGATTTTATCTCTGCCTGTGTAGCCACGTGCCAGGCGGATCGCACTCATGGTGGCTTCGGTACCTGAGCTGACCATACGTACTTTGTCGATAGAAGGAACCAGCGCTTTGACTTTTTCAGCCATCAAAATTTCGCTTTCAGTCGGCGCACCATAGCTCAGACCATTTTCTACCGCATCCAGCACAGCCTGCTTAATTTGAGGATGGTTATGGCCAAGGATCATCGGACCCCAGGAGCCAACATAATCAATGTAGCGTTTACCATCGGCGTCAAATGTGTGTGGGCCTTCTGCTTTGTTAATGAACAGCGGCGTACCACCGACGCCATTAAACGCGCGGACCGGTGAGTTGACGCCACCCGGGATAGATTCCTGGGCACGAGAGAAGAGGTCTTGACTGATTGTCATAATGTGTCCTTTGTTATGTACATAAGGTATCTTTAAGTAAGTCAGATACCTCAGGTCATGAAACGAATTTAGTAGATTAGGCTTCGCGTTTGCGGCTGAACCAGGGCACGTCTACTTCGTATTGCTCAACCTTGTCGGCAACGCCCAGTGTCAGTGCAAACAACGCCATGCGGATCAACACGCCATTTTGAACCTGACGGAAGATGGCCAGATTGTCATTATTATTTAAGTCGTTATCCAGTTCATTGGCATCGCCACGGCTATCACGGGGCAGCGGGTGCATCAATACGGACTCCGGCTTACAGTGCGCATCGTAAATGGCCTGGCTGATACGAAAACCACCGCGATATTTATTGGCTTCTTCTTGTGACGGGAAGCGTTCTTCCTGAATACGGGTTTGATAGACGATGTCCGCTGCCAGGTTGCCTTCCATTTTTGAGACCAGTTCAATGCGGTGACCAGCGTTGCTGACGGCATCCAGAATATAGTCCGGCATTTGCAAACCGTCCGGGGCGACCATAGAAAAGCGCACATTTTTATAGTGGCATAGTAGCTTAGACAGTGAGTGAACGGTACGGCCATATTTCAGGTCGCCAACCAGGGCGATGTGCATCCCATCAATGCCGCGTTCGAAGCGACCCAGTTCACGCTCAATGGTTAACAGATCCAGCAATGCCTGGGTTGGGTGTTCATTTGGACCATCTCCACCGTTGATCACCGGGACGTCTGAGCCTGTGGCAAATTCCGCAACTGAGCCAGCATCCGGATGGCGCATTGCGACGGCATCAGCATAAGCGGAGATCACGCGGGCGGTGTCATACAGGGATTCCCCTTTTGCTAAAGCGGAACTTTGCATTCCTGTGGTCTCACGGACCGTACCACCCAGCAGGTTAAAAGCAGTTCCGAAACTGACACGCGTTCTGGTACTGGGTTCAAAAAACAGATTGGCTAAGACAGCACCTTCCAGCACATTGGTGCGCTTGTACTTTTTAGCGTAGGGTTCCATTTTCTTAGCAACATTGAAAATCAGCTCAATGGCTTCTCTGTCGAGTTCGTTGACGGAGAGGATGTTTTCACCTTGGAAACTTAACATGCGGCGATTCCTAATCACAGATTGACAACAGGAGGCGGGGAGCACTCCTAACCGAGCTCGCAAAACAGGGCGCATCAGGCACGCTGCGTTGAGTAACTGGAGCGACATAATAGCACAATTCTGTTTTTTAGGCGTGGAAAATGACGGCTAAGTCGCCGTCACAGACTGATATCAGAAAACTGGTTTCAAGATGGCGAGCAGGATGATGATCAGCAGTAATATCACCGGAAACTCGTTAAAGATGCGATAGAATCGGTCACTGCGTTGATTGCGGTCATGTTTAAAATCTGCCAGCAGCTTGAAGCAATAAGCGTGATACAAATAGAGCATGATGACCGGTATTAATTTGTAGTGCAGCCACAGGTTGGCACGAAACCACTCTCGACCATAACTGGTGATGAGTAATACGCCAAATACTGCGGTGAGTATCGCAAAAGGTGTGACAAAATAGAGCAGGCGTCGCTCCATGATTTTAAGCATCGCGGAGCAGGGCTTTTCGTCAGTCATCGCATGATAAACAAACAGTCTTGGCAGATAGAATATCCCGGCAAACCAGGCAACCATAAAAAAGATGTGTAGCGCTTTGTACACAAGTATCGTCGTCATAAAACCTCTGGGTTGTCTAAAATCACAATTACAGCAAGCTGTTTCTCATAGTGAGAATATGGCGGATCTGATCCCACCTGAGCAGGCCCATAATTTGTTCGTTATTTTTCTGATTATACACATAGACGGCGCCTGAGCGCTTGTCTTTGAGGATATCAAATGCGTCTGCCAGCGTGGCTTGTGTGCTCAGCCCTTGCAATTCGATATACGTGATGGTCATGCTCTGCTCTGAGATCAGGCTGAGGTCATACTCGGCCAGCCGATATCCATGTTCCTCGTCGTACACTATCAGTGGCGTCTGACTGTCGATGGCTGACAAGGTCTCTTTGATTTGGTCTTTGTCATCCGAGTAGAGGAGTTTAAAGCCCTCGTCCATTTCTTCCATAATCCCAACCTTTTGCAGCGCCTCTTTGGCTGGAGAAACTTGATAGGGCAGCGCCTGAAAATCCAGCTGCTGTAAGAAAATCGAGCGATTTCCAAAGACTTGTAATGCAGTAACATAGGCGCAGGAAATCACAATCATAGCGGGTACGACAATCTGAGGACTGGAGGTCAGTTCCATTACTGCGGTGAGGGCCGCAAGGGGAGCATGCAGTGTTGCTGCCAGCAACCCGGCCATGCCCAGAACGCCGTAGGTCCCTGCGACACTGACGTCAGGAGAAATATACTGAGCAAAATACGCCATTAAGGTACCAATCAAAACTCCCAGTCCGATGACCGGGCCAATGATCCCGCCGGGGATCCCCAGGCCAATGGCAAAGATGGTTGCCAGCAGTTTGGCAATCAGAATGGTGGTCAGCAGTTGCAGCTCGCCAGGCGTTTCAACGGCAATTTTAATTGCGCTCATACCTGAGCCCATGGCTTCCGGAACCAGGTAGCCTATCAGTCCGGCCAGTAATCCGGCCAGCATCAGGCGCGGAAACATGCTGATAGGCTTAAAGGTTTTAATGATCATCATCAGGTTCTGATTAAATGCAAAAGCAATGGCACCCAGCACAAAGCCACACAGAATCAAAAACGGATAATGCCAGAACGACAATGCCGAGACGCTGATGAGTGATAACTCCAGGTCGTGGCCAAACACGTATTGCGTTGCCAGGGCACCGGTCACCGCTGCCAGCATGATTGGCACGAAAATGTGAATTTTGTATTCCCGCAGTACCACTTCCATAACAAAGATGACGGCGGCCAGAGGGGTATTAAACGAAGCTGCAATGCCCGCTGCAACACCACATCCGGCCAATGTCCGGGCTGCGTTCATGGGCAAATGCAGGCGCTCGGCCAGAATGCTGGCACCCGTCGCGCCCATGTGTACAGATGGACCCTCGCGTCCGACTGAAAAGCCACTGATGAGTGCCACAGCGCCACCGAAAAATTGATTGACCGAGTTCCAGATGGGCATTTGTCCATAATGCTGTTTGATACGATAGATCACAAACGGGATGCCGAGGCGATAGTGTTTAAACCCCGTCAGACTGGCAAACAGGGCGATCAGTAAAGCGGCACCGACAGGCAGCAGTACCCGCTGATGTTCCGGCAAGGTGGTGAAATCATCTGGACTGTCTAAAAAAGTGCTTTGTACCAGCATGATGGTGAGACGAAACAAGATGATCAATATTGCTGCAATTAAGCCGGCGCCAATTCCCAGTAAGCAAAGCTGGATGGAAGTTTTGGGTTTCGCTAAGCGACGGCGTACATTATCGAACGACATACAATATTGGCCTGTTGAGAATCTGATTTGTTGCGAGTGCAGTTGTCCTGCCTAGCTGCCTGTACTAGCTCAACCCTTAGGCTTTTCATAATGCCCGAACACTCGCCAAAGTCAGCGCTGTGGTGTTTGATTTCCGGGCAGACAGCAGAAGTAGCATAGTACACTTGGTGGATAAGTGTATCAAATAATCTAAGTCCTTGTAATTAAGTAAATCAAACGACTAGGTAACGCAGATGAGGGAATATGGAGATCGTTGCTGGATGAGTGCCAGTCTATACTTGATTAAAATAGTCAGGTATTAGATAATTCCGCTATTAAATGTACAGGGGTCGAATACACATGTCTGATCAGATACCAATTAAATTTTCCGACGCGGCGGCCAGCCGTGTGAAAGAACTTATCTCAGAAGAAGAAAACCCTAACCTTAAGCTGCGAGTGTATGTGACCGGCGGTGGGTGCTCTGGGTTCCAGTACGGATTTACCTTTGACGAAAAAACCAATCCGGGTGACCTGGAAATTGAGAAAAACGGGGTGTCCATGGTGGTAGATCCAATGAGCATTCAGTATCTGGTCGATGGTGAGGTTGATTACACTGAAGGCCTGGAAGGTGCGCGCTTTTTTGTTAGCAACCCTAACGCAACCACCACCTGTGGTTGTGGTGCGAGCTTCAGCGTATAAAGTCATCCCGATGTAGTATTTTTATTTTCAAAGGCCATGCACAAGCATGGCCTTTTTGTATCTAAAATTAGACCAAAAGCGACCATCTTTTTTCTGTACAGTTTGCTAAAGTACCTGTATATGACTAAAACACGGGTGTTTAAGTCAGCACGATGCCGGCTATCCCGGGTTGGTAAGGTGGATCATCAGAACAAAAAATCCCAGCACCAGAGTGGAAAAAGCGAGAATATAGATGAATCCGCGTTTGCCTTGTTTGAGTGGTACGCCATTTACACGTAAAAAGTAATACCAACCCAGACAGAGCAAAATGGGTAGCAAAAATATGAGCCGGATCATCAAAAATTCTCCCAAAATTTGTTACTTTATGACAGATTAGCGCTAAACCACTATTTTTTAAAGAAAAAATAAATTATTTCGTATACTGGTACAAGATATAAAATTTTTGTTAAAGTGTCACAGTAATCTTACCTCTCTATTTTAGGTAAGAAAGTTGCAAATTTAATTAGGTGTTAGAGAAAAGATCGTCTATACCTAATTTGGTACATAGGAACAGGGCAGGCAAATTGGGTGTTTTATGCCCAGCTTATATGTCCTGTTATAAAACAAGCTGCCGGTCGAGACGGGCAAATTTCGTAAGGCAGCATTAATTAATCATCGAGTAGGAGATGTTTTATTATGATGGGGAAAACGGTTTCTTCTGAGGAAAACAGTAAGTTGACTAAGTGGCTAAAATCAAAACGTCACGAGAAAGGTCATACAATGCGCAGTCTGGCCCAGGTGTTAGGTACACCACATTCTTTCATTGGCAAAATTGAGAATCAGGAACGTCGTTTAGACGTGATTGAATTTCTGCGTTACTGTGAAGCGCTGGAAGTCGACCCATATGAAGGTCTGGCTCTGATCAAAGAAGAGCAGATGTAAACCACTGGCGTTGCCAGTATGAGTGAAGGTGCAAGGAGCTGCACCTCTATCCCTTTAACATGGACCAGATACGCCACGCTTTGTTCTTAGCGTTTTTCTCCCTGATTGTGATAGTTCTGCTCTATTTGATAGAGTTTATGACGGATTGCGTACAAGAATATCAAAGAAGGCACGACCATCAGTGCTGTCAGCGCGAAGAATACCGCCCAGTTTCCCCCCAACCAGTCATCTATTACGACGCCACTGTAGCTGGAGAGCACGGTACGACCGAGACTGCCGAGCGAGGCGAGCAGTGCATAATGGGTTGCGCTGAAAGCGCGATCACATAACATCGAAATGAAGGCCACCATGGCGACCAGCGACCAGGCCTGGGTAAATCCATCTATGACGATAGCGAGGGCATACAGATGTTCCTTGGGGCCTGCAACGGCTATCCAGGAAAACATCAGGTTAGATGCTGCCATGGCAACACCACTGATAAACAGGCCTTTTACAATGCCGTATTTGTGATTAAAGATGCTGCCCAGAAACGCAAAAATAATTGTGATAAGACCGGTTCCCAGTTTTGAATACTGAGCTATCTGACTGTTGCTAAAGCCAATCTCTTTGTAAAACACGATAGACATGCGTGCCAGAAAGGCCTCTCCAATTTTAAACAGAAAAATAAAGGCCAACAGGGCCAGGGCCGTTTTGACGCCATTGCGGTTAAAGAAGCTGCGAAACGGCTCAACCAGGGTGACAGCCAGCCAGGCCAGAATGAGCTGTAGTCGATTGTGTTCCAGCCCGCCAAGCTGGGACTGATATTGCGCTTGTAGTTGTTGTTGTGTGTGCTCCCGGTGAGACTGGGGTTCATGGGCACTGAGCGTGACCAGAAATAGTGCCAGCATGATCGCTGCGAGCAGTGTATATATCTCGGGCCAGCTGACACCCGGTAAGTCTGCCGCAAAAAACGGTATGGCACCAAGCAGGGCGTAGCCACTCCACCATCCCGATGTGGCCATGGCAGCAGCAGCGGTGGATTTTTCACTTTCTTCTGCTGGCAGGATATCAATCCGGTAGGCGTCTATTGCAATATCATGGGTAGCTGCACTCAGAGCAATAATGAAACACAATAATGCAGCCTGATAAAGATCGGCTTTGAGGTCAACCTGACTTAAAGCCAGTGCTGACAGCGCAACAATCAGTTGTCCGGCTGCGATCCAGCTGCGTCTTTGCCCCAGCCAATTTGTCAGCAATGGCAAGCGAACCCGGTCCAGCAGCGGGGACCACAAAAAGTTGATAGTGTAGGCACTGAATACAATGCCGAATAACCCTATCATGCTGCGGCTAAGCCCTTCGTCTTTAAGCCAGGCAGACATCACTGAGCCAATTAAAACCCAGGGAAAGCCCTGGCTGACCCCAAAGGCAAAGACCGTGAGCAGGCGTTTATCGCGATAGTAGCTGACATAGTCACGCAGGCTGGATGAAATGATCATAGTGTTTTCCAATCCAGTATCGCCCTGTTATGAGGCAAGGCGATACTGATAAGCGATTACTCGAAGGTCTCTTCCGGCAGCATTTCTATGCTGTGGATGATCACAGGTGTTTTGGGGATAAAGGTATAGCCCAGCTTTTTGTTGTAGTCTGTTTCGACTTGCATGATTTTGTCGAGTGTATCGAAGCCATCCGCGACGCTACCAAATACTGCAAAACCCCATCCGCGTCCGGGATTAAGGTGGTCATTGTCATCCATATTGAAAAAGAACTGACGAGTTCCTGAATGTGGTTTGTTGTCCTGATAAGCCATGGCAATGGTGTACATATTATTTTTCAGGCCGTTACCGCTCTCGTTAAAGATTGCGGGGCGCTCGAACATGCCATCATAGTCTTTGTCATAGCCACCGCCCTGGATCACGAAATCACGTTCGTTGGCTTCGTCCCGCTCTACCCGGTGAAAGACAGATCCTTTATAGTCACCGTTGATTACGTAAGTGAGAAAGTTATTGACTGTGATCGGTGCACGGGAGCGATCCAGTTCTACGATCACTTTGCCTAGTGAGGTATTGAGCTGAACTTTAGGAAACAGGTTATCTTTTTGGACAAAGCGCCCTTCTTTATTGTTCGCAAATGAGAAACTACTTGTCAGTAGTAAAGTCAACAGGATCAGGATACGGAGCATAGCTTAGCCTTTTATTGTTGCAAAAAATTGATTAATTCTTTATCCGACAGCATGCGAGTGACCACCTGCTCAGCAAGGCGGTTTAATTGCCCCTCTACCTGAGATTGGTCATGTTTTAGTGGTTTACTGAATGTTGCTTCGCCGGTGAAGGGCTTGGTAAATGTGCGTTGCCCTTTACTTGCCTCTATAACAAATTCGGCCTGTGCTGTACTTTCGTGGCGACTGAGCGTTTCATCGACTTTGGCAATAAAGGTGCGAATGCGCAGTGTCAGCTGAGTATCGCTTTGCGGTGACAGTGTCACCCCGTTGGCCTCAAGTGCCTGAGCCAATAACTTGTTTAAGGTGACTGGTAACTCTGCATTTGGCAGATAAACCGCAGGTTCTTGCTCCAGTACTTTGATGGTGAACTTGGTTGTTCGATTGTCGATCACCTTAATTGCCAGAGTTTGCGATAACTGGCTGATATTTCCACCCTGATAGCTGGGGTTGAGGATCACAGTTTTAGGTGCACTGCTGCACCCCGCGAGTAAACTGAGGGCTGCACCAAAGAGAGATGCAGAAATTGCTAAGCGCATGATTAGCTCCTTTTAATAGAACTTAATACGGTAAACTTTTTATTATTGCCTATCACCTTACAATTCCCGAACAGGCGCTGCAACTTATCGAGGTAATCAAGGTGGCGATTGCCAATGATCCGCAATTCTCCGCCATTTCTCAGGGTGTGTTTAGCTTGTAAGAACATTTGCCAGGCAATGTGATCGGTAATGGCCTGTGCCTGATGAAACGGCGGGTTGCATAACACCAGATCGGTGGAGTTAGGCGAAAAATCACTGAGACAATCATTTTGCATAAACTGGCAGTCATCTACTCTGTCCGGAAGGTTGTGAGTGACGTTTTCGCGAGCACTGGCAACGGCCATGGCGGATTCATCGACAAATGTTACCTGTGCATTTGGCATTCGCGCCAGGGTTTGCAAGCCAATTACACCGTTTCCACAGCCCAAATCTATCACCCGCAGTGGTTTTTTACCTGCCGGCAGATAGTTCATAAAGAACCGGGCGCCGATATCCAGAGAGTCACGGGAGAATACATTGGCATGGTTATGTATTGTGAAAGGGGTGTTCTCCAGCGCCCAGCTGACCGGAAACTTATCTGTCACGGGTTTGCCGGTGGTGGTACAAAAGATTAATCGGGACTTTTTAACCGCCAGGCTGGTGGTAGGCGGTTGCATAAAGTGACTGAAACTCTTTAGCGTCGAGGTATGAATCTCTTTGGCTTTACCCGCTGCCACAATAGGGATATCTGCAGCGAGGTGGCTGAGTTGGGATAACTGATGTTGCAGCAGCCCGGCATTTTTTGGCACCTTTATGAGGATCAGGTCGCACTGTTTCGGCAAGGCTGCAAGACTATCTAGCTGAGTGAGTTTGGTTTCATCCAGTGCCCAATCCAGCTGGTTTTCTGCCAGATTGTAGCGGGTTGCCTGTTGCGCCACAAAAGAATCACTGACCTGAGTAATATGCCACTGTGCGTGATCTTTTAGCCGTGCAGCCAGCGTACAGCTTAATGCGCCAAAGGCATCATTCAGGATTAGGATATCGCGTGCATCCGGATAGGCTGTGGTAATATGATCCAGTAGATATTCGTCGGCCGCATCCCAGGCTTGCAGACTACGGTTTTTTTGCTCAAGGGGAAAACGATGCAGGGTCAGAGCCGTGCCAGCCAATACAGCGTCGGTGATCATGATGGGGTGAATCTCACTCAAGGTTGGTGCTATCACCTTGCACACTAGCAAAGCGCAGCAGAACTAACAGAACACGTAATATAGCATGTCGAGACTGAACAAAGAATGTTTGCCCGGGCAAACACCACAATTGCCGCCGGGTTTTGAATATCTGCCAGCCTGTCTGAGCTTTGAAAAAAGCCTTGCGCTTTATACCTACCTGGCATCCTCCTTGGATTGGCAACAGCCCACCATCACCTTGTTTGGTCGAACTGCACCGATCCCCAGGTTACAGTGTTTTATTGCCGATAAGTCTGTGTCATATGGTTATTCCGGCACTCTGCTTGAGAACACCCTCTGGCCGGATGTACTCAGCGCAATGCGCGCACGCCTGAGTCGCCAGTTTGGGCACGACTTTAATGCACTGCTTGTTAACTGGTATCGGGATGGGCAGGACAGCATGGGCTGGCACAGTGACGATGAAGCTGAGCTTGGACTGAATCCGACGATTTTCTCTATGTCGCTGGGGGCGACGCGCAATTTCAAAATTCGTCATAAGCAGACACAGGAAACCCTGACTCTGCCTTTGCCGACGGGAAGTGGGTTACTGATGACGGGACGCAGCCAGCATGACTATCAGCATGCACTGCCGAAACAAGCGCGCGTCACCCAGGGACGGATCAACCTGACATTCAGAACAGTTGGTTAATGGTGCATAAGTGCGTATAGTATGCGCTAAATTTTCTCCGCATCGGGAGTGAGTTATGTCAATGCAACAACAAATCTACAGTAAGCTTGCAGACGCCATCGCGTGCAAACATCTCAATGTTATCAACGAAAGTCATATGCACAGCCGGGGTAGCGAGTCACATTTCAAAGTGATTGCTGTCAGCGAAAAATTCGCGGGACAGCGTTTATTACAACGCCATCGCTTGATTAATGAGGTATTAAAGGAGGAGTTGGCACATCATATTCATGCGCTAGCCATTCACACTTATACCCCGGAAGAATATGCCGAACAGCATGGCGAAGTCCCTGATTCACCGAGCTGTCTGGGCGGCTCGAAATTTGATAGTGAGTGATCAGACCTGTGTTTGCAGGATCTGCATTTAAACTAACGCAGTTTTCATAATACAGAATATGTAGGAATAGACATGGTCATCAAACCTAAGATCCGTGGTTTCATCTGTACCAATGCTCACCCGGTGGGCTGTGCTGAGCACGTAAAAGAACAAATTGCTTATGTTAAGGCTCAGGGTCCAATTAATAATGGCCCTAAAAATGTCCTGGTGATCGGTGCCTCTACCGGTTATGGCCTGGCTTCTCGTATCACCGCTGCTTTTGGCGCTGGTGCAAAAACACTGGGTATCTTCTTCGAAAAAGAAGGCACAGAGAAAAAGCCGGCGTCAGCGGGTTGGTATAATACCGCTGCATTTCAGCAAGCTGCCGATGAGGCTGGCCTGTGGTCAAAGAACATCAATGGTGATGCATTCTCGGATGAGCTTAAAGCCAAAGCGATTGAGACCATCAAGGCTGAAATGGGCAAAGTTGATTTGATCATCTACAGTCTGGCATCACCGCGTCGTACTGATCCTAAATCGGGCGAGACTTTTTCATCGGTGCTTAAGCCAATTGGTCAAACCATCACAACCAAGAATCTGAATACCTCTAAGCGGGTCATCGATGAAGTGACCGTTGAAGCGGCCAATGAAGAAGAAATCGCTAATACCGTGAAAGTGATGGGCGGTGAAGATTGGGAGTTGTGGCTGGAGGCACTGAAAGAAGCGGATGTGCTTGCTGAAGGGTTCAAAACCACGGCATACACTTACATCGGTAAAGAGCTGACCTGGCCTATCTATGGTCATGCGACCATAGGCAAAGCCAAAGAAGACCTGGATCGTGCGACAGATGCAATTAAAGCGTCAACTGCGCACTTAAACGGTGAAGCCTATGTTGCTTCATTGAATGCGGTAGTGACTCAGGCAAGCTCTGCTATCCCAATTATGCCTCTGTATATCTCTACTTTGTTCAAAGTGACCAAAGAAGACGGTACCTATGAAGGGACAATTGAGCAGATCCAAGGATTGTTCAGTGAAAACCTGTACGGAGAGACTCCACGCTTTGATGACGGTGGTCACCTGTTCCAGAACTACAAAGAGCTGGAAGACGGAGTTCAGGCGCGCATTAAAGTGATCTGGGATAAAGTCGACACAGACAGTATCGATGAGCTGACTGATTACGCCGGTTATCACAATGAATTCCTGAAGCTATTTGGTTTTGGCATCGAGTCAGTTGACTATGATGCAGACGTGGATACGGCGGTTAAGATTAACCACCTAATCTAGTCGTCAGACGGGCGAAATCACTGATTTCGTCCGTTTCATTGCGCGCGCCTCATTAAGAAAACGCCCCCCAGCAGGACTGTCAATTTCTCATCAATACCACTTTGGTCTATATTTAGATTCTTGCAGTGACACCTGATGAACTAAATCCATTGTTAAGTCGTATTATTTTCATATTTCCACTCGCATAGTCAGTACGATTAATGTTAAAATTGCGGAAATATGTAAGGACTATATACCACGGTGCTGGTTCCCGTTGCGGACAGGTTGGCCCGACTTTGTGTATGTTGTGCCAGCTCTTTGACTCCAATACAACTCAGAGAATAGTGCCGTGGTAAGTAAAGATTTATCAATTTCTTTCCGTTAATGTAATGCAAGTGCGTATGATCAACATAAAAAAAGGTCTGGACTTACCCATAGAGGGCGCACCACAGCAAGTTATTCATGATGGTTCTGCTGTCAAACGAGTAGCTGTGTTGGGTGAAGAGTTTATTGGTATGCGTCCAACCATGCGAGTGCGTGTGGATGACCAAGTCAAGAAAGGCCAAGTTCTTTTTGAAGACAAAAAGAATCCTGGCGTCAAGTTTACTGCGCCAGCCTCTGGTGTAGTTAAAGAAATCAACCGTGGAGCCAAGCGTGTTCTTCAGTCCGTTGTGATTGAAGTACAGGGCGATGAGCAAATCACTTTTGACAAGTTCCCGGCTGCTGAACTCGGCA
This sequence comes from Pseudoalteromonas ardens, assembly GCF_030125445.1. Taxonomy (NCBI): domain Bacteria; kingdom Pseudomonadati; phylum Pseudomonadota; class Gammaproteobacteria; order Alteromonadales; family Pseudoalteromonadaceae; genus Pseudoalteromonas; species Pseudoalteromonas ardens. Next base: position 505,642 of record NZ_JASJUV010000003.1, read on the forward strand.
ACCTGGATCGTGAAAAAGTGAAAGAAGTGCTGATCGAATCGGGTCAATGGCCAGCGTTGCGTGCACGTCCTTTCAGTCGTGTAGCCGTACCTAGCGCGTCGCCAAGCTCGATCTTTGTTACCGCAATCGACACTAACCCTCTAGCTGCGGATCCTGCCGTTGTGATCGCTGAAAACGTGGAAGCGTTTGAAGCTGGTCTGGCTGTGGTTTCGCGTCTGACTGACGGTAAAGTGTTTGTTTGTAAGCAATCTGGCAGTAAGGTGCCGAGCTCTTCGCTTTCTCAGGTAGAAGTACATGAGTTTGCGGGTGTTCACCCTGCTGGTCTGGTTGGTACACACATTCACAATCTTGACGCTGTCGGTCCAAGCAAGCAAGTATGGCACCTGGGTTACCAGGACGTAATTGCTTTCGGTAAGCTATTCCTAAGTGGTGAAATCTACTCAGACCGTGTTGTTGCTTTGGCCGGTCCGAGCGTGAAGAACCCACGTCTTGTTAAAACTCAAGTTGGTGCGTCGTTAACCGATTTAGTTGCAGGTGAAACTGAAGATGGTGAAAACCGGGTCATTTCTGGCTCTGTGTTAGCTGGTAAAACAGCCGCTGGTCCTCATGCTTACCTGGGTCGTTATCATGTACAGGTTTCTGTGCTGTCTGAAGGTCGTGAGAAAGAGCTGTTTGGCTGGATCGCACCTGGTAGTACTAAGTTCTCTGTAACGCGTACTTTCATCTCTCACTTTGCGCCAAGTCGTCTGTTCAAGATGACCACCTCTACCGGTGGCTCAAAGCGTGCGATGGTGCCAATTGGTAACTATGAGCGTGTAATGCCGCTTGATATCCTGCCAACTCTGTTGTTGCGTGACCTGATCTCTGGTGATTTGGACAGCGCGATTTCACTGGGTGCGCTAGAGCTGGATGAAGAAGATCTGGCGTTGTGTACTTTCGTTTGTCCAGGCAAATACGACTATGGATCAATCTTGCGTGATTGCCTGACTACAATCGAGAAGGAAGGTTAAAATGGCCTTAAAGAAATTTTTAGAAGACATTGAACCTCACTTTGAACCTGGCGGTAAACACGAGAAGTGGTATGCCCTGTACGAAGCAGTAGCAACTGTTTTCTACACGCCAGGTTATGTCAACAAAGGCGGCACTCACGTACGTGATAATATCGACCTGAAACGTATCATGATCTTAGTTTGGATGGCGACATTCCCAGCTATGTTCTTCGGTATGTTCAACATTGGCCATCAGGCAGCGATTGCGATTGGCAATGGTTTTGAAATCGCAAACACTTGGCAGGCGGCGCTATTCCAGCTGTTTGGCGGTGAGCTTACGGCCGATTCTGGCTGGGGCGCGAAGATGTTCTACGGGGCTTGTTTCTTCCTACCGATTTACGCGACAGTGTTTATTGTCGGTGGTTTCTGGGAAGTATTATTTGCTTCAGTGCGTAAGCACGAAGTAAATGAAGGTTTCTTCGTAACATCAGTACTGTTCGCCCTGATCCTGCCTGCCACGATCCCGCTATGGCAAGTTGCGTTGGGTATCACCTTCGGTGTTGTGGTGGCAAAAGAAGTCTTCGGTGGTACAGGCCGTAACTTCCTGAACCCGGCACTGGCTGGTCGTGCATTCCTGTTCTTCGCATACCCAGGTGACATCTCAGGTGACACAGTGTGGACAGCGGTAGACTCTTTCTCAGGTGCAACTTACCTGGGTCAGGCTGCAACAGGTGCGCTTGATTATGACAACATGGTACTGTGGTGGAACGCATTCTACGGCTTTATTCAAGGCTCAGTAGGTGAAACCTCTACACTGGCTATCATGATTGGTGGTTTGTTCCTGATTTACGTTCGTATCGCATCGTGGCGCATCGTACTGGGTACTTTCCTGGGTATGGTAGTGATGTCTATGCTGCTGAACATGATCGGTTCTGACACTAACACAGTATTCGCTATGCCTTGGCACTGGCACTTAGTACTGGGTGGTTTTGCATTCGGTATGTTCTTCATGGCAACCGACCCGGTATCTGCGTCTTTCACAGACAAAGGTAAGTGGGCATATGGTGCATTGATTGGTGTAATGGTTGTGCTTATCCGTGTTGTTAACCCGGCATACCCAGAAGGTATGATGTTAGCAATTCTGTTCGCAAACCTGTTCGCACCACTTTTCGACCACATGGTTGTGCAGTCTAATGTGAAGAGGAGATTAGCACGTGTCTAGTAACAATGAATCTATCGGCAAAACGCTAGGCGTTGTTGTTGGCTTATGTTTAGTGTGTGCGGTTGTCGTATCTTTTGCGGCAGTACAGCTTCGCCCACTGCAACAGGCAAACAAAATCGAAGACGTGCAGCGCAACATTTTGGCGGCTGCTGGCGTTGAGAACGTTGACAACGTGTCAGAAACCTACAAGCAAGTGATTGACGCACGCGTTGTAGATATGAAGACCGGTGAGTTTGTAGACACAGATCCTAACTCATTCGATTTCACTATGACTAAGTTCGATGCGGCGCGCAGTGTTGCTTTACCAAAAGCAAAAGACGTTGCGGGCGTTCAGCGTATGACGACTGAGTCTCCGGTTTACCTTGCTAAGAACAGCAATGGTAAATTTGAGTCTGTGATCCTGCCAATTCAGGGTTACGGTCTTTGGGGTATCATGTACGGCTTCGTAGCATTGGACCTGGACGGTGAAACCATTCAGGCAATCAAATTCTACCAGCACACTGAAACTGCGGGTCTGGGTGGCGAAATCCAAAACCCAAGATGGACTGCAACCTGGCAGGGCAAAAAGCTACCAATCGACGTAGTAAAAGGCACTGCAGGTAGTGATGTACATAAAGTAGATGGTCTGTCTGGTGCAACGTTAACGTCTAACGGTGTTGAAAATACATTTACGTTCTGGACAGGCGACGATGCGTTTGGTCCATTCCTTGCGAAAGTACGTGAAGGGGCATTGAACTAATGGCTAACTCAAAAGAAATGAAGCAAGTCCTGTTCGGACCTGTCTTTGCAAATAACCCAATTGCACTGCAAGTACTGGGTATCTGTTCTGCGCTGGCAGTAACTTCAAGCCTGAAAAACGCATTGATCATGTCAATTGCATTGACTGTGGTAACTGCGTTCTCAAGCTTGTTCATCTCTATGATCCGTAACCACATTCCGTCAAGTGTACGGATCATTGTTCAGATGACCATCATCGCGTCTCTGGTTATCGTTGTAGACCAGGTGCTGCAGGCATTTGTTTATGCTACGGCGAAAGAACTGACGGTATTCGTTGGTCTGATCATTACCAACTGTATCGTAATGGGTCGTGCCGAAGCATACGCAATGAAGTCGCCACCTCTGATGTCATTCCTGGATGGTATCGGTAACGGTCTGGGCTACTCAGTTGTACTGATCGCAATTGGCTTCGTACGTGAACTGTTCGGTGCCGGTGCACTGTTCGGTGTTGAAATTCTGCCGCTAATCTCTAACGGTGGTTGGTACCAGCCTATGGGTCTGTTGGTTATGCCATTTAGCTCGTTCTTCTTAGTAGGTATCTTTATCTGGGTACTGCGTACCTGGAAGAAAGACCAAGTAGAAGCTAAGGCATAAGGGGAGAGAGATGGAACATTATCTGAGTTTATTTGTAAAAGCGGTTTTCGTTGAAAACTTAGCGCTATCTTTCTTCCTGGGGATGTGTACTTTCCTGGCTGTATCTAAGAAAGTCACTACCTCATTCGGTCTGGGTGTTGCGGTAATCTTCGTACTGGGCGTTGCTGTACCAGTCAACAACGTGGTTTATCACGCCATTTTGGCACCAGGCGCACTTGAGTGGTTAGGTTTCCCTGAAGCTGACTTAAGCTTCCTGAAGTTCCTGACATTTATCGGTGTAATCGCGGCACTTGTGCAGATCCTTGAGATGACTCTGGACAAGTTCTTCCCGGCACTTTACAACGCTCTGGGTATCTTCCTGCCTCTGATCACAGTTAACTGTGCAATCTTTGGTGCGGTATCCTTCATGGTTGAGCGTAACCTGAACTTCGGTGAGTCAGTGGTCTTTGGCTTAGGTTCTGGTGTGGGCTGGGCACTTGCTATCGTATTGCTAGCAGGTCTTCGCGAGAAAATGAAGTATGCTGATATTCCTGATGGTCTGCGTGGTCTGGGTATTACCTTTATCACGGTAGGTCTGATGGGCTTCGGCTTCCTGTCATTCTCTGGTATTTCACTTTAAGGTAGCGAGGAAACTATACGATGGAAACTATTGTATTAGGTGTAAGTATGTTCATCGCTATCGTTGTGGTGTTGGTACTTATCATCATTGCAGCGAAATCGAAGCTGGTACCTAGCGGTGACATCATGATCGGCATTAATGGCGATCCTGAAAAAGCAATTAAATCTGCACCAGGCGGTAAGCTGTTGAGCTCACTGGCTGATGCTGGCATCTTCATTTCATCTGCCTGTGGTGGTGGTGGTTCATGCGGCCAGTGTCGCGTCCACGTACACTCTGGTGGTGGTGACATTTTGCCAACTGAACTTGATCACATCACTAAAGGTGAAGCCCGTGAAGGCTGTCGTCTGGCGTGTCAGGTTGCAGTGAAAACAGACATGGAGATTGAAGTTGAAGACTCAATCTTCGGTGTGAAGAAGTGGGAATGTACAGTTATCTCTAACGATAACAAAGCAACCTTCATCAAGGAGCTTAAACTGGGTATCCCTGACGGTGAGGTAGTACCTTTCCGCGCGGGTGGTTACATCCAGATTGAAGCACCTGCACACCATGTTAAGTACGCAGACTTTGATATTCCTGATGAATATCGTCCGGACTGGGAGCGCTTTGGCTTCTTTAACCTGGAGTCTAAAGTTGACGACGAAACAATCCGTGCATACTCAATGGCGAACTACCCGGAAGAGTACGGCATCATCATGCTGAACGTACGTATTGCGACGCCGCCGCCTAATAATCTGAGCCTGCCTTGTGGTAAGATGTCATCGTACATCTGGTCTCTGAAAGAAGGCGACAAAGTCACAATTTCTGGTCCGTTCGGTGAGTTCTTCGCCAAAGACACGGATGCAGAAATGGTCTTCGTTGGTGGTGGTGCGGGTATGGCACCAATGCGTTCACACATTTTCGACCAGCTTAAGCGTCTTAACTCTGATCGTAAGATGTCATTCTGGTACGGTGCACGTTCTAAGCGTGAAATGTTCTACGTGGAAGACTTTGACGGCCTGCAGGCTGACAATGATAACTTCCAGTGGCATGTTGCACTTTCCGATCCTCAGCCAGAGGACAACTGGGAAGGCTACACAGGCTTCATCCACAACGTACTTTATGAAAACTACCTGAAAGATCATGAAGCACCAGAAGACTGTGAATTCTACATGTGTGGACCACCGATGATGAACGCGGCGGTTATCAACATGCTGAAAGACCTGGGTGTTGAAGATGAAAACATCCTGCTTGATGACTTCGGTGGTTAAGCTGAAATACATATGATCTTAAAGTGGTTTTTAAGATAAAATAGAAGCCCCTTAGCAGTCTTGCTGAGGGGCTTTTTTTATGGGTAATGCTCCGTACAGAGCGGGGGGTTACTGGCAATTGAATTACAAGGGATGACACTGATGCTAGCAAAGAGCCAGTTTTGTTTAGTTTTTTTATTGAGCATGCTGCTTGTGGCATGTGGCCAGGCAAACAAATCAGCTGAACCTATTGTGCTACAGGGCAGTACAATGGGCACAACCTATAACATTAAGGCTTTTCCACAGCAAAGCACACTGACTAAAGAGCAGTTACATACTGAGGTTGAGGCCGCGCTTAAAGCGGTGAATCAATCTATGTCGACCTATATTCCGGATTCAGAGATCAACCAGTTTAATCGCCTGGTTGCCAACCAGGTCATGCCGATCAGTGATGATTTCAGGAAGGTGATTGCTGAGTCAATCCGGCTGGGTTTGTCAACTCAGACACTGGATGTGACCATGGGACCTCTAATTGATTTGTGGGGATTTGGCCCTGACAAGCGCCCGACCAAGCGTCCCTCTGAGCAGCAGCTGGCGCAGATGCGTGAGCAAATTGGCCTCGATAAACTGACTCTGACAGAGAATGGTTTGGCAAAAACGTTGGATCATCTGGAATTGTCTTTCTCTGCCACGGCAAAAGGCTATGGCATAGATAAAGTGGCAGAACTGATCGAGTCGCACGGTATCAGCAACTATATGGTTGAAATTGGTGGTGAGCTGAGGTTGTCGGGCACCAAACCTGATGATGAGCCCTGGCGTATTGCCATTGAAAAGCCGGATGCACCGGTTGGGCAACGACAAATCCATAAAGTGATTGAGCCAGGTAAGAACAGTGTTGCGACTTCAGGCGACTATCGTATTTTCTATGAAATGGACGGTGAGACCTTCACCCATCTGATCGATCCGGGCACGGGTAAGCCGGTTAAACACGACTTGGTGTCGGTAACAGTATTGCACCCATCTGCGATGACCGCCGATGGCCTCGCTACGGCCCTAACAGTGATGGGGACTGAACGAGCGAGAGCGTACGCTGAGTTACACAATCTGCCAGTCTATTTGATCAGTAAAAGTGATGAAGGTCTGAAGGTTTACGCAAGCAGTGCGTTCAAACCGTATTTATAATGAGATCTGCATCGCGAACGTTTTAACTTAGGTGCGTTTAGTTATATAATGAGCACAATTAACCGTCACCAGTCCGCGATAGCGGATGGATATGCAAAAGAGGCCTGAGATGTCACTATTTTTACTTACCTTTGGGTTGTTGTTATTGATCGCCGTTGCGATGGCTGTCGGGGTCATAGTACAAAAGAAATCAATGGCCAGTAGTTGTGGCGGTCTGGGCTCTATGGGTATCGACAAGATCTGTGATTGTGACGACCCGTGCGACAAACGTAAGAAGCGTCTCGCAAAAGAGCAAATGTGGAAAGAAAACCAAATTCTCTAATCCACTGACATCATCGAAAACGCAAGCCCTGGCTTGCGTTTTTACGTTTCTGGCTCCTAGTAACAGTGCCATAGCCTAATGCAACGAACCCTGTATTTTATTCGCCATGGTGAACCCCGGGAAACCGGCCGTTTGCTTGGAAGTACTGATATGCCCGCAAGCGCGTCGGGCAATGAACAAGTGCATGTCCAACTTGAGGCGTGTGATGGGATTGCACAGGTGATTGCTTCTCCATTGCAGCGATGCCAGGCGGTGGCCCGTGCGTTTTGTGAAACCACCGGTTTGCCACTGCAGATAGAACCCCGACTTAGTGAAATGCATTTTGGCGACTGGGATGGTGAACGCTACGACACGCTCTGGCAGTCAGCACGAGTACCTGGCATTGGCGACTTTTGGCAAAGTCCCTGGCAGCATACCCCGCCAAATGGGGAGTCCATGTCGGCATTCCACCTACGTTTATATGATTGGTGGCAGCAGTTCACTGCAACTCCCTCTCCCATAAACGCAGCGATTGTGACACATGCTGGGGTCATTAAGCAGTTACTGGCTATCTGGTTGGCTTTGCCTGAGGGCTATGATACGCATTTATCGCGCCTCGAGATTGGCTATGGCGGGATGATCCAAGTCTCCGTGTACTTTGATGAGCATGGTCAGGTTTGGCCGAAAGTTGTGTTTTAGACGTCTGGACTTCATAATAAGGCCTAAATTTAGCATCGTATTGTATTGGCAGTCATTGGGAATGAGGTGTAAATCCTCAGCTGTCCCCGCAACTGTAATAGACTGAGAGTCTGAAGCCAGATACCAAGGCCAATACCTACACTTAAGCGGGCGCACTTAAGTCAGTACAGAAAACCAGTCGTGACAACGCGAATAGCTGGCTCTGCGCTGCTGCCTGCATTTGAGGCGGTATGACTTCACCACAAATCTCCGTGCATAACCTGAGCCTGACTCTGGGTGACAAACCTATTTTGACGGCGCTCAATTTTACCGTTCAACGCGGGCAGTTTATTGGTCTGATTGGACCTAACGGGGCAGGAAAGTCCAGCTTGTTACGTTGCCTGTACCGTTACTGGCATCCCGGGGCGGGGGAAATACGCTATGCCGGTAAACCTTTATCTGATTATCCTCGCCGCGCTTATGCACGCCAGGTGGCGGTGGTATTGCAGGAGATCCCCAGTCAGTTTAATCTGGCGCTGTTCGAGGTGGTTGCCATGGGCGTGACGCCACATAAAACCCTGTTTTCTGCTGTTAATGAAACGGATAAAAAACTGATCCTGGAAGCCCTTGAGCGGGTGGGTCTGAGCCACAAAGCACAACAGCAATTTGATGCCCTGTCGGGCGGCGAAAAGCAACGGGCAATGATCGCCAGAGCCATGGTACAGCAGCCTGAACTGCTGATCATGGATGAGCCCACCAGTCATCTGGATGTAAAGTATCAGATCCAGATCATGGAGTTGGCTAAGGCCATGGGGGTGACCGTGATTGCCTCATTCCATGATCTTAATCTTGCTGCGGCACTCAGCGACGAGCTGCTGGTACTGGAGCAAGGTCAGCTGATTGCTCAGGGAGCCCCATTAGAGATCATAACGCCGGGTTTACTGAGTGATGTTTTTGGCGTCTGTGCTGACGTTGAGACAGTCTCCGGGCCTCGTCGCAATGCGTCGGGTGTGCCACACATTCGTTATCACTACGGGTATCAACAATGAAGGCCTTGCTAATACCCGGGTTGCTCTGTGCCTGTTTAGCCAGCATGCTCACCGCACTGTCTGTCGGGGCGGTTTCACTCAGTTGGAGCGAGGTCTGGCAGGCTTTGAGCAACTACGACAATGGTATATTGAATCAAAAGATTGTGGTTGAGCTGCGATTGCCACGTACTTTGCTGGCTTTTTTTGCGGGGGCCGGCCTGGCCATTGCCGGGCTTATTTTGCAAACCGTGACCCGCAATCCGCTCGCCGATCCGTATTTATTTGGCATTTCCTCCGGGGCGTCATTTGGTGTGGTGTTGTTGGTTGCATTATTTGGGGTGCAAAGCGCACTGGCCTTATCTGGCGCGGCGTTTGCCGGCAGCGCAGTGGCCATGAGCCTGTTGTTGCTCATTGCGTTTCACAAAGGCACTGCACTGGTCGAGAACATGTTGTTATCAGGTGTCGCGCTGACATTTTTATTTTCTGCCTTTACCAGCTTATTACTCTATTGGAGCGACCCACAGGCCATTAGTGCCATTATATTCTGGAGCCTGGGCAGTTTCAGCCGTGCAGACTGGCAATGGCTGTGGTTACCCGCTCTGGTCGTGTCGATAGGTTGTACAGTGATGCTACTGATGCGCCGCAGCCTGAATGCGTTGTTAGTCGGTGATGAGAGCGCGGTAACCTTAGGTGTGAATGTACACAGGCTAAGACTGGGCATGTTGATCCTGGCATCTATGTTGACAGCCGTGATTGTCGCTGCCTGCGGTGGGGTCGGGTTTGTTGGCTTGATGATCCCCCATATTGTGCGCTTTTTTATTTCGCAGGTTCGTACATTGGGTATGTTGGCGACCGCTTTATCAGGTGGGCTCATGATGCTGTGGGTCGATGTGCTGGCCCGCACCCTGATAGACAATCAGGAGCTTCCGATTGGGGTGATCACCTCCGCCATCGGCAGTGTGTTTTTCTTATCGCTGTTAATTGCCAAAAAGCGCGCAGCCAGCATCTGACCTAACAGGAGACTTTATGATCCCACCACTCAATCGCCAGCATGACGCTTATATTCAGCACACCATAGATATGAAGACCAAGCCTCAGGGCGCGCTGGGTAAGCTTGAGACATTGGCACATCAGCTGGTGAGCATTTTGAGTCAGGGCATGAGTCGCGCCCAACTTGAAGCCGAAAAACCCGCCATCGTGCAGCCGCAGATGATGATATTTGCCGGAGATCATGGCATTGCTGCCGAGGGCGTGTCTATTGCACCCAGCGAGGTGACCGGTCAGATGGTGGCTAACTTTGCCACGGGTGGTGCAGCCATTAATGTCTTGTGTGCTCAGCTTGGCTGGCAACTGAGTGTGATTGACTGTGGTATTTTGACAGCGCCAGCTCCGGAATTGGGTATTGTGTCACAACGCCTTGGTCATATCACCCGGCCATTGCATATTGAGCCTGCCCTGAGTGAAGCACAGCTTGATCAAGGTTTGTTATATGGTCAAGAAGCCGTGCAGACGGCATTGGACTCGGGGTCAAACGTGTTTGCGTTGGGCGAAATGGGGATCGGCAATACTACTGCCGCAGCGGCGATTTTCTCGGCTCTAAGTGGGTTGACTGGCGCTGAAACGGTTGGACGTGGCACCGGCGTGAGTGCAGAAGTGGTGGAGAAAAAACAACAACTGATCGATCAGGCTTTGCTGTTACATGGTGATGCTCTTGATGATCCTCGAGAGGTGTTGCGTCGTCTCGGCGGGTTTGAGATCTGTCAGATGGTCGGTGCCATGCTGGAAATTGCCCGTGCACAAAAGGTAATTCTGGTGGATGGCTTTATTGCAACAGCTGCAGCTATGCTGGCGTGTCGCATTGAACCTGTCAGTCAGGATTATATGGTGTTTGCCCATTGCTCAGGTGAGCAGGGACACCGACGCATGCTGAATGAGCTAAATGCCGAGCCATTATTGGATCTGAATATGCGTCTGGGTGAGGGCTCAGGTGCGGCAATGGCATTGCCCCTGTGTCAAAGTGCGCTGGCATTTTACTATCAGATGGCCAGCTTTGAGTCGGCGGCTGTCACTCAGGTGGTAGACACTCATGAGTGAGCTGAGGCAATTTAAGCTGGCGGTGATCTTTCTGACGCGCATTCCCGTTAAAGTGTCGGGCGAGGTCAGCGATCAGGACATTAATCAGGCCAGCGGTTACTTTGCCTGGGTCGGCGTGCTCTTGGGTACTCTGTTAGCACTGCTTTACTGTGCGCTGGCCAGTGTGTTGCCTGCTGGCATTGCGGTAATAATAACGCTGAGTGCCGGGCTGATCATAACAGGTGCATTTCATGAAGATGGCTTTGCGGATGTCTGGGATGGTTTTGGCGGTGGCTGGAGTGTGACCGATAAGCTCACCATCATGAAAGACAGCCGACTGGGCACCTATGGTGCGGCGGCATTGGTTCTGCTACTGCTTACCAAGTTTCAGGCTTTACTCTCCTTAAGTGAGCAACTTGCTTATGTATGTGCAGCTATCCTGCTTGGTCATGGTCTGAGCCGGGTTATGGCCACCAGTATAATTGGTAAACTGAATTATGTTCAGGCGGATGCGCAAAGTAAAGTTAAGCCCGTTGCCCAGTTTCTTTCTACACAAAGTAAGCAGTTACTTTATCTCTGTGGTTTAGTTTTACTAATAGTGAGCTGGTTTGCCGGATTGTTTACCCTATGGCAGTGCGTTGCGCTGGTTGTCGCACTGTGGTTGTGCCGTACAGGCTGTGTTTATTGGTTTAAACGCCAGCTTGGCGGTTATACGGGAGACTGTCTGGGCGCGGCACAGCAACTTGCGGAAGTCACGGTGTATTTATTTTGTCTGGTGGTCTGGTTATGACGGGTCGGGTTGAACTTATTCTGGGTGGTGCGCGCTGTGGAAAGAGTCGGTTAGGTGAGCAAAGAGCCGAGCGCTGGCTCAGCGACGGTAAAGTGGCCCGGTTAATTTATCTCGCGACTGCACGACCCGGGGATGAGGAGATGGTCGCGCGGATCGCGCATCATCAGGCATCGCGCCCGGCATACTGGCAGCTCATAGAAGAGACCTGGGCGCTGGATCAAGTGTTAGCCAGCCTTGCGTCCGATGATTGTGTGGTGATTGATTGTCTCACGTTGTGGTTAACCACGGCATTATGTGACTACTCTGACTCAGCATTTCAACACAAGCGCGCGGCGCTGCTGAGTGCTCTGCGAGCCACTCGTGCCCGGGTGATTCTGATCAGCAATGAGGTGGGCCACGGCATAGTGCCGCTTGGCGAACTCAGTCGTCGCTTCGTTGACGAATCGGGCTGGCTGCATCAGGACATCGCCGCTTTGGCAGACCGAGTCGATTTTGTGATGGCGGGTTTGCCACTGACGCTTAAAGGAGACAATTGAGTATGAATACGTTAATGGTACAGGGCACAACGTCAGATGCCGGAAAAAGCACGTTAGTAGCGGGCTTGTGCCGGGCATTGCGGCGCCGTGGTATCGAGGTCGTACCGTTCAAACCGCAGAATATGGCGCTCAATAGTGCGGTTACCCCAGATGGCGGAGAAATAGGCCGGGCTCAGGCATTACAGGCCATGGCTGCCAAAGTACCGTTGAGCACAGATCTAAACCCGATTTTACTCAAGCCTAATTCAGATACGGGTGCCCAGGTTATTGTGCATGGCCGTGCACTCAGTAACATGGAAGCCGCGGGGTATCATGACTACAAAAAAGTTGCGATGCAGGCGGTACTGACCTCACATCAAAGGCTCAGCGAACAGTATGACCTCTGCGTGGTCGAAGGGGCCGGCAGCCCCGCGGAAATTAACCTGCGAGAGAACGACATTGCGAATATGGGGTTTGCCTGTGAGGTTGATTGCCCGGTGATCATCATTGCCGACATCGACAAAGGCGGTGTGTTTGCTCACCTGGTTGGGACCCTGTCGCTGCTCAGCGACTACGAGCAATCTTTAGTGAAAGGCTTCGTGATCAACCGTTTTCGGGGCGATATTGCGTTGTTACAGAGCGGGCTGGACTGGCTGGAGCAGCATACCGGCAAACCTGTGCTGGGCGTATTGCCTTACTTACACGATCTGGCGTTGGATGCGGAAGATGCCGTGACGATAGCAAATCGCATGGACGACCCCGAAATTAAAGTGGCCGTATTGCTGCTGCCGCATATTAGCAATCACACCGATTTTGATACCTTGCGGTTAGACCCTAAAGTTGACTTGCGTTATGTGCGCCACACCGAAACCATAGGTGCAGCTGACTTAGTGATCATCCCGGGCAGTAAAAATGTGCTTAACGACCTGGCTTTTTTACGCGCAGAGGGGTGGGACAGTGAGCTGCGACGCCATGTACGCTACGGCGGTAAAGTGCTTGGGATCTGTGGAGGGTATCAGATGCTGGGGAATACCATTTGTGACCCACAGCAGGTCGAGTCAACACAAGGCAGTATTCAAGGCCTGGCGATGGCCGATTTTGAAACCCAACTGACAACAAATAAAACCCTGACTCAGGTGCAGGCAAGCTGTTTGTTGAACGGTCAGCAGACCCATCTGAGCGGTTATGAGATCCATTGTGGGATCACTCAGGGGGCTGCATTAGCGCGACCCTTTTTACAGTTTGACGCGCACCCATCAGGGTGGCAAGTTGATGGTTTTATCAGTGAGGATAACCAGCTGGCTGGCACCTATCTGCACGGACTGTTTGATAGTCCCGAGGGGTTGACCTGTGTGCTGAGCTGGGCCAGCGATGGCCGCTACAGTGGTAGTGGATTCAACCTGGCAGAACACCGTGAGCAGCAACTGGAACGGCTGGCCGATATGTGCGAAACCCATTTAGACATAGATAAAATTCTGGCAATCAGTGAACAGAGGACAGCATGAGCGAACATAATCAGGATAAACATAAGGCAAGACAGCAAAAAGTGAAAGAGCAGGTCGATGCCAAAATCGAGCAGGCACAGCAAGAAAAAGGCATCTTGCAGGTGATCACGGGCAATGGCAAAGGCAAGTCTACCTCAGGCTTTGGCACCGTTGCACGGTGTGTGGGCCATGGCATGAATGCTGCTGTAGTACAGTTTATTAAAGGTATGTGGGAATGCGGTGAGCGTAATTTGTTGGAACGCGCGGGTGTGCCGTTTGCTGTGATGAAAACGGGCTTCACCTGGGAAACACAAAACCGCGAGACAGATACCCAGGCAGCGCAGGCCACCTGGCAACAGGCAAAGCAGTGGTTGCAGGATGACAGTATCGATCTGGTCTTGCTGGACGAACTCACCTATATGGTCAGCTACGACTATCTTGATCTGGATGAAGTGATTACGGCGTTGGAAAATCGTCCAGCGATGCAGTCGGTGATCATTACGGGTCGCGGGGCACATCGTCGCCTGACAGAGTTGGCTGATACGGTCAGTGAAGTGCGCAACGTGAAACACGCGTTTGAAGCGGGGATCAAAGCGCAAAAAGGGTTCGATTTCTGATGAAAGCAGTCCTGAATATCTGGCTGGGTATGCTGGTGTGTCTGATTGCAAGTCAGGTCTGTGCAGCTCAGGCCTCTGAACGGCCGGCTAAACGGATCGTGGCCCTGGCGCCGCATATTGTTGAGAACTTATATGCTATAGGGGCTGGCGAGCGGATTGTCGGAACAGTTGAGTATGCGGACTTCCCGGCTGAAGCCAATCACATTCCCCGTATTGGTGGCTTTCATGGCATTGCGCTGGAAAAGTTACTGGCGCTGTCCCCCGATCTGGTGATTGCCTGGCAGGGCGGCAATCAACAAACTGAGCTGGATAAGCTTGAGCAGCTCGGTGTGAACGTGGTGTATAGCGAAACCAAAGCCCTGCAACAGATCCCGCATTCTCTGCGCTGGCTGGGCCAGTTAACCGGGCTGGAAGAGAACGCTGAGCAAGTGGCGCGGCAGTTTGAACAAGGCATGGCTGAACTGCACAAGGAGTATCGGGCTGCAACACCTTTGTCCGTGTTTTATCAGTTGTGGCCAGCTCCGATGATGACGGTCAATGGCACCACCTGGATCCATCAGACGCTCGAGGTGTGTGGGGCCAGTAATGTGTTTGCCGATGCAACGACATCTTATCCGCAGATCAGTATCGAAAATGTGCTCCTGAAACACCCGCAGGTGATAGTGATCCCGCAGGAAAAATCTAAACAAGTCCAGCCCACCATAGACTGGCATAAGTGGCCAGAAATTCCGGCGGCCAAACATGCACAATATATTGAGGTGAATGCGGATCTGTTACATCGTTATACGACCCGTGTGCTTGAAGGGTTAACTCAGTTATGTGATAAACTGGATGCTTCGCGAACTTACTATCAGCAACTTAAACTAGCTGGAAAATAAATATGACAACCTGGAATGACGTGCTCGGGCACGAAAAACAACAAACGTATTTTCAGGACACCCTGAACTATGTCGCTGAGCGTCGGGCGCAGGACGTCACCGTTTATCCTCCTGAGGATATGATGTTTGAGGCGTTCAAGGCCACACCGTTCGATCAGGTCAAGGTTGTGATCCTGGGACAGGATCCCTACCACGGGCCAAACCAGGCACACGGGTTGTGTTTCTCTGTACTGCCAGGTGTTAAGGTGCCCCCGTCATTGGCCAACATGTATAAAGAATTGGCACAGGACATCGCGGGTTTCCAGATCCCCAATCATGGCTATCTGCTACCCTGGGCTGAGCAAGGCGTACTGCTGCTCAATACCGTGTTAACGGTCGAGCAGGGACAGGCACACTCCCACAAACACCTCGGTTGGGAACGCTTTACCGACGCCGTGATCGAGCAGCTCAATCAACACACAGAGGGCGTAATCTTCCTGCTATGGGGTGCACATGCACAAAAGAAAGGCAAAGCGATCGACACACAACGTCATCACGTATTGCACGCACCACACCCTTCTCCGCTTTCAGCACACCGCGGCTTTTTCGGTTGTCAGCACTTTTCGCAAACCAACACGCTATTGCAAAGCATGGACAAAACGCCCATCAACTGGCAAGTCTGAGTTTAGGTTTAAAAAACAAAAAAGGCGCTCAATGCGCCTTTTCAGTTAAATAAAGTCAAGCTCGTCCAGATCGATGCTGTCTGCGAATATGTCCAGTTCTTCCAATTCCTTACGCAGGCGTTGTTTGTCCTTCAGCGCTTCAATTTCGCGCCACTTTCTTTTTTTGCCTTTAGATGAGGTTCTTTTCTTTGGTGCAGGACTTTCTAGTGTTGAAATAAAATCGTCTAGGCTATCCATGAATTTCTCCTATTGATGTACTAACCTCAAAGATTTGTGTTTACGCATTACTCAATTTGAATGAAAAACACACTTCAAGTAATGCTGGTATACCACAGACAGGAGAAAAGTAAAATAAAAATGTGTCCGTTAGGTTAAAAGCAGGTGACAGTTTGATGAAGCTCAAATTTGCTTCAAGTTTTGCCGAGGCCAGAGGAACAGAGCGCTGCGAGCGGGGAGGTGGATGAATTGAGTCGTCAATTTCAGGGCATAAAAAAACGCCACTTCAAGTGGCGTTTTTCAATTAATATGCTTAGTGCAGTGTTTGCTTACAGCGCTTTAAAGCGTGTTTCCAGCGTTTCCTGGGCAGCTGCAAATGCACGAATACCTTCAGCCAGCTTTTCGGTGGCCATGGCATCCTGGTTGTGTAACCAGCGGAATTCGCTTTCGCTCAGCGGAGCAGGTTTAGCCACAACTTCATAGTTGTTGTTCAGCAGGTACGCTTCAGTGGCTGGCAATTCACCCAGTTCCTCTAGCAATGCAGGGCTGATAGTCAACTTGTCACACCCTGTCAGGGCAACAATTTCACCGGTGTTACGGAAGCTGGCACCCATCACAACGGTGTTATAACCGTGGCGTTTGTAGAATTCGTAAATGCTGCGTACTGACTGCACACCCGGGTCTTGTAGTGGATCAGTCGGCTTTTCCAGACCATTGGCCACGTGCCAGTCGAGGATCCGACCTACAAAGGGTGAGATAAGGAATACATTTGCGTCAGCACATGCGCGTGCCTGAGCCTGGCTGAATAGTAAAGTCAGGTTACATTTAACGCCTTGCTTTTCCAAAGCTTCTGCGGCTTTAATGCCTTCCCAGGTAGAGGCGATTTTGATTAAAATTTTGTCTTTGCTGACACCCAGCTGCTCATACAGCGCCAATAATTGCTGCGCTTTAGCAATGGTCGCTTCGGTATCGAACGATAAGCGTGCATCGACTTCGGTTGAGATATAACCCGGTACAATGTTAGCAATCTCTTTACCAAGCAGAACGGCAAAGTAATCACAAGCCAGTTCCAGTTGTTGTGCCGCATCGTCATGCTGGCTCTTAGCGTAGTCCCAGGCTGCTTTCAGGTAATCCTGATAAGCAGGCATCTCGGCTGCTTTTAATAGCAGAGACGGGTTAGTGGTGGCATCTTCCGGTTGGTGTTTACGGATTGCCTCGATATCTCCGGTGTCGGCGACGATAGATGAATGCTGTTTTAGCCTATCTAATGCTGAAGTCATGCTGTCCTCATTCCAATTCATTGCAGCGTGTCAAAAAGTCTACTGTCCCTATGTTGCATTACCGTGACCTGTGTGAATAGGTCATATGTCCTTATCTGCGAGGTCGTGCCACGAGAAAGTCCGAATGCGTGATGCGGGGGCGCACTTCGTCAGTCGGGGGGTCTGCGTGACGAACTGCAAACAGGCTGGTCTGCCAGCAACTGGGCAAGCAGTGTCGAGCCCCCGAAAAATATTGCGCTTGCGCTCACCGGGGGATAGTGTTGAAATTGACATTTATCAATAGTTAAGTCAATAGGCAGGCCATGATCACTCTCGTTTCCCCGGCAAAAAATCTCGATTATGATACCCCGGCGCACACCGCGCGTTTTACCCAGCCCGAGTTGCTCACACACAGTGAAGAATTGATCCGCGTGTGTCGTGATTTGTCGCCGCAACAGATTGGCACCTTAATGAAGATCAGTGACAAGCTGGCGGGCCTCAATGCCGCGCGCTTCGCCGAGTGGTCACAACCTTTCACCTCTGATAATGCCAAACAGGCTGTGCTGGCCTTTAATGGTGATGTGTACACAGGTCTGGATGCAACCAGTATGGACGACACCACATTGGACTACGCGCAGCAACATTTGCGTATTTTGTCTGGCCTTTATGGGGTACTGAAGCCACTGGACTTGATGCAGGCGTATCGTCTGGAAATGGGCACTAAGTTGGATAATCCGCGCGGTAAAAACCTCTATGAATTCTGGGGCAGTATTATTGCCGAGAAGCTCAACGAAGCGCTGGAAGCGGCCGACAGTCAGGTACTGATTAATCTGGCATCCAATGAGTATTTCAAAGCGGTAGATAAAAAGGCACTTAAAGCTGAGATTATTTCGCCTGTGTTCAAAGACTGCAAAAATGGGCAGTTCAAGGTCATTAGTTTCTATGCCAAAAAAGCCCGGGGCATGATGGCACGGTATATTCTGGATAATCAGGTAGACTCATCCGAGGCACTGAAAGCGTTTGATGTTGCTGGCTATTATTACAGCGAAGAAGCAACGCAAAAAGCCAGTGAGCCGGTATTTCTGCGCGCAGAGCAAAACTAATTCGGAGTCTGAGACGATGAGCGGGGTAGGGATAATCAGAGGCTTAGGTATGCTTGCTGTAATAGGGGGGTTGGCAGGGTGTCAGGGCCAGCTTAATACGCGTGTTGGCAGTGTCCAGGTCGAGTGTGAGCACAAAGAACGCGCCTGCTTACAACATTGCCAGGAAGATTATATCAGTGCGGATCCATTGCAAACACAGTGTATTCAGCGCTGTTATGAGCAGACGAATCAATGTCGTTTGAGTAAGCCTGCTGAACCCAGAACAAACATGCCTGAGTGGGAGTGAGCCCCTCTGCTTTGGTGTCTAAACACCCTACCTCTAATCTTTGGAGTATGCCTCATTGAATAAAAATGTCTTGCTGCTGGCCTGTTGTCAGGGTCTGATCACCACAGGGAACATCCTGCTTGTGACCATTTCTGCGCTGGTGGGTCAGTTGTTGAGCCCGTCGGCGGCGCTGACCACTTTGCCGGTGGCAATGCAGATGGCTGGGCTATTAATGGCGACCATTCCGGCGTCGCTGATCATGGCGAAAACTGGTCGCAGACTAGGCTTCTCCTTAGGCAATCTGATTGGTATCAGTGGCACTTTACTAGGGGTCTGGGCGCTTAGAGAAAGCGACTTTGCACTTTTTTGTGTGGCGACCACTTTGATAGGGATTGGGATTGGCTTTGCCACCTTGTATCGATTTGCGGCCATAGAAGCCAGTGATAAGCCCGCCACGGCCATTTCGATCATTATGGCCAGTGGTGTTGTTGCAGCTGTTTTGGGGCCGAACCTGGCCGTCTGGGTGAATGAGGTGTACCCGGCATTGAATTATGCCAATTCCTTTGTGGCACTCAGTGGGTTGTACATTCTGGCTTTGCTATTGTTGCAGGGCGTACGCTTTACTGAGGTCGACACACACACCGCCCAAGCGCCGGCCCGGACATTGAAAGAAATTATGGCACAGAAGCAGTTTCAGCTGGCGGTGCTGGTGGCCATGATCAGTTATTCCGTCATGAATTTTTTGATGACCGCAACGCCGCTGGCCATGCATCGCCATGGATTTGACCTGGCAGACTCCGCACTGGTCATTGAATGGCATGTATTGGGGATGTTTCTGCCATCTTTCTTTACCGGCAAGCTCATTGAGCGCTTTGGCGCACGAGCCATGATCCTTGCGGGCTGTGTGCTGTATCTGATCTGCGCCGGAATCAATCTGTTGGGGTTGACGCACTGGCACTTTTTGTTGGCTTTATTCGCCCTAGGCGTGGGTTGGAACTTTATGTTTATCAGCGCCACACAACTGGTGAGTCAGACTTATGCGCCGCAGGAGCGCGCCAAAACACAAGCCTGCAACGAGTTTTTGGTCTTCAGCATGGTGGTGGCATCATCACTCAGCGCCGGGTTTTTGGAAGCCACCGTTGGTTGGCAGGCGTTAAATGTGTGGAGTATGCCAGTGGTGTTGATCGCTCTGATTGCGACCGTTTTGTTATCCAGAGGAGCCAGGCCACTGACACGTTCACCGGCAGGTTGAGGCTGTGTGGCAGGCGTTAAATGTGTGGCGCATGCCGGTGGTGTTGGTCGCCTTAGTTGCGACCGTTTTATTGTCCAGAGGGGCTACGCTACTTACACGTTTACCGGCAGACTGAGATAAGCAAGCACCACTTCATCGCGAAAGCCGATATCCTGATGTTTACTTTCGTTGCGATAATGTCGGCACATGGCCGCTGCATCCCGTGTCTGTGCTTTCAATAATGGACTGGGCATATCAACGCGAAGTGCGGCACGATGCCATTTCTCCGTTAATTCGCAAGGAGGAGAGGGTAAAGAGGGCAGCACTTGCTCTACCAGCTCAAAGCCACTGTCCTGGGCAACAAGTATCATGTCGTCGTTGGCGGCGGCAAACCAGCTAACACCTGCTTTGTTCACACATACTAAAGGGATAAAAGGGGCCAATGCCGGGAAAATATCATTGCGATAGATATCGACCTCCCAGTAGCTGCGGGCAATTTTGATAAATTGCTCAAAACTGGTGATGGCACCAAACCCTGACTCTGCGAGTAAGCGGATCTCCGCCCGTGGCTTATTGGGGTTAACGGTGTCATTGGCTGCATCTATGTACCAGGGCCCAACCACCAGCGCATTCTGAAAGTATTCATCGCGCAGAGATCCCCATACCGGTTCGAGCGTCAGGCCACCGTCCAGCAGCGCTTTAAGCGGTTGCAGTGCCACGTCGACCTGCGGTTTGGCCAGCGCCGTTTTGAGTGCATCATGAATGGCATTACGGACTTCTTTGCACCGTCCCAGAGGGTAGGGCTTGCCTGCAAAGGTCGGGTATTTCTGTGCTAATGTGGGATCGATATTAAGGCGCAAATGGGCCAGATAGACTTCCAGGGCGATAACTTGGTCGGGTGTGAGCATTGAGCTTCCTGCGATAGAGCATGTTTATACGCAAGTGTAACGGCTTGCTCCATGTGAGAAAAGGGGCCTGAATATAAAGGGTGAGGCCTGAGCAAAAAGAAAAAGGACGTCTCAGACGTCCTGTGGCTTATGGGTTACTTTTTCTTTTTTGTTTTGGCCTTAGCGGCTTTTTTCTTGGCTTTGATTTTAACCGGATCTTTTTTCTTTTTCGGTAACTTGGCTTCTTTGTGTTTTGGTTCCAGCCCTTCAATCACACGGCGTTTTAGTTTCTGCTCTGTGTAGCGCTCAACCTTACCCAGGATCTCGGCATCATGGGCCTCAACCAGTGAAATGGCGGTGCCTTTTTTTCCGGCACGTCCGGTACGGCCAATACGATGCACGTAAATGTCGGCGGTACGCGGCATATCAAAGTTAATCACATGGCTGATATCCGCAACGTCGATACCACGCGCCGCCACATCGGTGGCGATCAGAATGCGGGTGCGCCCACTGTGGAAGCTGGCCATGGCGGCCATGCGCTTGTCCTGCGGCATTTCTCCGCGCAGCCAGGTGGTTTTAATGTCCTGGGTGTACAGTTCGCCGACCAGTTTTTCCAGACGCTCACGGGTCTTCACAAACACGATGGCCTTGGTCACTTCTTCGCTTTGTAGCAGGTTGGCCAGCATCGCCAGTTTATGCTCGTAATCATCAGCCAGATGGATCCACTGATGAATTTTGCCTTTTTCTTTACGCGATGATTCGGCTTCAAGCAGTGCCGGATCTTTTAAGATGCGCTCAGCAAACAGCTCGACGCTGTCGCCTTCCAGTGTGGCGGAAAACAGGAAACACTGGCGGCGGTTCTTTGCTTCGTTACAGATCTTGAGCATTTCTTTTTTAAAGCCCAGATCCAGCATGCGGTCGGCTTCATCGAGGATCAGCAGCTCAACATTGTCGGCGTGGAAGTTTTCGGTCTCAAGGTATTCCATCAGACGGCCCGGTGTGGCTATCAGAATGTCGTTGTTCTTTTCGAAGATTTCTTTGTGGCTGCCATAGTTAATACCACCGGTTACCACACCGATTTTCAGATGCGTGCCTGCTGCCAGCGCTTCGCATTGCTCAAACACCTGATAGGCCAGCTCACGGGTGGGCGTCATGATCAGCACACGGGCAAAACCGGGATCGCGACGCGGAAAATCCATCAAATACTGAATTGCCGGGATCAGGAAGGCGGCTGTTTTACCTGTGCCCGTTGGCGCAGACGCCAGTATATCACGGCCCATCAGAGCCTCCGGAATGGCTAGCTGTTGAATGCTGGTGGCCTGCTCAAAGCCCATTTTTTTTATGGCAGTCAGAAGCGTGCCGTCGAGATCGAATTCAGTAAATTGCATAGTGCATCACAAATAAAGGACAATAGCGGAATTATACTTGGCAATCCGGGTTTCTCAAAGGAGCAAAATGGCAGGCTTTGCATTTAAGCAATTTACGGTGGCACAATCGCGCAGTGCAATGAAGGTGTCGACCGATGGGGTGTTATTCGGCGCCTGGGTTCGCGTGACGGGCGCACAGCGCATGCTGGACATTGGTGCTGGCACTGGGTTACTGAGTCTGATGTGCAAACAGCGCGCCCCATCCCTGATGATCGATGCGGTTGAAATTGATACGCAGGCCTGTCTGGATGCCAGAGACAACATCCATGGCAGCCCCTGGCAGGGTATTCGGGTGCACCAGACTCCCATTCAGACATTTGCTGCCGATCAGCTCTATGATTTGGTGATCAGCAATCCGCCATATTTTAATCACAGCTTAAAAGGGCCGGATGTTGCCCGAAATACCGCGCGCCACACCGACAGTCTGAGTTTTACGCACCTGATTGAGGCGTTTAAGCTGCACAGCTACGCACAAGGTCGGCTGGCGGTCATTTTACCGGCTCAGGAAGGGCTCGCCTTTATCGCACTGGCACAGCAATATGGTTTGTACCTTGCTCGCCGCTGTGATGTCACTATGACGCCTGACAAGCCCGTTAGCAGGCTGATGATGGAATGGTGTCGGACGGAGACTGATCTGGTTCAGGAAACCCTGTGTGTGAGAACGCAGGATGGCGCATACAGTGCAGCGTTTATTGATCTGTGTCGTGATTTTTATCTAAAAATGTGACCCTCAATGGCGGCGAAATGGGCACTTATGCAGTAATCTTATGTAATATAAAAACTGTTTGAAAAACATTACACTCGCAAATAACGTAATTAGACTGAACCGGGTCGTTCCGGGGTCAGTGCAAGGAGCCGATAATGGATCAAGATACTCAACGCATTTGTAACTTCCTGAGCGACATTAACTTGCCCCATGCGCTTTGTCCCGTAGAGGGTCAGATGTTCTTGCCTGGGTTACAAATTGTTCATGGCGTACTCCACATAGACATTGATCAGCTGGTTTGTCCCGGGGATATACTGCATGAAGCGGGGCACATTGCGGTATGTGAGCCCATTTTTAGGCCTCAGCTACATGAAGATGTATATAAAAACGGGCTTAAAAATGGACGCGAAAAACAAGCGATGGACGGGGAGGAAATGGCCGCGACAGCCTGGTCTGTTGCCGCAATTTGGCACCTTGGACTACCCATAGATCTGGTCTTTCCGGAAAACAGTTATCAGGGCATGAATCAGGCACTAAAAGAAAGTTTCGAAAATGGTGGGGTGTTTGGTGATCCCTTGCTGACGGCATGGGATATGACTTGCCCGGATGAGGGCTTTCCTAAAATGACGAGTTGGATCAGGGAAGTGCGTTGGCTAAATGAACTACCTGAGCCGCTGGCACAGGCTTGATGAAGAGATGAGTATAATCAAAAACCCTCAGAGCCATTCGCGCGGAGTACTCTGAGGGCAGCATATCAGGCCTGGCCGTGCTGGCGTATTTTAGTCAGAAAGTCTGAGACATCGACAGAACAAAAAGTGACCATAGCAAAAAACTGGTTGAGTTTTGGCTGACCCACATCGCGCTCCCAGTTTTCATAAGTTTTACGACACACGCCAAGCTGAGTCGCCATTGCCTGTGTTGTCACACCTTTATTTTTTCTTAATTTCCTGAGGTCATCACCGGTAATGTAGCGGGAAAAAAATTCCATATTGTTAGTTCCTTTGATTATTGTTTTAAAGGTAAAGCCGGGTGTGTTTGATGCTGTTTTGCGGATGATCTAAAAGACACCTGCCCGGACGCCTATTGCTATTTCCTGCAATGGGTAATTTGTAACTCAGATTGCAATGAAAAAAATAATAATGTGCAACTTTTTTTTAGGTTATGAAATCATTCATCATCAGGTCTCTCTGATGTGCCGAAAGAGTGTTAAGTAAGCATGGTTTTCATTACCTGTCGGCTGATCCAATGTATTGTATGGAAGCTTGATGGGTGTGCACCGTGATGAGAGAAATCAAGATGCTGAGTGCATTGCATTGATGACAAAGGGTTGGAAGGCGACTGGATTTGAGCAGCCGTTATTACCTTGTGTGTTTTTCTGCATGGATCTGAAGATTAGTTGAGAGGATAACGGTGCTGTCTAATGTGTTTATTAAACAGCACCTGTTGCGTTATTTAATATAGTACTTCAGCACATCCTGCTCTGTGTGAGAATACAGAGTTGAGTACGGCCAGATGGTAAATTGTCGTTCCGGATTACCATTAAAAATCGACGCACCGGCAATATCCCACTGATAATATCCGGTATTATCTGCCAAAGTTGCCATGGTAAATGTCCCGCTATCGACATAACTACAGGGCACTCCGGTGGGCTCTGTTCTGAATATGTTCAACCCTTCAATATGAGGGGTATTGTCAAATGTCGCTGTCAGATCAGCTGCGGTGTCGTCCAGTAGTCCCTGACATCCTACACCAGTTGGATTGGTGACATTGAAGGCTGAGATCATCGATACTTTGCTGTGCTCATCAACAAACATCAATCCTTCCGTCATAGCCGCGCGCAGTGCCTGCCACCTCGAAGACTCAAGCACACCATATTGATCGACTCTGACCGGCTCACGGATCAGTTTTCTGTCAATACCATCGGCATGGTTGGCAAACAGTGTCCAGCCACCGCCCAGGGTTTCCATATCACAATACGCCACAAACGGGGCGACACTGCCAGCGCCATCCGGGTCTATGGTGTAATAGCCTGACTGGCTGGTTGGGTTGGTTTGTTGAATATCATGGCAGGTTTTACCCTGTGCCTGCGGGCTGTTATCGGCAAATTCGTCGATAAAAAAGCCGTAATATTCCATTTCATCGATTTGAGTATAGTCGCCAGAGCCATGGGTGCTCAGCACCAGCAGCCGGAAGCTGCTACCTAGAGCTGCTTTAGAGAGCTTAACCTGACTGGTTCCTTTTTCCATCGTAATGGTTTCATGATCGGTGAAAGTGATGCCATCGTCAGACACCTGAAAAATGACCTCTTTGGGTGTCCGGGGTGAAAACTCTGCGTGTTTCATTGACACCTGAGTGCTAAAACCGGTGATCACGGCTTTTCTGGCAAAGGAGACCTGCAACCACTCGTTGCTGTTGGTTGGACCAAGCCAGATCCCGTGCGTCAGCAGTTCACCTGCCTGAGGGTTAATTTTCGGGTTTGGATCTGTGTAATACAGGTGGCCGTCAAATGCGCCAGCCGGGCTGAACTGGTTAACGGTGCCACTGGCGGTGTAATTACCCGGTGATAGTGAATTCGTATAGACCAGGGCAATGTTATTATTGGCGCCAGTGGTATCACCATCGGTGACAACCGGTCGGGAGAGTGTCAAGTCTTCAAAGTGACAAAAGTACTGGATCGCAGGTGCGCCACCGGGACCATCCGCATCAATCAGATACAAGTTGGATGTTGCGGTTGGGTCACTGAGGGCAATGCTTTCACAGCTGATCCCATCGCTGGGATAGACTTCCTGATTGAGGACGTTGACCATGTCCAGCAGACGGGCGTATTTGGCTTCCAGAGATTGGCTGGCATTATCAACATAGCGCTTGGTGACCAGGTGGTTTGGCGCGATAGGGTCGTTAGCGATGGCATTACCAATGACTTCCAGTGCAGCACTGGGCGATTGAGTGCCAACACCTACGGAAACGGTGGTTGATACGGTTGTCGCGCCATCACGCCAGTGTGTGGTGCCAGGCAGACCCTGATCCCCTTTGGGACCTTGCACGCCTTGTTCACCTTGTGGCCCCTGTATGCCCGGTTCTCCTTGTTGGCCGCGCTCACCTTGCGGCCCTTGCAAACCTTGTTCACCTTGTGGTCCCTGAAGCCCTTGCTCACCCTGTAAACCCTGTTCACCTTGTAATTCGCGCCAGAGTGTGCCATCACAGCTAAAAATCTGCTTATCTACGCTGCTGTAGTATATCGAGCCTGTGTGCTCTGGGTTGCAAGGGACTGGTGCACTGGCATTGGGCGTTAATCTCAGGGCGCCTGGTATTTCCAGGTTGGCCTGCGCCAGTGGTTCAAATAATGCCGGGTAACTGCTGGAGTCGGTTGGATCGGTATTGGCCAGAAACTCAGCTAGATTACTGGCGCTATCCTGATCTACATCTGTACCTGCATCAGTTGCATCTGCCGGATTGAATCCGTAGCGAATTTCCCAATCATTGGTCATGCCATCGCCATCATCATCCAGAGGCTTAGCCAGGCTGACAACAGAGATGGCATCTACGTCAAGGGTATTGGCATCAATGCTGGTATTGTGTATTTCCAGTGCCATGGTATCAGTTAACTCAGCAAGCGCACGATGCGCCTCGGTCGGCTCAAATGTCACAGCGAGCTGGACAAATGCCCCTTCGACTAACGTGAGATCAGGGGTGATATCGATAAAGTGCTCTGCAATGCGAAAGCCAATTCTAAAGTTGGCCGGGTTAACACTGGCGCGCACGCCTAATTTAGCCTGGATCATGTAGTTGCTGGTTAAACTCAATGGCACAGGCAGGGCCTGACTCAGGGATGCACCCTGGCCAATGAAGGCGACGTTATTTACAGCCTGATGATCGGCATAATGAGCTGCGGAGAGGTTAATGATCCCTGCCTGACTATCGGAAAATGTCCAGACATCAGAGGTGTGGCTTAACTGTGCTTCAGCCAGTGTTTGTTGCTCGAACTGGCCATCCTGTACCAGTTCAGTTCCCGATGCGTGCCAGCATAATGTGGCGAGCATGGCAGGTAGCACTTGTTTTTTCATGTTTTTTCCTGAGTAAGAGTAGAGTTGAATTAATGTACGATGAATATTGTACAGGATTACGGATTAATGATTGCTATAAATATTATCTATCATTATTTAGTATGTATTTTGTGGCGCTGATGGCGTCTTTGCCGTGCGACTGTTAAGCAACAAGGTGGGTCAGTGAGTAAGCCCGCTGGTTGAAGATGCTGAGAGAGCAGGAGAGTAATACAACTGGTAAGTCAACCCGGGTGCGTTGCACCCGGTAGTATGAGTTAAGCGCGTCTGGGGTAGGCACCCAGGTGACAGATCAGCCAGCCGATAGCTAAATAGGGGTCACGAATAGAGAAGCTATGGCCCCCGTCCAGAGGGCCGTAATCTGTGGTCACTCCCTTGATTTCTTTCGGCCGTAATTTTTCAAAGTCATTGGGTTCGAAGTACGTGCCACCCGGAATGGCGTATTGGCCAAAGTACGTTTCCTTTGAAGGGTAAAGTTCGTTACTTTTATTACTTGCAACAGTCAAGGTCCCGGTATGTGTGTGTTGTGGCACATGTTTCTCTTTAAGTGTCATATGTTCTTCCCCGCCATGCATACCTAATGGATGATAATTCAGTCCAGGTCCATGCCCATATCCTATTGGGGATCTGCCCCGCAGATCCGGGAGCGCAAATATGGTGCGTCCATCACCGCCATATTTGGTTCCCAGCAGGGTAAACAGTGCCTGATTTTGGTTGATTGACATAGGTGTACCGTTGCACGGCGCGTAACCTTCTACACTGAAATCGCCGCCAAACGGCATCATGTCACCTTGATATGCTACAACTTGCATGTTTCTACCTCACAGTAAAGTCTTGTTAAAATTGCGATATTTATTAAATCAGAACTGGTATGAACGACGGGATCAGGGCATGAGTGGCGGGTGACGTGTTTAAAATTAACCCGCTATCTATGCTGACATAAAGGGGTTGTCAGGCCGTCCGTCAATACGCGGCAATATGGTACAGGCATTTACTCACTGCGATTTGCGTCAGGAGGGAGGCTCCTGACGTTGCCTAATCATGATTGTGCACGCATTATGCACGCATTATGCACGCATTATGCACGTGAAGGATATAGTCCTTGTATACACGTTTGCCAGTTGACGACAGTGAGTGGGCTCAGTAGTGAAAGCGGCTGGCCTGCACCTGCGTCGTCTACTGTCACTGTCGCAGAGGTTTGCTTTGCTGTTACCTCAATTTCTGGTCCCTGGATGTCTGTCAGTTGTGCGGACTCAAACCCGTTGGGTAAAAAGAAGCTATCCTGTCCTTGCGGTGAGCCAATAAAGCTGCCTACGTTAGGTACGCGTGTGTTGGCAGTATTGGAGGCGACTTGCAAGGTGGGTGTGACAGAATGATCTATTGCAACAGTGGCCGTTGCTGAATGTGAGTGCGCAGGCAGGTGCTCAGTGGTCAGTGTGATTAATTCACTTCCTGCTTTTTGACCGATTGTATAGTTGGATTGGCCCGGACTTTGACCGTAACTTACAGGGGTTCTGCCGCGCAAATCAGGTAAAGCAAAGTTGCTTCTGCCATCGCCACCATAGAAAGTGCTTGTAAGGGAATACAATGCCGTATTTTGTGAGATTGAGATTGTTTGTCCTATACACTCTGCGAAATTGCGTACTGCAAAATTGCCTGTAAACGGCATCATTTCACCGAGAAACGAATCGGCAGCCATTATACTCACTCCCTAAAATATTGTTGTGAAAAACGTTATAGTTATCTGAACCATACCTGATCCCGGCTCAGAAGTATATTACTTTATATTACAGCTCAGTACACCGTGTAAACGTGATCAAGTGATGCTGGATCTTAGTGCCAGAGAAGCCAATTGGGCGATTGAGAATGAGGTGTGTGGCACATGATTCCATCATGTGTATGAACATAAAGCAGCCAGATACTGCTTTATGTTTTCTTAACCTGGCTGAGACGAGACTAGGAGCGTGGCGGGTAGAGACCTTCTGCATTAATGAGCACGTTCACTGCCTGAAGCGGGTTGCGTGAATCAAAGGGCTGCGTATTATTATTGGTGACATTGAGCCTAATGTTTGCCTGGCTTGTACTTTGAACATCAGCGCTAAGCCCTTTGATGGCTACGGGGGTTACGGCCCCGCTGGTGGGTGATTGTGTAAAGAAGTTGTCATAACTGGGTGCGGCAATATGGGCGTTATTGCTTGGTACTGGCTGGTTCGCGTTGTTTTGCGCAACAGACAAAGTGGAAAAGACTGTTGACGTTTGATCTGGCATTTGTAGCGATGCCGTATGATGGTGCTGTGGTAACAGGTTATAGTTCAGAGTGTGTGTTTCCACGTTATATTCCATGCCTAACAGGTAGTTATATACAAAACCAGGTGCCTGTCCCCGACCGACCATACTGCGGCCACGTAGTTCGGGGGTGGCAAATGTGATACGGCCATCACCGCCATAATTTGTACCTAATATTGAGAAAAGGGAGCTGTACAGGTTAATGGACTCAACCTGACCGTGACACCTCAGATATTCGCGCATAACAAAGTTGCCTAAAAAGGGGGTGAGTTCGCCTATATACGATTGTGTTGACATAAAGCAGCCCTTAGCTCATTGATATTAAATAATTACTCCAGCTTTTATCCTACATGTTCGAACGCTGCAAGTATATTACTTTATATTACAGCGGCCATACGAGCAGCGCTAAAACAGAACTCGACGCGGTGTTAAGCGGCCTAAAGCTGGTGCTTTTCGATGTCAATGGCCGCGATTCTGTAGGCTGCTTTGAGCATCACAATGAGTGCAATCACATTAAATACCAGGCTGAAGATGGCTTCAAATGCCAAAATATCGATATTGAATGTGCTCAAATACCTTGTGATTTGATCAACAATCTCGATAGCAATGCCTATCACAATCAGCATAAAGCCATAGTATTCAGACGTAGCATTCAGGGCGCTGTGTTGTTCCAGTGTGGGGTCGTTCTTACTTTCCAGCATGCGCTTTGAAAAAATTTTCCGGCCATCCATGATGGCCCCAAACCCAATCAGCAAAATGGTGATGGTCGATTCGTTATCTATGACTTTTTGATAGCCGTGCTGGTCCATATGACCCAGCAGATAGCGAATGTCTTCAGCGGTGATACTGCCAACCAGCAGGCTGATCAGCACCAGTGGAAACAATAAAAATCCCCGGTTGAGTACAACCGCATAAATGATCTGTCGGGTTTTGGTCATAATTTTAAAAGTATGTAATTAAAGAAAAAACGGGCTCTTAAGTTTTATGCTAGCGCGGTGCATTTTAGATATCAGCGATAAAGCCCCGGCTCAGGGGGGAGAGTATAAAACAGGTCGGGGTAAAAAAGTATCATGATCTGGTTATCAAACACTCCGAAGTCTGCTGTTTTTAGTCAAAGAAGCTTGCCGCAGCAGGCTTCCTGAAGTACATCGTATTTTACTAGTCAGAATAAACGGCGGCAATTTTTACCCAGGCTCCGCCTGCTGTGCATCCCGATATCGAGAGTGTGACATTCGTTTTAGCTGCATGTGCGGCAAGCAAGGTGGACTTAAGAATTGGATCTGCCGATACATTACCTGCCCAGCCATTAAATCCAGGGCACTCTTGTCTGGCAGAGTCATTGTAATTTTTGTCTAGTCTGACAGCAATACTGCCTGTTTCACTGGCAAAAAGTCTGATGATTTTGCCGCTCATTTCGAAACTAGCCAATGCTGAGCCTGAGAAGAGTAAGGCGGCAATGGGTAAAAGTGTTCTCATGGTAATACTCCCAAATTGTGGTTGTGTTTGTTCCTTACACGGGGATAGTAACAGCGCGAATAGTAGTTCGCAATGGATGGTATCTGAGCCGTTGGCTCGGGCTTTATCTTTACCGGGAAAATAGCCGTTGAACCGTTTAACGTTACACAAAAAGTTATGGCAACGAGCAGGCTGTCAGGGTGTGCCTTTGGCACACCCGGTAATGGAAGGGGGTTACATTGTTTTTGCTGTCAGAAGTGCTAGTTGGATCATCTCTTCGAAGGAAGATTGCCGGGCGTCACTGCTCAGATGCGTGTCCAGAGTGATGTGGTCAGCAACCGTTAAAATGGTCAGTGCCCTGGCACCATATTGTGCAGCAACACCATATAACCCGGCTGCTTCCATTTCTACTCCCAGGATCCCCATGTTATCCATCAGCTCAAACATCTCTGGCTGTGGCGTATAAAACAGGTCGGATGAAAAAACATTGCCAATCTGTACTTTTAGGGCGAGTGCTGAGGCTGTGTGAACACAGGCGTTGAGCAGGCTGAAGTCGGCAATGGCCGCAAAGTCATGATCTTTAAAGCGCATTCGATTTACTTTTGAGTCGGTACAGGCACCCATGGCAATAATAATATCGCGCAGTTGCACGTGTTTGGAAACGGCCCCACAGCTGCCCACACGGATCAGGTTTTTCACTTTGTACTCTGTGATTAACTCTTTGGCATAAATTGAGCAGCTGGGGATCCCCATGCCAGTGCCCATCACCGAGAGTCTGCGGCCCTGGAAAAAGCCAGTGTAGCCAAGCATATTGCGCACCGTATTGACAACAGTAACATCATCCAGGAAGTGCTCCGCAATGAACTTGGCGCGCAGTGGGTCGCCCGGCAGTAATACGGTATCGGCGAAGGCATCGTCAGGCGCATTGATGTGGACTGTACCATGATGGTTGGCCTGCATTCTCAGTACCCTCCCTGAGCGTCATAGACAGAGCCTGTCAGAGTTGCGAGTACATCACTGAGCAAACCAGACGCACCAAATCTGAAGTGTTGCTTGTTCATCCAGTCCGGACCCATAATTTGCCTGGCTTGCATCAGGTAGGCTTGGGCATCGGCAACCGTGCGCACACCCCCCGCGGCTTTAAAACCAACCTGTTTACCACTGCTTTTGATGGCATTGAGCATCACCTGTGCGGCTTCTAAGGAGGCATTCACGGCAACTTTACCGGTACTGGTTTTGATAAAGTCCGCGCCAGCGTTGATTGCGATGCGCGACGCCTGTTCAATTAATTTGGGGGTTGCCAGTACACCGGATTCAATGATCACTTTGAGTTGTACTTGTGCACCACAAGCTTGCTTGCATTGTTCAATAAGCTGCTGGCCGATGTCAGGGTTACCTGCCATCAGGGCGCTGTAGGGAAAGACCACATCTACTTCATCGGCGCCAAGTGCAACAGCCGTGCGGGTTTCTTCAACCGCTCTGGCTATATTGTCGTTGCCGTGTGGAAAATTTGCGACGGTCGCAACGCGGATCCCAGCCGCCAGATGTTGTCTGGCTAATGGAATGTACCGGGGGTAAATACAAATCGCAGCTACATTGCCCACCGCTGAGCTGGCCTGCTGGCAAAGCTGGATGATATCTTGGTCGCATTCTGTGCCGCTCAGGCTGGTCAAATCCATACAATTCAGTGCCAGCTGTGCGGCTTCTTTGCGTGTTATTGAAGACATAGGAAACTCCTGTTGTGCTGCCGGTATGGTGTGGTCAGGCAGCAAAGAACCACTAACCCGAAAAACGAAGAGAGGACTTTGATAGAGCAGTATTCACTCTTGCTTTGGGTACTCGAGTGGACTTGGTTCCGTGAAGACTTGACCCGGCGGGGCAAGCTAATTCCATTTAATCACCCCTGTATTGTCCGTGAGTTGATGGTGATTGACCAGTACAAAAGCGCTGTCTCTTGATATGGCGCAAGGCGCGGCGTTTTGATGTGACCATCAGAATAGAGTGAAATAAAAAAGCCACTGTGATGACAGTGGCTTAAGGAAGGTGGTTCAAAAATTAAAGTACAGCTTCGATCCGTTGCTGGATACCGGCAGCATCCAGGCCCATTTCGGTGTGCATCTGGTCTTGCGTACCATGCTTGATGAACTCATCCGGGATACCGAGATGCAAAATGGGTTTGAGGATCTGCGCAGCGGCCAGGTGCTCGCTGACCGCACTGCCTGCACCGCCTGCAATGGCATTGTCTTCCAATGTCACCAGCAGGTCATGCTCGGCTGCCAGCTTAGTAACCATGTCGCTATCAAGTGGCTTCACAAAGCGCATATCAACTAAAGTTGCATCCAGTGCCTCTGCGACCGGCTTTGCATTGTGCAGCAAGGTACCAAAGTTAAGAATGGCGACTTTTTTACCGGTGCGTAGCAAGTTAGCTTTGCCTACCTCCAGCTCAGTCATCTGTGCCTCAATCTCTGCTTCACCTGCCGAGCCTCGCGGATAGCGCACGGCGGCAGGTTGTTGCAGACGATGACCGGTATAGAGCATCTGGCGACATTCATTCAGATCGCTCGGCGCCATAATCACCATGTTGGGAATACAGCGCATAAAGCTTAGATCGTATGCACCCTGGTGCGTTTCGCCATCAGCCCCGACAATGCCTGCGCGGTCTATGGCAAACAATACAGGCAGATTCTGTAATGCCACATCGTGGATCAGCTGATCGTAACCCCGTTGCAAAAAGCTGGAGTAAATGGCGACGACGGGGTTGAGCCCTTCACAGGCAAAACCGGCACCTAAAGTGACGGCATGCTGTTCAGCAATTGCTACATCAAAATACTGGTTTGGGTGCTCTTTTGAGAAGCGCACCATGCCTGAGCCTTCGCGCATGGCTGGCGTGATGGCCATCAGCTTATTGTCTTGTTCTGCCATGTCACATAACCAGTCACCAAATACTTTAGAAAATGTTGGCGCGGCAGGTTTTGATTTGGGCAGGCTATGCACGCTAGGATCGAACTTTGGCACGCCATGATAGCCAATTGGATCAGCTTCAGCGGGTTGGTAACCTTTACCTTTTTGGGTCTTAACATGCAGCAACTGCGGACCTTTGAGGTTGCGCATGTTTCTGAGCGTATCCACCAGCATATTGACATCATGGCCGTCGATTGGGCCTATGTAGTTAAAGCCGAGTTCTTCAAAGAAGGTGCCTGGGATAACCATGCCTTTAAGGTGTTCTTCAACTTTGCTCGCCAGCTCTTTAACAGGGGGGACACCGGAAAGGAGTTTTTTACCGCCTTCGCGGATATTGGTATAGAAGCTGCCTGATAAGATCCGTGCAAAGTGGTTGTTCAGTGCGCCCACGTTCTCTGAAATAGACATTTCATTGTCGTTGAGGATCACCAGCATATCTGATTTTACATCACCGGCATGGTTCATGGCTTCAAAAGCCATACCTGCGGTCATTGCGCCATCACCTATAACAGCGACGACTTTACGCCCTTGCTGTTCTTTTTCTGCGGCAATCGCCATAGCCAGTGCTGCTGAGATAGAGGTACTGGAGTGGCCAACACTGAATGTATCGTACTCGCTCTCTTCACGGAATGGGAAGGGGTGCAGGCCATCTTTTTGTCGTATGGTATGCATTTGATCGCGGCGACCCGTGAGTATTTTATGCGGATAGGCCTGATGGCCTACATCCCACACCAGACGATCGTCCGGCGTATTGTACACATAATGCAGCGCCACCGTCAGCTCAACCGTGCCTAGGCCGGAGGCAAGGTGACCGCTACTTTGTGAGACCGAATTGAGCAGATAGTCACGAAGCTCATCGCTGAACTCGGTCAGTTTATGTTGTGGCAAAGTGCGCAGCTGCTCAGGCTGCTCTATCAATGCCAAAAGGGGATACTTGCTGTTATCAAGACTCATATTGATTACGTTATCCTGGGCAGAGTTCGCTGACTTGGTTGTCATTGTTGTCCGCCATTAAATTTATAAATTCTGTGCTGGGTGCTCGGCGCTTTGTTCGGCGTGCAGTGTGCAATGCACCACAGTATAACTTAACTAGTTATTAATTTAGCGACTTATCAGTTGATTGCTAGTCGGTTTACAGCCATTAATGGTCTCTGGCAATAATATAATCAGCCAGCAAAGCCAGGGTTTGTGTGTCTGCATCAATATCCTTGAGTGCCCGCTTAGCTTCTTCTACGAGTGCCTGCGCTTTTTGCTTTGCACCTGATAATCCTAATAGTGCTGGATACGTAGATTTATTGTGTTCCAGATCAGACCCCTGAGGTTTGCCCAGTACCTCAGTGTTACCTTCTATGTCGAGAATGTCATCCTGAACCTGGAATGCCAGGCCAATACTCTGACCATAGTCACGCAGTCGGGCAAGGGTATGTGGTGACACATCAGGGGCACACAGCGCGCCGAGCTCAATAGCACAAGTCAGCAGTGCGCCTGTCTTTAAGCGGTGGATCCGTTCCAGCTCAGCCAGGCTGACAGACTTATCCGTTGCTGCCAAATCCAGTGCCTGACCACCAACCATACCTTGTAAGCCAGATGCCTTTGCAAGGGTTTTGATCATCGCAATCTGATTTGCTGCCGCAACGGAAAACGTATGTGCTGATAACAGCTCAAAAGCCAGAGTTTGCAGTGCATCGCCAGCCAGGATTGCCTGTGCTTCATCAAATGCAATGTGGCACGTTGGTTTACCGCGACGCAGGTCATCATCGTCCATGGCCGGAAGATCATCATGAACCAACGAATAACTGTGGATACATTCGACGGCCGCTGCGGCGATATTGAGATCGCGATGCGCGGCACCAAAGATTTGTCCGGTTGCATAGACCAGAAACGGGCGTAATCGCTTACCACCATTACTAATGCTGTAACGCGCTGCAGCAATGGCTGTGTCGTCACTGTCCAGTTCCTGAGCGAAATACGCCGCTACAGTTTCTTCGACCTGCGCTCTGGCATGGGCAAGTTGTGCTTGTAAATCCAAAGTTTATTCCAGCTCGTCCGTAAATTCATTTAGCGGGCTTTGCTCGTCATTACCGAGCAAAATCGCCACTTTCTGTTCTGCCTGTTGCAGCTTTTGCGAGGAAGCATTGGCCAGCTTTATCCCGCGTTCAAATTGCTTGAGCGACTGTTCCAGGGTGAGTTCGCCCCGTTCCATGCCCTGTACAATGCTTTCAAGCTCATCAACAGCTTCTTCAAAGCTCATGTTTTCCGGTTTTTTTGTCGCCATGTGCAGTATTCACTTTGAGCTAAATTAAAAAACGCCTAATTTTATGAGTATTACAGATTGAGGTCAAAGATCTCTCAGAATTTTTGCGTTATACAGTCTGAATGGCTTGCCATTGGTTTATGGATTCGCAATTTCAAGGCAATTTAATATAATTGAGTTAAGTTATTGCAAAACTGGCCGATAACTCTGTCGATAATAATAACTGCGTGATAGATAACGGGTAATTTCCTTTGGAGGGTGTGTGGATTTAGCAACCGTAATTGGTATCTTAGGGGCCATAGGCTTGATTGTGATGTCCATGGTACTTAGTAGTGATGGCCAGATTGCCATGTTTTACAACACTCCATCAGTGGTTATTGTATTTGGTGGCTCGATTTTTATCGTGCTATCGAACTTTACCATGAGCCAGTTTTTTGGCATTGGTAAAGTGGCCGGTAAGGCCTTTATGTTTAAGCTGGAGACCCCGGAAGAGCTGATTGAAAAAGCGGTTGAACTGGCAGATTCTGCGCGTAAAGGTGGCTTCCTGGCATTAGAAGAGGCTGAAATTCCCAATTCCTTTATGCGTAAAGGCGTTGACATGCTGGTGGATGGTCACGATGCGGATGTGGTCAGGGCAACCCTGCAAAAAGACATTGCGCTGACCTCAACGCGTCACGAAATGGGTGCTGGGTTGTTTAAGTCTCTGGCGGACATTGCCCCTGCAATGGGGATGATTGGTACCTTAATTGGTCTGGTAGCCATGTTATCAAACATGGATGACCCAAAAGCGATTGGACCTGCGATGGCCGTTGCGCTATTGACGACATTGTATGGTGCGTTCCTGGCCAACGTTGTGGCTATCCCTATTCAGGTAAAACTGGAGTTGCGTAAAGATGAAGAAGAACGCAACCAACGTTTGATCCTGGACGCCATTTTGGGCATTCAGGACGGCCAGAACCCGAAAGTGATAGAAGGTATCCTGAAAAACTACCTGCCTGAATCCAAACGGGGTGCTGAGGCCGAGGAGTAATTATGTCTGACGAGAACGAATGCAAATGTCCCCCCCCAGGCTTACCAGCCTGGATGGGGACTTTTGCCGATCTGATGTCTCTGCTGATGTGTTTCTTCGTACTGCTGCTGGCGTTTTCAGAAATGGATGTACTCAAATTTAAGCAGATCGCGGGCTCGATGAAGTTTGCATTCGGTGTGCAAAACAAGATTGAGGTAAAAGATATTCCTAAAGGCACCAGTGTGATTGCCATGGAGTTCACGCCGGGTAAGCCTGAGCCTACTCCGATAGAAACTATTCAGCAGCAGACGGTTGAAATGACGCAACAGATGCTGGAATTTCAGGCGGGTGATGAGAGCTCTGCGGGTGGACGACAGGAGCAGCGCGGTAACAAGCGTGGTGGTGAGTCTTCCAGCACAGCACAGGAACAGTCGATGACACAGGCCATTGCGGCTGCGGAGCAGGAACAGGTTAATGAGCTGGTGAAGAAAATCGCCCAGCAGCTCGAAAAGCAAATCATGGATGGTGCGATTGAACTGGAGTCATTGGGACAGCAAATTATTATACGGATCCAGGAGAATGGCTCATTTCCTTCTGGCAGTGCATTCTTACAACCTAAGTTTAAGCCCGTGATCCAGGATATTGCTCAGCTACTCAAAGATGTGCCTGGTGAAATAACGGTGTCCGGGCATACGGATGACTTCCAGTTTTCGAATGAGCTATATAGCAATAACTGGGATTTGTCAGCGACCCGGGCGGTTGCCGTCGCGTCAGAAATGCAGACGGTCACTGGATTTGACAAAAACCGTATGGTGGTGGTTGGGCATGCGGATACCCGCCCTCTGGTGCCTAATGAAACTGATGAAGACCGTCGTCGCAACCGGCGTGTCGAAATATCTATTATGCAAGGTAAGGCTAAGGAATCTGACCCAATTAATGTACGCGGAAACAACTAGAAGTATTGCGTGGTACCGATTCTTGGGCTAGGCTATTCAGCGGAATTTAATCTGACAATGTTAATGGAGAAAACAATGCTTAATAAATATGCTTATATGCCAGGGTCTAATGGTGGCGGTGACGATGGTGACGAGAAAGTTAAGTAGGCATCTCGACTAAATATCATGACGAATATCGATATCAACAGCTCCAGTCTTCGACCTGTCCTTAATGCTATTTTTGACAGTCAGATGGTGATGGTCGCTTTTGCTGTTGTTCTGTTTTATTTTTTGAAAGACAGGCAAGCGTTGCGATATTCGTTATTGTGCCTTATCTTTTTCGTTAATGGCTATTTGACCCATGAACTAGTAAGGGAATTGGATAGCGGCAAGGTTTATCGCTACATTTATTGGGCTGCTGCAGACATTCTCTTTATTGCCATAGTGGCTTACTGGGCATTGAAAGATAAAATGTATATGTGGCAGAGCATTATCTGTCAGTTGGTTGTTATCCCTGCACCCTTACTTCAGTTATTCCGGTTGGTTGACCGACATTTGATGGATCTAAGCTATTCTGGCTATTTGTATAAAACAATTCTGCCATTGGTTAATTATGCGACCGTTTTTTTGTGCTTTGCTCCCTTAATTTACGTAATTGGCCGCAAAGCGAAAGGCAGTCCACCTTCGCAAACCAATCAAGATTTAGGGTAAAGAATCTTTCTTCTGGCCCCACCGCTGGCAGGACCCCTTTGCTAGCGAATATCAATCTGAGTGATCTTCAGTTCAGCGTTCGCTGTCATTATATTTAGTTCACCTGCCACTTTGACTGATGTCTTGTTGCCTGTGTTGTCAGGTAAAGCCACGCTGGTTGTGCCAAATGTACAGGATTCCAGTTTGTCTGTGGTGGTGAGTGCCACACTCAGGCATTGAGTAACGGCGTTCTCTCCGGTGCCTTGAGTTTCACAGAAGCTGGGGTTGAGGGTATCTACCTGGCTTTGCGCCACCTGAGACAAAGAGTAAGACAATGCAAATCCGTTTTGGTCACAACTCAGGGTGACCGGATTTTGATTGCTTTGTGCCGTTCCTAAAGTAAAGCGGTTTTCATCCCGGTTGCGATACCAAATGGTGATCTCGCTGCTTGGGGTCGTGATAGCGGTTTGTGCCGGGGCCCCCTGGCTGCGCCAGTCATCCAGTGACGTGAGCGATGGTAAAGCCCCTGTAAAGGTAATTGCGGGGCTGTAATAGTAAAGCTCACCCGGTTTTACCGAGCCATTGTCATCCCCTTGCCAGGTCTGTGCACCACTGGAACCAAAAATATTTGCGGCCAGCAGGCATAAGGTGTCATCTGAGCTGAGTTCATGGGACGCAGAGAGAGAGAACTTGTCGGCCAATATCGTGAGTTGGGGCTTGGACTGCAAGCGGGCTCCTTCAATCTGCCAAAAGACCGCGGTGCTTTCAAACTTGTTCAGCGACCGTTGTGCGTTGAAATTATTGCCACAGCTAGGTGTGAGGTTGCTGGTATCCTGGGTATTATTATCTGTGGAAGAGTCCGGGTTTGCTTTTAATGGTTCACTATTCTCTCCGCCACAGGCGATAAGTAAAGTGGCTGGAAGAATAAGGGGGATCAGGTGCTTCATACGGTCCTTCTTAACTACGGCTGATAATGTCTTCATACGGGCATTATATCGCCAGCCGTAGTTAAATCGAGGCAAAAAGTGTGGTGATTTGTTAAAGTGGCGGGATCACTCCGAGCATCTGCAAACATTGTGCTGAAATGATTAGCACGCCGCAAAGCCCTGCGCACACCAGACCCAGGTTACCACCAACGACCTGGTAGCCGTCCGTTTGTTGCGTTTTACGCTGCTGCCAAACCATAGTGACAGGCAGGAAAATTGCTAGTACGACGAGTGCAATAGCCGCATATCCCAGCGCCATAATAAACCCTTGCGGGTAAAACAGGGCAAACCCCAGCGGCGGTAAAAAGGTAATGAGTGCCGTGATTACCCGCTCTGACACGGTATTACGCTTTTTAAAGGCATCTGCAAAAAAGTCAAACAGGCCCAGGCTGACACCTAAAAATGAGGTCGCCAGTGCCAGATCGGCAAACAGTGTCACAAAGGTACTTACCTGCGGGCTATGCGCAATACTGGAGATACTGGCTACAAACCCAGGCAGCCCTTCGCTATTTAGTAACGCACTTTGTGCCATCACACCCTGACTGAGCAACTGCCAGCCTATGTAGATCACTAAAGGGAGTGAAGCACCTACTATCATTACTTTTCTTAGCGTACGGATATCAAGACCAACGTACTTAACGATAGAAGGAATAGAGCCATGAAAGCCAAATGAAGTGAAGATGACCGGCAGTGCAGAGATGATGAGTCCTTGCTCGACGGGCATATCCAGCAAGTGTTGACCGCGTACATAGGGTGTAAGAACAAAGAATAAACTGGCCAGTACCAGGATTTTGATCGTGAACAGAACGCGATTGAGCTTATCGACGGTGCTGGTACCCAAAGTCACAATGGTTGCGACCATGATGGCCAGCAGTACTGAGCCTGCCTGAGGGGCAATATCCATACTGGTTAAAGCCGTCAGCTTTTCCTGGAGTTGCGCACCGCCGCCTGCTATGTAGGCCGCACAGAGTGCATAAAACAAAAATACCATGGAAAAGTTTGCCACATACTGGCCTTTTTTACCTAATATGCGTTTAGCCAGCGTATTGAGAGTGGCTTCTTTGTTGGCGTATTGATGCAGTTCTAGCATCAGTAAGGCGGTATAGGTCATCAAGGCCCAGGTTGCCAGTATTAAGAGTAACGCGGTGGTGAATCCTAGTCCTGCAGAAGCAATCGGCAGCGCCAGCATACCTGCTCCGATGGTGGTGCCGGCGACAATTAACATGCTGCCGATAGTTTTGTTCTTTTGCACACATAGCCCCTAACTTTGTGAGAGAAGCAGGCACAATATAACGGTTCAATAAAAAATGAAATAGTTTTGCTACAAATCAAGGTACAGGCTTGTAATTTGTGCATTACAGCACTGTTTAAGGTGATTGAAATTGCATAAAAAAAGCCGGCGAATGCCGGCTTAGATTGAATGAGATTTAACACATTCGGTTATTCGTCATCTTCTACCAGAGTCATCAGTGATGTATTACCACCCGATGCGGTGGTATCAATACTGATTGTTTTCTCCGTAACGAGACGGCTGATCAGTGTGTCGTAGTATTCAGCACTGATCACTGGCAGGATCGCACCTTTACGTGCAGCCAGCTGCTGACTGAAGTAGCCCAGACGTGACGAACGTGCAGCAACCACAGCTCCCGACAGGTGCGGGTGCGCCAGAATAGCTTGTAGCTGGTTTGGTTTAGCAACCTGGAATACGCCTTCGGCAACGCCAGTGGCGATGAACTTGTCACGGAATGCCTGTGCTTCTTCATAGAATAACTCAGATGCCACAGTGATCACGGTATTACCTGCTGCCAATGCGGTGATGACTGACAGCGCCCAGAAGTTAAACGAGGTACTCTTATCGGCGTAGCATACAACACAACCACGCGCTTCCAGGTGCAAGGTGTTAGATTCACCTGTTGGCCCAGGTAACACAATGTGTGAACGCATGCGCTTTTCAAGGCGGTTAAGCTGGGCACGGGCATCTGCCAGTGTCAGGGCTAAATCGTCCGCCAGGTCATCGATGATTTCAACCGTCGCCACTTTGGCAAGTAGCTGACGTACCGCAGACACACGGTCATTAAGCGGAGTTGCACGCCAGATTTTTTCATCGCGAAGCGAGTTTTGCATCAGGGCTTCAACTTGCTCAACCGCACCCGGGAAGTGGTGTGTTTCTAACTCATCTGGTGTCAGGTTAGTCATCTGCACGTTGTCCGGAGACGCTTTTTCTTTCACCAGGCGCAACAAGTAGTTTGGACCACCGGCTTTAGGACCTGTGCCTGATAAACCACGACCACCGAACGGTTGCACACCTACGATGGCACCAATCATATTACGGTTGACGTAGACGTTACCTGCGCGAGACATTTTCGCCAGATATTCACAACGCGCTTCGATACGAGAGTGAACACCCATAGTCAGGCCATATCCCGTGCCATTGATTTGGTCAATGACGTTGTCCAGGTCTTCGCCCTTGAAGCGGATGACGTGAACAACCGGGCCAAACACTTCGCGTTTCAGTACTGACAAGTCAGAGATCTCATACAAGCGCGGTGCAAAGAAGTAAGCACCATTTTCGCTGTTGTCCGGGATCTTAGCTTCAAACAACAATTTGCCATTGCCTTTCATAAACTCAACGTGTTTAGTCAGGGCATTGAGTGCTTTCTCATCGATCACTGGGCCTACGTCTGTAGACAGCAACGCCGGATCACCAACATGTAGTTCTTGCAGCGCGCCTTGCAGCATCTTGATAATGCCATCCGCGACGTCTTCTTGCAGGAACAGTACCCGCAGGGCTGAACAGCGCTGACCAGCACTTTGGAAACCAGAAGAAATGACGTCGTCAACAACTTGCTCAGGCAGGGCTGTTGAGTCCACAACCATACAGTTTTGGCCACCTGTCTCTGCGATCAGCGGGACCTGGATGTCGTTGCGCTCAGCCAGAATTTGTGAAATCAATGTGCCGGTTTCAGTTGAACCGGTGAACATCACGGCCTGAATACGCTCATCTGGAACAATGTGCTTGCCCACTTCACTACCGCGCGCAATAACCGGTTGAACAACGTGCTCAGGCAGACCAACGGTACGCATCAGTTCGATACAACGAACGGCAATCATACTTGTCTGCTCAGCTGGCTTAGCGATAACGGTATTGCCCGTCACAATGGCTGCGGCAACCTGACCCAGGAAGATCGCCAGTGGGAAGTTCCACGGGCTGATACACAAAATCACACCACGGGCTTCAAAACGCTCGTCTTTAGACAGCTCTTCGGCGCGTGCAGCGTAGTAACGACAGAAATCTACGGCCTCGCGTACTTCATCAATACCATCTTGGGTGATTTTACCGGCTTCTTTAATACAGATTGCAACCAGTTCGTCGTGGTGGCGCTCAAGAATATCACCCACACGGCGCAGCAGGTCAGCACGCTCTTTAACCGGCGTTTGAGACCACTCGGCAAAGGCGTTTTCTGCGTTGCTCAGAATGCTTTGCATGTACGTTTCGTCATGCACAGGTACATGGCCCACAATCTCTGTGTGATTAGCCGGGTTGCGTACCGCCATGCGACCCTCAGGCACAGCGCTTTCTTCAATGCGATGTTCGTTGAACCAGTTATCCAGGTTCTCTTTGAACGGGGTGAGTACATTAATGTCAGTCAGGTCCATCCCTTTTGAGTTCGGACGCTCATCGCCGTACAACTCGATAGGCAGGTTGATCTGCTTGTTATATTTGTTACGCAGGCCTTGCAAGGTTTCAACCGGATCAGGCAGCAGAGATTCTACTGGCTTAGTGGTATCGACAATGGCATTAACGAACGATGAGTTGGCACCGTTTTCAAGCAGACGACGCACCAGGTAGGCAAGTAAGTCTTCGTGATGACCAACCGGCGCATAAACACGACACTGGATCCCTTCGCTTTCTACGATTTGGTCAAACAGAGATTCACCCATACCATGCAGACGCTGGAATTCGAACCCTGTGTTGTCGCCTTTAGCCACTTCGAGAATGGTAGCGGCGGTATAGGCATTGTGTGTTGCAAACTGCGGAAACAGCACATCACGTGCTTCCAGTAGTTTGATTGCACAGGCTTTGTAAGAGACGTCTGTGGTCGCTTTACGAGTAAATACCGGAAAGTGGTCTAAACCGTCTTGCTGTGTGGTCTTGATTTCGGTATCCCAGTAAGCACCTTTTACCAGGCGGACCATCAGCTTGCGACCTACGCGACGAGCCAGATCAGCAACCC
Organism: Pseudoalteromonas ardens; assembly: GCF_030125445.1. NCBI lineage: Bacteria > Pseudomonadati > Pseudomonadota > Gammaproteobacteria > Alteromonadales > Pseudoalteromonadaceae > Pseudoalteromonas > Pseudoalteromonas ardens. Next base: position 549,243 of record NZ_JASJUV010000003.1, read on the forward strand.
ATTCCACCACAAAAATAGCGCGTTTCTGATATGCTTGTACTGCCAGACCAAAGCCATTCCAGCCATCCAGCTCCGGTGCTGAGAAGACCGCTTCAATCACGTCTAAAGAGATATCCAGGCGATCCGCTTCTTCAGCATCTACTGTAAAGCCAATATCATACTGCTTTGCTGCTATCGCCAGCTCTTTTAGCTTGGGCACCAACTCTTCCATCACACGGTCGCTGTGAGAAAACTCATAACGCGGGTGGATTGCAGAAAGCTTAACAGAAATACCCGGGCTCTTAATTGGACCACGACCGGCTGCTGCTTTACCGATGGCGTGGATTGCATTCATGTAGCTTTGGTAGTAACGCTCGGCATCTGCCATGGTACGGGCACCTTCGCCCAGCATATCGTACGAGTAAACGTAGCCTTTTTGTTCTTTTTCTGCTGCGCGGGTAATCGCATCCTGAATGGTTTCACCCATGACGAACTGTTTACCCATGATCTTCATAGCGAAGTTAACAGACTTACGGATCACAGGCTCGCCTAAGCGACCAATGGTGCGCTTCAGGACGCCAAATTGTTCTTCTTGTTGTTTGTCACTGTAGTTGACCATTTTACCGGTGACCAGCAAACCCCAGCTCGACGCGTTTACAAACAGAGAGTCGCTGCTACCTAAGTGAGAGCTCCAGTCACCTTTAGCGAGTTTATCGCGGATCAGCTGGTCCTGAGTTTCTTTATCTGGCACACGCAATAAGGCCTCTGCCAGACACATCAAGACCACGCCTTCTTCTGATGACAGAGAGAACTCGTTAAGCAGCGCGTCTACCCCATTTTGACCATCCTGATCGCGACGGATGTTCACGACTATCTGGCGGGCTCTTTCCCAGGCACGGCTACGGGCCGTTACGCCAACTTCTGCCAGAGGCAAAATATGGTCGATAACTTCGTTTTCATCGATGCGGTAAAAATCGCGGATCTTCTGTCTGATAGGACAGGTGGTTGTCAAATCGCCGTTATAAAGCATAACTCAGCCTCATAAAATAAGAGTCAAAAATGATTGTAAATTGAACAGCTTAGAGCAGGGATAGCAAGTGGTGTGTAAGTGCTTGCTATGTGTTTGGCCTTTTAATATCGGTAGGCCATTGCATAAAGCGTCAATTACGACAATATGATGCGGTCATAGTGCTAACCTTAACACACCTTTAGGGGTGTTCAACTTTTAGCCAATCTCGCGTTCTAAAAAATGGTTTGCCACGGTTAAGTCTCTGGTGTGGCGATTACGTCAAATTTCGGGGACATTCTATCGAAAAGACAGCAGAATATGCTGTCTTATTTTTTGGGATTACGGTAAATTTGCGGGTAATTGCCAAGCTGTGCAGAATTTTATGCTGAATGACCACTTCAATTAAAACGCGGGTGCTCGACAGGATTGATTTAGCTATCCTGGATATCCTGCAAAAGAATGCCCGTATTTCCAATGTAAACCTGGCCAAAGCGGTTAATCTGAGTCCCAGTCCGTGTCTCGATAGAGTGAAGAAACTGGAAGCCGAAGGTTATATTGAGGGCTATGTTGCCAGGTTAAATGCCGCCAAGCTGGGTCAGCACCTGGTGGCCCATGTCGAGATCACACTGAAAAGCTCGACAGAATCGGTCTTTGAAACGTTCAAAGAGCATGTACTGGAGCTCCCCAATGTGGTGGCCTGTGACATGGTGGCTGGTGGGTTCGATTACCTATTAAAGATTCGGGTACAGGATATGCGCCAGTATCGTGAAGTATTGGGGCAGATAGTTGAGATCCCCGGTGTTGGCACCAATCATACCTATATGGTGATTGAACATGTTAAAGAAGACATGGGGGTTGAGGTACTGAACTTTCAGTGATACTCGCTGAATTGGACCATATCATTGGGGTTTCATATTTTGTAACAAGCTTTTGGCCGCAAGTTAGCTGTAATTAGGAACAGAGTTGTTATTATGCGATAAAATAACAAAACTATCTTGTGAGGCTTATGAAACTCAAGCACCTAGTTGCCGCCATTGCGGCTGTGGCAGCGCCGCTGGCCGCTGCCTACCAGACAGAGGACACGCGTTTACTGCGTTTTCCTGATATTCACCAGGACAAAGTCACTTTCGTATATGGCGGCGATATCTACATTGCCGACACAAAATCAGGTAACAGCACGCGTCTGACTGACCACGTTGGCTTTGAAACGTTTCCCAAATTCTCTCCCGATGGCAAGCGCATCGCCTTTGCTGCCGAGTACAACGGTAGTCGACAAATCTATGTGATTGATGCGGATGGTTCCAATCTTAAGCAGCTGACGTATTACAATGATGTGGGCCCAATGCCACCGCGCGGCGGTTTTGACTACCGGGTTTTTGACTGGACGCCGGATGGCAAACACATCGTATTCCGTGCCAATCGTACTCCCTGGGGTAAACGTATGGGTCGCCCTTTCATGATCCCGGCGGATGGTGGCCTGGAGCAGCCGCTGGCAATCCCTGAAAGTGGTGGTGGTATGCTGTCACCCGATGGCAAGCAGTTTGTTTATACTCCGATAGATCGTGAATTCAGAACCTGGAAACGCAGCCGGGGCGGTCGTGCGCAGGATGTCTGGGTGTATGATTTAGAGAATAATACTTCTAAGCAGCTCACTGAGCACAGAGCAACAGATCAGCAGCCAACCTGGGTGAATGATAGCATTTATTTTGTCTCTGACCGCGATTACACCCTGAACTTATATAAGTATCGTGAAGGGAAAGCGCCGGTTAAAATGACCAACCACAGTGATTATGATGTGCTGTGGCCATCAGCTGGTCCTGATGCCATCGTGTATGAAAATGGCGGTTATCTGTATCGTTTTGATGAGGCAACCAAAGCCACTGAAAAGCTGACCATTAATGTGCCCGGGGTACGCAAGTACGCTATGCCTTATACCAAAAATGTTAGCAAATTCATTGATTCAATGGATGTATCTCATGATGGTAAACGTGCCTTATTTACTGCACGTGGTGAAGTTTTTTCGGTGCCAGTTGAGCAAGGTACGACCCGCAACCTGAGCATGACGGACAAGGGTCGTGAAATTGCAGCCAGCTGGTCGCCAAACGGCCGTTATATTGCTTACATGAGCGATGTGTCGGGCGAATATGAGATCTATCTTAAAGATCGCGCCAATAATAATGAGGTAACACAACTTACCAGTAACGGGACTATCTGGCGATTTGACCCAATCTGGTCTGCCGACAGTTCAAAGCTGTTATTTGCGGATAAAAACCACACTATGTGGTGGCTGGATGCCAAATCGGGTGAACTGCATAAAATCGATACCGGTAAATATGATGACGATGGCATCACTCAGTATACCTGGTCTCCAAACAGCGAAGATCTGATCTTTGTGAAGAACAATGCCAACAGGTATGCATCGCTTTGGCATTACAACACGCAGAGTAAAAAACTCAGTCGCCTGACAGATGACATGACCAGCGAGCAGAACCCGGCATTCTCACCGGATGGCCAATACCTGTATTTTACGTCAGAGCGCGATTTCAATCTGACATTCAGCTCGTATGAATTTGCTTATTTATACAACAATGCAACCCGTTTGTATGCTGTAGCTGTGAACGACCAGGTTGCTTCACTGAGTGCGTTTAACAGTGATGAAGCGGCAATCGTCAGTGAAGAGAAAGACGAGCAGGCCGACAACAGTAAGGCGGATAATCAACTGCAGGTTGAAGGCTTTATGTCACGGGTTGTTGCATTACCGGCGAAAGCGGGTAGCTATGCTGACCTGAGTGGCGTTAAGGACGGCGTATTGACACTTTCTGAAGGCACACTAAAGCTGATCCCTAACAAACAAGATGGCAAAGTACAAACGGTTGCTAAGGGTGTGCAGGCATACAAGCTGGCTGCTGGTGGTGAACACCTGATTGTCCGTGCTGGTGGCAAGTACAGTGTGATTAAGCCTAAAGCCAAGCAAGATCTGAAAGCGACACAACTTGACCTGAGCAACATGATGCTCAAGATTGATCCGAAAGTTGAGTGGCAACAAATGTATGTTGAGGGCTGGCGGACGCTCAGAGACTGGTTCTATGATGAAAATCACCATGGCCAGGATTGGGATGCGATCCTGAAACGTTATCAGCCAATGGCCGACGCCGTGGCGCATCGCAACGATCTGGACTACGTTTTGAGTGAAATCGCCGGTGAAATCAATGCGGGTCACATTTATGTTCAGTCTGGTGATGAGCCGAAAGCCAAACGTAAGAAGCATGGTTTGTTAGGGGCTCAGATCAGTGCCCACAGCTCAGGCTTTGTACGCATTGAAAAAATCTATCAGGGTGAGAACTGGCATGAAGAATTCCGCTCGCCGTTAGATGAGCCGGGTGTGAACGCCAGCGTGGGCGATTACATTGTATCGGTGAATGGTCGCGCGGTTAATTCCGTGAGTAACTTCTACGAGCTGCTGGAAAATACCCAAGGGACTCAGGTTGAGTTGCGTCTTAACAACACACCAAGCCTGGATGGTGCGTGGCAGGTAACAGTGAAGCCAAGTGCCAGTGAAGGTGGCCTGCGTTACCTTGAGTGGGTTCACTCTCGCATGGCATATGTCGATAAACTGTCTGGCGGCCGTATCGGTTACGTGCATCTGCCAAATACTTTGTTTGAAGGTAACCGTGCCATGTTTAAGCACTTTATGCCACAAACTACCAAAGATGCCCTGATCATTGACGACCGTTACAATGGTGGTGGCTTTATACCTGAGCACATGATCACCTGGCTGGCTCGTAAGCCTCTCAACTATTGGAAACGCCGTGGTGTTGAGCCAACCAAAACACCACAGTTCGCCCATGATGGACCGAAAGCCATGCTGATCAATGGTTACTCGAGTTCGGGCGGGGACGCGTTACCTTACTACTTCCGTCAGGCGGGGTTAGGTAAACTCATTGGTACGCGTACCTGGGGTGGCCTGATCGGTATATCAGGTAATCCACGTTTGGTCGACGGTGGTCAGGTGATTGCTGCGACTTTCCGTATTCTGGACAATGAGGGTAACTGGATCATTGAAGATGTGGGTGTGAGTCCGGATATCGAAGTCATAGATCGTCCAGAGCTGATCCATGCGGGTAAAGATCCGTCAGTAGAGCGTGCTGTTGAGGAATTGCTAAAAGAAATGAAAGCAAACCCGAAGAAGCCACTCACTGTGCCGCCAGCGCCAACTGAATTTGGTCAGTAACGGCTGCACTTACCAGGTCTGGACAACTGTCCAGGCCGTTAAAAATGAATTTAAAGGGGTGCAAAGCGCCCCTTTTTATATGGGAAATAATAACAATGAAAAAAGTCGTTTTAATCACGGGAGGCAGCCGGGGAATTGGCGCCGCAAGCGCTATTCAGCTTGCCAGGCAGGGCTATCAGGTAGCCGTTAATTATAAATCTAACCATGCTGCCGCTGCACAAGTGGTTGCGCAGATCCGCGCACAAGGGGGGATTGCAGATAGCTTTGCCGCTGATATTTGCGACGAGGCACAGGTGATTCAGCTGTGCGAAGACATCAAATCGCAATTGGGGCCTATCTCACACCTGGTCAACAATGCCGGGGTGCTGGCTACCCAAATGCGCGTGGAAGACATGACCGCTGAACGTATTAACCAGATGTTGTGCGCCAATGTAACGCCTTATTTTATCTGCGCCAGAGAGGTGCTTAAACAGATCCGTGCATATCATCAGGTAGACAAGTGTGCCATTGTGAATGTGTCATCGGCGGCTTCGTATCTTGGGAGCGCAAATGAGTATGTTGACTATGCGGCAGCAAAAGGCGCCATTGACAGCTTCACGCGTGGCCTGTCTTTGGAGCTCGCGTCAGATGGGATCCGTGTGAATTGTGTTCGTCCGGGGTGTATTTACACCGACATTCATGCTGATGGCGGTGAACCTGACAGAGTCGACAGGCTGGCTTCTTACTTGCCACTGCAACGAGGGGGTAAACCTGAAGAAGTTGCGAATGCGATTACCTGGTTGCTGAGTGAACAGGCAAGCTATGCGACAGGCACCTTTATTGATTTAGCCGGTGGGAAGTAGCGTAAAGCGACAGCCGGGGCAGTGAGTAACTTAAAAGCCCGGATAACAAAGGGATAAAACGAGTGTGTACATTGTTCTGCTGGTTTTGTGGGTTCTGTTTCTCAGCTTTTGGAAGCCGGAAGCGCTTCATGACAAACACATTACCGCTTTGTGTCTGTTAGGTTTAGTTCTCGTGTACTTCTATAGGTGAAGTTTAATCTGTTATTAATCATTTGTTCATTTTCCCGGTTTAGGTATAATCTCAGCCTGAATTTTGTTCAGAGAGATTGTCTTTTGTTGCGCTAAGGCAAATAAAATCAGTCAGGGATTTTGAAAACATGAAAACGATAATACAAATAATAAGTTTATTATTTCTGTTTTCCTCACTGGCACAGGCGAATGTTGCACAGTCGCCCAGTGTCTATGAGGATAACTCGGGAAATATCTATATAGAATCACCTAAGCAGTTTGTTTTAATTGCCGGTGAGATAAATGTGCCTTTGCATGTCTACCCCACATTGGGGCTACTCAAACTGAGATACAGTAACGGTCAGTGGACCCGTGAAGTTCTCTCTGAATCACAGTTTAGAGCCATAGAATCTCAGCTGCAGCTGAGTGCCTCGCTAACAGAGCGTCTGCGCTGGCAAGACATAGATGGTGATGGGATCAGAGATTATGTCCTCTTCACTGATGCATCCTCTTATCATGATGCGAGCCTCATTTCGATTGGCACTAAGTCGGGCGCGATCCGTGCACTTAAGTTGCCGTCGGGTACTAATCTGGCTAACAACTATCAACTTACAGATGTTAACGGTGACGGCCGACTAGATGTAAAGTCGGGCTCTGAGGTCTTCCTGGCATCGGCAAATGGTACTTTCTTATATACCGGGCAAGGTGTTGTAGAGCCGGCCAGCAAAATAGATACAACTGCAGGCAGCTTTAGAGTTGATGAGACGGGCCAGGCAACCTACACAGTACCCGTGACTTTACCTAAGGGACCTGGTGGCATTAAACCGTCGGTTTCTATCTCTTATAGCTCAGCTGCAGGCGTCGGCAACGCCGGGTATGGATGGAATGTCGCAGCCGCTTCAGCCATCACTCGATGTACAAAAAACATTGCAACAGACGGTAAACAGCAAGCAGTCAGAATGCAAAAGAGCGACGGTTATTGTTTAGATGGTAATCGCCTGATCCTGGTCAGTGGCAGTTATGGTGCGGCAAACAGTACCTATCGCACCGAGTTGTCTAATTTTATGACGATTAAAGCAATCGGTGCAGATAGCAGTAACACCGGACCTAAAGGTTTTGTTGTTGAATCCAAAGATGGTGATACAAAATATTACGGCGACACGTCGTTAAGCAATGACAGTGATGCGTTTGTTAAACCGGCTGGCAGCTCAGCGAAAGGTGCACACACCTGGGCACTGAAGCAGGTCAGTGATATTTTCGGCAATAAAATTACTTATCACTACACCACTAATACCAGCCTTGGCTATCACCTGCTGAACTACATTTCTTACGGAAAGGTCAAAGTTGACTTTGATTACACCGACCGTAATACCCGCCAGTATGGTTACGCCCATGGGGGTAAGGTGGCGAATGTAAAACGTATCTCTGGGATTGAGGTCACACGCGGCGGTGAGGCATATCGTTACTACAATATCAACGGTGATGGCAGTAAGCATGATTATATTGACAACATTCAGGAATGTACCTCAAGCAGTTCAGATAAATCATGTAAGTATGCACTTACCTTCGACTATAAAAAAGACACCAGCGATGTTGGGTTTGCTGTGGCAGCAAATCAAACTTCAGGAATAAGAACAACGACCTTACTGACCGACTTTAATGGCGATGGTCGCTCAGACTTCTTATATACCAACAGTACGGGGAAAGTACTGAGCGTTAAGATCGCAGGTCATGATACAGACGTGATCACCTCAAACCTGAAGTCGGTTAATGATTTTAAACTGACGGATGTGAACGGGGATGGTTATACCGATATTATCTACGCACAAACGTCGGGCTCGACAACTAAGTGGTATGCAAAGGCCTATCAGCCTGCTACGCAAACGGTGTCGGATATGATCTGTGATGATGGGGTACAGCCTTACAGCGCAGATCTGATGCATGACGATTATTTGGAGCAAGTCCAGTCGGCAGATACCGTAAGTAGCGAAGCGTTTTCCCAGTCAGCCAGCCTGAGCCCTACGCAATTGCAAGGCAGAGGCATTTGTTATCCACATGAGTATGTAGAAAGGCTTTCGTTCAGCTCGGCTGTAGCACTGACTCCGGGATATTCAAGCTCCACGATGTTTGTTGATATTGACGGTGATGGCTTGTCTGACTGGCTATCTAGCTCCGGTAGAAAGCTGGCTTACCGCAAGAACATAGAATCCAATAACGCCCTGGGCCGGGATTACGGTGCACTTGATTATTTCTATGAGTTTAGTACCGCAGACTTTTCTCCTGATCGGAACAACGAAGGGTGCTACTCATCTCATTCAATAGAGCGTAAATTTACCAAAAGTGCGGATATTAACGCAGATGGTGTGTCAGACTTTATTGTCAGGCTGAAAACCAGTTATAACCCTATGCACAGTCAGGCTGGGTGTCCGGGTTCTCGTGAGGCATATAAATATAAGCTGCTGCTGAGTAAAGGCACGGATGAATATAGTAAGTTCGACTATGACTTCAGTGATGTTGAAGACATTCGGTTTGCAGACTTAAATGGTGATGGTCTGTCTGATCTGGTGTTTGCTAAAAACAGTGGCTGGCAATATCGCCTGGGTACTGGTAATGCGACCGCACCACTACAGTCGGCAAAAAGCTTGTCGATCCTCTCTGCAAAAATGGGCACTGAGAGTTACCGTGGGAATGTCCACTTTGCTGATGTAAACCAGGATAATATTGCTGATATCATCGCGCTTAACCATGCTCAAGTGGTGGATCGTGAAGGATATTGCCGCTGGGTAGGGGATGGTCTTCCCCATGGCATTGAACCTGAAGTACCGGCATTGGCAGAGGAGGTGGGAACTTCTTCGTGGCAAAATTGTGGTACGGGCTATGTCTGGGTCGATACAACCTATACCGATGGGGTGCAGGCCACCGTCTGGACAGGGAAAACAACCAGCGCCACGAGTATTGGCTACACTGCAATCAAACTGGGTGGTGAATTAAAAGGCACTGGCCATACGCTTAAAATTGGTGACATAGATGGTGATGGTCTGGTTGATGTGTTGCGCAGTAGTACAGCTGCCACGTCCAATGCAACCTTTGCGCACTATCGTAATACAATGCTGAGCGCCAGTGTCGCCTCGCATAAGTTGACTAAAGTCACCACAGGTTTCGGTGTTGAAACCGATATTAACTATAAGAAAATATCAGACGACGCGGTGTACACCCATTTACCGGCGTTTAATACCTTAGGTAAGGTGAATGCGAACTTCTTCTCACCAAAATTTGGTATGTGGCTGGTTAGCAGTGTCTATTCAGATTCTAATGGCAGTGGCTCATCGGCCCAGCAAGTGGGTGTTAACTATAAATACTCAGGGTTTAAGATTGATAAACTGGGGCGCGGGCCTCAGGGCTTCTATGAAATAGAAACCACCGATCCACAAACGAACATCAAAACGACGACGCGCTATCATCAGAGCTGGCCACTGACGGGCAAACCTCAGTTCACCAAATCTTATGCCGGCGACAATCTGATCACGCATGCAACCTCGACCTGGAGACAGCATACCGATAAGCTGGGGTCACTATTTGTGTACCTTCGCCACAGTGATGAAAAGGGCTGGCAGGTAGGCTCTGACGGTACTCGCCGTCCCATCAAGCGTATTATGGTAACCAACAGTTATGACTCAGGACTGACTGACAAGTGGGGTAACCTGACGAGCAATACTACGGCGACCTATATGCCAACGGGAAGTGGCCAGGATAGCTGGACCGTGGCGCACATCACCAGTTCATCCAATGCCTATTACACAGGAGCGGACTATCTGAGATATGGGCGCTTAAAGTCGAGCTCGGTGAGACAGTTGCAATATGCTAAGCAGGGTCTGTCTTATTCTAATTTGACTCGTAAAACGGAGTTTACTTACTACGATAACTTGATGCTGAAAAGCGAAACCGTTGCGCCTGACTGTTCTGGCAGCTCCACTAGCCGTAATAATGTAAACCACTGTGATGCCAGTAATAAGTACACCAAAACAAAGCACTACGATGCGTTTGGTAATGTGAAGCAAATTGATGTCACTGTGGGCTCAGAGACTCGCTCTAGTTATACCCAGTATGACAGCACGGGCGAGCTGGTAGTCAGAAAGACGAATGCGCTGAATCAGGCTGTTACGTATCTGTATAACGGTGTCAGTAATCCGGATGGGCGCATTGAGTCTGTCACAGAAACCAGCGCTAACGGTGTATCTAAAACACAGCTTCTGAACCAGTGGGGAGAAGCGGCAGAGACCCGTTTTGCGAACGGGACTTATCAGAAGAGTGAAACCTTATCCTGTGGCAGCAGCTCGCTGTGCTCATCGGTGAGTGGACACTACTATACAAAATCAACTCAGTCTGGCATTGCTGCGCAGTATCAGGTGTTTGATAGATATGGCCGCAATGTACGTAATACCAAAGCACTGGTCGATGGCAGTGTGGCGTACGAGGATATTACCTACGATAAGCACAACAACCCGATAACCAAGACATTGCCATATAAATCGGGAGAGACTAAGTACACGATCAGATACGCATTTGATGGTTACAACCGGTTAGAAAAAACCACTATGCCCAGTGGTAAAGTAACAAATGTTGAATATCTGGGTCATTTAACTCGTACCACGGACGTGGGCGGCAGTAATGATGGCTACAGCGCAGTTAGCTATAAACGTGATGAGTTACAAGATGTATTAGGCAGAACGCTATATAATACAGATCCTTATACAGGTTCCAGCTCTGACAACGTAAATCGTGTCAAATTTGACTATAACGCGTTTGGCGATATCGTGAGCACGACGAATGCGGTCTACAATAGCAGCACTCGGCAGTTTAAAAACACCGTAACCACAACGCACTACGACCGTTATGGTAGAAAAATCAAGGTGGAAGATCCCAGCCGGGGGACCTGGCAGTTGTATTACAACGGCTTTGGGGAAGTGGTTAAAGAGGTCAATGGTCGCTCTGAAACAAAAGAGACTTTCTATACTAAGCTGGGCCAGGTATCACGCACTGTTCAGCTGGATAAAACCGTATCTGGCCGCTCACTGGTCAGCTGTAATGTGTATGGCAACAGCAAATCTGCGCATAACATTGGTAAACTGACCGACGCTTATCAGTTTCGTATGACAGGCTCAGCGGCAAGCTGCGAAAACTTAATTGCCAACAACACGGCGAGTATCAGTAAGCACTATACCTTTGATGACTTAGGTCGCCCTGAAAGCAGTGTAACTAAAAATGCCGGTGGTGAGTTTAAGACTGTTTCCAGCTATAACAGCCTGGGTCAGGTTAGTCAGATGGCATTGCCAAACGGCATGTTTGTGAAATCGTATTACACAAATGGTCAGTTGCGCAGTAACTATGATGCCGCCACTAATAAGTTGTTGAGTAAAATTGAGCGCGTTGATGCACAAGGTCGGGTGACACAGCAGACGTTTGCAGGTGGGGTATCCCGGACTCAGTCGTTTGAAAACGACAGTGCCTTTATTGACTCAATTTCTATTTCAAATACGACTCAGACGCTGTATACGGTGAATTATAAGCATGATATCCGTGGCACCACACGCCATCGTATCAGTCAGTATTATGAGCCGGGCGTCGGCAATGATTCGTTCAAATTTACCGAGTCTTTTGGTTATGAAAATAACGGTCTGCAGCGTCTCGAAACCCGTACGGTAAGCCATGCCAGCACCCGTTATGGTGTTTCATTGCGCCTGGCCAATCAAACCTACAGCTATGATGCCTATGGCAATATCAAAACCAACACCAATGTAGGCACTTACAACTATACGAATACCAATAATCCGTATCAGCTGACGTCTGTTTCCGGGGCAAGTGGTAAGCGCAGCTACAGTATGTCTTATGATAGCCATGGCAACATTGTTAATGATGGTCAGCGTCGTTTTTACTACACCCAGTTTGATAAGCCTTATAAGATCACAAAGGACAATAATACCTTTACTGAATTCCGGTATGACGAAGCGGGTCATCGCTATTACCGTAAAGACGTACAACTGGTGAATGGCAGTTCACAAACGAAACAGGTGTACTATGTTGGTAAGGTCTATGAGCTGATCAAACAGTCAGGCGGTAAAAACAGCAGTGGTAGTGCTTTGCCATCACAAATTGAGCATCGTTGGTATGCTGGTGGTGTGGTGATCAGTCAGGTTGAGGGTCAGGCACAAAAAACCCAGGTTGCACACAGCGATATGCTGGGCTCAACCGTGCTGGTGACCAATGACAGCGGCAGTGCAATTGCGCAGTATATTTATGACCCCTGGGGTAAACAGCAGCGGGTGTATGCGGCCTCTGAAATGGGCAGCAGCCTGCTACCACTGACACAGATGCGCGCCTTTACCGGGCACGAGCAGGTAGATCAGCTCGATATCATACATATGAACGGACGTATCTATGATGCCAATCTGGGTCGATTCCTGCAGGCCGATCCGTTTATTCAGTTTCCGGGCGTAACGCAAAGCCATAACCGTTACAGCTATGTGTTGAATAACCCATTGACTTACAACGACCCAAGCGGTTACTTCCTGAAGAAGTTAATGAAGATCACGGGGCTGAGCTCTCTGCTCAAGGCCATCGCGAAGATCCCAATTCTGGATGCGGCAGTCAGTATTGCGTTGGGGATATATGCGCCCTGGGCATTGCCGTTATATCAGGGACTGAAAACCTATGCAGTAACGGGGAGTTTTGGTGCGGCACTCAAGGCCTATGTTATCTCTAGTGTTACGATTGGGATTTCTGAGGCCATAGGTACTGCCCTGCCATTTGAGACGGGAGGGCTAACCTCATTGGCCAATGTGGCTTCCCATGCCATGGTTGGTGGTATCACCTCTGTTCTGCAAGGTGGGAAATTTGGTCATGGTTTTGTCAGCTCAATGGTCACGGCGAGTATGAAAGGCTTTATGAACCCTAAGACCTCGAATTTTGGTAATGCTTATACCCGTACCATCATCGCAGGCTTGGTAGGGGGCACAGTGTCTGAACTAACCGGTGGTAAGTTTGCTAACGGTGCGGTCACTTCAGCTATGCAGTGGTGGTACAATGCTGAGAAAGGTGGCTTAATTGAAGAGGCCAAAAAGAATGCTCGGGCCCTCAGGGAGCATATAGGCAACCTTAATACTAAGGATCGAGTTGATAGAGCGCGCATTGCGGCACTTGCAAAAGAGTTTGGCTACATCAAAGGCGATGGTGCACAAACTATTCGTAGTGCAAGTACTGCAAACATTCACAAACTGGCTATGATGAAAGCGCTTGAACCTGGATTGATAAAGGAAATGATGCCGTACGCTACGAAAATCATCAGTGGAGGAACGACTATGACAGGAGACCCATTGGGTACCCTTGCAACGGCTGTTGGTCCGGTTGCCCCACAAGCGGGTTTCTTTGGACAAGCAAGAGGTATACTGGGTGTCTGGGATGCAACGTTGACTGCTGATCAATACTACAATAAGTCGAATGGTTTCATGCAGGTGATTCACGATATCGAAACGTCTTATATCAATGAAGTCGCACCGAAATGTGGGGAAACCATGCGATGCTGGTAAGAAGCATTACTTTTCTGATTGGCATGGCTGCGTTCCAAAGCGTAGCCTGCCAGGAAAAACTAAATCAACTGGAATATATTCGCTTTCATTATGTGAGCGAGCAGGCATTTCCCTATCAGCAACTTGGGGTTGAGACTGTCAGAGCCAGACTGTTTGGAAAAGAAGTCTTAATGGCGAAGGCAGACTTACAGGAATCAGAAGAGATCTCGGTTGCTGAGGAAGTCTATAAATCCAGTATCTATGCACACCCGAAATATGAGCTGAGCTATTCAGTGAGTCCGGCCCCTTTTTCCAGCAAGGGGAAGGGGAGCTTCAATGTTTTGCTTACAAGCATATCGGAAATTTACAAGCAGCCTTTGTGCGGTGACGAATTTAGCGATAAGTTAATGGAGATTGTTGCCTTAGTTGACTCACCTGAGCCGCCGAACATACTGAATGTGTATATAGATAAGCATAACAAGCATATTCTGGCGGTGAATAAACAGTCATGGCGGAGTATCTATCCATCTGTTGATCAAGAGCGACTGATCATTGGCATGGGCATTCCGCTTGAGCACTAGGTACGCAAGTACACATACTTACCGCTGATTGAGTACACTTAGCGAAACTAAAAATGCCTCTGTTAACAGGGGCATTTTTTATGGGAACCTCGAAAGACACCGGCTTTGCCTGAGCGACTGATAACCGTTACCTGGTTAGGCAAAACACCTAAATGTCAAAACTCTATCGCATTAACACAGTTGCTTGTAATAGTAACTTGTAGCGAATTTTTCACCCCGCTGGTTGCTGACGTAAAACGGAATTTCCCCGGTTTTGTTGAATCCAGTGGCCTGATAAAACTGCTCCGACTTATCGCCACTTTGCGTATCCAGCACTAACAATGAAATGCCGGCCTGGCTTGCGTATGCCTCAAGATATTGCATGAGTTGACGGGCAATCCCCTGGCGTTGATAGTCAGGGTGTACCAGCAGCTTTTCAACTTCGCCCCGGTGTCGGCCATTTTGTTTCTGACAAGGCACCAGTTGTACAGAAGCAACCAGCTGTTGATCTATATAAGCGCCCAGTAAGACGCGTGTGTGGGCGGACAGCTCAGTGTTCACCTGGGACCAGTAGTTGGCCATTTGCGGTTCTGAGATTGGGTGATAGAACCCAAGCGATGCGCCCTCGGCAACACAGGCCTGTAGCTGACATGCAAGTGCTTGTTGCAGCTTGGGGGTGAGCTCGGCAAGGGGTTCAATTATGAGTGGCATAGTCACACTCCTTCATGCTTGCTAGCTCATCACATATCTGGCTTAGCTGAGATTCCAGACGTTGTTTTTGTTCTAAAAGCAGCGCATAGTGCGACTGATTTTGGGGCTGTTTGCTTCGCAGTGCAGCATAGAGTGTTCGCTGCGACAAGGCAAACTGGCTAGCTGCTTCGTGAATGGTTAGCTGCTGACTCTGCACCATATGAACAGCCCGTTGGACACTGGGGTGAGTGGGGGAAAGTTTAGTTGCCATGTTAACGCTCCGAACGGTGATTGAACACAGAGTCACTGGGTGGCCATACGCTGTAGTCTATCCGCCAGATAAGGGTGAGTGTGTCTAACCAGGACTTCATTTCATATGCTCCTATTACGCTTGTTTGCACAGGGGTAAGAAAGTTACATGCCAAGAATTAAATTCCTTATAAATTAGAGGGTTGGGTTTTTTATTAGGATGAAAAATTGCTGGGTTGCACCGAAAAGATGCACACGCTTTCCTATCTGGCGCAGATTTATTGAAAACGCCTCAATCGGTTCTTGTTAAGGTGCAGGCCCTTATCGTACTGAGTGATAGTGGCGTTTGATTCTGATATTCAAATCACATGGAGCTGACGGACTTGCTTTACCTTTTGGTCTCTCGATGCGTTTTCTGAGCTGAGTTTGTGTGGTGTCATCTTCGGTCGGTTTGTCAGCAAACAGAGTGTGCTTGTTTCCATGATAGGTGTGGTAATATGTGCTCGCTATTACAGCAACCCTAAAAATCAGAACAAGGAGTTCATAGATGAAAAAAATAATAACAACGCTAGCGTTATCCGTTGCAAGCTTATCTGCTCAGGCATACGACTGTTGGGGAAAAGTTAAAGCGGTCGATATTACGCCTGGCGGATCGGTTTATCTGAGTGTGACAGGCTTAGGTGAAGCGAACTATGTATGTAACGTGACACAAAAATCGGGCTCATTTACACCTGAAGCATGTCGTGTCATTTTTAGTCAAATGTTGGCGGCAAGCATGGCCGATAAAACAGTCACTCTGTGGTTTAAGGATGGTGAGTTTAATAGTTGTACTGCCACAAACTGGAGTAGCTTTCACAGACATGGTCTTTATCATTTACGTGTAAATCAGTAATCCCCTGGTCGTTGCCCGGAGCGTGCGCTAACTACAAGTAATTACGCTCCATTCTTAATTTTAGCCAGATGGTACTATTTTTAAGCAACACCAGCCCCACCAAAGTGGCTACCAAGAGCCAAGCCCACTTATTCCCATGTTGACTATAAAAGCTGTCCCCACGCATCAGTTTCACGTCTAGTAACATTGTCTCCTCAACAAACTGAGGCAAGGTGTGCTGTGTCTGACTGAGTGGATCATAAATCCCACTGATCCCATTATTGGTTACCCGAACCAGAGGGCGTTGTAGTTCCAGCGCGCGCATGCGGGCTATTTGCATATGCTGATGCGGTCCGTGCGAATCCCCAAACCAGGCGTCATTGCTGACGGTAAAGAGAATGTCAGACTGACTGGTGTAGTTGTTTCTGACCAGTTCACTGAAGGCAATTTCGTAGCAGATAGCAGGCAGAACATGTAACCCATTGGCTATCAGGTTCGCTTGCTGTGCGTCACCCCGGGAGAAGGAAGACATGGCGAGATTGAATAGGGGGGCAATCGGCCGCAACCACTTTTCAAAAGGAACAAACTCTCCGATGGGGAGCAGTTGATGTTTTTGATAGCGGTTTGTGTGCAGGTACTGATAATGACCCTGCTCGTCGTCTGCTTGTTGCTTACCCACGACAATCAGGGTGTTGTAAACATTGCGAGTGTCGAACTGATAATCAGGAATGCCCGTGATTAACGCGCTCTGATTGAAAGCAGCCGCTTTATCCAGGTTGTGTAAAAAGTCGAAGGCTAAGTCTTCAAGCTCCGGAATAGCCGCTTCGGGCCAGACAACCAGATCGGCTTGTTGCCACAGTGGCCGGGTCATATCCTGGTATTTTGACATGGTCGGCCAGAATTGCTCTGGCTCCCAGCGCAGACTTTGTTGAATATTGCCCTGAACCAATAAGATGCGGGTTTGCTCGCCCGTATATTCAACCGGGTTGTTTGTCGTGCGAGTCACAACAGAGAGTACTAACAGAGGCAGCAGGGCGAACACAGTTAATTGATAGCACTTATGCCGGAGCAGATAATATAGCAGCGCACCAAACAACACACACACCAGAGTCAGGCCAAACTCACCAATCCAGGGGGCAAGCATGTTCAGTGGTGAATCGGTCTGACTATAGCCAAAACTGAGCCAGGGAAACCCGGTCAGTAAAGTGCCACGTAGATATTCAAATATCGCAAACCCGCTGAGCAGCAATGCGACACGTTGCCAGGATTTATCTGAGAAGCGTGTCGCCAGCGCAAAAGCCAGCGCAGGATAAATAGCCAGATAGGCACAGAGCAGGCCCATTAATAACAGCGAAGCAAGTAAGGGCAACCCACCGAACTGCGCAATGGACACATGCACCCAGCTTATCCCGGCCGCAAACCAGCCAAAGCCAAATAAAAAACCATATTTAGCGGATTGTTGAGTAGATGGTTGATCCGTGACAAAACACGCAACTGCAAGCGCAGCAAAGGTGATGGGCCAGAGCCCAAACGGGGCATAACTGAAAGTCAGTGCGGCACCGCTAAGCAGTGCCAGCCACGCAAACTTGTCAGTAAATAGGGTGATGAGTTTATTCGAGAACGTCTTCAACATGTTCGGTTTTTGGCATCGTCACCTGTAACTGCAAAATGCGGCGATTGTCCGAATTGGTGACTTTGAACTGCAATGGCGCAATGTCAATGGTTTCGCCCCGGCTTGGCATATGGCCAAATGCATGCAAGATGATCCCGCCTATGGTGTCTGCTTCCTGCGTGTCATATTCTGTTTTGAAGTACTCGTTAAACTCATCTAAAGGCGTCAGAGCCTGAACGTTAAACACGTGCTTAGATAATTGACGAATAGCTTGTTGCTCGTCTTCATTATCGTGTTCATCTTCGATTTCACCGACAATGGTCTCAAGAATGTCTTCAATGGTCACCAGGCCTGAAACGCCTCCGTACTCATCAATGACTATGGCCATGTGGTAGCGCTTTTGCCGGAACTCATTGAGCAGTGCATCAACACGTTTACTTTCGGGAACCACAACCGCCGGACGCAGGTACTCGCGGATAGTTGGTAATTCACTGTCACGCTGAACAATCAGGGGTAACAGATCTTTGGCCAGCAAAATGCCTTCGACATGATCTTTGTCTTCGCAAATGACCGGGAAACGCGAATGGCTGGATTCAACCATTGCGGGTAACTGCGACTCCAGGTCCTGATCAATATCCAGCGTCACCATTTGTGAACGTGGGATCATGATGTCTCGGACTTTTAATTCAGAAACACTGAGTACGCCTTCCATCATGTCTTTGGTTTCAGGATCGATCAGGGCTCTTTCCTGTGCGTCGGCAATTACCTCTACCAACTCTTCTTTGTTTTGGGGTTCCCCTTGCAGCATCTGTGTGATGCGTCCCAGCCAGGTCTTGCTAGAAGAACCCTGACTACTTTGCGAGTTTTCGTCGCTCATTGCGGTGTGTTACTCCAGTCGGTTAAACGTCATCTCGATATGGGTCAGCAATGCCCAGATCGGCTAAGAATTCTTTTTCAAGACTTTCCATTTCATCGGCGTCCTGTTCATTTATATGGTCAAAGCCCAACAAATGCAAGCACCCGTGTACCACCATATGGGCAAAATGATCGTGGAAAGTTTTTTCCTGTTCTTCGGCCTCTCGAAAAACAACCTGAGGACAAATAATTAGGTCGCCAACCAGTGGCAACTCAATCCCAGGCGGTGCTTCGAAAGGGAATGACAGCACATTAGTGGGCTTGTCTTTGCCACGGTATTGGCTATTCAGCTCCTGGCTTTCCGCTTCATCTGCAATACGAATAGTGACTTCGGCCTCTTCCTTATACGCAAGCAATGCTTTTTCAGCCCACAGCTGAAATTGCTCAGCAGAGGGTAAGTTGGTGAATTCACAGGCGACTTGTAGATCTACCTCAAGCGACATTAGGAGCGCTCCTCATTGTTGGCGTCTGATCGCGTATTGGCAGGCGCTGAATTGGCTTGTGCCTGTGATCTTGCCTGTTGTTTATTAAACTTTTCCTTTCGCTCGGCTTCTTCTTTTTTCTCGTAGGCTTCAACAATGCGTGCCACAACGGGGTGACGTACAACATCGTGAGATTTAAAGAAGTTAAACGAAATCTCGTCTACCTCACCCAACACGTCAATGGCATGGCGCAGACCAGAGCGCGCACCGCGTGGTAAGTCCACCTGAGTGATGTCACCGGTGATCACGGCTTTCGAGTTAAAGCCAATCCGGGTCAGGAACATCTTCATCTGCTCTGTGGTGGTATTCTGACTTTCATCCAGAATAATAAAGGCATCGTTTAGTGTTCGGCCACGCATGTACGCCAATGGTGCAACTTCTATCACGTTCTTTTCGATCAGACGCTCGACCTTTTCAAAGCCCAACATCTCAAACAGAGCATCGTAAAGCGGACGTAAGTAAGGGTCTATTTTTTGTGTCAGGTCGCCAGGTAAGAAACCCAGCTTTTCACCCGCTTCAACAGCTGGACGAGTCAATAGAATACGACGAATTTCCTGACGTTCCAGGGCATCTACCGCCGCCGCTACTGCCAGGTAGGTTTTACCTGTCCCTGCCGGACCGATACCAAAACAGATGTCATGGGTCAGAATATTGGCCACATACTGGCTCTGGTTGGGGTTACGAGGCTTAACCACACCACGGCGTGTTTTGATAAAGACTTCTTTTTCCCACACATCAGGGGCTTCTTGCTCCAGGCAGTTGGCCTCTGTGATAGCCAAATGAACCTGATCCGGCTCAATATCGACAAATTTGCCGCGTACGGGCTGAGTTTCTACATACAGAGATTTCAAAATGTCGACCGCAGCCTTAGCCACAACCGGTTGTCCGGTGACTTTGAACCAGTTATCTCTGTGGGTAATTTCAATGCCCAGACGACGTTCGATTTGCTTCAGGTTGTCATCAAAAGGCCCGCATAAAGAAGATAGGCGGTGATTGTCGGAGGGTTCCAGATAAAATTCGATATTCTTGACTTGGTTACTCAAAACAACTTCCTAATAACAAGACGCCAGCATCAGCTGGCGTCGAAATTCCAAGACTAAGGTGTAAAGGTCGCAACACCCAGTTCATTGGCTTCTGGTTCTGCTGGTGCACGATTTAAGATATCCGAAGGTGCAACATCCCGGCGCAAGTCCATCTCAGCTTCAGTTCTGATCAGTTCACCACGCAATGAATTGGGCAGCGCCTCAGTGATACGTACGTCAACGAACTGACCGATCACTGAGTGTGGACCTTCAAAATTCACAACTCGGTTATTCTCGGTGCGGCCACGTAATTCCATTGGGTTCTTTTTCGAAGGACCTTCAACCAGGATGCGTTGCTCAGTATCATGCATTTTACGGCTGATGTCCTGTGCCATCTGATTAATGCGGTTTTGCAGCAAGTACAAACGCTCTTTCTTTTCTTGCTCGGTTACGTCATCAGGTAGGTCGGATGCCGGCGTACCTGGACGAGCTGAATAGATAAAGCTGAAGCTCATATCAAAGCCAATGTCGTTGATTAGGTTCATGGTCGCTTCGAAATCCGCTTTGCTTTCTCCCGGGAAGCCAATGATGAAGTCTGAGCTCATGCTCAGGTTCGGGCGGATCTTACGCAGTTTACGGATCGTAGACTTGTACTCCAGCGCCGTATGGCCACGCTTCATCAGGTTCAGAATGCGATCTGAGCCACTTTGAACCGGTAAGTGCAGGTGATCGACCAGTTCTGGTACGTCTGCGTATGCATCGATGATGTCAGGTGTAAACTCAACCGGGTGTGAGGTGGTGTAACGAATGCGGTCGATGCCGTCGATGGCCGCGACAAAGCGCAGCAGATCAGAGAAATAGCAAATTTCGCCATCATGCATTTCACCGCGATAGGCGTTTACGTTTTGACCCAGCAGGTTCACTTCACGCACACCTTGCTCTGCCAGTTGCGCAACTTCAAGTAAAACATCATCAAGAGGACGGCTCACTTCTTCACCACGCGTGTAAGGTACAACGCAGAAAGTACAGTATTTAGAGCAGCCTTCCATAATGGATACAAACGCACTCGGGCCTTCTGCTTTTGGTTCTGGCAGGCGATCGAACTTTTCGATTTCCGGGAATGAAATATCAACCACAGAGCCTTGCTTGCTTTGGACCTGTTTAATCATTTCAGGCAGGCGGTGCAAAGTTTGCGGGCCGAAAACGATATCGACAAATGGCGCACGCTGGCGGATTGTGTCGCCTTCCTGAGAGGCCACACAGCCACCGACACCAATGACCAGATCTGGATTATCGTCTTTTAGCAACTTCCAGCGACCCAGTTGGTGAAATACTTTTTCCTGTGCTTTTTCACGAATTGAACAGGTATTGAGTAGGATCACATCCGCTTGTTCAGCTTCTTCTGTTAGCTGATAGCCATTGGTGGAGTCAAGCAGATCCGCCATTTTCTGGGAGTCATACTCGTTCATCTGACAGCCCCAGGTTTTGATATGCAACTTTTTACTCATTGAAATAATGCCTCGTTTTCAACTCGGTGAATAGCACGATGTGCGACGCTAAAACAACTAATGTCACTAAGCCGACCCGCTCATCTCCTGAATCAATACAGAGCATAGTCTGTATCCTTGCCAGGATCTTGCGTGAAATTAGTTTAAAGGACGCGTATTTTATATGACCTAATGACACTAGCCAAGTATAGTTTTTAACTTTAAAAACCAAGATCAAGGCATCTTGTATTTGCTCAGCTACAATATGCAGGGCAATAAACCTTTCAGAACGAATTGGGTTACAATAGCGGGATATAACTTAGCAAGCTGAACTAAGGAAAAAGGGTATGAAAAACAAAGTGCTGATAGTCGGTGGTGGCATGGTTGGCGCAGCAGCTGCTGTGAAGCTCGCACAGCAAGGTCTGGCAGTCACAGTACTCGAAACGCACCCATTGGATGCCATGCAGGTGCTGACAGACGACACCATTGATATTCGAGTCTCTGCCATTAATCGCTTTTCAGAAGCCTTGCTGGATGAGCTACAGGCAATGCCGTTGCTTCGCAATGCCAGGCTGGCACCGTATCAACAACTCGAAGCGTATGAGCAGGAAAATAACAGCCTGTTATTTGATTGCGAGGAGCTGGCTGCAACGCATTTAGGCCACATTGTCGAAAATCGTCTTATCCAGGCCAGTTTATGGGCACAATTCGAACGCCTTGGCGTTCAGGTCGAGCAGGTGTCAGGTACGCCGCAGGCAATCAAGCAAGATACTGATTCGGTTGAGTTGATTTACCCGGAGCAAAGTTATCAGGCCGATTTACTCTTAGCAGCTGACGGAGGACGCTCTGTGGTACGCAAACTGGCTGGCATTGGGGTGACCGGTTGGCAATATCAGCAGCATTGTATGGGTGTGCTGATCAAACTGGATGCGCCGCAGCAGGTAAAAACCTGGCAGCAGTTTAAGCCGTCCGGACCAATTGCCTTTTTGCCTATGCAATACCCGTATGCCAATCTGATCTGGTATCACCATGGCAATGAGCTGGCGCAGATAAAGACGTTATCGAATGCACAGTTAAAGCAGGAAATACAAAATCACTTTTTCGATTTACCCGGTGAGTTTGAGGTGTTGCAAAGTGCGGTATTTCCGTTAGCCAGACAACATGCTAATCAATACCATCAGGGGCGCGTTGTCTTGATTGGCGACTCAGCACATACCATCAATCCACTGGCTGGGCAGGGGGTGAATTTAGGATTCAAAGATGTGGCTGCGCTGGCAAGCGTACTGGAAGGCGCTGACGACATTGGTAACGCCGCCTTGCTGCGCCGCTATGAGCAGAGCCGTCGTAACGATAATCTGATGATGATGAGCATGATGGATGCGTGTTACTTTGGCTTCTCTAACGAAATTGCACCATTAAAGCATTTACGCAACCTGGTGTTAAAAGTGGCTAATCATGCCGGTCCAATTAAACGTGAAGTATTGAAACATGCAATGGGTGGCGTCGTTTAGACGTCATTCATAATAGGAACAACCGATAACAAAGCAATAAAACTAAATCTAAATGGAAGTTATAGTGAAAATGGAAAAATAATTAGGATGTTTCGGAGGAATAAAAATGGAATTTTGGGTGTATTAGAACTAAATGGTGCGGAAGGAGAGACTTGAACTCTCACAACCGAAGTTACAGAAACCTGAATCCTGCGCGTCTACCAATTCCGCCACTTCCGCATCGTATATTTAGTTCATCAATGAAAAAGAAACCTGAATCTCATTCGACAACAAACAATTCTGAGAATTTCGAAATTTTGCATTGATTATATTAGATTTAAGAAAGAAGGGAGATATCAAGAAAAGAGAGTTAAATGGTGCGGAAAGAGAGACTTGAACTCTCACAACCGAAGTTACAGAAACCTGAATCCTGCGCGTCTACCAATTCCGCCACTTCCGCATCGTATATTTAACTGAATTTTCATCTCATGAAGAGATGGCTGGAGTACCAGGATTTGAACCTGGGAATGGCGGGATCAAAACCCGCTGCCTTACCGCTTGGCGATACTCCAGCAATAATTCAAATCTTGAATCCAGATAAATCTAAATCGATAATATCCTTCTTCTTAACGCTTGATACTACAGAAATAAAAAGCGTAATCAAGTGTTTTAGTTCTAACTTGAAGAACATGGTGCGGAAGGAGAGACTTGAACTCTCACATCCGAAGATACTGGAACCTAAATCCAGCGCGTCTACCAATTCCGCCACTTCCGCATGTTGGCTGGAGTACCAGGATTTGAACCTGGGAATGGCGGGATCAAAACCCGCTGCCTTACCGCTTGGCGATACTCCAAC
>NZ_JASJUV010000003.1:573366-679646 GCF_030125445.1 Pseudoalteromonas ardens
CGAAAAGTTGATTATTTTAGTTCTTATCGAGAACATGGTGCGGAAGGAGAGACTTGAACTCTCACATCCGAAGATACTGGAACCTAAATCCAGCGCGTCTACCAATTCCGCCACTTCCGCATGTTTTTTCGCTTTGATATTGGAACCTAAATCCAGCGTCCAATTCAAGACGACTGGCCAATTCCGCCATTTCCGCATTTTTATCTCATAAGAGATGGCTGGAGTACCAGGATTTGAACCTGGGAATGGCGGGATCAAAACCCGCTGCCTTACCGCTTGGCGATACTCCAACGAAAAGTTGATTATTTTAGTTCTTATCGAGAACATGGTGCGGAAGGAGAGACTTGAACTCTCACATCCGAAGATACTGGAACCTAAATCCAGCGCGTCTACCAATTCCGCCACTTCCGCAACGTGGTGGCTATGCCCTGATTTGAACAGGGGACCCCATCATTATGAGTGATGTGCTCTAACCAGCTGAGCTACATAGCCATTGGCTGGAGTACCAGGATTTGAACCTGGGAATGGCGGGATCAAAACCCGCTGCCTTACCGCTTGGCGATACTCCAACGAAAAGTCGATTATTTCAGTTCTTATCGAGAACATGGTGCGGAAGGAGAGACTTGAACTCTCACATCCGAAGATACTGGAACCTAAATCCAGCGCGTCTACCAATTCCGCCACTTCCGCGTCTTGCTAGCTAGATGAGTTTTGGTAGTAATTAAAGCATGGTGGCTATGCCCTGATTTGAACAGGGGACCCCATCATTATGAGTGATGTGCTCTAACCAGCTGAGCTACATAGCCATCTCTTTAATTTCTCATCATCGCTGATGCGGGGCGTATTATGCGTATATGGCCGTATGTCGTCAACACCTTTTTTGCAAAAAAATACCTAACACAGTTTGTTTGCAGATAAATTAAGCGAACCAGCGTGTTTTTAATGCAATTAGGCTAATAATTTCACGTCCAGTGTAATAGAAAGACAAAAAAAGCGCCATGAGGCGCTTTTTGTTAGACAGGTTTTGCCTGCCAGTATTGAGTGCGTTACTTAGACATTGAACAAGAAGTTCATCACATCGCCGTCTTTAACGATGTAATCTTTACCTTCCTGACGCATTTTACCTGCGTCTTTAGCACCGCTTTCGCCCTGGTATTCAATGTAATCATTAAAACCAATGGTTTGTGCACGAATAAAGCCGCGCTCAAAGTCAGTGTGGATCTTACCTGCTGCTTGTGGCGCAGTTGCACCGACAGGAATGGTCCATGCACGTACTTCTTTTACACCAGCAGTAAAGTAGGTTTGCAGTTTTAGTAGCTCGTACCCACCGCGGATCACAAGGTTAAGCCCCGGCTCTTCCAGACCAAGGTCGGCCATAAACTCAAGCTTGTCTTCTTCTTCAAGTTCAGACAGCTCAGACTCAATCGCAGCACAGACTGGAATTACAACAGCGTCTTCCGCTGCGGCAATTTCACGTACCTTGTCTAAAAATGGGTTATTTTCAAAACCATCTTCAGTGACGTTGGCGATATACATAGTCGGTTTGATCGTTAAGAAGTTCAGTGGCTTGATTGCAGCCAGCTCTTCTTTAGTCAGTTCCAATGAACGCAGTGTTAAACCTTCATCAAGGTGTGCTTTGACTTTTTCCAAGACTTCGTTTTGGAATTTAGCGTCTTTATCGCCACCTTTGGCTTTTTTAGCATTTCGCTGCGCTGCGCGGTCGGCTGCTTCCATGTCGGATAACACAAGCTCTGTGTTGATGACATCGATATCATCCGCCGGGTTTACCTGACCAGATACGTGCACGATGTTTTCATCTTCAAAGCAACGAACTACATGACCAATCGCATCGGTTTCGCGAATGTTTGCCAGGAATTGGTTACCAAGACCTTCACCTTTTGATGCGCCTTTTACCAGACCCGCAATATCAACAAATTCCATTGTTGTGGCAATGGTTTTTTGTGGATTAACAATCGCAGCCAGTTGATCCAAACGAGGATCCGGAACGGCAACAACGCCCGTGTTTGGTTCGATAGTACAAAAAGGGAAGTTCGCGGCTTCGATGCCCGCTTTGGTTAATGCATTGAATAGGGTTGACTTACCAACGTTAGGTAGGCCAACAATGCCACATTTAAAACCCATAGTTTAAAACCTTTAATTTGCTATCAATCGGACAAAATCCGGCATGGCCGGATTTTTATATCTTGCGACTGATATTAAGCGATCAATCACAGCAGTAACGGGACTTGTACGTCGGTGTTACGGCTTAAAAGAATGTAGTCTATTTTGTGCTTTTAACACACCGTCTTTGGCCAGGATTTCCATGCAACGTACGGCTTCATCCACCGCTGCATCAATTTTTTCCTGATCTGCCTGAGGCGCCTTGCCCAGTACCCAGCCTGTCACCTTATCTCGGTGTCCAGGGTGGCCAATCCCAATGCGTAGGCGCATAAACTCTTTGTTATTGCCCAGCTTGGCGATAATGTCTTTCAGGCCATTGTGTCCGCCATGACCGCCGCCTTTTTTGAGTTTGGCGACACCGGGGTCCATATCCATTTCATCATGTGCAACCAGGATTTGCTCAGGCGGTATTTTATAAAAATTAGCCAGGCTACCTACAGCTTTACCGCTCAGGTTCATAAAAGTGGTTGGAATAAGAAGCTTAAATTCCTGATTGTTCAGGATCAGCTTGCCGCTAAGGCCATGATGTTTGGAGTCAGGTTTGAGAGGGACGTTGTAGCGCCTGGCCAGTTCTTCGATAAACCAAGCCCCGGCATTGTGACGGGTGTTTGCATATTCGGGGCCTGGATTTGCCAGGCCCACTAGCATTTGAATAGTATTCAAGGTGCTAACACCTTAAAAATTATTCAGCAGCTTCTTCAGCTGTTTCTTCAGCAGCGCCGCCTTTAGGTGCGTTTACAGTCACAACCGCTTGGTCGTGGTCTGCACCTTTAGCAAGCTCAACAGAAACTACACCAGCTGGAAGTGCGATGTCTGAAAGGTGTACAGTTGCGCCAACTGCGATAGCTGCTACGTCAACTTCTACGAACTCAGGAAGCTGAGCTGGCAGACATGTGATTTCGATTTCAGTTACGTGGTGAGCAATCGTGTTGCCGCCTTTAGTTGCTGCTTCTTCGTTGATGAAGTGAACAGGAACTTTAGTGTGAAGCTTTTGAGAAGCGTCAACGCGTTGGAAGTCAAGGTGAGTTACCTTAGGCTTGTACGGGTGACGTTGGATGTCTTTCAGGATAGCTTCAACAGACTCACCACCGATGTTCAGAGTTAGGATGTGCGTGTAGAAACCTTCGTCTTCTTGCATCTGGATAACTTTGTTGTGCTCAAGAGTAAGCGAAACAGCGTCTTTGCCTGCACCGTAAAGGATAGCAGGAACTTTATCAGCGCGACGTAGGCGGCGGCTCGCACCAGTACCCAGAGTTTCGCGTACTTCAGCGTTTAATACGTATTGTGACATGAGTGTCTCCAATTATTTTTAGTTAATACTTCGAAGGGCTCGCGACCAAGCACTTCGGTAAATCACTGTACTCGCCGTGGTTGTATCCAAAGCAAGCCCAGTAAAAAGGCGCGCTAATATACCACTTACCAGCAGCCTTGCAAACCTTTGGACATAAAAAAAGCACCCTGAGGTGCTTTTTATTTGCGGATAAACACAGATTAGTGTTCAAACATCGCAGAGATAGACTCTTCATTGCTGATGCGGCGGATGGTTTCAGCTAGCATATCAGCCAGAGTCAGTACTTTGATCTTGTCAACAGACTTCAGTTCGTCAGACAAGGTGATTGAGTCAGTGACAATCACTTCGTCGATCACTGAGTTACGCAGGTTTTCAGCTGCATTACCAGACAATACCGGGTGAGTTGCATAAGCGAATACACGCTTAGCGCCATGCTCTTTTAGTGCCGCAGCAGCTTTACACAGTGTGCCACCGGTATCAATCATATCGTCAACGATGATACAGTCACGACCTTCTACGTCACCAATGATGTGCATGACCTGAGAAACGTTCGCTTGTGGGCGACGCTTGTCGATGATAGCCAGGTCTTTGTCATCCAGAAGTTTCGCGATTGCACGCGCACGAACTACACCACCGATATCCGGTGATACGACAACAACGTCGTCGAAGTCACGCTCTTTCATGTCTTCAAGTAGTACCGGGCTACCAAACACGTTATCAACAGGTACATCGAAGAAGCCCTGGATCTGCTCTGCGTGCAAATCAACGGTCAGTACGCGGTCAACCCCAACGCTTGACAAGAAGTCTGCGACAACTTTAGCTGTGATTGGTACACGCGCAGAACGTACACGACGGTCCTGACGGGCGTAGCCAAAATATGGGATAACAGCTGTAATACGACCTGCAGAAGCACGACGTAACGCATCTACCATAACAATGAGTTCCATCAGGTTGTCATTGGTTGGTGCGCAAGTGGACTGAACGATGAAGACATCAGAACCACGAACATTTTCATTAATTTGAACGCTGATTTCGCCGTCGCTAAAACGGCCTACAACGGCATCACCTAATTCGATAAACAAACGTTTTGCAACTTTTTGAGCTAGCTCAGGTGTTGCGTTACCAGCGAAGAGCTTCATGTCGGGCACGGTAGGGTTCCTCAGGCACTGTAATATTATGTTATGCAATGACGTCGTCTGTGACAGTGTCAAAACAAGCTAACTTAAACTATTTTACTTCATCTTTACGCCATGCAGCCAATTGCCTGTGGGCAATTGACTCGTAAGCGTTTTGGCTAATAAAGCCTGTCCAGGGAGAGGGAAGCTGTTCGAGGACACGCTGTGCGGCTTGCGCAGATTCAAATTCTGCAAAGCAACACCCTCCTGTCCCTGTCAATCTGGACGGCGCATATCTTAACAACCAGCTCAGGGTTTTATCAACCTCGGGGTGGAGCTTTTTAACTAATTCCTGACAGTCATTGTGTGTTTGCTCTAATGCCCAGTTAGCTGATAATTTGGGGGTTTTCCGGGGTAAATCCGGATGTGTAAAGACCTCTACGGTGCTGACGTGGACATTGGGAAATACCACCAGGTAGTATTTTTCGGTGACAGGGTATGGACTCAATTTCTCTCCAACCCCCTGAGCTAACGCGGTTTTCCCATGTACAAAAACAGGCACATCAGCCCCGAGTGTCAATCCAATATCGGCCAGCTGGGCGATGGACAGGTTGCATTGCCACAAGGTGTTGAGAGCCAGTAATGTGGTGGCTGCATCCGATGAACCACCGCCAACACCGCCACCCATAGGCAGGTTTTTAGTCAGGTGAATACGAACCCCCCTAGCTGCGGATTTATACGGGCGCAGCGCGTCGGCAGCCCGAAAGATTAAATTATGCTGCAACGGGATACCCGCAACATCACCGTGGATCTCGATGGTATCTTGTTCAAGTGGTGCGAAGGTTAATTGATCGCCGTACTCCAGCAAAGTAAACAGGGTTTCCAGCTCGTGGTAGCCATCAGTGCGGCGGCCATTGATGTGTAAAAACAGGTTGAGTTTTGCCGGAGCGGTTAATGTAAGTGTTTTCATAAAGTCTCAAAGTGCCAGTTACTGATACGGATTTTGATGGTGATGTCATTGTGCGTCAGTGTGAGTCGGGTTGGCAGTTCGAGTCCGTTGACGCGTTGATATGTCTGGTAGGCGACCTGCCAGCGCAGCCCCTGCTTATCCTGCCAGGTCGCCTGGATCAGTTGCTGTTTTTGATTATATTGGTTATCGGGGGCGTCTATTTGACCTGTTAACCATTGCGGCGCCTGCGATACCGGCAGTTGCCAGCCACTCAGACGATATACCAGCTCACTGCTGTCTTCGCTGGTGTAGGTTTTATCTTCGAGCGTGAGTGTGCTGTATTGGTCGAGTTCTTCTAATTTTAATACCTGGGTACCAATAAACGTATTCAGTGTCAGGGTTTGTTTTTGTTCGCGGTATTGCCAGTTAAAGTTGGCTGACTGGCGCTCCTCGGGAGAGATAAATGCGAGCTTACCCGTTGCCCGCCAGTTGTTGTAACTTTCGGGACGATTCTGCTGCGTCTGCTCGTCAGACGGCGTAATACGCTGTGCACATCCACCCAGAAACAATAAAAACATGAGCAAAATCAAATGAAACTGTTTCAAACTAAGTTCCTTACTTTCCATATTCGATTGATTTTTGGTAAAATTAGCGGCTTTAAAGCAGGGCTTGAGCAATACTGGCAGTTATGACCATCATCGCACTTGGGATCAATCACAAAACCGCGTCCGTCGAATTGAGGGAAAAAGTCGCTTTTTCTCCGCAACAACTATCGGATGCGCTACAGCAGCTGTCTGAGTTACCGCAGTTTAATGAGTCCGTGATTGTTTCTACCTGCAATCGGACCGAAATCTATTGTAGCCTTGAGGACCCGAATTCCCAAGCGCTTCTGGGTTGGCTTGCGCAATTTCACCAGATAGAAGAGCACGAGTTGGCTGAGAATGTTTATGTGCACCACAATCAGGACGCCGTCAATCACCTGATGCGCGTGGCTTGTGGGTTGGATTCGCTGGTACTTGGTGAGCCACAGATCCTGGGTCAGATTAAGCAAGCTTATAACAGTGCAAAGGCACATAATGGCATTCAGCCTGTGTTTGAACGCTTATTTCAGAAAACCTTCTCGGTGGCCAAACAAGTTCGCACCGAAACCGAAATTGGCGCCAGTGCGGTATCTGTGGCGTATGCCGCCGTTAATCTGGCCAAGCACATCTATGGTCAGCTGGAAAAAACCAATGTGTTACTCATCGGCGCGGGTGAAACCATTGAGCTGGTTGCCAAGCATTTATCTCAACACAACCCTAAAGCCATCACTGTGGCCAACCGCACCATTGAGCGGGCACAGTTGCTAGCCAATGAAATTAGCGCAAATGTCATTTCTTTAGCTCAGCTGCCGGAGCAATTGCACCAGGCTGACATTGTGATCAGCTCCACGGCCAGTACCTTGCCTATCATAGGTAAAGGCGTGGTAGAGCAGGCACTGAAAAAGCGCAAACATAAGCCGATGTTGTTCGTTGATATTGCGGTACCGCGTGATATTGAAAGTCAGGTGAATGACTTAGACGCTGCGTATTTATATACCGTGGACGATCTACAGGCGATTGTGAACGAAAACATGGCGTCGCGGGAACAGGCAGCGCGCGAAGCACAGCAAATCATTGACGATAAAACACATGAATTTGCGCAGTGGCAGCGTTCACTGACTTCTGTGGATGTGATCCGGGAATACCGTGAATCAGCGCAGACGATTAAATTAGAGCTCGTGGAAAAGGCGTTAAATCAGCTACAATCGGGTAAGAATTCAGAAAAGGTCTTGTTAGAGTTGGCAAACAAGCTCACCAATCGGCTCACTCATGCACCGACCCGTGCCATTCAGGCGGCGGCAAAAGAGGGCGATATAGAGCGTATTGCAGTATTAAAACAAGCATTAGGTATTGAGCAGGAATAAAAGTTAAATGAAAGAGTCCGTCTATCGTAAATTGGAAACGCTGGTTGAGCGCCACGAAGAAGTGGAAGCCATGCTGGGGGATCCGGAAGTTATTGGCGATCAAAACCGTTTTCGCGCGTTATCAAAAGAATACTCAGAGCTGGAAGATGTCGTTAAGGCGTTCACTGCCTATCAGCAGGCTCAGGAAAACGTGGCTGCGGCTGAAGAAATGCTGAAAGACTCAGATCCTGACATGCGTGAAATGGCTCAGGAAGAATTCAAAGACGCAAAAGAACAAATTTCAGAGCTGGAAGAGCAACTCCAGATCCTGATGCTGCCAAAAGACCCGAAAGACGACAATAACGTATTCCTTGAAGTGCGTGCTGGTACCGGTGGTGATGAAGCCGCGATTTTCGCAGGTGATTTATTCCGTATGTACAGCCGCTATGCAGAAGCACAAAAATGGCAGGTCGAAGTCGTCAGTGCTAATGAAGGTGAGCACGGTGGCTACAAAGAGGTGATCGCCAACATCAAAGGGGATGGCGTTTACGGCAAGCTGAAGTTTGAGTCGGGCGCACACCGTGTACAACGTGTACCAGAAACAGAATCTCAGGGCCGTGTTCATACCTCAGCGTGCACGGTTGCTGTGATGGCTGAAATTCCTGAAGCAGAAGCCATTGAAATTAACCCGTCGGACCTTAAGGTTGATACCTTCCGTGCATCTGGTGCGGGTGGTCAGCACGTTAACAAAACTGATTCTGCAATTCGTATTACTCACATTCCAACCGGGGTTGTGGTCGAGTGTCAGGATGAGCGTTCGCAGCATAAAAACCGTGCGAAAGCGTTGTCAGTACTGGGCGCCCGACTGCAGCAGGCTGAAGATGAAAAGCGTCAGGCTGAAGAAGCCAGCGAACGTCGAAACCTGGTTGGCAGTGGTGACCGCTCTGAACGCATCCGTACTTATAACTACCCGCAAGGACGTATTACGGACCACCGTATTAACCTTACGCTGTATCGTCTCAATGAAGTGGTGGCCGGTGACCTGGGTGCCGTTATCGATCCGTTAGTGTTGGAGTATCAGGCTGATCTATTAGCAGCCATGGGCGACGACTAATGGCGCAATATCCCAATCTTGCTCAGGCGATTGCCTGGGCGAGTTCGCAACTTCAAAGCAGCTCAGAGTCAGCGAAGCTCGATGCCGAAGTGCTGCTTTTACACATTCTTCAAAAGAACCGCAGTTACTTATTCGCGTGGCCAGAAGCTGAGCTGAATGCAGAGCAATATCAATTATTTGAATCACTCATTGCACGTCGAAAAGCGGGTGAGCCAGTCGCCCATCTGACGGGGGAACGCGAGTTCTGGAGTTTGCCTCTGTATGTCAATAACAGCACCCTCATTCCCCGACCAGATACGGAAACCCTGGTTGAGCATGCATTGACCTTACCCCTGCCGACAGATGCCCGAGTCGTTGACTTGGGGACTGGGACGGGCGCAATAGTGCTGGCGCTGGCTTCGGAGCAGCCTGACTGGCAGCTGATCGGTGTAGACTACTCCCACGACGCGGTAGCCCTGGCAGAGAAAAATCGTCAACGTCTGGGTTTTGAGCATGTGCAGATCCGCCAGAGTGACTGGTTTTCAGCCTTGTCAGGGCAGCGTTTTGATTTGATTGTCAGCAACCCCCCGTATATATGTGAGACGGATGAACACCTGACTCAGGGGGATGTCCGTTTCGAACCTTTATCTGCCCTGGTGGCACCGGAAGAAGGGTATGCCGATATCCGTCATATTACTGAGCAGGCACTGCAATATCTGGCGCCGGATGGCTACCTGATGTTTGAACACGGGTATCAGCAAGCTGCTGGTGTTCAGCAGATTTTTGCACAAATGAACTATCGCAATATACTTACAATAAAAGATATGGCAGGCTGTGATAGGGTAACGATGGCGCAAAAGCCACAATAATCGTTGCTGGTTATCTAAATTGCCTTGTGCAGGCATTAGGCATAGTGCAGTGATACCGTATTGTGGTGAACAGCTCGGTTATCGCCAACCTGCTTCATGATCGTCAGCGCGCGCAATACTGGCGAGATACGAGTACAAAAAGAGTGTTAAGGACTCTCCAATGGATGATTTTTTGTTTTCAGACGAGCCAAGTGATTCGGAAGTACAGGAAAAAAGTGGCACCTGGAAGGTGATCATTGTTGATGATGAACCTGAAGTGCATGCGGTGACCAAGCTCGCGCTCAGCGATTTTGAGTTTCAGAAAAAGCGCCTGGAGTTCCTCAGTGCCTATTCCGGCGAGGAAGCAAAAAAGGTGGTTATGGACCATCCCGACGCTGCGATTGTATTGCTTGATGTAGTGATGGAAACGGATGATGCAGGCCTGAGGGTAGCACAGTACATCCGCGAAACTGCCAAGAACAATAATATCCGCATTATTTTGCGTACGGGTCAGCCAGGCCAGGCACCGGAGCGTCAGGTTATTGTTAATTATGATATCAATGACTACAAATCTAAAACCGAACTGACGGCGCAGAAGCTGTTTACTGTGGTGATGTCGAGTTTGCGCTCTTATCGGGATATTTTGTCTATTGATCAGTCTCGTCAGGGGCTGGAAAAAATCATCACTGCATCTCGTAATATTTTTGCCTCCCATTCTATTGACCAGTTTATCGAGGGCGTTATTCAGCAGCTGACATCTTTGCTGGGAACTGTGGACGAAGCGATTTACGCCACCTCTTTGGTGGCCAGCAATGATCCCAGCAATAGCAGTGACAAACTGGTGGTATTTACCGGCCGTGGCGAATTTGCCCGAAGTGAAGGCAAGCCCATAGAAGATGTACTGGATACTGAGCAAATGGAAGCTTGCCGACAGGCATTGCAGGACCGAGGGATCGTATACAAGGACAACTATTTATTTGCCTATTGTTCAAGCGAATATAATCATGCCTCTATGCTATTTGTTTCCGGGATCCCGGAGTTTCTGACTGACACGCAAAAACACCTGATCAAAATTTTCTCGCAAAACGTACAACTGGCATATGAAAACGTTCAGTTGCAG
This sequence comes from Pseudoalteromonas ardens, assembly GCF_030125445.1. NCBI lineage: Bacteria > Pseudomonadati > Pseudomonadota > Gammaproteobacteria > Alteromonadales > Pseudoalteromonadaceae > Pseudoalteromonas > Pseudoalteromonas ardens. The sequence goes on from NZ_JASJUV010000003.1 coordinate 583,888, forward strand.
GCTGAGATTGAAGACACCCAACAGGAACTGGTTTACCGCCTGAGTGAAGCACTTGAACAGCGCTCTACGGAGTCGGGAAATCATGTAAAGCGCGTTGCCAACATATGCTATGTAATGGCCAAGCACTATGGCCTGAGCTACCGTGAAGCTGAGCTGATCAGGCTGGCTTCGCCGTTGCACGATGTAGGGAATGTGGGTATTCCTGATGCCATTTTAAACAAACCTAACAAGCTTGCGCCAGAAGAATGGGACGTGATGAAATCTCATACTCAAAAAGGGTATCAGATCCTGCGTGACTCGCGCCGTGAAATCGTTAATGCCGGAGCGATGATTGCCCGAGACCACCATGAAAAGTGGGACGGCAGCGGTTATCCGAGCGGCAAAAAAGGCGAGGAAATCCATATTTTTGGTCGTATAGCAGCGATTGCAGATGTATACGACTCCATGCGTCATGAGCGCTGTTATCGCGCGGCATATAGTCTGGAAGAGGTGGTCGCAGAAATTAACAGCCAGAAAGGCAAACACTTTGACCCAAAACTGGTAGACGTATTTAATGAGGTTACAGACGAGCTGGAACAGATCCTGACTCGCTTACAAGATTGATTTTAAAATTTAATAAGGGGCAATTTTGGATTACATGGCACTTAAACACACGCATGTGATGTTTGCAGTTTTAAGTATTATTTTGTTTTATACCCGCGCTATTTCGCGTCTGGCCAGTGGTAAACTGGCAGCCAACAAAGGGGTTTTCATCGCTAGCCACAGTGTTGATACTGTGCTATTGATTTCTGCGGTATCGCTGGCTGTGATGGCCAGTCTGAACCCGGCACAGCAACCCTGGTTGATGGAAAAAATTGCTTTAGTCATTGCATATATAGCGTTAGGTTTCGTGATTGCGAAATCCACAACAAAAGCCAAGCAAATTGGTGCACTGGTCATGGCAACAGTGACGCTGTTGGCCGTTGGTTACCTTGCCAGTGCTAAAAATGCGCTGATACTATGATAGACATGCGGGCAGCATCGTTGCCCGCTTTCCCTGCCCACTTCGTGAATTTTCCCCAAAATAAAAATCCCCTTGGGAATGTGTTGAAAAATGTTACACTAGCCCATTATGACTATAGACAGTAGAAAACAGTTCGTTATTTATGACTGATATCTGGTTCGATGAACACGACACAAGTACGGATCATTTTTCAACGCCTGCCTTGTTACGTTGTATCTGGGCTGAGCCGCAGTGGGATGCTCAAGCAGATACTTCACACACGCTATGTTTGCTCGCTGAGCTGGAGCAGGCTGTTGACGCTATTTGCCATCAAAATGATGACAAACATAAGTGTGTAGATGCACTGCTTGATGCGTTTTATACCCAGTGGTTGTTCAGCGGCACGGACCAAAAAGTGCCCGAACACCTGCTCAACAATGTATGCTATGTGCTTAAAATGCACAGTGGTACCAGTATGGCACTGGCCCTTATTCTGGTGCACCTACTGGAGCGTGCACGTCTGAACGCAAGTCTGGCCATTAATCAGGGCGATGTGCTGGTTCATATCGCGTTGAGTGATGAAGAGGGGTACATTATCGACCCAAGCTCCGGCCATCAGTCCTGGTATGTGATCCCGGAAAACGGCGACGACAAAGAGCAGGAACCCATGGAGTTGGTATTTGGCGAGGAAGCATTTAAGCTCTACCTGGCTCAACAAAAATGGTCCTTTATTGCAGCAGAGAAGTTTGGTCATGCATTGAGCTGTGTCGAGATGCTAATGGAGCTGTTGGGCGATGATCCCTATGAGCGCCGTGACCGTGGCTACCTGCTGAACCAGCTTAATTGCCCTAAAATGGCCAAAGATGACCTGCAGTTTTTTGTCGATGAGTGCCCGGATGACCCGACCATTGAACTCATTCAAAATCAAATCGCAGAACTGGCCGATCACAATAATATCCTCCATTAAGTGAGATCTGCGCACTCTGTATGATGGGATCTCTGGGTCAGTGACCCGGCGAGATCCCCAGGCGGTTTTTGTATAATCAAGGAAACAGAGAGATCCTATGCAAGAGAGTAGTGTACTCATTACCAACAATGCCGTTGTGCTTGGCCTGCTGGCCGTCATTCTGGGGTTCGTATTTTATACCTCCAATCTGAAAACCGGGTTTTGGGCTAAGTTTTATCGCTATGTGCCCGCCTTATTGATGTGCTACTTCCTGCCATCTTTATTGAATACCTTTGGCATTGTTGATGGCAGTGGCAATGATGTGTATTCGGTTGCTAAGTACTTTTTACTGCCAGCTTGTTTGGTACTCCTGACCTTAAGCATCGACCTGAAGTCGATTATGGGGTTGGGTAAACGCGCGATTATTATGTTTCTGACCGGCACGGTTGGCGTCGTACTGGGTGGGCCAATCGCATTGCTCATCACCGCCACGTTTATGCCTGAATTGCTTGGCGTCGCGGGGCCAGAAGCCGTTTGGCGTGGTATGGCAGCATTGGCCGGTAGCTGGATTGGCGGCGGTGCCAACATGGTGGCAATGAAAGAAATATACGGTGCTGGGGGAGAAATCTTTACCATCATGGTGACCGTGGATATTGTTGTTGCCAACTTATGGATGGCTGGGCTGTTATTTTTGGCCGCCAGACACAAAGAAATAGATGCGCGCACCGGGGCTGATACGGCATCGATTGAGCGGTTGATTAACAAAGTACAGGCCTTTGAGGCGGAACACGCTAGACGCCCGGAACTGCAAGATTTAATGTTGCTGATTGCCTTTGCCTTTGGTGCAACCGGCCTGGCGCATTTTGCTGCCGACCTCTTGGTTCCTTATTTCGCCAGCAACTTCCCGGAACTGAAAAAGTTTTCTCTGCATTCAAAGCTGTTCTGGATTATCGTGTTAGTGACAACCATCGGCCTGGCATTGTCATTTACCAAGGCCCGTAACTTCGAGGCTGTGGGGGCCTCCAAGGTTGGGAGTAGCTTTTTGTACATCCTGGTCGCAACCATAGGTTTGCACATGGACATCACCAAAATAGTTGAAGCGCCTAAATATGTGGTGATCGGCCTGATCTGGATGGCGGTGCATGTGGGGCTATTATTTCTGGTGGCTAAACTCATTAAAGCGCCCGTGTTTTACGTGGCCGTTGGCAGTAAAGCCAACATAGGTGGCGCGGCCTCGGCTCCCGTCGTTGCATCAGCATTCCACCCGGCATTGGCCCCGGTGGGCGTGTTGTTGGCAGTATTGGGCTATGCATTAGGCACCTACGCCGCCTGGCTGTGCGGACAAATTTTGCGTGTGATTGGCAGTTAGCACTGCCAGTTAGCGACTATTTTAGGAAAGACAATGAATACACAGATTATTAAAGTAGCAGACATCGAAGTTGCTAACGATAAACCTTTCGTGCTGTTTGGTGGCATGAATGTGCTGGAATCACGTGACTTGGCAATGCGCATTGCTGAGCACTATGTTGAGGTGACCAGCAAGCTGGGCATTCCTTATGTGTTTAAAGCCTCGTTTGACAAAGCTAATCGTTCTTCTATCAACTCGTACCGTGGTCCTGGTATGGAAGAAGGACTTAAAATTTTCGAAGAAATCAAAAGCACTTTTAATGTGCCGTTGATCACTGATGTACATGAGCCGCATCAGGCGGCTCCGGTTGCTGAAGTCGTTGATGTGATCCAGTTGCCAGCCTTTTTGGCTCGTCAAACCGATCTGGTTGTGGCGATGGCTAAAACAGGCAACGTCATCAACGTAAAGAAACCGCAATTTCTGGCACCGCACGAGATGCGTCACATCATTAAGAAGATGAGTGAAGCGGGCAATGAGCAAGTGATCTTGTGTGAACGTGGCACCAGCTTTGGTTACAACAACCTGGTGGTTGATATGCTGGGAATGGATGACATGAAGCATATGGCACCGGTGATTTTTGATGCCACGCATGCGTTGCAGCGCCCGGGTGGCCGCAGTGACTCCGCGGATGGGCGTCGTGCTCAGGCAGCGGAACTGGCACGCAGTGGTATGGCGTTAGGGCTGGCGGGCTTGTTTATTGAAGCACATCCAAATCCAAACGAAGCCAAATGTGACGGCCCGTGTGCGTTACCTCTGGCTAAGCTGGAAGGCTACCTGCAGCAGATGAAAGCCGTAGACGATCTGGTCAAAGGGTTTGCTCCGTTAGATACCAGCGCAGCTGATCTGTAACCCTATAATTACAGGCGGAGCGTGCTCCGCCATTTCCATCAGCCTGGTTCGGAATTTGTGCCATGTCACGACGATTACCCCCATTAAATGCACTGAAAGCTTTTGAAGCCGCTGCCCGTCATCTGAGTTTTACCAAAGCCGCCGAAGAGCTGTTTGTGACTCAGGCTGCCATTAGCCACCAGATCAAGATTCTGGAAGAGCACCTTGGGGTTAAACTCTTCTTACGCAAAAACAGGTCCTTGCTGTTAACTGAAGAAGGACAGGGCTATTTTCTGGACATTAAAGAGCTGTTTTCTCAGTTGATCGATGCCACAGAAAAACTCCTGGCACGGGGAGCGAAAGGCTCGCTGACGGTTAGTCTGACGCCCAGCTTCGCGATTCAGTGGCTGGTGCCCAGACTGAGTTTGTTTAATGAACTACACCCGGACATTGATGTGCGGATAAAAGCGCAGGATCTGGATGAGAACTCATTGACGGATGATGTGGACGTGGCCATTTATTATGGTCGGGGCAGCTGGAGTGGGGTGCAAACACATAAGCTGCACACTGAGTATCTGGTGCCCATGTGTAGCCCTTTATTGCTCAATGGCCCTAAGCCGCTGGATCAGCCCAGCGATCTCGCGAATCATACACTGCTTCACGATACCACCCGACGCGCCTGGAAAGCCTGGCTCAAAACTGCGGGGGTACGGAATGTCCCTGCCAATACTGGGCCTATTTTTAGTCACTCTTCGATGGTGACTCAGGCGGCTGTACATGGTCAGGGGATCGCGCTGGGTAATAGCGTACTGGCAAAACCCGACCTGGATGCCGGGCGCTTGATCATCCCATTCAGTCATCATCTGGAAAGTAAAAATGCCTATTATTTGGTTTGTCGTGAATCGCAGGCGGAATTAGGTAAAATTGTGTCCTTCAAAAACTGGATGCTGGAAATGGTAGAGCAGGAACAACAATGACGCAGAGCGAAGTAAAGATTGATATAGAGTGGCACCACGCTGAACAACCTCAGGCGCAGTTGATCCTGGCTCATGGCGCGGGCGCAGGCCGGGATAGCGAGTTTATGCAGGATATGGCCACCCGACTGAGCACTCAAGGGATCACCGTCGGGCTGTTTGATTTTGGTTATATGCAGATAGCGAAGGCACAAGATAAACGTCGTCCGCCAGAGCGCGCCCCTAAGCTGTTGGCACATTATCGGGATGTCCTGGGCGCTCAGCTGGACACCTTGCCTGTGTTTATTGGTGGTAAGTCAATGGGCGGACGCATGGCGTCGATGCTGGTGTGTGAAGAGGGGATTGAGGTACGAGGCGTGTTTGCGCTGGGATATCCGTTTCACCCGCCGGGCAAGCCGGACAAGCTGCGTACCGAGCACTTTGCTGATATCCCTTGCCCATTTGTGGTGCTGCAAGGAGAGCGTGACACGTTTGGTAATCATGCCGAGGTCAATGCTTTGGCAGTGGAAGCTGAAGAGCAGAGCTGGCCTGAGCTGGTATGGCTTAAAGATGGCGACCATTCCTTGAAGCCGCGCAAAGCCAGTGGCCTGACAGAAGCGCAAAACCGTCAACTGGCAGCTGAGGCCATTGCAACTAAAATTACGGAGACACTCAATGGCTAAGCTATTCTTATTGCTGGGCGGGGCATTTTGTATGCTGTCCGTCATGCTGGGGGCTTTTGCAGCCCACGGTCTGAAAAGCCGTTTGAGTGACTACGCCATTGGCATTTTTAAAACCGGCGCTGAATATCAGATGACGCATGGTCTGGCTCTGTTGGCCGTGGCTCTGCTTTTGAAGTGGGGCGTGAAAGTTCAGCTGTCGGGTTATTTTTTTGCGACCGGGATTGTCCTTTTCAGCGGCAGCTTGTATTTGCTGGCGCTGACCGGCGCTAAGTGGCTGGGACCTGTCACACCACTGGGCGGATTGTGTTTTATTCTTGGCTGGGCCTGGCTGCTGTTTCAGGTTGCCCGCCAGCCTTTTTAATTGATTAGAGACTTTTTATCACTATGTCTAGTGTGGTTATTTATTGCCGAAGCGGCTTTGAAAGCGATGCAGCGGCCGAAATTACACATCACGCCGCGTTACATAATGTTGCCGGTTACGTGAAAGCGAAGCCTAATACAGGCTATGTGACCTTTGAGTGTTTTGATCCGGCTCAGAGTGAGCAGCTACTTAAACAGGTTGATTTTTCTAGCCTGGTCTTTGCCCGTCAGTGGTTTGCAGGTGTGCTGTTAAGCAAAATGCCTGTTGAAGACAGGGTGTCTGAGATCAAACAGGTGGTTGGTGATTTTCCTTTGTGTGGCGATCTGCGGGTAGAAACCCCGGATACCAATGAAGGCAAGGAGTTGTCGAAGTTCTGTAAGAAGTTTTCGACACCACTTGCCAAAGCGCTGGAGAAGCAAAATAAGCTGACTCGCGACCACAAAGCCCATAAGCCTGTGTTACATGTGCTGTTTCTGGCTAACGACACGGCGTATGTTGGTTACTCATTCAGTAACAACAACTCGCCTTTCTTTATGGGGATCCCCAGGCTTAAAATGCCGGCCGATGCCCCCAGTCGCTCAACACTGAAGCTGGATGAAGCCTTTAACGTCTTTGTCGGCAAAGAGAACGAACCTGATCGAGTTCGTCCTGGTATGCGCGGCGTCGATCTGGGCGCGTGCCCGGGTGGCTGGACCTATCAGTTGGTGCGCCGTGGGTTATTTGTGGCGGCAATCGATAACGGCCCAATGAACGACGATTTGATGGAAACCGGACAGGTAAAGCATTTCCGTGAAGACGGCTTTAAATACCGCCCGGAAAAGCGCAACATCGACTGGCTGGTGTGTGACATGGTTGAAAAACCAACCCGCGTCAGTGAGCTGATGGTCGACTGGATAGTAAATGGTTTTGTTCGCGAGCTTATCTTCAACCTTAAGCTGCCAATGAAAAAGCGTTTTGATACCGTCTATGAGTGTTTGACGCTGATCCGCGATGAGCTGAAAAAATACGGCGTAGGCTATGAGCTACAAGCCAAACACCTCTATCACGACCGCGAAGAAGTGACCGTGCATATTCAGGTACTGAAAGTACCGCAGAACCTCTACAGCTAAGCATTGTTTCGGTGGCTGCCAGGTATGGTAGCCGCCATCACTTTACTTGATTTTTTTCCCGCAATATTTTCTTACGCTCTTGTTTTTACACTTCGCTGTTATTTAAATAAAATCAGCAGCAAAGGAGTAACTGATGACAAGACTACTGCAGCACACTGTGTCTCCTCAGCTAAAGGCAACGCTGAGCTATTATGCGCCAGGCAGCATGATGCCAGCACATCGACACGATCATGCACAGTTATCCGTGCTGCTCAGTGGTGGCTTGCGTGAGCAAACTGAGCAGTCGGCTTTCGATATAGCAACGCCGGGATTATGTTTTAAGCCGCAGCATATTTTGCACAGTGATCAGTACGGTGCTCAGGGAACGCTGATCTTCTCGTTTTCCTTGTCTCCTGAGCTGCTTTCCCAGTTTGATAAAATAACTTCACCTCGATATCAGTGGCAGTCTCGGCTGACTGCAGGTCCCCGGGCAGGGCAGGCATCTTATTTACAGGCGTTGTATCATGGTCAGTTAGATACATTGCATGACCTTTTTTGGGACACCCTGAGCGAATGTAGTATCCCTCAACATACCGTCAGAGAGCGGCAGCGACCCGACTGGTTAGTGCGAGCTAAAAAGTTGCTGGAAGAGGCCGAACGGCCAGTGTCGCTTAGCGAACTGGCAACACAGCAAGGGATCCATCCGGTGTACTTTTCCCGTGCATTTAAAAAGTACTTTCATATTTCTGCCAGTGCTTATCAGCAACAGCTGCAGCTGAGTAAAGCAGTGCGCTCGATGACTCAAGGTCTGCCCCTGAGTGATAGCGCATTTCATGCCGGTTTTTCCGATCAGAGTCATATGAGTAGAGCTATGACGAGCAGGTTAGGTCTGTCACCTGGGAAACTTCAAAAGTTGTTTCAGAGCAAAGCAGGTTAAATCTGTTCAATACAGTACTAAATCAGCAAGCTAGGATATGCACACAATAATAACCATCCGGAAATCATTATGAAATTACACGCACTACTCACTTCGGTTTGTGCACTGACGCTGAATCCTCTCTCTGCATTGGCAGCCACACCGCAACAGGCGGCAGATTATATTGCCGAATATATCGAGCGTACACCGGAGCTTGGCCCGGGATTTGGTATGGTGGTGGTTAATCAGGATAAGGTGCTGCTCAATAAAGTATGGGGGAAGCGCAGAGCAGGTACCAATTTGCCTGTCACGTCACAGACACCGCTTTACATTGCTTCTCAGACAAAAGCCTATATGGGGCTAGTTGCCGCTCACCTGCATCGTCAAAAGGTGCTTGATCTATACACACCTCTTAGTCAGTTTTGGCCTGCCAACAGTTTTCCCGAAGGGGTAGATGCCAAACAGTGGCGTTTAATTGATTTGCTCTCTCATCAGGTTCCTGTCAGTGCGGATTTTGTAACTGAAATGGAAGCCTATATGACGGAAGTGGCGGTCGATGACTATCCGTGGCTTATCAAACGGTATGGCAAAAAACGCGATGAAGGGTTCGAGTATGACAACCTTGGGTACAATATTTACGGGGCAATCTTACAACAGGTAACTGGTCGCAGCTGGCAGGACTGGCTGGCAAAGGTGCTGTTTAAGCCATTTAATATGCCGTACAGTTCAGCCCGTACATCAGACTTTGCGGCTGACGAGGTTGCCTGGAACCATATCTGGCAGGGAAGTGAAGCAGGGTGGAAACCGGTTCCGCCTAAAACTGATACAATGATGCACTCTGCAGGTGGGATAGTCACTTCTACCTCAGACATAGCAAAATGGTTGCAACTGAATTTGTCCTCGGGTCAGGGCAATATTTCTGCTGCGGATCTGGCGCTGTCACATCAGCAGGCGGTAGCGCTTGACCCACAAGCGCGCAATGTTTACCGGATCCCCTGTCATGGTTATTCGCTTGGATGGAATATCTGCACCTTTAAAGGTTACTCTGTGCTGATCCATGGTGGTGGCTATACCGGCTCACGTTCTTTGATGGCCATTGTGCCAGAGCTAAAAATAGGGTTAGCGACTTTTTCGAACTCAGACAACATGACTGGCCGTTATACCATTCAGACGATTAAGCAGTATTTGTTGTATTTGCTGGATGCACCTGAATATAAAGCCGCTGAGCGGGAAAATCTGAGCACTTATCAGGACAAAGTCGCCAAACTGCTTATTCGACGTCAGCAACGTCTGAATGATGCAGAGCAAGCTGAACACTGGCAGCAGTGGCGTTATACGCCTTCAAAAAAAGAGCTAGCAAACTATGCCGGACACTATCGCGGTGACAATGCTTACCTCGATCTGACTTTGACAGTAAAGGGTGACTATCTGAGCGGACAGAGTTTTGACTATCATTTTATGCTCAAACCGGCCACTCAAGCTCGGTTTGCGCTCTATGATGTGCCGTTTGCTCAGCCTCAGCCTGTCGAATTTAAACTGAATGCAGAAGGGAAGCCTGTCAGCCTGGAGTGGGCAGGTCGGGTTTATCAGCGTCTGTAGGTAGAGTGGGTGTGTTGTAGTTCACTTCCACAGTAGTTGACCTAGGTGTGTAATATGTTAAAACTGACCTTCCGATGACATTACACAAGGACGGCACAGTGGCACAACACGGCACACTCTATTATTTATGCGGCAAGATGGGGGCTGGTAAATCCACCCTGTCGCGCCAGCTGGCGCAAGACCATCAGGCGGTTGTGTTGTCTGAGGATGACTGGCTGGCAGCGCATTATCCGGGCCAAATCAATACCTTCGATGATTACATCGAGAAATCCCGGCTAATCAAACCCTTTATCAAAGCCCATGTACAAAGCCTGTTGCAACTAGGTCTGAATGTGGTGATGGACTTTCCGGCGAACACCCGGCGGCAACGCGCCTGGTTTGTTGAGCTGAGCGAAACGGTACAGGCTGAACATCAGCTTTACTATCTGGATGTCAGTGATACACAGTGCCTGGCACAATTGGCCAAACGCCGTATTGAACAGCCAGCGCGAGCACAGTTTGATAACGAAGCGGTGTTTTATCAGGTTAGCCAGTATTTTGAAGCACCTGAAGCAAGTGAAAACCTGACTTTAGCTCACACGGACAGCATCAATGAGAGTTAGGTTTATACTGCCAGTGACGTTTTTACTTTCGGGTTGTCATATAGCCAGTGCTAATGTGCCTAACTTGAATAAACTACAGGGCGAGTGGATTACGGTTGATGCTGGCCCGAGCCACAAAACTACTCAGGTTTGTGAGTTTTTTGAAAACACGCAGCGTACATGTATTATCGAAGAGGCTTCTTTTTCTGCCAAGTTTGGGGAAGCACATATAAATAAAGTAACAGGGACCTGGCGTCTGGACGGGGAAACGCTCACGGTGACGGAAACGTTGAATTTCTCATCTGTGGCGCATCAGTTTCAGTTTAAGGTGAAAAGCATCACCGCAAACCAGTTCGTATTGGTTTCTGAGCACGGTGACACCACAACCTGGCACAGAGCGAATCACTGAGTATGACTTTGGATAACTGACATACTCGTTGTTCAGCCTGTCAGCTGTTGATCCAGTGCTGTCAAAGTCTCACCTGCACCATCAAAATCAAAATCCTCAATCTGGGTAAACAGTTGTTCTGCCAACGCTTGTCGAGGGGTCCCGCTGAGCGCCTCGAGCAGCGTCTCAGCCCGGTCGCTGGCATCCATATCAGAATCACTGATCATGCCCTTGAGCTCCGCGAGTAAGGCAGCAATATCAATATCCTGATGTGCGTTTGCTGGGAGACTTGTTTCGTTGCTGTGTTCACGGGCTTGCAGCTCATTCAATGACAGCTTAAGTGCATCAATAAGTGCCGTCAGGCTGATCATTAGCTCATCCAATACGGGTTGTACAGGTGCATTGTTGGCACAGGCGGTTTCTAATTCAGCGGCCAGCTGCGCCACCTGAACTGCCCCAACATTACCAGCGCTGCCTTTGAGCGTATGAGCACACCGCATCGGTCCCTGTGGATCAACATCTGTCTGTGCTTGCGCGTCGGTGAAGGCGTGTGCGAATTGCGCCTGTTTGTCACAAAAACGCATCAGCAACTTTTTGTACAGGGCTGTGTCGCCTTCACTGATGGCCAGTCCTGCCTGGGTATCCAGCCCGGTAATCGCCGGTAAGTTCCCGGGTTCATCTGGTGTTACTGAAGGCGGACGTTCGCTGGTGGCGGATATATTTGCTGGCTGGGCCGGGGTTATCCATCGTGTCAGTGTGGCAAACATTTTGCGCGGATTTAGGGGTTTTTCAATGATGTCATTCATGCCACATTCCAGCGCTTTTTGACGATTATCGAGCATCACACTGGCGGTCATAGCAATGATTGGCAGGTCCTGCCATCTGGGCTGACGGCGGATAGCTTCGGTCGCGCTGTAACCATCCATCACTGGCATCTGGCAATCCATGAGCACGCCATCGTAGTCACGCTGTTGCAGCATCTCCAGTGCCTGCTGACCATGTTCGGCGACATCAACCCGAATGCCATTTTTTTCCAGCAAGGCTATGGCCAGTTCCTGGTTTAGGTCATTGTCCTCTACCAGCAGTAAGTGAGCGCCCGCGACAGAATCAGGCTGTTCATCAGTGGTCGTATCGTGTTGCTCATAGGTGTCTGGATCGCCGAACAGACTGAGCAGGCAGGCGGCAAGCGGCTTGGGGAAAACTGGTTTTGAGAGGGTATAGCTGACATCGGCTTCTGTGCTATCTCCGTTATGACTCAACAGCACAACGGGCAGCTTTGCGCGCAGCGGGTCGGGTAAGACATCCACACAGCGGCTGTCTGCCAGAATGAATTGGGCGCTCATCAAAGCTTCTGTATCTTCGTTAAGGGAGTCTTTGCTGACAGGCTCTGCGCTGATCTCAAAGGCATGCAGGTAGCGTTTCAGGGTCGCCGCGGCATACTGATTGTCATCGACAATGATGGCATGCTGCACGGACAGTACCGGCAAAGCTGCGGTGTTGCAGTCGCATAATTGCACCACAATCTCAAATGCAAAAGTACTGCCTTCACCGGCAATACTCTGGCAGCTGATCTGGCCACCCATCAGTTCCACCAGCTTTTTACAGATGGCCAGCCCCAGACCGGTACCCCCATACTTGCGGGTTGTTGAGGTATCCGCCTGGCTGAAGGATTTAAACAGTTTTTGCTGTTGTTCTTCGGTCATACCAATGCCGGTGTCTATGACCGCAAATGCCAGTGTGAGGGTCTCTTTGTCGCCTGCCTGTGGCGATACATCAATGATCACATCACCGCCTTCTTCGGTGAACTTGATGGCATTGCTGCCTAAATTTAATAATATTTGTGAGATCCGCAGCGGATCGCCTATCAGGCGCGCCGGGATCCCGGGATCCAGCATGACACACAGCTCAATGTCTTTTTCCCGGGCTTTGATGGCCAACAGGTCGATGCTCTGAGTGAGGGTTTCTTCCAGGTCAAACTCGATGGCTTCAATATCCAGCCGACCAGCCTCAATCTTAGAAAAATCGAGAATATCATTGATGATCCCAAGGAGTGACTCGGCACTGCGATTGATCTTCTCCACATAATTGCGCTGCTGACGATTCAAAGCCGTTTGCAGTGCTAGGTAGCTCATACCAATGATAGCGTTCATGGGGGTGCGGATCTCATGCGACATATTCGATAAAAAGTCAGATTTAGCCTGAGTGGCACTTTCTGCTTTATCTTTGGCTTTTTGCAAGGCTACCTGGAGCGCTTTGGCGTCGCTGATATCCATGTGGATCCCAAATACTTCTTTGCCACCAGGACCATGTTTGGCCACAACACTGCGGCCAATGCTGAGGATCCATTTCCAACTACCATCGGCACATTTCATCCGCATTTCATGGCGAAAGGTATCGCTGTCGCCCCGCGCATGGACCAGTAATGCGTCTTCGGTGGCACTCAGATCGTCGGGGTGAATGAGTTGATGCCAGCGGGCAATACTGGGGCCATAGCGCTGCTCAAGCTCCTCACACTGGTAGCCGAGCATTTCTGACCAGACCTCATTGGTGATCAGCTGGCCACTGCTGATATCCCACTCCCAGGTTCCGGCGTTGGCGCCGGACATTGCCAGTTCCAGCCGTTGTTCTGCTTCTTTGAGCTCGCCATAGGACAAGGAATTGGCCAGGGCGACGGCAAGGTGATTGGCCACCACCCGTAATATCGCCCGTTGCGCGCGGGTGAGCGCATGCTCATGGTTAAATTGCAGGGTAAACACGCCCAGCACTTCACCGTCGACCACCAATGGGGCACAAAAAACACTTTGTGTAGCGTCACCGTGGAGATTGTCCGCGGCATTCAGCGCCAGTTTCTGCCAGTCCTGTGGACAGGCAGCATACACTTGGCTGGCTTCCTGGACACAATACACATCAGCACCGCGGCTGGTGGAGAGTTTGCTGATCAACGCTGAAAACGGCTCATCATCCTGTACGGCATAGATGTAATCAATATACTGCTGGTCACGGTGATAAATACCCACCGCGCAAAACTCGCAGGGTAAAGTCTGCTTTAAGTGCTGATAGATGGTTTCACAAATGATCTTCATGTCGTAAGTTGCGGCGACTTCTTTACCTACTTCACCCAGTACCACCAGGTCCTGAGTGCGCTGAGCCACTTTTTGTTCCAGTTTTAAGCTGGCCAGACGCAGTCTGCGCTCTCGGATGTGCACTATAGTGACGATCGAGATAATGAGCACAGCAGGCAACAGTACTTTAAACCACAAGGTTTCATACCAGGCTGGCAGAGAAATGATCTGTAGCCCAATCGGAGTGTCATTCCAGACACCGTGATTATTACTGCCTAATACTTGTAACACGTACTCGCCGGGTGGCAGTGACCGATAGCTTGCACGGGGCGTATCTGTGATGGCGCTCCAGTCGGCATCGTGCCCCAATAACTTATAGCGGTAGCGGTTATCTTCAGTCGCATGGTAATCCAGCGCTGCAAAATATACGGCCAGATTTCTGTCTCTATGGGTAAACTCAATGCCGGTATCGAGTTTGTCCAGCCGTTCGCCATCCAAATCGGCATGAGTAAAAACCAGCGGCGGCGCAGAGATGTTGACATAAACCGTAAGCGGGTTAAATCCGGTAATGCCGTCTATGCTGCCAAACAGGATCTGTTCATCAAAGGTTACAAATGAGCGTGCCAGGAAGTGGTTGTTACCCAGTCCGTCATGGGTTGTAAACTGATGAAAGATCCCACTCAGCGGGTCAAGCTGAAACACACCGCCAGAGGTTGCCAGCCACAGCAGTCCCAGTTCATCAGCAACAATGGATTTCACCGCAAAATTGGCTTGTGAGGTGGTATTGCTAAAGCGCCGAAACTGCCCCTGATCGAGTGCGAAACGGGTAATGCCGTTATTGCTGGCAAACCACAGGTTACGGCCGCTCTGAATACCCTGATTAATATGACGACCATCCAGGCTGGTGGGGGTGTTATCGGGCAGATAGTGCTGTATTTGCGTCAAGTCCGGGCTCAGGCGAAACAGGCCATCCCCGTCACTGCCTACCCAGACCTGGTCATCGCTGTCAATCAACACAAAAGTAGGGTCTGTATTGGGTAAGAAATGCTGTACTTCACCGCTTGGTGGGTGCCAGCGTGTGACTCTGCGTTCACCGGCAATGATTAACCACAGCCATCCCTGAGTATCAAAATTAATGTAGTCGACGGGGGAGCTCTCGCGCACGCCTGGTGGCATAAAGGGCGTCAAAGCACGAGTTAGCTCATCAACTTTAAACAGCCCAAAATTGGTACCGGCATAGAGCTGGCCATCCGTGTCCCGGTTGAGGTGGTGTACTCTGAGCCGATAATCGCCCGTCAACTCCTCAGGCGAAGCAAACGGGGTAAATTGTCCGTGGCCATCAAAATGCACCAGACCGCGACCGGTGCCAAGCCACACGCCGCCTTCAATGGCCTGAGCCATACTCAGTACCTGATTAAATAATCCGGAAAGCTGCTGATCTGCCAAAAAGTGATGCCATGCCTTAAAGGCGGGCGGGTGAGGAAAGACTTTGATGACCCCAGAATAGCGCGTTGCGGCCCACATCAGCCCGGTCTGATCAATTAACACCTGCCGCACGTCTCGGTTTTGCAATAAGGCCAGCTTGCCATCTTGTGCGGTGGGAATGAACTTGTCCTGGATTGGTGAAAAACGATAGATACCCGCAAAGGTCGATAACAGAATGTCACCCTGATGGTGCAACAGACTGGATACGCTCGGCAGGCTGTGTTCATTGAGCTGGTAGGTATGAAAACGCTGCGTGTCCGGATCAAAGCGGCCAAAGCTCGTGCGCGTGGCTACCCACAGTCGGCCATCCGCGGCAACGGAGACCTGCCTGACCTCAGGGTGATCGAGTGACTGAGCTGCCATTTTAAATGCACTAAACTGGCCACTTTGGCGGTTAAGCCGGTAAAGTCCATCTGACGTGGCGCACCAGATATTGCCCGCTTTGTCCTCCGTAATACTCCATACCCGGTTATTACCTATGCTTGCGGGGTTGCCTGGCTCATGGATAAAACGCTCAAATCCGTTGCCATCTGCTTTGAGACGGTTAAGACCGCCGCCATTGGTACCAATCCACAGGCTGCCATCCGCACTTTCAAACAGGGCCTGCACTTTGTCTGCCCCAAGAGACTGCGCATCATTCGGGTTATGACGAAAGTGCTGAAATCCTTGCTGAGCCCCTAAAAACAGATTCAGGCCACCGCCCCAGGTGCCAGCCCATAAACGGCCGCGGGTATCAAATAGTAAGACACTGACACTGTCAGCAGACAGTGAGTGAGGATCGTTCGGGTCGTGTTTAAAGTTACTAAATTGATAGCCATCATAGCGTTTAATACCGTCGGCGCTGCCAAACCACATAAACCCCTGCTGATCTTTGCTAACAGCGTAGATCTGCGGGGTATTCAAGCCGTTATAAGTGGCGATATTCTCAATTTTCAGTGTCGTGGCCAGCACTTTTTGAGCGAAGAGCACACATAAGAGCAATTTCACCGCTAAACTAACAGTGAGTGCAAAACCGTAGCGCAGTGTTTGGGTCGGGCATAAAACTGAGGTGACGGGCATAGCGTTGGCCTGCTGGCTGGTCAGTTAATTCGTTGTACAAATGTTAGACAGATAATAATAACATGTGCACAATAACAGCAAATAAATTTTCTGACCTTGTAACACCTTAACTGTGCCGGCCTCATTGGGAGGCAGTTGGCTTTAGGAGAGAAGAATGGACAATGGCAGTGCAGTAACCACTATGACCATCCTGGTTGTTGAAGCGCACGAGACCATTCGCTCTATGGTGGCTAATATTGTGACCGGTCTTGGGCGGGTCAATGTGTTACAGAGCCCCAATGGTGCCGATGCACTCGATAAACTGCAATATCAGGATATTCACCTCATTATCGCCGACTGGATGCTGCCCAAGCTGGCGGGGATCGATTTATTAAAAGAAGTCCGAAAAAATCCGCGTACGGCTGCTATCCCGTTTGTCATGACTGCCACTTCCATCCAGCAATCTCAGGTACTACAGGCCATTAAGTGTGGCGTGTCTGAATATGTGGTAAAGCCTTTTTCCAGTAAAATCATGCTAGAGCGGCTGCGCAGAGCACTGAATAAACCCGTTCGCCCTTACCACGGAGAAATGGGCGAAGAAGAAGCGGTCGTAGAGCAACCCATTCAGGTGCTGGTGGTCGATGATGTCGCAGACAATATCAAAATTATTGGTGATGTACTGCGTAAAGAGTACAAGGTTAAAGCCGCGCTGAGTGGCGCAAAAGCTTTGCAGATCTGCGCTGCAGAACCGCAACCCGACCTGGTCTTGCTGGATATTATGATGCCGGGTATGGATGGGCTGGAAGTATGCCGTCGTCTCAAAGACGACCCGCATACTCAGCATATTACCGTGATTTTTTTAACCGCGCTGGAACAAACAGAGCACGTTGTACGGGGGCTTGAGCTTGGCGCGGTCGACTACATAACTAAGCCAGCCAACCCGTCGGTGGTAAAGTCTCGTGTCAGGGCCCATTGCCGTAATATTGAATCGAATCGGCTGATGCGTGCGCAGATAGATGCGATGCTGGATAATGCCAGGCTACGGGACGAGTTTGACAGCCTGACCCAAACGAACCTTGCAAAACCGGTGTCGGATATTCGCAGTTCAACGGTGCTGCTGGCACGGCACATTAAAGATCCGGAGCGAGCAAAGCGGTATCTGAGCTATATTCAACATAGCTGTTTGCGCCTTCAGCATGCCATGGACAGCATGTCAGCACTGGCAAAAATTGAAGCGAATGAGTATCGACTCAATCCGCTCAATCACCCTTTGCACAAAGTGATCGAATCCGTGCTGGAAGACCTGGCCCCGTTGGTTGAAGAACACAAAGTACAGTTACGTACCGTGGTGTCTAAAGATCTCATGTTTTTTGGTGAGCCGGCGCTGTGTTATACCTTATTTCATAACCTCATCACCAATGCACTGGAGGCGGTCAATGCTAAGCCCCTAGTGACTATCAGTGCGCAGCCAGCGGAGCAGCAGCTGACGGTGATCATTCAAAACCCGGATCCCATACCGGACGGCGTCAGAACGCGTTTCTTCGATAAGTTTGTAACCTTTGGTAAGCCTGACAGAGCAGGGGTCGGCACTTACACCGCCAAATTGCTTGCCGAAGCTCAGCAGGGTCAGATAGCGTTTAATACCGATGAGCAACGCGGCACTGAGGTGACGGTGAGTTTGCCGTTAGGGGAAAAGGCGAGTTAGCCTCCCGAGCAGCTGATGTTGCCCAGGAGGAAAGTGCTGGGAGTTAATTGCGATATTTAGGGCGATAATTCTCAACCCATAGTTTCGTGGCCCCGCACACCGCGGCCGGCATCACAATCAGGTTTACGATTGGAATGCTGGTCAGCACCATGACAGCAAACCCAAAGCCATACGACAGGCCCTGATGCGCTTTTAAGGTTTCCTTCATCTCTTTGAAAGAGATTTTATGATTATCAAACGGGTAGTCGTTATACTGTACATTGTACATCCAGCACGAAAACAACACCCAAAGTATCTGGCCAATCAGCGGCAGCATCCACAACAAGATGAAAAAGCCAATGGCACGCGGCAGATAGTAAACCAGCTTACTCCATTCGCGCCCCAGCATACGAGGCACATCCTTTACTAGATCGGCAAAGCCGTCATCGTTAATTTTTTGCCCGGTGAGAAACAGTTCGACCTTCTCAGACAGCAAGCCATTGAATGGTGCGGCGATAAAGTTAGTGATTACTGAAAATACCAAACTGTAGCTGAATAGAATCACCAATACGGCAATCGGCCACATTAACCATTCCAGCCAGCTGAGCCAATCAGGTAACAAGTCATTGAGATAAGCAAAGCCTTGTGTCAGCCAGTCATACAGGAAAAACAATGAGCCGCCAAACAGCATCACATTGATGAGTAGTGGAATAAACACAAAACGTTTAAGTCCTTTTTGGCTTAACAATGAAAAGCCCGCGACAAAATATTCCATCCCCTTGGTAAGTTGCATTGAGATACCTCTGTACTGAAAGTTCTGCCTTCATTATAAATCCGGGCAACATAAAAAGGGCAGTCTAATCAGTAACAAATTGTGCATGCTGTGCCATCTCATTGTGTTTTAGTTAGTTTTTTGAGTTGCTGGTGGTTTTGCTAAGGGCTCAGGCTGGTCCGGATAGAATTAATTTGCAGATTATTGCACTTTGCTGGTTGAAACCGCATCAGCTTGCCTATACATTCAAAATATCGTCCTGAGGGAGTTTGCCCATGCAATCGCGTTTTTGGTTATTAGCATTGTGTCTGATGGTGTCACTGACAGTGAACGCCGCTGGCAGCAGTGTGTCAGTCAAAACCACGCAGCTGGCAGAGCTTTTAACCGAACCGGACAAAGATAAGCTAGACAGTGATTTTGATATTCCTTTACCTGGCGCAGCCAAACAGGAATCGATTCAGTTTGTCCCTGATTTTCACGATGCCGTTAGCTTATACCACCCGTTTACTCACTATCACCAGGGGATCCGAGCCCCACCTGTTGCCGTTTAAGCCACTCATTTTTAATTTGAATGTACACGCCTGACTGACAGGCCGTGTCGTAATGTGCTTAAAGTCAGCGCTCCTGTTTTAACAGCTAAGCGACTGGCAACGACCAATGTGAATACACTTAGCCAAAGGCAAGCATCAATCGATTTGTTTAGTCGAGATTGATCCACTGCCTGGCTGTCAGTGATAACGCACCTTGGTATATTCCCGAAACAGAGGTGAATAATGAATACGTTTAACAGACTCAATACGCTTGATGTGACCACCGACATGCCCGTACAGGCTAATCCATTGATAACTGACGTTGATAACAATGGACTCGATCGCTTGTCTGTATCGGCACAAAAATACATGCACAATCTGGATGGTCAGAATTCAGTGTGTCTGGACCCGGATACCAGTGTTGATGAAGCCACGCTGGTGCTGAACAAAACCCATGTGGCCTCAATGTTTGTCGCTCAGGATAGCGCATTGCTGGGCATTATTTCGCAAGCCCGGCTAGGGAGTCGACATATTTTAAAAGAAGCCCAACTGAGAGGTTGTCAGCGCAGTGAGCTGGTTGCCACCGATGTCATGCTGCCATTGAAAACGCTCAAGCAGGTGAGCCTGACCGAACTGCGTACCGCGCGTGCTGGTGATGTACTGGTGACCATGGAAGCGCACGGCCTGGATTACTTATTGGTGACAGCGCCTGAAACCGGTCAGATTTGTGGTTACTTTGATTTGGTCGAGTTGATCAAGGCGGGTGGTCGTTCTGTTAATCAGCTGCGGCCAGCCGAACACTTTAACGACATTGTAGTGTCTTTGTTGCACCACAGTGAGCTGTAATTCCAGCCAGTACAGCCCAACCGATTTATTTCCTAAAGTTAATGTAAATTAACGCCAAGGCACCTGCGGGTGCCTTTTTTATTACTCTGGAAACTTAACGCCGTGACGTTTGGCGTACCAATAGCACAAAGGCAATTCAATCAGGGTAAAGGAAATAACCGTAAACCAGGCCCAGTTGACCTCGAACAAGACCAGAGAAAACGATAATCCGGAGTCGTAGTAGACCGAGCCGACAATGGCCAGCGAAACGATGGTTGCGATCAAATCCTGAATAGAGACCTTTTTCAGATCATTACCAGCGTAACGGGGGTAAATGACAAAGTAGGCCAAACATAAAATGATGACGTTGAGCAGGATTACCTGAAGTTCAATGGACATAAATACAGCTTATAGGTATGAAGAAGTCCCTATTTTAAGGTGCGCGACGGGACTTTGGCAAGCAAGCAGCTGGATGACTCTGCCTTTTCTGCGCCATTGCGGTTATACTTCGCGGGTAAACCAATGAGGTAGGTATGCTGTCGAAAAATCAACAAAAGCTGCTCCGTGCTCTGGCGCAAAAAAAATATCGTAAACAACATGGTCTGTACCTGGTGCAGGGGGCCAAAAATGTCCAGGAGTTGCTCATTGCAGGCAAGCCAGTTAAACACCTTTTTGCCTGCGCCGATTTTATTGCCGACAACCAGGCTTTGTTGGAAGGTCATGACGTGGTGCTGTGTGATGAGGCTGAGCTGAGTAAGGTCAGCACGCTGGTCAGCAATAATGCAGCCATTGCTGTTGCCCAGACAGAGCCACAGGCAGAGCTGAACACGCAAGGGTTGATCCTGGCGCTGGATGATGTATCCGATCCGGGCAACCTGGGCACCATTATCCGAGTTGCAGATTGGTATGGCCTGGGCCAGATTGTACTCAGTGAGCACTGTGCGGATCATCTGAATCCGAAGGTGATAAGCGCGACTATGGGTTCTTTTGCGCGTGTTGCGGTGATCAGAACGGATCTGTGCGCCCTGCTGCAAGACTACGATGGCCCGGTTTATGGGGCTTTTTTAGAAGGTGAGAGCGTGCATACAACGCCTTTTGCTGCGCGTGGCATACTCGTGATGGGCAGCGAATCTCATGGTATCAGCGATGCCGTGGCACAGCATATTAATCAGCCCATTACCATCCCCGCATTTGGTGGTGCAGAGTCACTAAACGTGGCGATGGCGACAGGGATCATTCTTGATAACATCAAACGCCATAGCTAAGGTGGTGTGACTTTGAATTCTTGTGTTTGCGCTTAAGCTACTGTTTATATGCGTCTGAGCAGCATCAAACTGGCTGGCTTCAAATCTTTTGTTGAGCCGACTAAAATTCCCTTTCCAGAGCCGATGACTTGTGTTGTTGGCCCCAACGGGTGTGGCAAGTCTAATGTCATTGACGCCGTCCGCTGGGTGTTGGGTGAAAGCTCCGCAAAAAACCTCCGCGGCGATGCCATGACGGATGTTATCTTTAATGGCTCAACCCATCGCAAGCCTGTGTCTCAGGCTTCGGTAGAGTTGCTTTTCGATAATACTCAGGGGCGACTGCCGGGCTCTATGGCTGATCGGACTCAGGTGGCCATCAAGCGTCTGGTCACTCGAGATGGCCAGTCACTGTATTTCCTCAATGGCAGTAAATGCCGTAAACGTGACATCACGGATAT
Source organism: Pseudoalteromonas ardens (assembly GCF_030125445.1). Lineage (NCBI taxonomy): Bacteria > Pseudomonadati > Pseudomonadota > Gammaproteobacteria > Alteromonadales > Pseudoalteromonadaceae > Pseudoalteromonas > Pseudoalteromonas ardens. The sequence continues at coordinate 605,719 of NZ_JASJUV010000003.1, forward strand.
CTTTCTTGGCACCGGCCTGGGCCCGCGCAGTTATGCGATCATTGAGCAAGGGATGATTTCGCGACTTATCGAGAGTAAGCCGCAAGAGCTGCGTATCTTTTTAGAGGAGGCAGCCGGTGTCTCCAAATACAAAGAGCGTCGTCGGGAAACGCAGACTCGGATCAAAAGTACCCGAGAGAACCTGGAACGTTTGCTGGATATGCGTCAGGAGCTGCAAAATCAGCTCGACCGGCTGTCAAAGCAGGCCGATGCGGCCCGTCAGTATCGAGACCTTAAGGCACAGGAGCGGACTCTGAAAGGCCAGCTGGCGGTGTTAAAGTGGCAGGAGTTACATGCCAGGCAGCAGGAAAAAACTACTCAGATCACTAAACTGAATGAGCAATTGACCTTTTTGGAGCAAGCCCATGGCGGCCATGATGATGTCCTGGCCACGTGTGAACAACAAGTCACCCACTTCAGCGAGGCGCAAACCCAATTACAACAGCAGCTTCATACTACCCAAACTCAGTTAACCCGGCTGGAGCAGCAGAAAATCCACCTGGGCGAAAAGCGCCGTGACTTAGTGGATAAACAAACAAAGCTGAACGAAGAGATTGCCCAGGCTCAGACGTTATATGAACAGCAACAACAACATTGTGCAGAATTAGCCGAGCAAGCTGAGATACATCAGGAGGCTGCGCAGATAAGTGCAGAGAAGCTGGCGGAAGCAGAAATATTAAACGAAGAAAAAATCCAGCAGCTGCAAGCATCAGAAGCGGCGAATCAGCAGAATCAGCAGGTACTTGAGCAGGCACGACAGCATGTTCAGCAATGTCAGTTAGCGTTGCAACGTTTAACTCAGCAACAACAGCACCTGACGCAGCAACAAGCACAACTGGCACAGCAGTTGGCGCAGCATGGCACACAAAACCCGGCTGAGGCATTGGCACAGCAACAAAAGGCACATCAGGAGTTGGTGCATGCGATGGCCATCTCACAGCAAGAAAACCAGCGTCTGAGTGCCGAGCTAAACCGTTTGAATGAGGCAAAAGCGGCGTTACAGCAGCAGGTTCAGACACAGCAGGTCAAACTTGGGCAGGTTCAGGCTCAGGTGCAGGCGCTGGAAAAACTCACCCATGCTCAGCAAGGTGACAGCGAAGACGCCCCAGGTGCGTCATTGCTCAGTGCTTTAAGGGTCGAACCGGGCCGCGAACAGGTTGTGGAGCGTGCGATGCTGGGGCTGGGCTCGCTGCGGATCACAGAACAAGACTATGTCAACCGGATCTGGGCCAGTACAAAAAGAGAGAAAGCCCCGAACAGCGTGGCGATGTTAGTCCATTCAGACGTTTACCCCGAGTTTCTCAATCAGATTGAGTGGCTCGGTGAGGCGCGTCACTTTAGCGCACACACAGCGTTTTTTGCCGCCATTGATGATGTAGGCAACTTGTATGGGCATAACTGGCGGGCGCAAGAGACAGATACGCAGTCGGAGAACTTACTTGCCCATTATAGTGAGCTGCGTGCCCATCAGGCGGCACTGCCGGAAATTGAAGCGCGGCTTAGCGAACTGGAAGCTGCGCTTGGGCCACTGGAAACGTCGGTGTTGCAATGTGCCGAGCAGCTTGAAACCAATAAACAGGCTGTTCATGAAGCGGCCAAACAGGTCGCCAGCAGCCAGACTCGGGTGGATATGTTAGTGGCTCAGCAAACCAGCTGGCAACAACAAAGCCATCAGCTAGAGCGTAATCAACATGAACTGGCTGAGCAGAGTGAACTGCTGGTGGCACAGCTCGAAGAAAGCGAGCAAACTTTGTGGCAGGCAGAAGAAGCGCAGGAACTGCAGCAGCAACAGATGGACCAGGCAAGCGAGTTACTGGAAACGCTCAAGCGGGTGCAGCTTCAGCAACAGCAACAACAACGTGATATTCAACAGCAACATCATCAGGCGAAACTGAAACTTCAGCAGGTTGAAAGTGATGTGCAGCTTGGCCAGACTAAACTCAGCCACCTTGCCCAGGCCCTGTCGCAGGGCACAGAATCACTTGCGCAAGTGCAGCAACAATTGCACAGTTGTGAAGAACCAGGTGTTGAGTTGGAGCAACAGCAAACAGAATTGTTGATCCGCCATACCGAGCTGGAGCAAGCATTACAGGATGGCGCGGCACAGCTGAATGAAGCAAAGCAGCAACTGAGTGATAAACAGCTGGCGCTTAAAGATGCTCAGGCACAGAGCACTAAACTTAAAGAGCAGCGCCAGCAGTTAGCGTTGCAGGAACAAAGTTTAATGGTGAAGGCACAGGCCGTACTTGAACCTTTGACAGAGCTGCGTCAGACCCTCAAAGACGTTCTGGCTCAGCTTCCTGAAGACGCACAGGCCAGCAACCATCAGGGTAAGTTGACTCGCATTGCCCAGCAGCTGAGTCTGTTGGGCGCGGTTAACCTTGCCGCGATTGAAGAATTTGATGAGGCCCAGCAACGCAAGCGGTATCTTGACGAGCAGCTGGACGACCTTAGTGCCGCGCTGGAAACGCTGGAAGGGGCTATCCGTAAAATTGACCGTGAGACGCGCAGCCGTTTTAAAACGACTTTTGATCAGGTGAATCAGGACCTGGCGGAACTGTTTCCCAAAGTGTTTGGCGGTGGCAGCGCTTATCTTGAACTCACTAGTGATGACTTGTTGGAAAGCGGTGTCACCATAATGGCAAGGCCGCCGGGTAAGAAAAACTCGACAATTCATCTGTTAAGTGGTGGAGAAAAAGCCCTGACCGCATTATCATTGGTATTTTCAATATTTAGACTGAATCCGGCCCCATTTTGTATGCTGGATGAAGTAGATGCACCGCTGGACGATGCGAACGTAGGACGCTTCTGCCGACTGGTCGAAGAAATGTCGCAAACGGTGCAGTTTATTTACATCAGCCACAATAAGGTCGCAATGGAAATGGCTGGCCGGTTGACGGGGGTAACCATGGCGGAACCCGGAGTTTCACGTATGGTTGCCGTAGACATAGAACAAGCAGTGCAAATGGCGCATGCATAATAAGTAAAGGTGAGCAATGGCCACAGAATTAAGATGGGCATTAATCGTGATCAGTGCACTGATCATTGGTGGATTATTGATACATGGCTTATGGTCGGTGAGAAAAAAAGAGAACCAGGACACCACCGATAGCCCCGCACCCGCAAAAAAGCCGGAGACAGCCCCCCAGCCACAGCACGAAGAAGAGCCTCAGCTGGGCGAAATGAGCTTTTCTGCGGTTGATGAGGATAAGCAACCGGCCTCTGCTGAAGCCGATACCGAAGCGACCGAGCAAGCGGAGACTGAGCAGCAGGAAGCACCGCAGGAAACTGCGCCACAGGACTTTATTATTCTGCATATTGATATGCCTGAAGGGTTAACCATGGCGGGCTCTAAGCTGCTACCTTGTGTATTAAGCTTGGGCTTTAAGTACTCTGATGAAGGCTTTTTTAATCGTCATGTTGAATCATCCGGCAATGGTCCGGTCTTGTTCCGTTTGGTCAATATGTATAATCCGGGCACCTTCGATATCGACAATATGGAACAATTCAGCACCGGTGGCGTGAGTCTGTTTATGACCTTGCCGTGTGAAGGTGACAGCATGGCAGCGTTCAATATGCTGCACAGTGCAGCGAAGAAACTCGCCGATGAATTTGGTGCCAGTGTGCTCGATAGCAATCGAGAGCCACTCACTGTGAATACCACCCGTGCCTATGTTGAAAAGGTACGAGAATATACCGTATAAGCGTTAAAGCTGCCTTCGGGCTCAAACGCGACAGAGCCACGGACCCGGGTCCGTGGCTTTTTGTGTTATTAAGAGGTTGTAATGTCAGAAACTATCAGCAAACAAATCAAAGAATTAAGACAGCAATTGGAAGCCTATAACTACCAATATTATGTCTTGGATCAGCCAACGGTACCCGATGCAGAATATGACCGTGTAATGCGTGCCCTGATCGAGCTGGAAACTCAGCACCCTGACTATGTAACCCCAGACTCACCGTCTCAGAAAGTAGGGGGGGCAGCGCTGAGTAAATTTGAACAGGTTACCCATCAGGTCCCTATGTTGTCGCTCGATAATGCATTTGATGAAGCTGAATTCACTGCTTTTAATCGCCGCATTAAAGAACGTCTGCTGCACAATGAAGAGTTAGATTTCTGTTGTGAACCTAAGCTGGATGGCCTGGCTGTCTCTATTCTTTATCGCAATGGTGTGCTGGTCCAGGCAGCAACTCGCGGTGATGGCCAGGTGGGTGAAAATATCACCGAAAACGTCAAGACCATCCGCAATATTCCACTGCGCCTGCGTGGCGATGATATTCCCGCGGAGCTGGAAGTACGTGGCGAAGTCTTTATGGACAAAGCGGGGTTCGCTCGCCTGAATGAAACCGCAGCGCAACGTGACGAAAAAACCTTTGCTAACCCGCGTAATGCGGCCGCGGGAAGCCTGCGTCAGCTAGATCCTAAAATTACCGCAAAGCGGCCACTGATGTTTTACGCCTATTCAATGGGTGTCGTACAGGGCGCTGAGCTGGCCGATACTCATTATGCTCAGCTACAACAGTTGAAAGAGTGGGGCTTGCCAATGTGCCCGCAGACAAAGCGGGTAACAGGCGCCAGTGCGGCTTATCAGTACTATGAGGCCATCATGGCTGAGCGCGATGCGCTGCCTTACGAAATAGATGGTGTAGTGATTAAGGTTGACCATAAGCCATTTCAGGAGCAGCTCGGTTTTGTTGCACGTGCGCCGCGCTGGGCCATTGCGTTTAAATTCCCCGCACAGGAGGAATTGACTCAGTTACTGGATGTCGAGTTTCAGGTGGGGCGAACCGGCGCCATTACACCTGTAGCGCGCCTTGAGCCCGTATTCGTTGGGGGAGTCACGGTTTCTAATGCGACCTTACACAACCGGGATGAAATTGAACGTTTGGGCGTAAGAGTTGGTGATACTGTCATCATTCGACGTGCCGGGGACGTGATCCCGCAGATCACCCAGGTAGTACTGGACAAAAGGCCTGCGGATGCCCGTGAGATTACTTTCCCGACTACCTGCCCGGTGTGTGATTCCCATGTTGAGCGGGTAGAGGGGGAAGCGGTTGCGCGTTGTACTGGTGGCTTAGTGTGCCGCGCGCAACGTAAAGAAGCGATTAAACACTTTTCTTCGCGTAAGGCGCTGGATATCGATGGACTGGGTGACAAGATTGTCGAGCAACTGGTTGAACGCGAGTTGATCACGACGCCAGCCGAATTATTCATATTGCGTCAGGGGCACTTTGAGTCGCTGGAGCGTATGGGCCCGAAATCAGCGAAAAATTTGGTTGCGGCATTGCAGGCAGCGAAACAAACGACTCTGGCCAAGTTTATGTATGCACTTGGGATCCGTGAAGTGGGCGAGGCCACGGCACAAAACCTGGCGAATCATTATTTGACGCTTGAAAACGTGATGAACGCCTCCATTGAAAGTCTACAGGAAGTCAGCGATGTTGGCGTAGTGGTTGCCCAGCATATCCATGCGTTCTTCTCTGAGCCTCACAATCAGAAAGTGGTGAGTGACCTGCTAGAGCAGGGACTTCATTGGCCTGAAATTGCAGCGAAGGAAGAAAGTGAGCAACCGCTTACTGGTTTAACATACGTTCTGACAGGTACTTTGAGTCAGTTAAACCGCAACGATGCTAAGGCACGATTGCAGGCACTGGGTGCCAAAGTATCCGGCAGCGTGTCAAAGAATACCCATGCACTCGTTGCAGGCGAAAAAGCGGGTTCTAAGCTGACTAAGGCGCAGGACCTCGGGATTGATATCCTGGATGAGGCGGCGCTGATTGCACTGCTTGATTCACATCAGGGGTAATTAACAGGCAGGCTACTAACCTGCCACAGAATGAGAGAAGTGGTATGAGCAAGTTACAGGCAGGGTATGGACCCGAGTATTGGGATAAATATGGGGTATATCGCACGCCTGTAGGGTTTAACCTGACTTTATTGGTGTTGCTCAGACCCTTCTTTTTATGGCTGGTTTCAGCCCTTACATGGCGTCCTGATCTTGACCTCATGTCATTGTTTTTCCATTCAAAGCAGCACTTCTTTGTGGCAGTCATGATAGCGAGTCTGGCACTCATCCCGACTGTGCTGTTTTCATTACGCAGGCCAACGAGTTCTCCCAAACTAGCCAGTTTCTGGCGTCATATGCGCTGGCCACTACTGCTGGCAGCCTGTCTCGACCTGACCTGGTTAGGGATGCAAATTGTTCAGGCGCAGTATCAATTTTCTTTCTATCTGGCCATTCAGGCTGTGTTGGTGTCCTGGGTAATTTTGTATTTGCTCAAAAGCCGATACTTAACGTGTTTTTTTGGGGATTGGCCTGAACCTGAAAATAATTGACTTGACGCTGACGGGCTAACAACTAAACATTAGGGCGATCGTGGCTTTCATATTGGCGTAAAAATACCACGCTAGTCTGATCCGGACTGGCTGTGTGACTCTATAACAATAAGACAAATCTCATGTGTTTGCCAATATGGAGTAACTCTACATCAAGCGGAGAAAGAGACATGTTAACTTGGCGAGATATTCTGCAGTTCGCAGACAACGGCAATCCACAACCACCCAGGCGCGTCGAAAAAAACCTGATGCAATGGCAGGCATTGCTGGAACCTTCTGTTTTTCATATTACCCGCAACCGCGGTACAGAGCGTCCATTTAGCTCGCAAAGTTGCACCGTATTTTCACCGGGTAAATATCACTGTGCCTGTTGTGATCAGCTGCTTTTTGATGCAGAAGAAAAGTTTGATAGCGGCTCAGGCTGGCCTTCATTTACGCAGCCATATTGTGCAGATTCAGTCGCTTATCGGCTGGACCGCTCTCATGGTATGGACAGGGTGGAGATTGTTTGCAATGTCTGCGATGCACACCTTGGACATGTTTTTCCGGATGGGCCAAAGCCCAGTGGTCTACGCTATTGTGTCAATGCACTGGCGTTGAAAAAACATGAAGAAGGCACCCACTAACTTAACAGGGGCGATTTTCGTTAGGATTTAAAGTCTAGTTTCATCTCTGCCAGCTGGGCTTGCAACTTGTCGAAACGTTCCTGCTGCTCTGGTTCAAGTTGTGCTGCACTTAGTGTTTTATAGCATTTTTCTGCCAGATTTGAGTTAAACGTGGTGGCTTGCTTTCCAGTTGCATCGGCCAGGCACTGCAATAAATTGAGTGCGATACTGGCATTTTTAGGCATCACTCTGAATGCCTGTGTAAACGCTTCTAAAGCCACGTCTAACTGCCCCTTCTGAAACTGTTTTACAGCATGGTTATTGAGCTCTTTTGGCCCCATTGTGATGTTTTTACGCTCATCCTGTTGTTGTTGAAGCAGGTGCATTAAGGTTGGATCTTTCTGCTGCTGATGGCGTTCGCAGTGCGTAATTATTTGACCAAACAACGCTTCTGCTTTGTGCTGAAACCCCAATTCGTGAAAGGCTTTGGCTTTATCTAATGCAGCATCAACCGAACGTATTTGAGGTTCATCTTCCAACTGCTCCATGAGTTGCCGCGCTTTGGTATGTTCATCTTTCAGATAATGAAGCCGTGCATTTAATACGTCAATTTGAGTCTGGTTGTTGGCATTGGGAAACTGCTTTTTGAGATCGCTCAGATATTGCTGTGTTTGCCGGGTGAGACGGGTGATCTGATCATGCTGATCTGTACTGAGTGCAAAGTCAATGCCGGCTCGTGCTGCATTCAAATAGACTTCAGGGCTGTCATGCATTGAAAAGCGGGCAAAGTTGGCGATTTCTTTTTGTGCATTGTAGCTGCATTCATAATCATGGTTAATACGTGCAACAGTACTGAGGGATTTCTGACGCTCAATATTGCGCGGCGCAATTTGAGAGGCTTTTACCAATGATTCCTGCGCTTCTTCAAATTGGTTGAGTTTGAGCTCCAGGCGAGACAAGAGATCTAATGCGGCAAGTCGGGTTTCGCTTTTTTCTATCAGTGACTTGAGCATTTTTTGCGCCATGATGTCTTCATTATTTGCAATCAGGGTTTCGACTAAACCGAGTTTGGCCCAGGTAAATTTTTGCAACTCTAGTACGGAGCGGTAGAATTGCTTGGTTTCGTCAAACCGCTTAAGTTTTAACAGAGTCTCGCCTTTAAGCTTTAGTAATATCGGGCTGTAAGCGTGCTCACCGCTCTCAAGTTCAGAGTTGATGAGTTTGAGTGCCTTAGAGTAGTTTTCGTCGTCAATCAGGTTATAGAGCGCCTTAAGGCTACGTTTACGCTTTAACACCCGCTCAATACGCGCTTTGAGTTCCTTTATGCTAAATGGCTTCACCAGGAAGTCATCTGGTTGCAACTCGACGATGCTGTGAACTAATTCTGGACTGGTTTCGGCGGAGGTGAAAATAAACCCGGTGCTTTGGCGGATCAGGCGTTTTTTAAGCAACTCCTCATATAGCTGATACCCATTTTGACGTTTGCTCAGATCAAACGAGCAAATAATTAAGTCGAATTTATGATGGATACAGCTTTCCTTTGCCAGCTGGGCGTTTTCGGCAAACTGGACGTTTTTGTAAGCCAGCTGGTCCAGCGACTGTTTAATGTAGCTCAGCGCCAGCTGCTGTTCTTCCACGATCAAAATTTTTGCATTTACAAAGGGTTGAACAGGCATAGAGTAAAAGATAAAGGAATAAATTCTGCATGCTTTTAGTCTAGACGTTTATTTTTTCTTTTGAAACATAAGGATTAAAAAGCTTGGTAAGAATGCATAGAAAGTAGGGGGGCATTGTTAGAACGAGTCCAGTGCTGAATTGACTGGAGTATACGAGAAAAATAACAGCAATTTAGATGATGGTGGGTTGTACTGGACTTGAATTGGTAATGTTCGCCTTGGTTAGGAATGAGTGCGATGTGGCATCGACCAATGTATACGAGGTAAATAAAAGGAATTTAGAGGATGCTGGGTTGTACTGGACTTAAGTTGGTAATGTTCGCCTTGGTTAGGAATGAGCGCGATGTGGCATCGACCAATGTACACGAGGTAAACAAGAGGAATTTAGAGGATGGTGGGTTGTACTGGACTTGAACCAGTGACCCTCGCCTTGTAAGGGCGATGCTCTCCCAACTGAGCTAACAACCCATGCATAGATGCAGGAATATACTCTGTATTTCCGAGGAAATGGTGGGTTGTACTGGACTTGAACCAGTGACCCTCGCCTTGTAAGGGCGATGCTCTCCCAACTGAGCTAACAACCCAGAGTATTATTTTGGCAAGAATTAAATTTAAGATGATGGATTGTACTGACCTTAAATCAGCCCCTGCCTTGGTAAGAATGAGCGCGATGCTGCATCGACCAAAGTTCACCAATTAATGGTGGGTTGTACTGGACTTGAACCAGTGACCCTCGCCTTGTAAGGGCGATGCTCTCCCAACTGAGCTAACAACCCATCTTAAATTTACAGCAGAATTCAAAGTCATGGTGGGTTGTACTGACTTTAAATCAGCCCCTTGCCTTGGTAAGAATGAGCGCGATGCTGCATCGACCAAAGTTCACCAATCAATGGTGGGTTGTACTGGACTTGAACCAGTGACCCTCGCCTTGTAAGGGCGATGCTCTCCCAACTGAGCTAACAACCCATAACTTGTTTATTCTGCTTTATGCGTATTGAACCATAATTTTTTAATCTAAATAGACCATTTAAATTATGGTGGGTTGTACTGGACTTGAACCAGTGACCCTCGCCTTGTAAGGGCGATGCTCTCCCAACTGAGCTAACAACCCAATACGCTGTTTCAAATTAATGGTGGGTTGTACTGGACTTGAACCAGTGACCCTCGCCTTGTAAGGGCGATGCTCTCCCAACTGAGCTAACAACCCACATTTGAAACCAACAACACCTTGCCGTGTCGTTGTGGGGCGCTATTATATGTTTCCTTTCAAAGGAGTCAACACAAAATCCTGATTTTTTATCTGTGTGCTTCTTTTATGTCCACTTGTTCGTTTTTTGGGTATTTTCCTTCATTATATGTCCGGGCAATAAATGAAGCATAGATATCTTATGAAAGTGATAGAAATAGAATTGGGAGTTGTGGGGGGATCAGGTTACAGGCTGAATTAAAGAGGGGGGTGAGTTGTCGGGCAATATTAAAAGGCTTATTTTTGTGCTGAGTATCTTTGAGTCTCAGCTCAAATCACTTGTTGCATCGCAGGGGGCTTTCATATGCGCTTTTTAATTGCACTACAACTTGGTGAGAAATATAGAAGGTATAAGTAAAAGTGACCTCCAAATATTGGTGGGGAAGTGTCATGACCCGTGTTCGATAGGGTGAACTGGTTTTAAATTGAGCAAAAACATAGACTTCTATTGATTGCACCCTGAATTTCGCTTATATTCTGTTCTTTCGGGGTGTTTTTGCAGCAGTTGAGAAAAACTTGCAGGAAAGGTGTTGACTTTGTTTTCTGTGATGCATAGAATGCGCCCCGCACTCAGCGATGAGGCGGTGATGTTTCATTGCGAATAGGTGAGGGGCTATAGCTCAGCTGGGAGAGCGCTTGCATGGCATGCAAGAGGTCGGCGGTTCGATCCCGCCTAGCTCCACCAAACCTAGTGTAAATATGTCCTAGTGATATAATGTTCGGATGTGGCTTCGAATGCCATACTTCGAAATATTGTGTCCCCTTCGTCTAGAGGCCTAGGACACCGCCCTTTCACGGCGGTAACAGGGGTTCGAATCCCCTAGGGGACGCCACTTACTTCGGTAAGTACTAAACTCATATGGTGAGAGTCTAAATAGCCAGTCCTAGTGACACAGAACATTCTGTAAGAGAGAGAATAATGCCGTTCGCTTTTTCTGGCAAAAGGCTCACCTCAACGCAGAATTAGCAAATCAGTGATTTGCTAGACAAATTCTGCGTCCCCTTCGTCTAGAGGCCTAGGACACCGCCCTTTCACGGCGGTAACAGGGGTTCGAATCCCCTAGGGGACGCCACTTACCTCGGTAAGTACTAAACTCATATGGTGAGAGTCTAAATAGCCAGTCCTAGTGACACATTTTGTGTCCCCTTCGTCTAGAGGCCTAGGACACCGCCCTTTCACGGCGGTAACAGGGGTTCGAATCCCCTAGGGGACGCCACTTACTTCGGTAAGTACGATACTCGTATGGTAAGAGTCTAAATAGCCAGTCCTAGTGACAAAAGATTTTGTTAAAGGAAGTTCGGTCTCGCTGGCTCGACTTTCACGCTAACAAAAAATTATTGAAGCGGTGCTTCAATAAGCAAATTTTTTGTCCCCTTCGTCTAGAGGCCTAGGACACCGCCCTTTCACGGCGGTAACAGGGGTTCGAATCCCCTAGGGGACGCCACTTACTTCGGTAAGTACGATACTCGTATGGTAAGAGTCTAAATAGCCAGTCCTAGTGACACATTCTGTGTCCCCTTCGTCTAGAGGCCTAGGACACCGCCCTTTCACGGCGGTAACAGGGGTTCGAATCCCCTAGGGGACGCCACTTACTTCGGTAAGTACAGTACTCGTATGGTAAGAGTCTAAATAGCCAGTCCTAGTGACAAAAGATTTTGTTAAAGGAAGTTCGGTCTCGCTGGCTCGACTTTCACGCTAACAAAAAATTATTGAAGCGGTGCTTCAATAAGCAAATTTTTTGTCCCCTTCGTCTAGAGGCCTAGGACACCGCCCTTTCACGGCGGTAACAGGGGTTCGAATCCCCTAGGGGACGCCACTTACTCAGGTAAGTACCAAACTCATATGGTGAGAGTCTAAATAACCAGTCCTAGTGACACAGGAACAACACCTGCGTCCCCTTCGTCTAGAGGCCTAGGACACCGCCCTTTCACGGCGGTAACAGGGGTTCGAATCCCCTAGGGGACGCCACTCTTCTTTTTAGTAATACCATTCTTGTTAATAATTTATCTTCAAAATATCTCATTAGATTCATTATCCCCTGTTTCATTATTTTCAATATTAAAATGAATTTTTTCATATATTTCATTTACTTGAATTATTTGATTTAAAACAAAGTTAAGGCTTTATTAACAAGCTCACCTCAGAAAAATGGGTTAGTATCGCGTCTTTTAGGTGAGTATCATGGCCAAAAGATGTACCGATTATACGGATAAAGAAAATGATTATCCGGTCTCTTATAACCTCTTATCTACCACAGATACAAAAGGGCGTATCACATACGCGAACCAGAGCTTTTGTGACGTTGCTGGCTTCGAATTAGATGAGCTGGAAGGGCAGCCACATAACCTGGTACGTCACCCAACCATGCCCAAAGCCGCATTTAAAGATCTCTGGCAATTCATCGGGTCAGGCAAGCCCTGGATGGGCATAGTAAAAAATCGCTGTAAAAATGGAGATCATTACTGGGTCAATGCTTATGTGACGCCAATCAATGATGAGCTTGGTCAAACTGCCGAGTATCAATCCGTGCGAACCAAGCCCGAGCGGGAGGTGGTGAAACGTGCTGAAAACATTTACCAGCAACTTGATAAGGGAGTTGATGCGGCAAAATTGACGCGTTCATCTATGTCTTTGTCAGCTCAAATGATGTTGATCCTTTTAGTGTCTTATATATTGAGCATGATTTTTACCAGTTTACCTGCACCATGGAACTATATCCTCGAGACCTTACTGCTCGTTGGCGTACTTACGCTGACTTATCAAAGGCTGTCACCAGTGCGTCGTTTGAGTAAAAAAGCCAAACAAGTTTATGACAATCCGCTGATGCAAAAAATCTATCTCAATAAAGTGAATGATGTTGCGGCCATTGAGTTGGCGTTGCTGGCACGCGGCTCTGAACTACGCGCTGTACTGGGCAGAGTACAGGATGCCAGTCAACTTGTTGACCAGCATGCACAAGCAACCGTGTCAGAGTGCCACAGCAATACCGAGTTACTGCAGGAACAACAAAGTCAAACAGGCTCCTTGGCGACAGCGATGAACGAAATGACCGCTGCGATTTCTGATATTGCGGGCAATACCAGTGATGCAGCAAACCGCTCTGAAGGGGCTTTGCGCTCAGTATTGGATTCGAACTCTGTGGTGCAGGCCAGTATGCAAACAAACCATGCTCTATGCGAAGAGTTGAGCCGCACTCAGCGTGATATTGCTGAGCTAAATGAACAAACCGTGCATATTGGGGGAGTGGTTGACGTGATACGTGATATTTCAGAGCAGACTAACTTGCTCGCTCTGAATGCGGCAATAGAAGCGGCCAGGGCCGGTGAGCAGGGAAGAGGTTTTGCTGTAGTGGCTGATGAAGTAAGGGCATTGGCGCAGCGTACTCAGGATTCGACCAGAGAGATTGATGACATAGTGGCCGGGCTCAAACAACGGGCTGAGCGCGCGGTAGCGGCGATTCAAAATGGGGTTGAGAAGTCGACTGAATGTGTGGCTCAGGCTGAGCAAACAAAAGAAAACCTGGCCTCGATAGAGCATATGGTAAAAGATATTTCTGCACTGAATTACGAAATAGCCACGGCGACTGACCAAATGTCGGGGGCCAGTAATGAGATCAACGACAAAGCCGTGAATATCTCCGGGCTTGCGAATGCCTCAATGCAAAGTGCAGACACCACTACAGCAGCGATGAAAAATACAGAGCAAGCACTGGCCGATCAAGCTGCATTGGTTGACCAGTTTTTGTTAAGGCTAAGTTGTTAGCCCTTTTTGGTGACATGCGCCAGGAGCTGGGTATGTCTGTCCCACTCAGTGAGTTTGCTTTTTCTGGATTGTTTTTTCAGGACTTCATTGATGAAGCTCTTGCGTCCATACTGCTGGGTAATAACACACTTATCGAGCGAAAAACCGCGCGCGGGACAGTATTCCCGGCCATAGTAGATAATTTGCAAATGGAGGTCGTTCCACTTTTCTCTGGGGAATAACCTTTTTGCGTCGCGCTCGGTTTGTTCAACACTTTTCCCGTTGGTTAATCCCCAGCGATACATAAGTCTGTGAATATGTGTATCAACGGGGAAGGCTGGCACATTGAAAGCTTGTGACATTACAACAGAGGCGGTCTTATGGCCAACACCAGGCATAGCTTCAAGGGCCGCTAAATCCTGAGGAACTGCTCCATCATGCAATTTAATGATCATATCTGAAAGATGCCAGATCCCTTTGGACTTCATCGGTGATAATCCGCATGGCTTAATTATTTCTTTGATTTCATCAATTGTCAGTTTCACCATGTCATACGGATTGTCTGCACGGGCAAACAACTTAGGGGTGATTTGGTTGACGCGCTCATCAGTACACTGCGCTGAGAGTAAAACAGCGATAAGCAAAGTATAAGGATCTTTATGATCTAAAGGAATGGGGGGCGAAGGGTACAGTTCGTCCAAAATGTTTATGATTGCCTGTACTTTTTCTTTCTTTGATATCGATGTATTCATATTGATGTTTTGAGCTATTTAGGTTGTAAGTAGTTGCTTGCGATACTGTCCTGGTGTGCAACCTGCAAATTCCTTAAATGCGCGTGAAAAGGGCGCGGCAGAAGCAAAGCCACTTTCAATCCCAACAACCAGTACAGGCCAGTCACTTTTATCTGGTGCACTTAATATCGTTTTGGCATGTTCAACACGCATCTGGTTAACGTAATGATTAAAGTTTTTGGCTTTGAAATGGTTGAGCATAATCGTGCGAATTCGATATTCGGGAACGTCTAACTCCCGGGCAATATCAGCAACTCGCAAACTAGGCTCTAAATAGCGTTTTTCTTTAACCAGCAAAGTATGGATTTGATGAGCAAGCGCATTTTCTTCCTGAACAGACGAATCAGTACGTTTTACTTTTTGATCAAACTGTTGTTGACGGTATCGGATCAATCCGTGTGTGCTGATTAATATTAACGTGTAGGCAAAAGCAACAAGCCAGCCTCGTCCCTCTCCAGCCAGTAAATCAGTTGGTAGTGCAGCTGCAAATAGCATGACGCTGGAACAGCTAATCATGAATGAAGTGAGGAAAATTCCAGCCATTTTACGGTATATTGCTGTGGCACTTTGCAAGACACGATAGCCTTCCCAAAAGGCGAGAATGAGCATACCAGAAGATAATAAGGCAATGGCTTCTGATAAAACGATTGTCAGCGCAGGGAGCAAATTGGTATCCAGCAGCCACATTTTCTCAGAAAAGCGTAGCAGGTGCCGCAATATCATACATGCTCCAAGTAAGCCGACGAAAAGGAGGTGATGACGATTGATTGGGTTCGTTTTACGGAAAAAAGCGCGCGAAAATAGCCAGTAACCACTACAGGTAGCGAAACCGAAAACGCCTATCAGATGATGATAAGGGGCCCAATAATTACCTGTCAGTTTATAGCCAAGGTGCATAGACGAAGAGGCGCAAAACACGGCAAATACTATATGCAATACATGGCTTCTTCGCAGACGATAATGAATCGCAGCTAAAACCAGGCTCAGTAAAATAACAAATAGTTGCGCGATGTTCAGCAGGTCCAATGCTTACTCCCCCCATTCCTGCTGCGATTCTACATTAATTTCAATGTTTTTCGAGAATCTTCTTATTTATCGCCCTTTCGTACATCGATTTTCAAATTCGATCTTCCTTGAACTCCCATGCATGGCAGCATAGAGGTGAAATCTAGAAAACGAGGCATTGCTATGCAAAGTAATTCATCCACAGAGAACGAATCTAATAATATAACAAGAGAAAACAATAATATGCATGATTTCATAGAAAAGGGTGCTCCGCCTGTACCGTTGTGGAAAACTTGGGGGCTTAGGATCATTTTTGCTGCAATGGTCATTGTATTGGGGTCAAAGCAATTGAACTACATACTGGAGGGGGCTTCTGAGTGGAACAACTGGAGGGGACTAGGACATTCGATGTTGGTAACGCTGGCTGTATTGGCAATTGGAGGTGTTTTTCGCCCTTTAGCCTTTTTACCTATTATGATCTTTGAAATTGCCTGGAAACTCGTTTGGCTGACTGTTGTCGCTTTGCCATCATTTCTCGCAGGTCAGGATGTTCCGGGTATCGTAAACGCAAAATCATCAATTATTGGTATATGTGTATTGATTGTTTTGATCCCATGGAAATATGTCTGGTGGAGATACGTTACTCTGCCTATTGAGCCATGGAGACGCAAGAAGCAAATTAATGATAAGACGTCATAACAGAATAAGCTAGCAAAACCGGAGATACCGGGGCGGTACGTATAACTGCCTCCACGGTGTTTTTGGGTGCTATAGGGCAACGGAGGGAGTGTGATATACAATGAGCGTTTCAGCGCGCTGGAACTTCTGAATGCAATCAGTTCAGACAAAGCTCAGCTGCAACAAGTGCTGAGCCAGTTCACAGAGGAAGAAAGCGCGGTGATACAGGCAAAAATAACCTTGCTAAATTACCATATGTCTTTGGCGAATAGGCTAAATATTGACTGACCTTGTCTTAGCTTGTGGTGCAAAGTTCTACTAACTTACTTTTGCAACACAGTATCGCAAATAAATAAATTTTATCGGGTGATCCTTTTAAATACGATTTTGTTATAATATAACATTGTCAAGTTCAATGTTCTGACAAGGCACCTTTATGCAAGCACTTAATTCCACTCCCTCAACGCTCACAACTGAGCAAATTCTGGCTGCACCTGAATCCGATTATATGAATGCCGAACAATTGGCATTTTTCAGACAATATCTGATTGAGTTACATGACTCTACCAGAGCGCGTATTCGCGACACCAAAGCACAAATAATGGATCCGCCTGAATTGGTTGATTTGAGTGACAGAGCATCATGGGAGGAGCAATGCATGATCCTGATGCGCATTGTTGACCGTGAGCAAAAGCTGTTACCTAAAATTCAGCAGGCACTGGAGCGGATCCGGCTCAATGAGTATGGCTATTGTCAGGAAACGGGTGAGCCGATCGGCATTGCCCGCTTGTTGGCAAGGCCCACGGCTGAATTATGCGCTGACGTAAAACTGTGCTCTGAACTGAAGGAGCACATGTATGTTAAAGACAGAGATGCCTGACAGAACTTGAACCCACACAATCTACCGTCAAAAACTGTGTAAGGTAATCAAGCAATGGCTATGTTAAATACATCAAATTTATTGCCCGTAACCGTGTTGTCAGGTTTTCTAGGGGCAGGAAAAACCACGGTGCTGAACCATATTCTGAGTAACCGTGAGGGGCTAAAAGTAGCCGTTATTGTCAATGATATGAGTGAAATCAACATTGATGCTGCGACGGTTCAAAATGAAGTGAATCTCAATCGGGCCGAGGAAAAATTGGTTGAGATGAGTAATGGATGCATTTGTTGCACACTCAGAGAAGACCTGCTTGAAGAGGTCAACCGGCTGGCTAAGTCGGGTAAATATGATTATCTGGTGATCGAATCAACTGGCATTTCTGAACCACTGCCTGTGGCCGAAACTTTTACCTTTGCAGACGAGCAGGGGGTAAGTTTATCTGACATCGCCACTTTGGATACCATGGTCACAGTGGTGGATGCGGTGAACTTTCTGAAAGATTACGACAGGGCAGAGGCGTTGCAGGATGTCGGCGAGAGTTTAGGTGAAGAAGATGAGCGTAGTGTGGCCGATTTACTTGTTGAGCAGGTTGAATTTGCCGATGTATTGCTGATCAGCAAAACAGATTTGATCTCAGGTACCGAGCTTAAACGCTTGCAGAGCATTTTGCGTACACTTAATACCGATGCTGAGCAAATACCAATGGCACATGGTAAGGTCCCTCTGGCGCAGGTGTTAAATACCAAAAAATTCAGTTTTGAAAAAGCCCAGCAGGCACCCGGCTGGCTCAAAGAGCTCAGGGGCGAGCACATTCCGGAAACGGAAGAATTTGGCATCAGCAGTTTTACCTTTTGTGCCAGAAGACCCTTCCATCCGGAAAAATTTTATGACTTTTTACACAGTGACGAGCTGGCCGGTAAGCTGATTCGCTCAAAGGGGTTTTTCTGGCTGGCAACCCGGCCTCACTTTGCCGGTAGCTGGAGTCAGGCTGGGGGGATTGCCAGACATGGTGCGGCAGGATTATTTTGGAAAGCCGTACCACGAGATCAGTGGCCAGAAGACCCGGAATATATTGCTGCCATTGAAGAGCACTGGGTTGAGCCGTTTGGTGACATGCGCCAGGAATTAGTGTTTATTGGTCAGGGGCTGGATAAAGAAGACATTATCCGCCGCCTGAACGCGTGTTTGTTGAGTGAAGAAGACGTGCTAAAAGGCCAGCAAGCGTGGAAAACGCTGCCGGATCCTTTCCCTTCTTGGGAGCACTAAACAAAAACCAACCAGGCAATCAGGCTGGCCGTCAGACAGTAATAAAGCATGGGAACTAGGGTGTAGCGAATAATATCGCCCTCTTTGCCATGCAGGCCGACGACACTGGCGGCTGCCACCACATTGACTACCGCAATCATATTGCCACCATTCGCGCCGAGCATTTGTAGTGCCAGCACCAGCTGCATATCCAGCCCGGCTTCTGTTGCCAATGCTTGCTGAAAGCTGGCAAACATCAGGTTAGAAAAGGTTGCCGAGCCCGCGATAAACGCCCCTAACGCACCTACCAGGGGTGCAATCAATAGCCAAAAGTCACTCAAGTGTAACGCAACAGATTCAGCCAGTGCCATTGGCATGGCAGGCAGGTCTGCATCATTTATTGCTGAATGAAGAAAGATGCGTACCATAGGCACGGCTGCGCTCAGTGCGATGACAGAGGGCAATAGCATACTGACACTGTTTTGCAGCGCAAGGCGAAAGTGTGACATCGTGCCGCCTTGTAACCACAAGGCAAAAAGCGCGGTTACGACAAACACACTGCCAGGCAGGTACAGAGGCATGACATTAACTGAAATGGCTGATCCCAGGATATGGGCCCATTCAAACTGAACGTTTTGTAGAATGGCCTTGAACGGCAATGAGGGGATCCGGGTTAGCACAAGTAATGCAGCAACTATCACATAGGGTAACCAAGCTTTGATCAGGCCCAATGAAGGAGTGTCTGCATTCGACGTCGTCGATATTGTTGTGTTTTCGGGTTTAGGCAACAAAAATCCTTTTCGCGCTAAGGGGCAGACAATAGCTAACCCCGCCATTGCGCCCAGCACAGAGGGAAACTCTGGCCCCAATAACCAGGCGACGCTATACGCGGGCAGGGTAAAAGCCAGCGCACTGAATAGAGCAAAAGGCGCCATAGCAAATCCGGATCGCCAGCTAGGGGCGTCGCTGAAAAAGCGACAATACAGCATAACTAAAATCAACGGCAGCAGGGCTGCAACAACAATATCAATACCAATGGCGGTTAAGGCAATGTGCTGAACTTGTGTGTAATCGATATTCGCGGCGCCCTGACCAATTCCGACAATCGCCGGTGTACCAACGGCACCAAATGAGACCGCACTGGAGTCGGCCACCAGCGCCAGTACAACTGCGCTCAGCGGTGTAAACCCCAGGGCAACCAACAAAGGCGCTGCGATGGCAGCGGGTGTACCAAATCCGGCTGCCCCCTCCAGAAAGCTGCCAAATAACCAGGCAATGATAATCAGCTGTACTCGTTTGTCCGGACTGATCCGGGCGAAACCATTTTTAATGGTGAGGATAGCCCTGGTGTGTTGTAGCACCTTCAGTAAAAAGATTGCCCCAAAAACAATCCATATTATGGTTATTGCGATGATCAAGCCTTCCAGCGCGGCGGCTGAGATTTGTTGCCAGGGGACTTGCCAGACCAAATAAGCGGATAAAGCGCTAAGCAGCAAACTAAATGGCATAGCTTGTCTCGCAGGTAACCTAAATAATACCAGCAAGATAAACACGCTAAGGATTGGCACCAGAGCCGTGAGTTGTTGTGGTAGTGTCATCAGAGAATAACCAATCCGTTGCTTAATAAAGTGAGCTTAGCACGTCAATAAGGCACTGAATATATGGAGTTTGCAACACTTGTTCTAGAGGTAACGCCGGCAAGCTGCGCAAAAAATGGGTCAGGTAAGACACAAATGTAATGGTTTGTAACACTTCATTTGGGCTTATCGTGCAATTGATGTACTCGATTAACATACGTCTTGTTAGTATGAATTTTAGTCAGGGAAGGTTTGCGTAGCTCCTGGCTTTGGCGAGCAACGGCGCACAAAAGCGATGCTCACAGGTATCAGATACAACAAGGAGGCGACATGCTGACGTTGCATATTATTGCTGGGTCATTTTTATTGTTGTTTGGCATAGGCGCGTTGAGTTTTGCCAAAGGAACGACCAAACACAGATGGTCCGGAAATCTATTTTTCTTATCTATGTTAGTCATGGCGGGCAGTGCTGCTCTGTTTAATGGCGGCCTGACGATGGCGTTACTGACCTTGTACTATGGCTCAACAGCCTGGGCGGTTGTGTTGAGGAAAGAGCGCTCAGTGGGTGCTTTTGAGTTCATTGCAATGCTGGTGATTATCTACATCAGCTTTGATTTGTTTTACTTCGTGTATACCGCTACCGAGCTTTCGGCGACTTTCAAAACCATATTTACCCTTCATGCGGTGATTGCCGCGATGGCTGCGTGTTTAGATGCCAAAATGATACTGAGTGGAGGGCTCAGCGGCAAGCACCGTATGGTCAGGCATACGTGGAGAGCGTGTTTTGCGTTATTAGGTGCGGTGATGTCTTTCTCAGCCAATACATCAGACAGCTGGCCGGATTTCATAGACAGTAATGCGCTGATATATCTGATGATAGGGGTACTTTTCTACTGGGTGATCCGGGTCTTGTTCACCAACTGGTACAATCAAATCACAGATGTGCTGGGCAGCAGTGTGTTGCTTAAAAGACTAATGATGATCAGGCGACCAGCAAACAGCGAATAATGTGGGTGGCAGTGATGCGTGGTGGGCTTTGAGTTGCGCCCACTGTGCACCAAGGTATTTACTCTGTTTTCTCTTTAAACTCGCACAAGTCTTCGATGATACAGCTACCACATTTAGGCTTGCGTGCGGTACAGACGTAGCGACCAAGTAAAATCAGCCAGTGATGGACGTCGACTTTAAACTCCTTTGGCACCACCTTTTCTAGTTTCTCTTCAACTGCGACCACATCTTTACCCATGGCAAATTTGGTACGGTTTGAAACGCGAAAAATGTGTGTATCAACCGCAATGGTTGGCCAGCCGAAAGCACAATTAAGCACTACGTTAGCGGTTTTACGACCGACGCCGGGCAGGGCTTCCAACGCTTCGCGGTTCTCCGGGACTTCTCCACCATGTTGTTCCATCAGAATATGGCACATCTTGTAGACATTATTGGCTTTGGAGTTAAATAAACCGATGGTTTTGATGTAGTCCTTCAGGCCATCTACACCGAGGTCGATAATCGCCTGTGGGGTGTTAGCCACGGGAAACAGCTTACGGGTGGCTTTGTTGACACTCACATCAGTGGCCTGAGCCGACAAAGTGACAGCGACCAGCAGCTCGAAAGGCGAGGTGTATTCCAGTTCAGTCTCCGGGTTAGGATTGTCATCCCGCAGACGGGTGAGAATTTCGTGTCGTTTTGCTTTATTCATAGTACTGACTTACTTGCTGTATGGTTGTGCTGTTGATTTTATCGGTGTTAAGCGGGAAAGTGACGGCTTTCCCGCTGCGAATTAATCTAAGCTGGTGACCCGGGCTCGAGGCGCCTTTTCAGGGTTGCTGATAGGTTCAGCCTGGGCTTCTTTGCGGGCATCGACATAATTTTTGGCAGCAATGATTAAACCGAGTCCTAAAAATGCGCCGGGTGGCAAAATGGCCACCAGGAATTGACTGTCGAACTCGATGATTTCGATCCGCAGTGCCGTTGCCCAGTCGCCCAGTAACAGATTTGCACCATCAAACAGGGTACCCTGGCCAATTAACTCGCGCATAGCGCCAAGTAATACCAGTACAGCACCAAAGCCCAATCCCATCATAATGCCATCCCATGCTGACAGCAGGGGCGTATTTTTAGAGGCGTACGCTTCGGCGCGGCCAATGATGGCACAGTTGGTGACGATAAGTGGAATAAAGATCCCCAATGACTGATACAGACCGAAAGTGTAAGCGTTCATGAGTAGCTGCACGATAGTTACAAAGGCGGCAATGATCATCACAAAGACCGGGATCCGGATGTCTTTGGGTACCCAGTTTCGCACAATGGAAACGGTGACATTGGAGCCAACCAGTACCAGCAAAGTGGCCAGCCCCAGGCCCAAAGCATTGGTGATGGTGCTGGTGACGGCCAGCAATGGACACAGGCCTAGCAGCTGCACGAGTGCGGGGTTGTTTTTCCACATCCCCTCGTGGGCGAGTTGTTTAAATTCACTCATCGATGGCCTCCTGACAGTGGTTTGGCGCGGCAAAGAGCGTGTCAAAATTGCTGCGGGCATACCACGCTGCGGCATTAACGCTCTGAACGACGGCGCGAGGTGTGATAGTCGCACCGGTGAATTGGTCAAATTGGCCGCCATCTTTTTGGACATTAAAAGCCGGGTCTTTTTCCTGAGTTACGACCGTTCCACTGAAACGGGTTATCCAGTCAGACTTTGCCAGCTCGACTTTATCGCCAAGACCGGGGGTTTCTTCATGGCGCGTGACGCGTACGCCGGCGATCTCACCATTATTGTAGACTGCGCTCAGAATGTCGATATTGCCGCTGTAGCCACGCGGTGTAATATGTTGTACCAGCAAGGCGACAGGGGTATCTTGCAGGCGCGCTCGGTAGATGACATGTGGTCCGTTAGGACCCAGCTCAGGCGCACTACTTACCGTGCAGTCCAGATAGAGCTCGTTATCGTATTGCGCCTGTGGAATGACCTGGGTGAGGACGCGCATCAGGTGACGTTGTTCCTGTTTGGCAATTTCTGGCGCCGTAAAGGTTTGTACCAATGCGACGCTACCTGTGGTCGCCAGTGCAAAGGCGGTCAGAATAAAGCCGTTTTTCTTCATTGATGACAGGATCATGAGCTTGCTCCATGCCCGTAAGTACGAGGCTGCGTGTAGTAATCAATCAAAGGCACCGCCATGTTCATGATCAATACGGCAAAGGCGACGGCGTCCGGGTAGCCACCAAAATGACGGATCAGATAAACCAGCAGCCCAATGAGTGCGCCATAGATCAGGCGGCCGCGGTTGGTGGTACTGGCTGACACCGGATCGGTGGCGATAAAAAAGGCGCCCAGCATAGTCGCACCGCTCAGCAGGTGGAACAGGGTACCTGCTTGCGTTGCTGGAGACAGCACAAACCCAAGGCCGCTGCATATCGCCAGGGTCATAATAAACGCCACCGGGATGTGCCAGTTAATGATTTTGGCTTTTAGCAGGTACAAACCGCCTAACAGGTAAGCTAGGTTAACCCACTGCCAGCCTTGTCCTGCATATTCCCCGTACGCAGCATTATCAGTGGCTTCTGAGACAGTCAAATTTTGCGATACGGCCGTTTTGACATGATCTAGCGGGGTAGCTGAGGTAGTACCGTCAATGACCTGGCGTGCTTCCGCAAGTGGCACTCCTGCAAGGGTCTGTTCAGTAAATATGAGTGCCAGTTGATCCAGTACTGACAGTGGTGTTGCCTGTATGTCGATGACTGGTGTCCAGCTGGTCATCTGCACCGGAAAGGAGATCAACAGCAAAACGTATGCAGCCATCGCGGGGTTGAACAGGTTAAAACCCAGACCACCATAGAGCTGTTTGACCATCGCAATGGCAAACACGCAGCCAATTACAGTGACCCACCAGGGGGCCAAAGGCGGAATACTTATCGCCAGCAGCATTGCGGTCAGCCAGGCACTGCCATCGCTGAGTGTTGGCCAGACAGGGCGACCACGCAGTTTCATCATCACGGCTTCGGTCGCACTGACCGTAAGCAGCGCCAGTACTAGCTGGAATAAGGTGCCGGCACCGAAAAAGTAACTTTGTACCAGAATACCGGGAACACACGCGGCGATCACTGTCAGCATCAGGCGGCTAAGTGTTTTATGGCTGTGATTGTGGGGCGATGAAGCCATGGTTAATTTCATGACAGATCATTTCCTTCTTGGTCTTTGGCGGCAGCCTGCTTTTTCGCTTTTGCGCGTGCCACAGCGGCTTTAATTGCCGCCTGACGTTTTTCTTCCGCGCTCAGGGGCGCATCATTCTCGGTCGCTGAATCGGCCGTTTCTGCGTCTGCTTGTTGCTCAGCTTCTTTGGCGGCTTTTTTCGCCTTGGCACGGGCAATGGCAGCTGCAACGGCGGCTTTGCGAGGATCTTCCGGTTCAGCGTCAGTCTCTGCAGGCTCTGCGTCTGCTTGCTGCTCGGCTTCTTTGGCGGCTTTCTTCGCCTTGGCACGGGCAATGGCAGCTGCAACGGCGGCTTTGCGAGGATCTTCCGGTTCAGCGTCAGTCTGTGCAGGCTCTGCGTCTGCTTGCAGCTCAGCTTCTTTGGCGGCTTTCTTCGCCTTGGCACGGGCAATGGCAGCTGCAACGGCGGCCTTGCGAGGATCTTCCGGTTCAGCGTCAGTCTGTGCAGGCTCTGCGTCTGCTTGCTGTTCAGCTTCTTTGGCGGCTTTCTTCGCCTTGGCTCGGGCAATAGCAGCTGCAACGGCGGCCTTGCGAGGATCGTCCGGTTCAGCGTCAGTCTCTGCAGGCTCTGCGTCTGCTTGTTGCTCGGCCTCTTTGGCGGCTTTCTTAGCCTTAGCGCGGGCAATGGCAGCGGCAACGGCGGCCTTACGGGGATCTTCCGGTTCAGCGTCATTACTGACCGGCTCTGGGTCTGCTTGCTGCTCGGTCTCTTTGGCGGCTTTCTTCGCCTTGGCACGGGCAATGGCAGCTGCAACGGCGGCCTTGCGAGGATCTTCCGGTTCAGCGTCAGTCTCTGCAGGCTCTGCGTCTGCTTGTTGCTCGGCCTCTTGGGCGGCTTTCTTTGCCTTAGCACGGGCAATGGCAGCTGCGACGGCGGCCTTGCGCGGATCGCTGTCTGCCTCTTCGTTTTGTTGTTGCGCTGGCTGATCATCCTGTTGCGCTGCTTTTTTGGCTTTAGCACGTGCTATTGCGGCAGCGACAGCTGCTTTACGCGGATCGTCGGTTGCTGTTTGCGGTTCAGCTGCATCACTTTGTTGGGCCGCTTTTTTGGCCTTGGCGCGTGCTATCGCAGCAGCAACGGCATCTTTGCGCGACCCTTCTCCACCGGCATGCATTTCAGGTGAAGCCTGGGCGTCTTTTTCTGCTTTATACTGACGCGCTTTTTCTTTTCGCTTAGCGCGCTCCAGCGCGACCTCTGAATTGTCTGGTTCCAGTGTGCCATCAGCGGCTTTTTTAGCCTTCGCTCTTTCGATGGCGGCCTGCACCGCTGACTGACTGTCTTTTTTCTGTTTAACGCGCTCCATTGCCGCACTGACTTTGTCTTGTTGCTCGGCATTGCGAGGGGTGCTGCGTGCTGGCCGTTTATGACGATTCTGGCGTTCTTCCTGATCGCGTTCGAGTCGCTCTTTACGTGCCTCAAAGCGTTCTTTAGCCCGCTCAGCCTTCACTTTTTCGAGCTTCTGTTCACGGATCTCTGCTTTGGCAACGCGATAATACTGGACCAGTGGAATTTCACTCGGGCAGACATAGGCACAGGCACCACATTCGATACAGTCGAACAGGTTGTGCTCTTCGAGTTTGTCGTACTCTTTACCTTTGGCAAACCATTGTAATTGCTGTGGCAGCAGCGTTTGTGGGCAGGCGTCGGCACAGGCACTACAGCGAATACAAGCTTGCTCGGGGCCGGCAACGGCCAGTTCCTGGTTATCCGGGGCCAGAATACAGTTGGTGGTTTTTACCACCGGGATCCGTACCGTTGGCAGAGTAAAGCCCATCATAGGTCCACCCATGATGACGCGTTGGTCAGTAACGGGTTCAAAGCCCTGGCAGGTAAGTAAGTGCTTAATTTCAGTGCCCAGTAATGCCCAGACATTTTGTGGGGTCTGGATGGTGTTACCGGTTATGGTCACTACACGTTCAATCAGAGGCTTGCCTTTAGATACGGCTTCGCTAACAGCGAACAAAGTGCCGACATTCTGCACCAGAACACCGACATCTGCTGGGATCCCGCCGCTAGGGACTTCTTTCGAAGTAAGCACTTGTATTAGCTGCTTTTCACCACCCGAGGGGTATTTGACGGGTAGGCTGCGGATGAGGATCTTACTATTATGTGCCGCAGCGGCTGTCATGGCTTCGATGGCTTCGGGTTTATTGGTTTCGATACCGACCAGGACATATTCAGGATTAAGCAGATGCTGCATAATCTCGATACCCTGTACAATTTGCTCGGCATGTTCGCGCATCAACAGATCATCGGCGGTGATATACGGCTCACATTCCACGCCATTGACCACTAAAAACTCGATGGGTTTATGCTTGGCGCTGTCGGCCTTTACATAGGTTGGGAACCCTGCACCACCCATTCCGGCAATACCGGCATGATGAATAATGTCAATCAAGGCCTGATTGTCTAACTGCTTATAGTCTGTCACCGGGTTAAGCTCACACCAGCGGTCTTCGCCATCAGGGGTGAGGATGATACTTAGCTCAGGTAGCGCAGAAGGGTGCGCAGAAGGCATTGGCTTGATATCACTGATCACACCGGACGTCGGGGCATGTACCGGTAATGACCAGTTTGCGCCCGGGCGGGTTAATGCCTGGCCTTTATGTACGGTATCTCCTTTATTGACCAGCAGCTGGCCATTGGCACCTATGTGTTGTTTCAGGGGGAGAACCAGATAATCGGGCAGGGGAATACGACCAATACTCGCCTGGTTTGACACAGATTTTTGCTCCGGTGGATGAATACCACCGGGAAACTGCCACAATTTACCGTGTTCAATTTGTTCAAGTAAAGTTTCCACTTAACCCTCTTAGTCGATTTGCTTTACAGGAATAGCATCTATCTGCCATTTCCAGGTTTGTACGGTTTGTGCCACCGGGATCATATCAATACAATCGACAGGGCAGGGGTCAACACACAGGTCACAGCCGGTACATTCATCGGCAATGACGGTGTGCATCTGGCGAGTCGCACCAACAATGGCATCAACCGGGCAGGCCTGAATGCATTTCGTGCAGCCAATGCATTCATCTTCGCGTATATAGGCGACTTTTTTAATGGGCTCTGCCTCTTCACCACCTGCCAGCGGTTTGGCTTCAACTCCCATTAAGTCGGCGAGCTTTTTGACCGTCGCTTCACCGCCTGGTGGACATTTATTGACGTCATCGCCGTTAGCAATGGCCTCTGCATAAGGACGACATCCCGGGTATCCACATTGACCACATTGGGTTTGTGGCAATATGGCATCTACCTGATCAACAATGGGGTTGCTTTCAACCCGATACTTTACGGCTGCGTAGCCGAGAATAAGGCCAAATACCAGCGCCAGCGCGCCGATGGCGATAAGTGCGTAAAAAAATAGTGTCATCTCAGAACTTCACCAATCCAGAAAAACCCATGAAGGCCAGTGACATTAGTCCGGCAGTGATCATAGCAATCGATGCGCCTTTAAATGGTGTGGGCACATCTGCGACAGCCAGGCGTTCTCGTAACGCGGCAAATAAAACCAGCACTAATGAAAAGCCCACAGCGGCACCGAAACCGTACACGGCGGAGCCGATAAAAGTGTGATCATTTTTGATGTTAAGTAGTGCGACCCCTAATACAGCGCAGTTGGTGGTGATCAGAGGTAAAAAGATACCAAGTAATCGGTACAAGGTTGGGCTGGTCTTGCGAACGACCATCTCTGTGAATTGCACTACCACGGCAATCACTAAAATAAAGCTCATTGTGCGTAGGAAGGTAAGATCCAGGGGAAGCAAAATGTACTGATTAACCAGATAACTTGTGACAGATGCCAGTGTCAGTACAAAGGTTGTCGCAAGTGACATGCCGATGGCAGTCTCCAGTTTGCCCGACACACCCATAAATGGGCATAAACCCAGGAATTGTACCAATACAAAGTTATTTACCAACACTGTGCCAATAAGCAACAGAATATACTCTGTCATGCTTGCCCCTTAGTGTGAATGAATTTACAGAGAACCAGAATAGACTGAGAATTCTAACAATTTCGGGCCAGAGATCACAGTATTTAGCCAGGTGAGAGGAGGGAAAGTTTGTTAAAAATGGCTATTAAAGTTGACAATAGGGCAATAAACTCGCCCTATTGTCATCAGAGTGTCAAACTTCTTTTGGCTTTTCGATGTAGTAACCCTGAACGCCGTCAAGACATAAGGTCTCAACGATGTGCTTTTCTTCCTGGCTTTCGACCCCTTCGGCAAACACACTGACCCCAATGCGATGCGCAAGGTCGACCATCAGACGCATGAAGTACTGGTTATTTTTGTCTTCTTCCAGGCCTCGGGTGTAGCTTGCATCCATCTTAATAAAGTCAGGTTTCAGGTCGCGGAAGAACTTAAAGGAGGTGAGTCCAACACCGAAACGTTCAACTGTGATACGGGCACCAACCCGGTGTACCATATCGATAAAGCGTTTACTGGCTTTAATATTCTGCTGCAAGCCAAATTCGCTGACTTCAAAGATCAGCTTAGATGCCAGGTTGGCTTCTTTTAACAGTCGGCGCTCAAGCCAGATAACAAACTGATCACTGTGGGCACTGGACGCCGTGACATTGATGCCGAAGAACTTTTCATTGAAATTGCGAGATTTAATCATCTCAATCGAGGTATCAATGATGAGCTGATCAATTTCTACAGCCATTTCCAACTTTTCGGCCATCGCCAGGAAAGACGCGGTAGGCAGCATTTGCCCGTCCTCAGTTTTAAAGCGTGCCTGTATTTCGGCATACGCTTTAACATTTTTCCCAATTGGCATGATGTTTTGCATCATCAGCATAACGCGGCGGCTTTCAATGACTTCACGGATAACACGTCGCCAGTTTTGGTTACCAAATCCGGCACCAACATTATTAACCAAGTCCGTTTCTCGCTGCAGATGCCAGGCGTTGGCTTGCTTGCTCTGTGCCATACTCATGGCGTTATCCACCACAGATAGCAATTCACCTAATGGCTTACCTGATTCGTAAGGCACAATACCAGTGTTGGCGACTGAACTTAATTCTTGGTTTTGCTGATACTGAGTAAATCTGGCTTGCAGGGTTTCGCCAAAACGTTCAGCTTCTTTTGACGGGATATTCGGCAAAATAACCGCAAAGTCGGAGCTGTTGAGACGGAACACCTGACTGCCCGTATAAGTACCACTAACGTGCTTAACAATGTCAGCAATCCCTTTAATATATAGATCGCCCTTTTGATAACCTCGGGTCTGGTTAATCATTTGCAGCTCGCTGCAACGCACCATGGCAAGTGAGCCAAAACTCTTATCACTGGCAGATTCGATCTGGTGTTCGTAATATTCAACAAACATATTACGGTTACCAAGACCGGTCACCACATCTTTATAGGCTTCTTGCTTTATTGTTTGGGCAGCAGACTTAATGTCTTCCTGTTTGCTCTTCAGAAAGTGGGCAAGTCGGTTGAATGAAGGGGCCAGCTCAGCGCCCAAATCAGCCACTTTATTGGTATTGAAATCCTGATCTATGCTTTCCGACACTTGGTTTTGGGTGATATAGATGTCAACCGCATCGGCAACGGTCATACTGACATTCCGATTTAGCTTGCGATAAATCGTCTTCATATAAAAGATAGGGAAAAAGGCCATCAGTGCTGAGATGATGATCATAAAAATCAATGCTTGCTGCAGCAGTGCAGCCTGACTCTCCACATTAATCAGGAACTCTATTTTAATGTCTTTACTTTTGTTGACCGCAAATTGCGGGCGTATGGAGTTCATTGTATCTGCGATGATACCCGCCAGTACTGGCATTTCGCTCTGAGTATTGATGTTCAAAACGGTTTGTCCGGCAAAGTCGCGGACAATAAAAGAAGAAAATACATTGCCACTGCCCAAAGATAAGCGTATGTGCTCAGGCGTGACATCCGCCATGGTTTTTTCCTGAATATAGTTACTCACCATGCTTTGTGCATTTTGCTGGGCTCTGCTGACGGCGTTATCAAAGCTGCTTGCGATCAAGAAGCTACCAAGCGCAGAAAAAACAATCCAGGAAATGAGCTGGAGAAATATAAGTTTTTTAAAACCTGCCATTGTTATTCATCTACCTGAAATTGGGATTAAATTCCATTCGTCGACTGACTTGCATCAGCAGCTTTTTTGAGGAGTGAAATAGCCGCCTAGAATGCCTGTAGGGTAGAGCATTCATTAGAAAAAGTCTAATATATTCGAACAATTGAAAAAAGATATACAAGAAAAACAAGAATAATTTAGAAGAGAGTAGTAGGTTGGCTCCCCCTCCCCGACTCGAACGGGGGACCTGCGGATTAACAGTCCGTCGCTCTAACCAACTGAGCTAAGGGGGAACAAGTATGAACTTACTCTAAATGGCTCCCCCTCCCCGACTCGAACGGGGGACCTGCGGATTAACAGTCCGTCGCTCTAACCAACTGAGCTAAGGGGGAACTTCTAGAGTATAAACGATAAGCCAATAAAGTATGGCTCCCCCTCCCCGACTCGAACGGGGGACCTGCGGATTAACAGTCCGTCGCTCTAACCAACTGAGCTAAGGGGGAATCGTTTTATATTGAAAGATTGGCTCCCCCTCCCCGACTCGAACGGGGGACCTGCGGATTAACAGTCCGTCGCTCTAACCAACTGAGCTAAGGGGGAAGCATGTCTCTCAACGGGGCGAAATATTAATGACCGCTAGGCAAGGTGTCAACAATAAAAATCATTGAATTGTAAAAAAGCAGTCCGTTCGTTGAATTAATGCGCGATTTGCCCCTTTTTTAGCTGCCTGTTTAGCCTCTGGATGGCAATAGCAGCCATTGTGAACGTAGAGCAGGGGATTCGGTCCAGCCACGAAATGTATAATTTTTGGTGTTTATGTCTTATTTTTGTTCGAAGAGAGCTTTTTTTACACTTTAGTTGGGATCAATAATGATTGCCTTGTGAGATCCGCGAAAGATCCCGAAAATGATCGAATAACAATCCAGTATAATTGGAATTTATTGCACAAAAATTACTCAATATATACAGAATTATTGCATATAAATGTTGTGGAATATTAAAAGTTATTACATATCAATTGGTTATGCTGTTTTTGCTCGTTTTGCCTCAAATTTGCAATATTTTAATATTGGTCTAATGAGATGCGATCCTGCTCTGTATTGTGGCCTGATCCCAATCTGGCGGTTTCAGGATCATCGCATATGTCGCGATCCTTTGTCTGGATCGTAGGCTAGGCCTTTATTTTTAAAGGCTGAGATAAGTTATCCACGGAATCTGTGGATAACATTGTTTATTAAACTTTAAAAAGTCTTACAAAGCCAGTTATTCCGGGGCATAGCGACGATGCAAGGGTTTTGGTAAAAAATATTTTGTTGTTATTATTCAAAGCTTTATCAAATTTGCACCAATCTGGAATGAGAAATGCACAATATGACGGATTTATTTCTTACCAGCACCAACAATGTGCAAAAAGTGACCCGAATCAAGTTCTGATACGATAAAAAACCGACTTTTTCCTAAATATGTTTGAGTTGGTGTGAAATACCCCAATAAAACAATTTTATTGACCTATCTAGGCGTGGTAAGCATTCTGGCATAAATCGCTTTCATTATTGTATGCCCGTGAATGAGCAACTTAGTGTAAGCGCATTGAGATAGAGGCAAAATGCAACAAGGTGTGACATCTAGATAGGCAGGGTGTACGTATAGTATCTACCTATAAATGGCTGTTTAATTGAGTGCATCCCAGAGGGTGATCCTTTAGAATACCCGCTTCTACATGAGGTAAAGCAAACTATGTCCGCAGTTAGTCAATCAAGTCCAGGTAGTGATATTCTCAATGGGTCAATCGCCCTAACGCTCAGACGTATGACCGTCCCTATGATATTTGGCATGATCACTCTGATGAGTTTTAACTTAATTGATACCTTTTTCATTAGTTTGCTAGGTACAGAGCCGCTGGCAGCAGTGAGCTTTACTTTCCCTGTTACCTTTACTGTCATCAGTCTTGCAATCGGACTTGGTATTGGTACGTCGGCGGTCATTGCTAAAGCTTTGGGCGCTAATAATATGGATGAAGCTAAGTTTGATGGGTTTGTCGCTTTATTAGTCTCCGCGGTGATGGTTGCTGTTTTGTCGCTCATTGGCTATGTATTAATTGAGCCTATATTCACTTTACTGGGCGCAAGTCCGCAAACCATGCCTTATATCTACGACTATATTTCGATTTGGTTTGCAGGGGCTGTGTTCTTAATTATGCCGATGATAGGCAACTCTATCCTCAGGGCCAGTGGAGATACGAAAACACCAAGCCTGATTATGGGCTTGGGTGGACTTATTAATGCGATCCTGGACCCTTTGCTGATTTTTGGTTACGGTCCATTTCCTGAACTCGGCGTGAAAGGTGCTGCGATAGCCAGTGTGATAGCCTGGAGCGTTGGTGTTGTATTTATTCTATATTTACTGGCGGTTAAGAAGCGTTTACTACAATTCTCCAGTCCCCAGCAGAGCATTTTTCAGGCGACCAGTAAAATACTCAAGATTGGCTTACCAGCAGCCGGGGCGAATATGCTCACGCCAATTGCCATGGCAGTCATGACCGCAATTATTGCCACTTATGGCGCAGAAGCTGTGGCTGCGTTTGGTGTTGGCAGTCGTATAGAATCTATTGCCAGCCTCGTGGTATTGGCGCTGTCTATGACTTTACCTCCTTTTGTTAGTCAGAACTTCGGTGCTCAGAAATATCAGCGTGTTGAAGATGCCTATCGGACTACCTTGAAATTTGTGATGGCATGGCAATTTGCTATCTACATCTTGCTTATTGCAGCTTCACACTGGATCAGTCAGGCATTTGGTGATGAACCTCAGGTGATAGACATTATTAAACTATTTATCTATACCTTGCCTCTGAGTTATGGTTTGCAAGGGGTCATCATTCTCACTAATTCGTCATTTAATGCATTACATAAGCCAATGCGGGCATTAGTTTTGAGCATAATTCGTCTGTTTATATTTTATGTGCCCTGTGCCTACCTGGGGTCACATTTTGCTGGTATCCAGGGGCTGTTTATTGGTGCTGCAATTGGTAACCTGTTCACCGCCATGTTGGCGTATAAATGGTTTACAAGTACCCTAAATGCGATGCAAGTGAGCCAACCTCAGGAGAAAACAGTATGAGTGATGTCTTTGACCTGGTTTCCGAGTTTTCACCCAATGGCGATCAGCCTACGGCCATCGCACAGTTATGCGACGGATTAGAAGCCGGCCTGGCACATCAGACCTTGCTAGGGGCAACCGGTACAGGTAAAACCTTTACCATGGCCAATATTATTCATAACTTGAATCGGCCAACCATTATTATGGCGCACAATAAAACGCTCGCGGCGCAGTTGTATGGTGAGATGAAAGAGTTTTTCCCCAACAATGCGGTCGAGTATTTTGTCTCTTATTATGATTATTACCAGCCTGAAGCGTATGTCGTTGCCAGTGATACCTTTATAGAAAAAGACGCTTCAATCAATGAACATATAGAACAGATGCGTTTGTCTGCGACAAAAGCCTTGTTGGAACGCCGGGATACGATCATTGTTGCTTCGGTTTCTGCGATTTATGGTTTGGGCGACCCAGACTCTTACATGAAAATGATGCTGTTGCTTAAAGTGGGTGAAACCATGGAGCAACGAGCTATGTTGAGACGCCTGGCGGAACTTCAATATACCCGCAACGATATGGATTTTAGTCGTGGCACATATCGGGTCAGGGGGGAAGTTATTGACATCTTTCCGGCAGAATCGGATACCTATGCGATCCGGGTGGAAATGTTCGATGAAGAAATTGAACGTATCAGTATGTTTGACCCGCTCACCGGTGCTGTTGAAAAGCACTTAGTGCGCGCCACGATTTACCCAAAAACTCACTACGTCACGCCGCGCGAGAAAATCTTAGATGCGATTGAGAAAATCAAACTGGAACTCAAAGAGCGTCGCAATAAATTGTTGACTGACAATCGGCTGGTAGAAGAGCAGCGGGTTGCTCAGCGTACGCAATATGATATTGAGATGATGACGGAGCTTGGATATTGCTCAGGCATTGAAAACTATAGCCGCTATTTATCTGGACGAGCTCCCGGTGAGCCACCGCCAACCTTACTGGATTATTTGCCAGACGATGCGCTCATGATCATTGATGAATCTCATGTCACGGTGTCACAGATAGGTGCTATGTATAAGGGAGATCGCAGCCGTAAAGAAAACCTGGTTGAATATGGATTCAGGTTGCCCTCTGCCATGGACAATCGTCCCCTCAAATTCGAAGAGTTTGAGGCGATAGCACCGCAAACGATTTATGTTTCGGCGACACCAGGTGATTATGAAATTGAGCGCTCTAGTGGGGAAGTGGCTGAGCAGGTGATCCGTCCGACAGGACTACTCGATCCTATATTGGAAGTGCGCCCGGTTACGACTCAGGTTGATGATCTGCTCTCGGAAATCTATCGACGGGTTGAGCTGCAGGAGCGGGTTCTCGTTACAACGCTGACCAAGCGCATGGCGGAAGACTTGACCGACTACCTCAATGATCATGATGTCCGGGTGCGTTATTTACACTCGGATATAGATACTGTGGAGCGTATGGAGATTATCCGTGATTTGCGCAAAGGTGTCTTTGATGTGTTGGTTGGTATTAACTTACTACGTGAAGGCCTGGACATGCCAGAAGTGTCATTGGTGGCGATTCTGGATGCAGATAAAGAAGGCTTTTTACGCTCGACCCGCTCTCTGATCCAGACGATTGGTCGGGCTGCGCGACACATTAATGGTAAAGCGATTTTGTATGGTGACGTGGTAACTAAGTCCATGCGTCAGGCAATCGATGAAACGGAGCGGCGTCGTGCCATTCAACATGCTTATAATGAAAAGCATGGCCTGAAACCACAAGCCTTGGTTAAAAAGATCACTGATGTAATGGACTTAGGTGAAGAAGTGTCGCCGGAACAAGCTGCGAAGATCTCGAAAACAGAGAAGCGGCCGGCGGTTGCCAAGCAGGGTCAGAGTGTGACTGAACTCACAGAGCAGATTAAGCAATTAGAGTCTCAGATGATGCAGTATGCGCGTGAGTTGGAGTTTGAGAAAGCGGCGAGTATACGCGATGAAGTGCAGCTATTACAGCAGCAATTATTACAGAGCTAATACTAAACGCGCAGCCTGTAGCTGCGCGTTTTACTTCTTTATTTAGAAGCGATAGCTGACACCTACACCCAAACTTGAGGTATCTAGGTCGCCCATATCCATATATTGGATAGCCGCATTAACTGACAGACCGCTGTCCCAATCGTATTGCCAGCCGGCCTCTGCTAAAAAGCTGACACCATCTTCTTCGACCATGTTTTTACCTTTGTAGCCAATTTCGTAATCGTAATAGTGTGCACCGACCTTACCGTATAAGTAGTTATTCTCGGTGAGCTGATACTGGCCTTTTACTGCAAGTACAAAGTTGTCATAGTCCAACTCGTTTGCGCCAATTTCAAATAACGCCTTGTCATTGCGTGTACAGGTAAATTTGTCGTCGTTGTCATCTGTACATTTCCACTCATCCGCTTCCATACCTGTGTTGATACCCGCTTCCAGCGCCCAGGTAGAATCATACTGATAGTTATAATATGCATAAACATGCGTAACGCCATCCCCATCCTGATCAGAGCTTTTATAAGAAGCGCTGCCGCCGAATAGTTGTGCACCTACGCGGTGTTGTTCATCATGTTGTGCAGCCTGTGATGCGAAAGAGGCTGAAACTGCAAAAACGAGTGTGAGGAGAGATAAAGATTTCATTGCTGTCATTCCGTTTGATTAACTTGCTGACAAGTTTAAGCAGACTCCTTGTGAGAGTCTGTTTGTGGCCTGTCATAAAATGTAAGCGCATGTAGGGTGAATGTGAGCAAAGATTAATGGACTAATCAATACTTTGGATTGCATCACAGATAGTGCGTAGATCATCTTCCTTCACCGGGTTAGCAGTCGTATTGCTTCTGATCAGCACCACTTCAATGGCTGGGAGTGCAGGAAGACCTGAGTGTGTAATGATATTAAGATCCTGTGCGCTACTTTTTGCCAATGCGCCTACCGCCAGGTCTGCTTTTACCAACGCGCGTAAAGCCGAAGCGCTGCCACAATTTGCGATGACTTTAAAGGGTCGTTCCTGTTTCATCAGGCCTTCGGTGGCTGCCTGATGAAAGCGGCAATCTCGCTGAAATATGGCCAGTGGCAATGGGACTTGGGAGCTTGGTGTCCCTACCCAGACACCTTGATCATGATAGAGGAGTAACCCTTCCTCAGAACCCGGACTGCGCGTAATGATGCCTAAATCCAATTCGCCCTGGTCTAACGCATCTTTTATTCGATTGCTGGACATACAGTGAATATCCAGTTCCAGGTTTGCCCAGTGTTGATGTAGCTGGTTAACGAGTGCAGGTAAAATAGTCTCAGCATAATCGTCAGGACACCCAAGTCTGAGCTGAGTTATGTGTTCGCTGCTGCGCATGGAGGCCAGGGTATCATCGTGTAAACGCACTAACCGTCTGGCATAGCGCATCAAAGTGTGCCCATCCTGAGTCAGATGTAGTTTACGACCAGACTTCTCAAATAAGGGTTTCCCTACGTCCTGCTGGAGTTTTTTCATCTGCATACTGATTGCTGACTGAGTTCGGTGCAGCTGGCTGGCCGCACGGGTAAAGCTGCCGTTTTCAACACAGGCGATAAAGCTACGAAGAGATTCTATGTCCATATCCATAAGAGATATTGATGTTTGATATCAGAATTATCCGCTGGTTTAAGATTAATATGCAACCTAAAGTAGAGCAGCTAACAAATACATGCAATGACTTGAGGACGACAATGAAACTCTATATCGGAAACAAAAACTACTCTACCTGGTCACTAAGAGCTTGGTTAATAATTGAAAGGCATCAACTAAATTTCGAGGAAGTGGCGCTTAAATTGGAGACGGAGGGATTCTACAAAGCGCTGTCCGGACTTAGTCCGACACAAAAAGTGCCTGTATTGGTTGATGGTGAATTGGTTATCTGGGAATCGCTAGCGATTTGTGAATACATCAATGAAGCTTATCTATCAGGAGAAGCCTGGCCTGATTGCCCTAAGCTGCGCGCAAGGGCACGAGCCCTGAGTTCAGAAATGCACAGCGGTTTTTTGGCACTCAGAGTGGAAATGCCAATGAATATTAGGGCACAAAGACACGTACAATTATCGGCGGCGGCGCAAAAAGACATCGCGCGGATCAGTCAAATTTGGCAGACGCAGTTAAGCGAATTTGAAGGGCACGGTGGTTGGTTGTTTGGCAGCTGGAGTATTGCGGATGCCATGTTTGCACCTGTCGTGATGCGCTTCATCACCTATGGCGTTGATCTCGGCCCACAAGTCAAAGC
Source organism: Pseudoalteromonas ardens (assembly GCF_030125445.1). Taxonomy (NCBI): domain Bacteria; kingdom Pseudomonadati; phylum Pseudomonadota; class Gammaproteobacteria; order Alteromonadales; family Pseudoalteromonadaceae; genus Pseudoalteromonas; species Pseudoalteromonas ardens. The sequence goes on from NZ_JASJUV010000003.1 coordinate 643,171, forward strand.
TTATATGGACAAAGTAGCGGCATGTCCGGCGATGCAAAAGTGGTGTGCGGAGGCGCTGCTTGAACAGGATGTTGTCCCTGGTGATGAAGCAGGTGTCCCACGTTAATAACTCAATCTGCGCCCCATATGCCGGAGTATGCTGCACATTACATCCTTAATTTCGTAATATACTCACCGTTGTATGTTAGTTAATAATAGAGGTGCCGCATGCTTATTCCGGTTGACACTCATAACCTGCCTGTTTATCTGAACTTAGCCCAGGCCTATGAGGCTGAGTTTTCAGTACTCACACATAAAAGCCCCGGCGCGGATGGCTTGTTCGCACTAGACACTGTTTTGGAAGGAAATGTCACAGGTTATCTATGGTATGACAATGAAACGCCGGTTGGTCTGGCGGCAATCGCACAGTATCAGAAAGACGAATTTGAGGTGTGTGAGTTTTATATTGTGCCGCGATATCGTAAAGCAGGACAAGGTGCTCAATTTGCTCACACTCTCTGGGCTAAACAGCCGGGTCTGTGGACAATTAAACAAATCGTTGGCGCTGAGTATGCAACCCAGTTTTGGCGCCGCGCAATTGCGTCTGCCGGGATAGAGGGCATGCAAGAAGACACGTATCAAGATCCATACTGGGGTAAAGTAACGCGTCAGCGGCTTCGCAATGATACTAGCCCAGTAAGCTAATTAATCGCATATCAGGCGCGGACCTGGCTCAGTATATGCTGACAATCCGGGAGCGCCATAAAGTGTGGTACCGGGTAATCCGGGTGTGCTTCGTCGAGTGCCATTCTTGCCAGTGATTGAATGTCGTCTTTGCGTACTTCATTAAGTTGAGTCTGAATATTCAATTGTGCAAGTAAGTGGGTGATATGCGTGATGAGATCCTGCGCCTGTTGCGCTTCGGGGTAGTCCAGAGAAGTCAGACTACAGTGGCAAGCAATCTTAGCCAGCCGAGGGTGTATTCTGCTGCCATACCAGTGCAGCACAGGTAACAACAAAACGGCATTTGCAAGGCCGTGTGGGGTGCCGTATCTGGCGGTAAGCTGGTGTGAAATGGCATGAATATAGCCAACGGAAGTTCGGGTAAATGCCTGTCCGGCCAGAAACGAGGCATATAACAGCTTTTCTCTCGCATTTAAATCCTGACCATCCTGATAGGCAGTCGGTAAATGGGTAAATATGAGTGCACATGCCTCAAGTGCTTTGCTATCGGTGTGCTTGGTGGCATTGATACTTAACAAGGCTTCGATGGCATGTGTCAGTGCGTCTATTGCTGTGGTGGCGGTGATCCCGGCGGGTAAGCTTGTGGTGAGTTGGCTGAGTAACACCGCACGTTGAGGTACCAGGCAAAAATCGGCGGCGGCGAGTTTTTTATTATGTTTATCGTCGTTAAATACCGCTGCAACTGTGGTTTCTGAACCAGTGCCAGCAGTCGTTGGTATCGCGATGTTGGGTGGTAGCGTTTTAAGCACCTTAAACAGCCCAGAGAAAGCGTCAACTGAACGATTTGGTCTGACAACACGGGCACCGATTAATTTCGCGGCATCCAGTACAGATCCGCCTCCAACACTAATGATTGCCTCACAGCGATGTTGTTTATAAGTCTGATATCCTTGTTCAATATTCTCTATCGTGGGATTGGCCTGGACCTGATCGTATATAACAGGACACAAGTTGCGAGTGTGCAGGGCACTGAGTACAGGTTTAATGACCTCTAACTCGTACAGTACAGTGTCTGTGACGACCATGACCTGCGTCTTACTGGGTAAAGATAAGTCAGCAATAGCATCATCTAGCCCGTGTGTGCCTTGATATAGCTTAGGTGCAGGAATACCAAAGAATCTGACAATCGACTTCAGTAAAAAATGATAGCAGCGGTAAAGAAGGTACATTGCTTACTTTGCTCAAGTGATGTTTCATTGCACAAAAGCATAGCCGAGGTTATCAGGAAATAGCAAAGTTTTAGTGACAGGTGACTGAATTGTCGAAACTTTAGAAGGTAATGAGCCAGCGAGCGCTGGCCCACACAAAAGGCGATTACACAACGCCACGTGGCAGGCGGCAGTCGTGATCCTTTTCAGCCAGTTCAATGATCCAAGCTTCTTCTGCGGTATAGCCATCATCATTAGCTTTAACAACCGTGAACGGTGCTGCTTTTTTAACAGCAGGCGCAGTGGCCTTCGTTGTTGCTTTTTTCTGTGGCGCAGCTTGTTCTGTTGCGGCTGTTCCTGAAGTTAGCTCTTCGGTCAAAGCTGCTACATCTGCCAGACGCATATTTTTACCACCGTCAATGCTGTACCAGCCAGGCTTAGTGGTGATCTCAGGCTTCTTGCCGTTTGCGGCTTCATATGCGGCTTCAAATGCACTTAAAACTTCAGTTTTATCTAGTTTACTCATCGTAAATCCCAGTCGTGTTATACGCGGATACGCAGGTTAAGATTAAACGATATTTATACCTATTTTTGAGGTATTTTTCAATTTTTTGCGCTTTTAAGCTCTGATTCATCGCAAATCAGTATGTGATTAGGTGTAATGTGTCCGACTTTTGGACTAGTTCATATCGACTGAGGGTCAATCATACGGCGCAACGCAATCCACTGTCGACCCAACACTTCATGCGCATAGGTGGTGACGGCTTGCAGTACGGATGCACTTGCAATAAAGCGCTTATAGCCAGGTGTATTCGTGAAACCATAAAATTGCACCGGTGCCGCAATGGTATCAATGCCTTGGGCAGCGAATAAATCCTGTGCCCGTCTCATATGGCTGGCGGATGTGACTAATGCTACTTTACTATCAACCAGTTTGCTTGCAAGTAACAAAGCCTCGTCTGCCGTGTCTCTGGCCTTTGGATTTTGCATTATTTTGCTTGCAGGCGTACCTAATGCGATTGCGGTGTTAGCCATCAGGCGACTGCTACCAGCGCCTGATACAATCAGATAGGCTTTCGGATAGTGATGACTGAGTCTCAGGCCTTCTGTGAGGCGAGATAAGGCACAACCGGATAGCTGTAAATTGGCTGTCAGCCTGTCATTCGGGTTAAGGCCACACCCAAGTACCAGGATATAATCGACATCCTGATGTTGATGAATGGGAAAAGGGTGTAATTTTGCTTCCGTGGGGCTTATCAGTTTGTCTGCAACAAAAGGGGTGCTGAAAGCCCAGAGGCTTATCATAAGCACCCAGCTGAGCAAATAGGATTTACGATGTGTTTTTGCAATAAACAGTAAAGCAAGCGCAAGTAATAGCAGCGTCAGTGGTAAAGGCATCAATAATGAGCCAATGACCTTTTTCACTTCAAACATAAAATTATCCGTTTATGTAGTTTGCGCTTAGTTTACTCCTATTGCTGTACAATTGCGTAGTGTAAATCCGCTCGATTGCGGATTAACGACTCACAGATTGCTTGCAGGTGTTCAGGAAGTGTCTGTATACCGGGTTATCTTTCATATTCTTTTTCATTGCTAAGTACATAGGACGGTTCAACCCAAGCGCACCTAAAGGAATTGATTTGATCAGACCCTGACTCTCGTAGGGTGTAACCAGCCAGTCCGGCAGGGCCGCAACACCCATACCGGCACTGACCAGCTGAAATATCAATAACCCTTGATCCACGGTTTTTAACGTGCCGTCAAAGCGGGCGTTTTGGATGAAGTGTTTGAAAATATCCTGGCGCTCTTTGGGAATAGGGTAAGAAATAATGGTTTCGTCTTTCAGATCAAGGGCTGTGACATAGGCTTTTTTAGCAAGCTCATGATCTGGGGCCACAATAAGCTTAAGTTTAAAGTCGAAGATATGGGCATACTCAACTTGATCGGGTTCACGAATATCTGAAGTCAGAACCAGATCAAGCTCATCGCTGAGCAGCTCCGGAATTGCGTCATAACTAAAGCCACGCTCGTAATCGACTTTTATGTCAGGCCAGAAATTGTTAAATTCTTTAATCGTTGGCAGTAACCAGTGGAAACAAGCATGGCATTCGACACTGAGCCGAAGTTGTGAGATCGGTTGATTCAGGCTTTCTTTGAGGCGACATTTGGTCGCTTCCACTTTGGGAAGTACGTCATTTGCCAGTTCCAGCAATAGCATCCCCTGAGGCGTAAATCGCACAGGTTGGGTCTTACGTTCAAATAATTGGCAATCCAATTTGTTTTCCAGGTCTTTGATCTGGTGAGAAAGTGCTGACTGAGTGAGGAATAACTCACGCGCTGTATTGACCAGTGATCCGGTTTCTTTCAGGGTCGCTATGGTTTTTAAGTGCTTTATATCTATCATCATCAACAAATCTCATTCTAAACGTGAGTAAAACTCAGATTACACCCATATTACGCTGTGAATCCTAGCTATTCAACGTCTAGACGTCTATAAATCCAGCAGCGATTGACTTAATATTTACAAAATTACTATAGCATTATTTTTGACAGCGTTGTCATTCTTTATTTGACTTTTTTTTAAAAAAATACAATTTAATTTTACTCATGTTAGCTTCGAGAGGCGCTTGGTGGGAAAATAATCACTCACCTGTGATCTCTGCGTCATCTGATGGAGTTGCAGGGGCTGCGCTGAGGCTTGGTGAATATCTAAGGTGGTGCGCTTTAATGCCCATGGTAGTCATACATTTTTTGTGTCGTCAGTGCAAAGAAAGCTGGTTTTTGTGTCAGACGTATAGGATACCGGCTCTTAATCTGAGTGATGATGTTGCAACCTGGAGGAGGCGACATAAAGACTACAGTGATTGGGTAGTTGGCATAAGCTACCCAGCGTTGATCTTATCGACATGCTGTCGCCAGTTTCGCTATACCTTATTAGAGATATCTTTGGTTGTGAATTTGACCTGCTCCGATTGTAAAAAGGCCAAAGCCTGGTCTGCCTGAAGAGGGTGAGAAATCAAAAAACCTTGTCCGTACTGACAGGCTTTACCACTGAGTGTCTGAAATTGTTTAGCTGTTTCGATCCCTTCGGCGACGACTTCCAGATCCAGAGATTTTGCCAGCGACAAAATGGCATCAACCAGGGGGTTGTCCTGATCTGTGAGCTGTTGAATGAAGCTCTTATCAATTTTAAGTATATGAATAGGCAGCTGATGCAAGTAACCCAGCGCAGAGTATCCGGTACCAAAGTCATCTAGGTAAAGCTTCACCCCAAATGGAGACAGACCATGGATAACTTTTGTTGCCAGGTTGAGGTTTTCAATCAAGCCTGATTCGGTGATTTCGAGACTGAGTGCCCCCTGGTGCAGGTCGTAGGCGCGATATAAATTGGCAATCTGATCCACAAATTCCAGGCTAGCGAAATGACGTGATGAGACATTCACTGTCAGGCTGATGTCGCTGATCCCGATACTTTGCCACTGTGCTACCTGTTTTGCTGCTAATTCGAGTAAGTGCAAATCGAGCTCAATGATCTGGCCGGTTTGCTCTGCAATAGGAATAAAGTCATCAGGCGTGACCAGGCCGTTTTTTGGGTGGTGCCAGCGTACCAGGGATTCAAAACTGACAACCCTGGGCCGGGCCAGTGTGAATATGGGCTGGTAATACAGCTCAAATTCACCATTTTTAATGCCATTTTGCAGATCGTTTTCAATGTCAGCCTGCTGCTTCAGTTTCTTACGCATCTCATTATTGAAGTATCGGATCTGACTGCGTCCTGCCGATTTTGCTTCATACATGGCTGCATCGGCTTGTTGTAGCAGTGCGATGGCGCTGTCCGAATCACTGGAAGTGAATGCTACACCAATACTGCTGGAGGCTTGCAGCAGGTGACCATCGATTTGGATGGGTTTAGCAATGGCGTTCGTGATCCGCTCCAGCGCTAATTCAACCTGTTGTTTGTCGCCTATATTCTCCATAAAAATAGCGAACTCATCACCGCCCAGGCGTGCAAAGGTGTCCGTTTTTCGAATGCAGGTCTGGATAAGGTTAACAATGGCTACCAGAAAGTGGTCGCCGACATCGTGTCCCAGTGCATCGTTAATGCTTTTGAATCTGTCTAAATCAAGGTATAGGAGACAATGCTGACGTGTCGGTTTACTTCGTCCCAGAGATAAAATGGCATGTTTTATCCGTTCCAGCATTAAATAGCGGTTTGCCAGGCCGGTTAGATCATCATGCAATGCCCGGTGTTCGAGGGCATGGCGGGCAAGGCGTCTGTCTATGGCCATACTGAGCTGACGACTAATATAGGTCAAAATGGCTTTATGGTGGCGGCTAAATGCTCGGTCGTTGTCGTAGCTTTGCAGCACAACGACACCCTGATATTGGTCATTTACCACGAAGGGGACACCAAGCCAGGAGCGAGGAGATCGGCCAACCATTTTAAAATTTTGATTTTCGATGTGGCTCAGAAACTGCTGGTGGTCGCACAGCAAAGACTGCTGCTGTTTAATAATATAGTAAGAAGCGGTGTGTTTTATCTGCTCTTTAGACACTCTCTGATGTGCGCTGCATTTGACACCGGCTTCTATCAGGTAATCAATCTCTAGCACATCCTGCTGGGTATCGTAAAGTCCGATAAAACAGTTCTCAGCAGGGAGTTGTGAACAGATAATGCTGTACAGCTCATCATAAAAGGCTTCCAGGTTACGGGATTGATAAGTGATGTTGGCGATTTTCAGCAGACACTTTTCCAGCTGCTGTGCTTCATTCAATTGCGTCACTGTGGCCGTCAGATGGTCCAGTGTTCTGACCTGATGAATTTTAGCACTGAGTAAATGTGCTACGGTTGACAGGATCTGCAAATGTGCCTGGGTAAAGTAGTCCGCTTCCGGATGCTCACAGTCGATAACACCGAGTAAGGTGTTTTCATACACTAAAGGGACACATAATTCAGAGAGCGCTGGTCGGGTATCGGCAATATACATAGGCTCCAGGGCAACGTTACCTGAAAGGAAGGGTTGCTTAGTTCTTGCAACATGACCTGTGATCCCGGCGGCAACCGGGATCCTTTGCTGGCTGACCTGGTGACTGATGTCCTTATGTGCAACGCCCATACTGGCGACGACATCGAGATATTCGCCAGCCGGATCAGTGAGGTAAATCACACAATCTACAAACCCGAGGCGGCTGACCACCTGACTGGTAACATAGTCAAAGAGTTCATCGAGGTGGGTTATCTGAAGCAGCGACGATGAAAACTGGTTAATAATGCTCAACTGTTCGGTTTTTGATTCTAGTTTTGTTTCTGACAGTATTGGCATGGCACGGGCCTGATTACTTAATCTTCGACTATGTTAACGCTCTTAAATCATGCGTTACAGTCAATGTTGCAATTTAATTGCTATTTACTGTAAACCTGATGACACTTTTACGACATGGACTATTAGGCGTAAAAACTTTACTAACCTGCTGGCTCAGCCTATGATCGGGCAAATTCAGTAGTGGGAAAGAGCAATGACAAGTAAACAGACCTTAACAATCACTCGTCCGGACGATTGGCATGTGCATCTTCGTGATGGCGCTGTACTCGTTGACACTGTGCGCGATATCAGTCGTTATATGGGTCGGGCAATCATCATGCCAAATTTGGTACCACCTGCAACTTGCACACAGAGTGCATTGGCTTACCGGGAACGTATTTTGGCTGCCCAGCCAAGCGGGCAGTTCGAGCCTCTGATGGTATTATATTTGACTGATAACACCAGTGCTGAAGAGATCCGAGCGGCGAAAGCCAGTGGTCATATTGTCGCTGCAAAATTATACCCAGCGGGCGCAACAACCAATTCAGATTCGGGCGTAACCGACATTGAGAATATCTACCATATCCTGGAAGTCATGCAGGAAGTTGGTATGTTGCTGTTGGTACACGGTGAAGTTACGGATTCCTCGATCGATATTTTCGACCGCGAAAAAGTGTTTATTGAAACCAAACTCAAAAAAGTGGTTGATGCATTTCCTAAGCTCAAAATTGTACTGGAGCATATTACGACGCAAGATGCGGTTGAGTTTGTAGAGTCAGCGCCAGAGAATGTTGCTGCGACGATTACGGCGCATCACCTGCTATACAACCGCAACCATATGCTGGCAGGTGGCATTCGTCCACATTATTACTGTTTGCCTATTTTAAAGCGTAATACTCATCAACAGGCGTTACTGCGGGCAGCAACCAGTGGCAGTAAAAAGTTCTTCCTGGGTACTGACTCGGCACCTCATGCGAAAGATAAGAAAGAAGCTGCGTGTGGATGTGCAGGGGCTTACACGGCACATGCCGCAATTGAGCTTTACGCTGAAGCATTTGAAGAAGCGGGTGCGCTGGATAAACTTGAGGGCTTTGCCAGTCACTTCGGCCCAGACTTTTATGGGTTGCCTCGTAATACTGACACCATTACTTTAGAAAAAAACAGCTGGCAGGTGCCGGACTCTTACCCCTTGGGTGATACTCAGGTTGTGCCAATTAAAGCTGGTGCCAGTATCGACTGGCAGGTAGTTTAAGACACATTTATGAGGGCAGCCTGGCTGCCCTTTCTTTTGCGCTGCCATTTCTCATCAAGTGCAAAGCGAGACTTCAATACTTGCCGCATGTGGACACTCATTTCTATACTGCTATGGTTTGATCAGCAGGGGCTCACACAGTGCATAACTGGCGCCAAAAAAGAAAGGGAGCGCCTATTCACGGCGGCGGACTTTTTTGTAGTACGGTACTTAATGCCTCATCCATTTTCTCTATGAAGTCAGATTTAAACGGATATTGGCCTTCATATCCTTTGAGGTATCCGATATGAGCACTGCGACTGAGGACCACACGGTCTTCGACAAATGATTGCGCGGTTATGCCAGGTAGCTGTTCTTGTAGCTCACTGATACCTATCAAAGTTGAGAGTCTGTCATTGATGTAGCAGTCGACTCTCTTTTTATAAAGTTTAATGATATTCGCACGGGTGTTTTTATTTTCCCAGACAACAATCCGTCCGGTTTTTCGTGCTTCTTTGAGTGCATCATCAAGGATGAGAAAGCCAGCGTTCAATCCGATATTAATGGGCGCCTGTTGGTCATCACGTTGGGTGACGTTTTGTAACGTGATACCTGGATTACAAAATGCCACAACCTCTTCTTGTTTCAGAGCAACGGAATAAGGCCAAATAAAGGGACGGGTGTCACGATGGATATAAGGTGGCATCAGTGCGAAAGCTTCCCCATTTTCGAGCGCGGAAACGCCTCTTTTCCAGGGAATAGGGCGAAGCTCCACCAGGTAATCTTCTTTGATCAGTTTCGCAGCCTCTCGGATCAGTGTTGGGTATATGCCAACTAATTTACCTTCCTGAACATAGGAATAAGGCGGGTAGCTGTCGTCAGCTAATATTGTGACGCTTATCGGGCTGGCGGCACGCACTATAAAACACGCAAACAAGCTCAAAACACATGCCAACTGCTTCACTCGGTGGTAACCAGAACCGCTGTTGTCTTGGTTTCTGCACTGTCTTGCACTAACTACTCCTGACACTGCTGCATTTCCTGTAGGAAGCCCTAGTCTAAATGTAGATAAGATCTGTTCAGATGTCAGCATTAGATCTGACGGCATACCCGCTTTGGCGAAAAAGCCAGCTGTGTAAGGTCGCGTAATGTCATCATTATGACCCAAGGATTACAATCTCATGCTCAGAAGTAGAGTATTTCTTCTTCCCGAGATACGCACTGTAGCAGAATTCGACGTCAGGACACTCAGATAGGCACAGGCATGGCACATCTTTTATTAGCGCAAACCAATGATCACATTCTTCTTAATCCAAACCACCGTTTTGGCCGAGCAGAGGGGGAGGTGGATACTCAGGTGTTAGGAGTAGAAATCTCACGCCATCATGCCGTTATTGTCTGGACGGGGGAGCAATGGATACTTCGCGATACCAGCAAAAATGGGGTGTTTGTAAATCAAAATAGAATAGTGCCAGAAACGGATAGGGTGTTGAGTATAGGCGATGTGATCACTTTTTCAGAGCTCCACCCTCATAGCTTTATCGTGAGCTCTTTGGCCCCGCCAGAGTAAAGTTCTTTGTGGTTGGTATTCTAAAAAGAGGGATTAAGCAGGTGTGCTGAACACCTGCTTAGAACACGATTAGCTATGATAATTTTCACATGCTTCGAGTGTGTTCTCGATGAGACTTGCGACGGTCATAGGTCCAACACCGCCTGGTACTGGTGTAATGAAGCTAGCCCGTTGTGCGGCAACGTCATATTGTACATCACCTACCAGTTTGCCAGATTCTAGCCGGTTAATGCCCACATCGATGACCATTGCGCCTTCTTTGATCCAGTCGCCAGGGATGAACTCAGGTTTGCCCACAGCAACGACCAGCAGATCGGCCCGGCGTACATGCGCCTCAAGGTCTTGGGTAAATTTATGACAAACGGTCGTGGTACAGCCTGCCAGCAGCAGCTCTAGTGACATTGGCCGACCAACGATATTGGATGCACCCACAACAACAGCATGCATGCCTTTGTACCTGACCCCGGTTGAGTCAAGCAATGTAATTATCCCTTTTGGTGTACATGGGCGCAATGCTGGCATACGTTGCGCTAGTCGTCCGACATTATAGGGGTGGAAACCATCAACATCTTTATGTGGGTGGATTCGCTCCAGTACTTTCTCTGCATCTAGTCCGTCTGGCAATGGCAACTGGACCAGGATACCGTCAACGTTTGGATCCTGATTGAGCGTGTCCACCAACTCCAATAATTGCTCTTCACTTGTGTCTGCGGGTAGATCATATGACTTAGATACGAAGCCCACTTCTTCACACGCTTTGCGCTTTGAGCCTACGTACACCTGGCTGGCGGGGTCCTGGCCAACCAGAACAACTGCTAGTCCTGGTGCTCTGAGGCCCTGATTGATCCGCGCTGCAACGCGGTTGGCTACGGTATTGCGAACTTGTTTCGCAATGACTTTACCGTCGATGATGTTTGCCGTCATGACTGACCTTTAAATTTAAGGGTTAATTACTTGAACGATTATAGAGTGTATTAAAGGGGGTACTCTATTTATTAGAGGTTCACTGAGTCATCTGTATCAGCGCGAGGGCTTGCTCAGGACTGAGTACCGAAAAACTTAGGAAGCCGACTACTATTTTCGCAAAAAACCCCTAAATAGCCAAGCTGGATCCGACACTGGGCAACGTTATTATCTCGGTTAGAAGTAAAATTGCTGAAAAACCAGTCGCCTTGTTATATAAATTAAACGTTTTGAAGTAAAAATAGTCAGTTGGCATGTTTTTAAAAAAAAATGTTTGACCTCATCCGGGCAAATCACTATTATGCACCCCGTTGTCAACGAGGGGCTCGCAAGAGAAACTCTGAAAATAACACAATCGGCGATTAGCGCAGCTTGGTAGCGCACTTGGTTTGGGTCCAAGGGGTCGCAGGTTCAAATCCTGCATCGCCGACCACTTTCTCTCTTACTTAGAAGAAAGTAAATCAACGAAAGTTGGTGGTATGCACGAAGAAGCATTCTTTGCGCCGCGCCCGTAGCTCAGTTGGATAGAGCAACGGCCTTCTAAGCCGTCGGTCGAAGGTTCGAATCCTTCCGGGTGCGCCATTTTAAAATCCACATTGTAGTGGCGGCTGTAGCTCAGTTGGTAGAGCCCCGGATTGTGATTCCGGTTGTCGCGAGTTCAAGCCTCGTCAGTCGCCCCATCTACAAAACCTATATGTTCGGCGATTAGCGCAGCTTGGTAGCGCACTTGGTTTGGGTCCAAGGGGTCGCAGGTTCAAATCCTGCATCGCCGACCACTTTCAAAATTTATGCATTCGGCGATTAGCGCAGCTTGGTAGCGCACTTGGTTTGGGTCCAAGGGGTCGCAGGTTCAAATCCTGCATCGCCGACCATCTCTTCTTTTCTTAATTTTCCTAATTCCATTTTATATCTCTAAATTTTGTCCTTAGCTACATCAATTATTTGCCGTGATTGCTCGACTCTCCCGTTTTATAGGTTATAATGCCGCGTCTATTATTTAACATAGCGCCCTGTCTGGGCAGGCAGCAAGTCAGACAGAGATCAGCACTGGTTTTTAAACACCAAATGTTAGGATGTTTTAACGGTGGTCTGCTTAATCGATATTGAGCAAATATGATGGTCTGCTGTCATCTGATCTGATAAAAAGTCGACTTGTTTGTAAGGAAGGCGCGTAGTCGCCAAAAATGAAAATTGAGGTTATATCATGCAAGTTTCTGTTGAGACGACTCAAGGTCTTGAGCGCCGTCTGACTATCACAGTTCCAGCTGAGAACGTTGAGACTGAAGTAAAAAAACGCTTACAACAACTGGCTAAAACACAGCGTATCGACGGCTTCCGTCCGGGTAAAGTACCAGTTTCTGTTATCAAAAAGCGCTACGGTGCTGCTGTGATGCAAGAAGTTGCTGGTGAATTGATGCAACGCAACTACATCGAGGCAATTGTTTCTGAAAAGATCAATCCTGCTGGCGCGCCTACTTTTGCTCCTAAGTCACTGGAAGTTGGTAAGGACCTTGAGTTTGATGCGACTTTTGAAGTTTACCCAGAAGTTGAACTGAAAGATCTTGAAAAGATTTCAGTAGAGAAGCCAGTCGTTGACGTAACAGAAGATGACCTGGCAAACATGCTGGAAACTCTGCGCAAGCAACACGCAAGCTGGACTGAAAGCGATGCAGTAGCGGGTGAGAAAGACCGTGTAACAATCGACTTCTTGGGTACAGTAGAAGGCGAAGAGTTCGAAGGTGGTAAAGCAGAAGACTTCCCACTTGAGCTTGGTCAAGGTCGCATGATCCCTGGTTTCGAAGATGGCATCATCGGCAAGAAAGCAGGCGAGGAAGTGGTTGCAGACGTAACTTTCCCTGAAGAATATCACGCTGAAAACCTGAAAGGTAAAGCAGCGCAGTTCAAGATCTCTGTGAAGAAAGTTGAAGTTCAGGAACTACCTGAGCTAACTGACGAGTTCGCAACTAAATTCGGTGTTGCTGAAGGTGGCGTTGACGCACTGAAAGAAGAAGTGAAGAAAAACATGACGCGTGAACTTGGTCAGGCTGTGAAAGCTCAGATCAAAGATCAAGCGATTAAAGGTCTACTAGAGACAAACGAAGTGGAAGTGCCAAAAGCACTTATCGACCAAGAAATCGATGCACTTCGTCAGCAAGCTGCACAACGTTTTGGCGGCGACGCGAAGAACATGCCTGAGCTACCAGCTGAGCTGTTCCACGAGCAAGCTGTAACACGCGTTAAAACTGGCCTTCTGTTAGGTGAAGTGATCAAAGCGAACGAGATCACGGTAGATGATGCAAAAGTTGAAGAGTTAATCGAAACTGTTGCTTCTGCTTACGAAGATCCAAGCGAAGTGGTTGCATACTACAAAGGCAACGATCAGTTGATGCAACAAATGCGCAACGTTGCAATGGAAGAGCAAGCTGTAGATGCGATTCTGGCAGCTGCTGAGGTTGCTGATGTTGAGAAGTCTTTTGACGACATCATGAACCCACAACAGGCTGCTCAGTAAGCACTTTTGATCTCGTCAAAGACGAAATCATTGACTTACTGTTAAGCTAACGTTTAAATGGCTCGTATTGCTCTGTGTTTTGCAGTGCTGCGAGCCATTTTTGTTTTATTTGCTCAAAGCAACACGGTTGTGCGTATACTTTTGTTTATCAGCATCTTTTGTATAAACTTACGTCTATAAACTTCTTGTCACTTGAGTAAACAAATCGTGCTTGTCCTTTGAATGAGACAGGCGGCCAGGTTTTGCAGTGCACTTCCCTGCTTATAAGGAATCTATAAAATGAATGACGGTATGTTTGATCCTCTAAACGCATTAGTCCCTATGGTTGTTGAGCAAACAGCGAAAGGTGAGCGTTCTTATGACATCTATTCTCGTTTGCTTAAAGAGCGGATCATCTTCCTGACCGGTCAGGTTGAGGACCATATGGCAAACCTGATCGTTGCTCAGCTGCTGTTCTTGGAATCAGAAAGCCCTGAAAAAGACATTTATCTATACATCAACTCACCTGGTGGCTCGGTGACTGCGGGTATGTCTATTTACGACACGATGAACTTCATCAAACCAGATGTCAGCACTGTGTGTGTTGGTCAGGCTGCCAGTATGGGCGCCTTTTTACTGTCTGGTGGTGCTAAAGGTAAACGTTACTGCCTGCCAAACTCTCGCGTTATGATCCATCAACCTTTGGGCGGTTTCCAGGGGCAGGCGTCGGACTTTGAGATCCATGCAAAAGAAATTCTGACGATTAAAGAAAAACTGAATCGTCTGATGGCTGAACATACTGGCCAACCTTACGATGTGATCGCAAACGACACTGATCGCGACAACTTTATGAATGCCGAACAAGCCGTGGACTACGGTTTGGTTGATGCTGTTCATAGCAGCAGAAATATCAAGTAATCTATATTGGGCTGGTGTGTTTCTGATCACTGTTAGATAAATGCATCTGGCCCGGCTATACCAAAGGCAAAATTCTTTGGTATAGTTAAAACATGTATTGTGTTATCGAAGTAGATAACTGACCAAATTTAAGAGGTAGCTGAATGTCAGACACTCCTACAGACGGCGACAAGAATAGTAAGCTCTTATACTGCTCATTTTGTGGTAAGAGCCAACATGAAGTACGCAAGTTGATCGCTGGACCGTCAGTGTACATTTGTGATGAATGCGTCGAACTGTGTAACGACATCATTAGAGAAGAAATCAAGGATATAGCGCCGCAACATGATTCGTCTGATAAATTGCCGGTACCAAGAGAAATCCGCAATCACCTTGATGACTATGTGATTGGCCAGGAGCACGCGAAAAAAGTGCTCTCAGTTGCTGTTTATAACCATTACAAGCGACTGAAAAATCAAGGCTTAAAAGGTGATGTTGAGCTTGGTAAGAGTAATATACTACTAATCGGTCCAACAGGTAGTGGTAAAACACTGCTTGCAGAAACACTGGCACGCTTACTGGATGTGCCTTTTACTATGGCGGATGCAACGACATTAACTGAAGCCGGTTATGTGGGCGAGGATGTCGAGAATATTATCCAGAAGCTTTTACAGAAGTGTGACTACGATGTAGAAAAAGCACAGCGTGGTATCGTTTACATCGATGAGATCGACAAAATTTCGCGTAAGTCGGATAACCCATCCATCACGCGTGACGTGTCTGGTGAAGGCGTTCAACAGGCGCTACTGAAACTCATCGAAGGCACGGTAGCTTCGGTGCCGCCACAAGGCGGACGTAAGCATCCTCAGCAAGAGTTTTTACAAGTAGACACATCGAAAATCTTGTTTATTTGTGGTGGTGCCTTTGCCGGTCTGGACAAAGTCATCGAGCAGCGTAGCCATACTAACACGGGTATTGGTTTTGGTGCTCAGGTGAAATTATCTGACAGCGAAAGATCTTTAAGTGAAACATTCAAAGATGTTGAGCCAGAAGATCTGGTCAAATACGGTCTAATCCCTGAGTTTATCGGTCGATTACCTGTAGTTGCGACTTTAGCTGAACTCGATGAAGATGCGCTTATTCAAATCCTCAATGAGCCTAAAAACGCATTGACCAAGCAATACGGTGCGTTGTTCAAAATGGAAGGGGTTGAACTTGAGTTCCGAGAAGATGCACTTAAGGCTATTGCGCACAAGGCAATGGAGAGAAAAACAGGTGCCCGTGGACTGCGCTCTATTGTTGAGGGCGTGTTGCTGGATACCATGTACGACCTGCCTTCGATAGAAGATGTAAGTAAAGTTGTGGTAGATGAAACCGTCATTAAAGGTGAATCTGACCCAATTTTAATCTACGAAAATAACAGTCAGGATAAAGCTGCGTCGGAGTGACGACCAGGTTTTATCGCAAAAAGGAGCCTCAGGCTCCTTTTTTTGTCTACAGTTTAGTTGTACCAGCAATCTATAATACCAATTTCACTTAATACCTGTTCAATTTGACGGAGCAAATATGACGCTAACAGCGTTAGAAATTTCTTATTTAGAACAACTAAATAGCAAAATTTTTGCCTTGTTATCGAGCCTACTTTCTCGCCTCAAAATGGAACACTTAATTAAGCAAATTGGTATAAACTCAAACTAGAAATTGATATGGATTGGTATATAGGTTGAACTTTTTGAAGGCAATCCCCATATACTTCCCTAATCCTTGAAACTAATGAAGTGCGAAGAGAATATAATGACGCTTGAGAGAATGGATCGAGTCGAGATACCCGTATTGGCACTGCGTGATGTGGTCGTATACCCTCATATGGTGATCCCGCTGTTTGTAGGCAGAGAAAAATCAATAAAATGCCTCGAAGCAGCGATGGAAAATGACAAGCAAATTTTTTTGGTGGCGCAAAAAGAAGCGTCAATTGATGACCCCGACACGGATGACATTTATCAGGTCGGTACTGTCGCCACTGTGCTGCAATTACTGAAGCTCCCTGATGGTACTGTTAAAGTACTGGTTGAAGGTACCCAACGAGCCAAAATCGAACGATTTTTGGTGACCGATGAATACTTCCTGGCCGAAGCGCAGTTTATTGCCTCTGAGAACATTGAAGGTCCTGAGCAGGATATTTTTATCCGCAGTGCTATCAGCCAGTTTGAAGGGTATGTAAAGCTTAACAAGAAGATCCCGCCAGAAGTACTGACTTCCGTTTCCGGCATCGATGAAACCGCACGTCTTGCGGACACAATGGCAGCGCATATGCCAATTAAAGTACCAGAGAAACAAAAGGTACTTGAGTTGTACAACGTCACCGACCGGTTAGAATATCTGATGGCCCTGATGGAAGGTGAGATTGATCTGCTTCAGGTTGAGAAAAAGATCCGCTCGCGGGTCAAAAAACAGATGGAAAAGTCTCAGCGTGAGTACTATCTCAATGAACAAATGAAAGCCATTCAGAAAGAGCTGGGTGAGCTGGATGATGTGCCTGATGAATTTGAAGCGCTGAAAAAGCGTATATCAGAAGCACAGATGCCTAAAGAGGCGGAAGAAAAGGCAACCTCTGAGCTTAATAAGCTGAAGATGATGTCACCTATGTCGGCCGAGGCGACAGTGGTGCGCTCTTATATCGATACGCTGATTGGCGTCCCCTGGAAAAAGCGCTCTAAAGTTAAGAAAGATTTGGCTAATGCCCAAAAGATCCTGGATGCAGACCACTATGGTCTGGAAAAAGTTAAAGAGCGCATTATCGAGTATTTGGCAGTTCAGCAACGAACAAACAAGCTGAAAGGACCTATTTTGTGTCTTGTGGGACCACCTGGGGTTGGTAAAACCAGTTTGGGGCAATCTATCGCACGTTCAACAGGGCGTAAATATGTGCGTATGGCGCTGGGCGGCGTGCGTGATGAAGCCGAGATACGCGGCCACAGACGTACTTATATCGGCTCAATGCCGGGTAAGCTGATCCAGAGTATGACCAAAGTGGGTGTAAAGAACCCGTTGTTCTTGCTAGACGAAATCGACAAAATGTCTTCGGATATGCGCGGTGATCCGGCTTCAGCTTTATTAGAAGTGCTCGATCCGGAGCAAAACAGCAGTTTTGCTGACCACTATTTGGAAGTTGAGTATGACTTATCGGATGTGATGTTTGTTGCTACGTCCAATAGCTTCAATATTCCGGGTCCACTGCTTGACCGTATGGAAGTGATCCGCTTGTCGGGTTATACCGAAGACGAAAAGCTCAACATCTCTAAGCAGCATTTAATCCCGAAGCAAATCAAGCGTAACGGATTGAAGGAGCACGAGATTGAGATTGAAGACAGTGCCATCATTGATACTATTCGCTACTACACGCGAGAAGCGGGTGTTCGTAACCTTGAGCGTGAACTGTCAAAATTGTGCCGCAAAGCCGTTAAGAGCATTTTGCTGAGCAAGTCAAAAGACAAAGTTGTGATCAATGCTGAAAATCTGGAAAGCTATCTGGGTGTGCAGCGTTTTGATTATGGTAAGGCTGAAGATGGCGACCGCGTTGGTTTGGTTACAGGGTTGGCCTGGACTGAAGTGGGTGGTGATTTGCTGACCATCGAGTGTGCGGCAGTGCCAGGTAAGGGCAAGCTGGCGTATACTGGCTCTTTGGGTGATGTAATGCAGGAGTCGATCCAGGCGGCTATGACCGTGGTACGCAATCGTGCTGAAAAGCTGCGGATCAATGGTGATTTCTACGAAAAGCGTGATATTCATGTTCATGTTCCTGAGGGTGCAACGCCGAAAGATGGTCCAAGTGCAGGTATTGCTATGGTAACGGCGTTAGTTTCAAGCTTAACGGGTAATCCGGTGCGCAGTGATGTTGCAATGACAGGTGAAATCACTTTACGTGGCGAAGTACTACCAATTGGTGGACTTAAAGAGAAGTTGCTTGCAGCTCACCGTGGTGGCATCAAAACGGTAGTCATTCCTAAGAAGAATGAGCGTGACCTTAAAGAGATCCCGCAGAATGTCTTGGAAGGCCTTGAAATCCATCCTGTGAGCTGGATTGACGATGTTTTATCTCTGGCACTCGCTCATCCAGTAGACAGTTTTACGGTTGAGTCGCAAAAGTCGGTTGGCTAAAGCAGAAAAAGTACATAAAAGTGCGTAAAAAGGGTTTTCAAATCTACATGGTATGCTAACTTAAGCACTGTATTAGCCTGGTGGCCCACAACCCCCGTGGTTACTAGGCTTTGAGACATTAGATGAAATAGAGAATCGTCAGATTTCTCTGAGTTAACTACAAAAGTGATGTTAGTGGTAAGCCCTCATCGCTCTTGATAATAACAATGTAAGAGGATGATATTGTGAATAAATCTCAATTAATCGATCAAATTGCAGCTGATGCTGATATTTCTAAAGCGGCTGCTGGTCGTGCTCTGGATTCATTCATTGAGTCAGTAACTGGTGCGCTAAAAGACGGTGACTCAGTTGCCCTAGTCGGTTTTGGTACTTTCTCAGTGCGTGAGCGTGCAGCACGTACGGGTCGTAACCCACAAACTGGTGCGGCAATCGAAATCGCTGCAGCTAACATCCCATCTTTCAAAGCCGGTAAAGCTTTGAAAGACGCGGTAAACTAAGCAGATTTCGCTCAGTCTGCCCAACGACCTATGTTAAGATAGTGTGATTGGGCCAGATAAGCTTCAAGATAAAAAGCGTATCTGCTAAGATACGCTTTTTTTATATCAGCTGGATAATGCCGCATATTGGCGAGGCTAAGTGTGATACATCGCATATGCGCTTCAATAGCCTGCACATAGATACTTGCAATCGCCGCGCTTATCCATATTAATAGGTACAGAGACAGGACGCTGATGTGTCACATTCAGCGGATCTGGGTACGCAGATAAACCCAAAGTACTGAGCGTGCTTTGACTTAGATAAGAGATAGAATAAATGCTAGAAAAGATTAGAGAAGGCTCACAAGGCCCGGCAGCCAAAATTATTCTTGGTGTAGTGATCTTGTCTTTTGCGTTGGCAGGGATCGGTGGTTACCTAGGTCAAACCACAGAGCAGGCCGTAGCAGAAGTAAATGGAGTCAAGATAACGCAAATGGAATTTTCCCGCGCTTATGAAAATGAGCGTGCACGTCTGGAGCGTCAGTTTGGCGAGTATTTCACACAAATTTCAGCAGATCCTGCATACATGGCTCAGATCCGCAGTGGCGTGATTGACCGTCTGGTACAACAAGAACTACAAAACCAGTTAGCCATTGAATTAGGACTGAGAGTGAGTGATGAACAAGTTAAGGAAGCGATTTTTGAGCTGCCTTACTTTCAGCTGGGTGGCGAATTTAGCAACGACAGATATTTACAGCTGATCCGCCAGATGAACTTCCAGCCTGACTCTTTCCGTGAGTACATGCGTGAAGAAATGACTCGTAACCAGTTGGTTTCAGCGGTTGCTGGCTCAGATTTCGTTTTAGATAACGAGCTAAAGCAAACACTGGCTTTGCAGCAGCAAACACGTGACATCGACTATCTGCTGCTGAGCAAAGAGACCGTTAAAGGTGAAGTGGCTGTGACTGAGGCAGAAATTTCTGACTATTATGAGCTTAATCAGGAACAGTTTCAGGCGCCAGAGCAAATTGCATTGCAGTACCTTGAGCTGAAATCTGACGATGTGACTTTGGATGAACCTGTGACGGATGAGCAAGTTCGCGCTTACTATGAAGAGAACCAGGCTCAGTATCTGGAAGAAGAGCGCCGTCGTGTAGCGCATATCCTGATCGAAAGTGCTGAGGATGCCCAAGCGGCAAAACAAAAAGCGGATGCTTTGTACCAGCAATTACAAGAAGGCAAAGATTTTGCGGAACTCGCTTCAGCTGAGTCTGACGATATTGCGTCTGCAGAAGTCGGTGGTGATCTGGATTGGATCGAGCGTGACATGATGGAGCCTGAGTTTGAAGAGGCTGCATTTGCACTTACTAACGTCGGTGACTTTTCTCCTGTGGTTGAAACTGAGTTTGGTTTCCATATCATCCAGTTAACCGATTTACAGGCACAGCAATCAAAAGCGTTTGAAGAGGTTGCCAGTGAATTGCGTGCAGAGCTGGAAAGCACAGCTAAAGCCAATGCATTTTATGAGAAGCAATCTCAGATCGCAGAGTTGGCGTTTGAAGTGGCTGATTCATTGGAAGATGCGGCAGCTGTGGCAGACATCGAATTGAAGAGCACTGAGTTGGTATCACGCATGGCGTTGCCTGCTCCGTTAAATGATCCCAGCATCGCGAACGCGATTTTCACACCTGAGCTGATCGAAGACAGAGTGAATTCAGAAGTGCTGGAAGCGGGTAATGAGCATATTGTTGTTGTGCGTGTTCTGGATCATAAGCCAGCCACGGTGAAGCCTCTGGAAGAGGTTACAGCGCAGATCAAAACGCGTCTTGAGAATGAAAAAGCGTCAGAGCTAATCAAAGAAAAGGCTAACACCTTATATGCACAGCTAGAAGACGGCAAGGCACTGAGCGACATCGCAGCAGCTGAATCTATAGAAGTTAAAACGGAAGCAGCTCTGAAGCGTCAGAGCTTCACCGTTGCGCCAGAAATCGTTCAACAGTCATTTAAACTGGCACATCCTGATGGTGAGCAGACGCAGTCTGCCCTGGTTGAGCTAAACAGCGGTGATGCTGCGCTATTGGTATTGAAAGCCGTTACGGTTGCAGAGGTGACAGGTGAGGTTGAGCCACAGCAGAAGCAAAATATCACTATGTCAGTGGTGAATAAGAACTTCCTGGCCCTGTTAGGTGCACTGGAGTCTGATGCTGAAGTTGTACGTCCAACGCTGCAATTTAGCGACGAAATGCAATAATGACAGGACTCGCTTGCGAGTTGTGAGTGCCTGAGTTTCTCATACCAGTACTCACAAGTAAGCAGTGATGACTGAATAAATAATCCGATATCAGTGTTCTGGTATCGGATTTTTTTATGCCTTCTGCCTCGTGAGCCTCCAGACGCGTCAATTCAATGGATAATTCCCCCTCATTTTGGAGGGAAATAATGAATACGCTCAGCGAGCCGGAGAAGTCTGCAACTATCACACAGCACTGACATTGCGCTTGCTGGGCCCTTATGCTCCCACATTTTCGCTTTCCTCTATTTTAAAGCACAGATATGGCACAACTAGCACGTGCTCACAGTGTAATTGCAATAGCTCTGACAGACACCTTTATGGTTTCTACGGCACTATGTATTGAGGCAAAAACGCATTGTTTTCAGCTTTAGCAGCCACTTCAACATAGGGTGAGCGCCTTGAAACAGTGGCTTTTTTGAACATTATGTGTCTTTAAATCTGTGTTTTTATTTTTATTTCTTTTTTAATCATGCGGTTGCGAGTAATTATTATGAAAAACGATAAGGTTTGATAATTAGTGTATTTCTGAGGTATTCGCTAAGGTTAATCAGGTCACCACGAAGGTGAAAACGATACAGCTAAATTGCTATAACAACAGGAAATCTGGTCATGCTTAAGTTGAAAGCCAAAAAGTTAAAAACCCTTACTGCAAAAGAGCTGCTGGCGCCTGGCCAAACACAGCATGTTGCTGGCGGGGCTGCACAGCAAATAGATACACATAGCATTACACAAATAGATACCACAACAAATCCCTGAACCTGACGCCCACCAAGGCATGTGACTGACATGGTAATGAAGGTAGTTGTATAGTCGGTCAGTAATAAAGCCGGGTAGTCAATTGTCAGGCACGTATCCACGACACACATTTAGGCAATGTAAAGAAGCAAAATGATCTATGTGCCCTGAGGAGGTAATTAAAGTGCGAGAGTCAGCCTCTACCACCTTTGGGAGCGTCTCATGCGTGTTATCAGGATGAGCAAATCCATCATAATGAGCTGAACGGCCATTGTTAGATAGCTGTATGAATACATTAGAAATCGCTTTATTGGGGAACCCTGAGATACCACTCTGTATCGAGAAGCCTAATTAAATTTACTTGGCTGAGAACCTGTAACTGGACTCAAGCCTACTTCTGAACTACTCCGACAGCTGAATTACCTCGACATTTGTACCACCTCGACAGCTGAATCACCTCGACAGCTGGATCACCTCGACAGCTGAATCACCTCGACAGCTGAATCACCTCGACAGCTGAAGCACCTCGACAGCTGAAGCACCTCGACAGCTGAATCACCTCGACAGCTGAAGCACCTCGGCAGGTTAATCACCTCGACAGCTGGATCACCTCGACAGCTGAAGCACCTCGATAGCTGAATCACCTCGACAGCTGGATCACCTCGACAACTGAATCACCTCGACAGGTTAATCACCTCGACAGCTGGATCACCTCGGTAGCTGAATCACCTCGACAGGTTAATCACCTCGACAGGTTAATCACCTCGACAGGTTAATCAACCGATACCTGAATTACCCCGACTTAGGAATCAATTCGACATCCGAATCAACGTTCAATTTAAACCTAAACGGACACTGAGATTTTATCCGCCTTAGGCTCGAACCTGAAACTACTCGGGAGAGGTTGCATTAAACGTTAAGCCAGGCCCAGACAATGCCTCAAACGAAGCTGAAAATTCCGCAGTTGCGGATTAATGCCATAGAGTGAACAGAGAAGCACATTATTGAGCCTGTCAGACAGGAGGCTGACTTCACATGATTCTTGTTTCTTTGGGGTTATTGGTCTCGTGGCTTCGAGCGTAAGTCGAACGAAGCTGTCTGTTTCTTTCGTATGGTTCGGGTGTGTAAAAAACCATAAAGGTAACCAGTGTAGCAAGTGATGTACTTTCCATATGTCAAAGGCCTCGGTTATTTTCCGTATTTTGATTTTAAAATGTCTACTTTGGGTGTTTTTATATTTTAATTTTTGAGTTGTCTTTGGGGGAGAGGGTGGATTCTGTTTTTTCGGCTTTAAAATGATGGGTTTTCTTTATTTTTAACTGATTTTTATGCTTGCTTTCTCTCGTTGTTTCTTGTTTCTTCGTGTTTTGATACGTGATTTCGCTTGCTTTTTCTGCTCTTTCTTCAGTATCGGGCAATACAAAGCTTACTATGCGAAAAGGTCTGGGTAATAAGTTTTTATTTCCATTAAAAACAATAATTTGTACTTGTTTGTTATCTCTAAGAATAATGTTTCATAACTAGGTTTTTTAGCGTCTCTGGTCAATGATAGTTGCATCACCACAACGGTGCTTAACTTTTAAAAATTAATTAGATGAACATTAAATAGAGATTGTCACGATGCTTAAACTTAAAACAAAAAAACTAAAAGAACTTACTAATAAAGAAATTAAAGATAATCGCCAAACTAAGTTTGTTGCAGGTGGAACAGATACGCATAGTATTACTCAGGTAGGATTTATTAACCCTAAAAACATCACTGGTTAATTAGAGTATAAAGCGTAACAGGAGTTGATAAATTGATGGGATCCTATCTTATATTAGCAATGGGGGCCGGATTGCAGTCTGTTTCAGGTAATCTCGTATTGCAAGAGCCAGCCAGTGAGTATCATTACTCCAGGGAGAATGGACGTGTTGTCGAGCTGGCTATTGAGGTTGGCAGTGAAGTAGCCAAGAAAAAAATGATGCTTCAATATGTCTCTGAGGACAGCAAGAAAACGAAAGCGCTGATCTCTAATGAAAACGGGTACGTTGACTATATAAACCCTAATGCCGTGCCCGGTAACGTATTCGCACCCGGCGAGTTGTTGCTGAGAGTACAAAGTAACCGTGTTTTTGGTGCCCATTACTTTGAGCAGCAAGAAATTGAAAGTATGAAGTTTGCCCTGGAGATACAGGCAAAGACTCGTTTATGGTTGTGCTCGGATGAGCGGCCTATTGAGGTCAGGGTGGACGATGTTGCAAAAAACAGTCTGTTGGTCTCAATGAAGCTAAAGAAAGAAGAATATAGTCAGCTACAGCATACCATCAGCGAGGGCAGTATTGCCTTGCATCAGTCAATACAGGCTTGTTTATAACCCATTTTCCCCTTAGGTATACTCTGTAGCAGTTAACGCATGTACTGCCAGTATGCCGTTCATAAAGCCATTTTTATGTGCATTCGTGCTTCTCATATGGGTCCACTTTTAAGCCGTGGACCCTTTTCCCTTTTGAAAACCCATATTTAAGTAAATCGAACCGACAGGGTGGCGAGAGCGTGCGCAAATTCGGGAACGTTTGTACCTGTTGACTAGTTCCAGATGAGAGGAGTAACTGAGTGTCTGTGTTTGGCCTGGTATCATTCGCCGGTATCTAATAAGTCAATCGAATCACCTATCCAACTCAATCACCAATCCAACTCAATTACCAATCCAACCGAATTACCAATCCAACTCAATTACCAATCCAACTCAATTACCAATCCAACTCAATCACCAATCCAACTCAATCACCAATCCAACTCAATTACCAATCCAACCGAATTACCAATCCAACCGAATTACCAATCCAACCGAATTACCAATCCAACCGAATTACCAATCCAACCGAATTACCAATCCAACTCAATTACCAATCCAACTCAATTACCAATCCAACTCAATTACCAATCCAACTCAATTACCAATCCAACTCAATTACCAATCCAACTCAATTACCAATCCAACTGAAGTAACAATCCAACCGAAGTAACAATCCAGCCGAAGTAACAATCCAGCCGAAGTAACAATCCAGCCGAAGTAACAATCCAGCCGAAGTAACAATCCAGCCGAAGTAACAACCCAGCCGGATCTCTGGCAGTAAGTCCATTCGTTTTGTCACTTTGCGCAGTGAAACGTACTTTACTCGAATTATTATCTCGTATGCGCATGCTGCCGCCGGATTGTTGATGTGGGTATGTTCGGTTGACCTATGTTTGCAATACGCTGATTTTCCTGAGTCAGCGTTCTGCTTTGCAACAATTATCCACACCATCTTG
Organism: Pseudoalteromonas ardens; assembly: GCF_030125445.1. Taxonomy (NCBI): domain Bacteria; kingdom Pseudomonadati; phylum Pseudomonadota; class Gammaproteobacteria; order Alteromonadales; family Pseudoalteromonadaceae; genus Pseudoalteromonas; species Pseudoalteromonas ardens. The sequence continues at coordinate 668,454 of NZ_JASJUV010000003.1, forward strand.
GCTAAGCCAGGTTTTTAATTATCACAGCTAGCGAGTTTTCCCCATGTCACTATGCGGGTTGATTTGACCTTACATGACAAGCGCACTTTGACAATGTCCCGTGCTCAAAAGGTCAGAATTGATGGCGCAACCTGAGTGTATGTAAAGTGGGAAAAATTAGTAGCAAATAAGTTGTTATGCGCAGACGTTACGGGACCCTCCGTAGGGTAGTATTAATCAATATATAGCCGGTATTTCGCAATAATATATTGGTTTAAAGTGTTGTTTTTGTTGGTTATATTTATTTTTTGCGTGATTTGATTACACATGTTTGCTGGGGCAATATGAGTTCCATCAAATGAACGAACATTCTCTGCTTACCTGGCGCAAATTGAGGAGCTAACAATGCAACAAAATACGACCCTTGGCCTGTTTGATACGCAACACGAAATAAAACAGATGATTGCTAAATTTGAGGAAGTAAACATCGCGGAAGAGCTAACAAATACGCTGAAATCCATTTCAAAGGAGTCAGGCTATAACTGCCTCGGTTTTATCGACTTTTGTCCGGTATCTGCATCTTCATATGAAGAAAAGGTTTATGGTGAGATTTCTGCTCAGTTGGCAGATGAAATGTCAGATACTGCGATTTATGAGCATTGTAAGTCAGGTATTCGCTTGCTGCCGCTACACAGCATACTCAGTCATAGTAGCGAGCAAGATCAGGTGTATGTGATGCCTATGCGCGGTGTGACAGGTATTTATGGAGGCTTAGTATTCGATATCCCTGAAAGCTTTTGTCAGCAGAAGAGTATTGAATTTGTTGACTGGTGCTGGACGATTATCTCACCTTATCTGCTTCAGGCTGCACTGCGCTGCAGAGATAAAAAGTTACATATTACAAAACGTGAAAAAGACTGCTTAATGTGGGCCTGTGAAGGTAAAACATCATGGGAAATTAGTCAGATACTAGGTATCTCAGAACGTACAGTTAATTTCCATCTGTCTAATTGCATTGTGAAAACAGATAGCACAAACAGGCAGCAGGCGATCGTAAAGTGCATTATCAACAACCTGATCTAATTACAATGACTGGCGAGTGTCATGATGTTGCTTATCAAAGTTCCTGGCTGGGGAGGTGTCCTCTCCGGTATGTCAGATTATTCAGGTGGGGTGATTTGCGCTTTGACCAGCTGATTTTCAACGACTTCAATTATGTCCAGGTAAAGCGCATTGGTTTTTTTAGAAAAACTGATTCTGTCTATGACATAGCTGGAACTGTCAATTTTGTATATTTCTTGCCTTGGCTCTGTATGGCCAAAATTAATCTTAAAGACGGTTTCACCGTCCGAGTGATACAAGGACCCGTTACCCGCAGCAATCGAGTGCTTATATTTGGCTTTTGACAGCTCAATTCTGTCAGTCTTTTCACCTGTATTGATATTGTATAAAGACACTTCATCATGCGATGACAAACTGGCATAAAACTGACTATCAAGTTGTCCGAACCACAATGGCCGTTCAATCGGCAACGGAACGCTTTTGTCCGAATCCAGAGAGTGCATAAAAGCTTTTCCTCTCAAGGTTCTTGCATCCACAACGGTATACCCGATGTTATTCTCTCCAAGGTATTCAGCCGACACTATGGTACCATCAACCTTGATAGAGCCAGTAAGCGTCAGGGTGCTGCTATCATAGGTTTCTAGCCTATCCTTGTAGTGGAGTAATAATTCTTGTCTTTGCGCACTATAATGAATTGATTCATAAGTCGACGCCTCAAGCGAAAGTGGTTCGTGCCGGCCATCAGGCAAAGTGCGGTAAATGGATCGCAGGCCGCCTTCCTGACGCAAAAAAATAACACTGTCTTCAAAATCTGAAGCCTGCACGTCATCATATTCACTTTTAACTATCGGCTGCAGCTCACCGCCCTCTGTGCTTAATTTATATATGTCCTGTAAAAATGGATAGGTCACTGCCAGTAAGGCATCGTGGGACAGCGGCTGGTTACTCGCGTATTTAACATTATTAGGTAATTTAACCGCTGAGGTAATGTTTTTCTTATCGAGTGAATAAGTAAACAAAATATTCTCAACATTATCCAACCAAATCAAAGAGTTAATTTTCTTTTCATAAGATAATGTCCAGATCCGGTTGTCGGTGTCATGTAGTTTGACCTGATTACCACCGTCCAGATCCGTCATGTATAGCTCACTGCCCTGGTAGTGATGCCTCTCAAAAATAATAACTTCTATATCAGGGATATAAGTCAGAAACCTATCTCCATATGAATTCAAATTTGGTGACGTGATTTGAAATTCCTGGCCTGTATCTAAGTCACGGCTGGCAAGCGCGGCGAGTTCATCTCTGTCGCGATAACCGCTCTTTGAGTAAATTAGTCTGCCATCGCTGACACCTGCACCCGTGAAACCTTGCAAGCTACAGTCAAACAGATATTTATTTGTTCCGTCAAAGCTGGTGTTGATCAGCCACACTTCACATTGTTCATTGTTGATAGCCCGATAGAACACTTTATTTGAATCTGCCGACCAGCCGATTGGGAAGTAGTTCGTTCCTTCTTCTGCCAGGCGCTTTTCGTGACCTGTTTGCAGCGTTTTTACCACCAGAGAATAATTCTGGCTATTTTTTTGAATAATTGAGAAGGCAACGAAGTTCTTATTGGGAGAGATATTCGGCCTGGTATACCTGCCGTTGACCCAGGACAAGACCGTTTCCTGTACTTGCTTTTCTATGGGGCTCACGGATGCATCGTTCAGCGCATTGTCTTGATTAATAAAGGCCAGGCTAATACCAGCTGCCAGAGTACTGATAACAGCACCTAAAACCCAGGGGGCTTTCTTCCGTTTTGCTGGCTGTTCTACCGGTGTTGTTTTAGGTGTTAATTCGGTTGTAACCGCAGGACTGGGCTTAGCTTTGTCAGCTGATTCAGTTTTGTGGTACTCAACAAGTGGCTCTATGGCTAAGCTGTAGCCTTTTCTATAGTGAGTTTTAACGATAATGCCCTTTTGGTTCTCAGATTTCAGGGTTTTTCTGAGTTCAGAGATGGCCCGGTTTATTGCATTATCATCAACATATTTTTGGCACCAGACATCGTCCACCAGATTTTGTCGGGTGATGATAGTGTCTGAATTTAAGATCAAATAACTAATGATGCGAAACAGCAGCGGTTCGAGTTCTTTCTCGATGTCGCCGTCAGTGAGCACCTGCCGCTTTGGGTCAAGTTTCCAGGATCCAAGTGTGATCGATTTAACTGTTCTAGAGAAGCTGACTTCGTTCATTGTCCTGAATTTGTTGTTATTAGGAATATGTCAAGCGTTCAGACTATATCTATAGTCATTTAAAAACTCAACAGAAAGATGGGAGGGCTTTTTTAATTTACAAGTGTTGTTTTCATTGTGGACCAATGTTAAAAAAGTGAGAAAGTAAAGTGGGTTTTCTTAAGTTGTTGATTGATAGATAATTGTTCTGTTTTTTTGAATGGCATGGTGGACGCCATAGGTGTGGCGTTGAATATATAATTTCTTACAATATCGGATTGGGACGGGCTCAAAGGCCGCTAAGCGACCAGCAGTATTTAACAAAAACAGAGGTAACTATTGCGATACACGAATCATTCGGTGCCTGAAAATTCACCCATCAGTAACGTCATGTCTGCCGCGGGTGAGTCATTACATGCCCCTGTATGTTCAGTTGTCAGTGTCTTTACTTTTATTGTCCAGTACTTCAATGACTTTAGCCAGGGTGTCCGTCACGGCTTTTCGATTGCCCCAGTCTACAGCCTGCCAATCTACCTCATCCACTAATTCTGTAATGTTGTGAGTCAGGAGCATTTTAATTGTTTCCACATGCTGAATGGGTTTCACTCTGAAAGCCTTTGTCTTAGGTTTGGTCGTTAATTTTTGTCCCGTGAGCTTGGCATGGATCCGTTTATTGATCTCGGCTTTGTCTGTCACGGTTAGCAGGGTTTTATCAAACTCGCTGTAATAGTCATTCTCAACCTGTTTAACGACTTTTTTAACGTTGATAAAAGGCAGCGTGACCAACCCCTGTTCATAGGCCTGAATGACACATTTATAGCGGGTAAGGACGTTGTAGTTGTCAAAACTCCCCATGGAGATACCTAAATTGGCCGCCATTTCTTTAACGGTTAGCTTTTTCTCACCGACTTTTAATCTGGCCTGGCTGAGGCTTTCTAATTCCTGCATTGCGCTGAGAAAAGCTTGCAGCTTGCCATACTGAGGCAGGTCGTCTCTGCTGGCATTTTCCTGAAACTGTTTCACTTTCGATAGCAGTGGTTTGGCGTCATATACTTTGAACTGGGCGCTTGAGTCATAGCCATTGCTGTAAACCATAGCAAAGAAACGTCGATGTCCGGTTAGTATTTGATACTGGCCGTCTTCTAAAGGATAGACTGTCGGCACCTGAATAACCTCGGCAACAGAGATGTTTTCAGCCAGTTCAAGTACGGATTCCAGTGTTTGGTTCGCTTTTTTCCACTGCGCTGTGCCATACGCAAAGCAGTTCACAATGCAGTTCTTTCCTATTAGTACATGATCATTTGCATCGTACATTTCAACTAGCTGGTTCTTGGTGAGCCAACGTGACGTGAATTGTCTTGCATGATCATCTTCCATGAACTTGGCTGGCAGAAATCGTGCATTGTGTGGATCGGGCGTTACAGAGGATAAGAATAAAGAGGTGTACTCAAATGTTTCAGAATTCAGCCCTTTTCGACTGTTCACGTTAGCCAGCATCAACTGATCTAATTTTAGCTTATTCATAGGGTTAGGAACCTTTTACTGCACTTAAGGTTAGTGGTGAACACCTTAGTTGGTAGATCTAACAGGTATACACTCAAGGGTTATCGATGCACCATGTGAACCATACTAAGTAATCGCTCTGGTGTGAAGTCTTAAATCGACGCACAGCACAGCAGAATAAATTTAAAGCGCAGTTTACAAGCGGTGGAGTGAAGGTATGAATATTGATTTGAGCATCATTGAATGGGCGTTTGAGAAGGGATACAACCTGGGCTCTGCAGATATGAGAGAGGGCGTTTATATCTCAGAAGAGGGCAGACGCTCCCTGTTAATGGCTGACATTAAGGCATTTGTGGAAAGCCATCAGGTGATTGCCACCGAGCAGGAAGGCCTAGCCTCAAGCCTGAATTGACAATGACTGCACGCTGACGCATATCCGGTCGATGTCAGCGTGAGACTCATTTCGACCTTAAACCTTGTTTTAATCAGTAGCAATGATCTCATGCATGAGATCTCAAACTTCTGTTGGTAGTGAATACATGCAAATAAGAAATTGGTTTACACGACATCCTCTGTTGTGCCGGTTTGGCACCTTTATTTTGGCACCGTCGGTATTGTGTGCTTACGTGGCATATCAGCAACAGGTCATTTCAGCGTTACCACAAGCGGGGGCAAACACGGTCTCGGCTGCTGTCCAGGAGCAGGTAACGGTAACGCGCGACGCACATGGTGTGCCATATATTGATGCGGATTCAATGGCAGATGTTTATTTTGCTATGGGTTATCTGCATGCACAAGACAGGTTGTGGCAGCTGGAGTTACAACGCCGACTCAGTGCCGGCACGTTGAGTGAGGTGTTTGGCAAAGAGAGTGTGAATTATGACGTTTGGGTTCGCACGCTGGGGCTCTATGAGGTAGCTGAACAAAGCAAAGCCTATTTGTCTGAGCAGGCTTTGGCGTCATTGCAGTCTTATACAGCTGGAGTTAATGACTTCCTGAGTCAGCAGCCCACACTGCCGGTTGAGTTTACTCTGCTTGGGATTACGCCAGCGCCATGGCGTGTTGAAGATTCACTGGCATGGATGAAAATGTTCTCTCTCAGCATGTCGGGTAACCTGGAAGAAGAAATCCAGCGTAGTGTGGCATTAAAAACGTTACCCAAATCCTTGTTTGCTGAATTCTTTGGATCTGAATTGGCACCATCAGAGTCCCTGGACGATGGGCAGGTCGCCAGCCTATCTGGGTTACACCATACAATTAAGCAATTGGAAACGGATTATAAGATTGGCGGTAAACACATAGGCAGTAACGCTTGGGTGGTTTCTGCTGAAAAAAGTGCATCTGGCAGTGCCATCTTGGCCAATGACCCGCATCTGGGCCTGCAAATTCCCTCTTTGTGGTATGCGGTATCGCAGCAGTTACCAGACTCTCAGTTGCAGGGCATGAGTTTGGTCGGGTTACCTGTCATTGTGTTTGGTCAGAACAACCATATTGCCTGGGGTGGCACGAATATGGAGGCTGATCTGCAAGATCTTGTAATGGAGCAAATCCATCCGGAAGACCCCACGCTGTATCGTTACCAGCAACAGTGGCTACCTTTTACAGAGCGCACTGAATATATCAAAGTGAAAAGTGATTTTCCGAGTCTGCTTAAACCCACCTATCGGGATGTTGAACTGAAGATCAAAGAAACGCTGACCGGTCCCGTGATCAGTAAAGCTGGTTTGCCTCAGGCGGTGTCTCTGCGCTGGACGGCATTGCAGGCAAAAGACACCACCTATGAAGGCTTTTTTCACATTAACCATGCCCAGAACTGGCAGCAGTTCAAGCAAGCTGCGGATAAAATCGCATCACCCAGCCTGAATCTGTTTTACGCAGATAAGCAAGATAACATTGGTTTTACCGGCGCGGGTGATATTCCGGTTCGGGAGCGTGGCACAGGTATTTTACCGGCTAAACGAGGCGCTGAGGGAGATGTATGGCAAGGGTTCATTCCTAAGGATGAGATGCCAAGTGAATTTAATCCACCACGCGGTTACATCATCAATGCCAACAATAGAAATGTGGCATCGGGTTATCCTTACCATATTTCTTCCAGCTTTGCGGATCCTGCCCGTGCAGAGCGCATTGAGCAGTTACTGAATACCCAGTCACTGGATCTGGATTACATCAAACAGATGCAAATGGATGTCAAAGACCTGACTGTGAGCAAGCTAAAAGCCGTGATGGAAACGGTTGTTGCTGAAGATCTGTGGCAACAAGAAGCACTCGACCACCTGAAAGCCTGGCAAGGAGACGCACACAGCGACAGCATTGCCGCGACGGTTTTTTATACCTGGGCGAGACAAATATACCGAGTCTTACTCAATGATGAGCTTATTCCGGCATGGAATGAGAAAGCGGCGACACGTCAGCTATTGGGTCTGCGTGGCAGAGTGAGTTACGACCAGCTGGCTGAGCTGCTGGCGCAAAACTCCCCGCTATGTGATGACACTAATACGATAGAAACAGAGTCCTGTGAAGAAGTACTACTCTCGGCACTGGACAGGACGTTAATCCTGAATAGCAAGTTACAGGGTGATGAAATTGGTAACTGGCAATGGGGTAAGTTTCAGACGACGCGCTATGACCATATGCCGTTTGGCAAAGTGAAGCACCTCAATAAGGTGTTCTCACGAGAAGTGGCGACCGGCGGTGCGACTAATACGGTCAATGTCGCGGCAGGTTTTTACGAAAAAGACAATGGCTTTATTCAGAATTATGGTGCCGGGTTCAGACAGGTGATTGATATGGGCGGGCGCTATCAGTTTATGAACTCCACCGGGCAGTCAGGCCAGCTCGCCAGCGCGCATTACGATGACATGATCACCTTGTTTGCTCAGGGACAGTATGTGTCATTTGAAACACCCACAGAGGCATCTCGCAAGCTAACGCTAACCCCGAATAAAGGGCAGGAGTAAACCGTGAATTTATTAAAACTATTTAGTGAGAGCTACCCCAACCGTGTGTTTATCTCGGTATTGCTGGGGGCCATTTCAGGGATTTTATATTCGGGGCTCATTCCCTTTGTACTGATGAGTATTGAGAGCCCGACACCCGGATTGCAGTTGGCGGAAGTACCCCATGCACGATATGGGTTGCTGGAAGTGGCAAACTATAAACTGGCTGCGTTGTTTTTCCTGGCCTGTACATTCATTCTGATTATGAGAAGCCTGTCAGAGATTTTACTACAGCGCGTTGCAACGGATGTTGCCAGAAAACTCAGAGTAAGTTTTTACGATAAAATTTCCAGAACGCCTTTGTATGCCATTGAGAAAATGGGCTCGTCTAAACTGGTTGCTTCAGTGAACCTGGATGTACCAAGGATCGTTAATGGTGCACGAGCATTACCCCTGTTACTGATCAATCTGGTGACGCTGGTTGGTATGCTGGGCTTTCTGGTCTATCTCAATGGTGAAGTATTTAAGATGGTGATGATCGCCATTGCGTTTGGCATCCTGGCGTATCAAGTCCCCATGTATTTTGGCAACAAGCTGCTGACGCGTTCACGAGAGTACCGCGATGCAATTCAGGAGGGGGTGAATGGTTTGCTCTCTGGTGCAAAGGAGCTCAAGCTTGATGCGCAAAAGCGCGCTTACTTTCATCAGGACGCTTTGCTGAGCAACGAAAAGAACATCCTTAAAAATGAGAAAGCCGCGCAATCTGTACTGATATCAACCATCAACTTTGGTGACTTAATTTGTTTCTTTGTTATCGGCGCGCTGTGTTTTATTTTCGTGAATTACCATTCTATCAGCAATAGTGAACTGGTCGCAGTGATCATGGCTTTATTGTACGTGACCGGCCCCATCGCAGTCTTGCTGAACGCTTTGCCTCAGATGATGATGGCGACGATTTCATATAAGAAGTTCAATACGCTGCTCAATGAGCTACCAGAAGAGGAAATTGACTATCAGATTTCAGAAGTGCCCAGCTGGCAGACGCTGCGCTTCGACAATGTCGAGTTTGCTTATCCCAGTGATCAGGATGAGGCAGGCTTCGCTGTTGGCCCAATCGACCTGACACTGAAGCGTGGCGAAATCGTCTTTATTGTTGGCTCGAATGGCTCTGGTAAATCAACCCTCAGCAAGCTGTTGACGCTGCACTATCAGGCGGTTGGTGGACACATTTATTTCGATGATGCGGCACTGAACAACGCCAACATCGAAAGCTACAGGCAAGGGATCAGTGCCATCTACTCCAACTACTATCTGTTCGCAAAAATCCTTAAAGATCTGGATGACGCAACGATGGAGCTGATCCAGCACTATCTGAAGTTGTTGCACCTGGACCACAAGGTCACGATCGAAGACGGTTATTTTTCTACCGTGTCGTTATCCGATGGTCAGCGTAAACGTCTCGCTTTGCTGGTGGCCTTTTTAGAAGACAAGCAGGTGTATTTGTTCGATGAATGGGCTGCCGATCAGGACCCAATTTTCAAAGAAGTCTTTTACAAACGCATCTTGCCCAGCCTCAAAGCAAAGCAGAAATTGGTCATCGCCATCACCCACGATGATAAGTATTTCGACCTGGCAGACAGGGTCATTGTGATGGAAGGCGGCAAGGTCGTAGAGCAGACCTCATACACACAATACTTCGACAAATTACAGTTAAACCAGTCCGCCAAAAACGATTTTCTGGCAGAGGTAGGAGCTTAAGATGACACACTCTCAATGGCAATTAACCGCTTCTCAGCGCGACATACTATTAGATCAGCTCTATTTCCCGGATAGCCCTATTTACAACATTGGTGGTTATATCGTGTGCGACAACATTGATAGCACCCAACTGGCACAGGCACATAAAGCACTGATTCACAGTCATGAAGCATTTCAGATGCGTATTAGTCAGCATGGAGAGGAATTCACTGCTTATCTGAGCCAGGACCTGGATGACAGCCTGCCGGTGATCGACTTTAGTGCCGAAGCAGACGCTGAGCGCAGTGCTAAGGCCTGGCTTGAAACGCAATTTGCTCGCACTCAGGCGGTGTTTGATACGCAGCTGGCCAGAGGCTTCCTGCTTAAAATATCTCAGCAACAGCACTGGTATGTTGGCTTAAGTCATCACCTCGCAATGGATGGTTTCGGATTTGCGATCTGGGTTCAGCAGTTGGCTGATTTGTATAACGGTGAACAGACACAGGACGATGCGAGGTTATTGCTCAATGAGATAGCACAGTTAGATAATACTTATCGTGAGAGTGCTAAATATCAAAAAGACGCGGCATTTTGGCAAGCGTATCTCGACGATTATCAGGGCGAACGCCTGCCTGAACGCTACTTTAGTGATACGGATCAGCAACACAGCACCCGGGCCATTTACCCGCTTTCCAGAACGGTTTTTGATAGTTTGCATGCGCATGCAGGTCGGCATAAGTTAGGGGCCGCTCAGGTGTTGCTGGCAACACTGGCTTACTACTTTTCTTTGCATACCAATCAGGCAACCCTATTGTTTGGCAATCCGAGCCATAACCGTAAAACAGCGCTGCAAAAACAAAAGTTGTCGGTCTTTACCAGCATTAGTCCATTACTGATTTCAACGCAGGGGGTGGATGTTATGAGTGAGCTGGTAAAACAGGTCGCACAGACGCAAAAAGCAACCTACAGACACCAGAAGTACCCACTGGGCCAGCTCCTCAAAGATCAGCAACACAGTGGTGAGCAGGGCAGCTTTTTTGATTTTAGTTTTAACTATCTGACGCTGAATTTTGCCGATATTCATTTTTCAAATCAGGCTGCACGTTTTCATTACCTCAATGCCAATGCCGAAAAAATCCCATTCACTCTGACGGTATGGGATAACAATGACACGGACCTGGAACTGCAAATTGATTTTAACCATCGTTATTTTGATCAGGCTGATATTGATGCCATAGAGCAAAGATATCAACGCGCACTGGCCTATCTGGGTGAGCATGGTCTCGATTGTGCGCTGACCGACTTGCCATTTTCGAGCCCGGCGGAGCAGCAATGCTTGCTGGGACGTTCGGCCAGCCCACTTAGTTATGACACAGAACTCAGCCTGCACGAACAAATCAGTCGTCAGGCCCAGCTAACACCGGATGCCATTGCCATTGATATGCCCGGCGGTTGCACACTGAGCTATGCCCAGCTGGACGCCGGTGCCAATCGCATCGCCGCATACTTGCAGCAACACTATTCACTCAGCGCCGACAGCATGGTGGGCGTCAGCACTGAGCGACATGCCGAGATGGTAATGGCCATACTGGCCACCCTGAAAACCGGTGCCGCCTATTTGCCGCTCGATCCGGGCTATCCCAGTGCCCGACTGGCACAGATCATTGACGATGCGAAGCCGGTCGTGACCCTCACCGATAACCCGGCCATCCTGCAAGGCCTGGCCACCGACACGTTGAGTCTGGCGACGCTGAATGATG
>NZ_JASJUV010000004.1:0-431962 GCF_030125445.1 Pseudoalteromonas ardens
TGGTGAACATAGCATTTTGGAACCACCTGACCCCATGCCGAACTCAGTAGTGAAACGAAATAGCGCCGATGATAGTGTGGGGTTTCCCATGTGAAAGTAGGACATCGCCAGGGCCTAATAAGTAGGTCGATGAAAGACATTCATCCATGAATCTCATCGACATTAGTACTTCCATGTACGTCAAACCCGTTGCAGCAATGCAGCGGGTTTTTTGCTATGTGCGATTTAAAAAAGTTGTATAACTACCCGATCACAAAGCCCACACGCCCGTCATCCCGCACTTGATGCGGGAACTACTCACAGGCCACACGGTGAGTATAAATGGCATGTTAACCCACACAATCGTCACCCCGCACTTGATGCGGGAACTACTCACAGGCCACACGATGAGTATGAGTGGCACGTCGACATAACCTACACAATCGTCATTCCGCACTTGATGCGGGAGCTATGCACAGGCCACACGATGAGTATGAGTGGTACGTCAACATAACCTACACCATCGTCATCCCGCACTTGATGCGGGAATTACTCACAGGCCACACGGAGAGTATGAAAACCCACACCATCGTCATCCTGCACTTAATGTGGGAGCTACTCACAGGCCACGTGGTGAGTAAGAATGGCACGGCGACATAACCCACACCACCGTCATCCCGCACTTGATGTGGGAGCTACTCACGGGCCACATGGTGAATATGAATGACACGTCGCGTTGGCGATCATTCTCGTCAGTCGGCACGTGATTACTTCTCTTACTCTCGTGATTGGCTAAAATAATTGCCCCGATTTTAAATAAATTTAAATCACCTCTGTTTTTATCTCTCAGGCCTTCACCTTCCAATGACTAAAGAATGAGGGTATTAAACTCCTTATTTTTGTTTCTTTTGTAAATTAAAATTTCAAGTTGACTCCTTCTTTACTGGGTTTTTGGGAATAAATATGCTTGATCTGTGCTTTTCGACCATGTTAAAACATAGGCAATTCATCAACAGGACCAATGCCCACATGCAAATTATTACGTTGTCACTATCGCTTAACCTCTTACTGCTTAGCTGTAAGAGCGGGGCGTAGTTGCGCGTAAGGGCAGCAACACGATAAACCCCGCACACTGTGCGGGGTTTTTTTATGCTTAAACGAGGACATCAGGTATGCAAGATAAGGTTTGGATATTCGACACGACATTAAGAGATGGAGAGCAGGCGCTTAAAGCCAGTCTGACGGAAGAAGATAAAATTCTGCTCGCGCATACCATTAGTCGTTTAAATGTAGATGTGATGGAAGTTGGGTTCCCGGTCTCAAGCCCGGCTGACTTTCGTGCCGTACAACGGATCGCAAGAGAAATTAGTGGGCCAAGCATTTGTGGTTTGGCACGTGCAGTTAGTAAAGACATTGAAGCCTGTGGTGAGGCACTGAGGCCGGCACAGAAGAGCCGTATCCATACATTTATTGCGACCAGTCCGCTACACCTGGAACATAAGCTCAGAATGTCGCTGGATGATGCGACTGAGATGGCGGTGAAATCAATTAAGCTGGCACGTAATTACACCGATGATGTTGAGTTTTCGTGTGAAGATGCCAGTCGCACCCCTTATGACGATTTATGTCGCATTGTAGAGCGAGCAATTGATGCCGGTGCCAGCACCATTAACTTGCCCGATACAGTGGGCTATGTGACGCCTGATGAGTATGCGGCAATGATCCATCATATTCGACACAACGTCCCGAATATCGACAAGGCGCGTCTGAGCGTGCATTGTCACAACGATCTCGGCCTGGCCGTCGCAAACTCTATCGCAGCGGTTCAGGCTGGTGCGAGACAAATCGAATGTACCATTAATGGCATTGGTGAGCGTGCGGGTAACTGCTCATTAGAAGAAGCGGCCATGATCTTAAAAATGCGCGAAGACCACTTGCAAGTGAGTTGTGACGTTCGAAGCGAAGAAATTTATCGCGCATCACGCCAAGTTGCCAAAATTTGTAATATGCCGGTACAGCCGAACAAAGCCATTGTTGGCGAAAACGCCTTTGCGCACAGCTCCGGGATCCACCAGGATGGGGTACTAAAGGCACAAAATACCTACGAAATTATGTCACCTGAAACTGTCGGCGTCCCGAATAATCAGCTAAATATGACGTCACGCTCTGGCCGTCATGTGATTGAACATCGATTGAGCGAATTGGGTTATCAGCAATCTGACTACGACATGGACTCTCTCTACGACAGCTTTCTGGCTTTGGCAGATCAAAAGGGCACAGTATATGACTATGACCTGGAAGCTATGATCCACTTCAATCAGATCACTGATAAAGACGACTTTTACCAGTTGCAATTTGTAAATGCGTCATCGAACTCTCAATCGATCGCCAGCGCAACCGTAGGGATTGCGATGGGTGAACAGCTCAAACAGGAAGCTGCCACGGGTAACGGTCCGGTGGAAGCGGCATTTCTGGCTCTTGAACGTATTACCGGAAAGGCAATTGATATTGTTGAGTACAACCTGGATGCAACCGGTCAGGGGGCAAGCTCACTGGGGCAGGTCGATATGATAGCCAAATATGATGGTCGCCAGTACCACGGTACCGGGCTGGCTGCCGATGTGGTGGAAGCCTCTGTGCACGCCATGATCCACGTTTATAACTTAATTCACCGAGCCGCCAAGGTCTCGAGTTTGAAACAACAAAGGAAAGCAGGATGAGTCAATCAAATTATCAGATAGCAGTATTAGCCGGTGATGGCATTGGACCTGAGGTGATGGCTGCCGCTGAGCTGGTGCTCGATAAAGTCAGTGAAGTATTCGGTATTGGCTTACAGCGCCAACATCATGCGATTGGTGGAGCAGCGATTGATGAATACGGCGTTGCGTTGCCGGATACAACTTTGGCAGCCTGCGAAGCATCAGATGCGATTTTGTTTGGTTCAGTTGGCGGGCCAAAGTGGGAACATTTACCACCACAGGAGCAGCCGGAGCGGGCTTCTTTGCTGCCGCTGAGAAAGCACTTCGGGCTGTTTTGTAATCTGCGCCCGGCACAATTATTGCCGGCGCTGAGCGCTGCCTCTCCGTTACGGGCTGATATCAGTCAGCAGGGCTTTGATATTCTGTGTGTGCGTGAATTAACTGGTGGCATTTATTTTGGCGATAAAGGCCGCGAAGGCAGTGGCGCAGAGGAAGCGGCGTTTGATACCCAACGTTACAGTCGTCAGGAAATTGAACGCATTGCTCGCTTTGCCTTCGAAGCAGCTCGGCTGAGAAGCAATCGTGTCACATCGGTGGATAAAGCTAATGTATTAGCGTCGAGTGTTTTATGGCGTGAAGTGGTGTGCGACGTCAGCAAAGACTATCCGGATGTTGAGCTGGAACATATATATATTGATAACGCGGCAATGCAACTGGTGAAGCAACCGGGCCAGTTCGATGTGCTTTTATGTGACAACTTATTTGGCGATATTCTGTCCGATGAATGTGCCATGATCACGGGTTCCATGGGCTTGCTACCGTCAGCTAGCCTGAATCAATCCGGGTTTGGTTTGTATGAACCTGCGGGCGGATCGGCGCCAGATATTGCCGGAAAAGGCATTGCTAACCCCATTGCGCAGATCCTCAGTGCAGCTCTGATGTTGCGTTACTCGCTGGCACAGGATGAAGCGGCAAGGCGCATAGAAAAGGCCGTCGCCGAAGCCGTTGCAGCTGGCGTGGGGACTCCGGATATCTATCCACAAGGGGGCTACACGACGTTGGATGTGGCTCATGCAATTGTCGAGCGGATCTAAGCGGATTTCAGATTAACAACAGGATGTAGCAAGTGGCACAGACATTATACGACAAAATCTGGCAGGCCCATGTGGTCGCCAGTATTAACGAACAAACCGATTTACTCTATATCGACAGGCATCTGGTACATGAAGTGACCTCGCCGCAGGCCTTTGCGGGCTTACGTGAAAAAAATCGCGCGGTACGTTGCCCGCATAAAACTTTTGCGACTATGGATCACAATGTGTCGACCAAAAGTCGCTCTATTGATGCGGCCAGTGAAGTCAGTAAAAACCAGCTTCAGGCATTGGCACAGAACTGTCAGGAGTTCGGGATTGAGCTTTATGATCTGAGCTCAGTGAATCAGGGCATTGTGCATGTGATGGGTCCTGAACAGGGGATCACCTTACCTGGCACAACGATCGTCTGCGGTGACAGTCATACCTCAACGCATGGTGCATTTGGTGCATTGGCCCATGGGATCGGCACCTCTGAGGTGGAGCACGTGTTGGCGACTCAGACCCTGCAGCAGAAGAAAGCAAAATCACTGAAAATAGAGATCACCGGGACATTGCGACCCACTGTCACGGCCAAGGATCTGATCATGGCGGTGATCGGCAAACTAGGCACGGCCGGGGGCACGGGTTTCGTGGCAGAGTTTTGCGGCACGGCTATTGAAGCTTTGTCGATGGAAGCGCGTATGACACTATGCAATATGAGCATTGAAATGGGCGCGAAGGCTGGGTTGATCGCACCGGATCAGACGACCTATGATTATCTTAAAGGCCGCCCATTCGCACCGCAGGGCAAAGACTTTGAGCAGGCCATCACCTACTGGCAAACTCTGCACACCGACCCTGATGCTGTGTTCGATAGCGAAGTGATCATCAGTGCCGATGAGATCCAACCTCAGGTTACCTGGGGCACCAGCCCTGAGCAAGTGATCGGGATCGATGAGGCCATTCCAGATCCGGAAATTGAACCGGATCTGATCAAAGCAGAAGCCATGCGCAGTGCACTGCGTTACATGGGACTTCGTGCAGGCCAAAAACTGACCGATGCCAAAGTGGATACAGTATTTATCGGCTCTTGTACTAACAGCCGTATTGAAGATTTACGTGCCGCGGCTCAGATTGTGGCAGGCAAACAGGTTGCCAGTGGCGTCGAAGCCTTGATTGTTCCGGGCTCTGGCTTAGTCAAACAGCAGGCCGAGCGCGAGGGGCTGGCGGACATTTTTACAGCAGCCGGCTTTGAATGGCGTGAACCGGGTTGCTCAATGTGCCTGGCGATGAATGATGATCGGCTCGGAATGGGTAAACGCTGCGCGTCAACGTCCAATCGCAATTTTGAAGGGCGTCAGGGTCGCGGTGGCAGAACCCACTTAGTGAGCCCTGCGATGGCAGCGGCTGCTGCGATTGCGGGTCACTTTACTGATATTCAAGGAGAGCAGGCATGAGCGTCTTTCACTGTGGTTTGTTAGCACCACTGGATAAAAATAATGTCGATACCGATCAAATCATTCCTAAGCAATTCTTAACATCCACGAGTCGGGACGGCTTTGACAAGGCGCTTTTTTATGATTGGCGCTACACAGATCAAGGGGATCCGGACCCGGAGTTTATCCTTAACGCCCCCCAATATCAGGGGGCCAGTGTGCTGCTGACCCGGGATAATTTTGGCTGTGGGTCATCGCGTGAGCATGCGCCCTGGGCACTAAAGCAATACGGGTTTACGGTGATCCTGGCACAGAGCTTCGCCGATATCTTTTTCAACAACTGCGGCAATAATCAGATGCTGTGTATTAGTCTGCCCGCGAGTACTCTGGATAGTCTGTTTGGTTTGTGTGAACGTCAGGCCGATATTCAGATTGAAGTTGACCTGGCAGCGCAGCAGTTGCGTAGTGAGCATTTTGCACCGATTGCGTTTGATGTGCGCCCGGATATCAAAGCGCGACTGCTTAGTGGGCTGGACTTTATCGGTGAAACCGAGCAATTAAATGCTCAGATAGATAAGTTTGAACAGCAACTTCAGGCGGCGCGTCCCTGGCAGTAGCTGTTTGATCACCGCATTTAATTGGCAAAGGCCGCTAAGTGGATTACGCTGCGGCCTTTATTATTTTTAGGAACATTGATATGAAACTCGTTTATGCAGCCGCTTTACTTGTTAGTGGCACTGTGATGGCGCGTCCGGCTCCTTTAGTCTCTATTCCCACTCATGATGCGTTTTTTGACCAACTTAAACAGCATTGTGGCAAAGCATATGAGGGCAAAGTGACGGTCGATAATCAGGGACCCAGTGCGTTCAGTGATGCACGCCTGATCATGCATGTGCGTCGTTGTAACGACCAGGAGCTGCAAATTCCGTTTCATGTTGGAAAAAATGCCTCGCGCACCTGGATCATTACCAAGACTGGTAGTGGGTTGAGTCTGAAGCATGACCACCGCCATAAAGATGGTAGTGACGATGAATCGACTATGTATGGTGGCCATACTGTCGATGCAGGTTACGACAACGTGCAATCTTTTCCTGCTGATCAGTACTCAAAAGAGTTGTTTGTGAAGCGTGGTATTCCGCAATCTGTGGGCAACACCTGGCAGATGTATATTTACGATGAGCGTTTTACCTATCGCCTGGTCAGAGAGGGACGTGAGTTCAGAGTTGACTTTGATCTGACTAAGCCGGTTCAGGCACCTAAAGCGCCCTGGGGTTATCAGGACTGATAGGGTTGCACAGCTCAGCGTAAATACTGAGCTGTGCGATTATTACGGCTTTTTCACACAACGCACTTCTACTTGCAGGTCGGGTTCATAGGGCCTTGGATAAGTCGGTAAACGGTCAAAGCCTTGCACGCCCGCGATCACCACCAGCTGAGGCAAACGGCCCTGACATAAACGTTGACTGTGTCTGAGCAAAAACACACTTTGTTTCAAAAAGTGTTGATAACTATCCGATTTTATCTGTAAATAGTAGTGATCGTCATTATACTTAATTTGGTCATAGTGCACTTTGTGATCAAAGTCATACAACTTTTCGACGACGCCATTAGGTGGCGGCGTATAGCTGCTACAGGCACTGGCAAGTAACGTCAGTGCAACCACTGACAGCGTGCATCGCACTTGTTTTATAACCTGTGTTGTCATAAAGCCTGATTGTGGCATATAAAACCTGATAATCCATCCTCGTCTTGCTGAAGTGTAACATATTTGGGAGGTGCGCTTGTTTGCACAACTGAGAAAGTTCATAAATAACCTGGCTCAACAGCCTGAATCTGAACAGGCACCTGACTTCACAACAGCACTGGCTGCACTGATGGTGGAGATTATGCGCGCCGATGGTGAAACCCACGCGGATGAATGCCATATGATTGCCCGGTTGCTGACCCAGCACAGTGGCATTTCAACACAGGCCAGCGAGCTCATTCGCGATCAAGCCATCTCTATGGTAGATGAAGCGATTGATTTACACCGGTTTGTGCGAGTTGTGAACGCACATACCGGGGAGCTTGAGCGCATAGAAGTGATTGAATTACTGTGGTTAGTAGCCTATGCCGACGGTAGTTTAGATCCTCACGAAGAACATATGGTCAGAAAAATCGCGGGCTTGCTGTACGTGGCGCATGCCGACTTTATCTCAGCCAAACTCACCGCCCGTGAGCAGCTTGGGCTCACCGATCAGTGAGTGAGCTGTGCAGTGCCTAACTCGGTCTTGCAGGACTGAATGGCTTCTTTGATCAAGAAGTTGACCAGCGTAGGTGAGATACTGTACATCTGCGCAATTTCTTTTTGCTTTAATCGCCCGTCACGATAAAAACTTACGACGTTCTGATGGCGCTTGGACAGCTTAGCGATAGTGTGATTCACTTTTTCTGAGAGCTGTGCGTCAATGAAGCGGGTTTCAATATTAGATTCTTCGTCATCAAAGTGCTCACCGTGCACAGACTCCATATCGACCAGGCTTTCCCGACTTTGTTTACGCAACATGTCGATGGCAATATTGCGGGCAACCTGATAGCAAAAACTCTTCGAATTTTTAACCTGGCAGTTCTGACAGGCTGACATACCAGACAAACGAATAAAGGTATCTTGTAACGCATCCTCAGCGAGATAGGGGCAACGCAGAATGTTATTCAAATAAGCAAGTAGCTTGGCTTCGTTTTCTGCAATGACATTTGACCACTTTTCACACGACTGCGGCACGGTAAGTTCTCCTGGTGTATTTGATTTAGATCCGTTATGGCGAATGATAATAGTTATCACTATTATGTTATTTCCTTTTGTATTTTGCAGTCAAGTAATTTTCTACTCTAGATTGGACCTTTAATAGGTTCTTGTTAGCGCGTACCTCACGGATGGCGTTTGTAGTTGCTCGCCAGCTGACGTTGGGGAATGTGGTGTTGTGGATTGAACGCATTGGGGTGGTTTTTTGTTTTTATCCTGCGTCTAGCTGGGGAAGCTCCTAATCCTCTTTTCCAGGAGCTTTCGTGTATTGTTAAACAAAAGGACTAATATGAAATCATTTACACTGAGCTTTGCAGGGCTCGCCATTTTTATGGGCAGCACACAGGCTGCCCCACTTTTCCCCCCAGCCCTGACAAACTCTCACAGCAACGAAGCCGTGAGCGTGACTCGTACCCAATTTGGTGTTGCTCATGTCAAAGCACACAGTTTGTATGGGCTGGGCTATGGCAATGCTTATGCCCAGGCGCAAGATCATAGCTGTCTGCTGGCTGATGGCTACTTGCGGTTGCGCGGAGAGCGGTCGCAATATCTCGGCGCACATCGCAATGAGGGAGACAATTATTACCTGTTGTCGGATATTGGCTATCGTATTCTGGATCTGCCCGGTCGCGTCACACAGCAATATTCGAGTTTATCGGTGAGTACCCGTGTATTGGCGGAAGGCTTTGCTGCCGGATACAATCAGTACCTTAAGGAGGTCGCCGCGGGTAAGGAGCAGCTGGACGAGATCTGTCGCGACGCCCCCTGGGTCAAGCCGATAACCGCACAGGATGTGATTGCCAATGTATTGCTCATGGGTGTGCAGGGCAGTGTGGGTCGATTGTTACCACAGCTTGTGCAGGCAGGACCTAATAGTGAACCAACCCCTGCGCAACATGCCTCCTTATTGACTCGGACACCTGCTGAGCAGCTCACACAGGGCTCAAATGGCTGGGCGATTGGCAAAACCCTGAGTCATAATGGGCGAGGTATGGTGCTGGCGAATCCACATTTTCCGTTCAATGGTAATTTTCGCTTCTGGACGCATCATGCAACCGTACCGGGCGAGCTGGATGTGATGGGGGCTTCCGTTCTGGGCATGCCTGGCGTGGTCAATATCGGCTTCAACCGCAATCTGGCCTGGACGCACACTTACTCAACGGCACTACACCATGTGTTTTATGAACTGACACTCGATCCGGATAACCCTCGCCGCTATCGTTATGAAGGGCAGTGGCATACCATGCATGAGCGTGAGATCCAGGTCGCGGTGAAAACGGCTGCAGGGATGCAAACGCATACGCATACCGCGTATGCCACTCACTTTGGTTTAATACTTGAAGATCCTGAACGCTTCCCATGGCAGAATGGGGTTGCCTATGCGGTCAGTGATGTAAACCTGGATAATTTCTCAGCCATAGATCATTGGTTGTCATACAACAAGGCCGAGTCAGTAGCGCAATTGCGCGAAGCATCAAGGCGGTTTAACGGCTTGTCTTTTAACAATACGCTGGCAGCGGATAAATATGGTAATGCTTTTTATACCGATGACTCCAACGTACCTCATCTGTCAGCGGCTGCCCTGAGCTGGTTACAGACAGATCCAAAATCTGCCGCCATTTTTGCTGCCACAGGTCAGGTGGTGTTGCCAGGCGATCGTGAGGAAATGATTTTCGATGGCGCCGTTGAGCTGGCCGAGGCACCGTCACTTAGCCGTTATGATTATGTACAAAACTCCAATGATTCGTTTTGGCTGAGCAATGCCGCACAGCCGCTGCGCGATGTCTCTCCTTTGTATGGCCCGGTTGATGTGCAGCAGTCTGAACGTAGTCGGTACGCTTATGCGTTGCTGCGCTCAGGGTCGGGACAAGATGGTCGCTTCAGCCTGGACGAACTGGAGCATATCATGCTCGGCAACGGCAGCTACTTTGCCAGTGAACGCGGTGTCATTGCCGGCTTATGTCAGCAATATGCGGGTCAACGCTGGGCGTTGAACGAACAGTTGGAGGTCGACGTGGACCCAGCCTGTGCGGCGTTCGCTCAGTGGGATGGACGCTTTGATATGACATCCAAAGCGGCGCATTTGGCGCGCGAATTTTTCCGTGTGCTCGACAGAGAACTGGATTTTGTTGTGCCGTTTGACTCCAGGTTGCCAACCACCACACCACACACGATTAAATCTGACCCTGAGATCCTGAAGAAACTGCTCCGTGCTGCGGCTGATCTGCAACATTATGGTTTTGCACTGGATGCGCCATTTGCAGAGATCCAGTATTTGCAAAAAGGCACGGATCGTTTGCCATGGGCTGGGCCTGAACATCAAAGTGGTGGGTTCAACGTGTTTTCAACTCATAACACCATGGATCTGACCAGCTTTGCAGCACAGCCATCGGCGCCACTCACCAGTGTGGTTGATGGGCGGCCGTTATGGTCTGGGCTGCGTGAGGAAGGCTACGGCATAAACTTTGGTTCCAGCTGGATGATGGTGGTGGGCTTTGACGATAACGGCCCGGTTGCCCGTGGGCTGCTGAGTTATTCGCAAAGTGCCAATCGTGACTCCACGCACTTTAGTGATAGCAGTCGCCATTACAGTGCACAGCTGGGGTTGGTTGAATTACCATTCTATCCCTGGCAGGTGTCAATCAATAAGCTCAGCACGACCAAACTGATCGTGAAAAAAGACTAAAAAACCCGGACTGTCGCGCGTCACTATGCCGACAGTCTGATTTTTGGAGAAAACGATGAGCTTTGATAACGAAAATGGCACCTTCAAGGTCCTGGTTAACCATGAAGAACAATATTCACTGTGGCCCAGTTATAAAAGCGTGCCCGGTGGCTGGAAAGATGTGGGTGTCGAAGGCGACAAAGAGACCTGTCTGGCCTACATCAATACGCACTGGACTGATATGCGTCCGTTAAGCCTTCGCCAGGCGATGGATCAGTAAGTTTCCCGGCGCCGCCTGTTCAGCTTAATGGCTGTTCAGCGCCAGTGCGCGGCTAACATCCACCGCACTGCCTTGCCACACTGCCAGTTTATTCACGGAGTACCCCATGACCGCCACGACGATAATGGATCGCCTTGCCCACCATGCAGCACAACAGCCACAACAAACCGCGCTGATCTGCGTAGATAAAAAAGCACACACACGCTGGAGTTTTCAGGCGTTGTATGAACAGAGTTTACAGCTGGCAGGGCATCTGCAGCACCACGTCAGTGCGGGTGATCGTGCCCTGATCCTGATGGATACCGGCATTGAGTATGTGACCAGTTTTCTTGCTTGTCAGCATTTGGGCGTGACCGCCATTCCCAGTTTTCCACCCGAGTCGACCAAAGCACAACATATTGCCCGTACGGTAGGGATTGCCGAAGATGCCAGCGCCCGCCTGGTACTGACAACTTCGCGATTTACTGAAACAGTCGCGGGTATGTGTGAAGCACTGGATGGGATTATCATGCAGGTAGTGGACGAATTAAACACGCCTGCACCTGATGCGCCGCGCCACCCGGCGCACAGCGACGAGATTGCCTTTTTACAGTATACCTCGGGTTCAACCGCCAAACCAAAAGGCGTGATGGTCAGCCATGGTAATTTGCTGGCCAATGAAGTGGCGATCACCGAACGAATGCAAACGACCCAATCCGATGTGATGGTCAGCTGGCTGCCGCTGTTTCATGATATGGGACTGATTGGTGGACTGTTGCAGCCTATCTACGTCGGCTATCCGTTGGTGTTGTGTTCACCGCGTTTCTTTATGGAGCGTCCGGCTCGCTGGCTACAACTGATTGGTGAATATGGCGGCACTGTCTCTGGCGGTCCCGACTTTTCTTTCCGCCTGTGTCTTGAGCGGATCCGTGACAAGCAGCTGGCAGATTTGGATCTGAGAAGCTGGCGCGTCGCGTTCTCCGGCGCAGAACCAATTCGCCACGATACCCTGTTGGATTTTGCGGAGCGTTTTGCGCCCCAGGGGATGCAGGCATCAGCTATTTATCCTTGTTATGGTCTGGCCGAGGGCACCTTGATGGTGACCGGTACAGAGGCTGGTGGCGGTGCTGTGATCCGTGCCTTTGATAATCAGGGGTTGGCATCGGGCCGGGCGGAAGTCGTCGATGCCCGCGATCAGCGAGACAGCGACGCATACTGTCATCAGGTTGGCTGTGGCCAGGTTGCCAGCGGTCATCTACTCAGGATCACATGTCCGCAGTCGCTTCGCGCACTGGATGATGGTGAAATTGGTGAGATCTGGTCTGCAGGACCCAGTATTGCTCTGGGATACTGGCAGAATGAACAAGCCACCCAGGACACCTTTGTAGAGCTCGATGGCCATCGCTGGTTGAGAACTGGTGATGTTGGTTACGTGTTCGACGGTCAGCTATATATCTCGGGTCGACAAAAAGACTTGATCATCATGAATGGCCACAACGTCTATCCACAGGATATTGAGCGGGCTATTGAGGCAGAGCTGAGCTTTGTACGTAAAGGTCGGGTGTCGGCATTTCCGGTGCCCAGCGAAGACAGTGGCGAAGGCATTGGCCTGGCAATTGAAACCAGCAACAGTTATCGCAATGAGGTGCCTGCAGAGCAAACGGCGTTAATTGTACGTGACTTTATCACTGAGCACTTTGCTGCCTGCCCTGAGCTGGTATTGCTGTTAGATCAAGGGGGCTTGCCAAAAACCTCCAGTGGTAAACTTCAGCGCAGTGCCTGTCTGAAGTTGCGCAACGCCAATGAGCTGGCCAGCTATGGTGATTTTGACCTGACTCAGCTGCAACAGCTTACGGCACAAGGCTCTTTGCCAGGCAATGCACACTGGGACGAGCAAACCCGACAGCTGGCGCAATGCTGGCAAAGTGTGCTGCGTTATCCGGTCAATCATGACGATGCGGACTTCTTTGCACTGGGGGGCAGCTCTATCAAGGCGGCGCAATTGTTGGCGCGAGTCCAGAGTGAGCTGGATTGTCAGCTCGACCCCAGTAGTTTATTCGCAGCGCATCGTTTTGGCGATTTCTGCCAGCGTGTAAGAGACGTAAAAGATGCACCCAGCGTGCAGATCACCCCTCAAAAGCTGAGCGATTTTCCACTTAGCGCACAGCAGCAAAGACAGTTATTCTTGTGGCAACTGGAGCCTAATAGCAGCGCTTACCACATTGGTGCGACTATGCAGTTGGCCGGTAAAGTGGATCCGCAGCGACTTGAGCAGGCCTGTGCTCAGGTGCTGGCCCAGCAGCCTGCGCTGCAACAAGCGTATTTTAAAGCGGCGGATGGTCAGTGGCGTCAGCGCACCGCTGCACAGCCTTTACAGTGGCAATTTCATGATCTGTGCAATGCCACTGATGCGGGCAAACAGGCTGACGCATTACAGCGCACTTGCTATGAAACGCCGTTTGCGCTGGGCGAAGGTGAAAATTTCCGTGCTGCGTTGATCAGTGAATCTGAGCAGGCACATCGCCTGGTACTGGTCATGCACCATATTGCCAGTGATGCCTGGAGCTTCGATTTGTTGTTGGAGGCGATCTCACGTCACTACAATGTACTGTGTAATAACGCCGAGGGTGGCGGCGCGCCTGAACACAATGACATTCAGTATGGTGACTTTGCCCTGTGGCAGCAGGAGTGGCTGACCTCTGAAGCCGCCGCGACGCAGCTGGCGTACTGGCAGGAACGACTGGATGGCCAAGGGGATGAGGAGTTGCTGGCACCTGAGCAGGCGCGACGAAGTGATTTGACAGCGCCAGTGGGTGTCATGCGTTTTACCCTGGATCACAAACACACCGACAAGTTGCAACAGCTTGCACATAGTCAAAGTGCCAGTCTGTTTATGCTGTTGCTGAGTAGTTTGCAGGTGCTGTTTTATCGCCTCAGTGGCAAACGTCAGCCGCAGATTGGGGTGGCGGTTGCCAACCGTAACCTTGTGCAGTTACACAATCTGGTCGGCTTTTTCATCAATACTCAGGTGATCCGAGGCTCGGTCTCTCCGGAGCAAAGTTTTACGCAGTTGCTGGAAGCATGCAAACAAACGGCACTGGACGCACAGCGTTATCAGGATTATCCGTTTGAAAAGCTGGTGGAAGTGCTGAATCCGCAGCGTGCATTGGGGCAGACGCCGCTGTTTCAGGTGATGTTTAACCATCTAGAGCAGGATGTCGCTAAGACTCTGACGCTGGCCGACTGTACTACGATCGATGCGCAGTCGTTACAACAGCAGGCGCAGTTTGACCTCAGTATCGACTCACGGCTGGATGAGCAGGGTCAGCTGAGCATTGAACTACAGTACAATCAGGCGCTCTATCAACAGAGCACCATTGCACGCTTGTCCGAGGCGTATCAGCAACTGCTTAATCAGCTGCCACAACATGCACAGCAGGCAATTGGTAATCTGTCTTTAGGTGCTGAGCAGGCACAATTACCTGTGGCAGCAACGGGGGGGGAGGCTTCGGCGCCGGCCGCTCAGTGGCTGACATCGGTCAGCGAGTATGCTGCCAACAACCCGGATGCGACTGCGGTGATCTTTGACGATCAACATTATAGCTATGAGTGGCTGGAGCAAACGGCCAACCGGCTGGCCCATGGTCTGATTGGTCAGGGCCTAACAGATCAGGTGGTCGGGATTATGCAGGCGCGTAAACCTCTGATGCTGGCTTCGGTGTTAGCTTGTTTAAAGGCCAATGCCGCCTACTTGCCATTGGACCCTAACTTCCCGCAAACGAAGCTGGCACACATGGTCAACGACAGTGGTTGTGCCGCAATATTGGGTGAACAGACTGACATCACCTTGCCTGTGCCTTGTATTTCACCACTGGCGTTACTCAGCGAATATCATGAATACAGCGCTGCACCGGTTGTGGTCCATCATGCCCGGTCACTGGCCTATTTAAACTACACCTCAGGTTCAACGGGTCAGGCGAAAGGTGTGGCGATTGAGCATCAGGCGCTGGCCAGCTACATAGAATCGGCAAAAGCCTTCATTGCATTGAGTCATCAAGACGTCGTACTGCAATTTGCCACCATTAACTTTGATGCCTTTGTGGAACAAGTGTTCCCCAGCTGGGCTGTGGGTGCTGCTGTGGTACTACGTGGTGATACTTTGTGGGATGCCGAGACCCTTTATCAACAAGCACAGCGCCACGGTATTACCGTGATGGATCTCAGTGCTGCCTATTGGCGCAGCATTGCTGCCAGCTGGGCGCGAATGGCGACTACTACACCATTGTCACTGCCTAATTTGCGTCAGGTTCATTCAGGCGGTGAGGCGATGTCAGAGCAGGGCATTGCGGACTGGCGCGCAGCCGGTCTGGGTGAGGTCCGCTTGCTGAATACCTATGGACCGACAGAAATTGTGGTTGAGGCGGCCATTCATGATTGTCGCACGCTGATTGCGGGCGAGGTTGTGCCGCTGGGCCATGCCCTGAATGGGCGCCGTCTCTACGTATTGGATAACAACCTGCAGCCTGTGGCCGAAGGTCAGGTAGGTGAGCTGTATATCGGCGGAGATATCCTGGCACGCGGGTACTGGCAGCGTCCGGCACAGACGGCAACCAGCTTTATCGCCGATCCATTTGCGGATAATGGCGCGCGTATGTACGCCAGTGGTGATCTGGTTAGCTGGCAAAATGGTGCGCTGCATTATCATGGTCGCAGCGACCATCAGGTCAAAATTCGCGGCTTCCGGGTTGAATTGGGTGAGATTGAGACCCGTTTGACACAGCTGCCGGGTGTGGATGTGGCGGTGGTGATCACCGAGCAGCAGGCGCAGGCTTTAAGCCTGATAGCCTATGTACAAAGCGACCGTCATGACGATCCGGATTATGCAGTCAGGCTCAAGCGAGCGCTGGCTGAACAGCTACCTGATTACATGGTCCCGGCGCAGATTGTGGCACTGGCACAGTTGCCCATCAATGCCAGCGGCAAGCTGGAGCGCCAGCAACTACCAAAAGTAGCACCCGCGCAGGCTCCGTCAGTCAGCACTGCTGCTAATCAGACCGAGCAGGCACTGGAAGCGGTCTGGGTGAAGCATCTGGCGATCAGTCAGGTTGACCGCAATGCGAACTTCTTCGATTTGGGGGGCCATTCGCTATTGCTGATGGCGGTCTTCGACGATTTGAAGCCGCACTTTGCCCAGTTACAACTGACCGACTTATTTGCCTATCCCAGCATCGCTAGCCTGGCAGCGTATCTGGACCAGTCACAAACAACACAGTCACAAACAAACAACGCCCCGAGTGGCGCCCGGCAGCGTCGCGGCATGGGCGCCGTCGCTGCCCGCAAACGTAAAGTAAGAGAATCATAATCATGTCAGAACAGCACTATAGTGAACTGGATATTGCCATCGTCGGGATGGCCGGGCGTTTCCCTGATGCGGATAACGTCGATGCCTTGTGGCAAAATATTCGCGCCGGCCGTTGCGCAGTCCAAAGTTACGACGACGAGGCGCTGCGTCGTGCCGGCGTGAGTGAGTCTGACCTGAGCGACCCGGATTATGTGAAACGCGGCATTCCGTTTGACGGACTGGCACAGTTTGATGCCGAGTTTTTTGGCTACACGCCAAAAGAAGCCGAACAGCTGGACCCCCAGCAGCGTCACTTTTTGCAAACCTGCTGGCATGCGATGGCGCATGCCGGACTGGCACTGGGTGAGCTGACCGGCGTCTATGCCGGGTGTGGTGTCCCTGCCTACCTGATGCAAAACCTGCTGCAAGGGCAGTCACGTGATATCACTAGCCTGCTGGCGCTCACCAATGGTAACGACAAAGACTCACTGGCTACCCGGGTGAGCTACGAGCTAGACCTCAAAGGTCCGGCTGTCACCGTTCAGACTGCTTGCTCAACCTCACTGGTTGCGGTGCATATGGCGTGTCGTGCGTTACAAAACTTTGAGTGTGACTCGGCCCTGGCTGGCGGCGTGTGGCTCAATCTGACTCAGGATCAGGGGTATCATGCCCCGGCTGGTGGCAGCTTGTCGCCATCCGGTCAGTTGAGTGCTTTTGGTGAGCAGGCCGATGGCATTCTGATCGGCAGTGGCAGTGCCGCGGTGGTACTGAAGCGCCTGGCGGAAGCGCAGGAAGATGGCGACCACATTCTGGCGGTGATCAAAGGCTCAGCCATCAACAATGATGGTCGAGACAAGGTCGGTTATACGGCACCGAGCGTCAATGGTCAGGCCAACGCCATTATGGCCGCATTGGAGTTTGCTGACATTGACCCGCAAAGTGTGGGGTATATTGAAGCCCATGGTACCGGTACTGAACTGGGCGACCCAATCGAAATTGCCGCACTGAGTCAGGCGTATGCCGGTGATGCAAAGCAATATTGTGCGATTGGTTCTGCTAAAACCAACCTCGGCCACCTGGATGCCGCGGCCGGGGTAACGGGACTTATCAAGGCCGTTCAGGCGTTACGTCACCAGGAATTGCCGCCCAGTCTGCACAGTCAGCCTTTGAACAGCAAAATCGATTTTGCCAATAGTCCCTTCTACGTTAATGCCGAGTTAAAACCCTGGCACAGTGAGGGCGTGCGTCGTGCTGCGGTGAGCTCCTTAGGCATGGGGGGGACCAACGCCCATGTGATCCTCGAAGAGTACACTCAGCAAGACACTCACCACAACTCTGACTCGACATGGCAGGTTCTGCCCATCAGTGCCAGCAGTCAAAGTGCGTTGGTTCGTCAGACTCAGGCACTGGCCGATACATTGCAGCGTTCACCAGAGCAGTTTGCACAGCTGGCGGCACAGTTACAACATAAACGCAGTGCGCTGGCGGTCCGTCATGCTTGTGTGGCAGAAAATGCCGAACAGGCCATTGCGCAGTTGCTGCGCGAGCCGCAGGGCGATAAAGCAACAGCGCCTCGGGTGGCACTGATGTTCTCGGGGCAGGGGTCTCAGTATGTCACCATGGCACAGCCGTTACTGCGCGAAGTGCCGGCATTTAAGGCTGCCTTTGATGAGGTGTTGGGCTATTTCCCTGACACGTTGCAGCAAGAGCTGCACAGTGTATTTTCACCTGCAGACAGCGAGATCCTGTCGGCCAATCAGCTACTGAATCAGACTCGTATTACTCAGCCTGCTTTATTTGTCGTGGCTTATGCCATGGCGAAATGCTACGAAGCCCATGGTGTGCGCATCAGTGCTATGCTGGGTCACAGCATTGGCGAATATGCGGCGGCCTGTCTGGCTGGGGTGATGACATTAGAGGTTGCAACCAAACTGGTGGCAGCACGCGGTGAAGTGCTGCAAAACATGGCGCCGGGTACCATGCTTTCGGTGATGGCCAATGGCGATGCCATTGCCCCTTACCTCAATGAAGCGCTGGACATTGCGGCACTGAACAGCCCGACTAATACTGTGATTGCCGGTACGCGAGAGGCGATTAAGGCTTTACAGGGTGAGTTAAAAGCCGCCGATATTGCTGCGACGCGTCTGCATGTGTCACATGCTTTCCACAGTCACCTGACCGAAGCAGTCTTGCCTGACTTTGCCAGTACGCTGGAACAAGTACTGAGTGCGTCGCCGCTTCAGGCGCCAAATGTCCCCTTTGTGTCTAACGTCAGTGGTACCTGGATCACCGCAGAGCAGGCTTGCTCTGCCCAATACTGGCTCGACCATATTCGTCAGCCGGTGAACTTTGTGGCCGGCGTTAAGGTGCTTGCAGAAAACGCGGATGTGTTGATTGAAGCCGGACCGGGCGACACTTTACAAAAACTGGCCAAGCAAACAGTGAGTGAAGACAAGGTCGTATTACACTCGGTGTCTCACGCACGCGACCTCAAGGCCCCGTTGCCACCCTTTGCCAAAACCTTAGCTAAGCTATGGCAGCTCGGCTGTGCGGTTGACTTTGCTCAGCTGACAGCACGTCCACATGGCCAGTTAAATCTGCTGCCGGAATATGTGTTTGCCGACACTGAATATTGGGTTGAAGCGGGTGTAACCGCGTCAGCAGTCCCGGTTGCGAGCACCAGTGCAGGTCAGCAAGGTGCGCAGTTGTATGCCCCACAATGGCAGCAATGTGTTGCGCCTCAAGCCGTAGCGTCATTGACTGGCAAGCGGGTGCTGATGCTGGCAGCGGATATTCCTTTGGTATCACAGCTGAGTGCGGCATTGACCCAGGCGGGTGCTGAGCTGACTCAGGTCTGGCAGGGAGAAACCTTCTCAGCCATCGACGATCAGACTTATCGTCTGAACTTGCAAGATGGCGCGCAACTGAGTGAGCTGAGTCAGGCTGTGGGTGACTTTGATCAGGTGGTAGACACCCGCTTTATGTTACCTCAGTCGTCAGATATTTTGGCTTACAACACTTTGTTGCCTATGGTGCAGTGGCTGATGTCGCTCGGTGGGCGTCCGCTGAGTATCGTCGCGACTGAGTTATTTAATGTGCTGGGTGATGAAACGATCAGTGCAGAAAAGGCGTCTCTGTTGGGGCTGACACGAGTCGCACCTTTGGAACTGGCCTCACAAACCTGCCAGGTGCTGGCGCTGACGCAGGAGATGGCCAACAACCCGAGTCATAAGGTAACCGACCGTCTGGTGGCCGATCTGATCCAGGGTGACGAGGAAATCGCTTATCGGGGCGCACACCGTTTTATTTTGACGCAAGCCGAGGTGAGCGCGCAAAGCGTAGCTGGTTCTGTACCTGGGGTGACGTTAATCACAGGTGGTCTGGGTGGTATCGGTTTGGCGTTGGCTAAGCATCTGGCCGGACAAGGGCATGCCTTGGTGCTGCAAACGCGTCAGCAAATGGCTGAGCCTGCACAATGGGCACAGTTGAGCGAAGATGAGCAGCAGCCACAGAAGTTGCGTGAACGTTATCAGCAACTGCATGCGTTGCAGCAAAGCGGTGCCAAGCTTACCGTAATCCGCGCCGACGTCACGGATATGGCACAGATGCAAGCGGCGCTTACACAAGCGCAGGCTGAAATTGGGGCTGTTACTCAGGTGATCCATGCGGCTGGTCTGCCCGGCGGTGGCTTGCTCACGGAGATCTCCGCAGAGCAGGCACAGCAAAGTGCCGCGGCCAAAGTGCAGGGCACACAAACGCTATTGCAGCTGTTTGCTGATATGCCGTTGACGCGCATGGTGCTGTGTTCATGTCTGGCATCAATCGTGGGGGCATTTGCGCAAAGTGATTACTGCGGCGCCAACAGTTATCTGGATGCAGTCGCACAACAAGACCACCCATTTACCGTACAGGTACTTAACTGGGATGCCTGGCTGAATACTGGGATGACGGCCAATATTACGCTGGCTGATGGTCTGGGGCTGAGCCACAAAGCCGCGTGTCAGTTATTTGATGCCGCACTCAGCTTGGGTCTGGCTCAGGTTTACTGTGCCAGTACCGAATGGTCGCAATTGTGTGCAGCTACACGGGCGACGGAGCAGGCGCTGCTGGCGCGACTGAACAAGCCTAAAGGTCACGCTCGTCCTGAGCTGGCGGTGGAATACGAAGCACCAGAAAGTGAACTGGAACACAAACTGGTCGCCTTGTGGGCCGAATACCTGGGCTTTGAGCAGATTGGTATTTTCGACAGCATGCTGGAGTTGGGCGGCGATTCGCTGGTGGCGATCCAGATGCTGGCCAAGGCCAAGCAAATGTTTTCAGTTGAGCTGGAGCCGGCCGCCTTCTTTGAAGACCCGACCATAGACAACCTGGCCTTTATGATTGAAGAGCAGCTGGTCGCTCAGTTGCAAACACACTAACTTCCCCCTGCGGCCTCACCTTGAGGCCGCACTCTTATCTAGGCTGATCTGTTCTCTTTGCATTTTTTAATGAATTACTTGGTCGCAAGGCTTGCGATCTGTTTTGTGATATTATAACATTTCCATATTGTTATAATATAACGTTGAGATGTAAGGTAGTATTCATGATTTTCAGAGCAAAGGTCCTGGCAGCGGCAGTATCAGCCGTGTTGTTGTCTGCATGTGGTGGTACAGAGCACAATGTAACACGCACAGCACAGCCAGCCGTCGCTGAAGAAGCCAAGGCGACAGAGTCTGAAAAAGAAGCAGACCATGATGAGCATGACCACGACGAAGGTGTAACCGATGTCGCAGGCCGTCTGGTGGTCAGTAGCGCTGACAGCAACGTGCTGCATGTTTACTCAACCTCAGATCAGGCATTGATTGACTCTATTGGCCTGACGCATATACCTGATTATTTATATGGCTCAGAGAATCACCGTTATGCGATTTCTGTACAGCGTACGGATGGCATGGTGGAGTTCTTAGATGGTGGTTTATACCAGGAAGCGCATGACGATCACTTCCATGCTCACCAGGATGCACCGGCAGCGGTGTCCTTCCATCTAGAGTCAGTGAAACCGACCCATGTGACGGTCAGTGAAGGAGGCATCGCGGTCTTCTCTGATGGTGACGCGAAAAATCAGCAAAGCGCTTCCGTGGCGGTCTTTAATGAATCGCACATCAGCGGACAGAACACAGAAGTTGCGGTGCTGGAGTACAGTACTCATATGCATGGCGCAGCCCAGGCACGCGGTGAGCACCTGATCAGCACATTGCGTGACAGCAGCAGTGAGTCAATACTGCCTTCGCAAATAGGCTTGTTCCATGCGCATGGTGATCACTTTGATAGTGAAAAAGTTTTTGATGTTAGCTGCCCGGGTCTGCACGGCAGTGCACAAAATGAAGAGACAATCGTCTTTGGTTGTACTGATGGTGTGGCCCTGATCACCCAAGGAGGCCAGGCCTTCAGTGCAACCAAAATCACAAACCCAGAGAGCTTTACAGAAGGTCAGCGTGTTGGCGGTTTGAAAGGTCATCATCATAGTGACCAGTATATTGCGAAAGCTGGTGATCAGTTATTCTTGCTGGATACGCATGATGCTGAGTTCGAAGTGTTGGAGTGGCAAGTAACCAATGGCCATAGCATCAGCCACTATGGGTTCAGTGCCAGTGGTGAGCACATTATTGTCATGGATAGCGCAGGTAAGCTGAATGTCTTTGCAGCGCACGAACATGATACTGAGCATCACTGGGAAGCCGAGCATGAAGTGATGGTTAGTGAGATCGCATTGGTTACCGGACAAAGCTTTTCACTGGCACTCTCTCAGGCTGAAGAGGCGGTATTTGTCAGCGACTCGGCGAATAAACTGATTAAGAAATTTGATTTGGAAGCCGGTGAATGGTCACAGACCTTTGAGCTGGATATTGTTCCAAGCAAGCTAGTGTGGCTGGGGATCGCCAAAAGTGAAGCGGCGCACGACGAGCATGAACACTAATTTGCCATAACCTTTTTTGTAGTGTTAGTAAGCCATCTCGGGTCAAACCAGGTGGCTTTTTTCTTGCCTGTAGATTGGCACCGGGACCTATTTGTGAGACGCTGCCTGCTCTATGAATAGTAAACAGGACATATCATGCAGATCCGCATCGCAACCCCAGAAGACCTGCCTATCTTAAGTCTGTTAGAGCAAGCCGTGATTGCCGCTGAGCGACCCTTCAATAAAGCCATTAAACCACAGGGGGCCCGGTATTATGATTTGCCAGCGCTACTTGCCTGTTCTGACAGCTTGCTCGTTGTCGGAGAGCAAGACGGCAAGATAGTTGCCACTGGATATGTACAACATCGGGTTTCGAAAGCACAGTTGGTGCATGAGCGTCATGGTTATCTCGGTTTTATGTATGTCGATCCTGATTATCGCGGTCAGGGCCTGAATCAGGCGATCATGACCTATCTGATGAACTGGAGTAAGCAGCAGGAGATCCGTGACTTTTACCTGGATGTTTACAGTGATAATCAGGCTGCGATTCGGGCCTATGAGAAAGCGGGATTCAGTCCTTGTTTGCTGGAGATGAAAGTTCACCTGAGTGAGGAATAGGGAAAGTTATTTCCCAGTTTGTGACGGTTACATTATCTTTTTGATAATAATTATTATTTTTACTAAATTTGCTGATTTTTGCGTCGTCTGGTTGTCGGAAATACAACTAGGATGAAATCATGAACAAACTCAAATACGCCATGCTGCCGCTCGCCCTTGCTGTTTCACAAGCCGTTATGGCTGACGATGACGCTGAACTGAAATCAATTGAGCAGATCGTGGTATACGGAGAAAACAAACAAAACTCTCTGAAAAACACCACCTCTTCGATCGCTGTGATTGATGAAGAGCAGCTGAAAAACGGTCAGCACAGTTCTTATCTGAACGCGCTACAGGGGATTGCCAACGTGATTGTCACGGGGGGCCTGCCTTCAATCCGAGGTCAGGAAGGGCAAGGTGTTGCTGATGGGTTTAGTTCGTTTTCGTCGGGTGCTAAACCGCGTATTTCTATGATGCGTGACGGGGTGGCTGAGCCATTCGTTGCGAAAGTGAGCGGTGATTTGGGCTTGTGGGACGTGGAGCAAATTGAAGTACTACGTGGTCCTCAGTCTTCCAACAGTGGCCGTAACAGCATTGGCGGTATCGTTTACATCAAAACTAAAGAGCCGTCACTGACGGATCTGGAAGCCGCAACGCGCATTGGTTATGCCAATCAGGATAGTCAATATGAATACGCAGGTGTGGTATCTATTCCACTGATTGAAGACCAACTGGCGGTGCGCACCAGTGTGCAACATATCGAGGGCGAAACGTATCTGAACTTTGTTTACGATAAGGGTTACCCGTTTGATCCCAAAGACTATGACAACACCCGTACCGACATTAAAGTGAAGTGGCAGCCGGCAGGCGTCAGCGGCCTGGACATGCTGCTTCATTATGTTGATAACGCTGAAACGGGTGAGCGTCAGTGGGGCTTTGAAGGCCCGGATCTGGACGCGCACTTAGTCACCAGTGAGTACGGCCGGGATCCGGCAACGGGTGAGCGTGTACTGGTTGGTTCATATGCCCGTGACAAACGCACCGATTATGAGCGCTGGTCACTGCGCACCCGCTATACAATAAACAGCGCATTTAATTTTGAGCTGATGATCTCAGACTCAGACTACGACTATGTGTTTGAGCAGTATCCTACCTACTGGCATGTGAGCATGGCCGACGGTGGTCGCACCTATGATGCGAAAGTGTCTTATGATGGCGGTGAGCGCGTCTCTGGTTACGTCGGCTACTACTACAATGAGCGTGATCAGCAGTTTATCCGCCAGGATTGGTACGATGGCTATGATGACAGTGACTCAAAAGCCATTTATGGTGAGTTTACCTTTGCTGTGGGCGAGCGCAGTCGCCTTATCGCCGGTGGCCGGGTTGAAGAAGAATCCCAGTATCGCGTATTTAATGGTTTTGGTGGACCAGTGACAGGTCTGGGTTTTACACTGGATGTTGATAACCGTATTTATCTGCCAAAAGTGGCGTTCCTACATGACCTGACTGACGATACCACATTGAATGCCAGTTTCAGAAAGGGCTACAGTTCAGGTGGGGGGGATTTCCACTGGGGCAGCATGAGCAACTACATATTCAAGCCCGAGTATGTGGATACCTTTGAGCTTGGCGCCCGCTCTAGTGTGCTGGATGGCCGTATGAATCTGGCAGCCAATGTATTCTACAATGATTTCACGGACTACCAGTTTAATGGTATCGCAGAAAGTGGCCTGGCGCGTGACTATAAAGTGATCAACCTGGGTCAGGTTACCAGTTATGGTCTGGAAACTGAGGCGCGTTTTGCCGTCAATGATGAACTAACGCTGTCGGCCAGCCTGGGTCTGCTGAACAGCACCATTGATGAAGCCAACGCACAAAACCGCGCATCGGAAGGGTTAGACCTGCCGAAGGCGGCGGATGTGACGCTGGGTCTGGGTTTGGAATATTGGCCAACGGACAACATTCAGCTGACGGCCCGCAGTAATTTCGTTGGGGATTACTACAGCAAACTGGGTGGTAAGGCTGAGCAAATGGTGGGAGATTACACGCAATTCCACTTCTCTGCGGCCTATATCGCCGAGCAGTGGCGTGTCAATGCATACATTAACAACGCCTTTGACGAGGAAGGGGTGATTTATGGTGAGCGTGATGCTGGCACTGGCCGATACCGTTATGGCGATCTAATCGACCCTCAGACTGTGGGTATTTCCTTTAATTACACCTTGTAATTCAGAGCACAATTCAGGTGTCTGTGAGCACGGGCACCTGATTTTAACGCCGCGATTTATCCGCACTCACCCGGTTTATACTATCTTTGCCCGCGCACTGGATTTTTACCTCTGACATTCGTCTAGCAGTCATATTTTGAAATCAGAATTTAACTGACTGCAGTGGAGCCAGAATGTCACAGCAAAGACGCACCAGACGAAATCGTGCAATGTCCTCTCTTTCCGCCCAGGATCAACAAAAACTTCAACAGCGTATCAGTCAGGCCAGTGAGTCATCTGGTCAATTGACGGTGCAGCTTGAGCCCGGCGAGCAGGTGCCGTTGACGGCCGCGCAGCAAATTTTGTGGTATGCCTGGAAGCTGGCGCCGCATGATGCCTCTTATAATCTGGCCGGGGCGCTGCATTTTCAGGGCACACTGGATGTGGCCAAGGTGAAGACCGCATTCGAAGCCTTGCAGGTTAAGCACAGTGCCTTACGGATCCGGTTTGTTGAACAGGATGAGCAAGTCTGGCAGCTGGATGGTCAGTATCAGACAATCACCGTGGCTCAGCTGAGCCCGGCTACAAACGGCCAGGACCCAATCCGTCAGTTTGTTGAGCAGCCATTTGATTTGTGTGGCGACCCTTTGCTACGCATTGCCATTGCTCAGGAACCAGGACATGCCAGCCTGATTGTCACCATGCACCATATCATTACCGATGGCACCTCAATGCAGCAGTTGCTCAATGAATTTGTGTCCTTGTATGCGGGCGACGTCAAAGAGGCTGCGCCGGTCCCAGGTTTCCTGGAATTTGCTAAATGGCAAGATCAGCAGGATTTTGCTGCGCTGCATAAGGAACAGCTGGCTGTATGGCAGCAGCATTTGGCTGACTGTGATGAGTCACTGCGCTTACCTGCCAACAATCAGCAGCGTCATAACCCTCCATATGAAGTCGCGTTTGAAACTCAGCAGATCCCCGCGACGTTGTGGCAAAAGATCAGCACTGTGGCCAGTCAGTATCAGATCACCCCCTATTTGCTGCTGTTGAGTGCATGGCAGGTGCTACTGGCCCGCCTCAGTGGCAGCCAGACGATCCGCGTTGGCGTGCCAATAGCCAATCGTCATCGCAGTGAAACCCAGAATGTGGTGGGTTATTTCGTTAATACTCAGGTCATGCCGCTGCAACTGGACGACACGGACACCTTCGCGCAGTTGCTGGAAAAAAACAGGGTGATGAGTGGGGTTGCCCAGAGCAATCAGGACTTACCCATCGATCAGCTGGTGAGTGCCCTCAAACCGGCGCGCCAGAGCGGTGTGCACCCGATCTTTCAGGTGATGTTCAATTACCTGCGTCGCGACAAACGTCAGTTCAGTCAGGTGGCCGATCTGAACTTGCTCAATACCCAGATGTACCGATTTGGTATGCCCTTTGACCTGCAACTGGATGTCATTGAAGATGTCAGCGATGGCACCAGTCTGAATCTGGTGTACGCCAGTGATTTATATGGCCAGGAATTTGCGTTGCAGTGTTTGGCCCAGCTTAAGACTTTACTGGAAGCCTGTCTGAGCGAGCCTGAGCGACCTGTTTATACGCAGCCTGTGCTGGTACAGCAAGATGTTGCACAGTTGCTGCTCCAGGGCACAGGCCCGCAGGGCTTTGAATATACTCAACCCGTGACCAGCCTGATCAGTGAGCAAAGCGCACGGACCCCGCAGGCGGTGGCATTGCGTTTTGCCGGGCAGAGCCTGAGCTATGAGGAGTTGGAGCAGCGTACGAACCAGCTGGCGCATTATCTAAATCAACGTGGGATTGGCGCGGAAGACAAAGTGGCGCTGGTGTTCGAGCGCAGTCTGGAGATGGTGATCAGTATTGTGGCGGTCGTGAAGGCCGGTGCGGCCTATGTGCCTCTGGAGCCCTCATTGCCCGAAGATCGCATCGCTTACATTGCCAGTAGCAGTGGGTTGGCACTGTTTCTCGGAGACGACTCTTTGCACCGCTTTGAGAGCCTGGATGAGCAGGTTCAGCGGGTCCACTATCCGTCGGTGACGCTGGCGGATTATCCGTCGCATTTACCTGCCCATGACATTGCCCCGACACAACTGGCGTATGTCATTTACACCTCAGGCTCAACGGGCAAACCCAAAGGGGTAGGTAACCAGCACAGTGCTATCTACAACCGTATTGCCTGGCAGCAGTCGGCTTATCCGATTGGCCCAGACGACAAGGTGTTGCAAAAAACTCCGTTTGGCTTTGATGTATCTGTGTGGGAGTTTTTCTGGCCGCTGATGTACGGCGCCGAACTGGTGATTGCCCAGCCGGGTGCCCACAAAGACAGCAGCCAGCTGCTCGATACTATTAACCAGAACGGTGTCACCACCTTACACTTTGTGCCTTCTATGCTGCAGGCTTTTATTGGTCATGAGCAGGTACACACAGCTACCAGTATTCGTCGTATTCTGTGCAGTGGTGAAGCGTTGCCCAGCGAAGTGCAGGCGCAGGCGCTCATTAAACTGCCACAGGCCAAACTCTATAATTTGTATGGTCCGACCGAAGCGGCGGTCGATGTCAGTCACTTTACCTGTCATGGCGATCCGGCCTTGCCGGTACCGATTGGTGCGCCAATTGCGGGGATCCGTTTATACGTGCTGGATCAGGCGCTGAACCTGTGCCCTCAGGGCGTGGCGGGCGAGCTGTACATTGCCGGTGACGGCCTGGCCCGGGGGTATATGAACCGTCCAGACCTCAGTGCAGAGCGCTTTGTTGCCGACCCGTTTATGGACGATGGCAGCCGCATGTACCGTAGTGGCGACTTAGTATGCTGGAATGGAGCAGGTCAGCTGGATTACCTGGGCCGGATTGACCATCAGGTTAAAATTCGTGGTTTTCGTATTGAGCTGGGCGAAATCGAAGCCGCACTGTACGCCATCGACGGAGTGCGTGAAGCCGTCGTCGTGGCTGCCGGCAGCGGCGCATCTCAGCGTCTGGTGGCGTATGTATCGGCCAACGCAGACACGACACTGGACGGTCAGGATCTGAAACAGGCACTGGCTGACAGCTTGCCGGACTATATGGTGCCTGCTGTAATTATGGTGCTGGCCACGCTGCCGCTGAACAGTAATGGTAAAATTGACCGCAAGGCCCTGCCGGCGCCTGATGCGCAGCGGAGTGTGGCGTACCTTGCACCGCAAACACCGCAGCAACAGCAGCTGGCTGAGATCTGGCAAACCGTACTGGGCGTTGAGCAGGTTGGCAGACTGGATAACTTTTTTGCGCTGGGCGGCGATTCCATCAGTGCTCTGAAAGTCATTGCGCTGAGTAAAAAGCGCCAGCTGGCCGTGGATATTCAGAGTGTGCTTAATGCACCCACGCTTGAGGCACTGGCCAACAGCCTGACGGACGTGACAAGCGTGGTTGAAATTGCGCGTCAGGAAAGTACGTATTCGGGGTTATCGTTTGCGCAGGAGCGGCAATGGTTCCTGTGGAAACTGGACCCCGGCAGCAGCGCCTATCACATTTCTGGTTCGTTGCATCTGAGTGGCGAGCTGAATACCAGTGCGCTGCAATATGCCTTTGACCACCTGCTTGCTCAGCATGAAGCGCTGCGCACTGTGTTTATTGAGGATGACGCGGGTACTGTGCGTACTCAGGTGCTACCAGAGGGCGGATGTGATATTCGCTATCAGGTACCTGAGTCTGAGGCCGGCCGCGCTGAGTTTAAGCAACAGCTGGTATCGACACCGTTTGATTTGACTCAGGGGCCGTTGTTGCGGGTGGGGGTGATTGCCGATGCCGCACAGCAACATGAGCTGGTGGTGGTGATGCACCATATTATTTCCGACGGCTGGTCGCTGAAACTGATTGTGGCCGACTTTGTGCGTGCCTACGAAGCAGCGTGTGCGGGTGAAACCCTGAGCCTTGTAACGCAGACATTGCGATACAGTGACTTTGCTGCCTGGCAGCGCGACTGGCTGGCCGCTGGTGAAGAGCAAAAACAACTGGCGTACTGGCAGGTTCGACTGGGTGATGAGCACACCCCGCTGGCACTGCCAGCGGATTTAAATAGTGAGGATGACAGTCAGCGCAATCAAACGCGCTCGGTACGCTTGTCCAGTACTCAGCGTCAGACGCTGAGTGACTTTGCGGCTTCGCAGGGCGTAACTCTGTTCAATATCCTGATGACAGCCTGGCAGGTGCTGCTGCACAAATACAGTGGCCAGCGGACAATCCGTGTAGGTATGCCGGTGGCCAACCGTCATCACAGCGGCACGCAGGATATCGTTGGTTTCTTTATTAATACCTTAGTGATAGATGCGCAGATCTCTGCGGAGCTGGCGCTGGGCAATGTCATGACGCAGATTAATGAAGCACTGCGCGGCGCGCAGGCGCACCAGGACCTGCCATTTGAAAAGCTGCTTGACCATTTCTCGCTGGAACGTGATCTGGGCGTATCGCCACTGTTTCAGGTGTTGTTTAACCACCAGCGCCTCGAGGATGGCGCACTACGTCAGTTTGCTGGCCTGAGTGCACAAGAAGGGGAAGCGCCCACGGGAGTGGCACAATTTGATCTGGTGCTGAATTCACTGGAACGTGAAGATGGCACCCTGGAGCTGGCGCTGGATTATGTGGTGAACAAATTCAGTGCAGCCCGGATTGATGCTCTGTTGTCTGGTTTGCAATATGTACTGACGGCCATGCAGGCCGATTTACAGCAGCCTGTCGGCGGGTTAAACGTTTTGCCACAGGCGGAACAGGACCGTCTGACGCCTGCACAAGCGCTATATCAGGCACAGAGTCTTCCCGTCGCTGACATTGCGACGCAAATCCAGCAGCAGGCGCAGCGCACCCCAGACAAAGAAGCATTGAGTTTTGATGGGCAACCCCTGAGTTATGCTGAGCTGGAATCACGTGCCAATCAGTTTGCCCAGTATCTGCGAGAGCAGGGCGTCGGCCATGAATCGCGTGTGGCGGTGGTGTTCTCCCGTCATATCGATACGGTTGTGGCGTTTCTGGCGGTACTCAAAGCTGGTGGCTGTTATGTCCCTGTAGATGCGCAATTGCCATCAGAGCGGGTTGAAACCATCGCGGCGCAGTGCAGCCTGACTGTGTGTGTGGGCAATGCCCTGAGCTCGGTCTACCCGGCGGCGCTGGTGTATCAAAGCAGTCTCTGCGCGCACTACAGTGCAAGTGCACTGCCTCAGTCGCGTCATCCGCAGCAGCTGGCTTATGTTATCTACACCTCTGGTTCGACCGGGACGCCCAAAGGCGTGGCGGTCGCAGATCAGGCGCTGTTGAGCCACTGTGCGGCGGTGCAGTCTTTGTATCAATACCAGGCAGAAGATCGCTGTGCCATTTCGGTATCATTTGGCTTTGATGCGTCCATTGAACAGCTATGGGGGCCGTTGCTGGTTGGTGCCACTGTGGTGCTGGATGAATTTAAACTGCTCAGCGAGCAGGAGTTG
The DNA here is from genome assembly GCF_030125445.1 of Pseudoalteromonas ardens. NCBI lineage: Bacteria > Pseudomonadati > Pseudomonadota > Gammaproteobacteria > Alteromonadales > Pseudoalteromonadaceae > Pseudoalteromonas > Pseudoalteromonas ardens. The sequence goes on from NZ_JASJUV010000004.1 coordinate 30,436, forward strand.
AACGACTTTATTACTGCGCAGCGCATTACTGTGGCGGGCTTCACGCCGGCGTATATTCAACAGTTTGACACCTTACCCGCGCAACTGCGTTTGTGTATTGTGGGTGGTGAGGCCTGGTCAGCTCAGCACTGTCAGACGCTAATGGCAAAATTGCCGCAGACTCAGTTTGTCAATGCTTATGGTCCGTCAGAAACGGTGATCACGCCGCTGGCCTGGACTCAGGCGCAGGGCAGTGAGCTGCAAGGCGGGTATGTGCCACTGGGTCAGCCCATCGGTCAGCGCAGTATGGTCATTCTCGATGACAGTCTCAATATGCTGCCCTACGGCATGACCGGCGAGCTGTATCTCAGCGGGGTGGAAATGGCGCGGGGTTATCTGGCACAACCGGGCCAGACGGCCGAGCGCTTTGTAGCAAACCCCTTTGCTGACGATGGCTCACGCTTGTATCGTACCGGCGATTTGGTGCGCTGGAATGCACAGGGTCAGCTTGAATACATGGGCCGCTGTGATCATCAGTTAAAAATCCGTGGTTATCGGGTTGAAGCTGGGGAGATAGAAGCGCGCTTACTGGCTCATAATGGGGTTGAAAAAGCCATTGTGGTGGCTGATGAATCGCTGGGCTCCACGCGTCTGGTGGCTTACGTCAGTGGACATGCAGAACAAACGCCACAGGCCGACGTGCTCAGCGCGTCACTGGCCGAGCAGCTGCCTGATTATATGGTACCCAGTGTGATTATGGTGCTGGAACGTATGCCTTTGACCCACAATGGTAAAATTGATCGCCGTGCCTTGCCGCAACCACAAAGCAGTCAGCGCGCTGATGCTTTGCCACCGCAGGGGCCGCAGGAAGTACTACTGGCAAACATCTGGCAGCAGTTGCTGAATCTGGCGTCGGTTGGTCGCGAGGATAACTTCTTTGCGCTGGGCGGCGACTCTATCCTGAGCTTACAGATCATTGCCCGGCTGCGACAACAGGGCTATGCCCTGAGTGCCAAGCAAATTTTTACCCATCAGACCATTGCCAAGCTGGCGCCACTGATGACCCGCATTGCAGGCGACGCGCAGGCACAACAACAAGTATCCGGTGAGGTGGCCTTGTTGCCTATTCAGCAGGCCTTTTTTGCGCGCACTATGACTAACCAGGCACACTGGAACCAGTCGGTGATGCTGGAGCTGGATGCACCGATCACACAGCAAACTCTGCTGACACAGTTAGCGTCGTTATTGCGCCATCACGATGCACTGCGCTTGCGTTATCAGCAGGATGAAGCGGGCCAGTGGCATCAGCGCTATCATGATTTTGACTCGGCCATGGCGCAGCAGTGCCTGTGGTATCGCGATGCCAGCGCGGATGAGATCACGCTTATCGCAGAGCAGGCGCAGCGCAGTCTCAACCTGCAAGATGGTCCCTTGCTGCGTGCTGTGCACCTGACCCTGGATGATGGCAGCGCTCGCCTGTTGCTGGTGATCCATCACCTTGTAGTGGATGGGGTGTCCTGGCGTGTGTTGCTTGAGGACTTTACGACGCTGTGGCAACACCCGGAAGCAGAATTGGGGGCCAAGACCCACAGCGTACAATTCTGGGCAAAACAGTTACAAAGTTATCCGGCGCAACACGCCGGGGAATTTGACTGGTGGCAGCAACAGGCGACAACGCCCACTATACTGCCTGAGTTAAACCCTGCCGGCAGCCGCCTGTATAAAGATGTTGAGCAGGCCGAGGTCATGCTGGATCCCGCACTGACCCAGGCGCTGCTGACTGAATCAGGCCAGGCTTATCGCACTCAGGTGAACGATTTACTGCTCAGTGCGTTGAGTGAGGCTTTATACCGCTGGACCCGGCAGGACGTGCACACCATTAATCTCGAAGGGCATGGTCGTGAACCCTGGCGTGAACAGGTTGACCTGAGTCGTACCGTGGGCTGGTTTACCAGCCTGTTCCCGGTGACCCTGACACGCCACGAGACGCTGGCCGAGACCATCAAGCACAACAAAGAACAGCTGCGGGCGATACCAAACAAAGGCATTGGCTATGGTGCATTTCGCTATTTTGGCTCTGCTGAGCAGCAGGCCACGCTGGATACACAGGGACTGGGCGAGATTGAGTTTAACTATCTGGGGCAGCTCGATAGCGCCGCAGATCAAGCCGGTAACTGGCGTCCGGCTGCTGAAAGCAGCGGTATGACGCTGGACCCTGAATATGTGTTGGATACCGAGCTGTCTATTCTTGGTCAGGTACTGGGCGGACAGCTGCAACTGCGGATCCGCTATGTGCCTGCACGCCTGCCAGCGCATGCGGTGGCACAATTTGCCGCGCATCTTAAGCAGGCTCTGACTGAGTTGATTGGCCACTGTGGTGACACGCGTGCCACCCTGACGCCTTCCGATCTGCCACTGAGTGGACTGACGCAGACACAAATAGACAAGCTGCCGCTGGCACATGAGCACATCAGTAACGTGTATCCGCTCTCGCCAATGCAGCAGGGCATGCTATTCCAGAGCCTCTATCAGGGGGGCGAAACCTATATTAACCAGAGCTGCTTTATGGTCTCGGGTCTGGATGTGGCACGCTTCAAAGCCGCCTGGCAGCAGGTCATTGAACGCCATGATGCATTGCGAACCGGATTTGTCGATGTCGATGGCATGTCGTTGCAATATGTCGCCAGCTCAACCGAGCTTGACTGGCAGACGCTGGACTGGCGTGACCAGGCCGTCTCTGAGGCGGCTCTGAAAGCATTTGCCAGACAGGAATCGCGTCGCGGGTTTGATCTGCAAAACGACCCTGGATTAAGCAGAATGCGTATCATCGCGCTCTCAGATGGTCGTCACGCTTTGATCTGGACTATGCACCATATTCTGACTGATGGCTGGAGCCGCGCCGCTATGCTGGGTGAGGTACTGATGGCTTATGAAGGGCAAACTTTACCGCCGGTGGCGGGCCAGTACGGTGATTATATCGGTTACCTGGCGCAACTGGATGAGGCGCAGAATCGCGCTTTCTGGCAGCAACAACTGGCGCCACTGGAAGAACCCAGCTACCTGAGTGGCTCCCTGACTAAGCCTCAGCATGGACAGTTCGGCGGCTTTGATGTGAGCCTGTCAGAAGCTGAGTTTACGCAGTTGGTGGCGTTCTGTCAGGATCTTCGTATCACCCAAAATACCTTAGTGCAGGGCGCCTGGGCGCTGCTGCTCAGTCGTTACCTGGGCCGCGACACCGTGTGCTTTGGTGCCACGACCTCGGGCCGCCCGAACGATTTGGCCGGCCATGACGCCATCCAGGGCATGTTTATCAATACGGTGCCTATGGTCACATCGGTGGACCCTGCTCAGTCGCTGAATGAGTGGCTGCACACCCAGCAAACAACGGCACTGGCGGTACGTGAGCATGAATTCACGCCCTTGTATGAAATTCAGAAGCTGGCAGCACAGTCACTGGAACTCAGTCGTGAAGGCCTGTTTGATACCCTGTTAGTATTCGAAAACTATCCAATCGATGCGGCGATGCTGCAACAGGAAGCACGCCAGACGCGTTTTGAGGTACTGGAAGACCGTGAAGAAACCAACTTCCCGCTGACTATCAGCTTTATTCAGGAAGACACCTTGCGACTGCACTTCAGCTATCAGGGAAGCGAGCTGGCCGAAGCGGATGTAAAAGCACTGGCGGAACAATACAAAACACTGATCCTGGCTATGTTGCAGACACCACAGGCGCGTTTATCTGAGTTTTCACTGGTCAGTGGGACACAACAACAGGCATTGCAGGCGCTGGGCTTTGGTGAATCCATCACGCCGTTGCATCCGGGCGCTGTTGAGCCTATTTATTTGCCGGGCGGTGAAGTGCCTCAGCCTGGGGCAACGCAATACCAGGATGTGGTGTCTACGATCAACCGCCTGGCTGAGTTAACGCCAGATGCTGACGCGGTGATCTGTGATGGTCGCAGCTACAGCTACAAAGCACTGGCGGACAAGTCCAGTCAGCTGGCACATTATCTGCGCGAACAGGGCGTTAAGCCTGAGCAACGAGTTGGCGTGGCCCTGGCGCGAGGCATTGATTTACCGCTGGCATTTCTGGCCATTCTCAAAGCCGGTGCTGTGTATGTGCCGATGGATCTAAGTTATCCGCAGGAACGTCTGGCCTACATGATCAAGGACAGCCAGATGACCCATATCCTGGTGAGTGATAGCAGCCTTGACGATATTGCCGGTTCTGCTTCTTTGCACCCGTTTGCCGATATTAAACTGAGCGAACAATGGCAGCAGCCGACGGTATGTCCGGCGCAGGGAGCGTATCTGATTTATACCTCAGGGTCGACGGGTAATCCTAAAGGGGTGCTGGTCAGTCGGGCTTCCATCGCGGCACATTGTCGTGGCATTGGTCGGCGTTATGAAATGCGCCCAACTGATCGCGAGCTGATCTTCATGTCGTTCTGTTTCGATGGCGCACATGAGCGCTGGTTGACGGTATTGACCCATGGTGCGGCTGTGGTGATCCGTCCGGAACGTCAGTGGGATTTACACGAAACCTATCAGAATCTGCATCAGCAGCAGGTCTCTATTGCCGTTTTCCCACCGGTGTTCCTGCGTGAACTGGCGGCTCATGTTGAGCAGGTGGGCAACCCGCCGCCGGTCCGGGTTTATTGTTTTGGTGGCGATGCCATGCCGCAGGCCACTTTTGAGCTGGCTCAGCGTGTGCTGCAACCCGACTTCTTCATCAATGGGTACGGCCCGACAGAAACGGTGGTGACGCCACTGACCTGGAAAGCTTTGCCTGGCAGTGAGTTTGATGCCGTCTATGCGCCGATTGGTGAACTGGTTGGCCAGCGTCAGGCCTGGCTGCTCGACAGTCACCTTAATCTGGTGCTGCCAGGACAGGTAGGTGAGTTATACCTGGCCGAAGAAATCGGTCTGGCACGGGGCTACCTGAATCGTCCTGACCTAACCGCCGAGCGTTTTGTGGCTAACCCATTTGCCAACGATGGCAGTCGCCTATATCGCACCGGCGATTTAGTGCGCTGGAACGAGCAGGGGTTGATGGAATACCTGGGCCGGACCGATCATCAGGTGAAAATTCGTGGTTTCAGGATTGAGCTGGGCGAAATTGAAACCCTGCTGCGCAAGCGCCCGGAAGTACGCCAGGCCGTGGTGGTGGCTGATGATACGCCTAGTGGTAAGCGCCTGGTGGCGTATGTCAGTGGCCATCAGGACAAGCAGCCTGATGAAGCCGCACTCAAAGCCATGCTGGTGGCCAGTTTGCCGGATTACATGGTACCTGCGGTGATCATGACACTCAGCGACTTGCCGCTGAACAGCAATGGCAAAATAGACCGCAAGGCGCTACCCAAGGCCGAGCTACAAAGTGAGGTCAGTTATGTGGCACCACACAATCAAAGTGAAGCCTTGATGGCACAGATTTGGCAAAGTGTGCTGGGTGTGGCACAGGTCGGGCGTCGGGATAATTTCTTCGCGCTCGGTGGTGACTCCATTTCCGGACTGAAAGTGATCAGCCTGTGGCAGCAACGCAGCGAACAACCGCTGGCACTGAAGCAATTGTGGCAGGCGAGCGATTTGGCGGCGCTGGTGGCGGCCATGCAAAATACGGACAGCTCCTTGTTGCAGCCGCTGAACCCACACACGGACAATGCCGAGACCTTGTATTGCTTCCATGAAGGGAATGGCCTGACTGCACCATACCGCCCGCTGGCCGAGCAACTGACGGGTCAGTTTAACTGTGTTGGGGTCGCTCCGGCGGCGAACCTGTCAGACATTAATGGCCTGACTGCGCTGGCTGAGCACTACGCCGAGGCGCTCATGACGGCGCAGCCGCGCGGGACCTTCCATCTGATGGGCTGGTCACTGGGTGGCGCACTGGCGGCGCTGGTGGCTCGTACGCTTAAAGCACTGGGGCGGACTGTCCGTCAGGTGTACCTGGTGGACAGCTGGAACCCGTGTAGTGACTTTGCCGCTGCGCAGCTGAGTTGGTCCGACTGGGCACTGGAGTGGATCGGTGGGGCTGCCCAGCCGGCTGACACCGTATTGCATCAGACGTTTGTGGCTGAGCTCACTGCCGCCTTACAGCAAGACCTGAGGGATGCCGATACGCTGGCAACCTGGCTGGTGGCACATCGTACTCGCTTTGCCGAACTGTTCAATGAAGAGCTGCTACTGCTGCCTGAGCAGGAGCTTTGCAAACTGCTATCCGATGGGTATGAGCTGTATCGACTGGCTCGTATGGCGCCGACAGAGAGTCAGCCGGACTATGCGCTGGACGGCGTGGCTGAACGGGCGCACGCCTGGTGGTCAACGGACGCTGAGCCTGCTGCGACAGCGGCCTATCAAACCATGCTGGGCAGTACAGTGACGGCGACCCACACAGAGGATGATCACCAGCAGATCATTCGTGCAGAGGCGGTGCAGACCGACCTGATAGCCAAACTCACACTGCGGGACTAACCCTCCCGCACATCGCTAAAAGCCGCTGTATAGCGGTTTTTTTATGTCCGACAGGCAACGCGAATATCAAAAAGGGAAGCAGTGCAATAGGGGCGCAAGGGGAGGGGGAAGAAAACAAAACGGGCTTCGCGATGGAAGCCCGTTTGCAGGGAGGTTATAGCTCGAGTGCGTCGACAATCTCTGCAGAGCGCACCGCCAGAATAGACAGCAGCGAGTCGCTGATCCCGTGGGTTTGCTCATTCACGCCCTGGGTGAAGATCTTGGGCTTGAACTGGTCGCTGGTTTCGAGTTGATATTGGCGCGTGATATTCGGCTGCAACCACTCACTCACCTGCTCAAGCAAAGGTGATCGGCTTGGGTACTGGTAGCCTGTGGCCAGCACCAGCTGATCGTATTCAACCTGGCTGACACCGTGGACACTTTCCAGTTCCAGTACGACTTTGCCCTGGGCATTGATACTGGCACCATTGACGCTGGTGCGGTTGCGGATCGCCAGTCGATCTGTGCCGTTTAACTTCTGTTGATAGAGGCTGGCGTAAATACTGTCGATCAGCGGCTCATCCACAACCGAATAGTTGGTGCTGCGGAATTCGTTAAAGTAACGATCTTTTTGTTCAGATGATTTACTGAATACCACGTCAGTAAAGCTGGGATCAAAGATCTCGTTAACAAACGGGCTGGAATCGGCTGGCTTCATCGCACCAGCGCGCATGATCATATCTACCGCAGGTTGTTCGGTCATCGCGGCCAGATCAGCAAAGATCTCGGCACCACTTTGGCCAGCCCCGATCACGGCGACGCGATCACCGTCTTTTACTTTATCTTTGTTGTGCAGATACTGCGACGAGTGCCAAACGTTCTCAGCATCCTGAAGTGCGTTGAACGGTGCTGGCACTTTCGCCGAGCCACCCACGCTGACCACCAGGTGCTTGGTCAGACGGACACTTTGCTGACCTTCATTGTCGCGGCTGATCACCTTGAGGTGATCAACTTGACCGTCCAGTAACACCGGCTCCACACCACAGACCTGCTCACCAAAATGACAGTGATCACGGAAATGACTGGCTGCCCAGCCAAGGTAATCGTTAAATTCATGTCTTGACGGGTAGAAGGTTTTCAGGTTAATAAAGTTGTCTAGACGCTTATTGTGGTGCAGGTAGTTAATAAAACTAAAGTGACTGGTTGGGTTACGCAGCGAGACCAGATCTTTTAAGAAGGAGATCTGCATGGTCGTGTTATCCAGCAACATGCCGCCATGCCAGAGAAAGTCCGGTTGCTTTTCGATAAAGCAGACTCGATCGCTCAGTTTGTTTTGTTCCTGAAGGGCGATTGCCAGGGCCAGGTTGGCGGGACCAAATCCAATCCCAATCACGTCGTATAGTTTCATTGTTTTGCCTTTGATTAGCTTAATCACACATTAAGCTGCGTGAAATGATGTTTCTTGCTGTTAAGGACGAAGAATGGCGGCGTTTCTTTAGGTGTGAAGCGGCGGAATTTACGAGAAGTCACAGAGAAAATAATCGCTTTGATCCAGGGCAAAAATCTGGCAATTAATGTGAATTTTTTACCCACTGACTCGTCTAGCTAATCAACTGGGGCAATTGTTTTATTTTTGTCCGTACTTTCAATAACTAAGAATGAATGGGTAAAGGGATATGCAAGTTGCCGGAACGACTCTGAAACGCAGTACGACGTTAAGTGAGCAGGCCATTGCACTGACTCAGAAGCTGGTACGTTATAAATCTATTACGCCGGATGATGCTGGCAGCTTTTGCTTTTTAGTCCGCAAGTTGCAGTCGCTGGGGTTTGACTGCCATGAAGTAACACGTCAGGGCGTCCGTAATCTGGTTGCTAAACGGGTGTTTGGCCCGGGTGAAACACTGGCTTTTGCCGGGCATTTGGATGTGGTACCGCCAGGTCCGCTGGAATTGTGGCAAAGCCCACCCTTTGCGGCCAATATTCAGGATGGCCGACTTTATGGTCGTGGTGTTGCGGATATGAAAGGCGCGATTGCCTGTTTTATTGCCGCTGTTGAATCTATCCTGGCGCAGTGTACACGTGGCAGCCTGATGTTTCTGATCACCTGTGATGAAGAAGGGGAGGCTGAGCATGGCACCGCAGCACTGATGAGTTACCTTAAGCAGCAAGGGGTCGATCATCTGCCGGATTACTGTCTGGTTGGTGAGCCCTCAAGTCGCAAGACTCTGGGTGATGTACTCAAAATTGGTCGTCGTGGATCCTTGTCTGCGCATATTCGGGTTTATGGTCGACAGGGCCATGTGGCCTATCCACATAACTGTGACAATGCTACCCATCATACCGCGCGATTATTACAGCGTTTATTGGCGCTGGAATGGGATAAAGGCACACCACAGATGCCGGGCACCACGTTTCAGGTTACGCAGCTCAACAGTGGTGAGTTTGTTGATAATGTGGTGCCGGGCGCATGTGATGTCTGCTTTAATTTCCGTTACAGCAGCCGCTTTAATGAGGCGGAGTTAAAGCGCATGATCGATGACATTTTGCTGGATCTGGATTTAAATTACGACATTGAGTGGCAACGCCCCTGTGCACCCTATTTTAATCAGGCGGATGAATTCGTCGCCCTGATCTGCAATGCCATTGAGGCGGTGGTGGATCAGGTGCCGGTATTGACCACAGATGGTGGTACGTCTGATGGGCGGTTCATTGCTTCCAGCCATACTCAGGTGATTGAATTTGGCCTCAGAAACGACAATATCCATCAGGTGAACGAATCGGCAGACGTGCAGGATATCGCTGATCTAGCACATATTTACCAGTTGGCGATCCAGGCGTTCTGCCTTGATCCACAGCGGCTGATGGATGCTCAGGTTGAGCAGCTGGAAGCGCTAACTTAATCGTTTGAATGAGGGCGTGACGTTAAAACGTCGCGCCACCATCTATGGTGATCACCTGTAAGGTGGTATGAGAAGACAGGCTCGATGCCACAAACACAATACTGTCGGCAACTTCTTCTGCGGTAGCCAGCTTTTGTAACGGGATCCCCAGCTTATACTGCGCTGCAAAGCCATCAATCACCCGCTGCGCCCCCTGCTCATCCTGCCACATGCCAGTCTGCATTGGTGTCAGCGTTGAACCAGGTGCTATCACATTACAACGTACACCAAAGTTGGCCAATTCCAGCCCGGCTGTGAGCGTCAGCTGTGTCACTGCGGCTTTGGAGGCGCAATAGGCTGCCATTTGCTGGCGTGGCGTATCTGCGGCGTTGGAGCCCACGGTGACCACCGCGCCTTTACCTTGCTGCTTAAAGTGAGGCGTGCAGGCACGTAAAAAAGTAAACACTGCGGTGCTGTTGACGGTTTGACAGTGCTGCCACTGAGTCAGCGTTAATTGCTCCAGGTCGCCCAGTTCCAGCACCCCGGCGACATTGATCAGGTTGTATGGGGCAAGCCCCTCCGTGACTAGTTTGTCCAGTTGCTGAGCGAGCTGCTCTGGTGCACCCAAATCACATTCCACGGCACGATGCAGCACACTGATATCGCTAAACTGGCGATCGAAACCAATTACTTTGGCACCCAGCGCATGAAAACGCTGTGCGGCGGCCAGGCCGATGCCCTGGCCTACCCCACTGATCCACACGACCTGATCGTGATATTCCTGTTGCAGTCTGGCATCAAACGGCATGCTCAGCTCCTGCGGCCAGTTCATTGATGACCGAGTTGAGTGTGCGGTTTGGTTGTGCTGACCAGCTGCGGGCTGCGGCGAAGATCTGCGTTTGCACTTGCTGTTGCTCAGAATCTGTATAGCGAGCGACGTTCGCGTCGGTATCCAGCTTAGCCGGTTGGTCCTGCAACAAGTGCCATTGCAACATAATGTCGTCGGTGGCACCGGCGCTGAGAATATGCGACTGGCACGTCACCGCTCCATATTTAGGGTTACTGGAAAACGGTAACAGGTTTACGGTCGGGCCATACACGTGTGGGCTCAGGCCTTGTTTGTTGCGCTCGCGTTTGAGCTCTTCCACTCGGAAGGTCTGTAGTGCTTTGAGGGATTTGATCCCCTGATTGATTACCCGGCAGCACTGGCTGAGGGTCATCTCAGCATCCAACGCCAGTGGCAGTGGCATCACGTTGCTCTGCACACAGGGGGTACTGAGCTCCACCTGATGCTGGCGATTCATCATGATCATACCCAGGGTAACATGATACTGCCCCGATTTGGCGACCAGTGCGGCACACACGGCGGCAATCAGCAATTCTGCGTGACCTGCCTGACATAATGAGGCAGCCGATTGAATGGTATGCCAGTCGGCACGGCTCAAAGTCGCACTTTGGCGGCGGTTAGCCTCAGTCACATCCGCCTCACTGGTGCAAAAACTTTTTGCGGGCGGGGTATTCTCAAGCCAGGAGATCAGGGTGGCTTTCGCCACTTGCTGACGTGCCAGGTAGGTTTCGCTGCGTTGCCATTCAAGCAACTGGCTTTGTGTACCAAAGCGCAGATTGGGCAGTGCCCGGCCTTTTTGCAGTGCGTTATAACTGCGATTCAGTGCCTGAGTAAACAAGCCAAACCCATAGCCGTCGAGCAACAGATGGTGACCCACAATAAACAGCAGGTCTTGCTCTGGCGTACGTACCAGCGTCAGTTTTAGCAAGGCCTCATCGGGCAATGAAAAACTTTGTGCCATCGCTGGCGCAACAAAGTCATTGGCAAAAGCTTGAACGTCCTCTGGCTGGGTGTCCAGGGTTTGAATGTGGATCTGTGGCACATCCTTATTCGGGCTAAGCTGAGGCACAAAACTGGCGTCATGGATAAACCGCCCCGCCAGACAATCGCTGCTTTGCCACACGTGGGCAAGCGCCTGTTGTAACATGGTTGCGGAGATCTGACCCTGGAATTCGATACATTCGGCGACGTTAAACAGTGTTCCCCGGCCGCTGATGGTGTGCAGCAGCCACATCGCCTGTTGCGAGTCGGTTAATGGCAAAGCGCTGGACATCAGTCCTCCTTACGCTCTTCGAGCAACTCAACCCAGGCTGCCAGTGTCGGGATCTGAGCCAGTTCGATGAAGTTGGTTTCAATGCCTTGTTGCTGCCACAGGGCAATGAGGTTCATCACTTGCACGGAGTCCAGACCATAGTCGATGAGACTTTCATGTTCATCAAATTCATCTTCCTCACAATCAATCAGCGGCAGGATATGCGCTTTGAGGCCTTCCAATGTCGTGATGTCCTGAGTTTCTTCTCCCAGGATTTCGGCAACTGTTGCCACTTTACCGCAGCGTCCAGCCACAAAGTTCAGCGCCATCAGGTGTTCATCGCGGCTGAAGTCGGCAATCGCATCAGCAATCACAAACGGCTGAATGTCACGCATAAAGGCGTCTACCGCGGTGGTCATCACCCCGATATGGCCATAGATGCCGACTATCATCAGCTGGTCACGGTTGCGCTCACGCAGTTGCGCTTCAAAGTCGCACTTCTGAAAAGCACTGTAACGCCATTTGGTCAGCACCACATCCTGCTCGCCCGGTGCCAGTGCATCGACAATTGGCTGCTGCGCCGGGTCTTGCAGGCCTGGGCCCCACATATCGCTCAGTAGTCCGCGTTCATGCTGGCCCTGCTTGATTGGTTGGGCGGTGTAATAGACCGGAATCCCTTGGTCGTAACAGAACTGCTTGAGGCGCTGAATGTGGCTGATCATGGTTTCAATCAGCGGGTTATTATCACCGTAGTAACCGACAAAATAGTGCTGAACATCGTGGATCAGCAGGGCGGCACGGTTTGCATCGAGCTGCCAGTCAACGCGGTTTTCGGGTAACTCTGCGGCACGGGGTAACGGATAATGGGATAGCTTAGGAATACTCATCGTGTTTTTGCTTCTTTTGTTAATCAGGCCTGGCCGTCGAACGTGGCACGCAGGGCTTTTTTATCGACTTTACCTACCGCAGTCAGGGGCAGGTCGGTTACAAACTGGAACTTATCGGGGACTTTGAAATCGGCGATCCCCAGCTGACGCAGGTATTTGCGCAGTTGCAAAGGGGTGAGCTTTTCAGCGGCCACCACAAAGGCGCAACTCTTCTCGCCCAGCGTGGCATCGGGCATAGAAACTATGGCAACCTGCTCGATGTGCTGATGGCCCAGCAAGTGGTTTTCCACTTCTTCGGCCGCGATTTTCTCGCCGCCACGGTTGATTTGATCTTTATCTCGCCCGACCACAATAAGGTGGCCAGAAGGCAGTTGCCTGACCAAATCGCCGGAGGCATAAAACCCCTCTGCATCAAATGCACTGGCGTTATGCTGAGGTGACTTGTAGTAACCCCGGAAGGTATACGGGCCGCGGGTCATGAGTCTGCCGGCTTCACCTTGGGCGACTGGCTGGCCGTGTTCATCAACGACTTTGACCTCATCGTCCGGGCTGATGGGACGTCCCTGGGTCGTCAGCACCAGCTCGTCATCATCGTCATGACGGGTGTAGTTCACCAGACCTTCTGCCATGCCAAACACTTGCTGTAGTTGGGCACCCAGCACCGGCCTGACCTGCTCGGCCACGGTGCGGCTGAGCTTAGCACCACCAACCTGGATCAGCGTCAAACTGCTCAGGTCATGGTCGCTGTGTGATGCATGTTGCAACCACAGCTGGAGTGCAGGTGGTACCAGCGCGGTGTGGGTTATGGCAAAGCGTTCAATCAAGGCAAAGCAGTTACTTGGACTGGGGTCTGAAGCCAGGATCACTGAGCCGCCGGCTGCAAATACGCCCAGTGCGCCGGGTGAGCTGAGTGGGAAGTTATGGGGGGCTGGCAGGGCACACAAATAACGGGTATCGCCATGCAGTTGACAAATATCCCGGCTGGCAACAACAGAATACAGGTAATCGTTGTGGGTGCGCGGGATCAGTTTCGGGGTGCCGGTGCTGCCGCCAGAGAGCTGGAAAAAGGCCACATCTTCTGGATTGAGATCAGGTGCACGGAAGCTGCGTGGTTGCAAATACGCTTGCTTCAGCTCGCTGTTGCCCTTGCTGTGGTCAACCATGATGTGGTTGATACAGGCAAAGCGATTGTATAGCTCCTGAGAGAAGGATTCGTCAGCAAACAAAGACTGAGCAGACGAAACCAGCAGCAGCTTAGGCTGCAGGATCTCACAATAACTTTGTAACTCCGTGCGCTGGTGGTTAAACAGCGCACAAACCGGGGCCACGCCAAGTTTAAGCAGTGCAAAGTAACTGATATAAAACTCCACACAGTTGGGCAGTTGAACCAGCGCGGTATCGCCTTGCTGTAACCCCTGACTGGCCAGGTGGGCTGCGAGGTTGGTGCTATATTCATCGAGTTGCTGATAGCTCAGTTGCCGGTTGGCATCCGCCACGGCAATGCCTTGTCCATTGTGCACCAGTTGGTCGTCTAGAATACTGGTAAGTGGTTTATCCTGCCAGTAGCCCTGGGCACGGTAGTGGGCGGCCAGCTCTTCGGGCCACGGGGTATATTCAATACTCATAGTGTGTGTTTCGTTGCTAAGTGATAGGCATGCCGTACGTCCAGCGCGTTCAGCATAGTGTTTAATTTGGCTTCGGTTTCCAGCCATTCCGAACTGGGATCGGAGGCTGCCACAATACCGGCACCGGCAAATAAGGTCGCCAGATTGGCTTGCAGGTAACCACAGCGGATCACCACCACCCATTCGCCATTGCCCTGGTTGTCACACCAGCCAACGATCCCTGAAAATAAGCCGCGGCCGTGACCTTCCAGCGTATCTATGTGCTGGTACGCCAGTGCTGTGGGTTTACCGCACAGTGCCGGTGTGGGGTGGAGACGGTTGGCCAGCGCGATTGCGGGCTGCTGTGGGGCACAGAGTGTGCCTTCTATAACTGTTGACAGATGCCACATGGTGGCTGTACTAAGCAGGTCGGGCTGCTCGGGTATATGCAATTGGGTGCACAACGGGCCGAGGATCTGTGCCATGTCCTGTAATACCACTGCGTGTTCATAGCGGTCTTTTTTCGATGCGAACAGGGTTGAGCGGCGCTGTGCTTCGACGCTGGGGCAAGGATCCCGGGGGATTGAACCGGCCAGCGGGTTGCTAAAAATTTGTCCGTCAGATTTGCGCAGTAACAGCTCAGGGCTGACACCCATTAATACCCCAGCTGCTTGTTTGGTCTCTGCATCATGCAACTGGCTGGGGATCGAAAAGTGGTAGCCACTGGGGCTTTGTGCCAGTAATTGAGCGAGTACGCCAACCTGATCCAGTGGTTGCTCAAACTGTAATTCAACCTGCTTACTGAGTACGATTTTATCCAGCTCACCGTCGGCAAATAAGGCTTTAGCATCGCGCACGGTTTGCTCAAAGTGTGCCCGGTCTTGTTTGTAATGCACGGACTGCAAGCGATTAGGTGTCTGAGCACTCGTATGCTGTGCACTCAGACACTGTGCAAAGAGTTGTTTATCCAGCGTGCTGACCTGCTCCGGGATGATAAACTGAGCCTGCTGTTGCTTACAAAACGGTATCACACCGAAGGCGATGGCATGATCCTGGTGGCTGGCTGCATGCGCATCTAATTGTTGTTGCAGCTGACTTGCCAGCGCCTCGGTATCATTAATGGCTAAGGTAAAACGCTTGGCCATACCACGACTTATCAGGCATGACTGTCCGGAAACAAATAAACAGTCCTGCTCGGGCCGGAACTCGCCAAGTTGGTGCGTTTGGGTAGGTTCGGATAATTGACCAGCATGCATGGATTTACTTTCCTCTGTTAACTTTGTCTGTAGCGACGCTGATGCAAACTGCGTTCAGCGAGATGTGACCAAGACGACTCATTGTGAAAAAGATTTAGTGCTGCAGGCCATTTGCTTGCGGGCTGTTTTTCGTGCCGCCATGAATTCCGGGCGCTTAGGGCAGTCACTGCAATAGTCTTTTTGCGGGTGAGCGTGCAGCAAGCAACAGGCACCTCGCACACGCTTTCCCCCAGCCATGTACTCATTGCGCTGTGCTCTGAACAGAGGGTTAGGTTGGTCTTGCCAGCAATCAGGGTGTAGCAGGGTACGGACATCCTGCTGCAGCCCAGAGGCATCCGGTAGCACATTGGCAACGGTTGTGCTGATTTGGCGCAGGCGAAACACCAGATTGCTCCACAGTACACGCTCAGCGATACCAAACTGGGTTGAGAGAAAGTCATGAAGCGGGGCAAAGTGGGCAAAGATCACCGGGTGATATTTGGCCCCTGTGCTGCTGCCTGGGATAAACGGCTGACCACAGGTGCGTAACATCAGGCGCTGAGTGGTTAAACACAGCTGCACGTCCTGAGCTGCAATAGGCAGACCCCGGTTGAGCACACTGTGGCTCAGTAACATCGTCGGGAGTACTCTGACGCAATAGCGCATATGCCACACGGAAGCATGTGCCCGGGGGGCGTCAATCCCCTCGTGCAGCGCCCAGCGAGTGATAGTGTTTTTTAACGCGCTCGCCTCGGCAAACTGGTGTGAAAGAGTCGGTAAGTCCGGGGTGTGTGACAAAGTGACGGCTTCGCCATATTCCCTGAAGGGCCCCTGAAAAAACGGCTGTAATGTTGGAAGCAAGTGTACCTCGTGGTTGATTTGCTACAAATACCTATGCATAGACGTTTTGTGGGTGAATTTTTTTACTTTCTGTTCGTCACCACCTAAAGCAAATCCACGTCAGCATAGAAGAGAGACCCCGTGCTTGCAAAATTGATCCGTAATACCTGGTGGCGATTCATCGCGACCGCACTCAGCAGTGTTTTGTTTGGTCTGATCAGCGTGTCGCTGGTCGCGCTGATCAACGAAATCATTAACAGTAATCAGGATGGCCGCTCTGAGCAGTTTGTCTGGTTTGCCGTACTGGCCTGCCTGGGGGTGAGCTTGCAACTGGCTTCTAAGTTACTCGCAGAGCAACTCAGCCAGCAAAGTCAGGCGACAGTGCGCCGTGAGGTTGCAGAGCATGTCATCGGTGCGCAATTCAGCCATGTAGAAGCGCAAGGGGCGGGTAAGATCAAATCGTGTCTGACCGAACACAGCCTTAAAGTAGCAGAATTTTTTCAGAGTCTGCCTAACATTCTCAGTAACGCCATGGTGGTGTTGGGCAGCTTTGTATATATGGCCTGGCTTGACTGGCAGGTGTTTTTATTTGCATTGCTGACCCTGGTACTTGGCTCCGTGGGTTATAGCCTGGCCAATGCCAATGCCTTTCGTAAAGTAACCGAAGCGGCAAAAATTCAGGATTCTTTGTACGACCAATTTGATGCCATTTATGCCGGTGCAAAAGAGCTCAAGTTGCATCGTAAAAAGCGTGAAACTTTCTTCCAGGATGTGATTGGCAGCACCATCACTTTGCTGCAAAAGCGGCGTGTACAGGGCGCCAGTATGTATCATTACGCGGCGTCCTGGGGCGGTTTCAGTGTGTTTGCCTTTATTGGTGGCGCACTGTTTTATCTTTCCACACCTGGTGCGGATAGCGGAAAAGTCATGTCGGGTTTTGCGCTGTTATTTCTTTATATGCTGACACCGCTGGAAGTGATGCTGGCTGCTATTCCAAAAGCCGCCGCTGCGAAAGCTTCGGCCAATACCATTGCCACGTTAACGGAAGAAATGGCGTTGATGCCGAGTAGCAATGAGGCTATGAGTGACTTTAATGAACTGGCCCTGACGGACATCAGCCACGGTTATTATCATGAACAAAGTGATGAGGTATTTGCCCTGACACCCATCAACCTGACCTTGCGCAAAGGCGAGCTGATCTATCTGGTTGGTGGTAACGGGAGTGGTAAAACCACCTTTGCCAAGCTGTTGTGTGGTCTGTTTGAGGCGCAGCAGGGACAAGTTTTGGTTGATGGAAAAGCAATACAAGCGGCGCAGTTTGATGACTATCGTCAGTTGTTTAGTACGGTTTTCAGTGATTTTTACCTCTTTGATCGAGTTTTAGGTTGTGAGGGGCAAGCGTTGGAAGACAAAGGCAATGCCTTGATCCGCAAGCTCAACCTGCATCATAAAGTGGCCATTAAAGACGGCGCGTTTACCACGCAGAAGCTGTCACAAGGACAGCGCAAACGCCTGGCGTTGGTGGTGGCTTACATGGAAGACAGACCGTTTTATATCTTTGATGAATGGGCGGCAGATCAGGACCCGGTCTTTAAAGACGTCTTTTATCGCGAGCTGCTGCCAGAGCTTAGCGCTCAGGGTAAAACCGTGCTGGTGATCACCCATGATGACAAGTATTTTGACCTGGCCGACAGACTACTGAAAATGGACAACGGGTGTCTCAGCGAACCGGCCAGAGTATCTCCTCCTGGCGTGTCAAAACAGCAAACGGCGCTGGCTTAACGGCCAGCGCGCAGGCAGCACTCGGTCAGGACCAACTCATCGTTGAGTTGATAATACACACTGATTTGGGTGCCCTGTGGCAGAGTTTCATGGAGTGTTTCTGTGAGCGTAAAATGTAATTGGTTGTGACTGAAGTCGTTTAGACAGGCGGCCTCAAAGCCAAAAAAGCGTTGTACGACTGGGTACAGCGCTTTAAAAATACTCTCCTTGGCGGAGAAAATCAGGGTGAGCGGGGAGGCCTGTACTTGACTCAGTTGCTCAAACGCAGCCTGTTCTTCTTTTGCCAGGATCTGTTTTTGTAGCTCCTGCTCTTGCTTATCCGACATTTTTCTTTCCAGATCGATGCCTAATCCCTGTACTGACGGATCATCACTGACCATGGCCATGGCCAGCTCCTGAGTATGGGTAATGGTGCCCTGAATGCCCTCTGGCCATATGGGGGCACGACTTTCTGCACTGGCAACAATGGTATGCGGTAGTCCCAGCGTTTTGAGTGCCTGACTGGCACAGTGACGCCCGGCGAGATATTCCGCTTTACGCTTGGCGACAGCGCGGCTGAGTTTATCCGGCAATGGTTGCGTATAACGGGCAAAATCGTTGTCCTGATACGCGGCAACGCGAAAAGCACTGCTGTGACTGACGAATGGCAGCTGGGGTGTAAATAGTTCGACTGGTGTTAACGACATACGACTCCCTCAATTAGTGCCAGCCAGTTTACCGATATAGGGAAAGGTTGCAAGCACACTCAGGGGCAAAGCCGGGAATAAAATTAAGCGTGCTACGGTTGTTGTGGGTTGGGCACACAAGGTATGCCAGACAATACCCGATATTCGCCAGTTTTAGGATAAAACAAGACGCATTGCTCGCCACGTATTTGCAATTCGAAGCCCGTCACGCCGCCTTCTCTGCTACCGAGGATGGGCTGGCCATAGGCATCGCGTATATTGCCTTTTTCAAGGAACAAAGTGGAGCGCTGCATAAACACGTTATTGGCTAGTTTGGGTGCCTTGCCGCCCTTTAGGGCGACGATGGCGTGTTGTATTTCACGGATCATGTCCGGTGTGGTTTGCTCAATTAAAGCTGCGTACACAGGCGCTGCTTTGCTGTACTGGCAGCCACTGAGCAGCAGGGTCAGTAACGTGGCAAACCATCCCGAACATTTCATCATTACTGTCCTTTCAATGTAGAGTGGATCGCGCCATCACGCAGTGGTCTGAACGGCAGCGTCACAGTGTTATGCTCACCCGCCTGCTCATTATCACCTGGTTTGGCGGAGACGCCCGTCGCTTCATTGACCAGGCAGGTGCCGGTTGCGCTATGATGCAGTGCGGTGGCCAGTAGCTGCTCGTTTTCGTCACCTAACGCACGGCTCAAATCATCACTCACCTGACAGCCTGGCACTCTTCCATCTAATCCGGTTTCGCCGTTTATCTGGCTGGCTGGTGTTGGTGTAAAGCCATTGGCATAGTCGCCAAAGCCTTTTTCATTGGCTGATTTTGACTGAATGGTGTAATACACCATGCCGCAGTTAGGGGCTGGTAAGAAACCGTAGGGTTTACCGCGTGTAGTGGTGCCTATCTGGATCACCTCAATATCAATACCGCGCAAGCCATTGATCACCATTTCACTGGCTGAGGCCGTGTCGTCGGTGGTCAGTACGTATACTTTAGAAAGACTCAGGCTGGGCAGTGTGGTGTCGTTAAGAAATACATCCCGGGTCCAGTCTATCCGGCGAGGCTCGAAAGTATATATCCGGTTTTCACTCTGGCGCTTATCATTGTAGGTTGTGACGCCGAAATTGCGGCTGAGTGAACTATCTCCGGCGATCATATAACCAAGCTGTGCTGCACTGTGGATAAGTCCACCACCGTTATAGCGCATATCCAGCACCAGCTCATTGACACCTCGGTTAATAAAGGTATCAAACGCAGCAATCAGGGGCTCCTGTGCCGTTGGAATAAATTGGTTAAACTGCACATAACCAACGGTTTTGTTTCCGTGTGATATGATTTTTGTATGTTGCACCGGTGTTTGTTCAAAGTCGGCGGCGGTCATAGAGGCTGATTTTTCTTCGCCCTCGACAGAACGAAAAGCAAAGGTGTAGGCTTTTGGATCACTGGGAAATAGCGCTTCATTGAATAATGTGACGTTATCGCCGTCCACAAAATCCTCGCCGTCGATGTTGATCAGGCGATCGCCTCTGCTCAGCCCAGTGCCCGCAGCTGGCGAGTTTGGCTCGATATAAGCAATGGTAAAGTTACGATTCGGTGAGGACGTTTTGCTAGCAGACCAATGAATACCATAGCTGGTGGTTACACCGGACTGTTGCTCTTTTTGATATTCTTCGTAGGTATTAGAAAAATGAAACTGATCTTTCAGTGACCCATCCGGATTACGTTGGGTGGTCTTTAGCTGGGCAAAATAATCAGCCACTGTGCTGAAGTCCTGCGGATTGTTGTCAGCAAGCTCGTCGTACCATAAATAGGTTTCATGGCTGAATGAGCGGAGCCACATTTTTTCATGCATAACCGTCCCGGCTCTGTCCGGAAAAGGCTGGTTATTGTTAAATTCATCCTGTCCGGTGCGTGGGTTGGCGCAGTAGTTGATGAAGTTGGTGGCAGGTGGAAACACACCAGCCTGCCAGTTGGGTTCTGTGCTGCTGCCACCTGAGTCTGAGCCGTTATTATTGTTATCCGGCGTTGTCACAGTACCTGAATCACCGCCATTGCTGCTCTCTGTACCGCCACCACCGCATCCTGAGAGCGCAGTGAGGGTTAAAGCCAATCCGATGGCAAGGTGTAAGTTGCTGAATTGCATCATGGTTTTGTCCTATGTATTCATTGCGCTAAAAACTATCAACACTGTTTCTACAATACAATAGATAGACCGGTTTGACTGTTAATTAATGTCAACAGCAGCAAAAATAATCAATTTAACCCATTTTTTAGTATAGAGTAGGTACTTTGTTGCGCAATTTATTGCTCATGCCTGCTAGGGCGAAGCGGGGCTGTCAGAGATCTGAGACTTGCGCAAAGTCGCCCGCCAGGCGGGTAAGTAAGTTAACAGTAGCAGCCCCAGGCAGATAATATTCATCAGCAGGTTCAGATAGAAGACGGATTGAAATGCGGCAGTCCCCGACAGCGCATGGATCCCTTGTTCTATCCTGCTGTATTCTCTGCTCGTGGCATCCAGGTTTAAGTAGCCTGTTGACGCCATTGCATTGCCAGCGGATTGCCACAGCTGGTCTGATGCAATGTACTTACTGCGTTCATATAACAAGCTAAATAGCATCACACCCAGCGCTCCCCCTATTTGTCGGGCAAAGTTAATCATGCTTGAGCCATAAGCCAGCATAGGTCCGTCAAGGTGCCTGAGTGAGCTCACATATAAGCTGGGAAGCATAACTGACATGCCAATACGTGATAGAGATGTGGCCACCACAATGGCAATAATCGCACTTGAAACATCTTGTTGTGCGGTGAGCCAGATGGCGTATGCATTGATCAGGAGACCACACAAAATAATTTCTCTGGGTGGGAAGCGATCGGATAACCAGCCTGAAAAAGGCGCCATAAAGGCCATGATAAGACCCGGAATGAGCAGGGCTTCACCAGCCTGACGGGCACTGAGTCCTCTGATCTCAAGCAAGTAAAGAGGTACGATTAAGATGGAGCTAAAGAGAAAAATACCCAGCACGCAGATCACCACAATATTGACGCTAAACACGGTGTCCCTAAACAGTGCGAAATTGACCAGTGGCTGAGCGGTGTTTTTTTCATAAAAATAGAACATAAGCGCCAGCAGAGCACTGACGCCGCAGCTTACTGCAAACTCAGTGGCATACACCCCCACCTCTTCAACCAGCTGTAAACTGATGAAAAAGCCAGACAGTACGCCAGTCAGAATACACAAACCCGCCCAGTCGTAACCGTAAGCTGCCTGCTGTGGTTTATCGGGATTTAAAAAGATCAGTGCACATAGCAGGGACAGAGCTGCCATCGGAATTTGAAACGCAAACAGGCCGCGCCACGACATGAAATCGATTAAATAACCGCCGATAACCGGACCAAGCGCAGGGGCTAACAGCATAATCGCGCCAAAAAAGCCCATCGCAATGCCCATTTTTTCTCTGGCAAAAATGCGCCCCAATATGATGGTGGCCAGTGGGGCCTGCAATCCGGCCGCAAATCCCTGCAAGGCACGGCCGCACAACAAGCTGAACAGGCCATCTGCCAAAGCCCCGATCAGTGAGCCTGAGATCATGATGATGAAACTGACGATAAACGTGTATCTGCAACCAATGCGATTCACCAAGTCCGCGGTTAATAGCATCGCAATTGTCATCACCACCATGTATAACGATACGGTCCAGTGCGCTTCACTCAGGTCCATGGCCAGCTCCCCCATCACCTGCACAAATGCGACCTCGATGGTGGTGCTGCTGAGTAAGGTTGAAAAGCTGCCGAGTCCAACCGTAAAAATACATGCAATGGTTTGCCTGTTAAACATAAGGGTCCTTTACAGTGGAACTATCACGGTACTCATCATGCCCGGTGCGACCATAGCTGAGGTGGTGTTATCTAATTTGATATCCAGCGTGAACCTTTGTTTTACTCTGACAAAATCGCTGCTCATTTGACTGGTGGGGATCAGTGCCAGTTTGTCATTGCTGACTGATGCAATCCGGGTGATCACCCCCGAAATCGTCTGCCCGGGTTGATAGCTTAACTGCACGTCGACTTGTTGCCCCAGGTGCACTTTGCCAAGGTCACTTTCCAGAATGTTGGCCTCGACTTTCAGGCTGTTGAGATCATGCATCATGTACAGACGCTGGCCTTCTTCGACATATTCACCATGGCGGACAAAGACTTCATCAATCACGCCATCAAAGGGTGCCGAAGAGGTTAATTTTTCCAATTGATATTCAAGCAGTGCGCGTTGTGCCTGGGCGGCTTGCTTCTGACTCTCTAAGCGGGAAATTTCATGCAAGATTAAGTCGGCCTGGCGCTTTTCATTGCTGAGTAAGGCCTGATTGACGGCGTGTTCTGCAATTCTCGCTTGATGAATATCTATGTCTAATAACGCCTGCTGAAGTGCTGACTGGGCGGTGAGTTTATCCTGCCTGGAGACCGCTGCCGTGGTTGCCAGATCCTGAATATTGTCGGTTTTCTCCATTTGTAAGCGGGTGCTTTCTTGTTTGAGTGCCAGTTCCCTATTGAGCAGTTCCTGTTGCCAGATAAACTGCGTTGCCTGCTCTTTGTTGTTGGCAATGGCGACCTCATAGCGTTGCTGGTTGAGTTGTTTTTCGGCTTCAATCTGAGCGATTTCAGCGTCCGCAACCTGTATCTGCAAGCGGATTTCCCGCGCGTCCAGAGCGATGATCTGCTGGCCTTTGGGCACCCGCTCCGAGCGCAGTGCCGCATTCGCCATCACGATGCGACCATCACTTTCACTACGGATGGTTACCAAATCCGCACTGACCCGGGCATTGTCTATGGTCAGGTATAGTCGGCTGTATGCAACGGCCCAGACTGTGGTCATAGTGATCAGGATAAAAATAAACACCGCAAGGGCTTGATTGCGTTTAGAGAGACTACTCACGACTCGGATTCCATATTGCTAAAATAGTGCTGAAGTCGGTTTTTGACGGTTTGACTGGCAGCATAGTGATAGGCGCAGGCCTTGAACTGTGGGTAGTATGATTTATGCGTCCCGATATAGACTGCCAGCCATGCCTGAAACTCTTGCTGTTGCATGACGGCGGTTTCCAGCCGCGTACAAAGCAGAGTTTTTACTTCCTCATTGGGTTCAAAGCCGCGTGCGATGAACTGTAAAATCCTGATACAGACCACATTGTCGTGGGCCAGCCTCTGTGCACACATGACAAAAGACAAGCGGCGATGTTTGAGATCAGACAAGCCCTGCTTTGAAGGGTCGAGAATGTGCCCGCTGTCACAGCAATAGTAGAGCGCATTGACGGCGAAGTCCCGCGACAGGATATCAGCTTTCAGGCGTGCGATAGCGGTGGTTGCTGACTGGCTCTCGTCATGCTGGTGTGACTGAGACAGGCCGACTTTGGGCGGCACGGGCATGGTGAAGGCGGCTTCGCGTAATATATTAATGTCTAATTTGTACTCTGAGCCGAGCACAGTCACTAACCCAAAATCTGGGTCAGTGAGCAGTTGATGAGACTGAAATATACCAAGGCAAAACGCATACAGGTCGGCAAAGCTGGTGTTTACAGACAGATCAATGTCTTGTGCTTGCTGGCCTTCAACCCAGTCTCTGGGTGCACCGCCTGAGATAAACACCGACCAGTTCAGTGATTGCATGTGTGCGATGAGCTCGCCAATCGTCACCGGACTTGCCTGGTCGATGCGCTGTGTCATTGCAGTGCGGATCAAATGCTGGTGTTGCTCTGGCAGGGTGTAGTGATCATACATAGTCATAGTGTCACTGGGTTACAGCTGGGCACAGCAAACAGGGTGATAGCCTTCCAGGGTGTGGCGTCCGCCAAGGCTGGGCAGTTCAAGCAAAAAGCCGGTACCCACGACACGTGCACCCAGTTGTTCACACAACTTGATGGCAGCCAGACAGGTCCCGCCCGTACCCAACACATCATCAATCAACAGGATGTGGTCATTCTGGTCAATGTCGTCTTTGTGAATGTGCAGACTGTTGTGTGCATATTCACTGCTGTAATCGGTGCTGATGGTTTCACGCGGTAGTTTGCCGGGCTTTCGGATCGGCACAAATTTTAAATTCAATCGGTCTGCCACCATAGCGCCAATGATAAAGCCCAGTGCGTCAATGGCTGCGACACAGTTTACTTTGCCCCGAAAGTGTTCGGTGAGCTGCGTGATGGCGCGGTCTCTTTCATTGGCGTTACTCAACAACGACGTAATATCATGAAACTTAATGCCTGGTTTTGGGTGGTCCTGCACGATGGCAATGTGTTGTGAGATCATAGTAATTCTTCCTTATTAAGCGTGGAGTTAAGTGATAGCAGCTCTAAAATTGTACGCAGTGCCGCGGGGTCAGCACCGAGCAACTGCACAACCTGGTCTAAAATTGAGGCTTCCGCCGGGCGCATGGGGATCAGCGCTTTGGCTGTTTTAATGTAAGACAGTGCATGGGCACGATGACGAATGGTATTGCGCGCCTCGGGATACAGCCACTTTAACGGTGCGGCCAGTGCCTGCAAGCGGTTTGAGGGGGAGAGCTCAAGTACCCCACTGTCTTGCTCAGCGCGGATAAATACGGAGTGCTCGACTTCTGATGCCGAGTGTTCATAGAGCTTATTCAGGGCCAATATCACAAGCTGACCGGTTTCAATGGGGGCATTTAACCGGTAGGTTTTGCCATCTTGCGCGCTGGTGAGGGTTTGCTTTGCCAGATAGTAGCGGCTGAGTTGTTCTGCGATGGCTTCGACCAGATCATCCGGGGTTGTAAATGGCTCAGTCACCAGGGTGTCGTACAGATGCCTGGTCAGGCAGGTGTAGACAAACCCGTCGGCGACAATTTGACTGTCCAGGTCGCGTTTTCCCGGCAGAGAAATCATATTGCGGAACTGCTTGTTGGTGATCTTGGCACTCAAGTCATGATAATAGCAACCGTATAAGGTGGGCTTACAGAGGGTGCTGACCAGGTGTGCAAAATCATGCAGATCATACACCACCTCATCACCGAGCCGCTTTACCTGCTCACTGTGTCTGTAAAATGCGTCATCGCGATAGTACAGCACCTGTTCTTTGCTGAGCTGAAACTGGTTTGGTGCAATCATCTGCGCACACGCGGCTTTACTGGGCCAGCTAAAAACAAAGTGATTGATGGTCAGGTTGTAAATGGTATTGAGTAGTTGTCGCTGTGACAAAACCTGGTAAACCTCATCGATCTGCTGGCTCTTTGTTGTGATTGTCGCCAACCGTGCGGAGACTTCACGTCGCGAAGCAAAAAAGATCATGCCATAACGGTGGGCGATAAAGGCAAGCTGAAATATTTCCCGGGAGTGTCTCCATAACTTTGCAATCGGCTCAGGTAGCTTGGGCAGTGCATGCTGTTCAAAGCAATCATGCCAGCTTTGCCAGAATAGCGATTTGACGAAATGGTTATGCTTCAGCACTCTGTCAGCTTGATTTACAAACGGCAGCTTAGCAGGGCTATAATCAAACATGCTTTCCCCCTAATGCTAACTGTTGGGTGAGTTCCTCAAAGTGAGTGCAATACCAGGTCGGCTGCATCGCCAGGGCTGCTTCATCATCGCCAAAGCCATGGGTCAGATAGGCGCTGTCGGCACCGATAGCATGAGCAAATGCCAGATCTGCTGTGGTGTCGCCAATATGCAATATGTGCTCGGGTTTAATGCCTGGGTAAGCTGGGCGGATCACTTGCTCATAGACATCCGGCTGTGGCTTGCCTGCTATGCCGACGCGTTCTCCTATCACATCGTCAAAGAGCGACGCGAATGCATACTGCTGTACGAAGGCATTCAGTGCGGCTTCGCCCTTATTGCTGACGATCAGGCACTGCGCACCGGCTTGTCTGAATGCTGTGATGGTGTCTCTGGCATGAGGAAATGGTACTTGTAACTGATGGTGTTCCTGATTGTACAGCGCCCGATATTGACGGCACAGTGCATCCAGCTCAGCGGCAGACAGAGGGTGCTGATGTAACCGGGCAATCACCGATTTAAGCGGGGTACCCACGGATAACTGCGCGTCAATGTGTGCCTGTTCAGTACCGGGAAACAGCTGCTGCAGAGTGCTGATAATGGCAGGCGCGGTGTCACACAAGGTACCATCAAAGTCGAACGTAACTAGCTTATAGGTTTTCAAAAGCTCTCTCCCTGATGATGTTAATTAATGCTTGCTCCGGACAGGCCTGTTTAAGCGTCAGATCGGCAGCCTGATTGAGTTGCGGGTGCGACCCTATGCAGACGCCCACTTGTGCTTGCTTGATCAGATGCAGGTCGTTTGAATCATTACCAAAGGCGATACTATTGAGCGGGTCGATATTGAGCTGCTGAAACAGGTTGGATTTACAACATCCGGTTGGAGAGATGTCAAAAAAGTCGACGCCAGCATAAGGGTAGATCGTGATCCTGAGTTGCTCAGCATCTCTGTTCAGCAGTTCAATGAGCTGTGTATCAAACACCTGAATTTTATTGATACCCTGGGCCAATGCCGCTTGCTGGGAGATTTTGGGGGCTTTGTAACTCCCCTGAGTGTACTCAAAAAAGGGATGGCTGGTGCGACTCAGATAAAATCCCTGAGCACAATCCAGAATATAAGGCGCATCCAAATCCTCGAGTAAATGTATCAAGCGGATGCTGGTGTTCTTACTGAGGTGTTGTTCAGCATAAACTTTGTGTTGCTTAAACAGCAAAGCCCCATTGGTACAAGAGATAGTATTGTTACGTAGCTCGGTTGGCAGTACCTGTAACACATCTCGAAACGGCCTGGCAGTGGCAAAGATCACGTCGCTGTCGGCGCTCAACTCGAGCAGTGCATCGGTCAACGCCGTACTGACGGGTTGGTTGTCAAAGGCGATTGTACCGTCAATGTCAAACAGCCAATGTTTGGCTTTTATTTCTGTAAACATAATGCGTTCACTTAAGATTAAGAACGCGACAAGGCCGCTGCGGCGTCGGTATGTTTATAATATACCGCCAGATCAAGCGCGGTTTCCTGTGCGTCTGTCAGCGCGTTTTGATCAGCGCCAAGTGAAAGTAACAGCGTGACTGCGTCGGCATGGCCTTCCACTGCGGCTTCATGCAAAGGGGTACGTCCACTAAATGAAGGCACATCCGGGTTGTTGGTTCTGGCTTCTAAATCGGCGCCCAGCGAGAGTAAAGTACGGATGGCATCAAGCTGTCCAAAGGTGGCTGCTTTATGCAGCGCGGTACTGCCGTTGCCAGTCGCAGCCTCAAGCGCGCTGCCTTTGGCGACCAGGGCGTCGATGACCGCACACTGTCCCTGAATCGCTGCATAATGTAAGGGGGAATACCCTTTTTCGTCTTGCACATTGACGACTGTGTTGTCTGCCTGCAAAAGTGTGGTTAGCTGAGTCCATTGTTGCTGTTGTGCTAGTTCTAAAATTTCCTTGTTCATTCCAACCTCGTCTCTAAGAGTTTTATCGTTATGTTTGATGATCTGGGGTGACGGCGCGGGACTAATTGTCCGCGCCGCTTTTCGCTTATTGATATGAAAGTTTTTCTAACAGTTCTTGTGCCAATGGCAGAGAAGCCGCTGACAACAGGGAGTCGCGTTGTAATAACTGATCCTGGTTGCCATGCAAGTCCATGACCACAGCACCTGCTTCTCGCAAACAGATAATCAGCGCGGCGCTGTCCCAGGGTTTCATGATGGTGTCGATGGCGGCATCGACTCGGCCGCAGGCGACCTGAACATGTTGAATGCAATCACCTGATAGTTTAAACAGTCGTGCTTCCTGAAATACGTTATCGATCCGCCACGGATACTTGCCATTTTCAAGCCACAGGTTGGTGCCATGGATACCCGATGCGGTGATCACCGCCTCTTTGACTGAGGTGACCGGATCCTCAATAGAGACTCTGGTGGCGGCTTGATAAGGGGTTTCAATAAAACAGCCGTGTCCCTTAGCGGCGTAGCACACCTCATTGATCCCAGGTAACGCCACACACCCTAATACGGGTTCGCCTTTATCAATCAGGCTGATCAGTGAGCCATAAATTGGCACACCCAACCGGTACCAGGCGGTGCCATCAATGGGATCGATGAGCCAATACGTGTCGTGTGTCTCCATCCCTGATACACCCAGCTCTTCACCAAACACAGGTATATTGTAATCAAGGGATTTAAGCGCCAGGCTAATGAACTCCTCAACATTAATATCCACTTTACTGACAAACGTGTTATCACTTTTCATAGAGAACTCTGCATTGAGTTTAGATTTCTCTATTATTTGTGCAGCTTCCTTTGCAATTTTCACTACTTCATCGAGTAAATCAGTAAGATTCATTTTTTGTCCCAATTTGATTTGTCATGTTGTACACAATCAAGGTCAAAGCCAGTGATGAGTACAGGATAAATTTATAAGTGCTTAAGTCCTGATGGTATAAATGAAACCCGATGATCATGCCTAAAATAGGGGACATAATCTGATACAAAGACAACACATTGAAGCTCACCTTTTTACTTGCACTCACAAATAGTGTGAGCGGTAAAAGGGTAATAAGGCCTAGCATTAATAGCATTGCCCAGTCATTTAATTTCACGCTTTCTAAAAAGCTAAAATCAATGAAGAACCACAATAAACAACACAGCGGCAGCATCACTTTAGTTTCATTAAATAACCCTGTTAACGGATCGATGTTATGCTTTTTATGCCACAGTAAATACAGCACAAATGGTATTGAGATCAGCAGGCCTATAAATGGAAAATTGCCGCTAATATAGAATTCAAGAAAAACGATAAAGAGGGAGAGTGAGAAAAAGAACCAATCCTTTTTCTGATTACTCTCGCCGTTAAAAATACTCACTGACAGCAATAAAATAGGGAGTAAAAGATAGGCATAGCTTGCCTCTATTACATAACCCGACTTTATTGCTACGGCATATCCACCCCAATTCAGCATTAATAATAATGCGGGGAGCAGGTTTAGCTTTAAGCTAAAGCGCTGCGTTTCCTCTGCTCTCATCACTTTTAGATACAAACCCAGCAATATAAAGGTGCTGATAATTTGTGCCAGCAAGAAGAAAAGCGGGGGATACTCGCCAGAGAAATAAAAATATAAAGGCAGAGAACCCCAAATGATGTTTGCGGATATACCTTGTAAATGGTATTTAAGCATGGTCTTTATAGGTCTCTAGTTCGAGTGTTTTCTCGACCATTCTGTGGATTGCCGGATCGTCGGTGAGTGATTTCACCTGATCGAGTGGTATCCATTGCAACTGTGTCGATTCTGCATTTTTAATCGCTTTTGCCTGTGCCGGGGCAACAAAGTAGCAGGTCACATCATAGTGCGGATGCTGCGGTATTCCTTTGTATTCCGGGATATCGTGAATATCGATGTCGAGCACAAAGGTGTTTGCTGATGACAGTGAGGTGATGCCGCTTTCTTCGGTTGCTTCTCGTAAGCAGGCATCAATAAAAGAGCTGTCCTCTGGCTCAATGTGTCCACCAAGCTGAAACCACTTGCCAATTTTGGCATGCTGAGTGAGCAATACGTGTTGGCGGTCATGCGACAAGACCCAGGCAGAAGCGGTAAAATGTCCTGCCTGATTGCTACTATAAATGGGGTCGTCACTGCTTTTCAGGAATGACAACATGTGCTCCCGATACTGCGCCTCTATCTCGTATGTAGTCGCGTAGTTTTCCAACAAATCCTGTAATTCATTGATTGTATTTTCTTTGTTCATGAGTCTTCCTTGGTATGCTTACAGTTGTGTTGACCAGTTGCGCAGCGCTGTGGTCAACGTGTCTTCCAGTTGGCTAAAATCGATTTGCTCATGGGCTAAACACACGAATGAGTTGTGCCCCTGCAACATGAAAATACCCTCAGCAATCATGGTCTGTTTCAGCTGCTCTCTGGCCGCAAAGTTGTTCAGCATAGGGTCTGAAAAGCGCAGATCAAACAGGGTGTCGTTTAATAAGCTGGTTGCGCTGAGTAACTCGGTTGTGGCCGAATGCGTGATGGCGGCATTGATGGTTGAAACAATCTTTTGGCAGATGAGTGGCAGGCGCGCATAGCCTTCTCGTTGCTGCATTATGTCGGCGACTATGATCCCGGCGTGTGCTGACAGGACTTCTTTGGTGTGGGTACCGCCGATCCTCGCGCTTTGATAAATTTTGATGTGCTCTGGTTTGCCCAGTAGCACCGCCAGCGGTAACCCATTGCCCACGGCTTTGCCAAGGATGATGTAATCTGCTGGAATTGCTTGTGTATCAAGCATGCCTGCCGGATTTGTTCTGCCGGCTGTTTTTGTTTCGTCGATGATGATTTTTACGCCATATTGACGACACAATGCGGTTGCCTGCTGCAACGTTTCCATGGTCATGAATGCCAGCTGATAGACATCAATGGCAAAGGCGGCTGTGGTGTCTCCATGTTCGCTCAGAAGTGTTTCCAGACTCGTGATATCACCATCTGTCCAGTTAAATACGCCCTGCTGACCATCAATCCCGCGCATACCTTGTGAGAATCTCAGTGCTTCGCGTTTTTCACTGCCTGGCCACTCGTGCCAGCTTGGTGTGTTGGCAATCTGGCTGTCGTGCCATCCTAAGAAGCCACAGCGAATGAATTTACTGCGACCTGTTTCCAGCATGGCACAGCGCATTGCTGCGGTTACGGCTTCTGAACTGGTTTTGAATAGGGTGACGACACGCATATCCTGATACTGGGCTTCATACACTTTAGCAAGCTCGGTATGCACATCGGCAAAACCAGGAAATGACAGGCCATTGCTTAGTTGTTCTGATATTCTGCGGACAAATTCTTCATCAGAGTGGCCCAATATGACAGGTCCCAGGCCCAGAATGAAGTCGATATACTGGTTGCCATTTTGGTCTGTCACTGTGTAGTTCTTTGCCTTTTTAAATAAAATAGGTGCATCATTCTTGGCAAAGTACCTATCACTTCCTACTAACGGTGAAATCATTTTTTTCCCTTTTCTTCTCTTTTATACGGTTGCTACATGTTGAAGGCGTTCATTTTTCGGCAGTTTTCTCCAGCCATCATAACTAAACCCATACATCCGGATTAACCACCTGTCATTGCCATCGTATAGGGCGTGATTGGTGAGGTTGTCTCTGCCATGCAGGAGTGTTCTGTTATTCAGGATCAGTACTTGTCCGGGTTTGAGCACGAGACGTGTGACGGTACGCTCATCATCAAGGTATGCCTTGAGTTCCGTCAGTGCGGATTTGGCACGTGGCGTTAGCCCTTCTAGCTTGCTATAGCTAAAGCGAATGTTGAGCTTGCCATTGATTTCTCTGATGACGCTCACCCCTTCGTTGACGTAGTTAATGTCGAAGCTAGACTGGCTGGTGGTTCTAAACTCAGGTCGCATTAAATTGCGAATGGTTGAGTAGGGCAGGCTATCCAGCAGATCTTGCAAATACCAAACCCGTGTAGCGCAATTGGTTGGGTTTCTGATGCTGGCCAGGCCAAATATGTCGGGTGCAATACAGTGTTTGTCTGTATTGGTT
The DNA here is from genome assembly GCF_030125445.1 of Pseudoalteromonas ardens. Taxonomy (NCBI): domain Bacteria; kingdom Pseudomonadati; phylum Pseudomonadota; class Gammaproteobacteria; order Alteromonadales; family Pseudoalteromonadaceae; genus Pseudoalteromonas; species Pseudoalteromonas ardens. The sequence goes on from NZ_JASJUV010000004.1 coordinate 62,381, forward strand.
TTTATTTCTTCAGGCCAAAGTCCATTCACCACTTCGGTGTGAGGTTTGAGCTGTTTTGTTGAGCGGCTTTGATATAACGGGTTATTTTTTGCTGGCATCACCATGTGGGCTAAACGCCCATTCATTTCACCTTTATAACTGGCAACTTTGTGTCCAGTTAGAGAAATCAATCCCATTAATGTTGCCGCTGGCATTTTCCATGTTTTATGTTCAGGTGGATTATCATTGCAAGGCGTCGATGGAATACCTGATGTATCAAAACAGTTGTTAAAGATTATCCAGTCATATTCATTGTCTTCAGCAAAGTTTTCTACTTTTTGTAAGATAGATTGATTTTCAAATAGTTTTTGCCGTATTACGTGCTTTGCAATTTCACTAATAACGTAAGGCTCTATTTCCTGATCATAATTGCTCAAGTTGCTTTGCAAATAACTGTGCACGGCATTTGAACTGGTCAGCCCTTTGCTGAAGTTAAGTTCCAATCCTCGTCCTTTTGGAACTGCGCTGATACTCATTGCCTTAACCTCCAATGATGTTAATTCTCAATTATGAGCTTGTATGTTGAGGTTAAGGGTACTTGAAGTAATGTTCAGAATCTCATACATCAGATGTTACTAGGTGGAACAATCAGTGGAATATATGTACAGACAAAAAAAGGGGAGGAGGCATGCTATTCGGCTGATATAGTATATCATCCTGTGTTAAATTTTTGTGTTATAAAGAGAAAAAAATAATCATGTTGCGGAGTGATATAATTATCACTCCTGCCCGGTTAGGTATTTAGACTCGGTATCAGTGTGATAAGTGCATCGATGAAGTTTCTTACGCGGCTCGACATATTGTCTCTGTGCTGCAACAAGGCATTGAGTTGCACTTCGTGCGTCCACTCCTCAAGACATGTCTCTAATGTCCCATCTTCAATGTATTGCTTCGATGTAAAGTCTAACGCGGTGGCAATACCTGAGCCGTCTAGTGCGAAAGAGATGAGCATTTCATCACTGTCACAGATGTGGGACGTCCCTATATCAACTAAAAACTGCTTTCCAATATCACTGAAACTCCACTTATTACCGGTTTTACAGTGGCGGTAGCGAATACACGGATGATTAATTAACTCACTTGGGTGGCTGGGTTTTGGGTGGGTGCGCCAGTACTCTTTACTGGCAACAACATAAGTATTAAATGTCGTAAGGCGTTTGCAAATATAGTTGCTGTCAGGTAACTCCCCCAGGTGTAAAGCAACATCCACTTTTTCTGCGACCAGGTCTCCCAGGTTGTTGTCGACCATAATATCTAAAATGACGTTGGGGTGGCTTTTTTTATATTGACTGAGGAGGGCATGAAAGACTTTGTTATCGAGGACGCTGGGGATTTTAACCCTGAGTAGCCCTTCGCTGTTTTGTGAGAAGTCACGGAGCATTTCGTGACTCTCTGAAATGGCCATATTGAGCCGTTTGCATTGCTCAAATAGGGCATCGCCTTCACGGCTCAGGGAAAAGCTTCTTGTGGTTCTGTTGATTAGCCGAACGGAATACAAGGACTCAAGTTCAAATACATGATTTGTTAGGGTACTGCGCGATTGGCCTAACTTTTTTGCAGCCTTGGAAAAGCTACCACTGAGCGCAATATGATAAAAAGACTGGAGCCAGATACTGAGCTTCGCTTGGTTATCCGATACATAACGACACATCTTCGAATTCCGTTTTACTTTTATTAAATTGCTACATCACCTCTGGGTGTTATTTCCTTTATAACAAAGGTGCAAGTTAAAGTAAGCGCAGGCATCAATTGGCGTGTATCCATGCAATCGGGCCAAAATGAAACCTAATAAAATAGTGCGTTTACTGTAAGTTGTCATTAAAACTTAACAGAGCCAGCTAAGGCAAGAACAAAGCGACAACATGACGAGACCAATAGGCAGGAACCAGAGGCGAGCGTGCTTTCGCACACTCTTTGTCCGGTGCCGGTTAGATGTTATACAGGGCGCTTAACGGGCGTGTTGGCGGCGCCGACGCCAGGGAGGCGATTGGAATAACAGCAACATACCACTGAGGCAAAACGCGACACTGCTGGCAGCAAACGTGATCAGTAGAGGGTTGTTGAAATCATCACGCTCGTCATAATCCATGATGTGCAACATCCAAAAAAAGTCGAAAATGCGCCACAACGTGCTTCTTACCGTGATCACCTGACCGCTAAGGGCATCCAGATACAGGGTCGTGCTGAGTGTGTCAGCAAAAGTGACCTGCCATATGTGAGGGCGATATTGCACTTCCCGGGGACCTGTAGAGAGCAGCTGTGCGGAGTCGACGGGGCTGTCACCGAGAAAGTGGGCTTGTGCATTGGCACGGATCTGCGCTTCTGTGGGAGCAGGAAACGGCGCCCCTGTGGCGGTGAAATAGGCATGTTCTTCGCCACTGGCAATGATCATGGGCTGATCCAGAAAGTGACTAAATGTCAGTGTGTTAAACCCATTAACAGAGCGTGCCAGGTGATTAAGGTCGGCGCGATAATCAGTCTGACTAAACGGGTTGTCCAGCGCACGCTTGGCCAGGTGCTTACCATGCACCATCTCCAGAGGTATGGCACTCATGACCAGACCACCGAGTAGCCAGGCAAAGATCTGTAATGCCAGCAGGTAGCCTGTCAGCTTATGGAATTTTCGGATGGGTTTGAAGCGGGATTTATTCATAGTGCTGTTTTTTCGTCAAAATTGCTGATAGCTTATGAGAATTCGCGTAAAATCAATAGTGACATATTGTCGCACCTGCCAATCGAATGTGTTCTGGCGCTTGAACATGGCGCAGGTATGGCAGCGAACCACTCATAAAGAAACAAGGTAAATGTCCCGTCATGTCAGAAATCCAGTTTTTAAATGTCGATTTAGAGTTAGAATCCAAGCAGGATATTTCTGCCCTGGTTGCGGATCTTAAAAAGAACGCAGTGATACTGCATTACGATAAGGATGAGTATCGCCAGTTGGCCAGAATTGAGGCCAGTGCCGAAGTGACGAGTCCGGATAAAGCCATCAATCACTTGTGTGAATTGATCGAATCATGCTCTAAAGCTGCGCTCAAGCAGTGGCTGGGGTGTTCTAAGCGCACCTTTGATATCGGCTTCAGTAGTGGCGAGCAGCCTAAGTGCTATTCTCAGGCGCTGCACGCAGACACCTTGTTACGCATCTCCGCCATCGGTGCGGGTATGGAAATTACGCTTTACCCTGTTGAAAAATAACAACGTTTATTAATTACCTTCACTCGTTTAGAGAGCCGGGCCTGTTCAGTTGCACAGGCCTTGGTCGCCATTGTACCGCCTGCCTGTCACTGTTTCCCAACAAAAAATAATGAACCAAACAAAATAGAGTCTTCGCTCTTGTTTAAATCCAGATCTAAAACCCACTTTAATTTTAACATTTAAAATCTTTTTAAAACATTAGCTTGCTGTATTTATGTTAATTTTTTTGTGTAAAGTTTATATTAATGTGTTGATAATTTTATTTTCGTGTTTTATCTTGACTTGGCACACGAGAGGTGGCTTCCCGTGGTTCAGGTGAGGCCAGAACAGGATTATTTCTGGAGAATTATAACAATGAAACGCATATCTCAGATGACCTTATCTGCACTGGCTTTGAGCCTGAGTGCAGCGGCAAATGCAACCGCAGCCCCGATTGACGCTGTGAATAATCTGGCAGCACCGCTGGCGCAGATTGACCGTTTTAACCCGCAGGCTTTTCAGGTCAGTGACATCAAAAAAGTGATGGCGAAATCACTGGCTCAGGAACTGGCACAGCAAGGTCCGAGCTGGCAGTCAACCCTGGCGAGCCAGTCTCGCCTCACTGTGCAGGAAATGGGCGTATCTGCTCAGGCACAGTCACTGATTGGCCAGGCAAGTACACAGACACGGGTATTAAAAGGGTTGCCACAAAGCGATAGCAATTTATATCAATTGCGCCTGGCATCTGACACTATGCTGAACCAATGGCAGGAAGGTGAAACACCGCTGATCGCCTTTGCCCCTAAAGGCGATGATAAAACCTGGATCCATGTTGAGGCTTATGACAGCGAGGGCCAGCTGCACTTGCTGGATGCGCAGCAAATGCCACAGCGTCCGGTGCTGGTCCTGGAGTTGGATCAACAGCAGGTGCGCCGCGAAGGATTAGCGGTGATGCAGGACATTTTCAGCCGTGCCAGACAGACTCAGACCGTTGAGCGTTTTGCACAGGACATGTTGCAAACCAATGAGGTGCGTATTCAGTCTGACGCGATCTCGACCAGCGTTTTAAAGCGTATTCGTCTTAATAATGATCAGGAACCCTGGATACTGGGTAAAGCGGAAGTGTATGGGATTGTCACCGGGGTGAGCCCATCACGTGACGAACCCGTGCTGGATATCGTTGATATGCCTTACCTGGACCATGATGGTACAGACTACACACCTAACCAAATCCTTATCCACTGGGAGCGTTATCGCTGGCAGGCTGCTGACGTGCTGTTGATGGAGCAGGATGACAACACCAATTACAAAGATTTAGCGACGACCTTTTTGGACATTGTGACGCAGGTGATGCGCACTATCCCGGATCCGAATGTACAGGGTTATGCGATCATCCCACAGCTGACCAATCAGTTGATTAAAGCCATGCCAGATCATTGGTTCAGCAATGACGATGACTACGTCGATGTGTTCTATACCTTATTTGAAGGTCAGAATTACAGCGGTTATATGGGTGCCAGCAACAACGCAAAAATCACCTTATCTCCCTTAACTATCGAGCCAAGATAAGCGTCAGTAGCGTGTCTATTGCCTCACTTCTTAAGCTCACAACCCGTTGAGTAGGTTACGGTCTAATGGACTAGACCGGTTTTTTTATTCTCCCGCGAGCCTGCCATAGTGCAGGCTCGCTCGTTTCCGTCACTGAGTAATTATACCCATTTCAACTAGAACACTTAATTAAGCAAACTGCTATTAGTGCGAATAGATGGCTTGCATCAGCGCGCGCAGGACTTGCTGATCTTTTTCTTTTTTCACCAGGGCTTTGAGGCGTGGCTTGAGCGCCGGGTTGGTTTTGGTTTGTTGTGCCAACGCCGCGACTGCAGCCAGTCGCACTGTCTGAGGCTGAGATTGACTATAGCTGAATAAGCCATCGACCTGCTTACTGGTGAGCTCGTTGTTGCCAATGGCTTTGAGCAGCGCTGCCTGAGTCTCTTGATCTTGCTCTTGAGTGAGTTGAGTGGTCAGATAATCGAGACTCTGCGGGTTGGGCATTTTACCCAAAGACTCGGCGGCTTGTTGTCTCAGTCTGGGTGCACTGGCTTGCAAAAAGGGGGCAATATGCTGTTGCTGGCTTGCATCACCACTGTTACCGAGCGCAGCCAGCAGGCTGACCTGACGGTGACTGTGTGAGGTTTGCCTGAGTTGTTGTGTCAGGCGCTGCGTAACATCGCTGGCGAATTCACTGCCTTGCTGATTGTGCGCAATAACACCCAGCACCATCATGGCACTGTTACTCAGGCGGCGTTGTTCCCCGTTGCCCGTTTGGCGAGCGGACTCCATAACCAGGTCGACTAATTCAGGGTTGAGTGGCTGCTGCGCGTATTTCAGACCCATCAGGCTTCTGAAGCGTTGTTTACCTTGTATTTCCGGATCTAAATACACATCCACCAGTAACTGATGTGCGTAAATCGAATCATTTTTGCCAACCATCATAAACAAACGCTTCAATGCCTGATCAGACAGGCTCTGCGATTTGATTACTGCTTTCAGCGCGCCGAGGTAAATTTGGTTGTCATACAGTAGTTGAGCCAATGCGTCGGAGCTCAATGTGCTGATATCTTGAGAGTGCAACAATGCGACAAACTGCTGGGCATCTTTTAACGGTTGCGCGGGTGGCCTGGGGTAGAGTTGTGCTTCGCTGAGCTGCGGCCACAAGGTCGGGTCATCCTCCAGTGTTAAGAGCAAAGTAGTTGCCGGGATGGGGGCTGGATTATAGCGAAACTGAATGTCTTGCTTCACGTCAATTCGGATGTCGCCTTGCTTGCTTTCAACTCGGGTATGATTTTGTCCGCTGAGCCGGGTTAAGCCACACTTGTCCAATGTGAGCGTAAACTGATCTGCACGGACTTGCGGGAGTCTGAATTCGAGCAAGTTCGCACTGGCTTTGGTGCTCAGGTAGGCCTGTTTGGCGCGATGGATGGAGTGATCCGCGTTGCGGCTGTAAGTCACCTGATATTGCCCCAGATTGTCTTGTTCTTGCAGTGTGCTGGGCACGGACAAGTCCAGCGATTGCAGGTGTTCGCTGTGCAGGCTTTGATAAATCGCCAGTAGCTTTTGCTGATCTGCACTTTTGAGCTTACCGGCAAAGTGATGTGCCATCAGTTGCTTGGTCTGGGCATGTATTTTCACTGCAAAGGGTACGCTATACAGGGTGGCTTCAACCGCTTGCTGGTCAAGCCGCAGCGTAGGTTTCACCAGTTGCAGGCCCAGCCAATAGTATTTTTCAGTGCGCATCAGAGGGCGATACATCAGTTGGCCGTCCAGAGTGAGATGATTACTGCTTGGCTGATTGAGCGTCAGCATATTGGTTTCGGCCACGGTCTTAAAGTCGCCCCAGAAGGTGCATTGTGTCTGCGCCTGCAGGCTGCCCAGAGGCAGCGCACAGGCGAGAAGAAAACGTGCAATCGTCATGGTTGTCATCATCAAAACTTAAAGCTGTCGCTATAATCCAGCATTTGCCAGGTTTTATTATACAAGGCGCCAGTATCGTACAAAGTTTTGGTGGCCGTTTTAGTTGGGAATGAGCAGCAGAACTCATATCCCGGGTATTTCACCCACAGGTAGAACTCACCTTCAATCGCTTTCATGTGGTTGCTGACATCAATGCCGTAACCAATTTCAGAGTCAGAAATTGCTTTGCTGATATCGACATAGGCTTCGGCTGATAAGGTGTCTGAGATGATCAGGAAGTCTACACCAATCCCACCGCTTGCAACCAGCAGATCGATCCCCGCTGTGGCATAAGCGTCCAGGCTGGCCGTGAGTACGTCACCCCCAATGCTGAACTTTTGATCTTCATATTTGAGATCGGTATTTACACCGACAGAACCTTTTACGCCGGCAGATACAGAGACCGGGACAATCACAATCGTAAAGGTGGTAGAGAATAGCTTCTGTTCTTCTTCCCAATCATAACCATAGGATTCATCCAGGGCAGAGACGGTATCGCCTTCTTTGATCAGGCTGTTGCCCAGCAAAGACACCCCCATTGAATAGGTGACTGTACCGTCTGCACCGGAGGCGATGCCAGACGCGCCGGCGGAAAACAGATCGGTGCTTTTATCGAACATATACAAGTCAAAACCGCCCGAGGCCACGGTCCATGCCAGGCCACCATTGGAGGACTGGAGTAATACCCAGGACAAGAAAGAGGGCACGATCGCAACTTTAGACTTATCACCATATGTATTACTAAAAATTTCAAATGCCCAGAGCGTGTCACTGTTACTTAGCAGCCCGGAGATCCCCTGCGAGTCTGTGTTTGGCGCGTAATTAGCGGCCTTTTGGTTGATTGCTGGTGTATTCACCGTTGCCGGGGCCGTGAGATCATGGTCGTCCAGCCAGCTCTGATCGGGCTGCTGTTGATCGTACAGCGAATAGGGCACTGTGATGGTGAGGCTATTGTTCTCACTATTTGCTTCAGAATGCGTCGACAGATCGTGCAACGTGAGTGTCAGCTCAAAGGTATTCTCTTCTGCATTGCTGTCATAACTTTGCTGCAGTTTATCCAGGAGTACGCCATTGATAGCGATATCGTAAGGGAAATAGTGACTTTGCGTATGGTCTGCAAACTTGATCAACATACTGTCGGCATATTTGTCCTGCCCTTCTTGCCAAAAATGTGCATCAAAGTCGGTCCCGGCAACGTTCAGTGTGGCGGTGACTTTGGCATCGCTGACCAGGTGACCAAATTTGCTGGCATCAAAATGGCCGATGATGTCAGAACGTTTGTGCTCGGGCGCACCCTGAGAGGTGATCTCACGTTTGCCTTTATCCGGGAACATGGCAAAACCATCACCGACCACAAGGGTGTCCATGACAAAGTCATGATAATAGGTGCTGTCTATGCTGATCTGGGCATAGGTGGTCAGATCTCCCTGATCAACGTTACGAGAGCGGTTATCGCTGAGGTCGGCTTCATTTTCGATACTCTGGGCGCTGTCAACGTAGGCGGCGATCAGGTAGTCCCCGCTAGGCATGTCTTCATTGGGCAGCATCAGTTCGGCGGTAAAGGTGTGCTCACCGTCGGATAGCTGAGGAACATAATGGGTACCCAGGTTATAGCCTTGCGGTTCTACCTCACTGTCCAGTTGCGCCACTTTGTCCTGAGCAATGGCCATAAAGGTGACACCCACGTGTTGTGTTTCCAATAAGGTGCTGTGGATAGTGTAATCCAGTTGCAGTGGCTGTCCGGGTTGCAAAGCTGTTTGCTGCGGGTTGCTCAGACTGTCCAAACGCACGTTGGCAACGGGTTGGGTGGTCTCATCATTCGATGTGGGTTGAACAATGCTCAGTGATTCCTGATCGCCACAGGCTGTAAGAGCACCCAACATGCTCAGGCTTAAGAGTATCTTGCGCATAATTTATTCGTCTAAAGAAGGGGGCTTCATTGTACCCATATAATTATGGAGAGAGTGTGGATTTAAATGCGTAAAATTGTTTTTTATTTATTAATATCAGTGCTTTATATCATTGTTGGTAGAGCCTTCACTCTAATGTTGCCTGTTTACATGTCAATGTGGAGTGCGTTCATCCGTGTGAGGCGCATAAAAAACAAACAAAATTATTTTACATACGTTCTGGTATGTATATAATGCAAACATTCCAGCTGGTATGTAAGTGAGAGTGAATGTGAAATTGTATCCCGTTATTGCAACCATGATGATGAGTCTGTGGTTCGTTCAGCCCGTTTATGCGCAGAGCACACCGGATGCTTATGCTGTTGAAGTCAGCCCGGTGAGCAAGCAAGCGGTGAGAGACTGGGCATTTGCCGAGGGGATTGCGCAGGGGATCCGTCGTGAATACCTGAACTTTGAAAGTGGCGGTAAGGTGGTGTTTCTGGCGGATGATCACAGTGGCAATCGTTTACGCCCTGGCAGCTTTGTCAGCGGTCCTAAATCAGGTGAGCGTTTTGGTCAGTTGCTTGCGCGGATTGACGAGCGCACTGGCGCGGAAGCCGTAAAAGGCTATGAGGCGTCTTTGCGTAGTGCCATATTAGGTATTGAACAGGCTCAGGCACAGTTGCATCAGGCACAAAATAATCATCACCTTGCACAAACTAACTTTCAGCGTGCCGAATCTATGTGGGCGCGAGCGCTCATTTCCAAAGAGCGCTATGAGGCAGCAAAAACCGACCTGCTTAACACCCAGCAATCGATGAATAATGCATCTGCGGCACTGGCTGCTGCCCGAAGTCAGAAATTGGCTGCACAGGCCCAGCTGAATCAGGGCAAGGTCAACCTGGAGAAAACCGGTATTTTCGCGCCGTTTGATGGTCAACTCAGAGCCGTCAATATTCGTCAGGGGGATTATTGGGCAGGTCCGGCGGCAGCTATGTCAGATAAAGAACGAGAAATGCATGCGGCCATGGTGGTGATCGATACCAGTCAGTATGAAGTCACGCTCAACGTTCCCTACTATGCAGCGGATAAGCTGGCAGAAGGGCAAACTGTGTATCTGAGCTGGAGCAATGAGAAGTTGTTGAATGCCGCACGCAGCGGATTTACCACACAGGATATCAGTCTTGGCAAAATTTTTTCGGTCAGCCCGAGTATTAGCCTGAACAAGCGTGCCATTGAGGTCAAAGTACATACGTTTCAGGGGGCTGATACCCTCAAAGACGGTATGCACGTGAGCGCCTGGATCAACGTTGCAGAGAAACCACTGGCCCTGAGTGTGCCTCATCAGGCAGTGATGATGCGCAATAATCAACCTTTTGTGTACGTGGTTAATCAAGACAATAAAGCGCAATTGACAGCAATTACTACGGGTATTGAAGACCTCTATCGGGTTGAGGTTGTGGCTGGCCTGAAAGCGGGCGAGCGGGTGGTGGTGAATGGTGAGCACTTGTTAGTGCATGGCAGCCAGGTACGCATTGTCGGAGCTGCCCATGAATAAGCAGGGGTTGGCGTACAAGTTGTTTGTCGACAAAGTCATCTCGACGCTGTTGTTGGCGATTTTACTGGTGGGTGGTGTTCTGGCTTACTCCGGTATGCTGAAAGAAAATTACCCAGACCTGGAAATACCTCAAGCTATTATCACGGTGGAATGGCCAGGCGCTGCCGCCGAGCAGGTTGAGAAGGAAGTCACTAAACCGCTGGAAGATGCGCTTAATGGCTTACAGGGGCTGAAAAAGCTGCAAAGTGGCTCGCAGTTTTCTTACGCTGTGATCGCGGTGGAGTTTAAATCTGACGAACCGATGAGCGAGGCAATGCAGCGCCTCAGAGCCAAGGTAGATGAGGGGAAGGCGGAGTTTCCCAGTGCAGTGAAAACGCCACTGATCGAACAAGTGTCGGTCAATGATACACCTGTCATTGAATTTATGTTGTATGGCTCGCTGGACGATACAGGTTTCAGTCGGGTGGTTAAAACCATTGAAAAGCGCCTTGAGGCCAAGCCCGGGGTGAAAAAGGTTGATAAGGGCGGATATCGCGAAACTGTGGTGCATGTGCGGATGTTACCGGACAGGTTAAGATCGCTGAAAATATCGCCTAATCTGGTTCGTCAGCGCATCGAAGAAGCCAATCTGGATACCAGCTGGGGTGAGTATGACAATGGGAATCGTATCCACCGTCTTTACCTTGCGGGTCGCTTTGATGACATCAAAACGCTGCAGCAGTTGCCGGTAGCCAGGCTCAGTGACAACCGCTTAGTGCGTCTGGAAGAGGTGGCGCTGGTCTATAAAGGGCTGGATAAAGTGAAAAGTGAAACCTACTTTTCCGAACAGGGGGAGGCGTTCACGCAGGGGGTGTCACTGGGGGTGAAAAAGCGCCCGGGCGTTGACACCATTACCTTGATCAATGAAGTGAAAACCGCCATGGCGGACTATCAGACGCAAGGGTTCTGGCCGGAGGGTCTGAAGGTGCAAATCATCAGTGATGAGAGTGCCCTGATTGATGAGTCGTTTGCCAATGTGTTTGGCAATATCTGGCAGGCCATGCTGGCCGTGTTCATTATTCTGATGGTGTTACTCACCTGGCGGGAGGCACTGATCGCGGGGGCTGCCATTCCACTGACGTTTCTTGGCGCGTTGATGATCCTGGGTCTATTCGGTTATACCCTGAATACAATGATGATCATCGGCATGGTGCTGGCTCTGGGCATGCTGGTTGATGTGTTCATTCTGGTGATGGAAGGCATGCATGACAACCTGCATCGCAAACGGCTGCGTTTTCAGGACGCGGCGCTGGCAACCGTTAAAACCTATGCCATGCCGGCGTTTTCTGGCCAGCTGACCACCATTTTGGCAATGGCACCGATGATGGCAATTGGCGGCGTGGATGGCAAATTCATCCGTCTTATCCCCATTACCGCTGTATTGTGTCTGGTGCTGAGTTACCTGATAGCTTTTTTAATCTGCATTCCTTTGTCGCAGTATCTGTTGCGTGATGCTAAACAGACACAGCTGAGTAAGGTGGACACACTGACTCAGACTGCCGGACAGGCGTTGCAGCGCTGGCTCGGTCGGTTTGCGCTGGGTAGCCGCCGTCAGGCCGGTGCCTGGGTGGCTGGCAGCATACTGGTGTGGGTGATATCAATTGGGCTGATGAGCACGTTGCCTTCACTGCTTTATCCAAAAGGGGATGGCCGCAATTTGGCGATTACGATTGAGCTGGGGCCCAATGCAACGCTTGCCCAAAGTCGTATGGTGGCTGAACGTGCCGGGGATTACCTGGCCAACAAGCCATACTTTGAAAACGTGACCATGTACGTGGGTAAGAAGAGTCCCCGGGCAATCAGTTCTATCAGTGATCAACTATTACTCAATGAAAACCCGAACCTGGTCGGCTTTTCGGCCTTATTTGTGCCAAAGCATGCACGGGAGCAGTTAGCCTATGAGTATGTGCCTGAGCTCAGAGCGGGCCTCAACGAAGCGCTGGCAGGCGTGGCGGGTGTCACAGTGCTGTTTACGCCGGAGGTGGGAGGGTCGAGTAATGATGATCCGGTGCAAATTGTACTCAGTGGTCCGGATATGGCGCAATTGTCGGCGTATGCCAGCGAGGTTCAGCAGCTGCTGGCAACCATTGACGGTGTCACTGACGTGCGTAACAACCTCGGCGCCTGGCAAAGTCAGGTCAGGCTGACAGCTGACAGGGAAGCACTCAATTTTCATGGTATTACAGAGCAAGACTTTGCCAGTCAACTGCGCCTGGCAACAGAAGCCGATGAGTTCGGTAAATTTAAACTGGCAGGGACCGAAGATGACCTGAAAATCAGGCTCAGTACATACTGGGAAAGTCGCGATGAGGACATTGGCGGACCAAAATCTCATGCTGAGATCAACCTGATCAGCCTGTTCACACCCAGTGGTGAGCTGGTACCGGGCGGCAACCTGGTTGAGTATGAGATTGATGCGGTGCCGCCACTTTACACCCACGCGCAGACTCAGCGTGCTATCACCATCAAAGCCAAGGTGGACGGCATCACGGTTGGGGAAGTGATCTCGCAGCTTGAACCGCAGCTGCGCACCAGGGAGCAAAACTGGCCACAAGGGTATTACTATAGTTACGCAGGGGAGGCTGAAAATGCGGAGGAAACCTATGGCTCTGCCGGGATGGTGTTTGTACTGGCGATCATGATGGTGTTTGCAGTCCTGACCCTTGCGCTGGGATCCTTTAAACAACCTCTGGTGGTCCTGTTTACGATCCCATTGGCTTTGATAGGCACCTTCACCGGATTCTGGGTGTTTCAAATTCCGTTTTCTTTCCCGGCCATGATAGGGTTGATAGCCTTGGTGGGGATAGTGGTCAACAACGCGATAGTGATGCTTGACACCATTAACGGCCATATCAAAGCGGGTGTGGTATTACGCGAAGCCTGCGCGCGTGGTGCAGCAGATCGCCTGAGGCCTATCATCGGCACGAGCATCACCACCATCGTCGGGTTAGTGCCGCTGGGATTAAGCGATCCAACCTGGTTCCCGCTGTGCTTTGCGATTATCTTTGGCTTACTGGCATCGACACTGGTAGCCATGATTGTCATACCGGCAATGTACATGCTAGTCTCGCGACCAGTAACCGAAAAGCCTGCTTAACAGTGTGTTGGAACAAACTCATGCCCAGAAGAACCAAAGAAGAAGCCGAACAGACACGACTGGCGCTGATCAAATCGGCGCTGCAATTATTCAGTGAAAAAGGGGTCGCGCACACCACCCTGATGGACATTTCCAGGGCTGCTGGCGTCACCAAAGGGGCGTTTTACTGGCATTTCAAAAATAAGCTGGAAGTGCTGGAGGCCATCACTCAGGAATACGCCTTGCCGCTGGATGAGGCCGCGCAGCAAAAGCTGGAAACTCTCACCCCCAGCCCGGCAAACCTGATTGATGCAATCGCCTTTTATTTTGAAACGCTGGAGCAGTCAGAGGCGCTGATTGCTTTTCAGGAAGTGATCTTGTTTAAGTGTGAATATACTGATGAGTTCAGTGCATTGCTTAAGCGGGACAAAGATGATCTGGAGAAAGCGCGGGATACGTTCGCGGCCTTCATGGGTGATATGGATGAGGCACACTGGTTGGGCCCGCGAGGCGACGCTCAGCACATAGAAGCGGTGAGTCAGGCATTGCTTAATGCTTTAGTCGGGGCGCTGCTCCATTGGTTGACAACCCGTCAGGGGATACTGTCTCAGACCGTGACGCAGACAGTCAGATTGATTTTACGCGGCGGCGGACTGAAAGTGGATTAAAGGCAGACAAGTGTCCGCCTTTGTTGACTGGGGTCAGCCACTGCCTAGTGCGCTGGACCCCATTGCTGTTAATACAGTGGTATGCGTTACCAGATCTGCTCTACAAATTCAGGGTGGTCAACAAATGGGTTACGGTTGCCCTGGAACTGATAGGCACCGTCATTGCGGGCACGCTCCAGTGCATCAACCGGATCTGCCTGGTGCCAGCGTTTGAGCATAGTGACAACCCAGTTCTCAAAGACCTGATCACTGCTACCATTAAGCACGGCATCTCCATTGGTGGAGTAGTTTTGCCAGCTGGCAATGCGGTCCTGGTAGCGGGTCGCCATATAGAAATAGGCGCGGGCGAAGTCTCCCTTAAACGCGTCGATAGGTTCAAACACGGTGCCACTGTAACCGATACCAGAACCACTGCCGACTTTGCTGCCATTACTGGAGATATATGTGCTGCTGCCTACTTCGCCAAATGGAAAGCTGCTGCGACGATTGTTCACGTAGCCATCGGATGCAAAGATATGATGTATGTCCGAGTTCATTGGCTCAATCTTGCCACCAAACCAGCTTTTCGGGAACGAATGTTCACGGTTGTAGCAGTCGCCTTCTGTACGGGCGGTGCCACATTGATCGCTCACCGCCGTAAACTCGTGGCTGTCGGTGCCGGTTGGTTTTTCTGAGTAACGGTCCAACACTGTGCCATTGTTCTCGAAGTAGCGGTCACGCTCGTATTGATCGATGAACGACCAGATAGCGCTATAGCCCTGATTGTTATGGCTGGCAATGATATTATGAAGTGCTGTTTTAAGCGCATAACCGCTTAAACCTGCTGCGGCACTATAGTAACCAGTCGGGGTATCACCACCGCCGTCGCCACCCCCATTGTCCGTGCCCAGCGTGAAGCTGTGCGAAGCCGAAGAAGTAAACTGGCTGCCCGACGCCAGCGTCCCGGATGGGCCTGTCAGGCTATATGAACCGTTTCCATAACTGCAACAAATACCGTCACCATAGCTGTCAGATATCGTAAAAGTGTATGAACCATCTGTTAAACACACCGCTTCATTGTAGTTCTGGCTGGCCCCGTAATTTTGACCACTGGCCACAGTCGCGTTCGACGCATTCTTGATGACCCAGCTGGTTTCCTCGCCATATCTGTCTGTGGTCAGACTGAAGGTGAGCGCATGATCCTGGCAGCTTCCACCGCTTGGCGGCGGGGTGGTTGACGCGCCGCTGGGCTGAAAGTTATCGACATAGACGGTTTCGTTGCCGTCAAACCCGCTGACATCGTAAAAACGCAGGCCCACGGTGATTTGGCCATTGCTGGTGGCCGTATAATCGTGGCGCAGTTGTTGCCATTGGTTTAATTGCAGTGGGTCTGAATAATTGTGATAACCGTCGGCTACCAGGCGAGCTCTGACGCCGCCTTCCGTATGATACACCCAGGTACTGAAGGTGTATGTCTTACCGGCCTCTACGGACACAGATTGTGTCAGATCCGTATTCCCCTGCGTTGTGGTGAGCACACTGACGGCCGCCGCTGTCTGTCCGCTTTGAACGCGATTTTGTTCGGTAGTCAAAGAGATACCCGAGTCAATGGTGGTCCAGTTGCTGGGCTTACCCTGCTGCCATTGTTCGAAATCTCCATTGTTTACCTGTCCCCATGTCATGGTACTGAGCAAGCCTAAGGCACTGCCCACCAGACGCTTTGTCAGGCACGAAGCCTGTTTTTTTGTAATCATTTTATTATTCCCGTGTTCTATTTTGTACTTATCATTGTTGTTTGGTTGTAAAAAACCGAGTGGGAGTTTAAAGGGTTTTTGTTACATTGTCGTTAACTTTTGTATTGTGTAAATCGGTACAATTATTTTTAATCTGTTTTATTTGGAGTTTTTGAATATCCATAACCAAATGGAATAACAAAGCAGATACTGTTCTTTTTGTCGCGCGGTGAGTTGCGTATCCTGCATGCTAAGAAAATGACCGAATTGCATCTATGTGCGCGGGTGGAACCGCCGGGGCAATTCGGCGGGGCAAGCTATATAAGGGTTATGGGGAAACAATCATCATGTTGTTAAGTCAACTCAGTGCCGCGGCCAGTCCGCTGACACAAGAACAACTGCAAAAATTACAGGGGTTAGTGGCGGAGCTTAATCCGATCCAGCAAGCCTGGGTCAGTGGTTATCTGGCTGCCAATGCCAACACCGCCGCGCTTGCGGGGAGTTTAGGACAGACGCCAGCGGCGGTTTCTGAAGCGGCGCCTTTGACCATTTTATATGGCTCTCAGACGGGTAATGCCAAAGGCGTTGCGGCTCAGTTAGAAAGTGCAGCAAAGGCACGTGGCCTGCAAACCAAGCTGGTTAATATGGCTGACTACAAGCCTTCAGCCCTGAAGAAAGAACAGTTTATTGCCGTTGCGGTATCCACCTACGGTGAGGGTGAACCACCTGAAGATGCTGAGACATTGCATGCCTTTTTGGCAGGTAAAAAAGCCCCGAAACTGGATGGTGTTAAAGTGGCTGTACTGGGCCTGGGCGATTCAAGCTATGAGTTTTTCTGTCAGACTGCCATTGATTTTGAAGAGCGCCTGCAAAAACTGGGTGCTGAGTCTGTCGTTGCACGTGCTGATTTAGATGTCGATTACGAAGATCAGGCAACAACCTGGATTGACAGTGCCCTGGACGCGTTTGAGCCTGCGCTGAAAGCACAACAGGCGGATGCCGGTGCCAACGTGGTCGCTATGCCATTGGCAACGGCCGGTGCCCATGCCAGCCAATACACTAAGCAGAATCCGTTCAACGCAGAAATCTCGGTGGTCCAGAAGATCACCGGTCGAGACTCGACCAAAGATGTACGCCATGTAGAGATTTCACTGGAAGGGTCTGACATTGCGTATCAGCCAGGTGATTCACTGGGCGTTTTCTTCCTTAACGATGAGCAACGTGTCGACGACGTTATCGCCTTGCTTGCGCTGGAAGGGGACAGTGAAGTCACATTGGGCACTGAGACGCTAACACTGCGCACTGCGCTGATTGAAAAACTGGAACTGACGCAGTCTTACCCTGGTTTTGTCGAAAAATATGCGGCAGCAACAAGTAATGAAGAGTTGAGTGCACTGGTGAGCGACAAAGCGGCGCTGCGCGAGTACATCGAAGCGCGCCAGATTTTCGATATCATCAAACAACAGCCAGGCACGCTGAGTGCACAGGCACTGGTGGACAGCTGTCGTAAGATCCAGCCACGCTTGTACTCCATTGCATCGAGCCAGGCTGAAGTTGAGGAAGAAGTGCACCTGACCGTAGGGTTGGTGGAATTTGACGCCTTTGGTGAAACACATCAGGGCGGTTGCTCTGGTTACCTGGCGCATCGCGTTGAGGAAGGCACGCAAATTAAAGTGTTCAGCGAGCATAACGACAATTTCCGTTTGCCAGCAGACGACAATACACCGGTGATCATGGTAGGCCCTGGTACCGGTATCGCACCATTCCGTGCTTTCCTGCAAGAACGTGAAGCGCGTGATGCTGAGGGAGACAACTGGTTGTTCTTCGGTAACCCGCACTTTACTCAGGACTTCCTGTATCAGGTTGAATTACAAAAGTACGTGAAATCGGGCGTACTGAATCGCATTGATCTGGCCTTTAGCCGCGATCAGGCGGACAAAATCTACGTTCAGGACCGTTTACGTGAGAAGGGTCAGGACGTATACACATGGTTGCAAAATGGTGCGCATTTTTATGTATGTGGAGACGCCAGCCGTATGGCCAAGGACGTTCATCAGGCATTAGTGGACATCGTTAAGCAGTATGCAGGTAAGAGCGACGAGGAAGCTGAAGAGTATCTCAAAGAGCTACGCAGCGCGGGTCGCTATCAAAAAGACGTGTACTAATCCTGCGGGATTAGTCAGTACACACCGTCACAGTGTAAGAATTTAGGAATAAAGATGAGCAATAGCGATTACAAACCCAACAGTAAGCTCGACCCGAACGCCAAACTGTCTGATAACGAGCGTTTGAAAACTCAGAGCAACCTGCTGCGTGGCACCATTAAAACCGACCTGGGCGATCAGCTGACCGGTGGATTTACTGCCGACAACTTCCAGTTGATCCGCTTCCACGGCATGTATCAGCAGGATGACCGTGATATCCGTGCTGAACGTATCAAGCAGAAGCTTGAGCCGATGCACAACGTGATGCTGCGTGCGCGGATGCCGGGCGGGATCATCAAGCCGCATCAGTGGCTGGCGATCGACAAATTTGCGGAAGAAAAAACTGAGTATGGCAGCATTCGTCTGACCACGCGTCAGACCTTCCAATTCCACGGTGTACTTAAGCCACACATTAAGGAAATGCACCTGACGCTGAACGATGTGGGTATCGACTCCATCGCCACCGCGGGTGACGTAAACCGTAACGTCCTGTGTACCACCAACCCGGTTGAGTCTGAACTGCATCAGGAAGCTTATGAGTGGGCGGCACGCATCTCAGAGCACTTGCTGCCAAAAACTCGTGCCTATGCCGAGATCTGGCTCAATGGTGAAAAGCAGGAAACCACTGAAGAAGAGCCAGTGTTAGGTAGCACTTACCTGCCGCGTAAGTTCAAAACCACAGTGACTATTCCACCGAATAACGAAGTGGATGTGCATGCCAACGACCTGAACTTTGTGGCCATTGCCGAAGACGGCAAGCTGGTTGGCTTCAATGTTCTGGTGGGCGGTGGCCTGGCTATGACTCATGGTGATGTGAACACTTACCCACGTAAGGCCGATGACTTTGGTTTTATCAGTCTGGACGACACCTTAGCTGTGGCTGAGCATGTAGTGGGCGTTCAGCGTGACTGGGGTAACCGTGCTAACCGTAAGAACGCAAAAACCAAATATACGCTGGATACCTTTGGGACGGATACGTTCAAAGCGGAAGTTGAAAAGCGCGCGGGTGTGACATTTGGTCCAAGCCGTCCGTATGAGTTCACCCACCGTGGTGACCGCATTGGCTGGGTAGAAGGGATAGATGGTAAGCACCACCTGACGGTCTTTATTCAAAGCGGCCGGATCCTGGATTATCCAGATAAGCCTCTGAAGACAGGGTGTCGCAAGATCGCTGAGATCCACCAGGGGGATTTCCGCATGACAGCAAACCAAAACCTGATCATCGCGGGTGTACCGGCAGAGCAAAAAGCGGAAATTGAACAACTGGCACGCGAACACGGTTTGATTGATGAGGCGCATACAGAGCAGCGTAAAAACTCAATGGCCTGTGTCTCATTGCCGACTTGTCCGTTGGCGATGGCGGAAGCAGAGCGTTACCTGCCTGACCTGATTGAAAAAACTGAAGCGATCCTGGCGAAGCATGAGATTGCTGATGATGACATCATTTTACGTGTTGTCGGTTGTCCGAACGGCTGTGGCCGCGCCATGCTGGCAGAAATTGGCTTTGTTGGAAAAGGACCTGGAAAGTATAACGTTTATCTGGGTGGTAACCGTGCCGGTACGCGGATCCCGAAACTGTATTTAGAAAACGTGGGTGAAGACGTATACCTGCCGGCGCTGGACGAGTTGATTGGTCAGTGGGCCAAAGAGCGTCAGCCGGAAGAGTGTTTTGGTGACTTTGTGATCCGTAAGGAAATTGTGGCGGAAGTGAAGGTGTCTAAAACCGACTTCCATGCATAATGAAGTGGGCGCTCAGCGCCCCTGACCACGGCTTTTAGCGGTGGTGGAATACTGGGAATGAGTAATGAGTGACTTTAAACAAATCCTGACGTTGGATAAGGCCTCACAACAGGCTTTATTGAATGATGCCAATGGCATGCTGGCGCAAAAAAGTGTCGAAGATCGCGTTATCTGGGCACTGGAAAATTTGCCAGATAACCCCATTTTGTCATCCAGTTTTGGGATCCAGGCAGCGGTGATGCTGCACTTAGTAACCCGTCAGCGTCCGGATATCCCGGTGGTTCTGACAGATACCGGCTATTTGTTCCCGGAAACGTATCGCTTTATTGATGAACTGACGGAACAGCTGCAGCTGAATCTGAAAGTGTATCGCGCAGCACAGGGGCCGGCGTGGCAGGAAGCGAAATATGGCAAGCTGTGGGAGCAGGGTGAAGAGGGCATCAAGCGCTATAACACCTTGAATAAGGTTGAGCCGATGACCCGTGCACTGAACGAACTACAGGCCGGGACCTGGTTTAGTGGCTTACGTCGACAGCAATCTTCGACCCGCGCGGACAAGCAGATCTTAGAGATCAGCCGTGGCACGGTGAAAGTGTACCCTATCATCGACTGGCATAACCGCGATGTGTATCAGTATCTGACTAAACATGGTTTGTCTTACCATCCGCTATGGGATGAAGGCTATGTATCTATGGGCGATGTTCATACCACCCGTAAACTTGAGCCGGGCATGAGCGAAGAAGATACGCGTTTCTTTGGCTTGAACCGGGAGTGTGGCTTGCACATTGACGGCGATGGCATATAGCAATCGTATTGCCTGAAAGCATGTAAACAGCGGACTTTGCAACCTAGCTCAGTCCGCTTTTTTGTCACTATTGAGTCACAAAAGCTACACTGAGACTCATGAAGGAAATGAGCAGGTAAATGAGATGCGCCCAATTTACTGTCTGGTTGGTTTGTTGTGGTGGTTGGTATCGGGAAGCCTCAGTGCTCAGTCATTGAGTGGGGCTGACCTGCCGGTCTTGCGTGTCGCTTTGCCGTATAACGCGTTTCCACCGTTTGTCACCGGTGACCCAGCCCGGCCAGGCGTGTTACCAGAGCTGCTGGCCCATTTTACTCTGGATGGTCAGCCGGTTCAGATAGCATATATCCCGGAAGAGCGGTCAAAAAAGCTGATCAGCCAGGAGCAGATACATGTGCGAATGGAGTCTGAATCCTGGTATCGCGGGAATACGCCCATGTGCTGGAGCCCGGGATTATATTGGGTAGAGGATGTGTTGGTGACACATCAGGGGGCAAGTGTGCCCGAACAGGACTATCAGGGGTTCATTATGCTTGGCCGGTTTGGTTATACCTACCCGACCGTTGAGCAGGCACTGACAAGAGGGCTGTTGCAACAAAAGCTGTTTTATTCAGAGCGAGAAATGCTGGCTGCGCTGGCTTCGCCGGTAAAAGAGGACCGGCGCTTTGCTGTGATGAGTTTGCCTGCGATTCGCTGGCTGAAATTGAGTAACCCTAAGTTTGTCAGCGCGCTCAAGGTACATAACGTGGTGGATACCGCGCCTTTGCAATTACAATTTAATCATTCCAAACTGGGGTTACGTGGCTGTGTGCAATTTCGTGATTTCTTTGTGCGCTTTCGTCACTCTACCGAATATCACTCTATACTGTTAAAGTATGGCCTCGATATAAAAGGAGTGCCGCAATGAAGTACGCAAGTTATCTGTTAATTATGGTGATGCTGGTCGGCGTGGCGTCGCTGTTCGTTCTTAAGCGTCCAGACGGGCGTACCTGGTTGAGCCTGGATGATATTCTGGGCAAAGCACAAACCCAGGCTCAGCACATGCTCGATGAGTCAAAGCAGCAGCTGGACAAAGCCGTGGATATGGTGAGTAGTTCCGATGCACAGGCACCCCAAGAGCAGTCTGGTAAAATCTACAAATGGCAAGATGCACAGGGCAACTGGCATTATTCAGATCGACCGAATGCCCGTGGGCAAAGTGAAGAAATGACTTTAGACCCCAGCAAAATAACCATTATGGCAGCCGAAAACACCGACATTCTAAAACAGCTTAAAGTGCAGCAAGATGCCGGCCGCATTCCCAAAGATCTGCCGGCGAACATGAGCCCGGCAGACATCAAGAAGTTGGTGCAGGATGCGCAGAACATCGAAAAACTGATGCAGGAGCGCAGTAAAAAGCTGGAGGAACTATAGCCTCAGAGCTGCGCTTCGACATACTCGGCGATCGCCAGGCTGGCGGTCAGTCCGGGTGATTCGATACCAAACAGGTTGATGAGTCCATTGACCTGATGATGCTGATGTCCCTCAATTACAAAATCCTGTCCTTTGTCCCGAGACAGCTTAGGCCTGATCCCGGCATAGTCCGGCTTTAGCCGCTCAGGGTCCAGTGCGGGCCAGTAGCTTTGTATGGCCTCAACAAAGCGAGCCTTGGCATCGGGGTCAAGCTGGTAATCGAGGCGATCAATAAAGTGCGTGTCGGGTCCAAATCTCAGCTGGCCGGCCATGTCTAACGTTGCGTGGATCCCTAAACCATGTTGTTCAGGCATCGGATAGATGAGGTTACTGAATGGGTGATGGCCCTGATAAGAGAAATACTGACCGCGACACAGGTGGCTTTGTGGAATGTGGCGTTCTCCCAGCCCATTGATGCGTTTAGCATTATCCTGTGCAAACAGACCTCCAGCATTGATCAGCGTATCGCAGCTGAGCGCAAAGGCTTCCCCGTCACAATCCAGCGCAATGTGAAACCCACTGGCTGTGTGTTCGGCAGAGTCAAAGCGCGTGTGGCAGACCAGATTGCCGCCAGCTTGCTCTAATTGATGAACCAGTGACAGCATAAACTGATGACTGTCGATAATGCCTGTGGATGGAGAAAACAGCGCGGCGCTGGCAGATAATCCTGGTGCCATATCCCCAACCTGGGTCTGACTGAGCGGCGTCAGATCGCATACCCCATTACGCTTTGCCTGCGCCTCGATGGCAGCCAGTTTATCGTGTTCTGACGCTGTGCGGGCAAACAGGATTTTACCAAGTTGTTTTACAGGTACATGGAAACGCGCGCAATGGGCGTATAACAAGGCTTTACCGCGGACACACAAGCGTGCTTTGAGGCTGTGTTCGTCGTAATAGAGCCCGGCGTGGATCACTTCGCTGTTTCGGCTACTGGTGTGTTCGCCAAATTGTCCCATCTGGTCGATGACTAGGACGGAGCGAGTCTGACTGAGGCGTGCGGCAATGGCCAGGCCAATAACGCCTGCGCCAATGATGACTGTTTCTACATGGTCCATGATACTGTGTGAGTGAGCGGCTGAAAGGCAAAAGTGTAACGAAATGCCTGCGCTTAGGCAAAAAACCGGCGGGATGGGAGATACCCTGTAACCTGGATCAGTCTGGCTTTTCTCTGCGCATTAGCAAAATTGTCAGGTAAATCTTGGTTGGTAATGAACAGATCAGGCCAACGGCAATACAGGCTGCGCCCAATACGTAACCTGTGGGCCCCAGCTCAGTCAGCCACTGTGCACTTAGCAGCGTGTGGCCTGTAAAAATGAGCAACAGTCCACACACAATGACACAGTGAAGAATAACAATCAGACGTTTTTGTGTGCTCATGATCTTAGCCTCCGGGTTTGGGCTAATTTCATTGTGCGGTTTTAAACAATAAAAAGCGTTGCGCTACATCAAACAGACGTTATTGTTATCGACGTTCAACGACAGCGGCGGTCATACGGGCGACACAGCAGAGTTCGCCACGGGCATTAACGATTTTCACTTCCCAGACGGAGGTACGGCGGCCCAGATGTAAAGGCCGTGCCGTTGCGGTGAGGATGCCATTGCGTGATGCTTTCAGGTGATTGGCGTTGATCTCCTGTCCGACACAGTAAAAGCGCTCAAAGTCGACCGCAAAGTTGGCCGCATAACTGGCAACGGTCTCGGCCAGTGCGACGTTGGCGCCACCGTGTACCATGCCCAGCGGGTTATGATGTGCAGGGGTTGCCGGCATGGTGGCCACCAGATAATCATCGCCAATTTCACTGATGGCGATCCCGAGCGTTTGCATGAGCGTGCCTTTTTGATGAAGTCCTTCATCCAGCGCCTGACACTGTGCTAACGTAATTGGGCGGTACCAGATACTCATTCCGTGTGCTCCCGGTTATCCGAACGAAATGGGCTTTCGGCCCGTCACGCTGTCGACGTTGTTTTTTTGCTTATTGCGTTTCTTTTTGCCAGATTGACTTGGCTTTTTGCCTTTGTCAGAGGCTTGAGGTGCACTGCTTTGGTGCGTAGCGGGTGGATTAGGCTGGCTGCGCTCGGCGGGCACGGCGCCTTCTGCCAGGGTTAGCATAAAAGTTTCTTCGTTAAAATAGAGGGTGTCTCCGGCGTACAGTTTCTTGCGTTTAACCGTACAAAGTTCGCCGTTGACGCCCACATATCCAGCCGCGATCAGCTGCTTAGCTTGTCCGCCACTCTCTGCAAAGTCTAATACTTTTAACAGGTTACAAAGTTCAATTGGCTCTTCTTCAAGCTCTATTTCGATATATTCTTGATTCATATCACAACCTCACTGGATGTTTTGCGACAGTATAGCGCGACGCTGCGGTGAACCACGAAACTTTTTCGCTGATCACCGTGTCTTTAATGTAATTGCAGCATTTGGTGTGTATCTTGCACGCCGATCGGAGTCGGGCGGTCTTGAGCCGTCGCTTTTAGCAGTCATTCGCTGCGGCTTTTGTAAATTATGACAACAGGAGACACACCATGGGGATCCGTTCTGCATTAAAAAAAGATCTGATGAACTTAGAGGCATCTGGATTAATGACAGCAGATGATGTGCGTGGCTATCTCAATACTCAGCTCAATCAGGGCCGGGACAAATTGACACTGATCTCACGATTCAATGAACATCACAGCCAGGTACAAGCTGGCTTACCCAGCCAGGAAAGCGACCTGACGTTTGAGCGTCACCGTCTGTTTAAAGAAATTGTGTATCCCAAATCGGCGGTACAAAATTGGCTGACGCGCAGCCACTGATGCCGAGAGTGGCGATGACCCAATGGACAGGTGTCACGCTGCTGTGGTTTACTCAGACCATAATAACAAGAACAGGGAGCTTTCATGAGAGTATGGTCGGTGGCTGGATGTGTGTTATTGAGCGCCTGCAGCACGCACCCTGTGGTACACGTATTCCACGCCTCGTTGGACGATACACAGCAGCAAAGATTGGTCAGCCAGTTAGAGCAGGCCAACATACACTATGTCCTGAATGACCTTCCTGTATCAGGTAAATCTAGTAATGGTTCTTTCTCTGTGTGTCCAACAGTAACTAAAAAGCAAGTTTGATTTATCTTAAACTTATTTTGAGTTTATCGGATACGTAACTTGTAAAAACCCTTAGTATCCATTTCTTGAACCCTTGGTAGCCTAATAAACCCAATGCCAGTATCGTTAGTAGTTACAAACCCCTTAGGTCTCCATTTGATTATTCGAGGCCAAGTCGGCGGTGCAACATAAATAGGTTGGCAGTGCATTAGTGCCTCTGTGTGTTCTTTTGTTTCCGGAGAGTCAATCACTTTAAATATCTTCGTCCCATTTTGTTCTTCATTCAAAATTGCATATATGATTTTATGCCTACGCTCTGGTTTGATGTTCTCCACCTGCTTATGGACGTGCTTAAAATATATCTCTATATCCACTCGATGAGCATACAAATTAGCTTGGCAATTTAAAGCTTGTAAGTAGTTGAAAGAATCTATATCAGATGGGTTCTTGATACGAACCCATCCATTTTTATGTGGGATGCTATAAACATCATTATCATATGCGACCATTAGTATCTTTGGAGACAATGGTAAAAAAAGCAAACAACCAGCAGAGCTTAAACCAAATGATTGTAATTCGGCCCTTTTATCTAGTAGGTGCCACCTATTTGTGAGCACAGCTGGATCATCTGAAGTAATAAAGTCTGTGTGCGTATTATTTTTTACCAGACAAACTTTAAGGTCACTAACTACATGTTTAATTTCGGAAAAAGAACGCATTGAATGTTGAACGGCATCCTTTATTCCCAACTTCAATTCAGTTACACCTGTAAACTGATGCATTCCTTCACTCAATTCGACATTTCGACGAGATGCAGCTTCTGTTCTTAGATATTGAAGTAACCAAAAGTGCTTTAAAAAGGCTTGATCCTTATCATTTAATACGTAGCTGGGCTTCTCTATGGTACGCACCATCGCGGAAAAGTGTCCCTCAATAGGTTGTAGCGCTTTTTCAAGCTCAAGATCTTCTCCATAAAAATAGTTTTTGGAGCATTGGTTCTTAATTGGAGCAACTTTTACTACCTTTTTTCTATCCATGTTGTAGAGACAAATTGATGCTTTTGAAGCATCTACTGAAAAGTTTTTTAGATAGCACTGCGGAACATAATGTTGATTTTTGTTTGAAGCCATAATTACCTTGTCAAGATATTTAGAGTTTTGGCATGAGGCACTAATTAGTGCCATCAAGCGTTACTCATAGCAGCCACTGTGTTACTATTGGTTGGCATTATTCATACTGGCAATAAAGGCATTTGAATCCTCAATAGAGCGATTCATATCGGTGATCAGCGACTGAATATCGCGTTTTAACCCACTAAACTCGCCTTTGATGGCAGCAATCGCCTGCGCATTAAGATTGTGTTTTAAGTACAGCACGTTGTCTTTTAGAGAATCCAGTACGGGCTGCATTTTTGCTTCACTGGCACGCATTGAGCGCAGTAGCTTATCAAATTGACGTTGGGTCTGACGGAGCTTTTGTTCACTCTGACGTTTCAGTTTGGCACTTGAATACTGCGTCAGCTCGTCCTGCCATTCAGCAAACAAGGCTTCTGCAACATCCTCGACCTTGTCTATGTTGGTACGGACGTCCTGCGCGGCGGCTTCACTGGCGAGATAGTCATCATTGAGTTGTTCGTAGACACTTTGTAACTCGCCACCGTCAAAGTTGATCAGGGTCGTCAGGCGCTCCAGTGCAGACTGGAACTCCTGCTGTGTGGCTTGCTGTGCTGCTTTGGTATTTTCCACCCGATCGACTAAGATTTCACGCTTGTGCACACCCACTTTTTCCCAGGCGGCATAGTAGGCGCTTTGACAGGCACTGAGCAAACACAGGGTGAAGATGACGAGGCTCTTTTTTATCACAGAATTGTTCATCGGCTTTCCTAATGCGGTTGAAACAGAACGGCTTATACTTAATTGAGACTCTATGAATTATGACTGGGATTGGTAAGATGTGCAAAACTCACTCTGTAAACCTGTGTAATGATGAATGAATTGTGGTTACAGCGCCTGTTGCATCTGAGGCAGCAGGGCAAGCTATTTTTAAGCGCTCAGCCGCTCTGGTGGCTGCGTTTTTACCAGCGCTGCCAGCAAGATCAGCTCATGATCAATGCCGGTTATCTGGCCTACGTCACCTTGCTGTCTTTGATCCCGCTAGTGGCGGTTGGGGTGGCGATATTTACGGCGTTCCCGGGCTTTCAGGATACACGAGACGCCATAGAACAT
The DNA here is from genome assembly GCF_030125445.1 of Pseudoalteromonas ardens. Lineage (NCBI taxonomy): Bacteria > Pseudomonadati > Pseudomonadota > Gammaproteobacteria > Alteromonadales > Pseudoalteromonadaceae > Pseudoalteromonas > Pseudoalteromonas ardens. The sequence goes on from NZ_JASJUV010000004.1 coordinate 89,553, forward strand.
TTCATCTTTACGAATTTTGTGCCGACGTCGACTGACACCATTAAAGCCCATATCAGTGCCTTTACCGGCAATGCTAATCAGATGACTGCGGTGGGGATTGGCTTTTTGACGGCCGTTGCCCTGTTGTTGATCCGCAATGTGGACGCTGCCCTCAATCGTATCTGGCGAGTGGAAAAGTCCCGGCCGATGATGATTTCCTTCGCGATATACTGGATGGTACTGACACTGGGGCCGGTATTGTTGGGCGCCAGTATTGGGGTGACCTCTTATATCGTGTCTTTGGTATCGTTTGCCGATCAGGGGATCCCGGGCTTTAGTGGCTTTTTATTGAAGCTTTTGCCCTATGTTATTTCCATGGCAGGCTTTTTTATGCTCTATACTTTAGTACCAAATACACGCGTGTCTTATCAGGCAGCGATACCCGGGGCATTTTTTGCGGCTTTATTGTTTGAGCTGACTAAAAAAGGCTTTGCCCTGTATATCAGCCATTTCCCCTCGTATGAGGTGATCTACGGTGCTCTGGCGACAGTGCCTATTTTATTTGTGTGGGTTTACTTGTCCTGGATGGTGGTGCTGTTAGGTGCTGAATTTACTGCCTGTTTGTCCGAAAAGGAATGTGAGGAACAAGACACACCAGAATAAAGAGGTGTGCAATGACTCAATTATATCGGCTGGAGTCTCCGCGACGTAGTTTTCATCTGGCGGTGTCCGATGGGCACCAGCTACATGTTGAAGAGTTTGGGCTGGAGAGTGGGTTGCCTGTGGTGATCTGCCATGGTGGCCCGGGCAGCGGCTTGTGCCGTAGCTCGGCCAGTTATTTTAACCCGCAACGCTATCGGATCATCTTATTTAGCCAGCGCGGATGCGGCCAGTCTTCGCCCCAGCAACTCACCCACAACACCACAGAGCACTTACTGCAGGACATAGATTGTCTGCTGACTTATTTAGGGATCGGTCAGTGTGTGCTGGCGGGTGGCTCCTGGGGTGCCACATTAGCGCTGTTGTTCGCGCAGCGCTTCCCGGAACGCGTACAGGGCTTAGTTCTCTGGGCGACCTTTCTGGGGTGTCAGAGCGATTTACAGTGGCTGTATGGTGTGAGCGGTGTGGGCGCGCAATTTTACCCGGAGCGTTATCAAATTTTTAGCCAGGGGGAAGGAGATTACAAGGCAGTGCTGGCGCGTTATGCCCGGTTATTGCACAGCAATGATGAAGTCGCCGTAAGGCGGGCTGCGCAACAATGGCATGACTGGGACCGTCAGTTGAGCATTGGCAGCCAGGCATTGCGTTATCAGCTGGACCATGAACAGGCGGTTGTTCAGCAGGCCCGGATCATGGTGCATTATTTCCACTCACGCTGTTTTATCGAGGAGCAGCAGATCTTTGCCTATGCTGACAAACTCAAGCGTCTGCCTGTCTGGATGATCCATAGTCGTCACGATTACGTCTGTCGTTTTGCAATGGCGCAGGCACTTGCGGAACAACTGAATGCACGGTTATTGATCCTCGAAGAAGTTGGGCACTGCGCCACAAATGCAGTATATTCCGAAGCCATCCGTCGCGCTGCTGATCTGCTGCTTTGTAAGCTGGCACATTAGGCGCATTATCAATCATTTCCGCAAACCATTGAGGTAACAGTGCAGGGATTAATTCAAAGAGTCAGTCAGGCCAGTGTGGTGGTCGAAGGTGAGTGTGTTGGTCAAATTGGTCAGGGGATCCTGGTATTACTTGGCGTAGAAAAGGCCGATGAGCAAAAAAGTGCAGACAGCTTGTTACATAAAATCAGTAACTATCGTATTTTTACCGATGCACAGGGCAAAATGAATCTGAGCCTGAGAGACATAGAAGGCGAGTTGTTGGTGGTATCTCAATTCACGCTGGCAGCGGATACCAAAAAAGGCATGCGACCGAGTTTTTCCTCTGCTGCCACGCCGGCGCAAGCTGAAGCGCTCTACGAGTATTTCGTGGCTCAGGCAAAGGCGTCTGGGTTGCGTGTTGCGACCGGCCGCTTTGCTGCAGATATGCAGGTCAGCCTGTGTAATGATGGTCCTGTGACCTTTAATTTATCGGTGTGATCCAGCCGCGTGCTCAGCGCGTCAGAGAAATAATGTGATTGGCATAGTCGGGCACTTTGTGTACGAAGGGTTTTTTACCAAAGTTAGTAATAAGCAGGTGCTCGAGCTGTTTTAGCTGCGAATCGTGCTCGGCAAGAAAATTGATATACAACCTGCCCCCCTCGTTGAGGGTGGCACGAATTTGTGTGTAAAACTTGTGTTCGTACAAAAATCGGGGGGCATCAAGCTGACTGAACAAATCCAGGATGATCCAGTCATAATGGCCGTTGTTCTCCAGTGCCTGATAGGCATCGCTGCAACTGACATTGGAGATCGGATCGCCACCAAAATAGCGCTTATAGCAATGAATAATGTCAGGGTTATTATCGATAGAGGTAATCTGACAATCCGGGTAGCTGATGTGCAGATAATCCCGGATAGCACCCGCACCCAGCCCCAATTCCAGCACTTTACCTGGAGCAGGACATTTTTGCCACAGCGCTGCTAATATCTGCAAATGCGGAAAAAGCAGCCTCTCCGGATGATTGAGCTCAATCACGGATTGCAGTGTGTCGTTTATCAGTAACCAGCGTAAGGTTTTTTCCTGGCGTACCTGTATGCTGACTTTGCCATGCTTATGCCAATACAGCAGGTGCCCGAGCTGATGACTCTGGTGCACAAACTCGTTACTGATGGTACCGGGTTCAGTAATAAAATCTTGCATAGTTACATCAGCATAGCTTGGCTTCACAGTTCTGCCACCGCGTTTCGTTGAATTTACATGACAAATTGACCAAATCTGGCCGATCATTCCCTGTTGCACACTTTTCTTGTAAGGTAAGGTCCATAAATTAGACAAAAGTTCCCCGCAAAAATGGGGGACCAGTTTGCACGAGTCGGGCACATTATCCCGCAGCGACAGGAAAAGCACAGGAGTCACCATGTTTCAAATAACAGCGCCACAGAGCAGTGAAGATTGGCAAGCGTATTATCAACTACGATGGCAGGTTTTGCGGGCCCCCTGGGATCAGCCCAGAGGCAGCGAGCAGGATGATCTGGAGCAGGAAGCTGAGCATCGTTATATCAAAAACAACGAAGGTCAGGTGCTGGGTGTAGCACGCCTGCATTTTAATAATCAGCAGCAAGCGCAGGTTCGTTATATGGCCGTTGACGAAGCGCATCGAGGTCATCATCTTGGCAGCCGATTGTTGCATGAACTGGAGAAAATAGCCTGGACGCAGAAGGCCGAAGAGCTGGTGTTGTTTGCCCGTGAACGTGCGTTGGCCTTTTATGAGCGCCACGGTTATCAGATGATCGAAAAAGCCCACCTGTCCTATGGCGATGTACAACATTGGAAAATGGTGAAACAGCGGCCCTCAGAGCCTGGCTGGTTCCGCCATCCACAGTGGACCCAGGTGTTACAGGATACCTGGCGTGAGTCGATCCCTATCAGTGATGCGATGGGGATCAAGGTTGAAAGTTACACCGACTGGCAATTCTCCACCCGCGCAGATCTGAAAGCGAATCTGAATTTACATAATTCGATGTTTGCGGGATCGGTTTACAGTATGGCCACCTTAACCGGGTGGGGCGCGACGTATCTGGCGCTCAAAGAATTGGCTCTGGAAGGCAATATTGTACTGGCAGACGCCAATATTCAGTATCTGAAACCCTTAACCACAGCACCCAGTGCCACGGTCACATTGGCCGACTGCAGTGGTGAGTTGAATGCGCTTAATGAAGAGGGTAAAGCCAAGTATCGTGTGCCGGTGAACGTCTACGACGGTGACGTGTTGGTTGCGAAGTTTGAAGGGTTGTTTGTGGTGCTCAAATAATGCGTTGACGGCCTGCCGATGCAGGCCGTCATGGTTGTGCTTAGAGCAGATCTGTGACCGCAATACCCAAGCCTAGGCGCTGAATGTGTGCGTTGTAGTCAATCAAGCTCTCGCCATAGCCATTAAAATACTGTACATAACCTCGCACCCGTGAGGAGCCAAGCAAAGGAAACGACCAGTCGAGTTGCACCGCACCATGGTTGTCACTGTTGAAGTTGTTACGAGTCATAAAGCCAAATTCATGGTCGCCATGGCGATAAGCCCCACTGAACTCAAAATAGCCCATGTACTTGTGAATATCCGGGTTATCATCCCCTTTTGCCGCTAATGGCTCGGGCTTGTCGTCCTCTGGCAGGCGATACCAGGGTTTGAAGCTAAACACGAAACCTTCATATTCCCAGATAAAGTTTGCATAGAGGCGGTTCCAGGACCGAGAGTTAGGCTGGCTGCGGCCATTTGACTGGTGTGATGCGCCTAAAATGATGGCCATTTCATCGCCCCACAGCACATTGTCGTCATCAAGGAAGTTAACCCAGAAGATTTCCGGTTCGTAATTGGTTTCACGGAACGGAGAGGAGATATCTTTGTTGTATAGCTGCCAGTAAGATTGCAAGGTGACCCCGACATAGACCGCCTGATCTTTGTCTTTAAAGTGGCGATAAAGAGGCACTTTCATCGATATTTGATATTTGACTTCCATGTGGTCGAGTGGCTCCCCTTCTTCTTCCTGAATGGCCTTTAAGCCATCAAAGGGGCGAGAGTTGGGGTTTTTGACATAGGTCACTGGCAGAATATAGTTGCGATTGTGCGGTGTCAGCACATTGCGGTTGTTTTCCGTGACCATTTCCCGTGCCATGCGGCGATCCAGTTTGCTGAGGCGGGTCTCTTGCAGTTTTTGACAGTAAAGTTTGAGCTGCTCAATCGTTTGTTGTTGATCACCCGCAATGATCTCATTCAGTACACATTGCTTTATCAACTCCAGGTCGTCCTTCGCGTTTTGTTCATTGGCGAGCAGGGTAGAGGGGGCCAGTAAAGATAAAAAAGCGAGTATCCTGAGTTTCATAGGCAGTGCAGTCCTTAGTCAAAAGCAAATTATCATCATAGTATCATGGCAAAGAAAAAACTAAGAAGGGCAAAATTGTCAGCAATATATTTAGTCAAGTGGTGTTTGGTTGATTTTTGTTCATCTTGGCGCTAGGTTAATTAAGCACATTGCATAAAAGGAGATTGAAATGAAAATATCACTGAACAAAAAAAGTATTAAGCAACTGAGTAATAACCAACAACTGGGCCTCGCTCAGACACCGAATGTAGCCGGTGGTGCATCGGGCCATCCGGCTTGTGAATCACTGGGTTGTGATACGGCGGTGTTCCTTGGGTGTCCGACTGGTCGAGATTGTTATTCTGGCCGTTTTGAGATCTGCATGCCAGATTAATCCCAATTTCACTTAATTCGTGTTCATTTTGACGGAGCAAATATGACGCTATCTGCGTTACAAATTTATCGTTTAGCATCTTTACTTAAGGTATAAGTTCGCCAATTTTTGCCTCGCCTATATGGTTCTAGGTGCCTAAGCGATAGCAGGATGCAGGAGCGGTGTTAGCTCCTTTATTTTCTCGCCTCAAAATGGACCAGTTAATTAAGTAAATTGGTATAAAAAGGCCGGCGGCAACTTAGGTTGCCGCCCCACCTTAGCAAGTGAGGGTTTGCTCACCTACTCTCACGCAATCGTTGCTTCGCTGTGTATGTCATCGAGCCGCAGTTTTGGCCAATACAGATGGATCCACTACAGTTCATAGTAGTTGGTGAAAAATTTATATAATTCAGTGCCCTGATTGACACTGGCTGAGGCAAAATGCAGTATCGCAATGGCATCTTGTGTCAATGTGAGGCTGTGCAGAGGCGTTTCGGATAAATACTGCTCCATGCGCAAAATACGCGCAATGCATTCCCCTGCTTTGATGTGTTCACCGAGCTGCGCTTTATATTCCACCATGCCACCCATAGGCGCATAGAAGGTCAGGTAATCTTTCAGTGCGCAGGCGTAGCGTTTGATGTTCTTTGGCTGATGATTGCCATCTGCTACCACTTCTTTGTGTGTCAGGTAGCTGAGAATGCTGTTGGCATCATGCACGGCTTCATCCAGATCAATTTTTTCCTGTGAACCTAATTCAACAGTAAAGGCTTCAACGGGCACGGCTAAGTCGCGGCCTTGTGCTTTTAACGCTGTGCTGAGTTGCCACCAGGGACAGAAGCTGGCTTCATCCATTGCACCGTCAAATTCATTGGGGATCAGCAGTACATGGGGAATGTCAAAATAGCGCGCGCTGTCTGTGGCGTATTCCGGACAATATAAGTGTTTCGCTGAGATAGGACCGGTATGCAGGTCCAGTACGATATCAGCCTGATGCGCCAGTTTTTGTAGTGTGAGTGCAATGCGCTTGCCAGTCGTCAGTGTATGTGCCGGCGCATCAAGTAGCGCATCGGTTGCCTGACACAACTGTTCACGGAAGGCGGCGATAAGTGCCGCATCGGAAGCTTCACCGTGCTCAGCAAGGCAGCGCTGTACCTGATCACTATGGTCATGATACATGCGGTTCCAGTTCATGCCGGTAATGGGGTCAAATCTTCCAAGCGTAAATTCCCCCGACTTTTGATTACAGCCGATCGGGTTGGCATAGGGCACCAAAGTGATGTCACCCGCCAGAGTGAGGTGCTTTAATTGTTCAAGCAGTGCATAGATCACCGCATTGCCCTGTACCTCCGCGCCGTGCATATTGGCCTGAATGTATACGCTCGGGCCTGTGCCATTACCTTGCAAACGGTAGACCGGGATGGTCAAAGGCAGGCCATTGGCGATTTCCCCAACCTGAATATGTTGCTGTGTGATAGTGTTCATGGTTACCTCAGATAATAGTCGGCGGTTTCGCTGTGACGAATACAGTACAATTGACCCTGAGTGAAAACATACTCTGCGGGTAGCTCGTGACACAGAAAGTACGGCATACTTTCTGTGAAGCCATAGGCCCCACACTGGTCAAACACCAGCCAGTCGCCATAGGCGAGATCGTCTGGCAAGCTATGCGAACCAAGGTGATCCAGGGCTGTACATAATGGGCCATGTAAATGATATTGGCGCTGAGCAGTATCAGATGCACGCAGTGCCTGCACCGGAAAAGCCTGACTGGTCACGGCCGGTCGCAACAGGTGGTTGATGCCACCTGCCAGGATGAGCTGATGTTCGTCGTAATTGCATTTTTGTTCCACTACCGGGTTAAGGTAGTAGCCACACTGCGCCACGGCATAGCGACCCAGCTCCATCCATAATTCTTGCACGCCCGCTTCGGCCTTAATTTTGGCCAGACTCGCGATGACTTGGTCCCAATCGAGTGCCTGCTGGCCTGACTCGTAAGGCACCCCTAATCCCCCGCCCAGATCTAAGATCCTAAGGCGCATACCCAGCTGTTGGCTCAGCTCAGTCAGTGGGGGGACCATTTGTTGCCACAGGCTGGCCAGTTTGGAGGCGTCGAGCATGTTGCCCCATTGAAAAATATGCAGGCCTGCAAAATCCAGCGCAGGATAGTCGCGTAAAGTCAGTTGTTGCCACTGTTCACAGCCGAGTCCAAATGGGGTCAGGCTGTCGCCGCCGAGTGGATTTTTGTCTCCTGCTGGCCAGCGTAATTGAACGCGAAGCAGCACTGTTAAAGTCTGTTGACGCTGCTGTGCCGCGTCGTTCAGCCAGCGCACTTGATTGAGGCTTTCAGCAACAAAGGTAGTGACGCCAGCATCGAGAAAATGCTGGATTTGGGCCGGTGATTTGGCCGGCCCAGTGTTGAGTACGCGTTCGGCCGCAATGTCCTGGGCCAAGACCTGTGTGAGCTCTCCCCGGCTGGCAACATCAAAGTTGAAGCCCGCGGTGTCCAGTGTTTTGAGGACGCTGGATAACGGATTAGCTTTAACGGCATACCAGAGCTTGACCACGTTTTGGGTGGTCAGGTGATTAACATGTGCGCTCAGTGCATCCAGGTCGTAGACGAAGAATGGGATGTCCAGATCAGGGCACAGTGCAGTCAGTTGCTCACGCAGTGGCGTACTCAGTGTGGTCATTAGCGTAGTACCTCTTCGAGTTCTAACGACGCATCACTTTGTTCGTCACGGTATTTCACAATCAGTGCACAGGACATGCTCAGCCCTTGTGCCTTGGCCCAGTCACTGGAGGCTGGACGCGACCCCGGGATCACAATGGCAAAAGGCGGAATGGCTTCCCCTTTTTCCAGGGTACGCTCATTCACACAGTCATACACTGGAATGCTGGCAGACAGGCGAACACCCGGTGCCAGCACTGCACCGCGTTTTACGACTACGCCTTCAACCAGCACACAGCCCGCACCAATGAACGCCTCGTCTTCAACCACGACCGGGCTGGCACCGACAGGCTCTAGTACGCCACCAATCTGAACTGCGGCACTTAAATGCACATTTTTACCAATCTGGGCGCAAGAACCAACCAGTGCGTGGCTGTCGACCATAGTGCCGGTGTCGATATATGCACCAATGTTAACATAGGCTGGCGGCATGATGATGGTGCCTGAAGCGACATACGCGCCACGACGCACGCTGCTGCCTCCGGGCACCATACGGACGGCATCTTCGGCGGCAAAACCACGTGGGGCAAGATTGTCTTTGTCTACAAAACCGCCCGGGTATTCGATATTTTGACCCGCACGGAAAGCCGCCAGAATACCTTCTTTGACTTCGACATTAGCATGCCAGTTGCCGTGTTCATCTTGGTTCGCAGCACGTTGTGAACCATTTTCTAAATTATCTAATAGTGTTGACCAGGTCATAGGGAGCCTCTTAATTCCAGGATAAAATCTGTTCGTTCGCAGCATTCAGTGCCGCATGATTGGTTAATTCCAGGTGCGTGAGCGGTGGCCTCAGATGGGGCGTGGTTAGCGTGCCCTGTAAATGCATCAGTGTCTTTACCGGGATAGGGTTGGCAACGGCAAACAAGCTGCTGATGGCATCGGCCCAGGTAGTGAACAGGTTAGGGCAGGTGCCGCTGAGCGCACGGCGGACAAATTCGGCAGTTTGGCCAGGCCAGGCATTCGATGCCACAGACACCAATCCGGCCGCGCCTGCCTGTGCAAAGTAAGGCAGCAATGCGTCATCACCGCTGTATATTGCCAGGCTGGGTAAGGCACGACGAAATGCTTCAAACGTGGCAATATCGCCGCTGGCTTCTTTGAGCGCCCACAGGTTGTCATGATGTGCCAGGTTCGTTAGCACTTCAGGTGCAATGGCAACGGCACTGCGCCCTGGAACGTTGTAGATCATGCAGGGGACGTTTGCTGCGCTAAGCAGGGCATCAAACCAATGGGTCTGACCAACGACACCGGGTTTGGCGTACAATGGAGAGCCGAGCAACAGCGCGTCGATCTTTTGGGTATTACAAAACTCGACCCACTCCAGCTGGGCCGCCAGATTGATGCCGCCGACGGCAACCATAATGGGGACCTGAGGCGCAAGTGCACAGACAAACTCAACGATTTTTTTCTGCTCAGACAGAGTCAGGGCAAGGCCTTCACCGGTACTGCCAAGCAGCAAGATGCCATTGTTGGCTTCAACTTGCTGAGCAACGAGTTGCTGTAAACTGTGATAATCGACCTGATCGCACGCGTCAAAAGGTGTGACAAGGGCCGTCCATAACGGGTAGTCAGATAACTGATCAGATAACTGAATGTGTGATTTCATCTCTACCGAACTTCTTGCTGGTCCGGTAGTCAGGAAGGTGTCCTACTCCGAACCGTTTAAAATTCGAAGAGCAATGGACTTAAAAAGAATAGGCTGCTGGCCATATTGTTTCTAAGACCAGAAGCTCTCCACCAAATGTGTTGGTGACAGTCGCTGGGATTCAACCCAGTCGCCCGAAGCAGTACGCAAGCAAAGCGCAGTGCTTCTCGGCGTTAATTCCCCTCTTTGAGTTTCACGGGAGTTTGCTCTCCTCCACTCAAATACCTGAATAACGCACCTCTTCCAGCCCTAAGACGTCCACACTTTTTAGATGCATGGCCGTCTGGATAAAATAGGGTACGGGCGCATTGAAACATTTTGGCCGTCTGGGTGTCAAGTCACTCTCAGCAAAAGTTTGAAATTTAATCTAAACTGGGAAAGAGTCTGGCGCCTGGATGATCCGGCTGGTTTTGGGAGGGATAATTTGGACAATCTGGTTACACGCTATCGCCTGAAATACCTGGTCGCACTGGTGATCATGTTGCTGGTGTTGACGATGACGACTGGCCTGACTTTGTATCTGCTGGAGCAGCAAAAACAGGTTGCCAGAGTGATCAATGTTGCAGGTATGCAGCGCATGCTGTCGCAAAAAGCCGCCTTGCACCTGGAGTATGTCATCATCATGCGCGAACACAACGTGGCGGCAGATCGTCAGGCATTGAACAATGCGCTGCAGCTTATGCAAGCCAACCATGATTTTTTGCTCATGCGCGATGGCGAGCAATACAAGCACCTCAATACGGAGCTTTATCAATGGTATTTTGCGCAACCGGGGGATTTGGACAGGCAATTAAAACAATATTTGGCGCTGTTGTCCGGGGTTGCCAGTCAGCCTGATTTAGATCAGATCCAGGAGATCCACACCCGTTCTCAACTGTTGTTACAGGACTTAGATCATGCGGTGTTGCTGTTTGAGCAGTTTACCAATGAAAAACTTGAGAAATTAAGGAACCTGCAACTGCTGATGTGGTTACTGGGGTTGGCTTTGCTGCTCGCTGAGATTAAGTGGATATTTTTCCCCATGGAACGCAGCATCACCAGCGCGATAGACCGCTTGCAGCAAACGCGTTTGAAAGCTGAGCATGCCAACCAAAGTCGCGCCATGTTTCTGGCTCGCGCCAGTCACGAGTTGCGGACGCCCTTGCAGGCCGTGCTGGGGTATCTGCACTTATATCAGGAATCACAGCGTGACAGCTACCTTGCGCAAGCGAATAAAGCTGCCCAGCAACTGAAGGCCCTGATCGCGTCTGTGGAGGATTACAATCGCTTGTCTGACGAACAGCAACCAGAGTTAAATTGCCACCCGGCCAGGCTGACCGACACCCTGGGTCAGCCTGTGGCTACTTATCGTCTGCTGGCCAGAGAGAAAGGCCTGGATTTTAGCTATCACTTTAGCAGCCATACCGAAAAAATATTTGCCTGTGATCATGAACGCCTGAGCTGGGTTATTGGTCAGCTACTCGACAATGCCGTTAAATTCACCGAGCAAGGCACGGTGAGATTGTCCGCCCGCGTGGAGCCTGTCAATCCGGAAGAAGATGAGTTGAACTGGCGTTTTTTCTGTGAAGTAGAAGACAGCGGGCCCGGATTTAATGTGGCGCAGATCAAAGCATCTGCGTCGGGCATCAGCACGGACGGCCACCATTATCAGGGGCTGCAACTGGGGTTAGCCCGTTGCAACTTGTTGTTGGCGATTATGTCTGGTGAGTTGACTTTTTTACCCTGTGAACCACATGGTACAAAAGCATCTTTGAGCTTGCCGCTGAAGCGACTCCCGGAGCCGGAGCCGGTAAGTGGACTGGCCCGCCATAAAGTGCTGCTGGTGGAAGACAATCAATTGAATGCCAAAATTATTGAAAAAATGTTGGATAACATGGAGCTAACCAGTATTCATGCGAGCCATGGGGGACAGGCCATTGAGGTATTGGCACACCAGTCTTTTGATGTGATCCTGATGGATTTGAATATGCCGATTATGGATGGTTTTAAAGCCATTAAAGAGATCCGTCAGACGCTGATGTTGTCGACGCCAATTTTGGTATTGACCGCGAATACCTCAGAGCAGGCAATTAAATCGGCCGTGCAGCTTGGCGCGACCGATTATTTGTTTAAGCCTGTTGAAAAGGGGGCATTGGAGCGCGCCCTGCACAAAGTGCTCACCCTCAGCGACGCAACTTGATGTTACCAACACCGACTTCGATATCCAGGCTGTGTTCACCCTGGCCATGATAGCGGAGGGTTTCACCGACCATGTTGCGTTCTGTTTCTGCGTTACCAGGCAAGTCAGATAGCTTGGTTTTACCGACTCCGGAATCGAATCGCACGCGTCGGAAGTCTTTGGCGTCTGTCTCTATCGTGACATTGCCGACCCCCACTTCGACATCGGCGTCATTGTTTAATCCGAGCAGTTTCACATTGCCGACATCCACTTCGACATCCAGTTCCATTGACTCAGGGACTTTCACCGTCCAGTCCTGTTTTACGTACTTACTATTGAGGCTCAGGCTAAGCTCATTGCCTGCCCGGCGGCTTGCCAGCTGCACGTCTTCCAGTGCATCCGTCACTTTATCTATATCATGCTCGACGGGTTCGAGTTCAATGGTGACCTCGATGGTTTTGCCTGAATGCGTTTGTGTTTTTAATTTACCAATAGGAAACTGGATCTCGAGCTCTGTGCTGTCTGCCAGTTCAAAGGAGTGTGTTAATGTGCGTGTCTCTTTAGCCTGAGCGGTGGCACTTAGCACCAACAGTGCCGCAGTTATCAGATTTTTCTTCATCCTGTTGTCCTTCCATTCTGTCGTTTTGATATCTGTATGACGCGGGTAAAAACACAAAGGTTTAAAAGCGACGTAAAAAAATCGCCGTTAAGTGCATTACTTGACTCGTTGTACGGTGAACCCTCGTTCTGCCAGCTGAGTAAGTAGTCCATGCTGCTGGGGTAAATGCAGCGCACCCACGGCGATAAAGTGGGGTGATTTGGCCAGCCGGGGTGTCAATGTCGCTACCCAGGTGTTATTGCGTTGAATGAGCATGACTTGCTCGGCGTGCTGACCATACTCGGAGTCATCAAAACTCAGTTTATAAAAGGTATTTAGTTTCTGATAATTGCCTTGTTTCCAGGCTGTTATCATTTGGGTGAAGTATTGCTCAAAGTCCTCAACCTGCTTCAGTGTGTCGGCTATCATGGCGTCGTTTTGATCGCCCAGCGTACTGAATAAGCTTAGTTGTTGCTCCAGGCTTTCCAATTCCATAATGGGCTTTTTGATGCGGGTGGCAAACTCAATTATTTGCTTATCAATGCCATAGTCTTCACTGAATCCCGCTTGTTGATACTCCAGTCGCAGAATGGTGAGCATAACAGACCAGGGCTGATAGCTTTCAAACAGCGCGATATCGATTTTGCGCTTGGAGAGATAATCTTTTACTTGTTTATAAGTCACCGGAGACAGGCTGGTTTGCAGTGTATTCCCTGGTTTTTGCAGCATAAAAGGCAAGGTTTTTCGTTGTAGCTCCAGGGGGCTAATGGCTTCGGTATTGAGTTCGACTACCACTGTCTGGCTGCTTTGTATAGCGGTTTCTATACGCGGATCCAGGCCGTGCATTGTGCTATCTCCAACGTGCACAGTACCAAACAGGTAAGACGTGATACCGTTTTTTTCTACGCTCCATAGTGCAGGTTGTGCGATAGCAATCTGGCTGAGGAGCAACAAAAAGAGTGCAGAGATAAACTGTGTCAGGCGAATAAAGTGAGGCATGGTTCCCTCCAAATGTTCAAAACTGGGCACATCATAATCAATTCCCGGAGTAAATCATAAAAATTTAATGTTGTGATGAGCAAGAATGAATCGTGTGGGAAAAAACACTCACTTTAGTTTATTCCAGATAGGGAGTTTGATTTAGGTATTTTTTATCCTTGTTTTGGTGGTATTTTGAATTTTATTTTGTTTTTGTGTGATCTAACAAAGGAAATTGGCATAATTTTTAGGGTTGACTTGTTGGGGGCCTACGGGTTACTAATAGAAAAAGAGCACAACAGAGCGCTTAGCGCGTGTGCAAAGTATTCGTTTTTTCAGAAGAGCAGTGACATGTTAAAAACAGTTTCTCTACTAGTCGTGATTATCAACGTGGTGATTATTATTACCGCGGGGGCTGGTTAGTGCTGTTCGAAAAGTATTAGCAAAAAGCCCCCCGCACTGAAAAGTTCGGGGGGCTTTTTCGTTTTAGGGCCAAATTCAAAGACAAAGGGCAATGGGCAAAACAATGACAGGCGCACAATTGGTAATAGACATGTTAGTAAAACAAGGGGTGAGTTCAGTATTCGGGTATCCGGGTGGTGCCATCATGCCGATTTACGATGCGTTATACGGTGCGCCACTGAAGCATTACCTGACGCGTCACGAGCAAGGCGCCGGTTTCGCGGCGGTTGGCTACGCCAGAAGTACAGGTAAGCTGGGTGTATGTTTTGCTACCTCAGGTCCGGGCGCAACCAATCTGGTAACGGCGCTGGCAGATGCCATGATGGACTCAGTGCCATTGCTTGCGATCACCGGACAAGTGCCTACCGCAGCGATTGGATCAGATGCTTTTCAGGAAGTCGATGTCCTGGGCATGTCGTTGTCTTGTACCAAGCACAGCTTTATGGTCGAGCGGGGTGAAGACCTGGCTGAGGTGCTGCAGGAGGCCATGCACATTGCGCAGTCGGGCCGGCCCGGCCCGGTACTGGTTGATATCCCTAAAGACATCCAACAGGCACAGGTCCCTGTTCATGGTTGGCAGGCCGAAGCGCATCAGCCAACTCCGCTGTCGAGCTTTGAGTTGGACAAAGCCAACGAGTTGTTAGCTCAGGCAAAAAAGCCGGTTGCTTATGTGGGAGGCGGTGTTCACAGTGCAGATGCGCAAGCCGAGTTGATGGCCTTTTTGCAGCGTACACAGATGCCAGCCGTGTCGACTTTGAAAGCATTAGGTAGTGTAAAACCTGATTATGCCTACGACCTGGGTATGTTGGGAATGCACGGTGGTCAGGCAGCTAATCTGGCAGTGCAAGAATCTGATTTGCTGGTTTGTATCGGTGCACGCTTTGACGATCGGGTAACCGGTAACCTGGCTAAGTTTGCCGCTGCGGCCAAAGTGATCCACCTGGATATTGACCCGGCCGAAGTCGGTAAGCGTAAACCCGCGGCTGCTTCTTTGATCGCCGATTTGAAAGTGTCGCTGCCTTTATTGCAGGGCGAACTGGCCCCGGCGCCGTGGCGTGCTCATATCAGCGCACTGGCTGAGCAACACGCCTGGCGCTACGACTACCCCGGCGACAAAGTATTCGCGCCTTATTTGCTCAATCGCCTGAGCCGTTTGATGCCGGATACTGGAGTGGTGTGTTGCGATGTGGGTCAGCACCAGATGTGGGTGGCACAACATATGCGCTTTAGTCACCCAAGTAACCATTTGAGCAGTGGGGGAGCCGGGACTATGGGGTTCGGTTTACCGGCAGCCATCGGTGCCCAGGTTGCCCGGCCTGATGACATGGTGATCACGGTCTCTGGTGATGGCTCCATCATGATGAATATTCAAGAGCTGGCAACCATACGACGCAATAACTTACCGGTCAAAATTGTCATTCTCGATAACCAGCGTTTGGGTATGGTACGCCAGTGGCAGCAGCTCTTTTTCGATGGCCGCTACAGTGAGACCAATTTGTCAGACAATCCGGATTTTGTACAACTGGCGGCTGTGTTTGGGATCCCAGGGCAGACCATCACCCGTGCCGATGAAGTCGATGGTGCAGTTGATGCACTATTGGCTTCCACAGGGCCTTATATATTGCACGCTTGCATCGATGACAAAGAAAACGTCTGGCCATTGGTACCGCCAGGCGCGGCTAATCATGAAATGCTGACGCAATCGCAGCAGCAAAACTAAACTTATTTCCTTTGACGGAGCGAATACCATGAAACATCAACTCACCGTAGCGGTAAACAATCAAGCCATCGCAGTCGAGCGTTTTTTGCGCGTCGCCCGTCATCGCGGGTTTCGCCTGACGCAACTGGAGCTCCAGGGCCACGAAGAGTTATTTCACGTCAAAATGACAGTAGATAGTGACAAACCTATCTATCTATTGACGTCACAATTAAATAAGCTTGTTGAAGTGCAATCAGTCGATCTGCACACACTACAGCAGGCAATATAATAAATAAGGTTTTAAATAATGACACAAACTTCACAATACATTTGGCACAACGGCGAATTGATCCCATATGAGCAAGCAACCACGCATGTGCTCAGTCACGCCATTCATTATGGTAGCTCCGTATTTGAAGGGATCCGAGCGTACGATACGCCAAAGGGTCCGGCTATTTTCCGTCTGAAGGATCACATTCAGCGCTTATTTGATTCGGCCAAAATCTATCGTATCGAGATCCCTTACACGCAGGAAGAGATCATGCAGGCGTGTAAAGACGCGGTGGCAAAAAATGGCTTCACCAATGCTTATCTGCGTCCATTTGCCTTTTTAGGTCACGTTGGTCTGGGGGTGCATCCAAAATCACACCGGGCCGAGGTCACTGTCGCGGCGATGGAGTGGGGTGCATATCTGGGTGAAGGCAGCCTGGAAAATGGGGTTGATGCATGTGTTTCCTCGTGGCAGCGCCTGGCACCGAATACGATGCCAACTGCCGCAAAAGCAGGTGGTAACTATTTGTCATCTCAGTTGATCACCGCAGAAGCCAAGCGCCACGGCTATGTTGAAGGGATCGCACTGGACGTAAACGGCTATCTTAGTGAGGGCGCCGGTGAGAACCTGTTTGTGATCCGTAAGGGCATCATCTATACCCCGCCAACCACGGCGAGCATTTTGCCGGGCCTGACTCGTGACACCATCATGCATCTGGCTAAAGCGCGTGGCTATGAAGTCAGAGAAGAGCCAATCGCTCGTGAGGGTCTGTATCTGGCAGACGAGTTCTTTATGGTGGGTACTGCGGCTGAAGTGGTACCGGTACGCAGTGTTGATCAGATCCAGGTGGGTGATGGTCAGCGCGGACCTATCACCGCAGAATTGCAGCAGGCTTACTTTGATCTGGTTAAAGGACAAAGTGAGGATCTGCAAGGCTGGCTGGATTACGTAAACGAATAAAACCGGCACATTAGTGCTTACACGCCGGGCTGACTGGTCCGGCATACATATTTTGGAATGAGGAAAGCCGTTGCCAGATGGGGCAACGCAAACTGGAAAAGGGGTCAACATGGCAAAGTTACGCAGCAAAACAACCACTGAAGGCAGACAACAAGCAGGCGCCCGTGCACTATGGCGCGCCACCGGTATGACTGACAGTGATTTTCATAAGCCCATTGTGGCGGTGGTGAACTCGTATACCCAGTTTGTGCCCGGGCATGTGCACCTCAACCAACTCAGCGAATTGATGGCGGACGCTATCCGGGAAGCCGGCGGTGTGCCGCGCGAATTTAATACCATTGCCATTGATGATGGCATTGCGATGGGCCATGGCGGCATGTTGTATTCCTTGCCGTCGCGAGATCTCATTGCTGATTCTGTAGAATATATGGTCAATGCGCATTGTGCAGATGCCATGGTGTGTATTTCAAACTGCGATAAGATCACCCCGGGGATGCTGCTGGCGGCACTGCGGTTGAATATCCCGGTGATCTTTGTCTCAGGCGGGCCAATGGAAGCGGGCAAAACGCGTCTGGCTGATATCGACATTAAACTGGACCTGGTCGATGCCATGGTCAAAGGGGCCGATCCCAGTGTCAGTGATGAAGACTCAGATAAAGTGGAGCGTTCAGCCTGTCCAACTTGTGGGTCTTGCTCCGGGATGTTCACGGCTAACTCAATGAATTGTTTATTGGAAGCGCTGGGACTGGCATTGCCGGGCAATGGCACCACACTGGCCACGCATGCCGATCGCCGTTTCTTATATGAAGGCGCAGCAAAGCGTATCCTGGCGTTGTGTGATGAGTATTATGGCAAAGACAATGAGGCGGCACTGCCGCGTAACATTGCGAATCAGGCCGCGTTTACCAATGCGATGACCTTAGATATTGCAATGGGTGGCTCATCTAATACGGTGTTGCACCTGCTCGCGGCTGCAATAGAAGGGGGAGTTGAGTTCGATATGGCTGACATTGACCGCTTATCTCGCACAACTCCTTTCCTGTGTAAAGTGGCACCGGCAACCCAGCAGTACCATATCGAAGATGTTCACCGGGCCGGTGGCATTATGGCTATCCTCAATGAACTGGCTAAAGCTGACAAACTCGACCTGGCGGTGGGCCATGTTGCAGGTGGCACGCTGGGTGAGGTCATTAAGCGTTGGGATGCGACCGATCCGGCCAATGAGCGGGCGCAAACTTTCTATCGTGCTGGTCCCGCCGGCGTACGTACCACCCAAGCAATGAGTCAGGAATGTCGCTGGGACGAGCTGGATCTGGACCGCGAGGGCGGCTGTATTCGCAGTGTTGAACATGCATTTCGTCAGGATGGCGGACTAGCTGTGTTGACCGGCAACCTGGCATTGGACGGGTGTATCGTTAAAAGTGCGGGGGTAGAAGACGACATGCTGCGCTTTGAGGGCACAGCTGTGGTGTTTGAATCTCAGGACGATGCGGTTGAAGGGATCCTCGGTGGCAAGGTGAAAAAGGGCGATGTCGTGGTGATCCGCTACGAAGGCCCGAAAGGTGGACCTGGGATGCAGGAAATGTTGTATCCGACCAGCTACCTCAAATCTATGGGGCTAGATAAAGACTGTGCCTTGTTGACGGATGGTCGCTTCTCCGGCGGCACGTCTGGTTTGTCGATAGGCCATGCCTCTCCTGAAGCGGCCAGTGGGGGCGCGCTGGCACTGGTAGAAAATGGCGATACCATCCGCATTGATATTCCCGCACGCAGCATCGACGTCTTACTGGATGAACAGCAACTTGAGGCACGCAAAGCACAGCAGGCAGCACGTGGTAAAATGGCTTATAAGCCATTAGATCGTCAGCGCTATGTCAGCCCGGCTTTGAAAGCTTACGCCTTATTAGCAACCAGTGCTGACAAAGGTGCAGTACGCGATTTTGAAAAGCTGGAGGCATTGAGTTAACTATGGTGGCAAAAGAGCTCGATTATTTTCGTGCTGTTGTGCAGGCCAATGTCTCGCCGCTGGTCCGGGAAACCGAGGTCAGCGAGCTGAGCGGGCTTTCGGCCCGGCTCGGACATCAGATCTGGCTCAAGCGCGAAGACCAACAACCTGTTTATTCATTCAAGCTGCGTGGGGCATACAACAAGCTGAGCAAACTTCCTACTGGCAGTTTGGTCGTTACGGCATCCGCTGGTAATCATGCGCAGGGGGTGGCATTGAGCGCCGCACACCTGGGCCATCGCGCCATCATTGTGATGCCAGTCACGACACCCGAGATCAAAGTCAATGCAGTGCGTAATCAGGGAGGCGAAGTGGTACTGCATGGTCATCACTTTGATGCTGCTCAGGAGTATGCGCAGTCCTTGTGTCAGTCACAAGGGGGCGTGTTTGTGCCACCGTTCGATGACAAAGAGGTGATCATAGGTCAGGGCACCGTCGCACGAGAGCTGATGCAGCAACTTCATCATTTGGATGTGGTCTTTATTCCCGTGGGCGGCGGTGGTTTGCTAGCTGGGATGGCGGTTTATATCAAGTCTTTGCGTCCGGAGATCCGGGTGATTGGTGTGGAAGCGCAAGAAAGCGCCTGCCTGAAGGCTGCGATGGAAGCCGGGCGTCCGGTGGAGCTGGAGCGGGTCGGCAGTTTTGCTGACGGTGTGGCGGTGAAACGCATTGGCAGTGAGACTTTTCGTCTTGCTGAGCAATTCTGTGATGACGTGGTTACGGTCAGTGCAGACGAAATTTGTGCTGCGGTACAGGATATTTTCGTTGAAACCCGCGCCATCGCAGAGCCTTCCGGAGCACTGGCCACGGCCGGGCTTAAAAAGTGGTGTCAGGAGCGCGACGAGCGGGGCTTAACACTGGCTGCTGTGTTGTCCGGCGCGAACCTGAATTTTGACCGCTTACGGTATATTGCTGAGCGCACGGCACTGGGTGCTCGCAGTGAAGCCCTGTTGGGTGTGACCATAGAGGAATCCAAAGGCAGCTTTAAACGCTTTTGTCACAGCTTGTCTGGCCGCGCAATCACGGAGTTTAATTATCGTTACGCCGGTGGCGATACCGCACAGATCTTTGCGGGGGTCGGTTTACGTGGCGGTGAACAGGAGTTACAGGAGCTTAAAACCAGCCTGACTGAAGCGAATTACCAATTTACTGACTTGTCCGACAACGAGCTTGCTAAGTTACATATCCGCTATATGGTTGGTGGCAAGCCGCCGGTGGCATTGAGTGAGCGGTTATTTCGCTTCGAGTTTCCAGAATATCCCGGCGCTTTAGCGCGCTTTTTAGAGACCTTAGGGAGTAACTGGAACATTACCCTGTTTCACTATCGTAATCATGGTGCCGCGCAGGGGAATGTGCTGGCGGCGTTTGAACTGGGCGCACAAGACAGTGTCCGGTTTGATGAGCATTTGCAGCGTCTGGGTTATCAGTATCAGGAAGAGACCGACAATCCGTGTTTCAGGCAGTACCTTCAGCATGACATGATGCAGGCGGATCGCCGCGTCAGCTAGTTTTGCATTCCGTCCGGCGCCTTCTATAGTTGTATCAGGGCAGGCTCCGGGCGCGTATCACAATGAGTTATCATCACTTTGTATTGGCCATTGCGCTGTGGTGGAGCAGTGCGCTTAGCGCATTGGAAGAGGTGACACTACAACTCAAATGGACCCATCAGTTTCAATTTGCCGGTTATTACATGGCCCTCAACAAAGGTTTTTATCGCCAGCAGGGGTTAAACGTTAAAATCGTGCCTGCCGATCCGGATAACCCGGATGAGCAATTTAAAGTGTTGTCAGGTCAGGCGCAATTTGGCGTAACCCACTCAGGTATCTTACAGCAGCGCTTACAGGGTAAGCCATTGGTGGCCCTGGCCGCGATCTTCCAGTCTTCTCCTTATTGCTGGATGGTGCGTGCCGACAGTGATATCTATGTCCCGAAAGATTTCATGGGGAAAAAAATCAGCCACCTTGGGCGAATTGAGGGGGCTGAACTGGTGGTGATGCTGGAGCGGGCGGGGATAGATGTCCCTCACTTACCCCTGTATGCCGGGCTGGAACCCATCAAGGATTTTATTGCCGGGCGCTTTGATGCATTGCAGGTCTATATTTCAAACGAACCTTTTAAGCTGGCACAACAGGGTATTGCGACCCGGCAGATCTGCCCCAAGCACTTTGGTCTGAATGTCTATGCGGACATTTTATTTACCTCGGAAGATGTTTTGAATTATCGCCCGCAAACCGTCGCCCGATTTCGCCGCGCTTCCTTACAGGGCTGGCGCTATGCCATGAGCAACCCCGATGAAGCGCTGGCGGTCACTAAAGCTGAGTATGCAACCACGAAGAGCATTTCTGCGCTGGCAAACGAGGCCGATAAACTGATGCCCTTTATCAAAGCGCCAGGCATTTCACTGGGTGCTATGTCTCAGGCTCGCTGGTTGTGGATTGCTCAGCTTTATCGGCTCGACCTTGCTGATTTTCATGAACAAAAACATCAGTTTCTTTATACTGAGCCGGATCAAGAAGAAGATAGCTGGTCGTGGATGTTGACCCTGGCGGCGATAGTGGGTGTGATCTGTGTGCCCATGTACATACATTTGATCTTCTTCCGTCACCGGCGTTTTACCTTAAAATGACTGGCAGTGCTTTGCGAGATGGGCGCAAGCGCATACAATAAGCGCCCTTTAGTTAGTTCGGTATCGGTGGCCCGCATGCACAGTTCCTTTTCTTCTCAGTTTTTAGCCCTGGATGCATTGCTCACAGACACACGTCGTTACTGGCAATTACTGGCATTTGATCATATCGACATCCCCTGGCCAGATCTGGAAGAGGCGCTGTTATCGCTGAGTGATGAGGACGTGACGGCTCTGGATCGGGACCCTGAGTCACTGATAGTGTTTCTTGCACCTTATATTCCGGCATTGCAAACGCTCCCGACTTTGACGGCGCTGTCGCTGGACGTTGCGAGTCGACCAGAGTTTCCGTTTTGGCTCAGTAATGGCATCAAGGGCCGCAAGTTGGCTCAGTTACAGGACTTTGTTGCTCAGGTATATCAGCCAAAGCTGCCGGTGCTGGAGTGGTGCGCGGGTAAAGGTCACCTGGGCCGGCTGTTGGCTTATCTGGGCGCGGAGCATGTCGACAGTGTTGAGTTGCAGGCGGCTTTATGTCAGCAAGGGCAGCACAGTGCCGAGCAACAAAAGTTGGCCATGACCTTTCATTGTGCCGATGTACTTAATGATCCGATCACACAGTATTTTCGACCACGACAGCAGGCTGTTGCATTGCATGCCTGCGGTCGGTTACATCAGACCTTTATGGAGCAGGCGAGCGCCGCACAGTGCGAGCAGATCAGCCTGTCACCCTGTTGTTATCATCTGTTTACTGAGCCCACCTACCAGCCGATGAGTGGCGTTGCAGCGCATAGTACTTTGGAATTGTCACACAGTGACATGAAGCTGGCGTTGCAGGAGACGGTTACTGCACCAGGGAGAGTCGCGAAAGTACGTAAACGAGAGGTCCAGTGGCGACTGGCTTTTGATGCGCTGCGTCGTGATGTGACTGGCGATACTCAGTACCTCAGTGTGCCCTCCGTGAATAAAGCGATTTTTTCCGGGCCGTTCGTTGATTTCTGTCACTGGGCTGCTGAGCAAAAGCAGATAGACTTACCGGCACACTTTGATGCTGACTATTACCTGGCACAAGGGCGTGCACGTCAGCGTATCACTGAGCGCATCGAGCTGGTACGTCATGCGTTTCGTCGCGCCATAGAAGTGTGGCTGGTGCTCGACAGGGTGTTATATCTTGAACAGGCCGGGTATGATGTCAGCCTCTCGGAATTTTGTCATAAATCACTGACGCCAAGAAATATTTTGATCCAGGCTACACGGTGTCAATCAGCAAAATAAGGAAAAACCATGTGCCAGTCTGACAGTCAGCTGCAACATCTGCTCAATAATAATCGCCAGTGGGCGAAACAGACCCAGACCAATAACCCGGAGTTTTTTGCCAAATTATCCATGCAACAGAATCCCAACTATCTGTGGATTGGCTGCTCGGACTCCCGGGTGCCGGCCAACCAGATTGTTGATTTGATGCCGGGAGACTTGTTTGTCCACCGCAATGTGGCCAACGTGGTGGTGCATACCGATCATAACTGTTTGTCTGTGATGCAGTACGCCATTGAGGTGCTGAAAGTTGAACATGTGCTTGTCGTGGGTCACTACGGCTGTGGTGGGGTGCGTGCTGCTCTGGAAGATGCCCGTCTAGGCCTGATCGATAACTGGTTACGCCATGTCGGCGATGTCAAAGAGATGCACCAGGCGATGCTCAATGAAATACAGCCTGATCAACGTTGCGATGCGTTATGTGAGCTGAATGTGATAGAGCAGGTCAGAAACGTCTGTCGAACTAATGTGGTGCAGGATGCCTGGTCGCGGGGGCAAAAGTTGACCATTCATGGCTGGGTTTATGGTCTGGCGGATGGCTTGCTGAAGGAACTCAATACACAGATTGAGCAGGAAGAGCAACTGGCAGCGCACTATGAACGGGCCCTGGTCGATCTGGCCAGGCGATACCAGTTGTAGGAATTACTGTTCTGGCTGGTCGCTGTCTTGTGCTGCCAGCTTAGCCTCTAGTTCGGCCACTTTGGTTTCGAGTTCGGTGAGTTTTTCACGGGTTTTGATCAGTACTTTGCTCTGAATATCAAACTCTTCACGACTGACAAAATCCATTTCTGCCAGTTTATTCTGAATAGCTTGTTTGGTTTTGCTTTCAAAAGTGTCTGCAAGGTTTTTCACACCTTGTGGCATGTTACTGGAGATCTGCTTGGCGATTTCTTCAATTTTTGCTGGGTTGATCATGGGCTGGCCTCTAAGCTTGATTAATGTCTCTATCTTACCTAAAGCGGTCACCGGTTAAAAGCGCTTGGGATCCACTTGAGCATTACGGTAAACTTAGCAGCTTATTGACTAAAGGTGATCACAGAATATGAAACTGAACCCGAAACAAGATGAAGCTGTTAAGTATATCAGCGGACCCTGTCTGGTACTGGCCGGTGCCGGCTCTGGAAAAACCCGGGTGATCACCAATAAAATTGCTTATCTGGTACAAAAATGTGAATACAAGGCACGTAACATTGCGGCGGTGACCTTTACCAATAAAGCTGCCAAAGAGATGCGTGAGCGGGTGTCACAGACGCTGGGCAAACAAGAAGCCAAAGGTCTGTGGGTATCGACCTTTCATACGCTGGGGCTGGAGATCATTAAAAAAGAAGTGAAAACGTTGGGTTACAAACCTGGCTTTTCCTTGTTTGATGATCAGGATACGAATCAGTTATTGGCCGAATTGACAGAAAAAGAGCTGGATCGTGACAAAGATCTGCTCAACCAGCTAAAAATGCAGATCGGCAACTGGAAAAATGAACTGATCCAGCCAGAGCGGGCGATCCGAGAGGCTAGAGAGGCACAAAAGGCGTTATTTGCGCAGCTTTATGCCCGCTATCAGACCCAGCTTAGAGCATATAACGCGTTAGATTTTGACGATCTGATCATGATCCCCACCTTATTGCTAAACAGTTCTGTCGAAGTACGTGAACGCTGGCAGGCCCGTTTTCGTTATATGCTGGTGGATGAGTATCAGGATACCAACACCAGCCAGTATCAGCTGGTAAAATTGTTGGTGGGCGAGCGCGCCCGCTTTACTGTGGTAGGGGATGACGACCAGTCCATTTATTCATGGCGTGGTGCCAAGCCACAAAATCTGGTGCTGCTGAGCAAAGATTTTCCAGGATTACGCCTCATTAAGCTGGAACAAAACTATCGTAGTGCCGGGCGGATCCTGAAAGCGGCGAATATTCTGATCGCCAATAACCCTCATGAATTCGACAAAAAACTTTTCAGTGAACTGGGTTATGGGGATCCGCTACGCTTGATTGCAACCCGAGATGAAGAACATGAATCCGAGCGGGTCGTCGCTGAGATCATTTCTCATAAGTTTATGAAGCGGACCAGCTATCGTGATTACGCCATTTTGTATCGGGGTAACCATCAGGCGCGGGTGTTCGAAAAAGCCCTGATGGCGAACCGCATTCCGTATAAAATCAGCGGCGGCATGTCGTTTTTTGCCCGCAGTGAGATCAAAGACATCATGGCGTATTTGCGGCTGCTGGTAAATCAGGATGATGACAATGCTTTTTTGCGGATCGTCAACACGCCACGACGTGAGATAGGGCCCGTCACTCTGGAGAAACTCGGCAGTCTGGCCAACGATAAACACATCAGCTTATTTGCCGCGTGTTTTGAGCCTGAGTTGCCGCAACGCCTCAGTGGTCGCGGTCTGAATGCGTTGATGGGGTTTGCCCGTTGGGTGGTTGAACTGAGTGACCGAGCAACCCGGGGAGACACACTCGAAGCGGTTAAAGACATGGTGCGAGAGATCAATTACGAAGCCTATTTGTATGAGTCATCGCCCAGCGCGAAAGCCGCCGAGATGCGCATGAAGAACGTCTCGGAACTGTATCGCTGGATCAGCGATATGCTGACCGGCGATGCGGATAATCCACCTATGACTTTGCCTGAGGTGGTGAGCAAACTGACACTGCGAGACATGTTGGAGCGCAACGAAGAAGAAGATGACAGCGATGCGGTGCAACTGTTGACGCTGCATGCCTCTAAAGGTCTGGAATATCCCCATGTCTTTATGGTCGGAATGGAAGAAGGGTTACTACCGCATCAGACCAGCATCGATGAAGACAATGTTGAAGAAGAGCGGCGTCTGGCTTATGTGGGCGTAACCCGTGCACAACAGACGTTGACCATGACCTATGCCAAAAGCCGTCGTCAGTTTGGTGAGCAGATCACACCTGAGCTCAGCCGGTTTGTTCAGGAAATGCCGCAAGATGACATTCAAAGTGAGGGCAAGAAACCCGTACAATCACAGTCTGAACGTATGGAGAAAGGTCAGGCCAGGGTTGCGAACCTGCGTGCGATGCTGAAACGTTAAAGCGGCAGAGATTCGTGTGAGGAGGGCACTTCGCTTGGTTTAGTGCCCGATAAGCTCTGTTGTTTACCAAAAAATAAACTCAGCCCGTGACGTTCCAGTAAACTTCTGAAGTTCAGGATCGCAGGACCTTTGGCGATGACCTGAATGGCTTTGAGGGCTGTTACCGCAAGGATCCCCTGCAATTGCACATCATAGCTGTTTTGTTGCAGCACCCGTTTGCTGAATGTTGAGCTGAGCAGCAGATATTTAAAATCAATTTGGCTGAGCAGCGCCAGATCGCAGCGATCTTTGGCAAAATCATTGAGGCCAACGGCGATGCCCAGGCTGCACAGCTCTTTGAGGTTCTCGAGCTGCATGCTGGACGCGTAGCGGATTTCGCTTTCATCAAACAGTAGGCTCAGGTGGCTGGTGTGTTGACTCAATAATTGTTTCAGCTCTGCAAAGGTGGTGCTTTCCAGGATCGCACAGGAGCAGGCAAACAGCACATCAGCAGTGTGCGCTTTGGCTACGCGCCCGGCCTGTTCGAGTGCCTGACTGAGCAACTGCATTTCTATTTTTAGCTGCTCATCTTTCGCCGCGGCAAATTTCTTGAGGATATCGAAACTGGTGCTACCCAGAACCGGGTGTTCACCAAAGGCTTCGAGCATCACAATATGCTGACCATGATTGGCCATATTCACAATTTCAGTGCTGCGAAAATGGATCGGCAGGGCACTCAGGTGATGATATTCCGTTTGTTTGCTTTGTGTGCTGGCTGCGCTGAGTAGCGGGTGATAAAACTCATAACGACCGCGACCGGCATTCTTAGCGTAGTACATGGCGGCGTCGGCATCGCGGATAATCTCATCGGTATCTTTGTAGTCTTTGTTGCTATAAGTAATACCAATACTGGCACCACTTTGCATGCACAGGCCTTTCATGCAGAACGGCTGTTGCATGACTCTGATCAGGCGTTTCGCAACGTCTTCCGCTTGCTGGCGATCGCTCAAATGATCCAGCAGGATCACAAACTCATCTCCCGCCAGACGGGCTAATAAGTCGTGCTCACGAATACATTCTGAAAATGCTTTACTGACCCAGATTAAAAACTGGTCACCCGCCTGATGCCCGAGTTCATCGTTGATGTCCTTGAATTTATCCAGGTCGATAAACAGCACAGCAAAATTATTGTCCGGATAACGTTGGTACTTTTGTAAGGTTTTTTCCAGCTGGGTCAAAAATAACAACCGGTTGGGCAGCGTCGTCAGCGGGTCATGGTGGGCATCATGATAGAGTTGCTGCTCAATCTTTTTTCTTTCCTCGATTTGCATTTGCAAATGTAAATTGGTCTGGCGTAATTCTTTGGTTTTTTCTGCGACCCGATGTTCCAGTTCCAGATTACTGGCTTTGAGTGCCTGGTTGGCGAGATGCGTTTGTAACACGGAGGCGATTTGATTCGAGACAAATGAAATTAATTCAACATCCTCGTGATTATATTCGTACTCATGGTTATATGCCTGGCAGGCAATGAGACCGATGACCCCTTTGGCGGTTTTCAGCGGGGCGCCCAGCCAGCTGGTTGCTGCGTTTTGTAGCTGATAATTGTCCGGGCGTTTGACGATTTCATTGTCGATCAATACCTGTGCCCGCTTAGTGTCTATCAGTTGACTGCGTTCAGTGGTGATCACTAACTCGCTATAGCCATTGGCAAATGGACGCGGTTTGTACTGAGTCATCTCATCCACGCTGTACGGGAAGCTGAGCCAGTCTGAGGCCTTGTCATGCAATGCGATAAACAGGTTATCAGCAAAGGTAATGGACCGCATGATCTGGTGAACTTGCTGGTATACATCGTCGATATCACTGAACTGAGTCGCCAATTCCGCGATCTTAAAGAGGATTTGCTGGCGTTCCAGTGCCCGTTTACGTTGCTCTATTTCAGTATTGAGTGCCTCGTTACTCTGCATTAGAGCACGGGTACGAATTTTAACTTCTGATTCTAACAACTCACGCTTTTTTACCCGTTCAATGGCGGTTGCCAGGTACAGGGACATGACTTCGAGCAGTTCTACCTGCTGCTCGCTGTAATGCTGATCCGGCGCATAGTTTTGGGACACCATGACGCCGATAATGGTTTTTTCGCGGAAAATAGGCACACCGACCCAGTGTTCAGCCTGAGTGCCCAGCGCTTTAAACAGGCCTTGTGCACTCATTTGCTCCATCTGCTGACGCTTGAGGTACAAAGTTTGTCGGTTTTTAAAAACGTAGCCTGTTATTCCCTGGCTGAAGTGGTTTGCTTCGTGCAGCGGCACTGAGATGCCGTCTTTCTCATCGACAAAATAAGACAGTTCCAGCCCCTGAGTGAACTGGTTTTGCAGCACAACATAAAAGCTTTTGCTCGGTAAGTATTGCTCTAAAATGCTATGAATAGCGGGATATAGCAGCGTCAACTCCGCAACTGTGCTGGCCTGCTCGGATAACTGGATCAGAGCATGCTGCAAGTGAGAGTGTTGTTTGTACTTTTTCAGCAAGGACTCTAAACGGTGATTTTTCCGAGTCAGTTTGCGAACTAAGACGCTGGGATCTTCCAATGATGAAACCAAGAGTTGTTATTGTCTATTTATTGTTCTTATATTTTCATTTTTACAATGAGGGGTCAAGTGCAAAATTTTAATAACAATATGGTGATATTTGTCGTGAACTTTGCGACAAGAGACGCCTATTGTAGGGGGTGTATTGCTCACCCCCAACGGATGATTATTTACTTAATCATAAAATCAATGGCTGCTGCAATTTCGTCATCGCTACAGTCCATACAGGTACCACGAGGAGGCATGGCATTGAAACCATTGATTGCGTGGTCTAGCAGTACGTCGTTGCCTTTAGCAAGACGTGGTGCCCAGTCATCAGCGGTTTTTGGTGCACCCAGTGCGCCTGTGCCATGACAAGCAAAACAGGAAGCCTGATACACTTGCTCACCTGTACGAGGGCCAGTTGGGGCCGCGGCAGCAGTATCTTCGGCACCCGCCAGGTAGACCGAGCCGACAGGCTCAAGACGCTTCTTGATCGCTTCTTCAGTTAAAGAATTGTCGAATGGCTGTGCGATTGCCGCAGTAGATAGCAATAACAGTGCTGCTGAAAGTTTCTTCATTTACCTTGCTCACTTCAAATTGAACGTGATCTATCACGATGGATGACGGAATTAAGCCGATTATAACGTCACCAACTAATTTATAAAACGTAAACTTGATTATAAGCGACTAAAAAATAAAATTTATTGCGTTAGGGCAAAAAATCGCTGGGTTAAGTGAGGAGGAGTTTAGCTATTTTGCTGCTTTTTTGAGCATTAAGCGCAGAGTAGGCGGCATGCCACCGCCTAACTTCAGCTTACGCGAACTCAAGTAGCTTTTGCACGGCCTTTTCAATGCCTGTGGATGCTTCACTGATAGAGCCTGCCAGCATGTAGGCCGGTGTACTGATCACTTTGTGCGTATCATCGACCACGATATCAGCGACACCACAATTCACGTGGCTGGCACCCAAGGCTTCAACTGCCTGAGCGGTAGCCTCATCATTGCCAATGGTAGCCAGCGTGCCTGCGGGATGGATATGACCAATCAGTGCGGGTGCAATACATAAATAAGCAATAGGTTTTCCGAGTTGGTTAAAAGCCTGACAGCTTTCTTTAACCGCTGCCAGAATGCTGGATTGCGCTCCCTTGAAAGCAAAATCAGAGAGGTTTTTGGCTACACCAAAACCACCGGGTAAGATCAGTGCGTCAAAGGCACTGGCATCGAGTGTGTCCAGTGACGCCACATCGCCACGGGCAATACGTGCTGCTTCTACTCGAACATTGCGTTGCTCATCCTGCTCTTCTCCGGTGAGGTGGTTGATCACATGGTGCTGCTCAATATCTGGTGCAAAGCACTGATAACGGGCGCCCTGGCGCTCAAGGTGTAGCATAGTGAGCACGGATTCATGGATCTCAGCACCGTCAAAGACGCCACAACCGCTTAAAATGATCGCTACTTGTTTCATCGGGATCTCCTTTTAAGGTCTTTAAATTTCAATATATGCAATTTTGTCATTTGGCTTGTAAGAAAAAAATATAAAGGATCTGCTTTGATCTTTGATCGTTTGTGTTAGTATACGCCTCCGCCTGAGGAAAAGCGGTGAATTTATAGCCACTCAGTCACTGGCTGTAAACTGACTCCAAAGTCACTGTCCACAATCTTAGCTTAAAGCATATAAAAGAGTAAAAAGAAATTTCCTTTTATATTCATTGTTTTACAATTCAATCCTAGATCTTTTTTTGAGATTTGGGCCGATGGCCCCTGTTTATCTACAAAGTTATCCACAGGCCATCCCCATTTTTCATGAGCCGTTTTGGATTGTATCAGGCTCGTTTTATGCTCGCCCTTATGGCATGCTAACCCAGATTTAAAACTTCCAATTTTAGGATCCCAATAACTATGTCTCAGATCCCTGAAAACCCGCTGATCCTGGTCGATGGTTCGTCGTACTTATTTCGCGCTTATCATGCGCCACCGCACCTGACCAACTCAAAAGGAGAAGCCACAGGCGCCATCTATGGTGTCATCAACATGCTGAAAAGCTTGCTCAAGCAATATCAGCCAAGCCATATGGTTGTGGTGTTTGATGCCAAAGGGCCAACTTTCAGAAATGAGATGTACAGTGAGTATAAGGCCCATCGTCCACCTATGCCGGATGATCTGCGCACCCAGATCGCGCCGATCCACGATATTATTCGTGCAATGGGCCTGCCTCTGGTCAGTATTGAAGGGGTAGAAGCGGATGATGTCATTGGTACCTTTTCCCGTCTGGCGTCTGAGCAACAAAGACATGTACTGATCAGCACTGGTGATAAAGACATGGCTCAGCTGGTCAATGAGCATGTGACTTTGATCAATACCATGACTAATACCATTTTGGACCCACAAGGGGTGGTGGATAAATTTGGCATCGGACCTGAATTGATCATCGACTATCTGGCGCTGATGGGCGATAAGGTGGATAACATCCCGGGCGTGCCTGGGGTGGGTGAAAAAACCGCGCTGGCGATGCTTCAGGGGCTGGGGTCGATTGACGAGCTTTACGCTAACCTGGATAAAATCGCGGACCTGGGTTTCCGTGGCTCTAAGACCATGTCGAAAAAACTGACCGAAAATGAAGCTCAGCTTAAATTATCCTATGAATTGGCGACCATCAAGCTGGACTGTGAAGTTGAGCAGGACCTGGAACAGTTCAAGATCCAGGAGATGGATAAAGATCAGCTAATCACGCTATATGGACAGTGTGAGTTCAAACGCTGGCTTGCTGAGTTGCTGGATGGTCAAAGTGCACCAGAAACGGCCGCTGATACTGAGCAAGCGTCATCGGTGACGCCACCGGTCGAGGTTGAGTATGAGACTATTCTGGAGCGTGAGCAACTGGAGCGCTGGCTGGACAAGTTGCGTGATGCTGAGCTGTTTGCCTTTGATACCGAAACCACCAGTCTGGATTATATGGAGGCTGAACTGGTTGGTATGAGCTTTGCGGTTGCCGCAGGTGAAGCTGCGTATCTGCCATTGGGTCATGACTATATGGGCGCACCTGAACAGCTGGATAAGGCGTTGGTGTTTGAGCTGATTGGTCCGATCCTGGCGGATCCCAAACATAAAAAGGTCGGACAAAACCTCAAATACGATAAGAGCGTGTTGGCACGTGCCGGTTTGGAGCTTAACGGGATTGCCTTTGATACTATGCTGGAATCCTATGTCTTTAACAGTGTGGGCACGCGCCATGATATGGACTCGCTGGCACTTAAATACTTAGGCCATAAAAATATCAGTTTTGAAGAGATTGCCGGCAAAGGGAAAAACCAGCTGACCTTTAACCAGATTGAACTTGATAAAGCGGCACCTTACGCCGCTGAAGATGCCGACATTACCTTGCGACTGCACCAGCACTTATGGCCGCAATTACAGCAACATCCGACGCTGGTTAGCGTCTTTGAAGAGATCGAGTTGCCTTTGGTCAGTGTATTGTCTGAGATTGAACGCACGGGCGTTAAAATCGACAGCAATATGCTGGCGCAGCAAAGTCACACCATTGAAACGCGACTAAAAGAGCTGGAACAGGAAGCTTTCGAGCTGGCCGGAGAAGAGTTTAACCTTAGCTCTACTAAGCAGTTACAGGCAATTTTGTTCGATAAACTTGAACTGCCGGTATTGAAGAAAACACCCAAAGGTGCCCCTTCTACAGCGGAAGAAGTCTTGCAGGAGCTGGCTCATGATTACCCACTGCCGAAACTGATCATCGAGCATCGTGGTCTGGCCAAGCTGAAATCGACCTATACCGACAAGCTACCTAAGATGGTTAATGCACAGACACAACGTGTGCATACCTCGTATCATCAGGCTGTGACGGCAACAGGCCGACTCAGCTCGACGGATCCAAACTTGCAAAACATTCCAATCCGTAACGAAGCCGGACGTCGTATTCGTCAGGCCTTTGTGGCAGATCAGGAGCATGTGATCATGGCTGCGGACTATAGCCAGATTGAACTGCGGATCATGGCACACCTGTCTCAGGACGCGGGCTTATTGAAAGCGTTTGCTGAGGGCAAAGATGTTCACAGTGCTACTGCGTCAGAGGTTTTCTCTGTGCCACTCGAAGACGTGACGTCAGACATGCGTCGTAAAGCTAAGGCGGTGAACTTCGGACTGATCTACGGCATGAGTGCATTTGGTCTGGCCAGACAGCTGGATATTCCGCGTCACGAAGCACAGCATTATATGGATAAGTACTTTGAGCGCTTCCCGGGTGTATTAGAGTATATGGAATCAACACGCGAGAAGGCAGCCGAGCAGGGCTATGTCGAAACCCTCTTTGGTCGACGCTTGTATCTGCCGGATATTAAAGCCCGTAATGGTGCACGTCGTAAAGCGGCTGAACGCGCTGCAATTAATGCCCCGATGCAGGGTACTGCCGCAGACATCATTAAAAAGGCCATGATCAAAGTGGCCCAGTGGCTGGCAACACAGCAGGACAGTGACATTAAACTGCTGATGCAGGTGCACGATGAATTGGTTTTTGAAGTTAAAGCCGACAAAGTGGCGCAGTTTAGCGAACATGTGTGTCAGCTCATGAGTGAAGCAGCCGAGTTGGATGTTCCGTTATTGGTAGAAGCTGACCATGGCGACAACTGGGAACAAGCCCACTAACCTCCCTCTTTGGTAAAAAAAACACGGCTTCGGCCGTGTTTTTTATTGCTCAGATCCCAGTAATGGCGGGCCTTGCAAATGTATCTGGTGTAACTCAGAGGTAAAAATGCGCAGCCTGATGTTTAAAAAATATCAAATTGGCGCATAACTTGCTTTTGATGGTTTATTTCCCCTAAGTGATTTGCTACAGTGCGCGCGTCCTCTTCCTGTAGGACATCCTGTTGATGATGTATCTCTCCTAGTGAAGATACAGTGTATTGATAGCTTCTCCCCAGATTGCTATAACGGCTCGCAATGTGAATGGTGCGAGCCGATTTTTCTCTTCTTATTTCATCCCGAAATCTGCAAATAAGCCCGCCAGAAGTCAGGCTATTATTAGGGACACCGCCATTGCATCTGCTCAAGATATACAGTTAATATGAGCGTTTTCATTCTCAAGGAATACGTCATGCTTAAACCTCTTCTTTTCTCTGTTCTTGGCTTGTCCGCTCAGTTTGCCCAGGCATGGCAACTGGATGCAACACACAGCGATGTGAGCTTTACTTCAATTAAGGCGGGCAGTGTTGCCGAAAACCACCACTTTAAACAACTGACAGGCTCGATTAATAAAGCCGGCGAACTGGATTTGCGATTAGATCTGAGCAGCATTGAAAGCCTTATCCCGATCCGCAATGAGCGCATGCAAAAAATGTTGTTTAATGTGGCTAAGTTTCCTGAAGCCAAGATCACTGCAAATGTCAGTCAGCATCTGAAAGCGTTAAAGCCGGGCGCACAGATCATTCGCAAAGTGCCCGTTACGCTTGCTTTGCATGGTCAGGTTGCGACATTGAATGTTGATTTGGTGGTCAACAAAGGCGCTCAGCAACTTCAGGTGACCCCATTGCGTGCCGTACTGATCAACAGCCGCGATTTTGGTCTGGATGCAGGTATTGAAGCGCTGCGCAAGGTTGCCGGTCTGAATACCATTGCCACTGCGGTACCTGTCACGTTTAATCTGGTGTTCAGTGAGTAAGATTGAGGCGCTGATCGACCATTATGTCACGCAGCATGCCCCCACCGGGCGCTGGCATGCGGATGAATGTGGCGTCGGCGCGTTTGAAATTGATGCACAAGGTCGCTGGTTTCACGACGGCGCGCCGATCAGCCGAGCAGGGTTGGTCAGGCTGTTCGCCAGTGTGTTGTGTTATGAGCAGGGTCAGTACCTGCTCAAATCACCCGCTGAGACGTGCCCGGTAAAAGTCGCTGATAGCCCCTTTGTGATTGTGAGCTGGCAGTATTGCAACCTGGCCCCAACCTTGGGCTTGTCGACGACTTTAATCGCACAAGATAATCTGGGCCGGTTATGGCCTGTTTGCAGTGAATTTCCCCTGGTGCTTAAATCCTATCAGGGTCAGCCAGTCCCGTATTTGATGCTCAATTATGGCTTATCGGCACGAATTAGTCGTTCGGTCTATTATCAGTGGGCTGAGTTGGCGCAGTCTCGGGGTGATGAGTTTGTGTTGACGTCGGCAAATACGTCATTTGTAATTGGTTAGGCTGCGCCAGGGGCACAGCCTGTGAGCCTTATGATTAGGCCGAAGGGGTGTCCTGCTCTGCGTCTTCTTTGACGTATGGCCCCAGGAACCAGTCGTCCAGCTGCCAGGCAAGTTCTTTGAGCCCCAGACCTTTGAGCGACGAAAAAGCATGGACGGTGATATCGGCATTGAGCTCTGCCAGTGCTTTGCGTACCTGAAGTACCTCTGCTTTACGCTTACCTTGCTTGAGCTTATCGGCCTTAGTTAATAGAGCCAGCACCGGAATATCGCTACCTGCGGCCCAGTTGATTAAGTCCATATCCAGGTCTTTCAGTGGGTGACGGATATCCATCAAGACCACGATACCTTTCAAACTCTGGCGTTTTTGCAAGTATTCGCCCAGTGATTTTTGCCACTTCTTCTTCATTTCAAGCGGTACTTTCGCAAAGCCGTAACCGGGCAGGTCAATCAGGCGTTTATCTTCGTCGAGCGAGAAAGTATTAATGAGCTGAGTACGGCCCGGCGTTTTACTGGTCCGCGCCAGTTTCTGATCAGTCAGAGCATTCAGTGCACTGGATTTTCCCGCATTGGAGCGTCCAGCAAACGCTACTTCAATACCGGTATCGGCGGGTAATCGGGAAATATCTGGGGCACTCGTTACAAACTGAGCACGGTTATACGGCATGCGGGATTTTAGCACTTCGACTCCTCAAGGGGATTGATCTCATTATTGTCTATTTTATTATACTTGGTTGCTAAAGCAAAAGCCGATAAAATCTTCACCCTGGGTGAGTTTTTGCGCTATGCCCTGGATGGGAAACTTAATCCAGGTCAAATCCCTATAATTTATGGGCTTAATGTGAGCAGAAAACGTGCCAGAGAAATTAATATCGTGTAGAATGTAGCAATTGCAACGTAAAACTCGAGTCCATTGACTTTGGCTGTGCCAATTAGTGCACATTTAGCAAGCTTGGTCAGTCGGTCTCAAATAAGATTTGCCCACGCAGTAAAAGAAACGAGGCTTTTTCGGCTGGGGTCAAAATTACAGGGTCGGAAACAGAGAATTTACCATGAAAAAAATAGCATTAACTTTAACTATGTTGCTAGGGTCCTTGTCAGCCAGCAACGTCGCGGCATTTGATGGCGATGCGCAAGCCGGTAAAGCAAAAGCTGCAACCTGTGCGGCGTGTCACGGTCCGGATGGCAATGCTCCTGTTACTATGTATCCGAAAATCGCCGGCCAACATGCCGACTACCTTTATAAGCAACTGAAAGAGTTCAAGCTAGGCATGACGTCTGGTGGTAAAGAAGGGCGTATGGATCCTGTGATGAGCGGTATGGCAATGCCACTGTCTGATCAGGACATGAAAGATCTGTCGGCATATTTTGCGTCTCTGCCAATGTCTTCAGGTACTACACCAGAGGATGTAGTTGAAGTTGGCCAAAAGCTTTACACTGCCGGTGATGCAGAGCGCGGTATTCCGTCTTGTGCTGCGTGTCACGGTCCACGTGGTAACGGCACGTCACTGTCTAAGTTCCCGAAAATTTCATTCCAGCACCCTGAGTACATCAAGGCACAGCTTGAAAAGTTCCGTAGCGGCGATCGTAACAACGATCCAAATGGTATGATGAGCGATATCGCAAAGAAACTGACTGACAAAGACATCGAAGTATTATCTAAGTACTTGGGTGGCCTGCACTAAAGTCGTATAGACGAAAAACTAACCCAGTGTAAACGTTGGGTATTGTAAAAAAGGCAGCAACTGAGCTGCCTTTTTTTGATCTCGGATTGTGAGATATATCTCAATGATGATGTAGGATATGTACCTATACGATCTGTACGACTTGACTTAATTTCATTTTGTGTTTAGTTGTAACCTATTGTAATAAAATTGGTTTGATGTTGTTTCAAAATATTCAGGTAATAATTTTGTTATTGTTTAGTTGTAACTGTTTCAGATCGGCGTAGATTATTCGTTGTCGCCAGATAATACAAAAACAGGGACAATTCGTATCGGAAGCGTCGGTGGCAGAGTTAAGTATTCAGTTGTGAATACACAGGATGATTAAGAAAGTGTCAGGAAGACCGACAATAAAAAATGCATTGGAAGTTTGATAACAATAACAATATGGAAAGTGTTCACGGAAGTGACAACAAAAACAAAACGGAAGATACCACAATAAAAATAACAATGACTTAAAAGTCGAAGGGAGAAGTGTCCAGTTTGTGACGCTCAGATTAGTAAGCGGTAGAGAGCAATCTCTGCCGCTTTTTTATTTTTTCGTGCATATTTGTTCACTAATTGATTGCTGTTACAATACGGCTTTTAAGGCATTTCGGTTTATCTCAGTTGCAAAATCCTCAGTCATGGCGTTGCGGCCTTTGTGAAGGCGACTCACTGACGCATTACCATCAGGACAAATTCAGAGACTACTGGCAGTGTCAGCGCTGCAAGCTGGTATCTGTCTCCCCCGAACAGCGATTGAGCGCTGAGCAGGAAAAAGCCATTTACGACAGCCATGAAAATAGCCTGACGGATCCTGGTTACAGACGGTTTTTATCCCGATTGGCTGAGCCGTTGTGTGCCCGCTTGCCAGCTGCGCAATCCGGGTTGGACTTCGGCTGTGGTCCGGGCCCTTTACTGGCAAAAATGCTGACCGAGGCGGGACACCGGATGGCCGTCTATGATTTATACTATGCCGATGATCCCAAAGTGCTGGACCAGCAGTATGACTTTATCACATGTAGTGAAGTGATCGAGCATCTGGCTCAGCCAGGCACAGTGTTGCGTAGGCTGTTAACCATGTTGAAACCTGGTGCTCCGTTAGCATTGATGACGAAACTGGTAATAGATCAGGCACGCTTTGCAACCTGGCACTACAAAAACGATCAAACCCATATTGCGTTTTTTAGTCGGGAGACATTTGCCTATATTGCAGAGCAATTTAATACCCAGGTTGAAGTGATCGGCAATGATGTCATCATTTTGACTAAGCGATAGCGAAGAATGAGTAAAGACTAGTATGACGAGAAAGAAAAAATCCCGTAAAGTGGGTAATATAGGTACTCCCAGACTCAGCAAAGAAAAGCTGCAGGAGCTCAGAGCACTGAAAGATCAGCGTTCTAAAAAGCAGAAGGGTAAAAAGCCTGGCTCGCGAAATGCACAGGAAGCCAAAGTGGAGGAGAATCAAACCACTGGCAGTAAAAAGGATCCGCGTGCGGGCAGTAAAAAGCCTGTTGCTCTGGTTCCTCAGTCACAGCAGCCAAGTCAGCCGAAGTTAAATCGTGATCTGAAGCCTCAGGTGGAGCTGAAGAAAGTGACACAGGTGACATTAACACCGGAAGAAGAGCTACGACAGCTGGAAAATGATGAGCGTCTGATGGCGCTGTTAGAGCGTCATGAGCGTGGTGAGTTACTGACAGGCAAAGATGCCAAGTACTTCAATAAGTCGGTGGCTCGTCACCAGGCGTTATGTGAGTTACTGGGCATTGATGATGAGTTTGAAGAAGCCGATATGGCTCAGGAAGATGAGCTGGATCAGTGGATGAGTAATGATCTGGCTGATGAGTGGTTAACAGACGAAGACGAGGAGCGTTAAACTATGTGGATAGCCGCGATTGTGGTAGGCGCGTTGATCATTGCCGGTTTGGCCTTTTATGCCGGCAAGCTGCTGTGGCAGCTGAAAGTTCAGAAAGACACGATAGCAAAATTGCAGCAGGAGCAAAAAGAGAAGCTGGCGCGTTCTCGTCAGGAACGAAATGCTAAGCTATCCGATAGTATCAATCTGATCGCCAAAGCGATGCAGCAGAAACAGTGTGAGTACTCCGAGGGCTGTTTACGGGTATGGGTACTGATGTCTCAGTACAGCTTCGATGAAGAAATTGAGCTGAGTCAGAGTTATCCGGGTGTGCATGAGATGTACGAAGAAGTCAAAGAAATGCCAACCCATGAAGCGCGTAAAAAGTACAGTAAGAAAGAGATCTACAAAATGGATGCTCAGCGCTGGCGTGCTGAAGAGCGTCTTGAAGCACAGATCCTGGAAGACTGTGAAAAGCTACTGAGTCGTTTTAAGCCCTTACCGGGCAGTGAAAACGTGGTCTTTCAGTAGCCATGTATGCTCTACTGAGAGCGCGTAGTGCGCTCTGCTTGCAAGGTGGCGGGTGAAAAACCCGTCACCAGCATAGTGCCTGTTAATACCAGCACCATCCCGCCTAATGTATTGAGCCCAACCTGCTCGTCTAATATCAAATAGCCCCAGATAATCCCAAACAGGGGGATTAAGAAAGTAACCGATAGCGCAGAAGCCGCGCCTACCTCTGAAATTAATCGAAAATATAATAAGTAAGCAATGCCGGTACAGATCACACCTAAGGCGATCACGGCAGAGATCTCGGTACTATCTGGTACCGCCCGCATGGGTACGAAAGGAAGCAGTGGCAGTAGCCAGACGACGGCCGCCCACATGCTGCCATGGGCATTATCAAATGCGGGGATCTGGGGCGCATTTTTAGCATAGTTGCTCGCAACCCCGTAACAGACCGCAGCAAGTACACCTGCCAGGACCGGCCAAATCAGCTTTTCTGAGACCAGTGTTTCGTCCCAGCCAACTAAGATCACAACGCCGCATATCCCAAGCACCATGCCGATCACGGACTTGATAGAAAGGGGTGTTCGATGCCAGAAAAAAGCGATTAAGGCACCCCAAATGGCCGCCGTGGCGTTCAAAATTGCTAACATAGAAACCGTCAGGGTTTGTGCCGCATAGGCAAAGAGTACGAAAGGCAGCGCGGTATTGAGCAAACCCAAAATAAAATAGTGACGGGCGTGGGCGCGAAAGTGCAGATATTGTTTCAGATACAAGGCTATCACGAGCAACGCCAGTGCGGCAAAGCTCACTCTGAATTCAATTAAATAAGCAGGGCCAAAGGTTGGCGCAGCAATGCGCATAAACAAAAATGAACCGCCCCATATTGCTGCCAGACAGATCAAACGGATAAAGCTAGTTAATGGCATAAAGTTCTCTTTTACAGAGCCAGTCTGCGGGTGAAAGAAATGATAGTCTTAAAGTGACCGAATAGATGCCTTGATGCAATGAGAAATAGAGTGTAGGTTCTGAAAGTGGCCAGGAGAGGGCTTGGAGGAGGTAAGACACGCAGGAGCACATTGGCCCCTGCGTAAACGGGCTTACAGGCCCAGTTTCTTTTCCAGATAGTGGATGTTTGTGCCACCGTTTTGGAAGTTTTCGTCCGCCAGAATTTTCTTGTGTAGCGGGGTATTGGTTTTAATACCGTCAATCACAAGTTCATTCAACGCGTTACGAGCTCGGGCAATGGCCACGTCACGGTTTTCACCGTAAGTGATCAGTTTACCGATCATTGAGTCGTAATGCGGCGGCACTGTGTAATCAGCATAAATATGGCTGTCCCAGCGAATGCCCAATCCACCGGCTGGGTGGAAACGTGTGATCTTGCCTGGAGACGGAATGAAACTTTCCGGATCTTCAGCATTGATACGACACTCAATCGCATGGCCACGGATCACAACATCATCCTGAGTGATAGACAAGGGTTGACCTGCAGCAATTTTCAGCTGCTCTTTGATTAGGTCAACGCCAGTTACCATTTCAGTAACAGGGTGCTCTACCTGGATACGCGTGTTCATCTCGATGAAGTAGAATTCACCATTTTCATACAAGAATTCGAAAGTACCTGCACCGCGATAGCCGATCTCAATACATGCACGCGTACAACGGTCACCAATGAACTTACGCATTTCTGCAGTAATACCAGGTGCAGGTGCTTCTTCCACAACCTTCTGGTGACGACGTTGCATTGAACAGTCACGCTCACCCAGGTGAATAGCATTGCCTTGTCCGTCAGCCAGTACCTGTACTTCGATATGGCGTGGGTTTTCAAGGAATTTCTCCATGTATACCATGCCATTACCAAAGAACTGTTGGGCTTCAGTTTGCGTCAGTGCGATTGAGTCAAGTAGCTCTTCTTCAGAACGTACAACACGCATACCGCGACCACCACCGCCACCGGCAGCTTTGATGATCACCGGGTAACCGATACGCTTAGCGATCTGTACGTTGCGCTCATTGTCATCCGTTAGCGGACCATCTGAACCTGGTACACAAGGGACGCCTGCTTTACGCATTGCTTCAATCGCTGACACTTTATCACCCATCAGACGAATGGTATCGCCCTTTGGACCGATAAAGATAAAGCCGCTCTGTTCAACCTGATCGGCAAAATCTGCATTCTCAGACAGGAAGCCGTAGCCTGGGTGAATGGCAACGGCATCAGTAACTTCAGCTGCAGCAATGATGCGTGGAATATCCAGGTAACTTTCACTGGCGGCGGGTTTACCAATACAAATGGTTTCGTCTGCAAGTAGCACGTGTTTGAGGTCACGGTCGGCAGTCGAATGGACCGCAACTGTTTTAATCCCCAGCTCCTTGCAGGCACGCAATACGCGAAGCGCAATTTCGCCTCGGTTTGCAATGACTACTTTATCTAGCATAGTGTTAACCTTCCAGGGGCATTATTCGATGATGAACAGAGGTTGATCGAACTCAACCGCGTCGCCATTCTCAAGCAGGATCGCCTTCACAACACCGGCTTTGTCAGCTTCAATTTGGTTCATCATCTTCATCGCTTCAACGATACACAGTGTGTCACCTACGTTGACTTTTGAGCCTACTTCTACGTACGGAGCAGCCGTTGGTGAAGAAGCTGAGTAGAAAGTACCAACCATAGGTGACTTCACCTGATGGCCAGCTGGCGTGTTATTTGCTGCTGCCGGTGCTTCTGCGGCTGGCGCAGCTGGTGCTGCTACTGGTGCTGGAGCCGCTGCCGCTGGTACTGAGTACTGCTGTGGCTGAGCAATAACCGGAGCGCTGCTGTGACGATTGATACGTACAGACTCTTCACCTTCGGTGATTTCCAGCTCTGCAATGCCTGATTCTTCTACTAATTCGATAAGTTTCTTGATCTTGCGAATATCCATAACTTGACCCGCCTGTTAGTTAATTTGAGTTATCTTGTTTGCGCAGCTTGGCTACGGCGGCCATCAATGCCGCTTCGTAGCCCAGCGCACCTAATCCACATATTACCCCTTGCGCCACATCCGAAAAGTAGGACTTGTGACGAAAGGGCTCGCGTGCATAGACATTTGATAAATGCACTTCATAAAACGGGATGCTGACGCTCAATAAGGCATCTCTCAGCGCAATACTGGTGTGCGTAAATGCCGCCGGATTGAAAATGATGCAATCAACACGATCATATTGTGCGTGAATATGATCGATCAGCTCGGCTTCGCTATTGCTTTGAAAATGACTCAGCTCAACATCGTAATTTACTGCGCTCTGCGTGAGGTCCTGCATGATGTCTTTTAAGGTCCGGGTGCCGTACTTATCCGGCTCACGTCGGCCCAGCATATTCAGGTTTGGGCCATTCAGGACTAAAATCTTTAAATTTGTAGACATAATGCGTGAAATTCCTTTATTTAGAAAACAAAGCGACTTTTATTAGCAAAGACCTTGTTAACTTAAGCGTATGCACAGTAAATAGCAAATATTTCTCACGTTCGCGAACTATTATAGAGAGTTCAAGGTAAATAGCAGCAAAATACTGGTCTAATCAGCATAAGAAGAGACGAGACACAGAGGCAAATCTTCAGGCCTCTGTGTCTGGGTAGCGGAACACTCGCTAAAAAGGCAGGTTACAGGACGTATTGACGTACTTTTTCCAGGTGCGCGGCGAACTCGTCAGCGTCCTGGAACCCGGTAACACGTAATTCGGGGATCTCATTGCCCTGCGCATCAAAGAACAAAATACTGGGCAGACCGAATACGGTAAACGCTTCCATGATCTCTATGGTGGTGTCGTTACTTTCGGTCAGGTCGAGTTTTAAGGTATCGAAGTAGGCAAACTGGGTCTGCACCTGCTCGGTTGGGAAAGTGTATTTCTCAAACTCTTTACAGGCCACACACCATTCTGCATACAGGTCCACCATGGCAATTTTGCCTTTGCTGTTGGCTTGCTCGATTGCAACGTTCAGTGCAGCCAGGTCGTCCAGCAGTCGGAACTCTTGCTTGTCTTCATTCTGCGCAATGCTTACCGGGGTGGTGTTAGTATCCGGAAAAACCACGCTTCTTGCGGTGAGTAAGCCGACGATAAACAAGCTGGTTGCCATTGCCCAGAGTACAGTTTTACCTTTACCTTGTGCCTGTCCACTTTGCCAGTGATGCAAATACAGAGCGGTTGCCACTGCCAGCACCGATGCCATGCCCAGAATAATGTTAAAGTCGAGGATCCGCTCAAGCAGGATCAAAGGCACAAACAGCATGACAAAACCGAACAGGGTTTTAACCTGATCCATCCAGCCCCCGGCTTTAGGCAGTAGCTTACCACCTGAGGTACCAAGCAACAGTAGTGGCAGACCCATACCCAGACTTAGCGCGTACAGTGTCAGGCCGCCCACCATAAAGTCGCCACTTTGAGCAACATAAAGCAGGGCTGCAGACAACGGGGCCGTGGTACATGGTGAGGCAATCAGGCCTGACAACACACCCATGGAGAACACCCCGACATAGTTGCCGCCACTTTGCTGATTACTGATCTCAGTCAGCTTGCTCATCATGGAGCTGGGTAGTTTGATTTCGTACCAGCCGAACATCGCAAAGGCCAGTAACACAAACAGTAAACTAAAGCTTATCAGCACCGCTGGATGCTGCAGATAACCCTGCACCTGGCCACCAAAATAGGCAACGACCAGTCCCAGCGCTGCATAAGTTACCGCCATGCCCTGAACATAAACAAAAGACAGGCTAAAGGCCTTTTTGGTCGACAAGTGTTGCTGTCCGGCGATCAGGCTAGACAGGATTGGAAACATAGGGAAGACACAAGGGGTAAATGCCAGTCCCACGCCAACCGCAAAAAAGACTGCCAGGTTGGTGAGTAGTGATTGCTGTGCCAGGCGTTCAGTGAAGCTCAGGTCGTCGTCATTACCAGAGGAGACATCTGGCTGGCTGGTTGCTTTAGTGGCGGGTGGGGTTGCATCATCATCGGCACTGACTAAGGCCGTTAAAGGGACAGTGATCACTTCTGGTGGGTAGCATAGTCCCGCTTCGGCACAGCCTTGGTAGCGTATTTTGACTACCGCACCGTCGGTGATATTGCTGAGCCGGGAGATCACCGCAAATTGGTCAAAGTACACTTCGGTTTTACCAAAAAATTCATCTTCGATCATTTCACCCTGGCTGTATTCGGGTACTGTGATGTCAGCGCCTTTGGCAATGATCTCCAGTTTCTTCTTATATAAGTAGTAGCCGGGCGCAATATCCCAGCCAGTAAAGAGCACTTTGCCCTGCTGATCGAAGTCGAATTGAAATGCCTCATCGACCGGTAAAAACGTTTGCTGTTTGGGCGCCAGCAAGCTATCTAGCACAGTGGCATTGCCAGCCGCCTGAGTGGCGGGGCTCATCAGCATAAATAGGCTGATAAAAACGGCCAGTATGCCGCTGGGTAAAAAGTGCGTCAGCATTCGCATTAATTCAGTACCTCATCAATCCAGTTAAAATAGTCCCGTGATCCTGCACAAACTTCGATGACCTGTATTTCAGGTACATCATAGGGGTGCAAGCGGTGAATGGTCTCCATAACAGCAGTAACAAAGTCAATATGGGTTTTCACCATTAACTTGTACTCGTTGTCCTGAGTAACCTCGCCCTGCCACATATAAATGGACTCAACGCTTGGCAAAATGTTCACACAGGCTGCTTGTTTATTTGTCACCAAATGTCGGGCAATGTCTCGCGC
Organism: Pseudoalteromonas ardens; assembly: GCF_030125445.1. Lineage (NCBI taxonomy): Bacteria > Pseudomonadati > Pseudomonadota > Gammaproteobacteria > Alteromonadales > Pseudoalteromonadaceae > Pseudoalteromonas > Pseudoalteromonas ardens. The sequence goes on from NZ_JASJUV010000004.1 coordinate 133,901, forward strand.
CTGCGTCTGCGTGCTGCAGGTGGTCATGACCAGTCGGTAAGGTGTCGCCATGGTTATCCTTTCACTTGAGCTAAATTTGCTCTAGTGTAACTAAACAAGCTGGGTATCCCAAGCGCTTCACCTGCTCTTTCGTCGCATTGGTCGCGTGCTTTGTTGTGCCTGATGCACGGGCTTGAAATAAGACCCGAGGACCCATACATCTATTTCAGTTATTTTGGAGATCTTATGTTTAAAGTCCTTTTTCTACTCTTTATTGTTATTCCCATCGCTGAAATAGCCCTGTTATTGCAAGTCAGTGACGTCATTGGCGGATTTGCCACACTGGCGCTGGTGATCCTGACGGCGGTATTGGGCGCACGTCTGGTAAAACAACAAGGCCTGGGTGCTTACGCAAATGTGCAGCAACAAATGGCGCAAGGTCAGCTGCCTGCCAGTGATCTGTTTGCCGGGATCTGTGTGATCATTGCCGGTGTATTGCTAATGACACCGGGTATTATGACGGATGTACTGGGCTTTATGTTGCTTACACCTGCCATTCGTCAGAAGCTGGCAAAAGTCCTGTTGCAGCGTGCTACGGTACAGGTGCAAAGTGGAAGCATGTTCAACCAGCACTCAGCACAGCAGGAACAGCAGTTCGATCCGTTTGCCGGTCGTACGTCTGCTCATGTGCAGCCGGAACGTGGTGAAGGGAATACCACATTAGAAGGTGAGTTTAAGCGCAAGGACTAAAAAAATTGAAAAAAATGCTTGGGTTTTGTTTTGCCCATCCCCATAAAGTGAAGCAACTCAAGTATTAATTAGTTAGCCCCTTATCAACGGATAAGGTTGAGCGGGCAAACATCTACACTATGTATTCTGTCATTGTTCAGAAACTGTTAGGAGAACTAAACACATGAACATTCGTCCTTTACATGATCGCGTTATTGTTAAGCGTCTTGAAGAAGAAACTAAGTCTGCTGGCGGTATCGTTTTAACTGGTTCTGCCGCTGAAAAATCAACCCGTGGTGAAGTGGTTGCTGTGGGCAACGGCCGCGTGTTGGACAATGGTGAAGTGAGAGCATTACAAGTTAAAGCGGGCGACACAGTATTGTTTGGCTCGTATGTTGAGAAAACAGAAAAAATCGAAGGTCAGGAGTACCTGATCATGCGCGAAGACAACATTCTGGGCATCGTAGAGTAAGCCCGGTCGTCGCACTCAACATTTAACGGTTAATCGAAAGAATTTAGAGGAATAAATATCATGGCAGCTAAAGAAGTTCGTTTTGCAGGCGATGCCCGCACAAAAATGCTTAAAGGCGTAAACGTACTGGCAGACGCAGTAAAAGTAACTTTGGGTCCAAAAGGCCGTAACGTGGTACTGGATAAGTCGTTCGGCGCGCCTACCATTACTAAAGATGGTGTATCTGTTGCAAAAGAGATCGAACTGGAAGACAAGTTCGAGAACATGGGCGCACAAATGGTGAAAGAAGTGGCGTCTAAAGCAAACGATGCGGCGGGTGACGGTACTACGACTGCGACGGTATTGGCACAAGCTATCGTGAACGAAGGCCTTAAATCAGTGGCTGCGGGCATGAACCCAATGGATCTGAAACGTGGTATCGACAAAGCTGTGATTGCTGCGGTTGAAGAGCTGAAAGCGCTATCTGTTCCTTGTTCAGACGCTAAAGCGATTGCTCAGGTAGGTACTATCTCTGCAAACTCTGACAAAGAAATTGGTGACATCATTGCAGAAGCAATGGAAAAAGTAGGCCGCGAATCTGGTGTTATCACTGTAGAAGAAGGCCAGTCACTACAAAACGAATTAGACGTTGTTGAAGGTATGCAGTTTGACCGTGGTTACCTGTCTCCTTACTTCATCAACAATGCTGAAAAAGGTCAGGTTGAGCTGGACAACCCACACATCCTGTTGGTTGACAAAAAAGTATCTAACATCCGTGAATTGCTGCCAACTTTGGAAGCAGTTGCAAAAACCAGCAAGCCTCTGCTTATCATCGCAGAAGACCTGGAAGGTGAAGCGCTGGCAACTCTGGTTGTGAACAACATGCGCGGCATCGTAAAAGTTGCAGCGGTTAAGGCGCCAGGTTTTGGCGACCGTCGTAAAGCAATGCTGCAGGACATCGCTATCCTGACTGGTGGTACTGTTATCTCTGAGGAGATTGGTCTGGAGCTTGAGAAAGCAACTGTTGAAGACCTGGGTACTGCGAAGCGCGTTGTTATCACTAAAGATGACACGACTATCATTGATGGTGCGGGTGAGCAGGAAGGCATTGACGGCCGTGTTGCACAGATCAAAGCACAAATCGAAGAAGCCACTTCAGATTACGACAAAGAGAAACTACAAGAGCGCATGGCTAAACTGGCCGGCGGTGTTGCAGTGATCAAAGTTGGTGCAGCAACTGAAGTAGAAATGAAAGAGAAGAAAGACCGCGTTGAAGATGCACTACACGCAACTCGCGCAGCGGTTGAAGAAGGTGTGGTACCAGGTGGTGGTGTTGCATTGGTTCGTGTTGCGAGCAAGATCGAATCTCTGACTGGCGACAACGAAGATCAGAACCACGGTATCAAAGTTGCGCTACGCGCGATGGAAGCACCACTTCGTCAAATCGTATCAAACGCAGGTGATGAAGCGTCTGTGGTTGTTAACGCAGTGAAAGGCGGCGAAGGTAACTATGGTTACAACGCAGCGAACGGTCAATACGACGACATGATCGAAATGGGTATTCTTGACCCAACTAAAGTAACGCGCTCTGCACTGCAGTTCGCAGCGTCTGTAGCTGGTCTGATGATCACCACAGAAGCCATGGTTGCTGAAATTCCGAAGGAAGAAGCTGCTGCTGCACCAGACATGGGCGGCATGGGCGGAATGGGTGGCATGGGCGGCATGATGTAATAAAAGTCGACCCAAATCGCTTTTTAGAAAAACCCTAACAGTTTGATGTTAGGGTTTTTTTATATCTGAAATTTGCTAAAGCTTCATCATTTTAGGAGGATAAACTGGGGTGTCGAATAAGTTCCCCTGTATTGCTTTTAGTGTCTAGTGTCAGGGAAGCCGACACTCTCACGAAGAAGCATGTGGTCGTATCTTGGATATGAACGACATTAAATCCGGCCCAATCTAATTGATTTATGCAACAATCCCCTCAATGATGAGCGCTAAGCGCTTACAATAATATCAAAAGTTCCTGAATTAAGATTTATCGCTCAAACAGGTTGCGTTCGGGCGTTGTGAGATTCGCCTCCATACTCCCCACAGGTCCTCGGCGAAAGCTTTACTCGGTGCAGGTCCTCCAACAACGTACCACTCATTGCTATATTCATGGCAGTCGAGTACGTCTATAACGGTGTTACCGGGTTGATCATATAGTTGGCTAGGATCCCAATAGCCATCTTTTACAGGAGGAGGTGGTGTATGTGGTCCTTGCTCAAATTGACACTGCTGATCGTCAGTCATACTAAACTTGAGTTGAGCACTTAATGATATATAGCTTTCATCAGTACTCGCTTTGAGTTTTGCAAGCGCATCATTCGCTTCATTTATACAATTTAATGCTCCATCACTGACATTAAATTGCGTGAATTGGCCTTTGATATCAACAGCAATTTTATTTTTTGACAAGACAAATTCATTCACATCGGATTGGCCAGCTTCATTGTTGGCGACAACAAGTACCGTTTTTTGTGTCTCATTGTAAAGGTAGAACTGTTTTTTACCCTGTTGATCGTACGGGCCGCCTTCGCCTAATTCGTAAATTGGGAGGCTAGTAATAATATGTTCTAGGATTTTACCGAATTGGCTTTGATATGAGATTAAGCTATCCGTACTAATGTTATCAAAAATGGCCTTAGCAGCAGATTTAGCTTTATCTATGTTCTTTTGCGAGTAAAAGCCATAATTTTGCAATAGCTCTAGATAGTTGTTTATATCATTCCAACTTAGTTGTGTGTCATAGTTGCTTCCCTGGCGCGCGGCTTGAGAAAGCGTGTTAGTTACATCAGGGATCTGTCTAATATAGCGGGCACCGAAGTCATTTTGTTTGTGAAAACAAGTCCAATCGTCTTCTAAGTCTTGTTCAATTTCCACACAGTGATCAAAAACGTCCTGTGAGCGTAGTACTTGATCTTTTGCGGCATAAGGCCCTCGGTTGTACATAAAAGACATAAGCATAGACAGTGCGTCAGGATCTTTAGATTGTTGTAAAAAGAGATGCATTGAATCTTGAGAGGAGTCAGAACCTTGGTTCCAAGGTAATGAGCCACTTACTATTGCTAGTGCAGAGCCGTTATAAAAACCACTGCTCAAAGATGAGCCGAGTATATTGCGAGCCGGTCCCGCATGTGAGCTTAATACTGTCTTTGGATCAAGGTTTTTAAACGGAATAGGGAACCCTCCTCCAACAACGCCCTGCAATTCTGACCAAGCGCTGCCAGGGTATTCGATTTGTAGCACGCCATCATCTTCTTCAACACCACCAGGCAGATCCTTACCAAGGGAGCTCTCTTGTAGGCCTTTTGATACAAAGTAGTTTGGATTCATTTGTCGTTCAAAATAGTCACCGAATAGTTCACTTGTCGCGAATGGTCGGGATAAATCAAAAGTACCATTTGGGCCCTTTTTTAAGCCGTATTGCATTTGTACACGGCTCGACGCACTGGCATGGGCAAAGGCTAATGCCCACAGCTTGTGTTCGGTGATCGTATTCGAGGATGGAATACCTCGTACGCTTAGGTTTATCTCGTTTGGAAACTCAGCATACCAATCAATGTGGTAAAACTGGCCAGGTTTATTACAACCTTTTCTATCAATATCATACCCTCCGTCAGGAGTTTCTATGATCTCACAATGGTAATTTACAGTTATTCTGTCGGCGAGCAAAATGCGGTAATCCACATTGCCATTGTGAGTTGGTAATAGTTGGCGATACTGAGCCAAGTCGATAGTTTTTATTGCTGATACTTGAGTGCTCATGCTGAGCAACAGCGCACTATAAATAGAGTGAAGATGTATTTTTTGCATATGTTAGTCTCTCATGTTGTATCGAAATCGTTTGATTTTGACATCGTTGTCAATGGTATAAAGTATACAATTTTGATCAAAAAACATACTATGTAAAGGTTTTCAGTTCATTTTTTATTGCAAAGTTAACTAGATTTTTTTGTAAGGTATAAGAATATCAACTACTTAGGTTTAAGTCGTGCTGATTGTGACTGTGAATGGTGTATTTCAGTGTTCTTGATTATGTTCCAAAGAGGCAAGCACACTTTCAGGCACCGAAACGCCAGCTTCAGCTGCTTTGATCATGACAACAATGTATGACTCGATGAGCTTGCTTTGCCTCATCGTAAAACTTCCTTCTTATGTTAATCGAAGTTTTATTCAAGAGCTGGTGCAGTAATGGGGGAGTTACACCTGCATTGACGAAGTGCTTGAAGAAAATGTTGATCTTAAATGTGCGATATCTCTGAATAGATAGGTATAAATAGATTCATGCGAAATGGAATGGATATAAATAAATTAATAGCTAAATAGTGGGCGTAAAATTGGGTTATTTATTTCTCACCTTAATGTTGTATATATCTCTCTGTATGTACTGCTACTATGTGAATATAAGATAAAAGATGACTGTTTATTAAGTATTTATTGGTTTTGGTTTTTTTTGTGGTCAAATTTTTGAAATAAAACTGAGGTTGACGATTTTATATTCGTTTCTATAATCGATGCTGAAAACCCTCACTGACAGAGGGGAAATAAGATCAATAAGGATGAATATGTCTTTTTTCAAAAAAGCACTTGGCGCTGTGGGTATTGGCGCGGCAAAAGTCGACACATTGTTAGATTACCATCAGGTTGCACCTGGCGAGGAAATTTCCGGCACCGTTAAAATTAATGGAGGTAAAGTCGCTCAGGAGATCAACAAAATCGATCTCAAAGTGATGTGTACTTACACCATTGAAAGAGAAAACAATGAAGGTGAGTCGGAAACGGTGACTAAGCAACACACCTTAGCCAAGTTTCGTATTAATGAGCGTTTTACCATTGAGCCAGGTGATGAAAAGCATATTCCCTTTGCATTTGAGTTAGACCTGGAAACACCTATCACAGTCGGTGAATCTCAAACCTGGATTGCCACCAATCTGGACATCGACATGGCGCTGGATAAGTCCGATCGTGATTATATCCGCGTTGTTCCAACCGCCCTGCAACAAGCTGTTATCGATAGCATGGAAGAACTGGGTTTCAAATTGTATGAATCGGACTGTGAAGGCATTGAAGAGGCTTCCTTCTCTCGTTTGCCATTCGTACAGGAGTTGGAGTTTAAAACCTTTGCCGGCGAATTCCATGGCCGTTTCGATGAAGTAGAGATTGTCTTTTTCAATCGTGGCGCTCAGCTGGAGGTCATTTTTGAAATTGACCGCAAAGCTCGGGGCTTCAAGGGCTTTTTTGCCGAAGCACTCGATTTAGATGAATCTAAAGCTCGCCTGGTTATCGACGAAGATAGTCTGGAGGACCTGGAAGATCTGATTTATGACCTGCTCGAGGATAACTGTTAACGGACAGGTTTTATTGCCAGGCCCGCGGCATACAACACGGCAGTTATGCCGCAGGCATTTAACTATTTTATAGATAATTATAAGGACTATAATGAAAGCACTCACTTCTTTGCTAACTATCCCGACGTTATTACTACTTGCTGCATGTGGCAGCGACTCACAACAGACAGAATTACCCCAATGTGACGATGAAGATGTGATGGAACTGGTTCATGATATCGTCAAAGATGAAGTGAAATCACAGTTGTTTGAGGTGATGCTGGCACAAGCCGGTAAATCTGGCGAAATCACATACGAGCGTGCGGTTGAAGTGAAAGGCCGTTCAACCGAGTTGGCAACGGTGCTGGATGCTGTCGATGAGGCTGTTGAGCAACAAGATTTGCGATATTCTGAGATTGCTCAGTCTTCCGAGGACACTGCATTACAAAAAGTTTGGTGTAGTGCCAATATGATGAGTCCAGGTGCCGAAAAGCCTGCAATCATCAATTATACCGCATTGTATTCAGGCGATGATGTAGAGGTGTTGGTCACTTTCTAGTGTGTTATACATGCCTTAGCTGTGGGCAACATTGTTTTGCCCACGTGCTACGTAAGCAAGGTTCGCTTCGTAATATTTCAGGCGAGCGATGCCTTCCCTCAGTGATATAATGCGGTTTCGTCTTCCATATTCTTCCGTGATTTTAATATGACCAATCAAGGGGGCACATACTAAACTGGCTTTTACCGGAATGTGTGGTGTGTCATTTATTGCCCAAGCTAATTTTGTCGCTTGGTTATCCATCGCAATTATGTAGAATAGAAAATCTGAATTCGTATCAAGGTAGATTAGGTGACAATGAATGTCCGATTTTAAAGTTTGGAAACTGATAAGTCTGCTCTGTATCATGTTTTTAATGGTCGGGTGTGAGTCGAAAGAGGAACGCATCCAGCAGACAATTACCCACTCACTTCAGGATGCGTCCCGTGCGATCAACACCTTAGGTGATGCGTTGGATAAAAACCAAGTGCGCAATGCTAACCTGCTGGTTGAGTATGGCAATGTGCTGGGCCAGCAAAATCCACAACTGAACAATATTGCTCAGCTGATTGCACAGGACGCAACCAGTGGTGGTCCTTTGTACCAGAGCTTACTTTCTCGCTATCAGGCGCTGAAATCTCCCCAACCGGGCATGAGCAGTGATGACATCATCGAACAGGCAATTTTGCTCAAAGAAGCCGCTTCTTTGAGTCTGTTTAATGATGCTTTGACCGATCCCATTAACGTACTTGCCGATATGTCCAATGGGGCGCTGGCTCGGGTTGGTGCCATTAGCCAGTCTGCAGAGCAGGCTGCCAGTAATGGTCAACCCGCTGTAGGGAACCAACTGGTTGGTAATGCCAACTATGGCGAATGGCAGACCAACTCTAATGGCACCAGTTTCTGGATGTGGTATGGCATGTACCGGATGCTGGGTGATTTGGTGGGAGATGTTGAATATGACAGCTGGAGCAAACGTCGTAAATACAGCTATTACAGCGACTATGGCCGTAAACGCTACACCAGTTATCAGGGCTATAAACGTCAAAGCGCAATAGAGCAGCGTACACGGCAATCTTACCAGCGGCAGGGGCGACAATTTACCAGTCCTTATGCGAAAAGAAAGGCAGGCGCTTCGGGCCTTAGCCGTGCCAGTCATACCCCATCAGCAGTATCGCGAAGCAGCTACTCGAGAGCCAAGTCGGGCTCGGGCTCAATTCGCAATAGTTCAAACCGGACCTCTCGCGGCGTGAGCCGGGGCAAGTAGCGCATCAGATAGCGGAGTTAACAAATGTATCAATTTAACGGATTAACAGCCTGGACATTACAGGCACTTCTCATCGATATGGCGGTGATCATTGCCCTGTTCGTGAGTTTAAAATATATCAAAGGGTGGGTGTCCAACCTGCATGCCAATGATGAAATTACCGAGCGAGACAATTTTGCCTTTGGTCTGAGCTTTGCCGGTGGCCTGACCGGACTGGCCATTGTATTGACGGGGATCACCAGCGGCGCCTTTGCCAGCACACTGACCCAGGAGGCGATGCAAATGGCGGGCTATGGCCTGGTTGGTATTGTGCTGATCAAGCTTGGCCACTTTTTTCAGGATAAAGTGGCGCTGCGTAAAGTCGATCTGCACAGCGAGATCATTAAAGGCAATATCACCTCTGCCTTGATTGATTTTGGTCATGTGGTCAGTGTCGCCATCGTGATCCGCTCAGCGTTACTCTGGGTGCTGACTGAGGGCTGGTACGGTTTGCCAATCGTGGTCGTCGCCTTTGTCATTGGCAATGTATGTATGTTGTTGGTGAGCCAATATCGCGTGCAACTGTTTAAGCGTACCAATCGTAACGGCGACTGTCTGCAACAAGCTATCTTGGATAACAATGTTGCGGTCGGGATCCGTTATGCCGGATTTCTCATTGGGGCTGCATTGGCGCTCACTGCGGCGTCTGGTCTGGCACCGTATGTTGCCGATAACATGGTGAGTAGCCTGATTTACTGGAGTATTGCTGCACTGGGCAGCATAGTGTTGTTTGCTTTGTTGCACCTGGTGATGATCAAGGTGATCCTGGCTGGCACTGATATTTCTGACGAAGTTAATCGTCAAAAGAACATTGGTGTGGCAACCATCTCTGCCGCTGTCTCTTTTGCTGTGGGTGTAACCATGGCCACCTTGTTAGGTGCGTAATTCTTGAGCGTATCGGTACCGCCAACTCAATCTAAAGTGACCGGCAGCATGTCGCTGTTTGGTCACGATGTGTTACTGATCGGTGTTATGGCCATTCTGGCCGGCTGTGGTCTGATCTATGAATACCTGCTTTCACATTACGCAGGTCGGGTGCTTGGTTCGGTGGAAAGTGCCATTTATGCCATGATTGGCACTATGATAGTGGCCATGGGGATAGGGGCATTTTTAGCACGTTGGTTTAAAGACCCTTTCACTGCCTTTGCCTGGCTGGAGAGTGTGATTGCGTTATTAGGCATGAGCAGTATTTTAATCATTGCCAGTATTATTGCACTGACCTACACCTTACCACACACGTTATCTACGCTTTATAATCTGCCGCCTGACAGCATACTCGATGGCAGGCCTCTCCAGTTACTACAGGATTTTGCCCGCTTTTTACCTTATATATTTGGGCTTATTCTCGGCATTCTGATCGGTATGGAAATTCCACTAATTGCGCGTATCCGTCAGCAGGTATACGGTCGGTTTTTAGAAAATAATGCGGGCACCATTTATGGTGCTGACTACATCGGGGCAGGAGTAGGGGCTGCTATCTGGGTGACGATCATGCTGGCCTTACCGATTATGCAAGCTGCTGCCTGGACGGCGTTATTCAATATCGTGGCCGGACTGATTTTTTTATGGCGTTACTTTGCGTTTGTACGCTTTGCCAAATTATTACTGATCTGTCATCTCTTATTGTTGGCTATCTTCGCGGTCATCTTGTACCAGGGCAGCGGATGGATGAAAGATCTCAGTAATGTGTTATACAAAGACAAAGTGATTTATTCAGAGTCAACTAAGTATCAGCATGTGGTGATCACAGAGCGCCTCAGCCGGACACAGTCTGCGCCCATCAATGATTTATTTTTAAATGGCCGCTTACAGTTCTCATCAATAGACGAGCAAATCTATCATACTATGTTGGTCTATCCGGCCATGCTGGCATCAAACCGGCACGACAAGGTGTTGATCATTGGTGGAGGAGACGGCTTGGCGTTGCGTGATGTACTTAAGTGGCCAGTGCACAGTGCCACCCTGATCGATCTGGATGGTCAGTTACTGTCGCTATTTGGCCTGCAGGGGCAGGAATTTGAATCTCGCCCAGAGATCACGGCCAAGCTTGTTCAGCTGAACCAGAATGCACTGAATGACCCCAGAGCAGAAGTCATTGTGGCAGATGCTTTTTTAGAAATTGAAAGCATGCTCGATCGGGGTCTGCAGTTTGATACCATCATCATTGATCTACCGGACCCCAATCATCCGGATCTGAACAAACTGTATAGCGATTACTTCTATAACCATGTAAGGCAATTGCTCGCACCGGATGGCGCGCTGGCTATCCAGTCTACCTCTCCCTATCACGCTAAAAACGCCTTCATCAGTATTGCAAAAACGGTGAAACAGGCTGGATTTAGCCATGTTGAACAATATCAGCAGAATATTCCTTCATTTGGACAGTGGGGATGGACCATTGCAACGCCCACCGGTCAGCCAGCCAGTGCAAGAATTGCAGCAGTTGAAGCATTGCCGGTTGCCAGCAACTGGGTCAGCAAAAAATATTTACTGTCCTCTTTTGTCTTTCCAAATCACTTTTTTGACAGGAATAAAGAGATTGAGGTCAATCGCTTAGGAACTGGCGTACTGTACGATTATTATCGTCAGGCATGGCAAACGGAAGATGAGTTGTATAAAAATTAACGCAACAGTGTTGACATATTATGTCGCACATGCAAATCTTAACTCAGACATAATATGTCAAAACGAAAAGGTAAAGAAAGATGGAATTAAACGAGTTATCAATCAAATTGGCATCATTTGAAACTGAAGGTGCTAACTTCGAATCCTTCCTGATCGCGAATGAAGGTGAGCAGGATGTATTACAAGTGATTGTTGAGGGAAATGACGAATTACCGATCTTTGTCACTCAGACCGAAGAGCAGTTAGTGTGTATCAGCTACCTGTTTAATGAAAATGAAGTGAAGCCTGAGTTATTGAACGAGTTAAATGAAGCATTGTTAAAACTCAATGTGCCGATCCCTTTGAGTGCGTTTGCTAAAATTGATGAACAGTACGCTATCTTTGGTGCACTGGCAGTTTCCTCCTCCATCGATGAGATAACGCACGAACTGGTCACGTTGGCAGACAATGCCATCGAAGCCCTGGACGCTGTGACTGTGTATTTAAAAGATTAATAGTGGAGAAGTGAGATGAGTATCTTAAAGAAATTATTTACCGCAGTGCGTGGTGGTGCCCGTGAAGTGGGTGAGTCGATTGTCGATGCCAACGGCATCCGTATTTTTGAGCAAGAAATTGCTGATGCGAAAAACGCACTGGCGAAAGCCAAGAAAAGCCTGACCGAAGTGATGGCGAAAGAAATGCAAACCAAACGTAAGTTGGCTGCACTGGATGAGAGCATTGCCGAGCATGAAGACTATGCAGGTCAGGCATTGCAACAGGGCAATGAGGCACTGGCGGTAGAAATTGCCGAGAAAATTGGTGAATTTGAAACAGAGAAAGAAGAGCATCAGCAAGTGCTGGATGGTTTTACTAAGCATGTGATTCTGCTCAAGCAGCAGGTGAAGGATGCAGAAAAGTCGATCAAAGAAAACCAACGCCAACTGACCATGGTGAAAACCACGGAAAGCGTGCAAAAAGCCACGATGGCGGTAAACAGCACACTCAATACCAATGAGTCATCTATGGTCAATGCACGTCAGTCTCTGGAGCGTATTAAGCAACGTCAGCTGGACAGACAAGATCAGCTGGCCGCTGCCAAAGAGCTGGAAGCCGCTGAAACAGGTGCCGATCTGAAAGCCAAGATGGCAGAAGCGGGCATAGGTACAACCCAAAAGAGCAATGATATTCTGGACCGCATTAAGGCTAAACAAGCAAAGTAATGTGGCCGAAGTGAAAAAAGGAGGCCTGGCCTCCTTTTTTGCTTGCTCTAATTTCTAAAAGGTGAGTTATGTTTGGTTTTTTCAAATCTAAGAAGGCCCCTGAGCGCCAACTTGATCATGCCCGCGATCTGCGTGTCGGCGATATGCTGACAGTGATTGATTCATTTGCTTATCCTGACTGGCTAAAAGGCCAGACACTCAAGGTCACCACAGTGCAGACATATCAATACCAGCACAGTGCAGACTATGAGTTTGTGCTGGAGTCAGAGTCTGGTAAAGCGGTTTTTTTGCAGATTGAGCAGGATGATGGTGAAGAGTTTGCTAACTTTTCGGTGAAGATCCAGCGTGATGATGTGGATGCGATATTTACCCTCGATGAGTTTGCCCGGATCTTCGATGAAGAATCCCTGACACAGCTCGAAACACACTCAAAGCCGGCGGCTTTTGAGCGCTTTCTGGGACAGAGTTATCAGCAAAGTGAAGCCCCTTATGTGGCTTATTATTATGAACAGGACTATCGGGGACGTACATTGCCACGTTATCAGGACGAAAGTGGCGCTGTCTGTGAGGTAATAGCGCTGATATCGCCTGATGAGAAACACAGTATCAATATTGAAGTCTGGGACGGAGGTGAGACAGAAGTTTCCCTGACGCTTACCCGACCGCTCAGTGATATTGTAGAGTTGTTTCCCGGAGCAGACTCGTGACGGATAAACAAGCCAAATGGCAACGTCAGGAACGGGCGTTGCGGGCCACCCAAATGGCCTTTGACTTAACGACAGAAGTTCAGAAAAGTTTGAAGAAGCAGGCGATAGATGAAGAGTTAACGCCGTCGGATATGATCCGCAAGATTTTGGATTTAGAAGTTAAATCGAAAAAAACCAGGCAACGTCTGTCGTTTAATCTCACCGATGAAGAAATTGCTTTATTGGCTCAGCGCTTTGGCGTTGACCCGGACGATAAGCGTGCGGTTAAGCAACAGGTTGCCAGTTTACTGATCAATCGCTATACAGACGCGCAGGGCACTTAGCCTAAACGCGTCTGGGCTGGTTTGTTGTGTTGCTATGTTTGATGCGTCAAGGGTTTGCCTGCTGTGCTTTGAGGACGCAGTGAGTAAAAACAAACACGGCCACAAACTGCAGGACACCGAAAAAGGCATGGCAGGCTCTGATAGCAGGCAGGAGTCATGCACATAGGCCGGGATAGATTCCATTCTACACAGTGACACAAACAGTGCACTTACCAATAGACCCAACAAAATCATACCTACCACAGCGTATTAGCCAAAGCTCAATATCCTTGCCTGACGGGCCTGCACGATAACGCGACGCACATTCCATTTTAATCGGCTAGTTTGATAGGTCTTTCAATTTTGGCTGATATAGATATGGCCATATTGGCAGGGCTATAGCGACAAATGGCCAATTTTAAATAGCATTCTTCATATTGTTGGTCGCCGCTCGTGGCAAGTTATTCTCCTGTTGAGTGAGCAGAACTGAGCGGACTGGACTAGAGTTACTAAGCCGTGATCGTTACCAGGCCTTTAGCAATATGTCAGCCTGGGCGACACGGCTAGTCACCCTTACTGGAGTCTGTGGGTAGTAGGGATAAATTATTTTTCCAGACCTCCAGGTCGTCTCTCAGCGGAGCGACAGTGTAACCTTGCCGTTGTATGTATCGAGTTGGCCTGGAGCAGGTGTTTATTAAGGAGCAACTCATGGCAGAACACCAATCACGCGCACGTTTTTTTCAACAGCACCCCAAAGCCAGAGCCCATGCCGCGCTCGATGACGCGACCAATCAGCAGCTTAAAGTCACACCGGGTCCGGTGACCCTGACCAAACACAAATATCAGGGCAAGAAAGCGGTGATCATTGGCGCGGGTGTATCCGGCCTGACGACGGCTTATGAATTGTTAGCGCAACAGTCAGGTATGGAAGTAACGGTACTGGAAGCACAAAACCGCACCGGGGGACGTTGTTTGAGCCTGCGCACCGGGGATACCTTAATTGAAGATGTTGACAGTCAGCTGTTTCATTCCAAACCCGGCCAGCCACAGGTGGTGCGCTTTGACAGACCACAAGGCGATGCAGAACCTTATCTCAATGCGGGTCCTGGCCGCATTCCCTCCAGCCACAAACGCCTGCTGTCTTATTTGAAGCAATTCAGTGTGGATGTGGAGGTCTATGTCATGAACAGCGAGTCTAACTTAGTGCAGATGTCAGATAGCTTTGCGGGTTTGCCGCTGGTTTATCGCCGTCTTGATCACAATACCCGGGGGTGGCTGGCTCAGATGGTGTTTGAAAATGCTGAGCAGCTGATCAAAACCACTGAATGTGGCGTGGGCGCACAGGATATTGAGCGTCGTGCCCAACAACTGAGAGAGTTAATGATCAGTTTTGGGGAGCTGGTACCTAGCGGTCCCAATGAGGGTAAATACGTCGTGACAGCGGGTGAAGATGGCATGGAGAATGGCCGTTCTCGCGCGGGTTACACAGAGCTGCCTGGCGTGGATGCCGGAACGATTGCGGAGCCTTTGAGTTTCGACAGTTTACTGGGCTCTGAGTTTTGGGACAAAACACGTTTTTATCAGCCCGTTGATTTCCTCTGGCAGTCGACGCTGTTTCAGCCAGTCGGTGGGATGGATCAGGTACAGCATGCCTTTGCCCAGCAAGTAGCTGCTCTGGGTGGCACCATTTTGTTGAACAGTCCTGTAAAACAGATTGACTGGGATACATCGCGTCAGCAGTTTGCGATTTCTATCGCGAAAGTAGGCACTGACGATCTTGACGTTGTATATGCGGATTACTGCTTCAGTAACATGGCCATACCTTTCTTAAAAGAGATCTTGTCAGAAGCGCTTCAGGATCCAAACAGTCAGGTGGGCCTCAACAGTGAATTCAAATCGGCATTACAGGCTGTGTATCAGTCTCAGTTTGTCGATGACCATGGCGGCTACAAGGCTAAGTTCCTGGCATGTACGACCAAAGTGGGTTGGCAGGCCGATCGTTATTTATGGCAGGGTAGTCAGGTTAAAGAAGTGCATGATGATTGTGCTAACGTCGACGTGTTGAGTGTGCCGGATTCTGAAATTGGTGTAGTGCCTATTTTTGGTGGGATCTCCTGGACGGACAACGATATTACACAGATTTGGTACCCCTCCACGGCCTACCATGACCAAAAAGGCGTACTTACCGGAGCCTATAACTTCTCTGAAATTGCCTATGAGTGGGGTAAGTTGCCGGTTCAGGCGCGACTGGACAAAGCGCGTGAAGGCGCGAAATTGTTCGGTCAGGCATTTGGGGATGGTCTGGAACATGGTCTGGCGATTGCCTGGCAAAATATGCCATATATCAAAGGCGGCTGGGCACAGTGGCATGTAGTCGGCGATCAGGCTGTGCATCATTTTAATGTATTGGCGCAGGGCAGTGCGGTGAAAGCGGCAGACGGCACTGAAACACAACCCAATTTCTTCATCGTTGGTGATCAGCTTTCGTCTTTACCTGGTTGGCAGGAGGGCGCCATTGCAGCGGCGCTAAATGCACTCAATCGCATGGAGCGTCCGGATTTGGCGATCCCGCATCTGGCATGTTTACCTGATACGCGTTTGATCGTTGAAGGCGTTTAACTGGCATTCCCATTCGTAATATGGCTGCGCGAACCCAGATGGATGAGGCATAGGGTCCCGGACTTTGGGTTCGCGCTTTGCGTATTGTGAGGACTACAGAAGTGACTAAAGGCTGTGCCACATCCCTTGTCCCCGGATAAGGAATAGTGGTGCGATAATTTGAACCATTATTGGTAATTGTTGCCACACACAGGCAAAAGGCTGCTATTTTTAAAAGAGGCTTATGACCCAGCTGTGAAAACATCATTTAACACCTTAGATCAGACTGTTGCGCGGGACTGATGTATTAAGTACAGACTGAATATCAAATGGAGACTTGGCGATGCGTCACATTGCGATCTGGGCTATCCTGGCCCTGTTCATTACCGGTTGCGCCAGCACCCAACAGACAACACGCTCCGGGTTTTTACCCGATTATCAGCGTTTAAAACCCTCTGATACGTATCCCGATACCGCGTTGTACGTATCGGAACAACTTAAAAATGGTGCCCTGAAACAGGTGCGCACCATTTATTTGCCGCATTTTGAAGTGTGGCTGCAACTCAATGAAGAAGCCAAAGTATCGCTTAGCCCGGCGGATTTAGCCAAGCTAAGTATTTATATGCAGGCTCAGCTCCAACAAAAGCTTTCTGTGCACTATCAGGTTTTGCTTGCGAAACCGCAGCAGCTTGGCCCGGACGTACTGACGATCCGCGGTGCGTTTACGCAAATTGAGTTTGCACCGACTGAAATGGAAATACGCGACTTTATTCCTGTTCGCCTGGTATATAGTGCTGGCAAAAGTGCCTACCTGATGGCAACCGAGCAATCGGAGGTTGTGACGTCAGTTTCACTGGAAAGCATGTTTTATCTGGGGGAAAGTCAGGAGCCTGTTTTAATGATGTCTGCCCACAAAGCGGTGGAGTCAGTCGTAAAGCAAAGCGGCGATGAAAATGCCCAGGCTGTAAAAGCCGTACTCGACATCTGGATAGACAACTTTGTTACAGCAATCAGTAAATCAAAAACGATATAGTGGTGATCACCTATGATAAGAAAGCACACCTTCCTTTTAGCCGTTGTTATGGCGACTGTCCTGTCCGCGTGCTCTGAGCCACAAACCACGGCTGAGAAAGCACCACATCTGCGGCCAGTGAGAACAATTGAGCTCAGTGTCAATAATTTTGGGCCGCTCCAGGAGTTTCCGGCTGTGGTGGATGCAGCCAGCACTGCTGATCTGTCGTTCAAAGTGTCTGGAGAACTGACGCACTTGAGTGTGAAACAAGGTCAGGAAGTGACGCAAGGAGACGTGATAGCAAAGATAGATGACACTGACTACAAACTGGCGGTGGAGGAGGCGCAAGCGGCTTTTGAAAAAGCAGAAGCAGACTTTAAGCGGGGTGAGCAACTGATTGTGACCGGGACCATCAGTCAGTCAGATTATGATCTTCTTAAATCTCAATTTGCCAGTGCCAAAACTAAGCTGGCCAATGCCAGAAACAACCTGAACTATACCCAGCTCAGGGCGTCTTTCTCGGGGATTGTTGCACGCACACATGTTGAACAATTCGAAGAAGTGCAGGCCAAGCAAGTCGTGGCGACTTTACAGGACATCGAGCATATTAATCTCAAGGTAAATGTGCCGGAAAGTATTATGATCCACGTCAGCAAAGAAACACCGAAGCAGGTATTTGCTGAATTTGCGGCGATTGAGGGTAAACGCTTTGAACTGACATTTGTAGAGGTCAGTACCCAGGCCGATGAGGTGACAAAAACCTATGAGGTCACGCTTGGCATGCTGCCTCCTCCCGGATATAACATTTTGCCGGGTATGACGGCCAAAGTCATGGCCAGTGCACCCAGTGAAGCATTATCCCGCCTGTATCTGCCTTTATCTACGGTGCTTAAAGACGAAAACGGCCACTATGTGTGGACAGTCACCTCACTTGGTGACGGCAAAGGTAAAGTGACCAAAACGCCCGTGCAGATTGGAGAGGTTTCTTCGCTGGGCTTTCCAGTGATCTCTGGTGTGACAGCTGGCGCACACGTGGTCACCGCAGGTATGAGTAAAGTGACCGATCAGCAGGTTGTGAAATTTCAGGGAGGTCGTGAGTGAACATCACCCGATTAGCATTAGAGAATAATCGCACAACCTGGGTTTTGATTTTTGCCCTGGTGTTTTTCGGCATCGTGGCGTTCAATAAGATGCCTAAAGACTATGATCCTGGCTTTATTATCAGAACCGCACAGGTTGTTACTTACTTTCCCGGTGCAAGCCCACAGCGAGTTGAAGAACTGGTTACCGATAAAATTGAAAAGGTTGTGCAGCAAATTCCGGAGCTGGACTTTGTTAAAAGTACCTCTAAAACCGGTGTCTCGATCGTCAGTGTTAATATCAAAGAAAGCTATAAGGAAATGCGGCCTATCTGGGATAACTTGCGCCGTAAGATTGAAACCGTCGAAAACGACCTCCCCAGTGATGCGCAAAAACCCATAGTTAACGATGAATTTGGTGATGTGTTTGGTGTTGTTATCGGGTTGACTGCGGAAGGTTACTCCTATCGTGAGATGGAAGAAGTGGCCGAGCAGGTCAGAGATGAGCTGCTGAGGCTGCCGGAAGCCGCAAAGGTCGATATTTTTGGTGCTCAGGAGCAGCGTGTCTTTATTGAATTTGAAAACGCCAAACTGGCATCGCTTGGGATTTCGCCCGGGCAACTGAAAGATCAGCTGGCAGCCCGCAATATCGTTAATCCGGGCGGCTCCATTTTTATTGATGATGAAACGCTGGCGCTTGAGCCCAGTGGTAATTTTGAATCGGTGGAAGACATCGCGGGTACCATCATTAATATCACAGGATCAGAGCAGGTGATCCTGCTCAGCGATATTGCCCGGGTGTACCGTGATTATGTCGACCCGGCTAAGGTCAAGGTGCGAGTGGCCAATGAAGAAGGGATGACGATAGCCATTTCTATGCGCCACGGCGGTAATAACCTGCTGTTGGGTGAGCAGGTGCTCGATGCGATCCATTATCTTGAGTCTGTTTACCCGATAGGGGTGGACTTTAAGCTCCTGTCATTTCTGCCGCGAGAGGTTGAGCAAAAGGTTGATGATTTTGTGTCGAACCTGATCCAGGCGGTACTGGTGGTGACCGTGGTGATGCTGTTCAGTTTGGGCTTACGAACTGGGTTGATAGTCGCCAGCCTGATCCCAATGAGCATGGTGTTCGGCATACTGGCGATGTCCTTTTTTGACATCAGCATCGATCAGATCTCGCTGGCAGCTCTGATCATTGCACTGGGCATGCTGGTTGATAACGGGATTGTGATGTCAGAAAGCATCATGGTGCAGATGGAGCGAGGCAAGTCCGCGGTAGAGGCTGCGGTTGATTCCGCAGATGAGCTAAAAGTGCCATTGTTGGTGTCTTCGCTAACCACTGGTGCCGCGTTTTTACCTATTTTTCTGGCGGAATCCGCCACGGGAGAATACACCGCATCCCTGTTCAAAGTGGTGACCATCACTTTACTGTGCTCCTGGTTACTGGCAATGACCATGATCCCCATGCTGTGTGTGTTGTTTACCCGGGTTAAATCTCAGGCTGCCAATTATGATGCGGGCATCTATTTAACTTATAAGCAGATCCTGATGGGACTGATTAAGCACCGCTGGATGACCCTTGCTGGGTGTGTATTGATGTTTTTCCTGGCATTGCAGGGGTTGCAGTTGGTGCCTAAGTTGTTTTTCCCGCCTTCTGATCGAGACTACTTTAAAGTTGAGCTGGAGTTACCTATTGGCACGCGCCTGAGTGCGACTGAAGCTATGGTTAAAGACATGGAAGCCTTTTTGCTCCGCGACCTGAAAGTCAACGAAACACGCGAGCAAGGGGTCACCGATTGGGTGTCGTATGTGGGTAATGGTGGTCCCAGGTTCCTGTTGACGCATACGCCGGAACCGGCAAGCTCAAACTATGCCTTGATGATAGTCTCGACCACCTCATACCGACATATAGATGAGCTGATGGCAAAAATCGAGACATATGCATTACAGCGCCACCCCGATTTGCTCATCAAGCAGCGTAAGATAGAAAACGGCTCCCCCATCGATAACCCGGTTGAAGTACGCTTATCTGGCAGTGATATCGACGTGCTGACGGGACTGGTCAATCAACTTAAAGCACAAATGCGTGACACGCCAGGATTGAAAGCAGTGAGCGATGATTGGGGCTTACCCATCAAGAAACTACAGATCAAAATCAATCAGACTCGCGCGCGACGTGCAGGTGTTTCCAGCAAAGACATTGCAAGTTCACTACAAACCGGGCTCAGTGGCCTGGAGCTCACCCGCTTTCGGGAAGGGGATGAGCTTATTCCGGTCACTCTACGCTCGGTGGCAGCTGACAGACAGGATATCGGTAAGCTGGAAGCCATGGTGGTATATTCTCAGGCTTCAGGTAAATCGGTGCCGCTGAAACAGGTAGCAGATATCGAAGTGGTGTGGGAAAACGCTCAGATTTTGCGGCGCGACCGTCTGAAGTCGGTCACGGTGGGCGCCCAGCTGGACGGTATCACCGCTGACGAAGGCTTTTCTAAACTTAAACCCTGGCTAGAGGAGCAACAAAAGTCCTGGCCGTTTGGTTACAGCTATGAGCTGGGTGGTGAAGCTGAATCTTCTGGTAAAGCAAACCAGTCTATTGCTGAGAAAATGCCCATTGCGATCTTCATTATCGTGATTTTGTTGGTGGGCCAGTTCAATTCACTGCGTAAGTCGGCCATTGTCCTGACAACTGTCCCTCTGGGCTTTATTGGGGTGGTTGCCGGGTTGTTGATTGGGCAGTCATTCTTTGGCTTTATGACCTTACTGGGGATCATCTCTCTGGCTGGCATCGTGATTAACAACGCCATTGTATTACTGGAGCGGATTAAGTACGAGTTGGATCAGGGAGACGACCCGGTTCTGGCTATTATTCAGGCCGCGCAACAGCGTATGCGCCCCATTCTGCTCACCACAGCCACGACTGTGCTGGGTTTGGTACCTCTTTACCTGGGCGGAGGAGAAATGTGGGAGCCCATGGCACTGGCCATTATGGGTGGTTTGTTGTTTTCAACTATACTGACATTAGGCGTTGTGCCCGTGTTATATGCGCTGTTGTATCGAATTTCGGTGAAGTCGTAACGCACGAGATAGATACCAGTCCGCTAAAGTCGGTGGATTGGTATCAATTTGTCGTCAAATGTTACCTTTCATTGCGCGTTCAGCAAAAAATGCAGACTATTTAGAGGTTGAATGTATCAATGCGACCGCAGATGGGTTGGCAATCGTGAGGAGAAGACCATGAAATGTTTACATGTAATTACGTTAGTTTGCTTGAGTCCGTTGGCAGCGCTGGCAGGAGAAGCGAATGTGACGTGGCGAGACTTTAATGATTATCGTGATGTGGTTCCGGCCAATGAGAGCAAAGCGGGCTATCACAAACGGATTGCCTCACAGTTTGAAAAGCATCTGAGTAAATTGATGGCCAAGACACCCGATGGTTATCAGCTAAATATCACCTTTGATGATATAGATCTGGCGGGAGATGTGCGCTTTAGCATGCATGATATTCGTATTGTGAAGCCCATTTTCTTCCCACGCCTTAAGATAAGCTATACGCTAACCGATAATAACGGCGCGGTTGTGGCACAGGCGCAGGAGAAGGTGCTCAAAGACTTGTCGTTTATGGATCGGGTGCGAACGGGACGAGACAGCGAATTTTACTATGATAAACGGCTGTTAAGTGCTTGGTACAAAAATGAAATTGCCGCAAAAGAGCAAGGGTGATGCTACCGTTGCCGGGCTTAAATGCCCGGCTGGTGGTAGTTATACCACTTTCACTTAATATCTGTTCTATTTGAAGGAGCAAATATGACACTAACGGCGTTAAAAATTTCTCATTTGGAGCCTTTACCTAAGGTATAAGTTCGCAAATTTTTGCCTCGTCTATATGGATGTAGGTGCCTCAGCGATAGCTGGACGCGGGAGCGGTGTTATCGCCCCTATTTTTTCGCCTAAAAATAGCATACTTAATTAAGCAAATTGGTATTACTTGAAAGTCGCAAGTAACTGGATAAGCTGTTGTAGCTTGAAGACTGCCTTTTTCAGTTGCGCCTCGTCCAGCTGCTGCGCCTGACCCAATGCTTCGACGTCCGCTGCAACATCAAGCACGTAAGGCTTGAAACGTTTGGCGGCAAAATCAAAGCCAGCGTCTTCAGGAAATAGCGCCTGGAATTTTCCGTGACCTTGCTGCTGTAGTTCGTCTAATTTTTTATCGGCATCAAGTGCTTGACGGTAAACGAGTTTTAGATTTTCATTCAGCTTTTCGATAACGGCTTGCATATTTTTCCTAAAGACTTACGGGAATTGGCCGATATTGTACTTGGATCCATCAATCTTGTCAGGTATAAGCTTATGAATATATCCGGAAGTAACCTACCTGCTATGTCTGGGACGGGGCAAAGCGGCGAAGTAATGAGCGCGCAGCTAGCCAAAAAGCAGCAAAAAGCAGATGGACAAGCCGCCCTGGCCTTAATTGAGTCTGCTGGTAATTCAGCACCAGCAAAATCAACCACGGCCACTATGGGCAACAATATCAACGTCTACGTGTAGGCGCTGATAGATTGCGCCCGACTTGAATATGTAAGCATTTTGCTTATATGCAGTATCAGGCTGGGCTCAGTCCCAAATCAATCGGCGTCTTACTTGGTTCGCCGCCGATTTCTCTTACCAATTTGGGTACCAAAAACCCGGGGAGCGTTTCGAGCAAGTCATGCATTAGCGCAATAGCGGTTTGCTCCGTCACATCAAAGTGACTCGCACCTTCCACTTTATCCAGCACATGCAGGTAGTAAGGTAATACATCCGCGCTAAATAGCGCTTCACTCAGTGCTTGTTGTGCATCCAGAGTGTCGTTAATTCCTTTCAATAAGACTGCCTGGTTTAACAACATCACCCCGGCGCGTCGCAGCTTTTTCATGGCCGCAGAAAAGTGCACATCTATTTCATTGGCATGATTTATGTGGTTGACCAGCACGGGTTTCAGGCGACTATGACTCAGTATTTCGCACAGTGTATCTGTCACTCTGGCCGGGATCACCACAGGTAATCGGGTGTGTATTCTCAGGCGTGTCAGGTGGGGAATATCACTGAGTTGCTCGAGCAGCCAGGCAAGCATGTCATCTTTGGCCATCAGCGGATCGCCACCACTTAAAATGACCTCATTGATCTCAGGGTGTGCATTCAGATAATCGAAAACAGCCTGCAAAGAGCGTTTGTTGAGTTGATTATCCTGATACGGAAAATGGCGACGAAAGCAGTAACGGCAGTTTACTGCACAGCCGGTTTTTAGCATTAACAGCACTCTGGAGCGGTACTTGTGCAGCAGTCCAGGCAGCGCAGCCTGCTGTTCGTCGAGCGGATCTTTGTTAAAACCGGCTTTGGCGAGGAATTCCTGATGCTGAGGGAGCACTTGCAGCAGTAAGGGATCCTGCGCATCCCCATAACGCATTTTAGCGATGAAGGGGCGCGGAACTCTTAGTGGAAACAAACGTTTAGCGGCTAAATCCTGTTCACTAAAATGACTCTCCAGGCCAACCAGCTTAAGTAGCTCATCCGCACTGGTGACGACATTCGCCAATTCTTTTTGCCAGTTAGTCTGCAAATTTACTTCATTTATTTGTATCATTAGCGGGTTTATTACTCGAAATACAAAGATTAGAGGATACGATGGCGAATTATAGCACCAACGAATTCAAGGGCGGCCTAAAAATTATGATCGATGGAGAGCCTTGCTCCATCCTGGAAAATGAAGTGGTCAAGCCCGGTAAGGGCCAGGCGTTTAACCGTGTTAAGATCCGTAAGCTGATCTCAGGTAAAGTTTTAGAGAAAACTTTTAAGTCTGGTGAATCGGTTGAAGGTGCGGACGTCATGGACACAGATCTGGCTTATCTGTACACAGATGGTGAGTTCTGGCACTTTATGAACAACGAAACCTTTGAGCAGATTGCTGCAGATGAAAAAGCACTGGGCGAAGCGGTAAAATGGTTGGTTGAAAATGATGTATGTACTATCACGCTTTGGAACGGTAACCCAATTGCCGTCACACCACCTAACTTCGTAGAACTGGAAATCACAGAAACAGATCCTGGCCTGAAAGGCGACACTGCGGGTACCGGTGGTAAACCAGCGACACTGAGCACAGGTGCTGTGGTACGTGTACCTCTGTTCGTACAAATTGGTGAAGTGATTAAAGTAGATACGCGCAGCGGTGAATACGTGAGTCGTGTAAAGTAAGCGAATGTACTTTATGGCCTGGCCGCGCTTAAATTAAGCGGACTGGGACTGACAAGTCACCTACAGATCCCGGCCTTTGCCGGGATTTTTTGTCTGGAGTTATTATGAGTCATTCAGCGCCCGATCCGGCCTCTGATATCGTTTGGGCACCCAGTGCCAGTATTGATACTTTGCGTCAGCGTGCCGGGATCCTCGCTAAAATTCGCACTTTCTTTGCTGAGCGTGAGGTATTGGAAGTCGAAACCCCCAGTCTGTCACAAGCCTCGGTGACGGATGTACACCTTGCGTCGTTCGCAACCACCTTTGTCGGCCCGGGTCACGCCACTGGCACCCCTTTATATCTGCAAACCTCACCTGAGTTTGCTATGAAGCGTTTATTAGCGGCGGGCAGTGGCGCAATATACCAGATTGGTAAAGCCTTTCGTAATGAAGAATCAGGCCGACATCACAACCCTGAGTTTACGATGCTGGAATGGTATCGACCCGGGTTCGATGAGTTTGCGCTCATGGCGGAAGTCAATGACTTGATGCAGGCTATCCTGGATTGCCCTGAAGCCGAGTCATTGAGCTATCAGCAGGCCTTTATTACCCATCTGGGCCTGGACCCGCTGAGTGCCTCGATGGAGGAATTGAGGCAATTGGCCAGCCAGCGTGGCCATGCGCACGTTGCTGAGCAAGAGCAACATCGTGATACGCTGCTGCAATTGCTGTTTTGCATGGAGATTGAACCTTTGATTGGCCAGCAGGCGCCCTGTTTTGTCTATCATTTTCCTGCTTCTCAGGCTGCGCTGGCGCAACTCAATGATAAAGATCCCAGAGTCGCCGGGCGGTTTGAGCTCTATTATCGTGGTATGGAGTTGGCCAATGGCTTTAACGAACTAACCGACGACGTTGAACAAAGTGCCCGTTTTGATGAGGACAATGCGCAGCGCATAGCGATGGGGCTGGCCCCTGTGGCCAAAGATCCGCGCTTTTTGGCTGCGTTGGCACAGGGGTTACCGGCTTGTGCCGGCGTTGCGTTAGGGGTCGATCGCCTGGTGATGCTGGCGACCGGAAAGAAACAGCTTAAAGAAGTGATAGCATTTGACGTCGACAGGGCGTAAGCCGGGGCCCAAACAGGTCCTCAGACGAAGCGTTTGAGTTCCTGTTGGGTTTGAGTGGAGCGCTGCTGTGCATCCTGACAATCCTGTAGTGCTGCATCAATCTGTGATTTGGCAGATTGGCCGAGCTCGACAATGCGGTGTACTGACTCGTGGGTGTGCTGCTGAGTCGACTCAAGCTGATGAACAGCACTGACAATTTCTTCCAACTGTGACTGGTTGCGCTCAAAGTCCTCAGACATATCGGCAAACCCCTGAGAGGTGGTGCGAATCGCCTGTTCGGCAGAGCTGGAATGATCTATCAACTGCTCCGACTCTTGATGGGTTTCGCCCACTAACACATCCATTTGGTTAATAAAGTCACTGATCTGACGGGTGGCATCGTTGACTTTAACCGACAGATTGCGCACTTCATCGGCCACCACAGCAAAACCGCGACCCGCTTCTCCAGCCCGCGCTGCTTCGATGGCGGCATTGAGTGCTAACAAGTTGGTCTGATCGGAGAACTCCTCGACCATTTTCAAAATACTGCGGATGTTCTCGCTGTTTTCTTTCAATCCGGCGACAGTGGACGAAAAGCTGCCCAACAAGTGGGTAATTTGCTGAACCTCTTTAACCAGCGTGCTCAATGATTGTGAAGAGCCACGAACAAAATGCAAACTTTCCGTATTGGCCTGATACACCTGATCGGTGTTGTGCACTATGCTTTGCAGGCTATGCGTAACCTGATCGCTGGCTGCGATAATGGTGTCGCCCTGATCTATTTGCTGACCACCCAGCAAAGCGGTTTGCTTCATGGAGTCGGTGACCTGCTGATTACTGCGGTTTGCCGCTTCGGCACTTTGATAGGTGGCAGCCAGTAATTCACTCAGATGCTGAGTAAAGGTGTTGTATTGCTCACTGAGGTCACGGAATTCGTCATACGTGAACTGCGGCAATCTGGCAGTAAGATCGCCGTCCTGGCGGTTGATCTGTTCTAGTGTGTCGCGCATAGCCTGTACAGGGCGAACAATTAGGTAGCGCATGTAGAAAAAGGTGAAGATAAAGGCGCCTACCGATATCAAAGCCAGTAACCAGAAAACCCCGGTAGAGTCGCTGTGCTCAGCTAGTTCACTGTGGAGCCACACTAACGTGATGATTTGAAAAACTAACAAAAACCCCAGATTGCCAAAAATCTTGCGGGTCAGGGTGAAGAACAAAGATTCTTCGATCAAATTATAGATGCGCATGTACAAACTCATATTAGGCTCTTCACTGTGCCGTTTAGCATACAGTATAGAGTAAACCTGGCAGGTGCAACTGTTTACAGGTTAAGCAATTTATTTTAGCAAGCGGCATAATCTAGCATATGGTCAGCCCTGTCAATCGACGTCTGATGCCTGGTTGAGTTGTTGCTGCACGACCATTTTTGCGTAACAGGGGTAGTTACTGAATATGCCATCAACGCCATAATCTAACATTAATTCAATGTCTTTTGCTTTATCGACTGTGTAAGCCAGGACTTTAAGGCCGCGTTGTTTGGCATCCTGAACAAATTCATGGTTAATGAAGTTTTTATCCATATGGATGCTTTCGGCATGAAGTTGCTGGGCAAACTGGGCAAATGTAAGTGGAATGGAGGCGGTCAGCGCCCCGATCCTGACCCAGGGGAGCTTTTGTTTGAGCCATAATAACTGATGATGGTCAAAGGAGGACAGGAGCAGCTGATGACGGGCTATTACACCACGTTGTACATTGTCTTCTATGGTGGCAACAAACTTATCCAGGCTGAAGGTATGTTTGAGCTCCAGGTTAATGGTGGCTTGTTGGCCGATGGTATCCAGCACTTGTTGTAGTGTCGGTACGGACTCGTTATTACTGAGTCTCAAATGAGATAGCTGTGCACGGCTGGTTTCGTTAACCTTGCCCCGGCCGTTGGTGGTGCGATCCAGCCAGGTATCATGAATAATGGCGTAATCATCCAGACAACTTTGCACATCGAGTTCAATGCCGTCGACGCCCACTTCCAGTGCTGCCTGAATGGCGCTGAGCGAGTTTTCGGGGTAATTTCCACTGGCACCTCGGTGTGCAAAAACCTGGATCATAGCTTATTCCTTGTGATCGACCACGTCTCATAGCAGGCTGCACTGACAACCAGTATGCCCCCTGCCAGCGTGGTAAGTGTTATGGTTTCTGCCAACAGCATATAAGCCAACACGGTCGCATACAAGGGCTGTAAGCAAGAAATCAGTCCCGCGGTAGTGGCTGATAAGTAACGCAAACAGGACGCAAATAACGCGTGGGGAATGGCAGTAAAAACACACCCAGCCAGGACAATCAGGAACAGGTTTTCAGTACTTAAATCTGAAGGGGGGACTTCAACAAAGGCACATAGCATGAGACCGGCAATCAGGGTTTGATAAAACATGGTATGTGGCCCGCCATAGCTGGAAAAAAGCTTCTTCTGGAGTAAGTTTCTGAGTGCAAAAAGTGCCCCGGAAAACACCCCCGTTATGATGCCCAAAGTGATTTGATTACCCGGATCGCTGTTCGGCACCAGTAAATAAATACCACATATCACCACCGCTGCCGTAAAGATATCTTTGCGCTTAATGTTGCTTTTGAAAAAGAGCGGCTCAAGCAGCACAGTGATCACCGGGTAAGTAAAAAAGGCAATGACCCCGACAGCTATCCCAGCCATTTGCATCGCGGCAAAGTAAGTCACCCAATGTAGCCCGACACAGACACCTAACAGTATGACAATGGCGTAGTCTTTGCGTGCTCTGAGTTTGAATACACTGCCTTTAAATTTGAGAATGCATGCCAGAGTGATAAAGGCGATGGCAGTGCGATACACGGTGATGTCCAGTGCAGAGAGAGAGATTAACTTGGAGAATAACGCGGTACCACCAAATAGTAGCACTGCCAGATGCAAATTAATGAGGGAGGATTGTTCGGGACGCATAGCGAACTCGATATGTTTTTCATTAGCTTATCATGTTAGGTGGTTGTCGCTAAAGCTTTGTGACAGTCGCAGAGAGTGAGCCGGTACGTTGGAACGGCTTGCCTTACAGTGATTTTTTAAGCGTAAAGGATGAGGTGTAATCTCGTGTAATGTCAGATGGATTAGATTTTGCTTTCGGCTAGCATAAAATTAATACTATACTAGTAGTTCTTTACGACGATGTTTGATGCGGTATGGGCGATCCGAAACAACTTTTACAGATCCTGGCTTTGACGTCATGCGTGTGTGCACTGTTTATGCTGGTCAACTGGTTTATCCATCGCCGCTTGCTGGGGACCCGTTTGTGGGCTAGCTTTTCAGTTTGTACCGCATTCGGTTGTATCTTCATCGCCTCATTTTCTTTGTCCGTGACCTGGACCATTTTTGTCTCAAATTGTCTGATTTTTATTGGTTTATATTGTTTGAGCCGCGGCAGTGAACAGTTTTTTTCAGTCCCCCGTTTAAGTTGGCCCTGGTGGCTGTTGGCAGGGATCTTTTTCCCGGGCTATGTGTACTACACGTATATTGATGCCAACTTTATTGCCAGAGTGATTTTAAACTACATGGGCTGGGCGCTGAGCATGATCCTGTGTCTGCGCGCTTTGTGGTTGGGTCAGAGACGCCAATGGCAAAGTTTTTCGCCAGCACACTGGGCATTTGCACAGGCCTGTATTTGTTTGTTTATCGTGTTTACAGTGCGTTTATTGATGCTTAATCACTACACGCAGCATGACAGCCTGACCACCAATAACTGGGTGAATCAGTTTTTCTCTGTGTCCGTTATCGTTATGCCCCTGATCTTATGTTTCTCCTTGTGTTTACTGTGCAGTGGGCGACGTGAGCAGGAATTACATGAGTTACGCCATCGCGCGGAACTTGCTGCGCAGCATAAAGAGCGCTCTCTCACTTTGCTCAGCCACGAACTCAGGACCCCCTTAAATGCCATTGTTGGTCATGCGGAGTTACTTAAACGGGCACCCAGAGAGCCGCAGCAGCATGGGCAGTTTTGTGATGTGATTATTGCCACTGCCATGTCGATGTCGGATCTGGCGAATCAGATTTTGTTGCAGGCGCGGGGGGCTGTGCCCAACACCATAGTGGAGCCCGTCAATCTCGCGACACACCTGAAGGAACAAATTCGCTTTTTTAGGCCGCTGGCGGAGAAAAAGCACCTGAAACTGACCCTGACAATGCAAGGCGTTGATGCCAACCTACAGGTCATGATTGACAAAGACCCCTTCACTTTGGTGATTAAAAACCTACTTTCTAATGCCATAAAGTATACGGAACACGGCACGGTTGAGCTGATTGTTTTTGGTTACGCTTTGAGTACCAATCGTCATCAACTGCGTGTTGCTGTTAAAGATACTGGCATTGGACTGAGTCGTGCTCAGCAGCAGCAAGTTTTTGAACCTTTTGTCACATTTGGATCGCCACGTGCGATTGCTGATAGCGCCGGGGTCGGCCTGGCTCTGTGTAAGCAGCTACTGGAAAACATGGGGGTCGATCTGGAAGTCCACAGTGAGCCTGGACAGGGGAGTGAATTCTTTTTTGAAATACAGGTTAACTCGCAATTGGGTGAGCAGCTTGACAGCTTCGATAGCAAGCCAACGACATTAGGGGATATGTCTGTGCTCGTCGTGGAGGATAATCTTCTGAACCGTGAAGTTGTCCGTGGTTATCTCGACAATTTAGGACTGGATTATCAACTGGCGGAAACCCTGGCGGATGCCGAACACAGGCTGTTGCAAGGCCAGTTCGATGTGGTGCTGTTAGATATGCATTTGTCGGATGGCCATGGCTTAGAGTGGTATCAAACACGTTTTACGGATCTTGAACTGACGCATTCGCCTGTTGTGATGGCGTTAACGGGTGATGTAGATCAGCAGGCGCGACAAGCTTATCAGCAAGCCGGGATTTTCGACTGCCTGGAAAAGCCGTTACGCGTCACGGCATTAAGACAGGCATTGGAGCGTATCGTAAAACAAAATAGCAGCGGTCTGGCAGCAACAGAGGCGGCTTATGTGGATCTGGCCTTTGTCGAGCGTCAGCTGAGTGAGTCCTCTGTGCGGTCTGAATTTGCTTCACGGCTCGTGTATTTGAGTGATCGACTGGATTATGAATTTGCTCAGCTGCGTGGGTTGGCTGATATTCAGTCTGATGATTCATTGCGAGAAAAGCTGTTGCAGCTGGAACATGAGGTGGAACAACTGGGGCTGTATGCACTGCGTCAGGCATTGCATCATACTCGCCGCCGTACGGCGCAGGAGCGGGATATCGACTGGCCTGCGTTACATCAATTTGCTAAGCAAAGCGCTTCGGCACTGCAATCTTGCCATCAGCGTATCACTGCCAGAGTGCTTGAAAAAGCGCAAGGTTAGGTGGGCCATTGGCAGGATTTGCGTTAGAATACAGGTATAACTTCTCTACATACTCAGTGAATGTCTAAACAGGATCCTTATCTCAGCCGAGAACAAGAAAAATACGACAACCCGGTGCCCAGCCGTGAGTTCATTCTTGACCATATTCAAAAAAGCAATAACAAGACTAATTTCAATCAGCTTTGTCAGGACCTCAAAGTCTTCGAAGATGAACGACAGATTGCCTTTAAGCGGCGTCTCAGAGCCATGGAGCGTGATGGCCAGCTGTTTTTCAACAAGTTCAAATGTTATGTGATCCCAACGGAGGATGGCCTGGTCAAAGGTCGGGTGATTGGCCACCGTGATGGCTTTGGTTTTTTGGAGGTAGAAGGCGAAGCCAAAGACTGGTTTATCACTAAGTATCAGATGGACAGAGTATTGCACGGTGATTGGGTGCTGGCAAAAGCAGGCTCCAGGGGGTCCGGTGGTAAAGTGGATGCACGCATTGTGCGGGTGCTCGAAAAAGAGCGCGCACCGATAGTCGGGCGCTTTTTTGTTGAGCATGGCATGGCAGTCGTGGTGCCGGAAGATCCGCGTCTGACCCAGGACATCATTGTACTGCCGGGCAGCGAAAATGGCGCCCGTCACAACCAGATGGTTCAGGTTCAGATCACCCAAAGCCCCAGCAAGCAAATGAATGCGGTGGGTAAGGTGACCGAAGTACTGGGCGACCATATGGCGCCGGGTATGGAGATTGAGGTCGCGTTACGAAACCACGAAATCCCCTATGAGTGGCCACAGGCGGTGCTTGATCAGGTTGCAGAACATGGTGAGTTTGTCGCCGAGCCGGATAAACTCGGTCGAGTCGATTTACGTGATCTACCACTGCTGACCATCGATGGAGAAGATGCCCGAGATTTCGATGATGCGGTTTACTGCGAGCGCAAAAAGTCCGGCGGCTGGCGTTTATGGGTTGCCATTGCCGATGTGTCGCACTATGTGCCTAAAGGCAGTGCGCTTGATAAAGAAGCCATCTCTCGGGGGAATTCAGTGTACTTCCCTGAGCAAGTAGTGCCTATGCTGCCCAAAGTCCTGTCTAACGGCTTATGTTCTTTGAACCCGCAAGTAGACCGTCTCTGCATGGTGGCCGAGATGACAGTGTCCGAAGCGGGTCGTTTGTCAGGTTACCGCTTTTACGAAGCGGTGATGAATTCTCATGCACGTCTGACCTATACCAAGGTGCATGCGATGTTGCAGGGTGATGAAGTTTTGCGTGAGCAATACAGCACACTGTATCCACACATCAGTGAGTTACATCAGATGTACATGGCACTGAAGTCTGAGCGTCAGGCTCGGGGGGCCATTGAATTCGAAACCCTGGAGACGCGTTTTGTCTTCAACGCACACCGCAAAATTGAGTCCATCGTCCCTGTGGTACGTAATGACGCCCACAAACTGATTGAAGAATGTATGATCCTGGCCAATGTGTCGGCGGCGCGGTTGCTGGAAAAACACGAAGCCAGTGCGCTGTTTCGGGTGCATGATCAGCCCGATCCGGAAAAGCTCAGCCAGTTCAGATTATTCCTGCAAGACTTAGGGATCGAAAGCACTCTGGGCCATGAGCCAACGCCTTTGGAGATCACTGAAGCCCTGGCCGGTCTGGGCGAGCGCCCGGAGCTGGAGCTGATCCAGACTATGCTATTACGCTCGATGAAACAAGCTGTTTATCAACCGGATAACATTGGTCACTACGGTCTTGCGCTGAAGGCGTATGCACACTTTACCTCGCCCATCCGGCGTTACCCGGATCTGGTGGTGCACCGTGCGATTAAAGGGATCCTGGCGGAGCAGGGGCAGCAAGTGTCCGGTGCTTATGTGTATGAAAGCGATGAGGCTGACAAGCTCGGTGAGCAATGTTCAATGACAGAACGTCGCGCCGATGATGCGACTCGCGAGGTAGCGGACTGGCTCAAGTGTGAGTTTATGCAAGATCATGTGGGCGATGAATTTACGGGGGTGATTTCATCCGTCACCAATTTTGGTTTGTTTGTCAGGCTCGATGAGTTACAAATCGATGGCATGATCCATGTCAGTAACCTGGGCCACGAATATTTCCATTTTGATGGCGCGAAGCACTGTCTGATTGGGGAGCACAGCCGCAGTGTCTTTAGGCTCGGTGATAAACTGAGTGTGGTCGTCAACTCCGTGAGCCTGGACGAGCGACGCATTAACCTGGCACTGGCCGAAGAGGCAGTGCCAGACCGGTATGCCAGACGGCGTCGTAAAGCGACGACAGAAAGCGCTGGCAAAAGTGTTCGTGCGCAGTTGAAAGACGGCAAGATCCCGGGCAAAGACAAAAAAGACAGCAAAGCTGATAAAGACGCGACACCCGCCAAAAGCGACGGCAAAAAGCCGAAAAAGGGTAAGAAGACCACGCCTAAAGGGAAGGCTAAAAAAGCCAAACAAGCAGCCACTTTGACCGGTAAGAAGAAAACCAAGAAAAGTGCCAGCAAAACCAAGGCAAAGCGCCCGGGTAAAAACGCGCGTAAAAGAAACAAATCGAGTGCGGGAGCATAACATTGAGTAACGAATTAATTTTTGGTTTCCATTCTATTGAGGCCATTCTATCCACCACCCCAGAGCGCTTTTTAGAGATCTATGCTCTCAAGGGGCGAGATGACAAACGGCTTAATGCGGTCGTCAATGAAGCACGCAAGTTTGGTATTTCCGTGCAGTTTATGCAGCGTAAAGCGTTGGATAATAAAGCCAATGGTGAGCAGCATCAGGGGATCATTGCCAATGTAAAAGCCGCCCGTGTACTCAATGAGCGCGACCTGGATGAGATCTTAGCCAGAGAATCGACGCCGTTCTTTTTAGTCCTTGATGGTGTGACGGATCCACATAATCTCGGCGCCTGTTTGCGCAGTGCTGATGCCGCTGGTGCGCACGCACTGATTGTGCCCAAAGATAAATCTGCCAAGTTAAATGGCACGGCTCGCAAAGTGGCGTGTGGCGCAGCGGAAACCGTACCGCTGATCCAGGTGACGAATCTGGCCCGTACACTCAGGGATATCAAAGAAGCGGGTGTCTGGGTAGTTGGAACCGCAGGTGAGACAGACACGGAATTGTTTGATGCCAGCCTTACTGGCCCCATCGCAGTGGTCATGGGCGCTGAAGGCGATGGCATGCGTCGTTTGACTCGCGAGCACTGTGATGTGTTGGTAAAAATACCGATGGTTGGTACTGTCTCCAGTCTCAACGTGTCTGTGGCCACCGGGATCTGTTTGTTTGAGGTGTTGCGTCAGCGCAATGCGCAATAACCTTCTGGCTACACATTGGGTGGAAAAGGCAAGCTTAGCTTGCCTTTTGTGTTTCTGGATCCAGCAATAGCGCATGTAGTTGCGCCAGGTTATCAACGACATAAGTGGGTGTGATCTCTGGCGGGCACTCAGCGCCCGGGTGACGTAACCAGCAACTGTCGATGCCATAGCGATTGGCGCCCAGTATATCACTGGCAGGGGTATCTCCGACCATCAGCACCTGAGATTTATCTGGCGTTCCCAGCAGTGATAAAGCATGCTCGAATACGCTTGGATCGGGTTTGGCCAACCCCACCTGCTCAGAAATCACAATGCTGTGAAAGTAGTCTTTAAACCCGGTATGGGCAAGACGCTTTTCCTGTAAGGCAGTAAAGCCGTTAGTGATGATGGCCAGTGTCGCTTTGCCTTGCAGGGCGTGCAGCAAATCGGCGGCACCGGGCAGCGGATTACATAATTCTGCCATCGCATCGAGAAACCCTAGGTTGAGGGTTTCAGCGGATACATTCAAACGCTCAGCCCAGAACTGAAAACGGGTCACCTGCAGGGTTTTTGCATCAATTTCGCCGTTCTGATATTGCACCCACAAAGGCTTGTTGATGCGTTGGTATTCGGCGTTATCGGCTTCGCTAAACGTGACATCATAACGCGCGAAGAGGGCCTTCAGGCCTAAAAAGGCGTTGAAACTGAACAGGGTTTCATCGGCATCAAAAAGAATATGGGTGTATTTCATGAGTATAGCTCTACATGGTTAAAGGGGGCCATCGCCAGCAACAGAGCCTGAGTGTAGGCACTTTCCCGGGTTGCCAGATGATTGGTCAGCAACCCAATCGCCCCCCCTTTTTGTTTAATGTTGTCGGTATCGAACATACGATCCATGACATGACCTAATTCTTCACCTGCCAGCAGCGCATCATAAATACGTTGTGGTAGTGGCAGGTTGGCACTGCGGCCAATACTCTCAGTTTGGCCATTGGATATGACGACAAAGGCAAACGTGGCAGGGCCGTAGGAAAACTGATGGGCACCGCCTTCCATTGCACAGTAGTAGTCGGCAGCGTGCTGATCAATCAGGTATTGCACACGATTTTGGGCTCCCAGCAGTGTATCGGCTTCACCCAAAGGTTGATCAGCAACCCCGCTTGGTGCAGATAACCCCTCACACTGAATATCGTGCTGTGGAAAATACTGCGTGAATATCTGCCTTGCGGCATTGATTTTAACCGGGTTTTTGGACCCGACAAGTATCTTAATAGCTGCCATTTGCGATGCCCTGAAAAATCGCTAGTGTAACGACCCCCCGGACAGCCCGCAAGCGGTGAAGTGTAAGCAGTCGTTAAACGGGTAAGTCCAGCGGGACAATTTGTTCCAACGCCCGTTTCTTTGTAAGTAAGTCTTTGATCAGGGGAGTTAATACCAGTTCCATAGCGAGGCCCATTTTGCCGCCGGGTACGACCAGGGTGTTAACGCGCGACATAAAGCTGCCCTGGATCATCTGCAGATAATAGGGGAAATCGACATCTTTTATATCCCTGAAACGGATCACCACAAAACTCTCGTCCAGCGAGGGGATATCTTTGGCACTAAAGGGGTTAGAAGTATCAACGGTGGGAACGCGTTGAAAATTAATATGGGTACGTGAGAACTGGGGGGTAATATGGTTAATGTAATCATCCATACTGCGCACGATTGAGGTCATGACGGCTTCACGAGAATGGCCTCTTTCATGCGTATCGCGGATCAGTTTTTGGATCCACTCCAGGTTAATAATCGGCACCATGCCAATCAGCAGGTCGACATGATGGGCGACATCATGCTCTTCGGTCACTATGCCGCCATGCAGACCTTCATAAAACAGCATATCACTGTTGCTATCCAGCTCCTGGTAAGGTGTGAAGGTGCCGGGCAACTGGTTATACGGTACGGCATCATCAAAGGTATGCAAATAACGCCGGACCTGACCGGTTCCGGTCTGACCATAAGTGGCAAATAACGCTTCCAGTGCGGCAAAGTCATTGGCCTCCTGACCAAAGTAGCTCAGGTGTTTACCTTCTTGCAGAGCTTCGCGTTTGAGCTTGTCCATTTCCGGGCGGGTATAACGATGGAAGCTATCACCCTCGACAATCTCAGCTTTGGCGTCCAGGCTGCGAAAAATGTGCTTAATCGCGGCCGTGGTGGTCGTGGTACCGGCCCCCGAA
This sequence comes from Pseudoalteromonas ardens, assembly GCF_030125445.1. Taxonomy (NCBI): domain Bacteria; kingdom Pseudomonadati; phylum Pseudomonadota; class Gammaproteobacteria; order Alteromonadales; family Pseudoalteromonadaceae; genus Pseudoalteromonas; species Pseudoalteromonas ardens. The sequence continues at coordinate 169,981 of NZ_JASJUV010000004.1, forward strand.
CTTCCCGTGATTGCAATGATTGGATGCTTTGCAGACATTTTGTCCCCTTACCTGGCTCAGTTGGACTGAGCGTAACTTCCGATTAACACCTTTCGATGTTACTCGATAAGGGAAAATTCGCAAGGCATTTCGCGGAGAGTTGCCCTGTGGTGATTGAGTTCCTGCTGTCGCTCGGTATGATAGCGAAAAAAACAAGGAATATAACACAATGACTCTGCTGCAAAAGATCATCGTCACTGGATTACTATGGGGCGTTATAGGAACACTTAATGCAATGCCTGCCTCGCAGCTTTGGTTGGCCGAAGAGCAATCTGGTTCACTGTCGGTGAAGCCAATCAGTGCAGCTGATGGTTATCACAATCAACCTTTGGTTGTCGACAATGGTGTATATTTTACCCAGCAGGTAACAAGCCCTGAGGGTGGCCAGACTGACCTGTTTTTTTACGATTTTGCAACCCATGAGGCCCGTAATCTGACCAATACGCCAGTATCTGAATACTCACCGACGGTATACCCTTATGATGAGGGTCTTTCAGCTGTGGTCGTCGAAGCGGATGGTTCGCAAAAGCTATGGTTTTATCCATTTGCAGAAACACAGTCACCACGGCGCGTGTTTGATCATATTGCACCGGTGGGATATCACGCCTGGGGTAAGGACGAGCAACTGGTGATGTTTATTCTTGGCGAGCCCCACACTTTACAATTTACCGATTTAAAAGGACATTTGCCTAAGTTAGTTGCCAGTGATATCGGTCGCACGTTGGCCTACAATGCCGCGCGGAACCTGTATAGTTTTACTTATACCTCGCAAGGTCAGCAATGGTTTGCCAGCTTCGATGCACAGACTCAGACGGTGACGCCGCATTTTGCGTTACCAGGCAGCGTACATTATTACACCTGGTTTGATGACGATACGATCGCCTATGCCATTGCCGGTCGTATTTATACCCGACATTTGGATAACCCTGATAAGGTCTTGCTTTGGCGAAATCTGTCTGCGTATTGCCCAGGGACGATTTCACGCTTGAGTAAGCAAGGATCGCGACTGGTATTTGTGTGTAACCAGGCATAACTGAGGTCGCCATTGAGTGTAAAACACTGACACACTGGTTGGGATCAATTACAATGGACACAGATATATTTTTAGGAAAATGACTATGACCGTCTTAGTTACCGGTGGTGCCGGGTATATTGGTTCGCATACCGTGCTGGAGTTGCTTAGTGAAGGCAAGGATGTGATTGTTGTCGATAACTTAAGTAATTCCTCTCAGCAGTCCTTGCAGCGTGTAGAGGCATTAACAGGGCGCACCGCGACGTTTTACCAGGGCGATATTTGTGATAAAGCATTTCTCGACCGCGTGTTTGCACAACACCAGATAACCCAGGTGATCCACTTTGCGGGATTAAAAGCTGTGGGAGAGTCGGTGCAAAAACCGGTTGAATATTACCAAAATAATGTCCAGGGAACGTTAACTTTGCTGGATGCGATGCGTGATGCTGATGTATTCCAGCTGGTATTCAGTTCTTCTGCGACAGTGTATGGTGATCCGGCCAACTTGCCTATTCGTGAAGATTTCCCGGTAGGCGGGACAACTAACCCATACGGTACCTCTAAGCTGATGGTGGAGATGATCCTGCAGGACTTGGCTAAGTCAGATCCGCGCTGGGCGTTTGCGATTTTGCGTTATTTCAATCCCGTAGGGGCGCACATATCTGGCAAGATAGGGGAAGATCCCAATGGCATCCCAAACAACTTGCTGCCTTATATTGCGCAGGTTGCGGTGGGCAAGCTAGACACGCTGGGCGTTTTTGGTAATGACTATGATACGCACGATGGCACGGGTGTACGTGATTACATTCACGTTGTAGATCTCGCTATTGGTCACCTCAAAGCGCTGGACAAGATTGCAGCTCAGGCTGGGGCGCATATTTTTAACCTGGGTACAGGTAATGGTTACTCGGTGCTGGACATGGTTAAAGCGTTTGAAAAAGCGGCGGGCAAGCCGGTGAACTATGAAATCAAACCGCGTCGTGATGGTGACATCGCGGCCTGCTATGCGGCACCCGAAAAAGCATTCAATGAGCTGGGTTGGCGAGCAGAGCGCGGCATCGATGAAATGATGCAGGACACCTGGCGCTGGCAAAGCCAAAACCCGAACGGATATGAAGGGTAATTCTCAGTAAGCGGCCTGTTTTGGCCGCTCTCTCCTTTCACTGCATTATCGCTGGATGAAACTCCCCGCAACAGCGTGTATAATTCCCTCCTTATCTATATTGATGACCACAAGCGACGCCTTATTTGCAGAGCATGGGCTGGGATGTGGTTAGGTTATTGACGCTGGTCGCGGTTTGGAGCCGTGCAATGGGGCGTTTCAGAGGTAGTATGACAAACACAGATAAATCAGGTATTAGCCCAGTAAATACAAGCGATTCAGCGTTTCGTCGCTTTTCCGTTGCACCGATGTTAGATTGGACGGACCGTCATTGCCGGACCTTTCATCGTAAACTAACTAAGCATGCAGTACTGTATACCGAAATGATCACCACCGGTGCCATCATCTTTGGCAAAGGCGATTATTTGCACTTTGGAGAGCATGAAATGCCAGTGGCATTGCAGCTCGGTGGATCCGATCCCAAAGCGCTGGCTGAATGTGCTAAACGCGCCGAACAATACGGCTATAACGAGGTAAACCTCAACGTGGGCTGTCCATCAGACAGAGTACAAAATGGTCGCTTTGGTGCCTGTTTGATGGCAGAACCTGAGCTGGTCGCTGAGTGTGTTGCGGCGATGAAAAGCGAAGTCTCTATCCCGGTAACGGTGAAAACCCGGATTGGTATTGATGAGCAGGATTCCTATGAGTTTTTGACCCGCCTGATTGAGGCCTCAAAGACAGCCGGCTGTGATGATTTTATTATCCATGCCCGTAAAGCCTGGCTGCAGGGTCTGAGCCCCAAGGAAAACCGGGAAATTCCGCCGCTGGATTACCCGCGCGTGTACAAATTGAAGCAGGATTATTCGGATCTGCACATCAGCATCAATGGTGGCGTTAAAACCATTGAAGAGTGTCAGCACCACCTGGCACACCTGGATGGCGTGATGATAGGCCGAGAAGCTTATAGCAACCCCTTTATGCTCGCTGAGGTTGACAGTGCTCTGTATGGTGCACCTGCGTTTACCCAGACTCGTCATCAGGTAGTTCGCAGTATGTACGACTATATCGAAGCAGAGATGTCAAAGGGGGCTAACTTTTGGCACATTGCCCGCCATATGCTGGGGATTTTCCAAAATCAGCCTGGCGCACGTGGCTTCCGCCGTCATTTATCGGAAAATGGCCACGGTAAAAGCGCCGATATCAGTGTCATGGAAAAGGCGCTGACCTTTGTTCCTGAACTATAGTTGTTAGTTTGGTCAAAAAAGCTAATTATAGGCTTTTTTGACCAAACACTCCCCCTTGTTTTTCACCTCCCCACTCAAATTTAAAACTTAAACTATTGATTTTAAATAGTTGTTTGTTTTTGGCATAAACCTTGGAATAAGTTAATCAACATTAGCTTACTCAAGGAGCCTGTCATGGCCTTAATCGATCGAATTGAAGATTTAATCAAAGCCGAGTTCAATGCGTTGCTCGACAAAGCGGATGATCCTGAGAAGAATCAGCGTCAGATACTGACTCAGCTAGAAGCGGCACTGACTGAGTGTCGCAGCACTGTGGTACAGGTGATCTGTGAACAAAAAGCGCTGGTACGCCGTGAGCAAACAGTGAATAAAAAAGTCGAGCAGTGGCAACAACAGGCTGAATATGCTTTGCAAAAAGACCGTGAAGATTTGGCCCGGGCAGCACTGATGGAAAAGCAGGCATGCCAGCAGGCGCTGCAACACATTGAAGAAGAAGCAACACAGCTGCAACAGGTCCACGACAAGTTGGCGCAGGATGCGCGTTCGCTGAGCGAAAAAATACATCAATTGCGACAAAAAGAGGCGCAGCTGGCTCGGCGAGAGCACACTGCCACCACGCAGCTGAAAGCGCGCAGTGTGGCCAGTCAGCAGTCGATAGCAGCAGCGTTAACTCGCTTTGAGCATCTGGAGCGCAAAGTTGAGCGAGTAGAAGCTGAAGTGGACAGCTATGACTTGGTAAGTAAGGAGCAAGCACAATGGCAGGCATTGGAAACCCTGGCTCGGGAAGAGCAGGTCGACAAGGCGTTGGCAGAATTGAAACAAAGAAATCAACCGGCTTAAGTATTGGCACTATCGGTTGCCGAAGGGTATCCGGTGTAGCAGCAATGAGGAGAACTCTGATGACAGAACATGACACTTATTACCATACGACACGTTCACAACCGCCTCGTAAAAAGCTAGGTGGGGTATGTAGCAAGCTGGCAAACAGACTGGACATGCCAACCTGGCTGGTTCGCCTAATCACGGTGTTATTAGCACTGAAAGCACCCGTGTTAGTTGTGATGGCGTACTTTATCGCCTGGGTAGTGCTGTCGGAGCGTACTTAGGGGGCATTATGAAAGCGGCATTGATCTTACTGTTTGGCTTGGTTGTGTTATCGGCTTTTTCCTGGGTGTCCTCTCCATTGGCCTGGTTCAGTGTGCCAGAGATGGTTTTGGATGTAAGTTGGGTCGGGATTGAAATGCTTAGCCTGTTTGTCGCGATGATCGCCGTTTTTGCCTTACTGGCATTGCTGAGCATAGGGTTGCTTGGCGTGATATTAGTTGTGCTCATTGGGCTAGTGTTAGCATTACTATTTAACTCTGTTCTCATTGCCATTCCGTTATTGTTTCTGGTTGCAATCGGCTGGCTGGTAAGCGATAAGCAGGCGCTGTGTTAAGGCGTCTGGCCGGAGGGGCTGTATCAGGGAGCAGCGCCTTTACGAACACGGTACGGCTGTAAAGAAATGGTGATGAAAGCGCGTTAAACTAAGGGCGATGTGGTATAGTAAACGGACTATACTCAACAAGGAAAGCGCTTATGATCAAAAATTTAGCCTTTTTTATGCTGTGTTCATTGCCTTGGATGTCACAGGCACATCCGGACCACACGCATGGCGAATCTCATCACCATGCGCACGCCGAACAGGGCGTAGTGCAACTGACGCACGCTACGCTGCGTGACTTTTTGCCCACGGCCAGCTCCACTGCCGGCTATTTCACACTTGCCAATAATAGCCAACAAGCGGTGACGCTTCTCAAAGCTGAAATTGAAGGGCTTGGGCGAGTGGAGGTCCACGAACATGCACATGTGAATGGCATGATGCGCATGCAAAAGATAGAAAAACTGGAGATTGCGCCTAACAGTCAAGTTGAGTTTAAGCCCGGTGGCTATCATCTGATGGCCTTTGAGCCGACAAAACCATTAAAAGTAGGCGAAAATCGTAAACTTACACTATATTTTGCTGATGGCAATCGCGTCTATGGCTTGATTGAAGTGGTGTCGCTTAAAGCGCAGATGCATAACGCGAAAAATGGACATCAGCATCACTAGGAGTATTGATGGATCACAACACACACAATCACATGGGTAAGATTTGGGCTGGCCTGATCGCAGTATTGCTATTGGGGTATGGTCTCGCAGTTTACTGGAGTGTTGAGCCCGAACAGTTCGATGTGGTCGGCAGTGCTAAACGTCACGCAGAGCAATCGAACACCGAATTGGTGACAGGATATGTGACGACACATACCTTAATCACAGTCTCGCAAACTTTACTCGATAAACCCGGTGGTTATTTGTCTAATGACGTATTACCACCGAGTGTGATAATGGATAATATGCCTGCATGGGAATATGGCGCGCTTGAAATGGTGCGCGACATGGCCCTGTCTATGCGTAAAGATTTTAGTCGCTCTCAATCGCAATCGACGGAGCACCCCAGCCTGAAAAAAGCCCAGCCGCAATTTAACATTAGTTCAACGGCGTGGTTATGGCCCAGTGCAGAAGGGGAGTACCGTACTGGTATTACTCACCTTAATGATTACCTGCTGCAAATTTCCAACCCGGCCGATCAAAGTAGCCAGTTTTATGCCCGTGCGGATAATCTAAGAGGCTGGCTAAAAGAAGCTGAAAAGCGGATGGGGAGTTTAAGTCAGAGATTGAGCGCCAGTGTCGGTCAGGACAGGCTGAACACTGACCTGGCAGGTGACAGTGCAGCCAATCAGGCAACTTATGCGGCGAATCATCATGAAGTGAAAACATCATGGTGGAAGATTGATGATGTATTTTATGAATCCCGCGGTGCCACTTGGGCCCTGTTACACTTTTTAAGAGCGGTAGAATACGACTTTGCGGATGTGCTCGAGAAGAAAAATGCAAAAGTGAGCCTGCAACAGATTATTCGGGAACTTGAAGCCACACAGGAAACGGTGTGGAGCCCGGTGATTTTAAATGGTAGTGGTTTTGGATTGGTAGCCAATCACTCACTGGTGATGGCGAACTATATTTCCCGGGCCAATGCGGCTCTTATTGAACTCAGTGAACTTTTAGCGCAAGGATAAATAAATGAAAAAGTACTGTTTAGCGGCAGCCTTATCTCTGGCTTGCCTCGCACCTGCAGCACAAGCAGACACTCTGTTAGGTTTATACCTGGGTGGTGAAGCGTGGGGCGCAGAGCCTGAAGGTAGCTTTGCGAACAAGGGTAATCAGCAAGACTTTGACTTTTCTGATAAAAACTTCTCAAGCTTTTACGCCGCGCTTGAGCACCCGGTGCCACTGGTCCCGAACGTTAAGCTCAAATATACCGAGTTACAACTAGACGGTTCTGCGGTACTGAATGAAACCTTCGACTTCGGTGATAAAAGCTTCACCGTAGGCGGTACGGTCAATACCGTGGGTGATTTAGACCATATGGATTACATCTTGTATTACGAGCTGTTTGACAATGATTTGATTTCATTCGACTTTGGTTTAAACGCCAAGCATTTTGATGGCGAGATCAGCGTAACGGGTTTTGCTAATGGTGAAACCACCACAGAGACCGTCGACTTTTCAGGCTTTATCCCACTGGGTTATCTGAGAGGGGAAGTGGGTTTGCCACTGACCGGGTTGAGTGTGTTTGCTGAAGGCAGCGTGCTGGCAATTGACGACAGTAAGATCCAGGACTTCCAGATTGGGGTAGCCTGGGAGTTTATCGATAATATGGCTGTCGATGTAGCAGTTCGTGCGGGTTATCGCTCTATGGTTGTCGAACTGGATGACGTTGATGATATCACCACAGATATCGATGCATCAGGCCCATTTGCCGGCTTGCAGGTTCATTTCTAAATACGCCGTATATCAGGAATGTATCAAGGGCCTGTTTGTTGCTTTGATACATTCCTCACTCATCAGGCGCCCCAGGTCAGGGTAAACTCCTCTTCCAGTGCTTTTGAGAGCAATTGCCTGTAGGTCTTATTGACTGGTGTATTAATCAGCTTTTTCAGTTCATCGCCAGTTTGCGTTAGTTTGTAATAACTCAGCACCAAATCGTTGCTGTTGGCTTCGATAGCGAGGTGTTTCCCCTGATAGGCGAGTGTCAGAGATTGGCCTTTTTGCAAGTTGGCGGATTCAATTTCTTGCCGATAAATGAGGTTAATGTCCATCAGCGTCAGAATATGAGGAAAGCTCAACCCTGCCTGAGCCAGATTAAGTGATTCTTTCGTACCCTTTCGAAGTAAATCAAACAGCGAAGGCTTTTTATAAAAGCCCAGTAAAATCAAATAACTGTCTTCTTTTTCAAGGTAGCCACATAAGGAAGCGCACCGCTGTAGGGCGTCCGCCTCTTTTTGCGTCATTTGCTTCAGTGTTTGCAGGCTTTTGATTGAAAACGTGCCCGGTGCGATTGACTCGCCAACCAGAATTTTCGCCCAGAGTTTCTGCATGGCACTGTTGGCAATGTCTTCCGCGAGGGCAATAAAATGCTCCAGCCAGTCTGGGTCCGGACGCCCCCGACTGGTAACATCCGGGCACAAGGTCAGTGACATCCCCATAATGGACTCGATATTGCGTTGTTGTGCAATACGCTGCAATTGATTGCGTTTCAGTGCGCGTTTGAGTACGCCATGTTCACTGCGGACAATAAATTGGTTTTGATTGGGGTTAGGTGTTTGCGTAAAGCGTCGGTCTTCAGATTGAATCGCAGCTTTAGGCTGTTTGATCATGGCATATCCCAGTTTCTCTTCAATAAGAAGGGCTAAACTGGAACGGGCCTGGGCATTTTTTATTGTCATACCGCTCCTTGTGTGTGCAGTTTTAACTGGCTGATCAGCTGATTCATCATTAATTTGAGTTGTTGTTCCGTATAGTAGGCTGCAAAACGCGCATAAAGCCCTCCGACTAACGGCGTATGGTTCTCGCCTCTGGCGCTGAGTTGTAGCGCCAATACATCATCTTGTGGCTTGAGCAAGAGCTCGATATGTGCGACATGCTCAGCATTGAATCTGAGCTGTACCGTTACGTGCTGTTGGCTCAGGCTAAGCACCGTGACTTCTGCCAGCCCCCAGGGATGTTGCAATTCACCATACCCGCCGACCTGGCTGGCGTTAGTCAGAAAGGTCAGTTGCAAATCGGCTTGCGGTGCCAATAATCCTTGCCAGTGCCTGGCGTCTAAATAGGTTTTTACCGTTTGCAGGTCATCGGTGGTGATCCGTTGCGTTGTCTGAGCCCGGTAGTCTGAAGGAAGTAAAGCGGTGACCACAACCAGGCCGAATATCAAAACAATGCTGAACGTGAATGTCCGAAAAATTGTTGCTGTCATAACCTGCATAGAGCCGCTATATTATTTAGTTAACGAGCACAAGTTGTTGAACATCGACTATAATATTACTTGAGTGTTAACGGGTATGGATCTTGATAGTAAAAACCTATCATAATTTAAAAGATAACACATAGGCAAATATGCTATGTGCGCAGAAACTAAGTAGTTGAACATAAGGTTGATGATGGCGTCAGAACAAGAAGAGTTTTTGTTTGCGGATCAAGACTCAACGCATGACTCACAAGAAACGGTCAGCGCGTATTGGGATGTACTGGTTGTGGATGACGATCCGGAGATCCATTCGGTCACAAAACTGGCCTTATCCGGCGTAGAGTTCTGGGGGCGCGCGCTCAAGTTTCATCATGCATATTCGGGCAAAGAGGCACTCGACGTGTTGTCACAACATCCCGAAATTTGCATCTTATTGCTCGATGTCGTGATGGAAAGCGATGATGCGGGTCTGTCTGTTGTAAAAAAAGTACGTGATGAATTTGGTAACTACGCCGTGCGAATTATTTTGCGTACAGGGCAGCCGGGTTATGCACCGGAAGAAAAAGTCATTCGTGAATACGACATCAATGACTATAAAATGAAAACCGAGCTGACCCGTGGGAAACTGGTTACCTCTTTATTGACGGCCATTCGGTCATATCAACAAATCTGCGAGCTCGAACAGCAAAGTGTGGCACTGACCAATATTCTGGAGGCATCCCATGCGATCCTGGGCCACACGGATATGCCCTCTTTTGGTCTGTCGGTGGTCAACCAGCTGGCTAAAATCTTGGGTTCAGAACCACATGGCCTGGTGGCCGGCGCGATAGAGAAAGACGCAAAGGTGCTGGTCTTTGGCGGTACACAACCTTATCTTGCACATATTGGTCAGGGGCTGGAGCAGATAGATAATGGCCGGGTGATCATGCAGGTGCAAAACTGCTTTGATATGGATGCTCATCAGCAAACCGATCACGATGTGACCTTTTTACTACAAGGTAAAAATCGCCGTGCCGCTATTTATCTTGAACTGGCAGAGCCGCCCAATGCGGCGCAAATGCAGTTTGCTGAAATCTTTTTAACCAATGTCAGTGTGGGCCTCGATAACATTAAACTGATCAATGAACTGCGCGACGTTGCCTATAAAGATGCGCTGACCCGTTTGCCAAACCGGGCAAACTTTGTCGATCAGATAGCCCAGTATTATAAGCCAGAGCAAGATCAGCTGGTATTCGTGTTGATTGATATTGCGCAGTTTTCGGATATCAACAATGGCTTAGGCCAGGAAGTGGGGAATTTACTGCTGTTGGCTGTCAAAGAGCGCTTGCAACAGGAGTGTCCGCAGGGCGAGTTATTGTCACGAATTGGTGCTGATGTGTTTGGGGTGCTGCTACCCAAGCAAAGTTTTGACGAAACCCTGTTTTTAGATGCGCTCACTGTCCCCTATCAGGTTGGTGAGCACGTATTGACGATGCATTTTCATATTGGCGTGTGTTGCCAAGTCGACTTTTCACCACAAGGCCTTGAAACCCTGAAGCTGGCCTACATCGCCCTGAACCAGGCAAAGCAAGGGCGTCAAACGCTCAACTGGTATAGCTCTGATCTGGAAGAAAAAATGGCCTGGCGATTGGGCTTGATCCGCCAGCTGCGGCAAGATTTTGAACAACGTAAGCTGGAAGTCTGGTATCAACCTCAGTTGTGTTTACAAACCATGACGGTGATTGGGTGTGAGGCCTTATTGAGATGGCCCACTGGGAAGGGGGATTACATTTCGCCGGCGGTGTTTGTGCCCTTGGCCGAAGATGCCGGGCTGATTGTCGAGATTGGTCAGTGGGTGCTGGAGCAGGCATGCATGATGCAGAAGCAGCTGAGTTCACTGGGACATGATATCAGTGTGGCCGTCAATGTCTCTGTGCCACAGTTTAAGGTCTCCAACTATGCGCAGCAGGTTAAACAGACCATTCTGGATCATGATGTTGAGCCACAAAAAATTGAGCTCGAAGTCACAGAGAGCGTGGTGATGGATGAAATCAATACTGTGGTACATACGCTGAGCGAGCTGAAGTCTTTCGGGGTAGAAGTTGCTATTGATGATTTTGGTACTGGCTTCTCTTCGTTGAGTTATTTACAAAAGCTGCCACTCGCCAGGCTTAAAATTGACCGGGCCTTTGTGAAAGGGATCCCGCACGAAGACTCCGGCGCTATAGCCGAGCTGGTGATCTCTTTAGGTCGTCATTTGGGTCTTAAAACCATTGCCGAGGGCGTTGAAACGCAAGAGCAAGCCGATATTTTGCGTGCTTTAGGGTGCAATGAAGTACAAGGGTTTTTCTTTGCCAGACCCATGGCTGAAGCCGACTTACTGGCGTATTTGAAAAGCTAGTACTGGGAAGCTATGGCGCTTTTTAGTATAATCCGCTTCTTTTTTCAGCATTGAGCCGTCATCATGAATGCGTTACAGGCCGAGCGCCCGCTTTTTTCTTACCCCAAATACTGGGCCGAATGTTATGGTCCAGCCCCGTTTCTTCCTACCAGCCGCGCCGAGATGGATGCGCTGGGCTGGGATAGTTGCGATATCATCATAGTCACGGGTGACGCCTATGTGGATCACCCCAGCTTTGGTATGGCGGTGATAGGGCGGGTGTTAGAAGCGCAGGGCTTTCGTGTGGGTATCATCGCGCAACCGGACTGGTCCAGCAAAGACGCCTTTATGAGTCTGGGCAAACCGAACCTGTTTTTCGGTGTCACGGCAGGCAACATGGATTCCATGATCAACCGCTACACAGCGGAAAAGCGCATTCGTCACGATGATGCTTATACGCCGGGCAATGTCGGTGGTAAACGCCCTGATCGTGCTGTTGTGGTGTACAGTCAACGGTGTCGCGAGGCATACAAAGAGGTACCGCTGGTGATTGGGGGGATTGAAGCCAGTTTGCGTCGGATTGCACACTATGACTACTGGCAGGAAAAAGTACGCCGCAGCATCATCTTCGATGCCAAAGCGGACTTGCTGATCTATGGTAATGCAGAGCGCCCGCTGGTTGAAGTGGCGCATCGTATCGCGAATGGCGAATCGATTGACACCATACAAGATGTGCGTGGTACTGCGGTGATCCGTAAAGAGCCGTTGCCTGACTGGCGTGGCAGTGATTCCACAGCTATCGATAAAATAGGCAAAATTGATCCTATTCCAAATCCCTATGGGGCTGATGATGTTGGTTGTAGCAAGTCGGAATTTGTGCAGGCTGAAAAAGCGCAGGATGCCACCCAGGCTCAACCCATTATGGTACAACCTCCCCGCCTGAAACCCTGGGAAAAAGTCTATGTTAAGCTGCCTGCTTATGAGCAGGTGAGTGTCAATAAACCGCTATATGCGCATGCGTCCAGGATTTTGCATCAGGAAACCAACCCCGGTTGTGCCCGGGCATTGTTTCAGCGTCATGGCGATCGCAGTGTGTGGGTCAATCCACCTGCTTACCCGCTCGAAACCGACGAGATGGATGAGGTTTTTGGCTTGCCTTACCAGCGCATCCCTCACCCAAGCTACGGGGAAGAAAAGATCCCGGCTTATGACATGATCAAAACATCGGTAAACATTATGCGCGGATGTTTTGGAGGGTGTAGTTTCTGCTCTATTACTGAGCATGAAGGGCGCATTATTCAGAGCCGCTCTGAGCAGTCGATCATTGATGAGATTGAGCAGATCCGCGATAAAGTTCCTGGGTTTACCGGCGTGATTTCAGATTTGGGTGGTCCGACGGCCAATATGTATAAGTTGCGCTGTAAGAGTAAAAAGGCGGAAAGTACCTGCCGTCGGCTGTCGTGTGTATATCCGGATATTTGCAAGCATATGGATACAGATCATACCCCGACCATAGAACTATATCGCAAGGCACGCGATGTTGAAGGGGTGAAAAAGATCCTCATTGCCTCGGGTGTGCGTTACGATCTGGCCATTGAAGATCCGCGTTATGTCAAAGAGCTGGTGACCCACCACGTTGGCGGCTATTTAAAAATTGCACCTGAGCATACTGAGCAGGGGCCTTTGTCTAAGATGATGAAACCTGGCATGGGCACCTACGACAAGTTTAAAGAGCTCTTTGATAAATACTCCAAAGAAGCGGGTAAAAAGCAGTATCTGATCCCTTATTTTATCTCTGCACACCCGGGCACCACGGATGAAGACATGGTCAACATGGCATTGTGGCTAAAAGCCCATGACTTTAAACTGGATCAGGTGCAAAACTTCTATCCGTCACCGATGGCAAACGCAACCACCATCTATCACACCGAGATGAACTCGTTGCGTAACATAAAAAACAACAAAGAAGTGGTGGCGGTGCCCAAAGGGGCAAAGCAACGTCGTCTGCACAAAGCCATTCTGCGTTACCACGATCCGGCTGGCTGGCCGATGATCCGCGAAGCACTGAAGAAAATGGGCAAGGCGAACCTGATAGGTCGCGGGCCACAATGTTTGGTACCTGAGGCTGGGCGTAACGAAGGTAAGGGTAATACCCGACGTAAACCAGGCACCAAAGCGCTGACGCGTCACAGTGGCTTTGGTCAGTTTAATCAGGCCAATACTAAGCCCAGAGTGGGCAAGAACAAGCCCTCTGGGCGCGCTGCAAAACGCTAGAAATTAAAGGAAAAAAAGCCGCTATACAGCGGCTTTTTTAGTTTATTTGCTCATCTCTTTGCGATAAGGGATCCCGGATTTGATCCAGTCGGCAGCAGGTTTTCCCATCAGATAGTGATCAAAGTAGTCTTTCATGCGAATCGAGAAGTCCACCTGATTCGGAAATTGTTTCAGGTGGTGCGGTTCGCCTTCATACTGTAAGAAGATGGCATCTTTGTTGTGACGACGCAGTGCAAGATAGTACTGGATCCCCTCTTGCCAAGGTACCGCGCCATCTTTGTCACCAAACATCAGCAGGATTGGTGTGTTAACCTTGTCGGCATAGAACACCGGCGAGTTTTCAATATACAGCTCAGGCGCCTCGGTTAGTGTCTTGCCGATACGGCTTTGTCCGGTTTCATACTGGAACTGACGTGCCAGACCGGATTTCAGGCGAATGCCACTGTAGGCCGAAGTCATGTTGGATACTGGTGCACCGGACACCACAGCTTTAAACATATCCGTTTGGGTGACAGCAAAGGCGCTTTGGTAGCCTGCCCAGGAGTGTCCCTGAAGACCAATCTTATCTGGATCGGCAACCCCTAAGTCAATGAGCTTTTGCGCCGCATTCACTAAGGTTTGGGTAGATGAGCGGCCCGGATAACCAATTTCGAAGCGAATGTCAGGCAGGAAAATGGCATAACCGTTGGAAGTAAACATCGGTAAATTAGGTCTGTGGTTCAGCACCATATGTGGAAAGTCATACATGCGCTGACTCATATAGCGGTAGAAGTAGAAGACCACAGGTACTTTTTTACCCGGTTGATAGTTAGCAGGTTTGATTAGTACCCCTTGCAAGGGTTCGCCATTGTAACCCTGATACTGTACCAGCTCCGGCTTTTGCCCCCAGGCAAAGGTGCTGAGCTGAGGGTTCAGGTTGGTGATTTGATGAGGCTGGCTAAAAGTACCGTTGGTTTGCCACAGATCCGGAAACTCATGGTAACTTTGCCGGGTAAATAGCAGCGTATCTGCCTGTTTGGCTTTTTCGAGCAAGCTGTATTTCGCTTCACCTGAGGTCAGGGTAGTCAGTTTACCCGTGGCCAGGTTGAGTCTGGCAATGTGTGTTTGCTTATTGGCGAGGTTATGTGCCGACAGGTAAACGTGTTCATCAGTCGCGAAGCCGACAAAGTCTTTATCCAGTTTGATCACCCGGTATTGTGTCTGGGTTTCTTTACCGCGTGTCAGGCGTTTCGCCTGAGCCGTTTTACTATCAAATGCCCAGATATCGAACTTACTGTAGGCATACAGTGTGCTGCCATCTCGTTGCCAGCCTGCAAATCCGTAACCGGGATTGGGCTCTGGGTAGTCGTGGCGGTCATCTGCAAATAACGCATCGCGGACGGCCTTGCTGATGGCCGTTTCTTTTTGCGCATGCAGATCTTTCAGCCACAGCTGATCGTTGAGGAAGTAGGCTGCGTGCTGACCAGTTGGTGATAGCGTCGGACGATTGGGTGCTTCTTTGACGATAAAGCTGCGTGCGCCAGTAGCAACCTGCACGGCGTAGTAATCTGCATAGAAGCCTTTGTACATGATCTGTTTCAGGTAGGGCTGATCGTTGCTGGCCAGCAGGAATTCGGCTTCGCGATTCAAAGTAACGTCGCGTGCTGTCTCATCGCTTAGCTGGGCAACACGCTGATTTCCCAGGTGGTAAACCGCCTGATAGTTGCGTTCCCGGTTGGTCTTTTCCCAGGTTTTAATCTCACGGGGTTTGATTTGAGCATCTTCATTATGCCAGACCTTCAGACCTGACTGCGCGATGATAGTGTCAAGGTCGGTCAGTGATGCCTGATCCTGATATTTTTTCTCGGCAGGCTTTGGGGAAAGCAACGGGCGGTTTTCAAAATAGAGTCGCTCTCCTTGCTCTGACCAGCTTAGTGCGGCAGATTTTGCGCTATACCAGCCCTGCGGCTGAGGCACTGGTGTGAAGCGGTCTACTTTGGCATCCCATAGTCGCACCTGATATGCACGGCGGCGTGTATCATCGTTGACATAATTGCCTTCGGTAAAGGCCACCAGTGACGAGTAGGGGTGCCAGGTTATTGCGGACAAAGTCACACCCGGCTCTTCAATTAATACACTGGCCTGTGCCCGGCTCAGATCAAAATACTGAATTTGGTTATCAGCACCGTCTTCGCTATGCTGGCTCATGAGTACGCCATATTCTGCGGGGCTCAATGCATAGCGGCCAACCTGCTCAAACTGATACTGCTGCTGTGAGGTTAAATCCACAATCACCAGAGGATAGGTTTTGTCTTTCTTGTCTGCCGGGATCGCACTGTCGGTGTTTTTCTCTGCTTTATCTGATTTATCGGCTTCCACATCCTGCCGATAGGCCAGCCAGCGGCCATCGTCGCTCAGCTGATAGTCTTTAACTGCGTCAAAGGTGCGTTGTTCGCCACTATGAGTATTGACCAGCACCAGTGCGCGCTTGAGTTTTTTACGCGCTTTTTTGTCTGTGGTTTCTGATGTCAGCAGGCTCGGGACCTGAGTGAAAGCAGCCCAGTTTCCCGCGCGGTTAAGCTGGGCTTTGGTGCCGCGCTCTATACTGGCAATTAGTTTCTTGGTACTAAGATCATACAGCTGGCCTGTGCTGTCTCCCCGGTAGGGTTGCGCGCTGAGGGCGACAAATCGTCCGTCTTCTGACAAGACCCGGCCTTGGGCGTATTTAAAGTCAAAGACATCATTGAATTCCAGGCTGGGCTTGGCTGCGAGGCTGGTTGCTGAAAGCAGTGCGGCCGTGAGTAAAGATTTGGCAAACGTCATAATATGATTCTTGTTCGATAGGGATTGTAACTTTGTAACACTTTTATCTGAGAGACTAAACTGTGCTGCGTTGGGTGTGAGAAAAAACTGGATAAAGTCAGGCGGGCTGTACCCACCTGATAAAGTGCGCGATCATCTGCAACAAGCGGGTTACGCCAGCCAGATACGTTGTAATTCTTGCCAGTGGCTGGCAAAGTTGGCTGCCGGCTTAGCTTTAAAGTCGCTGCGTACAAACTGATTCATTTTACCCTCAACATAGGCTAAGAAAAAGTTTGCTAAAGCGGCTTCATCACTGGCAAAGGTTTTGCCTTCGCGCAACTTGCGCTCACGGAGTACTTGTTTGAATTGGGTTTCGAGTTTTTCGAATAATCCCTGAACACGTTCGCGCAATCTTTCCTGCTCACCCTGAAGTGCATCTCCGGTCAGAATACGGGTGATCCCGGGGTTCTTTTCAGAGAAAGTGAGTAACAACATCAGGATATTGTAGATACGACTTTGCGTTTCTTTTTCGTTTTCCAGAATTAAATTGATCCGCGACAGCAAAGTGTCTTCAATAAATTCAATCAGTCCTTCAAACATACGGGCTTTACTGGGAAAGTGACGATACAGTGCGGCTTCAGACACGCCGACTTCTGTCGCCAGTTTGGCGGTGGTAATACGCTGCCCTGGACTGGTTTCAAGCATTTGCGCAAGGGATTGAAGTATTTGCTCTTTGCGATTACTGCGTTTAGTCGCTGGCATGAGGTTTCCTTTATCATTATCGTTATTTTAGTAGGAGCGGGCTCAATGGTGGCCTGTGTCTGTGCTCGCCTGAGCAACTAACAGCAGAGCCCTAAACTCAATTATCTGGCCATGTTAATGCTTTATTCAGCTTCTTTCCAGTCTTTTAACATGAACTTAATTAAGTTTACCGGCAATTGCTTTAACGACAGTAAGCGCTAACTCTGACTTGCTTGCCAGTGGTAAAGATTGTTGTGCATTGTCCCAAAACAGGGTCAGCGCATTGTTATTGGCATTAAAGCCAATCCCTTCCTGGCTGACATCATTGGCACAGATCATATCTAACCCTTTGTTTTTCAGTTTGCCTTGCGCGTACTGCGCGACATCTTGCGTTTCTGCGGCAAAGCCGACGGTATAGGGCCTGTGTGCTTTTAGTGCAGCAACGTCAGCAATGATGTCCGGATTTTTCACCAGTGTCAGGGTCATTTCATCGCCCTGCTTTTTAATTTTTTGCTCGGCAATATCTGCGGCACGATAATCAGCAACGGCTGCACACCCAATGAAGACATCTGAACCGGGCGCCAGTGACATAGCGGCCTGATGCATATCCTGTGCACTGTTTACAGCGTGTACTGTACAACCATGTGGCGGAGTGAGTGTGACTGGGCCTGAGATAAGATGTACATCAGCGCCCAGCGCCAGTGCGGCTTCAGCCAGTGCATAGCCCATTTTGCCAGAGCTGTGGTTACTGATATAACGCACCGGGTCGAGCGCTTCACGGGTTGGGCCTGCTGTAATGGTCACCGTTTTACCGGCCAGTATTGGGGCTTCAGGGGTGAGTGCATCTAATGCCAGTGACACCAGTTCATGGGGCTCCAGCATCCGGCCTTTGCCGACATCCCCACAGGCTTGCTCGCCCTGACCGGGACCCCAGACAGTAACGCCTCTACCTGCCAGTGTGGAGAGGTTTGCCTGTGTTGCCAGGTGAGCATACATTTGCTGATTCATAGCCGGGGCAATGGCAACCGGTGCGGGGGTTGCCAGCAACAAGGTTGTGAGCAGATCATCGGCAATGCCAGCGGCCATTTTGGCGATGATATTGCTACTGGCCGGTGCGACTAAAATCAGATCGGCCCATTTTGCCAATTCGATATGGCCCATGGCGGCTTCGGCTGCCGGATCAAGCAGAGAATCTGCGACGGGTTCGCCCGAGACTGCTTGCATGGTTAGGGGAGTAATGAACTGTTTTGCAGACTCCGTCATGACGACTTTGACGTCACAGTGATGGTCTTTTAATCGTCGCACCAGTTCGGCACATTTATAGGCGGCGATCCCACCGCTGATCCCAAGAAGAATACGCTTGTGTGTTTGGCTCATGCTCGGCCCCTGCAAATTAAAACTAGCGCTAAGATAACATAGCCCACCCCGGGTTTTGAATTATTCTGCCCGCTGTCTACACTCAGAGAGTCACAGTGACGTGACGGATACTAACAAGGAGGAAACATGCAATTGATGGCAATGCCTAAAATGCAACGGCCCAGAGAGCGTCTGTTAAGCAATGGTGCCAGTGCACTCAGCGACGCTGAACTACTGGCCATTTTTTTACGCACCGGGGTTGCGGGTATGAATGCAATTGAGCTGGCTCAGTCGCTGATTGATCAAAGCGGCTCATTGCAGGAATTAATGAATGTACCGTGTAGCGAATTTTGTCAATACAAAGGTGTTGGCGAAGCCAAATATGTGCAGTTGCAGGCGGTGATGGAGCTCAGCCGGCGTTATTTGTTGGAAGACGTGGTGCGCGATGCACAGTTTGGTTCACCTCAGGCAGTCAGTGATTATCTTAAAATACAGCTTAAAGGGCTGCATCATGAGGTTTTCATGGCACTGTTTTTAGATAACCAGAATCGTCTGATCCGCGATGAAGTACTGTTTTCCGGCACCATTAATGCCGCCAGTGTCTATCCGAGAGAAGTCGTGAAGGCGGCGCTGAAGTACAATGCGGCTGCTTTGATTTTTGCTCACAACCACCCCTCCGGGGTCGCCGAACCCAGTGAAGCCGACAGGCTTATCACCAATAAACTGCAACGAGCGTTGGCATTGGTTGATATTCAGGTACATGATCACTTAATTGTGGCGGGCAGCTGCTGCCTTTCATTTGCGCAAAGAGGGCTGTTGTAGCAGGGGGAGGAGCCGTATTTGGCGTGTTTCAGTGTGCTTTCCCAGCATAAATTAAAAATAGTTTAATTTAAATGCAGTTTTTACTTTCCTAAGCGGCCATGGATCATTATAATTGGCCGCTATCAAATTTACCAATGAGCTGATTAGGATATCATCAGATCCTTGAACTCTGCCTGTAAATACTGTATAAAGAGCGCCCTTTGATTTTACCCAGGGCACACAGTTTGAAGGCCTAAGGGGAAATTAAGCTCGAGCGAAGTTATTGGAGATATATAGACATGTCTAAAGTCTGTCAAGTTACAGGTAAGCGCCCGGTTGTTGGTAACAACCGTTCACACGCGCGCAACGCAACTAAGCGTCGTTTCCTACCTAACCTGCAAACACACCGTTTCTGGGTTGAAAGCGAAAAGCGCTTTGTTACTCTACGCACTACTACTAAAGGTATGCGTATCATCGATAAAAAAGGCATCGACGCGGTATTGACTGATATCCGTGCTCGCGGCGAAAAAGTATAAGGAGCTTAAATCATGCGTGATAAGATCCGTCTAGTTTCTACTGCTGGTACTGGTTATTTCTACACTACCGACAAGAACAAGCGTAACATGCCTGAAAAAATGGAGATCAAAAAGTACGATCCTAAAGTACGTAAGCACGTGATCTTCAAAGAAGCGAAAATCAAGTAATTCGCTTTCAGATTTGAAAAACCCAGCTCAGGCTGGGTTTTTTATTGCCTGCGTTTTATACCCGCCTTGATACTCTGCCTGTGGCGCCAGCGTAGCCGCAATTTTTAAGCTTAATTCTGGTCAAGAAACTCGCACATTTTCACCCTGTGGTTAGGGTCCGTGACGTGACTGCTATTTCGACTGGGCAACGACAGTCTTTGACTCGCGAGTTCAGATAGGTCTGGTTGCCATCCTGTGCGCGATTTTTGTCTATCAGTGTCAGTTTGGTAATACAAAAAGGCATACATCGCCTGCTGCGCAGAGCAACTAAGCGATAAAAAAAGCCCTGACTGGATCAGGGCTTTTTTAGAAGTTGTTCAGCAAGGTTTATGCGAATGCATCTTGCAGTGGTGGAACGACCTGCTTTTTACGGCTCAGCACGCCATCCAGCCACACTCGGCTATTTTCAGGTGTGACCTGATAGGCGTTTGCTACAATGCTTTCGTCGTCAGAGGCGATCAGCATTTGTGAGCCTTCTTTCATAATGTCGGTTAACAGCAGTAATACTGAGTGACGACCACCTTCTTCTTTCAGCTTAGCAATATCGGCTTCCAGATCGGCCTTGATGTCATCGAATACTGACAGATCAATGACTTCCAGCTGGCCAATACCAACCAGGTTGCCATTCATGTTGAAGTCTTTAAAGTCACGCATAACCAAATCGCGTGCAGGTGTGCCTTCCACCGCTGATTTTACTTTGAACATGTCCATGCCCAGTGCTTTAAAATCTTCGATGCCCGCGATTTCAGCGAGTGCTTCTACGCACTTAATGTCTGCGGTGGTGCAGGTTGGTGATTTGAAGATCACGGTATCGCTTAGGATCGCACACATCATCAGGCCAGCGATCCCTTGTGGGATTTCAACACCATAGAAGTCGTACATCATTTTAATGATGGTATTACTACAACCGACCGGACGGATCCAGCACTCAAGCGGCGTTGAGGTAGTCAGGTCACCCAGTTTGTGGTGATCCACTACACCCACGACTGTGGCTTCATCGATGTCGTCTGGCGCTTGTGTTTTCTCTGTATGGTCAACGATATACACTTCTTCGCCAGCATAGCTAAGCTTTAGTTCAGGGGCTTCAAAGCCAAAGCGGTCAAGAATAAATTGCGTCTCAGGAGAGACATCGCCCAAACGTGTTGGGATCGCTTCTTCACCGATCTGGTTCTTTAGGTAAGCCAGTGCAATTGCACCACAAATTGAATCTGAGTCAGGGATCTTGTGTCCCACTACAAACATTGCCATTGACGGTTCTCCAAAAAAATTTGTCGCCATTCTAGCAAAAATTAACCACAAGATAACAGCATAAGCTGGGCTAATCGCAGCTTTTTCATCTACCGCATGCTATCTGCTGAGTAGTCTATTCATCCTGCAGGTGGGGTGAGCAGAAATCAGGGGATTGTCTTTGCGCGATCAAAGTTGCGAGCGTAGTATGAAGGCGTAGAATTTTGCACAGCCAAGGAGGCGTGAGTGGAAACAACCTATCTGGTGCTGGCCTGGCTGGGGCTGGCCATTTTTATGTACTCCATTATCATTCGTCAGTTGCAACGGGCTGAATTTACCGGGCCGATGTGGTTTGTGTTGTTTGGCTGCGCGCTGGGCTGGTATTTTCAGGATTCACTGACGCTGAAGTTGGACACACTGCGTGAGTTTCTGCCTCTGGTTGAATTGATCCTGGCTATTTTTCTGTTTTCTGATGCAGCAAAAACCCGGCTCAGGGTTTTATTACACTCCTATCAACTGCCACTGTTACTGCTGCTTGCACTGCCTTTGACTCTGGGGTTTGCTGCGCTCGGCGCTCATGCGTTATTGTCTCTGCCCTGGCTAAGCTGTTTTATTCTGGCCATTATGCTGACACCCACTGATGCGGCTTTGTGTCAGAGTTTTATTCAGGAAAAGCAGGTGCCGGCTCAACTTCGTGAAGCGATTAATGTTGAAAGTGGCCTGAATGATGGCCTGTGTGTACCGGTTTTTCTGTTTTTACTTGGCAGTAGCCTGTATACCCAGCAACCCACTGAACACTCACTGGGGGCGCTATTTTTGCACGAGGTCGGCCTCGCCCTGGTTGTTGCATTAGTGTTAACTGTTGTGTCTGTTTACCTGATTAAATTGACTTATCGTCATCATTTCTTCGCTGCTAAAAGCAGCCCGTTTTTATTTATCGGCATTGCCATTGCGGTATTTTCTGTCACGCAATTGCTCGGTGGGAGTGGGTTTATCGCAGTGTTTATCAGTGGTTTGTTGTTTGACTATGGCTTTCGAGATGCGCTTAAAGACAAACTGATAGAAGAAAGCGAGCAGATAGCTGAGCTGGCAGCATATATCCTGTGGGTTATTTTTGGGATCAGTGCCAGTATTTTGTTGTTTACTGCGTTTGACTGGCGGATATGGGCATATGCTTTACTGGCTGTGGCGGTGTTTCGGTTCCTTCCCGTGGTTTTGTTGTTACTGGCTTGCAGGCTGGGCTGGCGTGAACGCGTGGTACTAGCCTGGTTCGGACCAAAAGGACTGGCTTCTGTTGTGTTTAGTCTGATGCTGCTGGGGTCGAACCTCCCTCACAGTCTTTTTATTACGAAGATCACGACGGCCACTGTGCTACTGAGTATCTTTATTTTCGGTGTGAGCGGCCACCTTGCGGGGGCTTTTTTGATGAAAAAACAATAGTGCCCGAACAAAAAGTGTCACTCAGGTGAAATAAAAAAGTCATCAAGTGTCCCTAGACTGTGCCCCGGCTCAGATGATTACGTTTTAGGAACACTACAATGAAAAAAAAGCTATTAGCAGTGGCGGTCTCTGCCGTCTTATTGACCGCATGTAACGATGACGATACCAAAACGGTTGAAGTGATCAAAGAAGTTGAGGTTGTTAAAGAGGTTGAAGTTGCACCTAAGCCTGTTACTCAGGTGAAGAATATTATCCTGATGATCGGCGATGGTATGGGTGCTCAGCAGGTTGGTTTACTTGAAGAGTATGCACGCCGCGCACCAAACTCTACCTACAACAGCAAAGACAATCAAACCGCACTGTCTAAGCTTGCTAATGGCGGCCATCTGGGTTTATCTCTAAATGCTCCACATGGCGAAAACGGTAGCTTGGTTGTCGATTCTGCATGTTCTGCAACTCAGCTGGCAACCGGTAAAGCGGCTGGTTCTGAGATGATTGGTCTGGACGACCAGGGTTATGTGATTGAAACAATCCTTGAAAAAGCGAAAAAAGCGGGCAAGGCGACCGGTCTGGTTTCAGATACGCGTTTGACCCATGCTACGCCGGCTGCATTTGCTGCACACCAGCCACACCGCTCTTACGAGCCTGAAATTGCCGTAGAGATGGTTGAAAGCGGCATGGTGGATGTCATGCTATCAGGTGGAGCGCGTGCCTTTTTACCAGAAGTGTTAAAAGCGGCGAAAGCCGAAGATGCTTCTGAGGAAATTAAGCAAAAAGCAGCTGAAGTTCAGCAACAAATGGCTGCACTGGGCATGCCTGAAAAGTCCTTCTCAGATTCTAAACGAAAAGACGACCGCAATGTTGTAGTAGAAGCAAAAGAGCTGCATGGCTATGAACTTGCTTTTGACAATGCGCAATTGAGCGCACTGGAAGGCGATAAAATTCTGGGCTTGTTTGCGAAGTCAGGTATGGCAGATGGTATTGCGTACAGAGACTGTAAAGCAGACAACAGCTGTACTCAGCCTTCTTTGAAAGAGATGACAGTAAAAGCCCTGGACATTCTGTCTAAAGATGAAGACGGCTTCTTCCTGATGATTGAAGGCGGCCAGATTGACTGGGCTGGCCACGCTAATGATGCTGGCTGGATGCTGAATGAGCTACTGAAATTTGACGAAGCAGTAGAAGCGGTTCATGAGTGGGCGAAAGAACGCACTGATACGCTGGTTGTGGTGACCGCCGACCACGAAACGGGTAGTTTTGGTTTCAGTTACTCAAGCCACAATAAACCAGAAGCCGTTGACCTGCCGGGCGATGGTATGCAGGGCAAACAGTACAAGCCGAAGTTCAACTTTGGCGGCCTTGAGTTACTGGATACCCTGTACGGGCAAAAAGGGACTTTCTATGATGTGATTGGTCACGTAAACGGCGACTATGACTTTAGTAACTCAACGGATAAAGAGTGGCAAGACGCCATCAAAGAGTTTACACCGTATGAAGTCACTATTGATGAAGCGGCTCGTATGAACGAGTTTAGTAGTTATAACAGTGATAACGTACCGCTGCCTAAGTTTGACGATTTCTCTGATTTCTATGTGTATGGCACTGAAGACTACACTGCTAAAGTTGGCCGCATCGTGGCGAAACAGCAAAACGTTGTATGGGGTACAGGTACTCACACGGCTGCGCCAGTGCCTGTGTATGCTTTTGGTCCAGAAGGCGTGACGGCACAGTTCTCAACGTTACAGCACCATGTTGACATCGGCACTAAGATGATTAAAGCGCTGGGTCTGGCTGACGCTGAGTAAGCACCGGTTTTTTAGGGATAATCCATAATAACAAACATAAAAGATCATCAGATCTTATTGGGCCACAGTATTGCTGTGGCCTTTTTTGTTTTACGAAAAACGCGGTCAGATAAGCGTAAACTACCGTTTTAACTATGAAGTGGAAGGTAAACCCTCATGCAATCGAGATGCTTACCTGCACTCTCAATATAACTAGGCTTGCATGGTGTAGAGCGATTATCTCATGCACCATTAAAATGAATGTTGAATTATAAAATCGGGGTGAATGGCTTGTGTGCATAAAGTGGTCATTATGATATACTTCGCGCCGATTTCCCATTTAAGAAACATAGGTTAACAATGAACTTTAAAGGACTACTTTGTTGTTTGGTGCTCTTTTCGCCGCTGTTAAACGCATTTGAGCAGGCTTATGCTCCAATCCGAGCTGGCAAAGCCACAATTTTCCTTCCTTTTGAATTGATACCAGAGAAGATCGTTCGACTATCTACCAAACGAACGGGTGATGTCTCTCAACTGGCGTGGACACCTGTTTGGGAAGCGGACTACTACGTCGTTGAGCACTATCAGGGGGGTCAATGGAAAACGGTGAATGACAAGGTCCTGACGTCCTTTACCAGTACAGCTCAAACGGGTCCTTTTCGAATAAAATCATGCCATCGCTATGGCTGCTCATCCTGGCAGCAAAATGCCGTTACAGTCGATGCGGACCTGGAAGTTCAGGCATTTTACGCTACTAGCAGTCAGGTTGAACCCGGTGAGGTGTTTCAGTTGCACTGGTCACAATCAGGCGCAACTGCGATTTCAGTCACCAAATCAGTTAACCAATATACAACCCCAGCGCTGACAATGAAGTCGCCGTCATTGAGGTCACTTTCGCAAAGTATTAATTACGTCACTAAATACACATTAACGGCCTACGGCTTTGGTGGGCAAAAACTTCAGCGCGAGGTTGTTGTCTCTCCACTTGCTGAGGTACGAACAATAGAACAAGCTTTGCCATCCAATTATCCTCAGCCATTGCGTGAGCTGGGGCTGGATGTGATAGAGCGAACCATTGTTGAGCATAATGGCAGTCTGTATTTTGCAACCCATGACGATAAGCTATTCAGATATAAAAGTCAGGTCATCCAGAGTGCGCGAGGCGAAAAAGACATTACCTGGCAAAAAGAATGGGTGCTCAATACTG
This sequence comes from Pseudoalteromonas ardens, assembly GCF_030125445.1. Classification (NCBI taxonomy): domain Bacteria; kingdom Pseudomonadati; phylum Pseudomonadota; class Gammaproteobacteria; order Alteromonadales; family Pseudoalteromonadaceae; genus Pseudoalteromonas; species Pseudoalteromonas ardens. Next base: position 195,417 of record NZ_JASJUV010000004.1, read on the forward strand.
CTGGGGTTGTCGCCAATGCCCCCGTGTTTAATGACGGTTTTGCTTACTTTACCGTCAGTATGATGGGAGAGAAGGGCAAGGCCTGTAAGGTTGATATAAACCAACCCGGCACACCAGATTGTTCCAAACAATTCGATAGTAACGTTATTGCGGCCCCCATGCTAATTGACAAGGCCCAGCTCAATGCAACTGCGTCATCACTGAGTCAGTCGAGTTTTTTCAGTTCCGTATCTGATGCCAATGAAATACTGATGAATGGCCTGTACGTCTTTCAGCGCAATGGCACCATCAAAGTGTTGGATACGGACGATCTCAGCACTGAGCTAAAAACCTATATCATGCCGCCACAAGCAAAGAATGTGCTGACAAAACCCTTACTTATTGGTTCTGTTGAGCTGGTTCGTGCTGCGGAGCAATCTACCCAGTTTGCAAAACACGTGACAGAGGCTGTCAACACTGTGGGCTCAGGGCCTCAGCTTATTTACCGTGAAGGCAATAAATTACTGGGGATTGCATTTCCAAAAAGTACGCCACAGAGTGAATCTGTTACACAGCAAATGTCACGTATGTTAGGTCTGGAAGCGGTGCAGTCGACATCACAGGGTAGCCAGACAATGCAGGTAGTATGGGAAGTGGAGCTATAATTATGAGATACATTGCCCAACTACTCGTTTTGTCTGTAGTCTTGCTGACGTCTACATATTCAGGTCTTGCCTTTGCTCGCTGGGTTACTCCTGGCTGTTTCACAAAAGATGCTTATGTTCTGGAATATAAGAGTAATCTTACGCTCAAGTTAACCGGGAACTATGAAAGCCACTATTACCCACCAGATAATGGTGACGGTGAATCGACGAAGTTTGATAGGGTATCAAAAATTTCCATCGGAAATAATACGCTCAGTAATACGCGCTGGTCTGCTAAGCTGATGTCCAAGCAGGATCTGCCAAATAATTTGCGTCATGATAAAAAATATTATCACGTGCCCGTGGTTGAAGTGGAAAAACTCCCGGCGGGCAAATATGACTTGAAGGTTCAAATTAAAACCATTGACTATGAAGAGCCTGACGATCCTCAGGCCGAGGATTCATTTGACCGCTATCAAACCTGTACTATTTCAATGGATGTTTATCATGTTACTCGTCCTTCATTCACCAGCACGAGCCCATCCAGCGATACGTCCATCGTTCAGGATAAGGCGTTTACCGTTAGCTTTACTGCACAAGATGAAGGCACTGACTTTGCTTCATTCAGCTTATACCGCAATGACATATCTATCACGGCTAAAAGCTGTGAAATCTCTCATGACAAGAAGTCAAAAACATGTTCCAGGTCGTATGGTAAAAACATACTTAATGTGGGTGATCACACCTTTAAAGCGGTTGTAAAGGACAGCCGGGGCTATCAAACCAGTATGACCCGTAAAATTACGGTACTGGAGAAAAACTCCGCACCCACTATCAGTGACTTTTCTGTTTCACCTGAGTTTGGTGTGGCCGGGCAAGCGATATCGGTAAGTTTTACTGTACAAGATAGCGACGCGCAAAGTTACAACAAGTTATCACATGTCACGCTGCAACGGGGCACTCAGGATCCTGTGACGGTTTCGCAGCAAGACTGCGCGCTCTCTGAGCTTAGTAGTAAAAGCTGTACGCTGAATTTTGGTACCATCAGCGGAGATACTGCACAAACCAGTATTACACTGACGGTATACGACAAAAAGGGGGCCAATGCCAGCAGCAGCGGCACTGTTGAATTTGTGCCAGCAGATCTGACGCTCTCTTCAATTGCTGTCTCACCAAGCACTCCGTTTATTGATGATATAGTGACGGTCACAGCCAATGTAAACAGTGGCTTGGATTATCTGGACACATTGCAGTTATGTGCAATGAGAGGGGGAAGTTTTGCTCAAAATGCCCCTTGTCCATCTAACTCCATCATCAGCAATGCGTGCGACAAAACAAGCGGTAGCTGTTCAGCAACGTATAATCTGAGAGGGAGTGCCGACTCTGCAAACTTCAAAGTCTATGCGGCTAACCGGTTTGGTCATACGGACGAATCTTTACAAACAGTGATGCCCAATAGTTACTTTGGCGCAGCGCTTAGTGTAAACACGAATTCGGACACGAGTCATATCGTCAATCAGCCTGTATCACTCACTGCGCACATCGGGGCGATTAATAAGCATTCAAAATCTTTACAGCGGATTGAGCTCATGTCTGGACAGACGCTGCTGCAGTCCTATTCAGTCAACATACCACTTTACCGGGATAGATCTATAGAATATCCTTTTTCCTGGACACCGGAAGTGGTCCGTTCAAATATGCCGATATCCGCGGTGTTGTATGATAATAAGGATCAATCGGTCTCCACGTCGCCCATTTATTTGGACATAGTATATCCGGATACTCTCAAGCCAGGGCTGCCCAGGCTTATTATCAAACCTGACGGTGCAGGCACCTTCCGGGTGGTGGCAAGCGAGCTGTCAAACACAGCACAGCTTAACTTTTCAGCCCAAGTGAACGGCTCCCCCAAAGACGTTTGGCCAAATGCAGAGATTAAGTCACCAGGCAACAAAGCAGAAGTTCAAATCGACGTTAATTATGCCGACCACACTAAAACACTCAGTGTGTGCGTATTGGCGACGAATTATCTTGTGTCAGACGGGCAGCCGATCCCGGGTACAATCAAAGAAGCCGATCGACAAGTCTGTGCGACAGAGTCGATCTCGCATCCAAAGCCAACACCTGATACACCTAAATTCAGCGCACTCAAGTCGCAGGTGGGTGGCCGCTATACAGTACAGTGGCAGCAGCAAAATGATGGGGCAACGAACTTGTTCAGGCTATACCGCTGGAACGGTCTGCCGATCGATCGCAACTTGTCAAATCTGCTCTACGAGGGAACCGCGAACCAGATAACGATTGAAAAACCCGAGCAGGGCCACGTAACCTATGAAATTCATGCTTGTTATGATGGCAGTACATGTACAGCCGGTCAGCAGTTTACTGTAGAGCACCTGCCTCCTTATATTCAGTCTGCAAGTATTGATGAATGTGGTGCCAATCGCTGCTTATATGTAAAAGGGATTGGCTTTTCGCAATCACAAACTTTACTTCAAGTACAACTGCGTCAAACCGCTGAAACCTACAGCTATTCTTCCAGTTTGGCTATGCAAAATGACGGATTTAAAGTGTTGGTTTCTGACTATGTCGCCGATAAATTGATTGACGGTGGTGCCTATTTGAAAGTGAATAATGGTGTCAGTAAAAACAACTCACCTATTTACTCCAGCATTGTCGTTGATGGCTCTGGCTCAGAAAGCGGTCCTGATCTGCTATCGAGAGGGTTCTCGTTCAGCGAAAATGGCATTTTGTATGCAGGATCAGAAACAGGCCTGAATGCGTACATAGTGACGGACAATCAAAAGTTCGAGCTGAAATGGAGTCATAAAACACCGGCTGGCGTTGCTGATGCTTCAAAGCACAGTGATGTAGTGGCCATGCCGCTTATCAAGAGTAATACCTCTATGGCCCATGGTGGGGTCTATGATGATGTTTACTTTGGTGCGCGAAACAATCGTTTCTATAGCATCCGCCACGATATTACGAATATGAATGAGTCGAGCAAGCGTGTTAGATGGTTGTTTGATACGCGTGGACCTATTGTTGCTCCAGCCCAGTTGACTAAGGTTTATGGGGAAGATACACCGGTCGTTTATGTCGGCTCTTTGGACGAAGCACTGTATGCTCTGAACGCAGACAACGGTGAGGTCTATTGGCATTATTTATTCCCCGGTTCCGGAGGGGTTGTTGCACAGCCTCAGGTTTCTGCTGATGGACATGTGTATGTTCAAACTGAGAAAGACGTATACGTGATTACCCCTGGGTTGATAAAACGCAATGCCATGCACTGGCAGGGGTTAGGCGAGCTGGGAGCGTTATTGAACCAGCATTTCCCACAGTGGCAAGACTCCATTGAAAATGACGCAAAGTTGTTGCGCCCTGAACAAAGGGATGAAGCTATCTGGACGGTCACAGAGCTTATGTTTGTGCTCAGAGATGAGTCCCCGACAAAAGATCAGCTGAATATTCTGAGCTATCTGGTGACTAACGACCTATTGTCCATCGAAGAAGTGGCGCGCTTGATTTTAGGCAGTGTTACAGAAGGTGGCGTTGCGATTTACAGCAACAGCGCTATGTCAAATGAAGCCTTCACGTTGGCCATGATAGCGAAAGTGAAAAACATCTCTCAACAAGAAGCCAGAACGACATTAGTGGGCGGACAAGGTTATGCTTACTGGCAGAGCTTACTTGAGCAGGGTATGTCCAGAGCAAATCTTGTTCTTGAGCTGTTATTCTACCGCAGTGAACAGTATGACCAGCTGACTCTGAAAACACTCAACTATTATTATGATTTTTGTACAACGAATGAAGCGTGTAGCTACAGTGCGGATGATGATGGTGACGGACTCAGCTTTGAAGCTGAATTACTCCTGGGAACGGATCCATTTAACAAAGAAGATGGTTTGCAAACATCTGAGATAAAGGTGCTTAGTCAGAACTTTGGTAACCTGAGTTTAGGGCTTTCAGTGTCTGGCCCGGTTGAATTTTATGACCTTGAAAAGAGTGTAAACGGTCAGGCTTACGCGCTTGAGTCCAGGGTTACTGCAAGTAGCAGCAGTAAAAAAGCCCCTAACTCAGACAGCACGACCTACGACACGGCCTTACATAATGGTAACTATCAGTTCCGGGCTCGCGCGTGTATCTCTGTTGCGGTGAAGTCGGATACCAAAACGTTCTGTAACCCGCAGTATGTTGAGACCGAGCAGATCTACATTCAGGATAGTGTGGTGCAGTCCGGTATTAATGTTCATCTGCCTGAAGGTGTGGCAGAAGAGCCGGAGCACGACCAAAAGGAACTCTTGCAGCACGCACGCCTTACGCCAACGCAAGGTAACTTTAGGGTAACGGAAAATGGCAGTGCCAGTTATACCGTGCCAATTGAACTGCCATCCGGCATTGCCGGTGTGACACCAGAAGTAACACTTAACTACGATTCTCAGGCTGGCAACTCTAATGTGGCGCTGGGCTGGTCCATAGGAGCGGGTGGCGCAATTTCTCGCTGTCCACAAACGTTTGCACAGGATGGTCAGTTTAAGCCGTTAACCTTTACGCAGAGCGACCGCTTCTGTTTGGGTGGACAAAGGCTTATCCCAGCGGATGTGACTGGCGACTTTGATGATTACAACCCCCTGGAGACCTATGTGCTTGAGCTGGACGCTCAGGTCACGGTTGCAAAAATCAGCACCGCAGACAGCGTAGAGTTTCTGGTCAAAGCGAAAGATGGCACCCTGAAGCGCTATGGTGGGGCGGCCGATAGTGAAATTCGACTGGGTAACAGAAGCGACAGAGTATTAACCTGGTTGCTGCACTCAGTGTACGACAACATGCAACTCGAAGATACGGCCATCAAATATGAATACAGTGACTCGGTCTCTGGTCAGGTGCTGGGTGAAGCAGAAAAAGTCCTGACTAAGGTAACTTACAGTGGTAACAGTGTTGAGTTTAATTATCGAGCGGGTGAGATACGCAGAGCTGGTTATGTCTTTAACGGGCTTATGTCATCTGCGCGTGCCGAGTTACAAAGTATCACAGTTAAAAACCACTTTAACAGAGTCTTATCCCGCTATGTATTAGATACGGAAACCGCGGCAAATGGGCTGCGTTTGCTGACTTCTGTGAAACAGTGTGATGATGGCAATGTCTGCAAACTGCCGATCCAGTTCAACTATGACGCCTTCTCTGACTCCTTATCTCACACGTCCAGTGCTGAAGTCTATAAAACGCCCGGGCTGAATACGGCGCTGACTGCTGTGCGCGCAGTTGACAGTGAGGGGGATGGTATTGCTGAAATCGCTGTCATTGAGCATTTAGGGAACAAAGACTACAAGCTATGCCTGCTCAAAGGGGGAGACAGACAAGAGGCTGCTGAACGCTTCGCCTGCACGGAATTTGTGCGTGGTGATGATGAGGCAAGTGTCTCTGTTGAGTCCATTGATTACAATAACGATGGTAAGCAAGAGCTGTTCGTCAACATGAAAAAAGACTATGACAGCAACTACGGACATGACTACTTTGCTATCTATGAGCTGGTTGGCCAGACCCTGCAACGCGTGGATATCACCGACTTATTTGCGCCATCTGATAACGCGTCACAGGAAAGAGAGCGGGCACTGTACTTTAAAGAGCCTCAGTTTGCAGACATGAATGGCGATGGGTACAGCGATATTGTGTATAAGCAGGGTAGCTCAGAAGCCGCCTATGTGCGCCGCTATGATCCTGTTAATAAACGGTTTGCGACACCGCTAGGATTAAAGCTCTTCAGCACTGATTATTGGCTTGGCGCAGTGAGTGAGAAAGATGGAGAGTGGTACCTTGCGGATATGAATGCCGATGGGTTGGCAGATATTGTCTCGTTGAAATGTACTGGTGGCTCTAAGTGTGATAACAATCAGTCAAACAGTGTCTATGTGTTTTACAACCATGGTATAGAGGGCACAGGCACCAACCAGGTGCAGCGTTTCAGAGCAAAATCAATTGTCTCCTCTGAAAAAGTGCGCTCGTTACAGCTTAATGATGCCAATGCCGATGGCCTGGTCGATCTGTTATTTTTGGATGTTACCGAATGGGATGACCACAAAGGCGATCAGGCAGGTAGCTGGCAATTATGGATCAATAAGTCTCAGTCTGAGCCTATGTTTGAGCGTAACTTTACATACGATGTTGACCTGGATTTGAGTGATCGCAGCGAAATCCACAAAGATATCACTACACCCACAGCCATTGATGTAGACCGAAATGGTAAACCAGACCTGTTTTTCCGGGGCAAGCTAGATACCAACTGGACACATTATGAGTGGTCACCAAAAAACAATACGCTGGAGCAGGTCGACAAGTTTGTGCTTTCAACTGCGACTTTACAGACTCTGGCTGGTGACTATCTGACAACCTTCGACTTCGACTATGACGGTAACAATGATCTGCTATTCAAAAATGGGAGTTCTATAGAAATACGTTACGATCAGAGCATGCTGCCAACCAGTGGCCTACTGAGAACAGTTACGCAAGGGTATGGTAGTGTAACTGCAATTGACTATGCCTCCATGACTGATCCAAGCGTATATGAGGGCAACGTAACCCTGTTCACGCAAGATGAAAAGGTCAAGCGTTCTGATCTTAAGGTGAGCAAGTATATAGCGCCGATACAGCTGGTCAGCCAGGTTACAACGGACAGCCCGGACAGTAATAATGTCGGTACGGTTTCTGTTGACTACTTTTATGAAGGGGCGCGGGCGCAATTTGGTGGGCGCGGTATGCTAGGCTTTCAGTCTCTGACTACAACCACCTATAAACAAGAACAGCTGACAGATGAACAATACGCCATTGTTACAACAACGCGTTATTTGCAGCACTTCCCGTTCACAGGCATGCCATTATCGACCGATAAATACTTCAAAAAGGTGGGTGAAGCGGATTCGGTCATTTCAACAAACCGGTACCTGAGCCAAGCTTACAATACATACAAGTATGTTGAAATCGAACATCGTGGTGGTAAGGCGTATCAGGCCCTGCTGCAAAATGCCCGAGAATGTGATGCGCGATTAAATAGTGATTATACAATCAGTGGTTACGGGTGTAGTGAAACTACCATGACCTATGATAAGGGTAACAATGCGAACCTGACCGAGTCTGTCGTCACTAAATTCAATGTAAGTAATTCAGGTAGTGGTACTTTTGTACGCTCAGGGAGTGGTGGAACGGCACTGTCTATAGTTACCACCACCAATGAGTATGCCGGCACGGCACAAGCCAAACGCTTTGGTCGGATCACCAAGGCAACAGCAACACATACGGACGGGAGCGGTGAGAACGGCATAAGCAAGACATCAGCGTTTGTGTATTACGGTGCAAGTGACACACATCCGTACATGCTTAAGCAGGAAATCATTGCCCCGGGTGGGAGCTGTGATGCGCAGCTAACCAAAACCTATGTCTATGATGACGTCGGGAATATCAAGCGTACTGAGACAAGTAACGACAGTGAGCAATGTGCGATTGAAGACAAGCAAACGCGTGTGACTGAGCATGTGTATGATGCAGATGGCCGCTACCTGCGCTATAGCTTGCAAAATGTGAAGGCTGCTCCCGCTGACTTGAGCGCCGGACTGGAAAACTCAAGCGCGCTGGTGGCAAAAAGTGCAGAAGTCCTGGTCCGTAACGCACATGGTGCACCGACTTCTATCCTTTCACCGGGCGGGGTGTATACCCATAAGCTGTATGATACGTTTGGCAGTGCCATTGGTCAGTATCAGACGACCGGTGCGTATAGTTATACTTATCTGAGTGAATGTACTGAGCTTCAGTGTGCAGTGAAGTCACAGCGTAAGGTTAACGGTGAGCTGCTCGAAACACAGTATCTGGATAAAGCAGGCAGACCTTATAAATCTTATGTAATCAGTGTGAAAGGTAGCGCACTGAAAACGGAGAACGTTTATGATAAATATGGCCGATTGCTTCAAACAGAGGCGCATCAGGCTAAGCCAGTAAAAACCTACCATGATATTTTTGATCGGGTTCAGAAAGTCGTAGATGAAAACTCCGGCATGACGACGGCAACGACGTTCAGTGGGTTGACATCGACAACCAAGATCAGTGGCAGTATTGGCGGCGAATCTGGTGCTTCACAATCGACGACGACGACCAAGAATACACTGGGTCAGGTCGTTCAGGTCACTGACAGTATGGGCAACACGCTTACCTATACTTATGATGTGATGGGCAATCAGGATACCGTTTCTTCGTCAGCGGATAATGGTCGTGTCCTGGTAGACAATGAGTACGATGCGCTTGGTCGCAGAATTGAGTTGAAAGATGCAGACAGAGGCACCTGGACATACACCTATAATGCATTTGGTGAGCTTACAAGCCAAACTGATGCGCGTAACGTCACTCAGTACTTTACCTATGATTTACTGGGTCGTAAAACACATCAGAGCCAGGTACTAGGGGCTGAGCCCGACGGCAAGGACAGTGCGGCTTATCTGCAAACTGAACGACTCTCAGAAGGGGAAAGCATCTGGGAATACGGTCAAAGCCCCGCGGATGTGCATCAGTTAATCTCAGCTTCGCAGGGGCAGGACTGGCGTCAGTTTTATTTCTACGATCAGTTTGGCCGTGCGGTTGCGACCCTGACATCGCTTGAGCGCGCAAGTGCTTGTGACAAAGATGATGTTGAGCTGGATACCAACCACTATGATCTACGTATTAAAGTATCAGATCCGGACAACTTACCTGCTATAGCCGATCCTTTAACTTCACTGTGTGTTATTCAGCAGCAAGCCTATGATGCGCACGGCAGACTCGCCTTCCAGTTTGATGACTACCGCCGTATGAATAACGCCGGGGAAGACAAATATATTGAAGCCAGAGGCGTGAAAAATACCTATCGATATGGCCAATTGTTTGAGCGAAGAGAAGCCCGTGAAGGGAGCAGGGGGCGTATCTACTACCAGGTTAAGTCGTTAAATGCACGCGGACAGGTGAGCCAGTACATCAAGGGGGGTAAGACGATGGCAATCACCTATGATTCTGATACTGGAGATCTGACTCATATTTCAGGTGAAGGAGACCTTGAGGCCGTTCAGTCAGACAGTTATGCCTTTGATGGCCTGGGTAACCTGATCAATCGCACTCTGACCGGTTTTCAGCTGGAAACGTTTGGTTATGATGATCTCAATCGGGTGACGCATATCAATGATACACAGCAGTTTGAATACGACAGCAATGGTAACCTCAGAAAAATAGGAAAATGGCATCAGCAATACGGGCAACATGGTGCGGCTCCCCATGCGCTAACTTCCAGAAGTAACTTTGTGAGTGATGATGGTAATGGCGTGCCTGTCATTCTTCCGCCACCACCACCAACGTTTGATACCTGGGGCAGTGAGGAAGCAAAGAGTCCGTTGATGCAGAATCGTTTTTCTGCCTCGCTTAGTAGTGCCAGTGTGAGTGATGATATACGTGTAACTGAGTCTTATTTCTACGATGCCAACGGTAACCAGACGCGCATGAAGCGTGGCTCAACTACCATAAGGACCCTGAAATACAGCACCCGTAACAAAGTGAAGGAAATCGAGGGTCGTAGTGAAACCGTGACTTTCGATTACGACATTAGCAACCGTCGCTACAAGCGAGTAGATGGCAATCAGACCATTTATTATGTAGGGACACTGGAGTTAACGACCAAATCCGGCAATGACAAGCAGGCTTACATTAAGCGTTATGTGGGTAATGACGCGACGATAAAGTACACCTCGGGCGATGAACAGGCTCTTGGCAGCACGATACAGTGGCTGTTTACAGACCATCAGGGATCGATTGTGGCCATTACCGATCAGTACTTTAATGTTGTAAAACGGATGAGCTACGACGTGTTTGGCCAGTTGCGTACATCAGAATCAGAAACGGAAAAAGCTGCTAAGGCGGTTGGGTTGCACCCTGATCTGGCATTCCTGTTTGATATTTCTGACAACACCCGCGGTTATACCGGCCATGAGCCAGTCTCGGTTGACGGTGAAAGCCGCATCATACATATGAATGGCCGTATTTATGACGCACTCACCGGGCGCTTTATGCAGCCGGATCCAATTACGCAGGCACCGGGCAACTTGCAAAACTACAATACCTTTAGTTATGTGTATAACAACCCGCTGTCTTATACCGACCCGAGTGGCTACTTCATTACGCCGATTAAAAAACTGAACCGTAATATTATTCGTGCTTCGGTTAAAATGTTTGGTAAAGAGCTAACTAATATTGCGGGTACTGCTGCATCAGCATTCTGTGGGCCTGCTGCACCAGCTTGTGCGGCTTATTGGAGCTACGAGTATAACCGGGCGATGGGCGTCCCATCAGAATACGCCAGAAACTCGGCGTATATTGCCTTTATGAGCGCGACTGTATTGAACCAAATTGGTAGTAACTTCAACAAGGCAGGTGCGGGAAACTTGGCTAAGTATGGCAGCGTTGAAGCTGCCAAAAGTGCTGGTTTGCATAGCTTTGGTGGCAACATGTTAACCACAGGGCAGGTGGCGGCACAAATCACAGCACATGCCGTCATTGGCGGGATTTCTTCTGCAATGAGCGGCGGAAAGTTTGGTCATGGCTTCTTTAGTGCTGGGGTCACAAAAGGGGTTGGCGGGGCTTATTTACCGGGAGGTGATAAGTTGACTGCCACACAGATAGCCCAGGGAACGGTTATCTCTGCAGCCATTGGTGGTACAGCATCAGAGATTTCTGGAGGCAAGTTCTCTAATGGTGCTCAATTCGGTGCTATGCAGTATTTGTATAATCATGCGTCGAAAAATTTTGTCTCTAATCCTCGCACAGGTAAAACTCAAGACTTAGGCTCTTTAGTACCTGCGAAAGATGCAAATGGTGATTACATTTACGATCATAACGACAATATTGTTGGTATATATCCAGGCCCAGGAGGGCAAATGGAAATTGCTGTCTATGGTCAAGACAATGCAGCGAAGGTTAGTTGTCAGGCAATGCAAATTTGCTTGCTTGAAGCAGCAAATAACTATTGGACCCCAACGAGCCATTTTGGGCCAAAGCCAAGATTTAGATTATCATCTGGGATGACTGTTGTAGACTTTCCCTCGATGAGAATTCAGGGACTTGGGTGGTATTTGACTAATGGTTACTTTCCAACTCTCGCAGCCGCTTCAGTTGGTTATTATGTAGGTGCTGCACAATGTGTATATTCAGAGAGTGTTGTAGTAGGTTGTCTTGGTTCAGCATATTGAAAGCTTAAGTGCAAGGTGTATGTTGGATTTTTTAATTGGGTTTGGTTTTGTATAATGATGGGTTAATTTCTATAGCGTGGAAGTGAGGTGTAATGTGTGTTTTATAAATGGTCTATTTGATTTTTAGGGGGTGAGGGTGAGATTTTTATGCTCTGTTTTATTGTTGATTTTATCTTTCTCTTTATTAGCGGATGAGTATGATTACTATAGCCTTCTTTCCAATGTTTCTGAGTCTGATGATGTCAATACACTTAAGATTGATGATTTACCTTTTATCGCGCACCTTTTTTTATATTCCAAAAGTGTTGATGAAAAGCTACTGAACCATTTTGAAAAACTAGACGGAAATTATAATCCCGGAGTTATGTTTGCGCCCAGTCTATGTCTACAGCTAGAGCATGAAAAGCTAAAACTCTTGCTAGCTAGAGGTTACAATTTCCAGCCTGGTTTAAGCGAGGTGGGAGAGTGTTATAGCAGTGCTATTGTAAAGGCCAGTCTAATCATGTCTCAAGTATTATTAGAATACTCGGATAATAGGGGGAAGCAATATTTTTCTGAGTTGTTGTCTGAAACTATAGAGCGGGTGTCTAATTTGGCTGCAGTGACGGAGCATAGGCCAATCGAAAGAGTTAAAGTTACAAGAGAAACATACCCCCCCGGTGAGGAGTCTTTTGAGCTCAATAACAAAGAGAGAAATGAAATACTAACCCTCTATTATAGTAAAAAGTTTGATGCTTTTTTTAATCGAATATTCGCATTTAAATATTACGACAGCAATTTTCTTGAAGTAGTAAATAAAAGATTGTGCTTGGATCGAACTTATGACTACTTCCCTAAGTTTTTAAGTTCTCAGTTAGTAAAGCGCAATGGCATGTACGAAAGGGTTTTCATGTCATGTGTAACCTATTTGTTGGAGGAGAGAAAGTATGAACGGCTTCTTTATATTGTGAACAAATCTGAGTTAGATGAAAGTATGCGTGTGAAACTCAAATCTAGATTAGACATGTCTCTGATAGAACTTGTTAACATGAGAGAGGTACTGAAACTAAAGCAATAGTTATACGGACAGCCACCTAAAATTGGCGTGTGAACTGTATGCTATGTCCTGCATATATTGGAGTGGGTGTCACTTAAAAACTTTGGGTCACAGTATTGCTGTGGCCTTTTTAACAATTCGCATGGACACCCACCCAAAATCGTGGACACCCACCCAAAATCGTAGATATCCAGTCTAGGTGAGTTACATGGACACCCACCTAAAATAGGCGTGTGGACTGTAGGCTATGTCCTGCATATATTGGAGTGGGTGTCACTTAAAAACTAAGTAAAAGATCATCAGATATTATTGGGCCACAGTATTACTGTGGCCTTTTTTGTTCGTCTAGTTTGTGGATGTCACGACCTGCTGTAAGGCAGCAATAAAGTTTTAATTTTTCCTGCAATACTCTATTTTACTGATATCAGGTACAATATTCATTGAGATTATTTCGTAACTTCTAGGATTGGATCAAATATGAAAAAAATATTGTTACTGCTAACAGCATTGTCTGCTTTCAGTGTTAGTGCCGGTGAAGTATGGCGCTGGAATACCAAAGTCAAAGCGCTAAGAACGTATGGTGGCGGGTTTTCCCAGTACGCTTGCTTCACCATAGAGGCAAACGCCCCCTCACTCTGCTTTGATTTAGAGCAACCAGGCGGAAAAGAAAAGTATTCTACTTTGCTAACTGCTAAGGTAGCGGGCCTTCCTGTCGATGTTTCATACTATGATGATCGAAAAGTGCCCGTTAATTTTTGGTTCTCAAACCAGCTTGCTTTCAACATCTGGCTCAGATAGGTCGTTACAGTAAGTGTAATACCCTAAAAGAAGTGCTTTGCGCTTATGAAATGCGGGCCAAGTTGAGCTCAATATCTAATTATTAAATTGGCCCTGCGAGCGGTAGAGGAGTTACATGGACACCCACCTAAAATTGGCGTACGGAATGTACGCCGTCTACCTTTAGGTGATACTCAATGGATTGAGGATGCTAGATTATGCCATCAGCAAGGAAGAGACAGGTCAGCCTGTCAGACACTAAATACTACCACTGCATATCCCGGTGTGTTCGCCGGGCATTTCTGTGCGGCGAAGACCGCGTAACGGGCAAGTCTTATGAACATCGGCGAGACTGGGTTGAGGAAAAATTGCTGACCCTTGCTAAGGTGTTTTGCATTAATGTGTGTGGTTACGCGGTTATGAGCAATCATACACATATTGTGTTGTATGTAGATGATATAAAAGCACAAAGGATATCAGACAGAGCAATCGTACTTCGCTGGCATAAACTGTTTAAAGGTAACTGGCTGACGCACAAGTTCATTCGTGGTGATGAGCTGAGCGCATCCGAGTATAGTATGCTGGCAGCTGATATTGCTGAATTCAGACTACGGCTTGCGAGCATCAGCTGGTTTATGCGGGTGCTTAATGAAGACATTGCTCGCAGGGCCAATAAAGAAGATGGTTGTACAGGTCGATTTTGGGAAGGGCGATTTAAGTCACAGGCTTTACTGGATGAAGCGGCACTGGCAGCGTGCCTGGCTTATGTTGACCTGAATCCAGTCAGAGCCCAAATGGCAGATACACCGGAAACGTCAGACTATACCAGCATTAAAAAGCGTATTGAGCATGCACAGCAAGGTAAGCAACCCAAAAGCTTACTGCGTTTTGCAGGTAATCCAAGAAAGCACATGCCCAAAGGACTGCCGTTTGAGCTGACTTATTATATTCAACTGGTTGAGTTAACAGGCCGATGCATGCGTGCAGATAAGCGGGGTTATATCAGCGATAGTCAGCCACTGCTGACACGATTGCAAATAGAGCCAGACAACTGGCTCAAACTGACTACGCAGTTTACAAAGGTCTTTCATGGTGCTGTGGGGCGAAAGCAAGCGATGACAGATTACTGTGAGCATCTTCACAAAAGGCGACGGGCTAATTTGACTCAGTGCGAGCGATTACTGGGTTAACATTTCCCCTTCAATGTTGTTCCGATTTATCTAAGTTCAGGCTTGGATGCGCTTTCGTATTACCCGGATTTGACTATTCTTCAGGGTTTTGTGGTGAAACTTACGATTTTCGCTATTCGAGGCTTATAGAAAGCGCACCCTTCAATAGTTCAATTTAGAACATAGGCTCCATATTTTAGGCTGTGTTACGCCATCAGGCAGCACTCATATTCCTTCCCCATTAGTTCTCACGGGTACGCTTTAAAGAGGGTCACAGTCGTGCCTCTTTATCGTTGCTGTGATTTGTCTAACAGTAACGCCTCTAAATCCGCCTGACTCATAGGTTTGGCATAAAAATACCCCTGGCCAAAGTCACAGCCTGCCTGTTTGAGCAGTTCATGTTGCGTGGCGGTTTCTATTCCTTCAGCAATCACTTTGAGCCCCAGCTGGTGTGCCATCATGATCATGGTTTCACACAGCACCAGATCGTCTTCGTTGTGTTCTATGCCGTCAACAAAGCGTTTGTCTATCTTGATAAAGTCGGTGTCCATCTGCTTAAGATAAGCAAGGGAAGAATACCCGGTACCAAAGTCGTCCAGCGCAATTGAAAAGCCTTGCTGGATCAACTGGCCAAGTCGGGCCTGACTGCGGCCTTCTCCCTGCATCATGAGGCCCTCTGTGATCTCAATGACCACATCTTCGGGCTGCAAATCAGCGTCGTTAAGCTGATCCTGCCATTTCAGTAAGCTTGTATGCTTAGCGTTGAATTGCACCGGTGATACGTTCAGGCTGATCTGAAAGGCACCGTGTTGCTGCTGCAAGTGACTGAGTGTTTGCAGAGTTTGCTGGAAGGCAAACTCGCCGAGTTGATGGATCAGCTGGGTTTCTTCCGCCAGCGGAATAAAGTGCGCCGGGCTGATCATGCCTTTGTCGGGATGTTGCCAGCGGATCAATGCTTCGGCTTTGTGGATCTGCTGATTGTGCATGGTCACAATGGGCTGATAGTACATCACAAATTGTGCGTCGGATAAGGCCTGGCGCATGTCTCTGAGCATCAGTAAGCGTTGTTCACTCTGCTGGCGTAAGGCGGAGTCGAAACAGGCATAACCATTGCGACCCAGAGCTTTCGCCCGATACATGGCCTGATCTGCGGCTTTCAGCAGCAGCTCACTGCTATCGCCATCTCTGGGGCTGAGCGCAATACCTATACTGGCACCTATGTGACAGTGCTCACCGTCTAGGGTAAAGTCTTGCTTAAATAAGTTGAGCACGCGCTCTGCCAGCGCGATGGCATCGCTTTCAGTACGGCAGTGTTCACAGATAATGACAAATTCATCGCCACCGATCCGTGACAAGGTCACGCCGGGTTGCTCCAGTGATTGTAATACTTTGGCAACCTGGGCAAGTAACTGATCGCCATAATAGTGCCCCAAAGTGTCGTTTATATCCTTAAAGTGATCGAGATCCAGCAGCAGGATGGCCAGCGATGTATCGGGTGTTGCAAGCAAAGTATTAAGGTGTTTTTTCAGGCTATTCCGATTGGGTAAATCGGTCAGTGAATCATAGTGACTTTGTCGCCAAAGTTGCTCATCTTTCAGTTTGTTGTCGGTAATATCTGTAAAAATGGCCACTCTGCGATAAGGCGAATCTTGTTCATCATAAACCGTATCTATGGTGAGCCATTCCGTATATAGTTCGCCATTTTTGCGTTGGTTAACTATCTCACCCTGCCAGCGACCTGTCTCGTTGAGGCCATGCCACATCTGTCGATAAAAAGCGCGATCATGCTTGCCAGAGTTGAGGATTGCGGTGGTTTTTCCAATCGCTTCTTGTGCAGAGAACCCGGTCACGGTCTCAAATGCCAGATTCACATCCAGAATGTAGCCATGGGCATCGGTGATGACCATGCCTTCACTGGAGTTGTTATACACCAGCGCAGCCAGATTGAGCGCTTCTTCCTGACGTTTACGGTGGCTGATATCGCGGATCACGATAACGGCCTCTTCACCATGGTTCATACCCTGAACGCGTACTTCATACCCTTGTTGGTTGTCACCCTGGGTGTATTCCAGCAACAGATGCGGTTGATCTTTGAGGAGTGTCAGCGCAACCCGGATCCGTTTATGGATATGGTTCGGAAATAGCTCGCTCAGTGTATTACCCTGTTGTACCAGGGAGCCATGTTTTGCGAGTACCTGGCCCTGTGCATCAACCCGTAAATAACTGTCGGGCAGTGCCGAGAGCAGCGTTTGCAGTTCGGTGTGTTTATGGCTTAACTGTTGCTCGGTGTGCAGGCGCACCTTGGCCATGCTTTCAAAGTGTTCACCCAGCTTTGCCAGTTCCTGCGGCATAGTATGACTGGTGAGGTCGACTGAGCGCCCCTGTGCCAGTGCTGCGATGGCTTGTCTGAACTGGGTCAAGGGTTGTAACAGGGTTTTGTGCAGGCGATGACGAGCCAGCCAGATAAGCAGGCATAACAACACAAAAAAGCTGCTCAGGACCAGCGCAAAGTGGCGTTGCGTTTGTTGCCATGCGGCTTCAAACGGAAATGCAAAATAGATGGTTAGTTCGCCACGCGCGGCGAGTAAAGGCAGGCGAATATAAACATGGTGGTGACCATTGGCATCACTCAGCAGCACCGCCTGTTCATTCAGGCCATCAGGCCAGTCTTCGGCAACGGCTCTGCCCAGCGGTTCATTGCTGTAGGGGTATTCGGCGACAATGGCGCGGGTGTGGTCGGCAACCATCACGCGGGTGCCCTGTGGCAGCGTCAACCTGGACAGTGAACGGCTCCAGTGCGATAGACGTTTTACTGCAATGATCACCATCGCGAGTTGACCATCCTGATAAACCGGGTGGGCAAAGTTCAGTGTGGCAGTGTTGATACTTCTGTCATGCTGATACTCACCAATGCTAAAGGTTCCTTCATCGATCGCCTGCTGAAAATAGGGGCGATCAGCGATCGAAATGGGACCCGATATTTTTGACAAAGAACAGGTAACAGTGCCATCGGGTGTTGCCAGGCCAAAGTTAGCAAAGCTGGGCGATAGATGCTGAGCACTCGACAGTAATTGTGGACAAAGGCCGCGTTGGTGTTGCAAATTTTTAGGCTGGTAGGCCAGTTGTTGCAGCAGTCGACGTGTTGCGGCGATTTCGGCATGTTGCAGGGTTGCAACCTGATTGGCATACATCAGGGCTTGCTGCTCTTGTAGTTGCAGCATATTGCTGCGTTGTGCGAACAGCAACGCCAGGATCAGCAAAAGACCAGGCAAACTGAGTACTAGCATCAATCGGTAAAATCGCTGTTTTATTGATATTTCTTTAATAATAAAAACTCGCCTGGGTTTGAGGTGGCGGCATGATACAAGCGCAGCGCGCTTTAACCAACCCGTTTAAGCTAAATACTAGTCCAGAGTTATTAATTTTTCGGCCTTTTGGTAACACCACAGTACCTAAAAACTTCATGAATGAAATATTCTCTAGTAATCAAAAAAGGGACGTTTTTGTGTACAAAGATCCCAGATTATTTGTCTGCCCACATTTTCCCACCGATTTCATGGAGTTCCGCAAAACCCGCGATTTTTCTGGCCTGTAGGCGAGTTAAGCGATGTGATCCAACTTGACAAAAAGGCTTGTCAAGCCCTAGACTGTCATCCTGTGGGAAAATGTGGGTTAGAGTGGATCAAATTGGATCAAAGATTAGCTTATCGCAACAGGCCAAGCGGGTAGTTATGTTCCGCGGCGCAAACTCTCTGAGTCTCGATGACAAAGGGCGCTTTTCGATACCTACCCGGTATCGCCAACCGCTGTTGTCTGAAGAACAGGGCGCCGTGATCTGTACTATTGCGATCAACGAACCGTGCCTGTGGCTCTATCCGCTGTCTGAATGGCGCGAAATAGAATCCCGATTACAGCGGCTCTCCAACACTAACCCCAGGGTCCGACGCTGGCAGCGCATGTTGTTAGGACATGCGGAAGAATATCAGCTGGACAAAAATGGCCGTATTTTACTGGCGCCCACGCTGCGTGCCCATGCCGGTCTTGGCAAAAAGCTGATGCTGGTGGGATTGCTCAACAAATTTGAGATTTGGGACGAAGCACGCTGGTATGAGCAAATGCAAGCCGATACCGAGATAGAGCGCAGTGGTGACGTGGAAGCGTGCCCTGAGCTGGACGACTTTTCTTTATAACTGGGGTGAAAACCAAACTTTATGGCGACAGAATGGCAACATATTTCAGTGCTGATGGCTGAAACGCTGGATGCATTGAATATCCAACCCGACGGCACCTATATCGACGGCACATTCGGCCGCGGCGGTCACTCGGGTGAAATACTGAAGCGGCTGAACGAGCAGGGCAAACTACAGGCCATCGATCAGGACCCGCAAGCGATTGCGGCCGCTCAGAAATTTGCCGACGATCCGCGTTTTAGTATTGCCCACAATCGCTTCTCGCACATTGAGAGCGTAGCTCGTGATGCCGACCTGTTGGGTCAGGTCGATGGTATTTTGCTGGATATTGGTGTGTCATCACCTCAGCTGGATGACGCTGAACGTGGTTTTAGCTTTATGAAAGATGGTCCGCTGGACATGCGGATGAATCCGACTGCCGGTCGTAGCGCTGCGCAATGGCTGGCGGAAGCCGAGCTGGAAGATATGGTGTTTGTGATCAAAAAATATGGCGAAGAAAAATTTGCCCGCCGGATTGCGACCAAGATCATTGAAACCCGAGCGCATACTGAGATCACTTCCACCAAACAGCTGGCAGAGTTAATCGATGAAGCGGTGCCGGTGAAAGACAAACACAAGCACCCTGCAACACGTACCTTTCAGGCCATCCGCATTTACATCAACAGTGAGCTGGAAGAAATCCAGACCGCATTGCAAGCTGCACTGGCGGTGCTGAAACCAGGTGGTCGCCTGGTTGTGATCTCGTTCCACTCTCTGGAAGATCGCATTGTTAAGCAGTTTATCAAGAAACAAAGCAAAGGGGAGGCTGTTCCGCGAGGTTTGCCACTGACAGACGCGCAGTTAAAACAAAACCTGACCTTAAAGGCGGTGGGTAAAGCCATTAAGCCCAGTCAGGCTGAAATTGATGCCAACCCGCGAGCACGGAGCTCGGTACTGAGAATAGCCGAGAAACTGTAATGAAAACACATCAGCGTCAGCCGAAGTTGTTCATAGAGATGTGCCAGTTGTTACTGGCCAACAAGCTGACGTTTTTCCTGCTGGCTGTGACCTTAGGGTCGGCACTTGCGGTGGTGCAGGTAACTCACCTGACTCGCCAACAACTGATAGAGCAGGACAGGCTATTACAAAAACGCGACGAGCTGGACCTGGAGTGGCGCTATTTGGTGGTTGAGGAAGAGTTTTACTCACAGCACGCACGCATTGAAGAAGTGGCCAGAACCCAGTTACAGATGAAGCGGCCAACCAGTAAAGAAGAGCAGGTGATCGTACTACCATGAGTCCGGCGAAAAAGACCTCAGTCAATTTAATCAGCTGGCGCTTTGCGCTGGTCAGCGTGATGCTGGTGCTGGTGTTTGCCGCGCTGATCGCCCGTGCTGCCTATTTACAGGTCATTGAGCCCGATAAAGCCCGCTCGGAAAATGCTAAACGGACGGTCCGGGTTGAGACTGTGCGAGTGCAGCGCGGTATGATCTTCGACCGTAACGGCAAGGAACTGGCAGTCAGTGTGCCTGTGGTCAGCGTCTATGCCGATCCCAAAGCGCTGGACAAGGCATTGTCTAAAAAAGTGCTGAGAAAAGCCCGGCGCAACGGTGAAGACACTCAGGCTTTGGTTGATAACGCGGCCGAACTGAGTGCCCGTAAACAGGCATTTTATCAGGACGAAGTACGCTGGCGTGAGCTGGCAGATGTCCTGCAAATCAAACAAGAAAAGATAGACGAACGTCTGCGCGATAACCCCAAGCGTCGTTTTGTTTATTTAAAGCGCCAGGTGACGCCTGCTGTCGCCAATTACATTCGTCAGATGCGCCTGCCGGGGATCCACTTGCTCGATGAATCTAAGCGTTATTACCCCAATGGTGAGGTGACTGCGCATGTGCTGGGTGTGACCAACATCGATGGCATTGGTATCGAAGGTATTGAAAAGCTCTATGATAAAGCAATGACGGGTACCGAAGGGCGCCGCACTATTCGTAAAGATGCGCAGGGCCGTGAGGTTCAGGTACTGGCTGAAGAAGAACGTGTAGAGCCAGAAGATGTTCACCTGAGTATCGATCTGCGGATTCAGGCTATCGCCTATCAGGCGCTGAAATCGGCGGTACTGACCTATCAGGCTACATCGGGCTCGGCTATGGTGGTTGATGTGCATAGCGGCGAGATCCTGGCAATGGTCAACAGCCCGAGCTTTAACCCCAATGATATGAGCGATGCTGCGCCGTATAAACGTCGCAACCGGGCCATTACGGACTTGTTTGAGCCGGGCTCAACACTTAAGCCTCTGGCTGTTCTAGCAGGTCTGGACCATGGGGTTATCCAGGCAGATGACACCATAGATACGTATCCAGGCTGGATGCGCCTCAATGGCGGACTGGTCAAGGACGAGCGCAATCACGGCGAAATGACACTGCGCGAAATTCTTAAGATTTCCAGTAACATGGGTGTGGCTAAAATCAGCCAGATGCTGCCCAAAGAATATTTTGTTGGCCTCTATCAACAGGTTGGCTTTGGCGAAGACACCGGCACTATGATGATTGGCGAAAGCTCAGGCTTGTTCTATCCTAATCGCCGTTGGTCAGACTTTGAGATTGCAACTTTATCTTATGGCTACGCGGTGTCCGTCAGTACGGCACAAGTGGCTAGGCTCTATGCGACGTTTGGCGCTGGGGGGATCTCCCGGCCGCTAACCATTATGAAGCAGGACGGGCCAGTACCAGGCGAGCGGCTGTTCCGTGAAGAAGACGCACTGGCCGTCGTTGAGATGATGGAGTCGGTCTTTGAAAAAGGGGGCACCGCATCCAATGTGATTGTTGATGGTTATCGGGCTGCTGCTAAAACTGGTACGTCGGAAAAAGCCATTGCAGGCGGGTATGGTGACGAGTATGTGGGTTATTTTGCCGGTGTTGCGCCGGTCAGTGATCCTCGCCTTGCAGTGGTGGTTATGATCAATGAACCTGGCGGTGATGTGTATTACGGGGGTCATACGGCTGGGCCTGTGTTTGCTGAGATAGTCTCTAACGCACTGAGGATTTTAAATGTGGCGCCGGACAAAGACCGCGTAGCTTACTTATCGAGGCCTGATAATGACACGTGACCTGAGCCAGGCACTGGCTAACATCGGGGTTTCATACCCAAAGACAGAGATTAATGAATTGCGCCTGGACAGCCGAGAAGTGGGTCCGGGCGATTGCTTTATTGCACTTCGCGGCCATCAGCAAGATGGTGGTCACTATGTTGCTGCGGCGCTGAGTCGCGGTGCCGCGGTGGTGCTGGCGGATGCAAACTGCGTTGTTGATGTGGCAGATACGCGCGTAGTGCAGATCACCGGTCTGGCAGACAAAGTGGCTAAGCTGGCTGCGCTATTTTATGGCGATCCTAGTCATGCCATGACTTTGGTGGGGGTGACGGGGACTAATGGTAAGTCCACCACAACGGCGATGATAGCGCATCTGGCCAGCGCATGTGGTTTGCCAGGGGCTGTGATTGGCACCTTGGGATATGGAGCGCCTGATTCGCTTACCCCACTGAATAACACCACGCCGTCTCACGTGGATTTACAACGTATTTTAAATGAGTTGCGTCACAGCTATCAGCTGGCGGCCATGGAGGTATCGTCCCATGGGCTCGTGCAGGGGCGGGTGGCTCAATGTCAGTTTGATGTGGCAGTGTTTACCAATCTCAGTCGCGACCATTTGGATTACCACGGCACAATGGAAAATTATGCCGAGGCGAAGCTGCAGCTATTTAGCGAGTGCCAGCCAAGCTATGGGGTGGTTAATATTGATGACTCCTGGGCACAGCGTTGGTTGCAAGCGGGTGAAATCGGTCACCCGGTGGGCTTTGGCCGTAAGCCTGCTGATGACAGCTTACACGAAACATTACATCACTTTGTGTATTTTAGTGAGGCGCAATTTAACAGTCAGGGGATACACTGCAGGTTGCATACCAGCTGGGGTGATGCTGAGATCAGTACCCCCTTATTTGGTGAATTTAACTTGTATAACCTGAGTGCGGCATTTGCAGTGCTACTGACTCAGGGGGTCCCCTTAACGCAGTTGGTTGAGGGGGCTGCACAATTACAGCCCGTAACCGGTCGCATGCAAGCCATTGACGTGGCAGGGCAACCAACTTGCGTGGTGGATTACGCTCATACGCCAGATGCACTGGCACTGGCGCTTCAGGCACTGCAACAGCATGTACCAGGCAAAGTGACCTGTGTGTTTGGCTGCGGCGGCGAGCGTGACAAAGGTAAGCGTGCGTTAATGGCGCAGGCGGCTGAGCGCTATGCCGATACTGTGGTGATCACCAGTGACAATCCGCGAGGGGAAGATCCACTCGCCATTATTAACGACATTAAGGCTGGGCTCAGTAAGCCCGAGTATGCTCTTTGTCAGCCTGATAGGGCAACTGCCATACGCGAAGCAATTCAGGGCGCTGATCAACATAGCGTGATCCTGATCGCCGGTAAAGGGCATGAAGACTATCAGATCATAGGTAACCAATGCCTGGCTTTTAGTGATATTAGCTGGGCTCAGACAATATTATCAGGGGAAAGTGCATGATCAAGATGGATCTCTCTTGGCTTGCGGATGTACTGAAGGCCCCTTTTGACGGGCAAAACCGCAGTGTTTCCAATGTAAATACAGATACACGTACAATTAGCGAAAACGAAGTGTTTCTGGCACTAAAAGGGCCAAATTTTGATGGCCATAAGTTTGTTGCCCAGGCACAACAAAAAGGCGCTATTGCCGCTATTGTGGACCATCCAGTCGACGTTGATATTCCTCAGCTGGTTGTAAAAGACACCAGGCTTGCGCTGGGACAACTTGGTCAGGCTGTCATACGTCAGGTGTCGCCAAAAACTCTGGCGATTACAGGTAGTGTGGGCAAGACCACGGTGAAAGAAATGTCGGCGGCGATTCTTTCCCGTTTGGGCAAAGTGCTGGCCACAGCCGGAAATTTCAACAATGACATTGGTGTACCACTGACTTTATTACGACTCAGTGAGGACGATGAGTTTGCGGTCATTGAACTGGGTGCAAACCACATCGGTGAGATAGCGTATACCAGCGATCTGGTCAATCCTGATGTGGCAGTGGTGTGCAATGTAGCACCGGCACATATCGAAGGGTTCGGCTCGATAGAGGGCGTTGGCCAGGCTAAAGGGGAAATCTTTTCCGGACTCAAAGACAACGGCGTCGCTGTGTTGAACTGTGATTGTCGCTTTGCGCCAATGTGGGAACAAACGCTGACCACCCAGCGTATCAGTCGCTTCTCAATGACACAACAGCTTGATCTGTGGGTAGAGGAAATCAGCTTGGACACACTGGGCCGCGCGACCTTTGCTCTGTGTCAGGGGACGCAACGCGTCACCATCACACTTCCGTTGCCTGGTGAACACAATGTTATGAATGCCTTGATTGCGGCATCCTGCACCGTGCAGTTAGGTGCGACGCTGGAAGATGTCAAAGGTGCGTTAGAAAGCATGGCTGAGGTGAAAGGGCGCGTTAACCTGATTGAAGTGTCAGAGACGTTGCGGGTAATAGATGACAGCTATAACGCCAATGTGCGCTCCGTTAAAGCAGCTATAGACTTGCTGGCCAGCATGCCGGGCTATCGGGTGTTTGCGCTGGGGGATATGAGCGAGCTGGGTGAAGAGGCACGGCAATATCATGAGGAAGTGGGTGAATATGCCAAAGAAAAAGGCATTGACGCGCTGTTTTCTTTGGGGGTGCTGAGCCGCTATGCCAGCGATGTGTTTGAAACTGCAAATCGTCACTTTTCTCAGCGAGAACATATGTTACTGGCAATTCAGCAATTACTGGCGCAGCGCGATGACATCTGCACTGTGGTGGTGAAGGGGTCGCGCAGTGCGCGTATGGAGCTGCTGGTCGCCGACTTGGTCGAGGCTTTAAGTGTGAACAATATCGACGCTGATAGTGAAGAGGAAAAACCATGTTAGCCTGGTTAGCAGAATATCTGACGCAGTACTATAGCGGCTTTAATGTTTTCTCCTATCTGACGTTGCGTGCGATCCTGGGGATCCTGACTGCGTTAATGATCTCTTTGTATTTCGGGCCTAAATTGATCCGAGGCTTACAGAGAATGCAAATTGGCCAGACTGTCAGAGACGACGGTCCGGAATCACATTTATCTAAATCAGGCACACCTACCATGGGTGGGTTATTAATTTTAGGGGCTATTTTTGCCAGTACGCTATTGTGGGGCGACTTGGGCAACAAATATGTTTGGGTCACCTTGTTTGTGATTGGTTCATTGGGTGTCGTCGGGTTTGTTGACGATTATCGCAAAGTGATCCGTAAAGACAGCAAGGGCCTGATAGCGAGGTGGAAGTATTTCTGGCAGTCAGTGATTGCCATTTCTGTGGCTGCGTTTATCTATTTCACTTCTACGGATCCGTCTGAAACTGTGTTGGTGGTGCCCTTTTTCAAAGATGTGCTCCCTCAGCTTGGGCTGTTTTATCTGGTTATGAGCTATTTTGTGCTGGTGGGCACGTCAAACGCGGTGAATTTGACCGATGGACTCGATGGCCTGGCCATTGTGCCCACTATTTTAGTGGCATCCGCACTTGCTATTATCGCCTATGTAACCGGTAATGCCGTGTTTGCAAATTATCTCCACATTCCTCATATAGCCTCTGCCAGCGAACTGGTGGTGGTCTGTACCGCGATTGTTGGCGCTGGGCTGGGATTTCTGTGGTTCAACACCTACCCGGCACAAGTGTTTATGGGCGATGTCGGCTCATTGGCGTTAGGTGGCGCACTGGGTATCATCGCTATTTTGGTGCGTCAGGAGTTAGTGCTGGTCATCATGGGTGGCGTATTTGTAATGGAAGCCTTATCGGTGATTTTACAAGTGGGCTCTTATAAGTTGCGGGGACAGCGAATATTCCGGATGGCCCCGATCCACCATCATTATGAATTAAAAGGGTGGCCGGAGCCGAGGGTGATTGTACGATTTTGGATTATTTCAATCATATTAGTGCTGGCGGGGCTGGCAACGTTAAAGATCCGCTAAAGCAGTACACTAAGGTGTTGATATGGGTTATTTAGAAACCTTAAAAAACAAACACATTACCGTGCTCGGACTGGGTGTAACCGGTCTGGGCATTGTGCGCTTTTTAGTACGCCATGGTATTACGCCTAAGGTTGTGGACTCTCGACCTGTGCCGCCAGGGGCAGACTGGATGAACCATAATCTGCCAGAGTGTGAAGCGGTATTTGGCCCGCTTGCAGAGGCTGCTCTGAGTGCCACCGATCTGGTTGTGATCAGTCCTGGAGTGCCGTTATATGAGACCTGTGTTGCTCAGGCTATCGCCGCTGGCGTCGAAGTGATCGGTGACGTGGAGCTATTTGCACGCCTGAATGAAAAGCCTGTGATTGCCGTGACTGGCTCGAATGGTAAATCTACCGTCGTGAGCCTGGCTGCTGAAGTGTGTCAGCAAGCTGGCCTGAAGGTGGGGTTGGGTGGCAACATTGGTACATCCGTGCTTGACCTGCTAGAGCAGGACTTTGATGTGTTTGTACTGGAACTGTCGAGCTTTCAGCTAGAAACAACGCACAGTTTGCACTGCCTGAGTGCGATGATCCTCAATATCACCGAAGATCACATGGACAGATACCCGGACTTTGCCGCGTATTGCGAAGCAAAGCTACGTATTTATCAGCAGGTCGATTGTCTGGTCTATAACGCTGAAGACCCGCGCACTTTTGTACCTCATGACAACGCATTGAGCGTGGCACTTGAAAAGGCCGATTGCTGTTTAGTAAAAGAAGGTGGGCAGAGTCACTTTGCATTACATGGCAACAAGCTATGTCCGACAGAGGCGCTGGCAATGCCAGGTAAACACAACCAGTTTAATGCATTAGCTGTAATCGCACTTTTGTCTCCTCTGGGGCTACCAGATAGCGCTTTCATTGCGGCCTTTGGTACTTTTAAAGGGTTACCACATCGCTGTCAGTTGGTTGCTGATGTGCAGGGCGTACGCTATTTCAATGACTCTAAAGCAACTAATGTAGGCGCGACGGTCGCGGCGTTGGAAAGCCTGGCGGGTTCACAGGGCCAGATCCTGTTGATCGTGGGGGGCGACGCCAAAGGGGCTGACCTGTCTCCACTCAAGACCCCCTTACAGCAATACTGCAAAACCATTTTCTGTTTTGGTAAGGATGGCGCTGACTTTATGCCATTACACCCCGATAGCCAGAAGGTCGATAATCTGAGCGAAGCGGTAGCGCTGGCTGCTCAGCAGGCAACGGCCGGGGATCTGGTATTATTGGCACCAGCTTGTGCCAGCATTGATATGTATGCCAACTATATGGCCCGTGGTGAGGAGTTCTGTCGATTAGTTGAGGGGCAGACATGCTGAGTATGACCGCACTGCGACACAACTTCACCCCAACCCCTTCGGATTCGTTGTTCGATGTTCCGTTGCTGTACGCTATGTTATGCCTGGTTGGGATAGGGTTTGTGATGGTGACCAGTGCTTCTATGCCAGTGGCCGAGCGCTTGTATGATAACCCGTACCACATCGTAACGCGTCACAGTATGTTCCTGGTAATGGCAATGGTATTGTTCTGGCTGAGCACCACAGTGCCCATGACCTGGTGGAAACGGTTTAATCCATATTTACTCTTATTGGGCCTGGTCTTGTTGGCCGTTGTGCTGGTTGTCGGACGCGAGGTGAATGGTTCAAAACGCTGGTTGCCTGTTGGTCCAATCGGTTTTCAAGTCGCTGAAGCCGCAAAACTCTTTTTCTTTAGTTATATTGCCGGCTATTTGGTCCGTAAACGGGATGAAGTACAGGAAAACCTTAAAGGGTTTGCAAAACCCATTATTGTGTTTGCTGTGTATGCATTTCTGATCCTGATGCAACCCGACCTGGGGACCGTCGTGGTGATGTTTGTCACCACCGTCGGACTGTTGTTTTTGGCCGGTGCAAAACTTTGGCAGTTTTTTGCTCTGATGCTGACCGGTGTGTTACTGGTGGTGATGTTGATCATTTTTGAGCCTTATCGTATGGCGCGTGTGGTGGGTTTCCTTGAACCCTGGGAAGACCCTTTTGGTAAGGGCTATCAGTTAGTGCAATCTTTGATGGCTTATGGCCAGGGGGGCTGGTTTGGTCAGGGGTTGGGTAACAGTGTTCAGAAGTTACAGTATTTACCGGAAGCACATAACGACTTTATTTTTGCTGTGGTCGCTGAAGAACTCGGTTTTATCGGTGTTTTCTGTGTCCTGATGACACTGGCGACACTGGTCTTCAGAGCTTTACTCATCGGGCAAAAAGCACTCAAAGCAGGTAAAGAATACGAAGGCTATCTGGCGCTGGGTATCGGGATTTGGTTTGCGTTCCAGACCGTGGTTAATGTCGGTGCCAGTGCGGGTATGCTACCAACCAAAGGGCTGACTTTGCCCTTCATCTCCTATGGAGGCTCGAGCTTATTGATCATGACCATTGCTGCTGGTTTATTACAGCGCATTGACTTTGAAACTAAGCTGTCGACGCGTCAGGCAACCTCGCGAGGAGGTAAAAAATGACCAAACGCTTGTTGGTGGTCGCCGGCGGAACTGGCGGACATATTTTTCCGGGAATAGCGGTGGCCAAAGCACTTGAAGCTCAGGGCTGGCAGATATCCTGGATCGGCACCGCAGATCGGATGGAGGCACAAGTGGTGCCTGCGCACGGGATTGAAATCGATTTTGTTGATGTCAAAGGTGTGCGTGGTAATGGCATTAAGCGTTTGCTCAATGCCCCTTTGATGGTGCTCAGGGCCGTTTTTGCGGCTAAGGCGATTATTCGCAGCCGCCGCCCGGATGTGATTCTGGCAATGGGGGGCTATGTAACTGGACCTGTTGGCCTTGCCGCAAAGTTAGCCGGGGTCCCTTTGGTGATCCATGAGCAAAATGCAGTGGCCGGATTGAGCAACAAATTGTTGGCGCGTATTGCAAGCAGAGTATTGGCTGCATTTCCCCACGCTTTTGCCGAGCGCAGCCATGAGGTTGTCGGTAATCCTGTACGCTCAAGCGTGGCACAGATAAGCCCTAAGCGGCCAGGTCAGGCTGTCAATGTGTTAGTGGTGGGTGGTTCTTTGGGGGCCAAGGTGCTGAATGACACCGTGCCTGAAGCGATGGCACTGCTTATTGAAGCGACATCGTGCGATTTACAAGTCTGGCATCAAAGCGGCAAAGGGAACGATACTGGCCTTGAGGCCGATTATCAGCGCTATGGCTTGCAGGCCAAAGTGGCTGAGTTTATTGATGACATGGACCAGGCCTATGACTGGGCCGATGTGGTTGTGTGTCGCGCAGGTGCTTTGACGGTCAGTGAGATTGCGGCCGCAGGCAAAATGGCGGTGTTTGTGCCTTTGCCTCATGCCGTGGATGACCATCAGACTGCCAATGCGCGTTTCTTAGTGGATGAGTCGGCGGCCTTGTTGATCCCGCAGTCTGACTTATCTGCACAGCATTTATGTGACACTTTGGTACCTTATTGTCGTGATCATGCCCTGATATGGGAAAAAGCGAATAAAGCAAAAGCCTGCGCTCAGCTGTCTGCAACTCAGTCAGTCGCAGCCATTTGCGAAGAAGTAACGAATTAAAAGAGATAACAGTGAAAGAAATTAGTAGACGCAGAGCCATGAGGCGCATTAATACCATCCACTTCATCGGAATAGGTGGGGCAGGTATGGGCGGTATTGCGGAGGTACTGGCCTTTGAAGGGTACCGAATTACGGGCTCTGACATTGCCCAGAATGCGATGACGGAGCGTCTTATTCGTGCTGGGGCTGAAGTCTTCATTGGCCATGATGAGAATAATATTAAGGATGCCGATGTCGTAGTGGTCTCCAGTGCCATCGACACCAGCAACCCTGAGATCCAGGCAGCCAAGCGTGCCCGGGTGCCAGTCGTACGACGTGCCGAAATGTTGGCTGAATTGATGCGTTTTCGTCATGGTATAGCGGTGGCGGGCACACATGGTAAAACTACAACGACCAGTTTAATTGCCAGTATTTTTGCTGAAGCCAGGTTAGACCCTACTTTTATTATTGGCGGCTTGCTTAACAGTGCAGGAAGCAATGCGAAGGTTGGCAGCAGCGATTATTTGATCGCAGAGGCGGACGAAAGTGACGCGTCATTTCTGCATTTGCAGCCTATGGTCTCGGTGATCACAAACATCGAAGCGGATCATATGGATACGTACGATGGTGATTTCGAAAAGATGAAAGACACCTATGTCGAATTTGTACATAACTTGCCATTCTACGGTCTGGCAGTGGTGTGTACCGACTCGGAGGTAGCCAAGGAGCTACTGCCTCGTTTCGCCAGACCTGCAATTACCTATGGGGAAAATCCCGAGGCGGATTACCGGATGGTGGACTTTGAACAAACGCAGAATCGTAGTCGCTTTAAAGTGGTGCATAAATCCGGTGAGCAGCTCGAAGTGACGCTGAGCATGCCAGGTAAGCACAATGCTTTGAACGCCACTGCGGCCATTGCGGTGGCAAAAGATCATGATATAGGGAATGAGGCTATTTTAGCGGCCCTGGAGAAATTTGCCGGGATTGGACGCCGTTTCCAGCATTACGGCTCATTCCAAAACGAACGTGGTGAAGTGATGCTGGTGGATGACTATGGTCATCACCCGTCAGAAGTGGCTGTGACGATCCATGCGGCGCGTGCAGGTTGGCCGGATAAACGCTTAGTTATGTTGTATCAACCGCATCGTTATACCCGTACCCGCGACCTCTATGAAGACTTTGTGAAAGTGCTCAGTGAAGTCGATCAATTGTTGCTGTTAGATGTGTATAGTGCGGGAGAAAGTCCCATTGTAGGGGCTGACAGTAAGAGTTTATGTCGCAGCCTGAGGCAGCGTGGTGTTGAACCAATCCATGTTGTGGATAGCCAGGATTTAAAAGCGGTTCTGGCAGATGTACTGCGCGACAACGATCTGGTGATCACTCAGGGTGCTGGAAATATTGGGCAAATTGTAAAACAACTGGCTGCAACAGAGTTGTCGGTCGAAAAGCTGAAGCAAGGTGCATTATGAATAAGTTTGGCAAAGTCGCGGTGTTGCTGGGTGGCTTGTCTGCTGAGCGAGAAGTGTCGTTAAAGTCAGGTCAGGCAATTATCAATGCACTGGAAGAAGCGGGTGTTGACGTGGTGCCATTTGATCCGGCTGAGCGTAATTTGTGGGAGCTAAAAAGCCTGCAAGTGGATCGGGTATTTATTGCTTTGCATGGCCGTGGTGGTGAAGATGGCACTGTGCAGGGCGCGCTGGAATTTATGGGCTTGCCTTATACCGGCAGTGGGGTGTTGGGCAGTGCACTGGCGATGGACAAGATCCGCTGCAAACAATTGTTTGAGTCAGCCAAGTTGAGTACGGCACGTTATTGTGTGGTCACGGCGGCACAAGAAATCGATACCACGGCACTGATGGCTAAGTTCGGAAAGGTCATGGTTAAGCCCAGCCATGAAGGGTCAAGCATAGGTATGACTCAGGCGACATCGGCGCAGGAGCTGCAAGCCGCGCTTAATGAAGCATTTAAATACGATGATGAAATTCTGATTGAACAATGGATTGACGGCCGGGAGTTTACCGTTGCCATGCTGGGGGAAGAGGCGTTACCTGTGATAGAAATGCGTACACCTCGAGGGTTCTATGACTATCAGGCTAAGTATCAGGTCAACAGTACGGAGTACTATTGTCCGGCAGACATCAATACCGCTTACACTGAGCAGTTACAGGTGATGGCCAAACATGCTTTCGAGCTGGTGGGCGCAACGGGCTGGGGCCGGGTCGATGCGATGCAAGATGGCAATGGCCAATTTTATTTGCTGGAAGTGAATACGGTCCCCGGCATGACAGAAAAATCACTGGTGCCGATGGCTGCGAAGCAAAATGGGTTGTCATTTAAGCAATTAGTTATTCGCATTTTGGAGCAAACCCTTTAATATGCGTGCTCTTTTGGGAAAAATCGTCGCAATAAGGCAAAGTGTCAACTGGTCTTTGCTGTTTGGTGTCGGCTTTTTCCTAATTGTGCTGATTGGTCTGATGCAAAGTGGGTTGTGGATCCGAGACTGGTTAACCCAGCACAGAGATACCCAAATTAAGACGTTGACGGTGCTTGGTCAGCCCTATTACACGGCCGAAAATGACATCGTCATGGCGATCCGTAAAACGGATCTGTCGAGCTTTTTTGAACTGGATGTCAAGGCGGTTCACGATGCGGTGCAGGCGCTGCCTTGGGTAGCTACCGTTTCAGTCAGGAAGCAGTGGCCTGATGCCTTGCAGGTGTATGTGGTAGAGCATAAACCGGTCGCATATTGGAATAGTGACCTGTTGTTAAATCATGCCGGTGGCGTATTTCAGGCCAACAGCACGCGACTGCCAGAAACTCTACCGGAGCTCTATGGTCCGGAAGGCAGTGAAGTGGAAGCCTGGCAGACGTTTTTACAATTAAAAGAAATGCTGGCTGTAAATCAGTTTAATTTGGTCAGCCTGGCACTTTCTGAGCGCTTTGCCTGGCAGCTGTGGTTGGATAATGGTATACGGCTTAACCTCGGTCGGGAAGATAAAGCACAGCGTGTGCAAAGATTTATAGATGTTTAT
Organism: Pseudoalteromonas ardens; assembly: GCF_030125445.1. Classification (NCBI taxonomy): domain Bacteria; kingdom Pseudomonadati; phylum Pseudomonadota; class Gammaproteobacteria; order Alteromonadales; family Pseudoalteromonadaceae; genus Pseudoalteromonas; species Pseudoalteromonas ardens. The sequence goes on from NZ_JASJUV010000004.1 coordinate 228,079, forward strand.
CCTAGGTTGGAAAAGCCAGAGGGAGCTCAGGTCGATGTGATTGACCTGAGATATGATACGGGACTGGCGGTTAGCTGGAAGTTCAGCCAGAACGAAGACAATAAAGATAAGAGTAAAGCATGACCAAGTCGGCAGAGAGAAACTTAGTGATTGGACTGGATGTGGGCACTTCCAAAGTGGTCGCAACGGTTGGGGAGATCACCGCAGACAACCAGTTGAGTATTGTGGGTGTCGGGAATCAGGTTGCCCATGGCATGGACAAGGGCGGCGTGAACGACCTGAACCTAGTCTCTGACTCCATCAAACGGGCAGTTGATGAGGCCGAGTTGATGGCTGATTGCCGGATTAGTTCCGTCTATTTGGGGATTTCGGGTAAACACATTCAGTGCCAGAACGAAAGTGGCGTAGTCGCCATTAATAACAATGCTGAAATTACCGATGACGACATTGCCAATGTGATCCACATTGCTCGCTCAGTGCCGATGTCCGCCGAACGCAAGATGTTGCACTCACTGCCCCAAGAATACAGTGTGGACATGCAAGAAGGCATTAAAAACCCGTTGGGTATGAGTGGTGTGAGGATGGAAGCGAAGGCGCACATCATTACCTGCTCAAATGACATGGCAAAAAACATCGAGAAATGCGTTGAGCGTTGTGGTTTGCAGGTTGACCAGCTGACCTTTACAGCATTGGCATCCTGTTACTCTGTGCTCACTGAAGACGAGAAAGAACTGGGTGTGGCAGTGGTGGATATTGGTGGCGGTACCATGGACATTGCAATTTATGTCAATGGCGCGTTACGACATACCGCCGTGATCCCGGTTGCCGGCAATCAAGTGACAGGGGACATTGCAAAAATTTTCCGTACCCCTATTTCTCACGCAGAATCGCTGAAGGTACAATATGCCTATGCCAGCAGCCAGATGGCCAGCAATGAAGAGACGATTGAAGTACCCAGCGTAGGGGGACGACCTGCGCGAATTATGTCTCGACATACCTTATCTGAGGTGGTCGAGCCCAGATTTCGAGAGCTGTTTGAGCTGGTGCTTGAAGAGATCCGACGTTCTGGATTTGAAGATCAGATTGCCGCAGGGATTGTACTGACTGGCGGCAGTGCAAAAATGAAAGGTGCTTTGGAAGTGGCAGAAGACATTTTCCAGATGCCCGTTCGTGTTGGTAAGCCTGTAGGGATAACAGGGTTAACCGATTATGTTGATGATCCGGCATACGCAACAGCGGTAGGTTTGTTACAATACGGCCGAACGCTGCAAGTCAAGAATGCACACAGGACAAAAGCGGATGCCGAAGATGGTTGGTGGAACCGGATCACTAAGTGGTTCCAAGGTGAGTTTTAAGCTCAAGTCGGAGAGTGAAGATGTTTGATATTATGGAACAACACGGCGAAGAAGCCGTTATTAAAGTCATCGGCGTCGGTGGCGGCGGCGGTAATGCCGTAGAACACATGGTAAAGCAGGAAATTGAAGGCGTTCGCTTCATTGTTGCGAACACGGATGCGCAGGCACTGCGCAAATCCTCAGCCGATGTGACTGTGCAGCTGGGTACTCAGATAACACAAGGTCTGGGTGCAGGCGCAAACCCTGAAGTGGGTCGCAGCGCAGCAGAAGAAGATGTTGATGCTATCAAAGCCAGCCTGGAAGGTGCCGATATGGTGTTCATCGCTGCCGGTATGGGTGGCGGAACAGGCACAGGTGCAGCACCCGTTGTAGCACGCGTTGCCAAAGAGCTTGGCATTCTGACCGTTGCTGTTGTAACGCGTCCTTTCGACTTGGAAGGCAAAAAGCGTATGGCAGCTGCCGATCAGGGGATCGGTGAGTTGTCAGAAATTGTAGATTCACTTATCACAATTCCTAACAACAAGTTACTTAAAGTTTTGGGTAAAGGCACTACATTATTAGATGCCTTCGCTAAAGCAAACGACGTATTGTATGGCGCGGTTCAGGGCATTGCTGAGCTAATCACCCGTTCAGGTTTGATCAATGTGGACTTCGCGGACGTACGTACGGTTATGTCAGCGATGGGGACCGCAATGATGGGTACCGCGGCGGCCAGTGGTCCAGATCGGGCGCAGGAAGCGGCAGAAGCGGCGATTTCCAGCCCACTGCTTGAGGATGTTGATTTAACGGGTGCTAAAGGTATCTTGGTTAATATCACCGCCGGTATGGACATCACAATCGAAGAATTTGAGATTGTGGGGAACCATGTGAAAGCATTGGCGTCTGAAAATGCAACTGTGGTTGTTGGTGCGGTTATCGACCCTGAAATGAGTGAAGAGCTGCGAGTGACCGTTGTTGCAACTGGGCTCGGTGGTGAGCGCAAACCGCAATTTGGCATTGTTGATAATGGCTTGAAAAAGGCGGTGGGCTCTGACAGCGAAGGTGGCAAAGGGCAGAATATGTTTGTACCAAGCTTTACGCAAACAGCCAGTGAAGGTAATGAACCTGAGCAAGGTAGCGCCGCACCAACTGAGCCTAAATCACCAAGTACACCTGCGTCTTCCAACAGCGCTGGTGGCAAGGAAAAAGGGGATTACTTTGATATCCCTGCGTTTTTACGCAAACAATCTGATTAACGTCAGGTTAAAAAACAAACGATTGGCAGCTGGTTCTATCTGTGATAGAATTTGCGGTCTATTTATTCATTAACCAGTCAGAAGCGGACGAACCTATGATAAAACAACGAACGATTGCTGAAGTCGTTAAAGCCACAGGTGTAGGATTACACAAAGGTGAAAAGGTCACGATCACTCTCCGACCTGCGAGCGTAAATACGGGGATCGTATTTCGTCGCGTGGATCTCGACCCGGTTGTCGATTTTGAAACAACCCCTGAAGCTGTGGGCGACACGCAATTGTGTACTTGTTTGACCAACAAAGACGGTGTTCGTCTGTCAACAACGGAGCATCTCATTGCTGCCGTTGCTGCACTGGGGATTGATAACCTGATCGTTGAGCTGGATAGTGCAGAAGTACCAATTATGGACGGTAGTGCATTGCCTTTCATTTACTTGCTGCAAAAAGGTGGGATCGCAGAGCAGAATCAGGCGAAGCGCTTTATTCGTATTAAAGAAAAAGTGCGTGTGGAAGATGGCGATAAATGGGCAGAAATTGAGCCTTATGACGGTTTCCATATTGATTTTGAAATTGCCTTTAACCACCCGGCTATTAATGCCAGCCGCCAACGCATTGGTCTGGATATCACAGCGCAAAGCTTTACTGAAGAAATCAGCCGAGCACGCACTTTTGGTTTTATGAAAGACATCGAGTACATGCACGCCAACAACCTAGCGTTAGGTGGCAGCATGGACAATGCGGTAGTTCTGGATGAATTCAAAGTGCTGAACCCGAATGGGTTACGCTATAAAGACGAGTTTGTGAAGCATAAGATCCTGGACTGTGTTGGTGATATGTTTATGGCTGGACACAATATCTTAGGTAAGATCACGTGTTTTAAATCAGGACATGGTCTGAACAACAAATTACTGCGTCAGGTGATGGCGACAGAATCAGCCTGGGAATGGGCTACATTCGACGAGCCAGTAACCATGCCTGCACCAGGCATGGAAGTGGATTCGACTCTGGTCACTGCCTGAATCGCAAATTAAGTTAAGAAATGACGCTTTTTAGCGTCATTTTTTTTGTCCGCCATGTTTTGCAAGGCGCAGTAATTTTTCTTTTAATCCGGCCGGAGCAAGCTCGGCAAGCGCCATTAAATCGTCTGCCGTTTGGGTACTCATGTGGCGTCCAGTACCAGTATACGTTGCCTGTAGCGTCTTTACCTGATTCACAGGCTGAGCCAGGCGCTGTTGTGCCTCTGGGTTTGTGCCTATTTTCACTTGGCAACAATCGTGCAAACCTGCGGCGCGAAAATTGCTCAGGATCTCCATTTTCAGATAATTTAACCGGGTTGCCAAGGTCGCTGATGCGGCTTCAACGTACAGGGTTCCGTCTTGATAATTAGCAACACGACATTTTTTACTGAGCACAGGGCCTAACGCATTGTGCAGAGGCTGTTGTAATTCAGCGATACCTTGTGCTTTTTGCATATAACCATGCAGTTTATCCGACCAGCTGCCGGCTAACTCGTCCAGGGGTTTAGGATCAAATCGGTTTTTACTCATAGTAACAACTCACTAGCGTGTACCTTACAGGCATTCGGCCACTTCCCTTTAAGTATAACGCGTGCGCGTCATTACAGATAGCACAATGCGCCTGTGGTGATGGTTGAAATACGCAGACATCGCCCACATAGATAGGGTTACTACCTCGAAAACTGTGTCTCTTTTCTTTTTCTGGAAGCCGAGAAAGCGGCATTGCCGGTGTGTCATTAGACGGTTTGGGTGTGTTTCCCCAGACTTGTATGGTTAAATAGGAACAGATTACTTTTTGATGGTTTGCAGACGCGCATAGTCTGGTATGATAGGGCACAAATTTAACTCGGCACACAGCAAGGTCCGACTTTGTCGCCAACAGGACGAGCGAGCGTGATAACCGCGTTACCCAAGTAGGTGCTCGCAAATAGATGAGTGAAATGGTTTAAACATGATAACGAAAATTTTTACCAAGATTTTTGGTAGCCGCAACGACCGAATGATTAAAAATCTGAAAAAAACGGTCGCCCTGATCAACGCCCTAGAAGAACAATACAAGGCGCTGTCAGACGAACAACTGCAAGCTAAAACCGCGGAATTCAGACAAAGATTTGAGCAAGGCGCTAGCCTGGACGATATGCTTCCTGAGGCCTTCGCAACGGTGCGAGAAGCCTCTAAACGGGTATTTGGCATGCGTCATTTTGATGTGCAAATGATCGGTGGTATTGTGCTGCATCAGGGCCGAATTTCTGAAATGCGCACAGGTGAAGGTAAAACACTCACCGCGACACTGCCTGCTTATTTAAATGGTCTGACGGGTAAAGGCGTACACGTCATTACTGTTAACGACTATCTTGCCAAACGTGATGCTGAGAACAACCGTCCACTATTTGAATTCCTGGGCCTGACTGTAGGCTGTAACGTGCCGGGTATGATGCCTGCTCAGAAAAAGGACGCGTATGCGGCCGATATCACTTATGGTACCAATAACGAATTTGGCTTCGATTATCTGCGCGACAATATGGCATTTAGCATTGAAGAGCGTGTTCAGCGTCCATTGCACTATGCCGTTGTGGATGAAGTTGACTCCATCCTGATCGATGAAGCGCGTACACCGCTGATCATCTCAGGTCCGGCTGAGGACAGCTCTGAGCTGTACACCAAGATCAACACTATCGTGCCTGAACTGACCTTACAGGAAAAAGAGGACGAGGAAGGGGTCGAAGGTGATGGTGACTTCACACTAGATGAAAAGAGCAAGCAGGTTCATTTAACTGAACGTGGTCAGGTTAAAGTTGAAGAGTTACTGGTCAAAAATGACCTGATTGAAGAAGGCGACTCGCTGTATTCAGCAGGTAACATTACATTGCTTAGCCATGTTTATGCGGCGCTGCGTGCACACAAACTGTATCAGAAAGATGTCGACTATGTAGTGAAAGACAATGAAGTTATCATTGTTGATGAACACACAGGTCGTACGATGGAAGGTCGTCGCTGGTCAGAAGGCTTACACCAGGCGGTGGAAGCAAAAGAGAATGTGCGTATTCAGAATGAAAACCAAACGCTGGCGTCTATTACCTTCCAGAATTACTTCCGTTTATATGACAAACTGGCCGGGATGACAGGTACCGCTGATACAGAAGCGTTTGAATTCCAGTCGATCTACGGATTGGATACGGTGGTTATCCCGACCAACAAGCCAATGATCCGCGATGATCGTGCCGATCTGGTTTATCTGACCCAGGATGAAAAGTTTGAAGCAATTCTGACTGATATCCGTGATTGTCAGAAGCGTGGTCAACCTGTATTGGTTGGTACCATTTCCATCGAAAGCTCTGAATACCTGTCGCACTTCCTGCGTAAGGAAAAAATTGAACACAATGTCCTGAATGCGAAATTCCACGCACAGGAAGCGGATATCATTGCTGATGCCGGTTTGCCGGGTACAGTAACAATTGCAACCAACATGGCAGGCCGTGGTACGGACATCATGCTGGGTGGTAACTGGCAGAATGACGTGTCCAAGCTGGATAACCCAAGCGATGCGCAGATTGACGACATTAAGGCACAGTGGCAGAAGCGACATGACGCCGTTCTGGAAGCCGGTGGTCTGCACATTATCGGTACTGAGCGTCATGAATCTCGCCGTATTGATAACCAGCTGCGTGGTCGTTCAGGTCGTCAGGGTGATGCGGGCTCAAGCCGTTTCTACCTGTCAATGGATGATGCGTTGATGCGTATCTTCGCCGGTGAGCGTATGACTAACATGATGCGTAAACTGGGCATGCAACGTGGAGAAGCGATTGAGCACCCATGGGTTAACCGTGCGATTGAAAATGCGCAGCGCAAAGTAGAAGCACGCAACTTTGATATTCGTAAACAGCTGCTTGAGTACGATGATGTTGCCAATGACCAGCGTCGAGTGGTGTATGAGCAACGCAATGAGCTGCTGGAAGAAGGGGATATCTCAGAAACAATTTCAGCTATTCGTGGTGATGTCATCAATAGCGCAATTGATCAGTACATTCCGCCGCAGAGCCTGGCTGAAATGTGGGATATCCCGGGCCTTGAAGAACGCCTGAAGAATGACTTTATGGTTGAGCTACCGATTGCGCAATGGCTTGAGGAAGACAACAAACTGTACGAAGAGCGTTTACGCGAGCGTATCGGTGAAGAAATTGATGCTGCTTATAAGCAAAAAGAAGAGATGGTGGGTGCACAGGTACTGCGTCAGTTCGAAAAGGCTGTGATGCTACAAAGCCTGGATCAGCACTGGAAAGACCATCTTGCAGCAATGGACCACTTACGTCAGGGCATCCATTTACGCGGTTACGCACAGAAAAACCCGAAGCAGGAATACAAGCGTGAGTCGTTTGAATTGTTCTCTGAAATGCTCGAAAACCTGAAGGTTGACGTGGTCGGGGTGTTGAGCAAGGTGCAGGTGCGTGCTGAAGAAGATGTTGAGAAAGTTGAAGAGCAGCATCGTCGTAGCGAGCAGGCTCCACGTCAGTATCAGCATGAAGAGTCTGAGCCTGTTGGCGGTGAAGCACCACAGGGTGCTGCCGTCGCTGCACGCACTGAGCCTAAAGTTGGACGTAACGAGCCGTGCCCGTGTAAATCAGGTAAAAAGTACAAGCAGTGTTGCGGTAAGCTGAAATAAGCTTGCGGTAACCCTATGAAAAAGCGACCTAGAGTCGCTTTTTTTATCTCAGAAAAACAGAATATTTGAGTTAGATATGACAAAGAAAATTGTGAATGTAGCGGTCGGTGTCATCATTCGTGATGCGCAGTTTTTTGTGTGTAAACGTGCAAAAGAGCAGCATCAGGGGGGGCTATGGGAGTTCCCCGGTGGAAAAATTGAAGCGCAGGAGACGGTGACTGAGGCCCTAGCCAGAGAGTTAAAAGAAGAAATCGGTATTGATGTGCATAGTTCTGAACATTTACTGACGATTGAACATGACTATGGCGATAAACAAGTTAAACTGGAAGTGCATAAGGTCGAAGATTTTTCGGGACACGCAGAGGGTTTGGAAGGGCAAGCCAGCCAGTGGGCAAACTGGAATGAACTAAATCAATTGGCTTTCCCGGCAGCCAATGTGGCTATCCTTGAAGCGCTGGCGCAACAGTATGGCGTGGATCAGTAACAACGGCCGTTGAGCAAATTTGATGTGAAGGATATAAAAATGAAAAATATAGCAGTTACTGCCGCCGCGGTAGCACTTGCATTAGGTCTGACAGCTTGTAGCGAGCCTGTGAAAACCGAATCACAATCAGAAACAACGCAAGCTGAGAGTCAGCTAAACTCAGGGATAGCGTTGAACAATATTGATAGTGCCGTTCGTGCACAGGATGATTTTTATTATCACGTTAATGGCAAGTGGTTAGCGCGCACAGAGATACCGGCAGACAAGTCGAACTATGGTTCATTCACCGAATTGTATGATGCATCACAAAAAGCACTGCGCAAAACACTGGAACAGGCTGCGAGCAACGATCAGGCCAAGCCCGGTTCAGACGAAGCCAAACTGGGTGACTTCTATCGCAGCTATACGGATGAGCTGGCTCGGGAAGAGTTGGGAACAACACCGCTGCAGTCTTACCTGGCACCATTTCAGGCATTACAAAGTAAATCTGAGCTGCCGGCCTTATTTGCCCGCGCTTTATCTCAAGGTGGCACCACGCCACTTAGTTGGTATGCCAATAACGATGCCAAAAACTCAACCGTAAATACACTTTATCTGTGGCAATCGGGCCTGGGTTTACCTGATCGTGATTTTTATCTTCAGGATACGGAAAAGTTCACACGCATTCGTGCCGAATATAGCCAGTATATTGAGCGCCTGTTACAGGTCATGGGCTATGATCAGCCTCGTGCGGAACAGGCGGCTAAGCACATCATGGCACTTGAAACCGCGTTAGCTGAAATTCAGTGGTCACGGGTTGAAAGTCGGGATGCGGATAAAACTTACAACAAGTTTCAGGTTGATGCACTGAATGCACAACTGCCACACTTTGATCTTTCAGCCTACCTGACAGGGTTTGGCTTGGATACCAAAGAGCTGGTTGTGACTCAGCCCAGTTATCTCGAGGGGTTATCTGCTTTGATTGGCACCTCTGAAGTAGCTGCCTGGCGTGATTATCTGACCTTTCACTTTGCCAGCGATTATGCGCAGCTGCTACATAAAACAGCGGTTGACCTGAAGTTTAACTTTTATGGTAAGACGCTGCGCGGGCTGGAAGAGCAGGCCCCTGTATGGAAGAAAGCGGTGAATGCCAGTAATGATGTATTGGGCGAGCTGCTTGGTAAGATTTATGTCAAAGAGTATTTTCCACCAGAAGCCAAAGCTCGCATGGGAGAGCTGGTCGACAATTTGATTAAAGGATTTGACCAGTCAATTGATGAGCTGGAGTGGATGAGTGCTGAAACAAAGCAGGCCGCGAAGGTCAAGCTAAGCAAGTTTACACCTAAAATTGGCTACCCGGACAAATGGCGTGACTACTCCAGGCTGGAGATCAACGCCGACGATCTGGTGGGTAACTATGTTCGATATAATGAATGGGCCTATCAGGACATGGTTGGCAAGGTCGACAAACCCGTTGATCGCAGTGAGTGGTTTATGACACCGCAAACGGTGAATGCCTACTATAATCCGGTGAATAACGAAATCGTGTTCCCTGCGGCCATATTGCAACCCCCATTTTTTAATCTGGATGCGGACGATGCCGTTAACTATGGTGCGATTGGTGCCGTTATTGGCCATGAGCTCGGTCATGGGTTTGACGACCAGGGGGCCAAATATGATGGTGATGGCAACTTACGCAATTGGTGGAGTGAGCAAGATCTGGCGCAATTCCAGGCGCGCAGTCAGAAGCTGGTTGAGCAATATAATCAGTATCAGCCCTTTGAAGACGCAAATGTGAACGGCGAACTGACGCTGGGCGAAAACATTGGTGATTTGGGCGGCCTGAGTGTGGCGTTAAAAGCTTATCAATTGTCCCTTGAGGGCAAGCCGGCCCCGGTGATTGATGGTTATACTGGTGAGCAGCGCTTCTTTATGGGCTGGGCACAGATCTGGCGTCGACAATATCGTGATGAAGAATTACGCAATCGCCTGATGACCGATTCGCATTCACCCAGTCACTACCGTGTCATTGGGGTGTTACCAAATATGCCAGCGTTTTATGATGCGTTTGATGTCAAAGAAGGCGATAAAATGTATCTTAAACCGCAAGAGCGGGTCAAAATCTGGTAAGTGTTTACTGCTATTTTAGCCGCCAGACAATGGCGGCTTTTTTGTATTAACCAACTGATAAGCTTGAATATAGAGATCTTGTAAGGAAAAATTGATAGCGCTGTCATTTTTTCTTCTATATGATGGTATTTACAACAATTTGAAGTTTGCGCTCAGCGCAGGTTAAGGAGCCGGAATGAAAATACAGAAAAAACTGCTCACCCGGGCCATCGCGGCCACGCTTTTAGTCCCGATGATGGCCAAAGCCGCCTGGGATAGCTCGCAACTGCAAGCCTTTACTGATAACACCACCTTTATGTTTGCGGTAGAAAATAATCACCATAATGGCAGCAGTAGTTTTCTGGCTTCTATTACCTTACAAAACAACTCCAAAATTGCCTTACCGGCTGGTGAAAGTGACTGGCAGATCTATTTCCATTCAATCAGAAAAGTTGCCACGCAGCAGGCCGCCGGCCTGAAATTCGAACATGTGAATGGCGATTTGCACCGCTTGGTACCGACCAAAGCATTCACCGGGTTAAAGCCGGGTGAAACATTGGAAATCCCCTATGAAGCGGCTGCCTGGATAGCTGCATATACCGACTTTATGCCCCGGGCATTTATGGTTAGCGGTGACGCAAAGCCGGCTGTATTTACCAACACTGACAGTGAGAATATGCTGGATTTTGTTGCCCCAATTGAGCGTGATAACCAATTGGATCGTCATGCCGAGCCAAAGGATTTGTCTCCGCGTGCGACAGCATCATGGCGTTATGAGCAAAATCAACAGGCTGGTAAACTTTCGCGCGAAGATGCCCTGAAGCGCATTATTCCCAAACCAATGGATGTCGATTTTAACCGTGGTTATGCTGAGCTCAGCAATCAGTGGCAGATCCGCTATGCGGGCAGATTAAAGAGCGAAGTTACGGTATTCCAAGAAGATTTAGCCGATTATGGACTGAAGCTGGATGCTCAGCCAGATCACATCAGTGCTGGCAAGACGAAGACCATCTATTTGCGTGTGGCAGAGTTAGCCGAGCTGGGCAGTGAAGGCTATCAGCTGGAAGTAGACGACGACAAAATCGTGATCACAGGCCATGACAATGCCGGTGTGTTTTATGGTATTCAGAGTTTACTTGCATTATTCCCGGCTGAGCAACAAGGCCAGGTCAGCGTCCCTAACGTTGACATCAAGGACGCTCCGCGCTTTGGTTGGCGGGGCATGCACTATGATAACGGCCGTAACTACCATGGTAAGGAGGCGCTGTTCAAACTGGTTGAACAAATGGGTCGTTACAAACTGAACAAGTTCCACTGGCACTTTTCTGAAGATGAAGGGTGGCGACTTGAGATCCCGGGGTTACCTGAGCTGACCGACATTGGCGCTTATCGCTGCTTTGACTTGGATGAACGTGAGTGTTTACTTACTCAACTTGGAACAGGCCCTCACAAGTCAGGTTCGGGTAACGGGTATCTGACCCGAGACGAGTTTGTAGAATTACTTAAGTTTGCCAAAGCGCGTCACGTACAGATCATTCCTGAGATTGAAGGCCCAGGCCATGCGAGAGCATCGATCAAGGCAATGGAAGCACGTTATCATACACTCATGGAAGCAGGTAAACCTGAGCAGGCTCGTGCCTATTTACTGAGCGATCCTCAGGATACCTCAAAGTACATCACAGTACAGAATTATACTGATAACTCTATGAACGTGTGTCAGGACTCGACTTATGCGTTCATTGAAAAAGTCACCTATGAATTGCAAGGCATGTATCGTGAAGCGGGTACACGTCTGACGAATTTGCATTTTGGCGGAGATGAAGTTGGGGCTGGCTCTTGGGTGGACTCTCCTGTCTGTCAGGCCATGTTTGCTGATCCTAATAACGGGGTTGCAGGCCCTGCTGATCTGAAACCTTATTTTACTCAGCGCGTTGCAACTTTGTTTGCAAAGCGCGGGATTGCACCGGGCGCATGGGAAGACGGTCTGATGTATGACAGGGTGAATCCGTTTAACCGCGATGCATTTCCAAATGAAGTCTTCACAGCAAACGTGTGGGACAATATCTGGGAATGGGGGGTTGCTGACAGGGCACATCGTTTGGCAAATGATGGCTACCAGGTGGTGTTATCTCATGGCACGCACCTGTACTTTGATCACCCTTATGAGCCGCACCCGGCTGAACGCGGATATTATTGGGCTGCGCGTTATACAGATAGCAAAAAAACGTTCAGCTACATGCCGGATGATGTTTATGCCAATGCCGACTTTACGCGCAGTGGTGCACCGATTGAAAATTTAGAGGCGTTGGTCGGTCGTGCGATGCCTGCGCTGGAGAAGCCAGAAAATATCCTCGGTATTCAGGGGCAGGTCTGGAGTGAAACTATCCGTACTGAAGCACAGGTACAGGCGATGGTGTTCCCGCGTTTACTGGCGATGGCAGAGCGAGCCTGGCATAAAGCAGGTTGGGAAGGCAAGCGTATCGATAAGAAACGCTTTGCTCAGGACTGGCGCGGATTTTCAGCTGCACTGGCGTTAAAAGAACTGACTAAGTTAGCTAAAGCCGGCGTTAATGTGAATTTACCTGTGCCTGGGGCAAAAGTGATTGACGGTCAGCTGTATGCCAACAGTGCATTTGAGTACCTAACGATTGAGGTGAGCCTTGATAAGGGAGAGAGTTGGCAAACTTACACAGCTCCGATGAGTGTAAGCAACGCTGATGGCGTATTATTACGTACCCGTTTAGGCGATAAAAAGTTCAGTCGTACCACCCGGTTAGATTAATCGTCTGGTTATTTTGTTGTGGGAAAGGTGTTATTGCCTACCCATAACGAGAACAGTTGATTACAAAACTAACTAGAAAAAGGCCAAATTTTAACGTAAAGTTAAATGTCAGCGCTGTCATTTTGATTCTGAGTTGTTAAAAGCCGTCATCATGATGCGACTGTCTGGGCCGATAGCACAGAAAATAATAATCCGGATTACTTTTAATTCGTTTTAATCCGACCTGTATTAATCTTAATTAGCAACAAGAAGAGTTTTATGGAAGCGACAGTGGAAAAAGATGACCTCGAAAAGCAGAGTGTCTGGTTACCTATGACACTTGCTGGCTCAATGTTTTTTATATTGGGCTGTATCACCTGGTTAAATGGTGCTATCACACCATTCCTTCAGCAAATGCTGGAACTGAGTCCGCTACAGGCCTCTTTCATTATTTCCTCATTTTATATCGCCGTAACCGTTGCGGGGATCCCCTCAGCAATGCTGATAAAGCGAGTTGGATATAAAAACGGCATGGCGATTGGTTGTGCAATCATGGCGTTGTCCGCGCTGATGTATATTCCGGCAGCGAAGATGCAAATGATTGAGATCTTCTTGTTCGCACAGCTTATGATTGGCGTTGGCCAGACGGTGCTGCAGACCGCGGTAAATCCATATGTGGTCAAAATGGGCTCAGAACGTTCTGCTGCTGTGCGCGTATGTATCATGGGTTTGTTGAATAAATCGGCGGGTGTAATTGTTCCGATCGTATTCGCTGCTGTGGTTGTAAGCGGTGTTGTAAACGAGGGTGAATCACTGAGTCAGGCTCAGAAAGATATGATGGCAAATAGCCTGATTGCCCCTTACCTGGGGATTGCCGGATTAATTTTCTTATTTGCTGCATTTGCTAAATTTTCGCCTCTACCAGACTTAGTATTTGAAGAGGAAGGCCAAACCAGTAAAGGGGAAGTGAAAGAAGCCCTAAGTCACCCTCATCTCGCTTTAGGTGTGATCGGTATTGCATTGTATGTTGCGGTAGAAGTGATCGCAGCAGATACCATTGGTTCCTACGCTTTGCAGTTAGGGATCGCTGATTATTCTGTAATGACTTCTTATACTATGGGCTGTATGTTGATTGGTTATGCAATAGGTATCGCCCTGATCCCACGCTTTATGTCACAACAAAATGCACTCGTCATGTCTGCAATCGCTGGTATTGTTACCGTTTTTGCTGTAGTTTTAGGGGACAATGAATCGACTGCGCTAGCAAATTTATTGCTCGTTCCATTTGGTGGCCCTCAGCTACCGGATCCGCTTCTGTGTATTGCTCTGTTAGGCTTTGCAAATGCGATGGTGTGGCCTGCTATCTGGCCTTTGGCGCTTGATGGCTTAGGGCGTTTGACCGGAACAGCATCAGGCCTGCTGATTATGGGTATTGCAGGGGGCGCGTTAGGACCGCTGTTGATTGGCGTCGGTAATGTTGCTGGCCTTGGTGCTCAAGGTGCCTACAGTTTAATGCTACCCAGCTATCTGTTTATTCTATTCTATGCCCTTAAAGGTCATAAGATGAGAAGCTGGAAATAGCAAAAAGAATTTCTATCTGTAAAGTAGAAATAATCCCGTGTGTAATGCCACCGTAAGGTGGCATTTTTTATGCCTGAAAATCGACATAATCATTGATATGTAACGAAAATGTGTCTATATCTAGCATGAAGGAAATAGTTATGTAAACCTGAGACAAACGGACACTTGGAACTTGGGAAGCAATATAAATGCGTGTAAGGCGTTTGTGGTAATAAATAAAGGAATTAACAGAAAGGAGGAAGTGGGGCGACTGACGAGGCTTGAACTCGCGACAACCGGAATCACAATCCGGGGCTCTACCAACTGAGCTACAGCCGCCACAAAATAGATAACACCTTTGTTGGTGTGGCGCGCATAATACATAAAAACACGGGCTTTGCAAAGGGTTAAATTGAAAAAAATCTCAAAGAAGTCTGTTGAGGATCCTAATCTGTAAAGCGAATATTCATACTGGCGGAGTACACTCACCCCGCTATCTCACTCAAGTGCACACAGGAGTCACTATGGAATCAATCGTTCATTGGGTCGATGATAACTCTTCTCTTATCATTCACTATCTTTTGCAGGGGCTATTGGCGCTTGTCATCTTCTTTATCGGTATGAAGCTGGCAAAGCTTGCCGCAAACCTGACAGAAAAGGCGTTTAACAAGCGTAAGGTAGACAAAGCCGTTGGGGCGTTTGTTGGTAATATTGCATACAGTATAGTTTTTGCTGCGACCTTACTTATGGCGCTCTCACAGGTAGGCATAGAGACGACTTCTTTTGTGGCTATTCTCGGTGCCGCTGGTTTGGCAATTGGCTTAGCATTGCAAGGCTCGTTGTCGAATTTCGCTTCAGGTGTTTTGATCATTATTCTCAGGCCATTTAAGTCAGGGGATTATATTGAAGCAGGTGGAAAAGGAGGCAGTGTACAGCGCATTGAAATTTTTTCGACTGAACTCAGAACACCGGATAACAAAGTTATCATTATGCCAAACTCAGCGATTATGTCGGGCGCAATCGTCAATTACTCTCGAGAGAAAACACGGCGTATCGATTTAGTTATCGGTGTAAGTTATGAGGCTGATCTCAGAGAAGCAAAAAATGTGTTAAAATCCGTGCTGGACAAAGATCAGCGGATCCTGAAAGAGCCAGCGTATACGGTCGCTGTATTGGAAATGGCGGATTCAAGTGTCAATTTTGTTGTGCGCCCTTGGGTGGCGACTTCTGACTATTGGCCCACTTACTTTGACCTTGTAGAGAATATAAAATTAGCATTAGATGATGCTAATATCGAAATTCCATTCCCACAAATGGACATTCATCTTCACAAAGACTAAATAATGACAGGTTTATAGGCAATGAAATTAAAATTTTTATCTCTGTGCGTATTGACAGCGATTAGCACCAATGTTGCTGCAGAAGAAGCTCCTGCGACGAAGCCAAAACAGGAAAAAACCTGGGATATCACCAGTGAGGTGGGAGCCATAATTACCAGTGGTAACACCGAGACTACAACGCTTAAGGGGGCCCTCAAGGCTAAGCATAATCTTGAAAACTGGCGTAATGAATACAAACTGGACGGGATCTACAAGGAAGATGAAATCGAAAATGATGATGGCGAACGCATCAGCGAACGTACTAATGAAAAGTACTCCGTGTCGATGCAGGGTAATTACAAGCTGAACGAAGACCACAGTCACCTGTTTATCTATGGCTCCTACGATTCGGATTACTTTGGCGCCTATCGGAGCGAAACCGTTGTGTCAGTAGGTTATGGCTTACGCCTATTGAGCCTGGACACAATGTACCTGGATGCCGAAATTGGTCCTGGTATGAAACGCTTCGAGTATCAGGATGATAGCACTGAGGTTGATGAAAATGGCAACCCGCTTGCTGGCACAACGGATAACGAAGTGATTGGTGTTGCCAAGGTTGATTTTGAGTGGCAGGTGTCGGATAACGCCCGCTTTACTCAAGTTGTTGGCGTGGAATATGGTGATACCAACACCAAAACAACGTCTGAGTCAGCATTGATGACGAAAATCAACGGTTCTTTGCAGATGAAGGTGGCGTACAATATTACCCATAACTCAACAGTCGACGAAGGCAAAGAAAATACAGATACTGAAACATCTTTGACCTTAGTTTACAGCTTTTAACATGATTAACTGAAGTTATATCAAAAAAAGGGCAATAAGCCCTTTTTTTATGGCGTCGTTTTTATGTAAAATACGCAATCTTTTTGGCCAATTGTGAAACAGGATATAAAATCGGATGTCATTTAAACGTATTTTTGCAGCAACCCTGCTGGTGTTTAGTGCGGTTTCAATTGCTTTTACGCCAACAGCGCAACAAATAGCACAGTTTAAAAAATTGCCAAAAAGCCAGCAACAAGCCCTGGCAAAACAATATGGCATCAATATTTCTGATTTACCTCAGTCAGGAAGTGCTGGTACGACTCCAACGCAAGGCAAGCAGAGTGTCTCTCCACGACAGGAGAAAGCGTCTGAAGAGCCTGTAGACCCGCTGCAACCGCGCGAAGAAAAACTGGAACCTTTTGGCTACAGTATTTTTTCTGGTGAGCCTAGTAGCTTCGCTCCTTCTGAGTCATTATCCGTGCCAAATGACTATGTAATTGCAGGAGGCGATAGCTTTACTGTTAGCCTTTACGGTAAAGAAACGGCAACGCACAATGTGATTGTCGACCGTGAGGGCAGATTGAATCTTCCTGGGTTTTCACCTATCGATGTGGTAGGCCTGACCTACGCTGAGCTAAAATCACTGGTCACCAAAAAAATTAAAAGTGAGGCGATTGGTTTACAAGCCTATGTCTCAATCGCTCAGCTACGCTCTTTACAAGTGCTTGTTGTAGGCGAGGTTTATCAACCAGGTAGTTACACATTATCACCTCTTTCGAGTGCAACGCATGCTTTGTTTGCAAGCGGCGGGTTAACTGAGATTTCGTCGTTGCGAAATATCGAGATTAAACGACAAGGCAAGACAATTTCTACGCTTGATTTATATGACCTGCTGTTGAAAGGTGATACTCGTTCTGATGTTGTACTACAGTCTGGTGACGTTGTTTTTGTTCCCTCTGTTGGTCCTCAAGTATCCGTTGAGGGCCTGGTTAAGCGTCCAGCTATTTTTGAACTAAAAGAAGGTGATACGGTTGAGCACCTGGTTAAGATGTTCGGTGGATTTAAAGAAAACGCGTTTCTTCAACAGGTTCAAGTTAAGAGAGTTCTCAACAACACCGAAAAATCTGTTGTTTCAGTTGACTTCCGTGAAAGCCAAATTAGCTATCAACCTCAAGGCGGGGATAAGATAAAAGTACAACCTGTGAATGAGCAGTTGGTTGGCGCCGTTTCATTAATCGGTGCTGTTGCACGCCCTGGTTATTTTGAATGGCACAGCGGTATGACTGTGAAATCACTAATTGGCAATTTCAAATCTGATCTACTACCTCAAGCCGATTTGAATTATTCAATTATTGTGCGTGAAAGTGATGAGTTAGGCGAAATTGAAGTTATTCAGTTTTCGTTAGCAGAATCGTTAAAGAACGCAGATGTAAAGCTGCAAAAAAATGATGCTGTCTACGTCTTTAGCCGTTTTGTTAGTCAGGAAGAAGAAGACGAAGCGTTACGGGATCTGGCTATGACGGCACAAGAGCAGGAACTGCAAGTTAGCGTAAAGCTTTGGCATATGTATGAGCAGCGGCAGTTTGAGAAAAAAGTGTCGTTTGATGTGGCAATGGATAAGCTGCAGAATAAAAAAAGCAGCAATAAAGAGGAAGAAGAACTAGATTACACTCCGAGTGTATTTGGTCGTGAGGTATTACTCTCACCAGTTTTGGCGCAGCTAGAGTATCAAGCCTCATCAGCGGTCAGATCTCAGGTGATCGAAGTGAGTGGTCAGGTTCGCTTCCCAGGTGTCTATCCGTTAGTTGAAGATATGTCTACTTCTGAGGCCATTCAGGCTGCAGGCGGTTTGCTTGAGTCCGCATATATTGAGTTTGCAGAAGTGACCCGCGTGAATATGAACGGTGATGTACTCCATATAAAGTCTTCAGTAACTGCTGATAATGATGAAGTCTTGGAGCAGAAGCTTAAGAGTCGCGATATCGTTAACGTTCTTCTACAACCTAAGTGGCAAGAAAGCTTTAGAGTTGAACTAAAAGGAGAGGTACTATTTCCTGGTACATATATCGTAAAGCGCAATGAGACACTTAACAACGTTATTCAACGCGCAGGCGGCTTAACCCATTATGCAGACCCTCGTGCTGCAGTATTTACAAGAGAAGCAATCAAGGTTCAGGAAAGAAAACAGCTGGCCAAATTGTCTGACGAGCTGAGAAAAGATATCGCTGCAAAAAGCTTCCAAAAATCTATTGGCGCAAACACATCGTTAAGCTACAACGAAACGAACAAGCTACTGAAAGACCTAGCGAGTGTAGAAGCTGTGGGTAGGCTGGTCATAGATTTGCCAAGTGTGCTTAATAATACTGAATCTTTAGGCTTGCAAGATGGTGATACCCTTTATGTTCCTGGTCAGCAAGACTCCATTTCTATCATTGGTGAAGTGAATTACAGTTCTTCTCATTTGTTTAAAAAGGGCACTTCTGTTGAAGATTATATTAGTCTTAGTGGAGGCCTACGAGAACGTGCTGACAGTGAAAAAATATACGTGATTAAAGCAAATGGTGCCGTGTTTATTCCGAACAGAGGAAGCAGCTGGTTTGCTGTTAATAATCAAGTTGAGCTGGAAGCCGGAGACACCATTGTGGTTCCAATGGATGCTTCTTACATGGACAACCTGACACTCTGGAGCACTGCGACGCAGATCTTCTATCAACTTGGTGTTGGTGTCGCGGCGATCGCCAGAATTTAACTGGCAATCGTGTGTAAGGAACTTGAAATGAGTATTAAAGAGCCAATGCAAAATGTAACAAATGGGTATAACAATCAGTATATCGATCTGAGAAGCGTAATCTCGGCTTGTTTTAGAGCTAAGTGGTTTATTGCCGCTGTGACCTCACTCTTTGCAGCGTTAGCAGTGGTGATTGCACTTAACTTACCCAATGTGTATCAGTCGAAAGTGCTGATGGCTCCTTCATCAAATTCAGACAGCGCTGGTATGGCCGGCTCTCTCGGCGGGGTGGCTAGTTTGGCGGGGATTAGTCTGGCGTCAAATGAAGTTGAGCAGGCAGCACTGGCTGTAGAAATTATGCGTTCATTTACTTTTGCTAAGGACTTTTTGCAACAAGATGGTGTGATTGAAAACCTGATGGCTGCAGAAGACTGGAACAAAGCAGCGAACCAGGTGATCTATGATCCAGCTTTGTTTAACAGTGAGCAAAAACAATGGCTGGAAGAAGATGGGATTTCACTAAAGCCATCATTGCAAGAATCGCATCGTCAGTTATTAAAAAGTCTCTATATTGAACAAGAAAAGAGTGGTTTATATACGCTTACTATAGAGCATTATTCGCCATATCTCGCATTTGAGTGGGCCAACTATTTTGTCAAGCAAATCAACTTGGAAATGCGAAAAAGAGATATCGCTCAGGCTGAAAAAAGTATTAACTACCTGTCAGAACAGTTGGAGACGACTAAACTTGAGGAGTTGAGAGCTAGTTTACATGGGTTGTTCGAGAAACAAGTACGTAAAAAAATGCTCGCTGAAGTTAATCATGA
The DNA here is from genome assembly GCF_030125445.1 of Pseudoalteromonas ardens. Classification (NCBI taxonomy): domain Bacteria; kingdom Pseudomonadati; phylum Pseudomonadota; class Gammaproteobacteria; order Alteromonadales; family Pseudoalteromonadaceae; genus Pseudoalteromonas; species Pseudoalteromonas ardens. The sequence goes on from NZ_JASJUV010000004.1 coordinate 247,935, forward strand.
ATATGTCTTTAGAGTGATAGAGCCACCTATCGTCGCCGAGCGTAAGTCAAAACCTAGCAGGGCATTGATTTGTATTTTGGCAACCTTTATCGGATTTCTTTTATCAATTTTTATTGTCGTAACCAGAAGCTTTAAGTAATTATTGTATTAAACTGGTTAAGATGTAGTCACATCTGGGTGTTTTTTAAATGAGAATCTTAGTTACAGGCGGAGCGGGCTTTATCGGCTCCGCACTAGTTCGCTTTCTTCATGAATCGACAGAGCATGAAATTATCAATGTTGATAAATTAACGTATGCTGGAAATCTGTCTTCTATTGACAGTGTTGCCGGCTCGCAGAGATATACTTTCGAGCAGGTTGACATATGTGACCGAGCTGCGCTTCATGCACTCTTTAAAAAGCATCAGCCTGAGATCGTGATGCATCTGGCGGCTGAAAGTCACGTCGACAGGTCAATTGATGGGCCAGGCCAGTTTATTCAAACGAATATTATTGGGACGTATAATTTGCTTGAAGAGAGCCGTGAGCTCTATGGAACGCTGTCTGATGCGCAAAAGAGCAAGTTTAGATTCCATCATATCTCCACCGATGAAGTGTTTGGCGACTTGAAAGGCACGACCGATCTCTTCACAGAGACAACCCCTTACTCGCCTAGTTCGCCTTATTCGGCTTCTAAGGCATCGAGCGATCACTTAGTCAGAGCGTGGAGAAGAACCTTTGGTTTGCCGGTTGTGATTACTAACTGTTCAAATAACTATGGCCCTTTTCATTTCCCGGAGAAGCTCATTCCGCTCATGATACTGAATGCGTTGGATGGCAAACCCTTACCTGTATATGGTGATGGCCAGCAAATAAGAGACTGGCTGTTTGTTGAGGATCATGCCAGAGCTCTATACCTGGTTGCGACTCAAGGTGAAGTTGGAGAGACCTATAACATTGGTGGTCACAATGAGAAGACTAACCTTGAAGTGGTAGAAACGATTTGTGCATTGTTAGATGAGCTTAAGCCAAGTCAGCATGGCAATGTAAAACACTATAAAGAGCTAATCCAATTTGTCCAAGACAGACCGGGGCACGATCTGCGTTATGCCATTGATGCATCGAAAATCGAGCGAGAGTTAGGCTGGAAGCCACTTGAAACCTTTGAAACGGGATTAAGAAAGACAGTGCAATGGTACTTGTCTAATGAACAATGGTGGCGAGCAATCCTCGATGGCAGTTATCGATTGGAAAGACTAGGAGGGGCAGAATGAAAGGTATTGTATTAGCCGGTGGTTCTGGCACTCGTTTATACCCTGTGACTAAAGGTGTGTCTAAGCAGTTGTTGCCTGTCTATGATAAGCCTATGGTGTATTACCCAATTTCAGTACTGATGTTGGCTGGTATCAGAGACATTCTTTTGATCACCACACCTGAAGAGCAATCATTGTTTCAAAACTTATTGGGTGATGGTAGCGCGTTTGGTATTAATTTGTCTTACGCAGTACAGCCTTCACCCGATGGCCTGGCACAAGCCTTTATCATTGGTGAAGAGTTTATTGGTGATGATTCTGTTGCTCTTGTGTTGGGAGATAACCTTTTTTACGGCCAAAGCTTCTCCCCAAAACTAAAAAAAGCAGCAGAACGTGCTGAGGGCGCAACGGTGTTTGGTTATCAGGTCAAAGACCCAGAACGTTTTGGTGTTGTTGGTTTTGATGAACATCAAAGAGCGACTTCAATTGAAGAGAAACCTGAACATCCCAAATCGTCTTATGCCGTGACTGGCTTGTACTTTTACGATAACGATGTTGTTGAAATTGCCAAGTCGGTGCAACCATCAGCGCGTGGTGAGCTTGAAATCACGTGCGTTAACCAGCGATATCTGGAAGCAGGTAAACTGAATGTTGAGTTGCTTGGGCGAGGGTTTGCTTGGTTAGACACAGGTACTCATGAGAGCTTGCTTGAAGCCAGCCACTTTGTACATACCGTAGAGCAACGACAAGGCTTTAAAATTGCGTGCTTGGAAGAGATTGGCTTTATCAATGGCTGGTTGAGCGAAGAAGAATTACGCAGTGCGGGTGAAGCATTGCAGAAAAATGATTACGGTAAGTATCTGTTGAGTCTGTTGAAATGAATATCAACCTGAATAATCCGATAAAGCCGGATCTGAAAAAACTCACAAAGTACTTAGAGCAGGTTGAAGACAATGCCTGGTATACGAACTTTGGTCAGTTGCATCAACAGCTAACAGAGCGTTTAGAGGCCTATTTGGGCGTACAGAATTTACTGCTTGTAAATAATGGCACCAGCGCGCTACAGGTGGCTGCTAAAGCGCTGTCGGCAAACGGTGTGGTTACAACACCATTTAGTTTCATTGCGACAGCCAGTGCTTTGAAGTGGCAAGGCCACAAGGTTCTGTTTTCGGACGTCGATGGCAAAAGTTGGAACCTGGCTGCGCCTGAAGCGATTGAGCTAGTTAACCAGCAGGATGGCTTTGACACGATTGTCGCAACACACGTATATGGTAACCCATGTGATGTTGAGCTTATAGAAGCGCAGCAACCTTCAGGAGTGAATGTCATTTATGATGCGGCACATGCTTTTGGAGTGCGTGTAGCAGAACGTTCGGTTTTGACATTTGGCGATGCTTCTACTTTAAGTTTTCATGCGACCAAGTTGTTTCATACTGTGGAAGGCGGTGCAATATGCTTTAAGAAGAAAGAGCATTTTGACATAGCAAAACGGTTAATTAATTTTGCTCAGCATCATGGTGAAATTGGTATCAATGCTAAAATGAATGAATACCAGGCTGCTGTTGGACTGGTTAATCTGGATATCATTGATGATGTATTGAGTCATCGAACTCACCTGTTTGAGACCTACACTAGACTCCTGAAAAATGACTTTATCCTTCCAGAATGGCACGACAAAGCATCAAAAAATGGTGCGTATTTTGTTATCGGCTGTGCCTCTTCTGAGGAAAGAAGCAAGATAGAAAGTGCACTCCAGGAAAATAATATTCAAAGTCGACGATACTTTGAACCAGCTATTAATACGCAGTTTGAAGATGCTGACAGTATGCCTATTGCGGAAGATCGCGTATCTAAGGTGTTATGCCTTCCTCTACACTACTATATGACGGTGCAAGATGTAGAGCGTGTATGTAAGGTTTTAAAAGAAAGTAAATTATGAAAAATGTATTAGTTGTGCCCTGTGGTACGGAAATTGGCTTAGAGATAAACAGAGCTTTAAAAGGTGTTAAAGGGCTTAAAGTTATAGGTCTAAACTCTGTTGAAGACTCATCAGCCTATGAATACGAGCACTTTTATAGTGGTGCGCCGTACATCAGAGACGAATTATTCTTGGAGCATGTCAATCGTTTTGTTAAAGAACATAACATTACCCATGTTTTTCCGGCACATGATGACGCAGCGCTTTTACTTTCAGAGAGCAGAGAAGATATCGATGCAAAAGTCATCACGTCTAGTGTAGAAGCTAACCGAATTTGCCGTTCAAAAAAAGCAACCTACAGCAAGTTAAAGGGTACGGTTGCCTTACCGCGCTTGTTTAATAAGCTAGATGAGGTTTTGCCATCTGCGCTCCCCGTTTTTGTAAAGCCTGATGTTGGGCAGGGTAGTAAAGGTGCTTTCAGGGCCGATAGCCTGGAAGCTTTAGAGCAGGTTGATTTTGAAACGCACGTTGTGTGTGAGTATTTACCAGGCAAAGAGTATACCATTGATTGTTATACATCAGCTGAAGGTACTCTGGAGTACGCAGGCCCGCGCGTGCGCACGAGGATCATGAATGGCATTGCAGTTGGTACCCAGACAGTTGCAGATCCAACGAAGAAGTTTTTTAGTTTTGCTGAAAAACTAAACAATAGCATTGGAATGCTTGGGGCGTGGTTTTTTCAGGTAAAAGAAAGTGATTCTGGTGAGCTAGTTCTGATGGAAGTTGCAACACGTATTGCCGGTTCAATGTCAACAAACCGGGTAAAAGGTGTGAACTTTGCTGAGTTGTCTCTGTATGCACATGATGGAATATCTGTCCGGGTAAACCCAAATACATTTGAGGTTAAACAAGAAAGGAACCTTTCAAATAGATACAATTTGCAGCTAAATTATAAGCATATATATGTTGATTTTGATGATTGTATTATTATCAATAATCGAGTCAATGAGCAGCTTATTGCCTTGTTGTACAAATCAATTTCTGATGGCTGTCAGGTACATTTAGTTACACGTCACGAATATGATCTGACAGAATCCCTGAATAAGTACCGACTGACAAACTTGTTTGACACTATCTATCATATTACAGATGGCTCACCTAAGTCTTCAGTTATAAAACATAAGAACGCGATATTTATCGATGATTCTTTCAGAGAGCGTGTCGATGTGCAGCAACTTGGTGTTGCAACGTTCTCTATAGATAGTGTGGAAGCTTTACTGTAGGTCAATGATGAAAATAGCTTTAACTGGCCCTCTGGCCGATAGAAACCTTGGTGATTACGCTATGTTCGTAAATAATATTTACGATATGGGCGAGAATAACCAATATGTTATCTTCAACTACTCAAAAGGGTTTGTTGCTGAACTCGATAACGACTACTTTGGTGATTATAACTGTGAGTATGTTGAAGTTAAGTTATCCAAGTCATTTTACAGAAAGCCTAAGTTTATCGAGCGAGTTGTTAAGTTCGCGCTGAAATCTCTTAATTTTAAAATTAATCCTGTAGACATTGTACCCACACCGATTGAAATCGCTGATGCCATTGAAAATATTGATGAAATCAAGAAGCAGCTTGCAGATGTTGATGTGCTGCTGGTATCCGGGGGAGGATACTTTAATCAGCTTTGGTATGACTGGGGTAGGAAAGACGACTTATTTAAAATTGTAGCCCCCATTATCGTCGCTAAAATGTTAGGAAAACAGGTTGTTTTCTCTGCTAATGGGTTTGGTCCGTTTGATGAAAGTGAAAAGTTTTATAGCGAGATATTCGGTTTTCTGGATGACACTCCAATAGCAGTTCGAGACACTGTAATGTCATCAACTTACTTAAAGAAGTTAGGGGTAGATAATGCACAGCTGCATAAGTTGCCTGATGACCTGTATCTGCTAAATGATGAATTAAGCTGCAAGGCTGATAATGTAAGTCACTTTGACAAAAAATACATTGTTATTGAGTTTTATTATCCTCTTTCTTGGCTTAAGGAACACTTTGAAGCCGTGAAGGGGTTCATCGAACGCATTAACAAGGAGCATGGCTTGGATGTGGTGTACATGCCCTTCGATGACAATGATGTCTCTGATTACCTAAAAGAGCACATTAAGTTTGACTTTTTCCATGTTTTTCAAAGTACTGGCTCTTACTTGAAATTAGAAGATGCCGTATCGATCATCCGAAACGCAGAGTTCGTTATCTGTAACCGCTATCATGCACTCGTTATTTCTATCTCGCACAAGGTTCCGGTTGTGAATGTCATGAAGCCAGTTTATGACTTAAGATACTACTTTAATAAGAATTATGGTTTGCTAAAGAATGCACTTTCGGGTACTTCGTATGATGCGTCCACGATTCTGAGAACCGATTATTTAGAGGTGCTTGAAGACATCGGTAGTAATCTTTCGCATTTGAAAGAGGCATACCGTGACTTTTATCAATCGCAAGAGTTTGATCTTAATAAGCGTACATTGGGCGAAAAAAGAAAAGACTACTTTAAAAAGTATCTGACAAAATAGGTTCAAAGCTTGCTGAAACGTAATGCATTGCTGACTTACCTAAATCAGGGTTACTCGATGTTAATAGGCATACTTGTTATGCCTTTTTTATATAACATTATGGGGCCTGTCGCATTTGGTATTATCGGCTTTTACACAGTTATACAGATATTTATAAATGTGTTGGACTCAGGTTTGAGTCCGACACTTTGTCGTGTCATAGCAGCCAGTTCGGGCAACACAAAAGCAACGACCAGGACGTTGAAGAGTTTTGAAACTATCTCTTTACTTGTATTTGCCGTTATCTTTTTTTCGAGCTATCTCCTGTCCGATCAGATACTGAAGTACTGGTTCAAAGGAAATGAAATAGTTACTGAAACTATAGTTGCTTTGCTGTTCTGTATTGTTTCTTCCCGCCTGGTAGCTTCGATCTATAGGGCTGCATTACAGGGTAAAGAAGACTTTCTATGGCTAAATGCTGGAACAATACTGTTTAATACTATTAAATACCCCGTTTGTACATATATTATGTACAAAGAACCCAGCTTAGAATTGTACTTTCAGATCCATTTCGCTGCGACTGTCTTAGAGTTATTCATTTTCAGACTAAGGGTTGCCAATCGATTGTCGCTTTCGTTCTGGCTACCGGGACGCTTCTATATCGCAGAATTGAGTGAAAATAAAAAGTACATCCTGAGTGTTGCATTTACCGCGTTAGTAAGTGCAGCTACATTGCACTTAGATAAGCTGTTGTTTTCAAATATTCTTCTTCCAGAAGAATATGGTTATTACACTATGTGTATTACTATCTCTTCTGCCATGATTACGCTCGGTTTTCCTATTGGGGCCGTTTTGATCCCGCGCTTAACCAAATTATACGCGAGTAATCAACAGGAGCAGTTTCTCAGTCTGTACCATAAAAGCGCGATGTTTGTCTCGGCTGTGTTGTTGCCTGTTGGTGTGTTAGTCGCACTATTTTCAAAGCAGGTGTTGCTTTTATTCACCTCGGATCCGGTAGCGGCAGAATGGGGGGAAACCATCCTCACTTTATATATTTTAGGTAACAGTGTCGCAATTGTTACAGCGTTTCAATATTATCTCCAGGTCGCTATCGGAGATCTTAAAGAGCATGTCAGATATAACAAGATTTTGTTAGTAACGTATATACCGCTTATATTCTTTTTTGCCTATTTCTATGATGTATTATATGTGGCTATTTTATCATTTACTTTTAAGCTGGCGTCATTTTTGTTGTGGCAATGGTATGTTCATCACAAAACCCGTGTTGTTACACATAAAGCTTGGTTTAGCCGTAATATTTTACCTTCGCTGCTTATGTGCTGCTTGGTGAGTGGGTTCACTGTATTTTTTGGTATAAATAAAATCCAGCTTACAACGCTTGTTCTGCTTATCACAATGGCTTCACTATACGCCGCTATCGTTTTAGGGGCATTAGTTTTAGCTAAAATTTTAAATAAAGAGACTTTGGTAAATGTTGAATTCAGGTAACAGTATAGACTTGAGTGTGGTCTGTATCGCGTTTAATCAGGAAGGTTATATAGAAGACGCCCTAAAGGGGTTTTTGAGTCAAAAAACCACCTTGAATACTGAGATAGTCGTGTATGATGACTGTTCGACTGACAAGACTCGTGAGATCATTTCTCGATACGCGCAGATGCACCCTGAGAAAATTCGTTTACTCTTCCCTGACGAAAACCAATACTCAAAAATGCGGACCTTGCCGACTATTACTGCGCTTGGTGCAGCCAGAGGTGATTACATAGCAATGTGTGAAGGCGATGATTATTGGGATTCAGAGGACAAGTTGGAAGCTCAGTATCAAGCTATGCAGGCGCATCCTGATGTTGCTTTGAGTTTTCACCCTGCTATTAACTTGTTCCCTGATGGTAAGAAAACCAATAATGTTTACTTGGGTGATGCAGTAAAACTATTGTCTTTTGAAGACGTCATAAAAGGTGGTGGTGGCCTTATGGCAACTGCAACGCTGATGTTCAAACGGTGTGCTGTGGCTGAGTTACCAGCTTATCTCGAAGGAGCTCCGGTCGGTGATATGTTTATTCAGATGGTGGCAGCTTCTAAGGGAGGTGCTGTCTACGTGCCCGGTGTTTATTCTATGTATCGTCGGGAAGCTGAAAACTCATGGTCGAGTGAGCGCTCAGCGCTTGCCAAAGCACATCTGCTAAAAGAGCGTGACGCATTTGTTATGTCTCTAAAACGAACAGAGAAACTTGATGTAGCACCTGAACTTGTTGATTACTGTATAGCAAGAGAATTGGCTTACTTAGCCGTTGCAGCGCTCAAATCACGCCATTATGACCTCACTAAACAGTTTTTATCTGAGTCGGAAGCACTTTATAAAGGGGTAAACTCAAGCCAGAGGGTGCTGAGCCGGTTTAAACATGCCTTACCCTTGTTACGTGGACTGCATAGTCTTAAGAAAAAATTTTTGTAAAATCTATCTTAGGTAAGCAAAGTTGATGTCTAAGTACGGGTTACTTCTTACAATTTTACTTGTTGCAAGTACAATTCAGTATGGGTCATATACGGGCACTCGCTTTCTCGTCCCATTGCTTGGCGTGCTCGTTGTTGTTTGGAGTTTATTTGCATCCAGAATTGATACAAGCAACAAGCTAAGTCTTCGAACAGACTTTAACTTGCATGCATTTCTGTTTTTTTCCTTGGTCGTGTGTTCATTTATAGGTAACTCCTCTGCATCTGAGGCGTTGTTCGACACAGTAAAGATATTCTTGCCAGTTTTGATGTCTCTGCTGGCAATTTATTTGATCTATCATTCACGCAAGAACGAGATTCATAATGCAATACTCTTAATGAGTGTATTTGCTTTGGTTTTCTTGGGCCTAGAATTTGCTCTACGCTCACTATCTATTATCTCAAACCCAAGTCAGGTACTGCAAAACTTCTATGCTCTTAAGATGGATAGCCCCTTTATGGTTGACTCGAACGCAGTGGGGTTATACGCATTATTTTATTTTGTAATTCATAAGATATATTTTGCATACTTTTCAGTCAGTCAGCGTTTCAGGAAAGTGATCAGTGCAATTTTTCTGGTTTTCATTTTTCTTACTTTGAGCAGGGCGGCTATTGCAACAACTTTTGTGTTGTATTTATATCTGTTTTTTTTCCGTCGCAGCATGGTCAACCAGGTACAGCTGGTTATCTTGGGTTTAGTTGCCGTCTGTTTCCTTTCCCCTTTCATCTACCAGGTGTTGACAAGTGACGGTAGTGGATCGACCAAACTGGGCGTTCTACAGAGCTTACCAACGTTGAGTGCTCAGTACTCAATCAAGGAGCTATTGTTTGGGTTTGGCATAAATGAGGGAAATTATGCCTACTCATATGAAGAGGGTAAATACAGTCATTTATTAATTACCATGTTGATTGGTCACTTTGGTCTCATTGGTTTCGCATGCTATTTTCTATTTTTTCTGCTTTATGGGATGGGGCTGAAAAGCAAAGGAATGTGTATTTTTCTGGTCGCGAATGTCGTTGGGCTGTCTTATCTACACCCTTTCCTTGAAACCATTTTTCTATGCAATGGCATTGCGATAGGCCTAAGTTACAAGTACTCAAGTTCGATTAGAACTGAGAAATAGGATATAATTTACGGTTATATTACACCTGAAGGTTTGGTAGGCCTGAATTTTTATAAGGTACATAATGAAAGTTATAGCTTTTTTGGGAGAGCCTTACACTAAGTTTGGTGACCATTATTATACAAGACAAACGTCAGCAGCTTTCTTACAGAATATGGTAGGGAAAGAGAATGTCTATGTTATGTCTCAGGCATATAATAATGACGTTATGCCAGAAGGTGCGAGCACAGAAGTTAGTGAAAGCCACTTTTATGAGGCTCCCTGGTATGACTCGACTATGCAATTTGCCAAGTCTGTTTTGCTTAAACCAGGTTACCTGAGAGATTTCAAAGCTGCGTGTGACAAAGTTATCTTAGAGCATGATGACGCTATATTCTGGGCGAGAACTCCTTCAATGGGAGCGATTGTTTTCGCACTGAGAGTGATGAAGCACAAGAAGCCCTTGTTTAACCATATTTGTGCAGATGGCTTCAACACTTGGCGCGATGGTAAATATAAAGGGGTAAACAAGTTCTTAGCTTATGTATTCTCACGGGTAATAAAGCACTATATGGCAAAAATTTGTGCTGGAGATACTGTAGAAAATGTGTGTACTGGCCAGGCTATGTATGATTTTAGTGCTCAGTACAACCCTACTAGTACGTACCAGTTTGTCGACACTATGGTGCAGAGTCATTCAAAGGCTGATGTTGTACAAAAGAATGAAAAGTTGAATTGTTTGTTCGTAGGAAGGTTGACAGAAGACAAAGGCATTCTGGAAATCATGGAAGCAGCAAAGAGGCTGAAAGGTACCGTTAATTTCCATATCGCTGGCGGTGGAGAAATCAAAGCATCATTAGAGCAGTTCATTAAAGAGCATGACTTATCCGATTGTGTGACGCTGTATGGGCAGGTTCGAAACCAAGATGTAGCAAAGCTTTACGATAAAAGTGATGTCGTACTTGTGCCCTCTAAGAATAATTATGAAGGTTTTCCGAGGGTTATTATGGAGGCATGGAGCTTAGGTAAACCAGTCATCGTCTCTGATGTCGGGGGCATTCATGCCTTTGTGAAAGATGGGGAAAATGGCATGATCATTCGCCCTGGAGATCCTATCGGCCTAGAAGAGGCAATCCAAGCTATGATGAATGTGGAAACCAGAGAGCGGCTATCTCAACATGTTGCAAAAGTACAGCCTCTGACTTTACAAAAGTATTGGCATGAAGTTATTACTCAGATCGCAGGAAAGAGGTTTAACGTTTCGAAATGATAGATACAGTACTAAAACTCTTGCCTTTAAAAGTTAGAATTTTCATATATTTTTACCTTAAGCATGGCTACTTTATGAGCTGGAGTAAGCCTGAGCTTTTCAGTGAGTATATCCAGCTGCGCAAGCTTCGTTTGGGAAAAAAAGAAAGCGTATATGCTGATAAATACGCAGTGCGGAAGTATGTTGAGGAAAAAATAGGTACTGAGTATTTGATCCCTCTAATAGGTGTGTATGAAAAACTAGGTGTCGATGATGTTGATACTTCGAGAGATGATATAGTAATAAAAACTAACCACGGAAGTGGTAGTGCACACCTCGAAATATTTCCCACTGATAAAACGGCTAAAGAGATTAGTGATAAGTTTAATAGTGCATTAATGCAAGATTATCGAGGAGTTTTGCTGGGTGAGGTTCAATACAAGTATATTGACCGAAGAGTTGTTGTTGAGAAAAAAATAGGTATTAATGGCGAAGTTCCAGAAGATTTTAAGTTTCATGTTTTCAGGAATGGCGGTAACCCCATTTGGATATTGCAAGTTGATTTTGATAGATTTACAGATCATAAGAGAAATTACTATGATAGTGAGTTAAATCAGTTAGACTACCAAGTGATCTACAAAAATGGTAACTATCAGTTACCGAATAGCAAAGAGCTAAATAAAATGGCAGAACTAGCCATCGCATTGCTTGGAGATAGCGAGTATATGAGAGTCGATTTGTATTTAGTCGGTGGGCAGATCTATTTTGGCGAACTCACCTTGACTCCAGGAAATGGGTTCGAAGCATTTTCATCTCGTGAAGCAGAGGCGTATTGGGGAGAACTTTACGCAAAGTCTTTGTTCTGAGGCTGAAGAGGCCTTCCCCATCGAGAGGTCTCTCCTGTCTTGGGCGTAATACATGGCTAAGGGAGCGGTACAGCTTCCTTCAGTTATGTTTACTTTCTAGCTTACTGCACCGAACTACAACAAGATCCACTATCTTTACAAGAATTAACAGACTTTGTACTGTTCGAAGATCTGCTAGTGTGCTATCATCTGTCTCTTAATTGATTTTGCGTAATGTGCGGTTATCATGCCGTCGTTATGTATGTTATATCTCACCTTTTTCTATGAGAAAAATACGTTATTATTTTTCAATAACTGTCAGGAACTGTTCGACTTAATCATGGTTAATAAATTTAAGAAAAGTAAGTCTTTTAAAGCGCCCAAGTATGCTTATAAAGCAAAAGAAATTTATGTATATTGTCCGAATGATCAGGTTGACGTTATCCAGGAAGTGCTTGCGGGAAGTGACGTTAAAGTTGTTTTTAATGATTATCATTTGACTAACCTGGATCAGAAAGTAATTACACACTTTGAAAATACAAGACTAAGTAATGACGAAAGAGAATTCTTAGTTTCTGCTACCGAATATGGCGCTTGGGTTGAGCCTTTGGTTAGTTATTTGGATGAGCGATGTGGTTATACGGAAGTGTCCTTATTGAAAAGTAGCTACTTTTTGCATCAGAAAGCATTTTCAATTTTATCGACTAAACGAACTCAGAGAGCAAAAAGGGTAATTGATATTTTCTCTGCGCTGATATTGTTAGTTTTAACAGCGCCTATCTCTGTTATCGCAGCTTTGATGATCAAACTTGAATCACCAGGTCCCATCTTCTATAGGCAAAAAAGAACCGGACAGTACAATATCGAGTTTGACGTAATTAAATTTCGCTCAATGCGCACGGATGCTGAGAAAGGCGGTGCGCAATGGGCAACGAAGAATGATAGCCGAGTTACAAAGGTCGGAAAGTTTATTCGCAAGACTCGCATAGATGAATTACCTCAGCTTCTAAATGTTCTGAAAGGTGAGATGTCTATGGTTGGCCCGCGCCCTGAACGTGAAATCTTCATTGAGACTCTTGAAAACGAGATTAAGTATTATCGATTCCGCCATGCGGTGAAACCAGGTGTGACAGGGTTAGCTCAAGTTAGCTATCCGTATGGTGCATCGGTGCAAGATGCGATTTGGAAGCACAAATACGACATCCATTATATCAAACACCACAGTACCTATATTGATCTTAAAATCATGCTTCACACCGTAAAAGTAGTGGTTATGGGTATGGGGCGCTAATAGAATGACACCTTTAGTTTCAGTGATCATGCCAACTTATAATGCTGAAAGGTATGTAATTGATAGCATTCAGTCAGTTCTTGAACAGACGTACCAAAATTGGGAGTTGTTGATAACTGATGACTTATCTACGGATAACACTGTTGAGTTAATTAAAGAAGAAGCAAAGAAAGACCCTCGTATCAAATTGTTTATTCAGGGTCAAAATGGCGGAGCTGGTTTGGCACGAAATAATGCAATAAGCCGTGCTGAAGGTCGCTTTATTGCTTTTCTAGACGCAGATGATTTATGGCTTCCTGAAAAGCTTGAGAAGCAGGTAGCATTTGCACTAAAGAATGATCACGCACTCACTTTCACCGCTTACCAGAAATTTACCACCGAAGCGAAACTTGGGCAGGTTATTCCCCCAAAATCGGTGACATTTAAGCAATTGCTGGGTAGTAATGTCATCGGCTGCCTGACCGCTATGTATGATACTGAAAAGTTGGGTAAAGTTTATATGCCTTCGATCCGCAAAAGGCAAGATCATGCTCTTTGGCTGACAATTCTGCAACAGATCCCAATGGCTGCATCATTGCAAGAACCTCTCGCGCTTTATAGAGTTGACTCTGGCATGTCCAAAAACAAGTTTAAGATAATTGTCTGGCAGTGGCGTTTATATAGAGAAGTTCTTGGATTGAATCTCTTTTTGTCCTCTCGTTATTTTTTGGAATATCTGGTGAAGGGCTACCTAAAGTACAAAAAATAATGCAAGGTTTAGCTGCGTAATATTCATGTCTTAACTTACTGGGCTGAATAAACCGTTTCGCGTGGTTATTGTTTTATTTAGCTTTAGCAGTTGTTTCATTGAAAGCTCATTTTAAAGCCCACAATGGTGGAAATCATCAGGGCTTCATACACCTTCATCCCCTTTGTTTTGCCCCCCGAGAGATTAAGTGTTAAGAGCCGAATTCATGCTCTGGCCTAAGGGGGTCATCCTATTCGGTATATAGCCGCTCGATTGGCATTTATTAACTTCCTTATGCGGTCAATATCTATCACCCTGCGCTTGAGTGTTGATTAGATGGTGGTATTGAGATGAGACGAGGAGGCCTGAGTGCTAATTACCACATGCAATTAAACACTGTGTTTGCCTTTGTTCTTATCGCTAAATTGAGCTGAGAACTCTGCACGCTGGATAGGTGAAACTCCTGAGGGTGTTGTTGTCGTGAATGCATATTTACTTGCCTTTGTCCTGTGTCACAAAGCTTACAGAGTAAGGGCTGTTGTGTTAGACTTACGCATTATATTTAAGCCCTAGAATCGTTATTTTTAGGCGGGAGTAAATACAGATATGAAAATCACCACCGTGGGTATTGGCTATGTAGGACTGTCCAATGCTATTTTGTTAGCTCAGAATAATGACGTTATTGCATTAGATATCGATGAAAGCAAGGTATCTATGTTGAAAAACAAGCAGTCACCTATCGTCGACCCTGAGATATCTCACTATCTTACTTCTAAGTCGCTTAAGTTACATGCGACAACTGATAAAGCTGTAGCATATGCTGATGCTGATTATGTTGTCATCGCCACGCCTACCGACTACGACCCGGAAACTAACAATTTCAACACAAAGTCGGTCGAGGCTGTGATCAAAGATGTGCTTGAGTACAACGCAAATGCTGTGATGGTCGTTAAGTCCACTGTCCCCGTCGGGTATACAGAGCGTGTGAAAAAAGAGTTTGGTATAGATAATATCATGTTTTCACCGGAGTTTTTACGTGAGGGTAGAGCGCTTTACGACAATCTTCATCCCTCTCGTATTATCGTTGGAGAACGCTCTGAGCGCGCTGAAGTCTTTGCAAATCTGCTGCTAAAAGGGGCCGAAAAAGCAGAAATCGATGTGTTATTCACGGACTCTACAGAAGCCGAAGCTATCAAGCTCTTTTCAAATACATACCTGGCAATGCGTGTTGCCTACTTCAATGAACTCGATACCTATGCTGAAACGCATGGGCTAGATTCAAAGCAAATTATTGAAGGGGTTGGTTTGGACCCTCGTATTGGCAAGCATTATAACAACCCATCTTTTGGTTATGGTGGTTATTGTTTACCAAAAGACACCAAACAGTTGTTAGCCAACTATCAAGACGTACCGAATAACCTGATCCGCGCTATTGTTGACGCTAATGACACGCGTAAGGATTATGTTGCGGAATCTATTTTGAATCGCAAGCCTGAGGTTGTGGGGATTTATCGTCTGATAATGAAAAGTGGTTCTGATAACTTCAGAGCTTCGGCTATTCAAGGGGTTATGAAACGCATTAAAGCGGAAGGCATCGAGGTTGTCATCTATGAGCCGGTTTTGAGTGAAGACGAGTTCTTTCATTCTCGCGTGATCAAAGAGCTGGATGAATTTAAGAAAGTATCAGATGTTATCGTGGCCAACCGGATGGTAGATGATATTCGTGACGTGGAAAATAAAGTATATACGAGAGACTTATTTGGTAATGACTAAGTTTTTGACTTTTGAAATTTTGTTTTTTAATTTAGGCTCTTTTAGTCCTTCTAAAGTTGAGAGCTAAGTTACCTTAAGCGCTAGACTCACGTAACAAAAGCAGTATAATGAACATTAATGGAATATTCGATTGAGAAGTCAGTGCAAGGAACGCAGATATTTGTCAAAAGAAAACTTCGCGAAGCCGAAGTTTTAACTCATTAGTTTCTGCTTTTTCTTCCACCTTGTCAAAATGATGTTTCATGCAAAGAACCTAGTGTAATTGCTGAAGTTTGTTTTTTGAATAACTCTAATTTAGAAATACTTACACGATCATCGGCGCTGTTTAGATAAGCGCCACTCTGCACATCAAGGCGGTCTCCCTACTCTATGGGGCACTGAATAGCCTGCAGGGCACTGAAAGAGTGTAATGAAATGGAGTCGCTGTAAATCACTTAGCAAGGGGAATTATATTGTTGCAAATTTTTAATTGTTCCGGTTTTTGGTTTTCTCATTTCAAATTATCAGCTGAAGTAATGTAATTGACAGTGGTATGTAGCTAAAGTGTTAATTTAGACGTGCTTGTAAATCT
This sequence comes from Pseudoalteromonas ardens, assembly GCF_030125445.1. Lineage (NCBI taxonomy): Bacteria > Pseudomonadati > Pseudomonadota > Gammaproteobacteria > Alteromonadales > Pseudoalteromonadaceae > Pseudoalteromonas > Pseudoalteromonas ardens. The sequence continues at coordinate 263,705 of NZ_JASJUV010000004.1, forward strand.
TGGAACAACATTGACGGGAACGGACTCAATTTGGCAAGAGTTATGAAAAATTAGCTTGAGCATAAAAGCTCTCTTTGCCAATTGAAAAGGGCTTAAAAATCTCTGTAACTTTGGTAAGTCATAATGTCTAAAGTGTAACGGAGTACTTGGCAAAGAAGTTTTAAATTTACCTTGGACAAGCAAAGCTGGATGGGAGTAAGAGCCCGTAATGCCGGACATTATTGATGATTTGAGCATGAAAAGAATTGTCACTTGCGATTAACAACAGCGCATGCTTTAATTGGCTGCTCGTAATATCAAATTATCAAAGAACTGAAAGAAAATTACATATTTTGGGAAAAAATAATGGCGCTTAGCTGTAAAACTATCATTGCTTCTACTCTATTTCTTGCAATGACTGGCTGTTCGATTGTTCCCGGCGGCCATTTTGAAGGAATAAGCTCAAGTGAGCAGACCGCAAGCTTGCAAAACGACCTAGAGAATATCAATATCCATTTGATTGATGCTCAACTCATTCAGGAATACAAAAGAAATCAAGATCAAGGTGATATCAGACCTAGCCAGCTTAGTGAAGGTGTTGACCTATCTGGTTTTGAATATCGTCTTGGTGTCGGAGATGTCCTTACTATAGGTGTCTGGGACCACCCAGAATTAACCATTCCAGCTGCAGTCCAACGTACGGCTGAATTTGATGGCTTCAGAATCCAGGCTGATGGCACCATTACTTTTGCTTATGCCCCGAATATTCCGGCGGCAGGTCGTACTGTTACGGAATTACGTGCTGAACTGGTGAAACGGTTAAGCCGAGTTATCGAAGATCCCCAAATCGATGTGAAAGTTGTGGGCTTCAAAAGTCAGAAAGTTTACGTCACCGGCGAAGTGAAAAAACCTAACGTTCTACCTATTACAGAGACGCCACTTACCTTGATCGACGCAGTAAATCAGGCAGGTGGATTGACTAACAATGCTAATTGGGAAGTTGTGAACTTTACTCGTGGGAATACAACAGAGCAAATCAAGCTTGACGAGTTTTATAGTAACGGTGATATTTCTCAAAATCGATTGTTGCAACATGGAGATGTTATCCATGTGAGTCGTAATGATAAGCGCAATGTTTATGTACTTGGCGATGTGACCAAAGCAGGTAAAGTCAGCATTAATCGCTATGGTTTAAGTCTTGCTGAGGCGCTTACTGAGGCCGGTGGCATTAATGAACGTACCGCAGATGCTAATGGTGTCTTTGTGTTGCGCAAACGCGATTTGAAAAGCGATGGGGTCGTTGCAGATGTATATCAGTTGCATGCCAGAAACATAGCGTCTTTGGTGCTTGCAGAGCAATTTGAACTGGAGCCACAAGATATCGTTTATATTACTAGCGCTCCACTTGCTAGATGGAACAAAGTTATCAGTCTCTTATTGCCTTCACTTGCAACAGTGGATGCACTACAAGATATCGACAATCAATAGTGTGAAAATTCATGTTTGATAGTGTTTTAATGGTATGTGCCGGGAATATTTGTCGTAGCCCCACGGCAGAATATGTCTTGAGAAATAAACTCAAGGACCGAGATATAAAAGTAGCTTCAGCTGGCCTTACTGCTTTGGTTGATAAACCGGCAGACCCGATGGCCAAAGAGCTTGCATCGCAAAATGGCATTGATATGTCTGCACACAAAGGGCAGCAAGTTAGCTCATCGTTGATTGCTCAGAATAGTGTGATACTAGTTATGGAGCAGCGCCACCTAGAAGATCTTTGCTCCCGTTACCCGCAAGCACGAGGAAAAACATTCTTGCTAGGAAAATGGTTAGGGGATAAAGAAATACCTGATCCATACCGTCAAAGCCGTGAAGCATTCGAACATGTATACGATTTAATCGATAGCGCGTGTGGCGCTTGGCAGAAGTATTTATAAGGATGAAAGAGTCAATGAACGCTCAATCAAACCTATTAAGTGGCGTGCAACCAAAGCAAACCACGCAACAAGCGCAAGAAATCGATGTAATGGCATTGCTCGGTGCTTTACTGGACCGCAAATTATTCATAATCGCTATAACCACTTTATTTATGATTATAGGTGTGGCGGTTGCTATGTTTAGCGCGCCTGTTTATCAAGCCACTGCAATGATACAGGTTGAAGAAAAAGGAGGCTCAGTCCCAGGGTTTGATGAGCTGGGGGGCATGTTTGAGAGCACCTCTGCCGCAGTCACTGAAATTGAGCTGCTTAAATCGCGTAGCATTATTGGCGAAGCGGTTGATAGCCTCAAACTAGACATCGTAGCAAAACCAAAGTTATACCCAATTATAGGTGGTCGTGCATTTCGTAAATTCACACCTACACATGAAGGTGACTTGGCTGAACCGAGTTTTGCCGCTACTAGCTATGCGTGGGGTGGTGAAGAAATTGACGTATTCAAATTTGACGTTCCTAGCAACGCAATTGGCCAAGGGTTTACTCTGGTAACGCTTGCAAACAATGAGTTTCAATTACTCGGCGGCGATGGTGAAATTATACTAAAAGGCAAAGTGGGAGAAGAGGTATCAAATGGTGCATTCAGTCTAACACTTAGAACGCTGACCGCCCGTCCCGATACTGAGTTTACTTTGGCCAGGCGTGATCGTTTGAATACAATACTAGATTTGCAAGCGGCTATTGGCGCAAGCGAAAAAGGTAAAGATTCAGGTATCATTAACTTAAGTTTTCAAGGTTCAGACCCAGAATATGCTGAAGCAGTACTTAACAAAGTAGCTAATATATATGTTCGTCGTAATGTAGAGCGTAGTAGTGCGGAAGCACAGAAGTCTCTAGACTTCTTGGAGTATCAGTTACCACAAGTGAAGAAGCAACTCGAGGCTGCTGAACAACGCTTTAATGACTACCAGGTAAAACAGCGATCGGTGGACATTTCGTTGGAAACCGAAGGCGTGTTAAAGCAATTGGTGAAGCTAGAGACTCAGCTGCAGGAACTTGAGCTAAGAAAGCTGGAGCTTAGTCGCAAATTTAAGCAAAGTCACCCTAGCTACCAAGCAGCAGTAGAGCAAATTGAAGTTGTAGAAAATCAAAAGCGACGCTTAACTGCAGAAGTGCAAGTACTACCTGAGACACAACAGGAATTATTACGTTTAACCAGAGATGTAGAGGTTAATAATGAAATCTACACATTATTACTGGCTAAAACTCAAGAACTAGACATTGTACGTGCCGGTACAGTGGGTAATGTACGTGTTATAGACCTAGCTGAAGTTAACACCTCAAAGCCGATTAAACCTAAAAAAGCATTGATTGTAATGATGGCGATTATGCTGGGTGGTATGCTGGCTGTGTCTATTGTATTGATCCAAAAGGTAATGCACAAAGGTATTGAAGATCCGAGTGAAATTGAAGCTTTGGGTTTACCCGTCTATGCAAGCGTGCCTTATTCTGAGTATCAAGTTAAACTCACTGGCTTTGCTAAAGCACGTAAAGGTAAAACAGCAAAGGCGAAATCAATCCTTGCTATGGATAACCCGGCAGACCTTTCTATTGAAGCATTAAGAAGTCTCCGTACTAGTCTGCATTTTGCAATGATGGAAGCTAAAAACAATGTAATAGCTATTTCAGGTCCCAGCCCTGGCGTAGGTAAGTCATTTATTTCCGTTAACTTAGCAACGGTTTTGGCGCAAAGTGATAAAAAAGTACTGATTATTGACGCCGACATGCGTAAAGGCTACCTTCAAACCCAGTTCGGCATGCAATGGGACGATGGTTTAAGTGATTATTTATCCGGTCGAATCAGTTTAGAGCAAGCAATAAAGCAAAGCCAAGTAGCGGGCTTAGAAGTAATGACCCGAGGCCAAATACCGCCGAACCCATCTGAGCTACTAATGCACGCGAACTTTACTAAATTGATAGAAGAAGTGAGCGCAAAATACGATCTCGTCATTATTGATACACCCCCTATTCTAGCTGTAACTGATCCAGCCATTGTTAGCGCTCATGCGGGAAGTACGTTACTTGTCACTCGCTTTGGACAAAACCACGTAAAGGAGCTGGAAGTTACGCGTAATCGTTTCGAGCAAAATGGCATAGACGTGAAAGGTGTCGTATTTAACGGTGTAGTGAAAAAAGCCAGCAATGCCTACGGCTATTATGGCTACTATAACTACGAATATAAATCAGACAAGTAGCAATCTCGTAACCCTGAGGTTATCTCAGGGTTTGAACTGACATGGTTGCATCGGCTTAAACGGGGCAGAGATAGATAATAAACCATGAGTTTTTTAAGACGAGAGTTAGCTTTATGATTTTGCATATAACCGCGATAGCAGAGTTTTAATAACTTCACTCTTTAAAGTCTTGAAGGCCTAATTATTTCTATATAGAAAGTAACAGAAGAAATAAAAATGTTTCTTCACAAATATGCACCAACAAAATAAAGGAACACCTGTGAAAGTTCTTACAGTTTTCGGCACTAGGCCAGAAGCAATCAAAATGGCTCCCCTTGTTCATGCTCTTGCGTCGGATAAGCGTTTTGAAGCTAAAGTGTGTGTAACCGCACAGCACCGTGAGATGCTAGACCAGGTTTTAGAGCTCTTCAAAATCACGCCTGACTACGATCTAAACTTAATGAAAGCTGGGCAAACTTTACCAGAAATTACTAGCCGTATTTTATTAGAGCTAACACCAGTATTAAAAGAGTTTAAACCCGATGTTGTTTTAGTCCATGGTGACACAGCAACCACTTTTGCTGCTAGTCTTGCAGCATATTATGAGCAAATCGCAGTTGGCCATGTTGAAGCGGGTTTAAGAACAGGTGATATTTATTCACCCTGGCCTGAAGAAGCAAACAGAAAGCTGACAGGTGCACTAACTAAGTTCCACTTCGCACCAACAGAAACCTCTAAAAGTAACCTACTTGCAGAAAACTATAAAGAAGCAAATGTTTTTGTAACTGGTAATACGGTCATTGATGCCTTATTAATGGTTAAGACGCAAATTGAGCAGGACAGCGATTTATCATCGACGCTTTCTGCTCAGTTTCCATTTTTAGATCGGTCAAAGAAACTTATTTTAGTGACAGGCCACCGTCGAGAGAGCTTTGGTGGTGGCTTTGAGCGTATCTGTGAAGCATTAGCCCAAACAGCGAAGGCTCACCCAGAAACACAGATCCTTTACCCTGTACATCTAAATCCAAATGTACGAGAGCCCGTAAATCGTATCTTAAAAGACATTAATAATATTCATCTAATTGAACCTCAGCAGTATCTACCGTTTGTTTACTTAATGAATCGCGCCCATATAATCCTCACTGACTCTGGAGGTATTCAAGAAGAAGCTCCGAGTTTAGGTAAGCCGGTATTGGTAATGAGAGATACTACGGAACGTCCAGAGGCAGTTGAGGCTGGCACAGTTAAGTTGGTAGGCACAAATGTAGAGCTGATTACCTCATCTTTAACTAAGTTGCTAACAGATGAAGATAGCTTCGCTGAAATGAGCAGAGCACATAACCCTTATGGTGATGGCAATGCATGTCAACGTATTTGTGATATTTTAGCTAGCTAATTAATACAACTTTGAATTCAAATTTCACTTATAGCTTACAGACTTAAAAAAAGGGATACCATGTCTTTCAATACAATTTCGGTTATCGGCCTTGGTTATATTGGCTTACCTACAGCGGCGATGTTTGCCTCCCGAAAGAAAAAAGTAATCGGTGTTGATGTTAGCCAACATGCTGTTGATACGATTAACCGAGGTGAAATTCACATAGTTGAACCTGAGCTCGATATGATTGTTCATGCAGCCGTCACTGAAAATTACTTGAAAGCGACAACGGTTCCCGAGGCAGCTGACGCTTTTCTTATTGCAGTACCTACGCCTTTTAAAAATAATGGCTCTGAAATACCTGAGCCAGATTTGTCTTATATCCAATCAGCAGCTTTAGCTATTGCACCCGTATTGAAAAAGGGAGATTTGGTTATACTTGAGTCGACTTCGCCTGTCGGTGCTACAGAACAGATGGCTGAATGGTTGGCGGAAGCGAGAGCTGACTTGACATTCCCACAACAAAAAGGGCAAGAGTCAGATATTCGTATTGCGCATTGTCCTGAACGAGTGTTACCTGGTCACGTTGTACGTGAATTGGTTGAAAATGACCGTGTAATAGGTGGTATGACCGCTAAATGTTCACAAGCGGCTATTGAGCTCTACAAGACATTCGTAGAAGGTGAGTGTGTAACCACAAATGCGCGTACTGCGGAGATGGCGAAGTTAACAGAGAATTCTTGTCGGGACGTACAAATAGCTTTCGCAAATGAGTTATCTGTTATTTGTGACAAGCTAAATATTGATGTTTGGGAGCTTATTTCTTTAGCCAATCGACACCCTCGTATTAATATCTTACAGCCAGGCCCCGGGGTTGGTGGCCACTGTATCGCGGTTGACCCTTGGTTTATTGTGAGTAAAACACCAGAAGAAGCCCGAATTATACATACGGCTCGTCAGGTAAACGATGAGAAGCCAGATTGGGTGATAAGAAAAGTTAAGCTAGCTATTGAGCGTTTTCTTCAAGCAAATCCCAATAGAACAATTAAAGAAGTTACGATAGCTTGTTATGGCCTTGCGTTTAAGCCTGATATAGACGACTTAAGAGAAAGCCCTGCATTAAACATAACAAAAATGCTGCGTGATTATCATGCAGGTAGTCTGTTGGCCGTTGAGCCAAATATCGAGGTATTACCAAAATCATTAACAAACATAGAGTTAGTAGATTTAGATGTAGGACTTAAAACTGCAGATATTCACGTTTTGTTGGTTGACCACAAAGAATTTAAAGAAACTAGAGTCAAAAGTGACTACCTAATCGATACAAAGGGGATTTGGTAATGAATTTAAGTGATGTAAAAATCGCAGTCATAGGTCTTGGTTATGTCGGTTTGCCACTGGCAGTTGAATTATCAAAAAAATACAATGTACTGGGTTTTGATATCAACTCATCCCGCGTAGATGAATTGAGTAAAGGAAATGACTCGACTTTAGAAGTGACTACTGAAGAACTAAAAGCAGCAACTTCTTTGCGCTTTGCAAGTGAAAAAAATGAGTTAACGGATTGCACCGTTTTTATTGTTACTGTGCCCACTCCTATTGACGACAGTAATACACCTGACTTATCCCCTTTACAGGGTGCATCTAAAATGCTTGGTGAATTTGTCAAAAAGGGAGATGTAGTTATTTATGAATCCACCGTTTACCCAGGTGCAACGGAAGAAGTTTGTCTCCCTATTATCGAGAAAGTTTCAGGTCTGAAGTTCAACGTAGACTTCTTTGCAGGGTACTCTCCGGAGCGAATTAATCCTGGAGATAAGGTCAACACGTTAACAAACATTAGAAAGGTTACTTCTGGATCAACGCCAGAGGTTGCTGATTTTGTAGATGCACTTTATGGCTCAATTATTACAGCAGGCACGCATAAGGCTAGCTCAATAAAAGTAGCTGAAGCTGCGAAGGTGATCGAAAATACTCAACGTGATGTCAATATCGCATTAATAAATGAGCTTTCAATTATCTTTAATAAGCTTAATATCGACTCTCTGGAAGTATTGGAAGCTGCGGGTACTAAATGGAACTTTTTACCATTTAGACCAGGGTTAGTTGGTGGTCACTGTATTGGTGTAGACCCATATTATCTAACCCATAAAGCACAATCAGTGGGTTATCATCCAGAAATGATTCTAGCCGGCCGCCGTTTAAATGATGGTATGGGTGAGTACGTCGTCTCTCAGTTAGTAAAGAAAATGCTGAAGAAGAAAATCCATGTCGAAGGGGCAAATGTTCTGGTTATGGGGCTTACATTTAAAGAAAATTGCCCAGACTTACGCAATACCAGAGTAGTTGATATCGTTGCTGAGTTAGAGGAGTACAATGTTAACGTTGATGTTGTGGATCCTTGGTGCTCTAGCGAAGAAGCACAAGCTGAATATGGGATTGCTTTACAAGATAAGCCAGAAACCGGCAATTATGATGCGATTATTATTGCCGTAGGCCATAACGAGTTCAAAGAACTTGGAGCTGACAAAATCCGAGCTCTAGGTAAGGATACGCATGTCCTGTATGATCTCAAATATGTTTTAGATAAAAGCGATGTAGATATGCGTTTATAAAGGTAAGCTCTTACCTACTAAATACTCAATCTACCGGATAGGATTTATATGCATTATCAGAATTTACAGCAAGAGTTAAAAGCCAGCCCTAAGACTTGGCTTATAACAGGCGTTGCTGGCTTTATTGGCTCAAATTTATTAGAAACTTTACTTAAATTGGATCAGAAAGTTTATGGCCTGGACAACTTTGCGACAGGTCATCAAGCAAATCTAGACGAGGTAAAGAGTCTTGTAACTTCAGAACAATGGAAAAACTTCCAATTTGTTGAAGGGGATATCCGAGACTATGCTACCTGTTTGGAGCTTACCAGCTCAGTAGACTATGTTTTACATCAAGCTGCATTGGGCTCTGTTCCGCGGTCGATAGAAAATCCCACAGTCTCAAATGACGTAAACATTTCAGGCTTTCTAAATATGCTGCATGCTTCCAAAGAAGCTAATGTTAAGAGTTTCACCTATGCGGCAAGTAGCTCAACTTATGGCGATCATCCTGCTTTGCCTAAAGTAGAGGAAAACATAGGAAACCCTCTGTCTCCATACGCTGTAACCAAGTACGTTAATGAGTTGTATGCATCTGTGTATGCCAGAACTTATGGATTTAAGTCTATTGGCTTACGATATTTTAATGTATTTGGTCAACGTCAAGACCCCAATGGTGCATATGCAGCTGTAATACCTAAATGGACAGCTTCTTTGATGAAAAAGGAAGATGTTTATATCAATGGTGATGGTGAAACTAGCCGTGATTTTTGTTTTATCGAAAATACAGTTCAAATGAACCTGCTTGCTGCAACAGCGAAAGATGAAGTCAAGAATGAGGTCTATAACGTTGCAGTTGGTGATAGAACATCTCTTAACGAACTGTATAGTTCAATCACTGAAGCCTTAAAAGCCAACGGTATTAAAATTGAAAAATCTCCAATTTATAGAGATTTTAGGGCTGGTGATGTTAGACACTCTCAAGCGGATATCTCTAAAGCAGTTAACAACCTTGGGTATCAACCGATGTATCGAATTGGGCAAGGCATTGAAAAAGCAATTGCTTGGTATATAAAGAATATTTAAAGGCGATATTATGGAATTAAACATAATTGGTAGGGAAAATGCTCTATTAAACAGCGATATTGATGGCAATTCGTCTGAATTAATTGATTTGGTTGAAAGTAGTAGTTTTCTGGTAATCGGTGGTGCAGGTTCTATCGGCCAAGCAGTAACAAAAGAAATTTTTGAACGAAATCCGAAATTGCTGCATGTAGTGGATATTAGCGAAAATAATCTAGCTGAATTAGTGAGAGATATAAGAAGCTCTGTTGGCTATATCGAAGGCGAATTCAAGACCTTTGTTCTGGACATTGGCTCGCATGAGTTTGATGTGTTTATGGCAAAGGGCGTTAAATATGACTACGTGCTTAATTTATCTGCTCTAAAACATGTTCGAAGTGAAAAAGACCAATTTACGTTAATGAGACTAATCAATGTAAATATCTTTAACACAATTAAAACCATTGAGCAGAGCATAGAAATGGGCGCGAAAAAATATTTTTGCGTTTCAACAGACAAAGCAACAAACCCCGTCAATATGATGGGTGCTTCAAAGCGTATAATGGAAAAGTTCCTGTCCAAATATCAGGATAAAATTGAGATTTCAACAGCGCGTTTTGCAAACGTTGCTTTCTCAGATGGTTCTCTATTGCACAGTTTTAAGCAACGAATTGAGAAAAAGCAGCCTATAGTTGCCCCTAAAGATGTCAAGCGGTACTTTGTAACACCTAAAGAAGCTGGGCAATTATGTTTGCTCTCATGTATGTTTGGTCGCTCTGGTGATATCTATTTTCCTAAGCTAGATTCTGAGCTTGACCTGCTCAACTTAGATCAGATTGCAAAGAATTATTTAGAGAGTCTTAGGCTAACCCCACACCTCTGCGAGAGTGAAGAAGAAGCAAGAAGCTGGTTAGGAAAAAATTCAAGCGACAATGTTTGGCCTTGCTTCTTTACTACCAGTGATACGGCAGGGGAAAAGCCGTTTGAAGAATTCTTCTCTGAAGAAGAAGAACTCGACTTAGAGCTTTACGAAAACCTGGGTGTTATAAAAAATGGATTTGGTGAATATACAAAGGAGCTAGATACGTTTGAAGCGACTATCGAGAGATTCAAAGCTGAAAAGAAGTGGACGAAAGAAGAGTTACTAAAACTATTTGAATTGGTGATTCCAGAGTTCGAACATATTAGTAAATCAAAATATCTAGATGATAAAATGTAGGTGTAACTGTGTCTGAAATTGAAATTGCAGGAAGAAAAATCGGTGAAAACCATCCGCCAGTTGTTATAGCTGAAATTGGTATCAATCATGGCGGTTCATTGGATTTAGCTATTGAAATGGTAGATTCGGCCATAGACGCTGGTGTCGAAATTATCAAGCACCAAACACATGTCATCGAAGATGAAATGTCAGAAGAGGCAAAGGGAATCGTACCTGGTAATTCTGATAAAAACATTCATCAAATTATGACTGAGTGTGCGCTAAATGAAGAAGATGAGTTCAAGCTTTTCAAATATGTAAAGCAAAAGGACTTGATCTTCATGAGCTCTCCCTTTTCTCGAGAAGCCGCTAAAAGACTAGAACGTTTTGGTATTGATGCGATTAAGATTGGTTCGGGTGAATGTAACAATTACCCTCTAATCAAGTTCGTAGCTAAGATGGGTATGCCTGTCGTTATGAGCACTGGCATGAATACTATCGAGACGATACGCCCCTCGGTTGAAATATTGAAAAATAACAATATTCCTTTAGCTTTATTGCATTGTACCAATGTGTATCCAACTCCCCCGGAGTTGATTCGTCTGGATGCTATTACTGTATTGAAAAATGAATTCCCAGATACAGTTGTAGGCTTGTCGGATCATTCCCTGTCTAATTACCCATGTCTAGGTGCTGTTGCGCTCGGTGCTTCTATTTTAGAAAGGCACTACACCGATACTATGAATCGTGAAGGCCCTGATATTTGTTGCTCAATGGATCCTCGTGCCTTAAAAGAGCTCATTGAAGGATCAAAAATTATTCATCAGAGCAAAGGTTTTGGTAAAGGCCCTATTGCTGAGGAAGAGAAAACGATTGCGTTTGCTTTTGCTTCAGTAGTGACGACGAGAGAAATCGAAGCCGGTGAAGTTTTGACCGAAGAAAACCTTTGGGTACGTAGACCAGGTGGTGGAGATTTCTCTGTAAATGATTACGACGCTCTGATCGGTAAAAAGGCCATCTCTAAAATTGCCAAAAACGTGCAACTGAGAAAATCAGACGTAGCACTATGAAGATCTTAGTAATTGGCACGGGCTCGATTGGCACTAGGCATATTAACAATCTGCTTAAGCTGGGAGTTCGTCCTGTTCTTTATTCTTGCTCTGGCGTACGAAAGTTCAAGGAACTCGATTATATCGATTCTTTAAGCGTGCAAGAATTTGATGGTATACTTGTTTGTTCTAAAACGAGTCAGCATGAAGAACATATTGCGTTTGCGTTACAGTGTTCGAAAAATATCTTTATTGAAAAGCCTTTGCTCATGAAGCTAGATGAATTTGCTTCATGGGGTGGGCTTGTTAATCCAGAGCATTATATCGAAACCGGCTTTATGCTGAGATTGCATCCACAAGTCAAACAAATAAAAGAGATTATCGAAAGTGGTGATCTTGGTCGTTTGCTTCATTGCAAGCTCAATGTCGGACAGCACTTAAAGTTCTGGCGACCAAACGTTGATTATGTTGATAGTTATAGTGCTAAGGCTACAGAAGGTGGTGGAGTACTTAATGACTTGTCACATGAGTTAGATCTCGCTCGTTTCTTTTGTGGCGCTTATCGCAGCTCTAGTGCTCAAATACTGTCAGGCAGTGCTATTAACATCGAGTCAGAAGCCAGTGCAGATGTCATATCAATACACAATAATGGCATTCAATCAAACGTCCATCTGGACTATCTCAATTTGGCTTATACGCGAAACTCTCAATTTATTTTTGAGAGAGGGAGTGTGTTTTGGAACTATGCTACTGCAAAGCTGCAAGTCTTTGACAATGAAGGCGTAGAAACGCTATCTCAAAGCATGTCCAATTTTGACAGGAATGATATGTACGAGGATTACGTGCAACACTTCCTGAATAATATTAAAAGTGGCGAGAAAAATGCTGTTTCCGATTTAGAAGATGGATTAGAAATAGTTAAGCTAATAAATGTAATTAAAAAGGAAAACGTAGATGAAAGTTTGCGTAATAGGGGCTAGAGGCGGCTCCAAAGGTCTTAAGAATAAAAACATAAAGGAATTATTAGGTAAACCGTTGATCGCATGGTCAATAGAAACTGCTTTGCAATCAAAATATATTGATGAAGTTTACATTTCCACGGACTGTAAAGATATTGCTGAAACCGCGGAGCGGTATGGCGCAAAGGTAGAGTTCATGCGCCCTGATGAATTAGCAAATGATTCAGCTGGTAAGTGGGAAGTTTGGCAGCATGCTTTGTCAGAATTAAACAAACTTAAAGATGGTAAAATTGATACATATATCGATTTAGATTGCACTTCTCCTCTTAGAGATGTCTCTGATATTGACCGCGCGATCGAGCTATATGAAAACAGTAAATGTGATGGTGTTTTTTCAGTCTGTGAAGCTAGAAAGAACCCTTACTTTAATGTCGTAGAAGCGAATAGTGAAGGCTTTTTTGAAATGTCCAAAACGCTCGCTAACCCCATTGTTAGACGACAAGATGCACCAAAAGTGTATGAACATGTTGCCTCTATTTATGTCATGGGAGCCGACTATATCAAAAATGGCACAGGCTTATTGTCTGGAGAAACCATAGGCTATGACATCGGGCAAGAAAAGTGTTTTGATGTCGATTCAGAGCTTGACTTTGAACTGGTCGAATATTTCATGAGAAAAAAATTACATGAACAATCTAAAAGATAAAGTTGTATTGATTACCGGTGCCACAGGTATTCTCGGTAGCTATTATTGTGAGAATCTGGTCAAAGAAGGCGCCAGGTTGTTCCTGTCAGACATCGAAAGCAGAAAGCCACTGGAGTTTGCTCAGCATTTAAGTGAGAAATATAACACCGAAGTGCACGGCTTTGTAACTGACTTATGTTCTGAGAAGGATATTGAGCGATTAGTTGCGGATGTGGAAAAGCACACAGATAGATTGGACGCGCTGGTAAACAACGCAGCTGCAACTGGAGAATACCTTCTGCAGTTCGGAAATGTATTCGAGAGCTTTGAAGAGTATCCATTGAGTTTATGGGAAAAGGTGATTGCGATTAATCTAACCGCACCATTTTTACTTATTCAAAAATCAATGAAGTTACTTAAAAAGAGCGAGGCTCACTCAATAGTTAACGTGGCTAGCATTTATGGAGAAGTTGCACCTGATCATAGAATATATGAAGGTGAGGAGTTCTCTTCATTTATTAGCTACTCTGCGAGTAAAGCCGGAATTCATGGTATCACATTGTGGTTGTCTAGCTATTTAAATCAATACAATGGTCGCATAAATACAATTTATCCTGGTGGGGTTAATAGCATCCAATCCGACAATTTTAAGGAAAAATATTGTAACCGTGTACCACTTGGTAGAATGGCTGAACCGGCCGATCTATACCCTATGTTGAGGTTATTGGTTTCTGATGATTCTAAATACATGACTGGTCAGAAGTTCTTCGTTGATGGCGGCCTAACATCGTGGTAAATGCTGCAACAAAAAAAGTCTTTGTTATCGGTAAAAGTGGCTTCGTAGCAAAGCAACTGGCATCCTATTTTTCAGAACAGGATAATTTTGAGTTATCCGTTATTTCTGCGCGGGAGTTTAGTCGCGTTGATTGTGGAAAGGATGCCATCTGTATTCATGCTGGTGAGTGTGGAGACAGAAGCTATGTCAATAATAATTACGACTATCAAGGATTTCTTGAGCGTCTTAATCAAAATATTTTAGATTCAGACTTTTCGAAGGTTGTCTATTTATCTAGCTCCGTAGTTTACGGAGATAAAAACAAGGCCCCTTCAACTGAAACCGACGCGCTTGAACAAATAGATCTCTACGCTAAATTAAAGTGTAAAAACGAGACGTTATTTAACTTCGGGAATAACACAATTTTGAGATTGAGTAATCTGTATTCAAAGGAATCATTTACTCAAAATAATATCTTTGGGGATATCTATAAACAACTAAAGGAGCCCACTTCTGACCCTGTCTACATAAGAAATGGTTCTCCTGTTCGAGATTTTCTACATGTTGGAGATCTTTCTCGAGCTTTACTAGCAGTTATTAATAAAGATGTCTCAGGTATTTATAATGTTGGAAGCGGCGATGGGCTTAGTGCTTTTGACCTTGCAACTCAAATTGTGCAACACAAATTCCCTGGTAAGCAAGTGATTTCAAAAAATACTAGTTCAACCTTCTCTTATCAAGTGCAAGATATAACCAAATTTAAAAATGATACAGGTTGGGTCCCGGTGTACAACTTGGAGAATTTATATGATTAAACGAATATGTGTCTTTACAGGTAATAGGGCTGAATATGGTCTTCAGGTTCCTATACTGAAAGAAATTAAGGATAGAGAAGGCTTGGACTACTACCTTGTAGTAGCTGGCGCTCATCTTGATGATAGTTTTGGAAAATCATTACAAGAAATAGAAAGAGATGGTTTTGACATCTATAAGTTAATTTCTATCAATAATGACAAGGACAATTTGATTTCTACAGTTCAAGCAATTGGTAATGGAATTCTAAAATTGTCAGAGGTTTTCGCTGAACTAAAGCCTGATATTGTTATCGTTTATGCGGATAGATTTGAAGGGTTTGCCGCCGCGATTGCTGCTACGCAAATGAATATCCCTGTCGCGCACATTGAAGGTGGTGATATTACCGAGGGCGGCGCGTTGGATGACTCTGTGAGACATTCCATCAGTAAGCTATCTCATCTTCACTTTACCACTAATCAGCAAGCTACAAACCGTCTTCTTGCGATGGGTGAAGAACCATGGAGAGTGCACACAATTGGTATTCCATCATTGGAAACTCTATCTGATATTTCAGTTGCAACACCTGACGAAATAAAGAGCCAATTGGGATTAGACCTAGATAAAGAGATGATTGTTTTCACTCAGCATTCAGTGACCACAGAATTCGATGAAGCTGTAGATCAGATCATCCCTTCGATTGAAGCTCTGAAGTATTGGGCAAATAAAGGTGTACAAGTTGTTTGTACTTACCCTAATAATGACGCCGGTGGAAAGGAAATTATCAAGAAACTGCACTCTGAATTAGACAGTTTTGATAATGTACAAATTGTCCCTAGTCTTGGACGCTATTTATATCATGGCTTATTAAAGCTCAATAAGCTTGGATACAAGTTGGCATGCATCGGTAACTCCTCTTCAGGAATTAAAGAAACCCCAGCGTTTAAATGCCCTGCCGTCAACATAGGTAGTAGACAAAATGGACGACTGAGCGCCCACAATACTATTCATGTTGGTTATAACAAGGAAGAGATCATTGCTGCGATTGAACAGTGTTTGTTCTCACCTGAGTTTAGCGATGCATGTTCAGAAGTTAAAGACCCATATGATTTTGGCAATGCAGCAAAAACACTGGTCGATGTTTTATCTACGACTGAAGTGAACAAAGTGCTAATTCAAAAGCAGATGACGCTTAAAGGTGAGGTTGAAAATGGCTGGTTTAGATAAGACTATTTACACAATTTCGCCGGATGTTAGTGTCTGTGAAACTTTGAACCGTATTAATAAGAATAAATTTAAAATCCTCTTTGTATGTGATGTCGAGTCTCATTTAATAGGAACTGTTACTGATGGTGACATAAGACGCTATCTTATTAACGCGGGAAATATTGATGATTCTATATCTAACTTGTTAAATAGAAACCCATTTGTAGTATATAACCATAGTGAAATTGAAGAAAGCGATTGGGATAAATACAAAGCTATTCCTATTGTTGATGAAAGCTACAGAGTGTTGGAAATTTGCACTCAAGAAAAAGAGCAAAAATCCTTTGATTTCGCATTGCTTATGGCAGGTGGTGAAGGAAAGCGCTTAAGGCCTCTGACAAACGATATTCCTAAACCAATGCTACCTGTGCATAATAAGCCATTGCTTGAGCACCAGATTCTAAAGCTTGTAAATTATAATATTAAAAAGTTCTATATATCTGTCAATTATTTGAGTGATTATATTATTGACTACTTCGGAGACGGAAGTCGCCTCGGAGTTCAGATAGAGTACTTAAAGGAAGATAAAAAGTTAGGTACTGCCGGGTGCCTGAGCTTGCTGGACGTTGTGGAAGAAGGCGACTTTATCCTCCTAAATGGTGATGTTGTTACAGATTTAAATGTTAACAAGTTCTATCAGTTTCACAAAAATAACGATTCAATGTTGACTATTTGTGGAAAGGATTACAGCGTACCTATGCCCTACGGCATCATCGAGTATGGCGCAAATAATGAGATTCGCAATATAGTTGAAAAACCAACTTATACCTATTTTTGTAATTCGGGCATTTATGCATTGAATACAAATATTGTAAAAGGTATCGAAAATGACTATCTCGACATGCCTGATTTAATTAATCAGGTTAAACTAGAATCGAAAGTATACATTTATAAAATGTACGAGTATTGGAACGACATTGGACAGATTGATGACTACAACAGAGAATGCAACCGATAGCATATTATTTGTTTGCCAAGGAAGGTCTCTGGAACTTTTCTACAGGCTTAGTAAAAAATTAGGTTTTAAACGTAATAACTTTCTTATTTCGGATAGCTTTTTTTATAAGAAAAATGGTTACGATCAATTGATTGATCCTGCTCATAAGTTATTAGAATGGGAAGAGTTCGGTAAGCCAGTCGATATGAGCGATGCCGAACTGAGGGCTTACCTTAGTGACTTCGAAAGGGAATACTCTCCAGAGTTTTCGCTGCGTGACGTTTGCCTGACAGATCGCAGAGTTTCGATGGGTAAAAAGAGTGTTGTTCGTGAGGATAATACACCGAAGTTTACAGAACGCCAAAAGCTAGAAATCACTTATAACCTGGTATCAAGCGTATTGCGATTCTTTGACCAAACGAAACCGCAAGTTGTTGTGACTTTTATATGTGTAACTTCATTCGACTACATCACATCTCTAATATGTAAGAAGAGAAACATTAAGTTTTTTAACTTACGCCCTAGTCGTATTGATAACTACATTTTCTTGGATAACTCTATCTACGAGCCTGCAGGTTTTTTTCAGAAGTACACCGAGCGACAAAGCTCTGAAGAGGCGCATAAGGTCGCTGAACAGTATATAGACAAGACAATTAAAAAGGGCCTTGCCTATGAAGGAGTCATTCAGTCTACAGGAAAGGTGCAAACTAGCTTTAAAGCAAGTAAACTGAAAAAGCTGGGAACGATAATAAGCGATATCCTTTTTTACTTCAAGAATCCAGAAATTAAGGGTGATAACCACTTACATAACCCCTTTCTTGGTTTGTTCTATCTGAATTTCTATAACAATATATATGACAAACTAACTCGGATGAAACTCAAAGGTAAATATTCTTCTTTGGATTCTTTTAAAGATGAAGACTTTATTTTTTATCCGTTACATACTGAACCTGAAGTTTCACTACTTGTTTACGGAAAGCCGTTAATAGATCAGCTTAATATTATTAAACTAATTTCTTTACAATTACCGATTGGTAAAACCCTTGTAATTAAAGAGCACCCCTGGATGGTGGGTAAACGCAGTATCCAGTTTTATATGGAAGTTCTCAAATTAGGGAATGTACGTATTGCCGAACCTTCGTTGAAAGTGAATGATATTATTAAGTTTGCTGAATCAGTATTAGTTGTAACTGGTTCTACTGGATATGATGCTATATTGGGTAATAAACCATTAATCACTTTAGGTCGTTCACCATTTAACTGTTTGCCCGAAAGCATGGTGCTTTATCTAGAGAATTTATCTGACTTTTATACAAAATATATGGATTTTCTGGATAATCATAAGCCCGATCTGGAGCTGCTCGATAAATTCATAGCAAATATCGTAGATCACTCAGTAGACGTCAATTTGTATTCTGACCTATTAGGCAGAAACTACGTTGAGAAGTTTGAAGGAAAAGAAGACCCGTACCTCAAATTGGCGCAATATGTAGGGAATAAGATTTTTGAGTGACATACTATTTATCTGGCTACATAGAATTGTATCTGGGTTTTCTTTTTTTATTATTATTCCCTTTTTCGTTCTCGAGTACGAAAAAGGGAACCTTAACACATTGATTGATGTTAACCAGTATGTTGTCATTTTCTCAATTCTCGATGGGGTATTGATTACCGGACTTTCTAGATATCTAAGAACTAATATTGACAATAAGGATAAAGTCAATTTTGCTTCAACGTTCGTTTTTTATATATACTGCTTTATCTCTCTAGCTCTAATTTCTACCTTATATTTGTCAGAGTTTAAGTACTTCAACTACGTGCTTATTCCTATTTTGCTCTTGCCTTTTAGGGTGGTTATATCGCACTATTTTTCTATAAATGATATTAGTCAGTTGAAAAAGTTTGAGGTGATTAACGCGCTATTTAGACTTGTTTTATTGTTTTCGCTTATTTATTTCGAAAATGAGCTTGAGCTGTTTATCTTTTTCTATGCTTTCACGCCTTCAGTTATATATTTTCTGCTTTATTTTAAAGTGAAGCTTTATAAAGGTCTTTATATAAAGGAAATTGACTTTAAAGACGTCAAAAGCATATTTAAAAACAACTTGTCTGGTATGTTTTTCACTGTTCCGTGGGTGTTATTTTCAACTAATGCGATACTTTCTATTCCTAGTGAACAGATCAACTCGACTGAATCGAAGTTGTTACTTAGCTTGTTTATTGCATATATGGGATTTTTAGGCGCTTTTGGGATGTCTTTGACACCTAAGCTAATTAATAAAGCGCTTGAAGATAAGTTTGGGATGTACATTAAATATGTGAAATCGATGTTGCTTGTTAATTTTTGTGCATTATTGGTGGTTTTCATACTCCCTGATTCCATTTATCGCTCATTGATAAGTAGTGATATAAATAGCCAGTTTATTAAAGATGAACTAGTCTACTTTTTGTTCTTTTATGCTATTGCTATATCACAAGCTGAGTTAATTAAATCTTTTGTTATTTCAACGAGAGACTTTTTGGAATTTAGTCTACTTCAAGGGTGTTTACTATTAGTTATCTATGCCCTGTCAAGTTACGCAACTGATTATGTGCAATATTTTGTTTACGGTTTGTTAGTTAAATCATTGTTTGATTTTAGTTATTTTGTTTGGAGGTTTAGGTTTGATTTTAAATTTTTACTCGAACGGAGATGAGCATTGCATTGATGCTTTTGAAGCTCCGTTGTATTTTGATATTACATCAAAGAGCAATATATCAGTATCAAACTCCAAATCTGAAATAATAGTCAACAGGTCAAAAGTAACAATTAGAAGAGATTGGCCCGGATATACTTGTATCTATTACTATATATCAGAAGGGCGTATTATTGTTTCGGACGACATTAAGCATATACCGACTGAGTTTGTTAATTTAAGTGTAGGAAGGGTAGGCAAGTTCCTATCGGATCGTAAGCACTACACAGATGAAACTATCTATGAGAATATAAATGAGCTACCTCCTGGGTTTGAAATTGTAATAGACTTAAGTAATCCTTTAGATTATGTTGTTAAGTCGCATTTTACTCCTATATCAAGAACGTCAGACAAGTCATATTCTGAAATTCAAACTGAATATATGGATACCCTAAGTGAAGTGCTATTAAAATCTGCTTCTCTTGATGACGATATTGTAGTGGCTTTTTCAGGGGGAAGTGACTCTCTTTTACTCCTTCAAGAAATTAAGAGGCTGGGTTATAAAAACGTAGAATTAGTAACCTTCTGTGTCGAAGGGGATGTTGTTCAGAAGGAGTACGCGAACAAGTCTGCGTCATATTTTGATGCGACTGTAACTGCAATTGAGATAGATCCTAAAGATGCGATTCATTGTTGGGAAAATTACATTAAAGGGGTTTATCAATGTATGAGCGAGCTCCGATTAGACGGTATGCCTATCTACTTGCTTAAGTTCTACGAATATGTCGATTCCCGTTATGATAACGCGAAGATAATTTGGGGCTCTCAGTACTCGATTATTTCACCAACGGTTTCAACAAATAGCCTCGGACTATTCAATTTTCTTACTTTCTTTACGAAATACATCCCGGTGCTACCTGATAGTATGCTCGAGAAAATTCTTGAAAGATATTTAGTCTGTAAGGTCGGCCACTGCAGTGATAAGGTCAGAACAGAATATGTTAATCGCTTTAAGTGTGCACTTGATACAGGAGAAATTTCTCAAATTGCAAACCTGACACTTTGTGATAATTATAACTCTCTTAAACGATGGTGGATGCATCACAGAGATCAAACTATCTCTTTCAATGAATATAATTCCAGAAATGTTTATCCATTTCATGAGCAGTGCTATCAGGAAAGGATGTTAAATTACTCTTTAAAAGAGAGAGTCGGGGGGTGGAAAAACCTCTTAAAACTACCTGGTCAATATAAGACATTGTTTTATGATTTGTTGAGAAAGGATATTCCAAAGAATTCCTATTCTAGAGGTAACTATAAGACACTTGACGAGTTTTTTACCTTGTTCAAGAACGAATCTACATACCAATATTTTAAAGAACAGTTTAGCAAAGACGAAGTTAAGTCCTTAGCTTCTAAAGTAGGACTGGTGTTACCTGGTACTTTTGAAGACTACCTTCAACTCGATACTCTTGAAGTTGAAAAGTTTACAGGTTTGATCTTTTGCGTGAATAATAGGGATTACCATGAGATTAGATGAATTACAGCGAATTGAAAATCGTTACTTAAAATTCATCCTAAGTTGTAAGATTGATGATTGCTCTTTTTCATTGACTAAAGGGGGTGATAGAAGCGCTTATGCAACTTGCTTTGCTGTTTTTGGACTAAATACTGTGGGCGAGGATCCTCTCAAGCATATAGATAAGGAAAAGTTGAGCGCTTATTTAAAGAGCAGTCTAGAAGAACAAAAGGAAAAGCACGGCATTTACTCAAAGCCATTTCTACAACTGCTATGTTTCGTGTTTTCTGTTTTCGAATTGATCTCCCTAAACGTCAAGGATATATTAGGAGAGTACATTGAAGAGTTTGTAACTAGTATAGATTTAGAGCATTTCTTGGGTTCTAAAGGTGTCGATACTGGACGGCCGTCATCAGGAAACTATGCTATGTTTGCTGCGATTGTTTCTCATATGAGTAATAAGTACAGGATCATTGAAAACGATAATATTGATAAGTGGTTTGACTATCATAATAGAAACATGAATGACTTTGGGTTTTGGTGTACCCCTAGTAGAGAAACATATACTCAATTTCAGAACGGATATCATCAGTATGAAATTTATGATTTCTTCGAAAAAGAGATTAAGAATCTAGACGCTGCTGCACGTTTAGTACTAGCACTACAGGACCCCGATGGGCACTTCGCGCCGATCCCTGGTGGAGGCGGGTGCTATGACTATGATGCATTTAGTATTTTGATGACTGCTTATAGTAAGAGTAGCGACGAAAAGATTCTAGGAGCTTTGGAAAAGCTCGCTAATGCTATCTGTAATGAACAGAACAGCGATGGCGGATTTTGCGAGTCTCAGTATTTTAGACCTTTCAATTTCAAAAATATTTGCAAGATTTCAATTAGTCTTTTGAAGCCGCATTTACAATCGTTTCCCGAAAAATTAAAAATGATTCTTAGCTTATCTAGGCCTCAATTTGCAAAGATCAGTACGCATTGGTCTCAAGTTGATAGAGGGTGGAATGAATCAGATATGTGGGACAGCTGGTTTAGATATTTGATTATAAAAAGGTATTATACAATGCTTGGTGTTTTAGATAGAGATAACAGAGCGTTAGGAACTATAGGAATAGGATTCTACCATGAGTGAGTTACTTTATATCAGTGCCAGTATCTACCCGTCAAAGTCGGCTAACTCAAATCAAGTTGTGCAACAGGTTAATGGCTTAAGAAACTTTTATTCTCGTATAGCTTTTATGTTTAAGTACAAAGGCACAGAAGATCATAGAGCTATCCTGTTTAATCGTTACCTATTAGACAAGAGTGTTGAGCTTCTTGGGGTCAGATATGAGAACAAGCTATATATATTGGGGTATTTGATTCAGCTTATTCTAGCTGTTAACAAATTCGAATGCGTATTCACCAGGAACCCCCTTAGTCTTGCTGTTATCGCGCTTTTCAGTTTTGGACGAGGCAGCCGAAAAGTTATTTACGAGGCCCACTCAACGGTCTCGATGTGGAACAAGCTGTTTATTAAAATAATAATGCTAAGAGGAATTAAGTTTAGAATTTTGACGATTTCAGAAGAACTTAAGGAGTATTATTTAAATGAGACCAGCTGTAAAGATGTTGATTTCTACCACGATGGCGCTGAGTTAAAGCCTAAAAAAGATACCGCACCAGTTAAAACTGATATCGGCTATGTAGGCAGTTTCAATAAGGGAAGAGGATTAGACATCATAGTAGGCTTGGCCAACAAGTATGAAGACATCAATTTTCACTTGTTCGGAGGAACTACAGAAGATTTGGATAAGTATACGGTGCAGTCGATACCTGAAAACATTACCTGTTACGGGTTCATTGGTAGAGATAAGCTTGATGAAGCATTTGATACGTTTGACATAGCAATTGCGCCTTATGAAGATAAAGTCTTTGTGCCCGATGGCAGAGATACGTCCGCATACATGAGTCCTCTTAAGATATTCGAGTATATGTCGTATCAAAAGCTATTATTGGTATCTAATCACAAAGTACTTAAATCATTTTTGAATGATGATAATGCATACATTGTTAACCAGAACGATCTAAGTTCCTGGCAGAAGGTCATCGATGATATCTTAAGTGAAGATGCTGATGTTTTACTGGATAAAATCAAACGTTCATATGATTTGATAGAGAAAAAGTACAACTGGAAGAGTCGCGCAGAGTTTATTTACAATGCATACCAATAATAATTTCCTATTTTTCTTTCTGGTATTTCTTTATTCTAGCCTGTACCTTCTATCCGGGGTAGGTGATAGTTACATGTCTGGCGATGAGATGTTTTTCTTGTCAGACAGGGAAACTGAACACTTCAAGTACATGTTGTGGAAAACATACGTAGGCTTTTTCAAAGCCTACGACCCTCGTGTTTTTTTCATATTTAATAATATACTACTGCTGTATGTGTTGTTAAAGTTGAAGAAGGTCGGGCTGGTAAGTCATAAAACGATAGTTTTGATTTTTATATTACCTTCGTACTTGTATTTTTCTAATACTTTTTTGCGTGACTTCTTTTTCTTTATCCTATCATTCGCTTTTATATATTTTGTCTACACTAATAATTTGATTGGCGTAGTGATAACAGTTTTGTGTAGCCTTGTCAGGCCTGAGTTTACGCTTTTCTACTTGGTGTCTTATGGTATATACAGGTACGATTTCAAGCGTGTAACGCCCATAATATTTATTACGATTTTTCTTTTTTCGTTGGCGGTGTTGAAAAGTTCGAGTGTATACGAATCTTACATTCAGTTTTTTGTTTTGGGCCATCTTAGAGAGAAAGCAGAACTAGGTATGATTGGTATTGATATATACAATTTGAACCAGTTCGATGCTGCGTTGAACGTACTACTGTCTCCCATATTTTTTTGGTTTATTCCACCATCCGGAAGGGGAGGTTTGTTTGATATTCTTCTTTATGCCGAAACAGTGCTTATAATTTATTTGTTTTATAACTTATATAAAAAAGGAAATAGTTCGCTACAAACCTTGTTGGTTAGTATGGTTTCTATGTCATTTGTTATGGCTGTGCTAACAGTTCAGCACGATGATAACCTGAGATTTAGGTTGATGTTTTTACCTTTTCTATTTGTGGGGATTATTAAAAAGTGATTATTTTTAACTGCACTACCAATATCATGGGTGGAGGCAAGAAAAATGCGGTTTTATTTATCAAGCATTCTGTTAAGTATCCCAATTACGTTTACTTTGTACATGAATGCATTTTAGAGGAGTTGCAGGGTGTCGATATTCCGGATTCGAGACTTTATGTTTTCAAAAAATCTCCTGCAAAATGCATGTCAACAAGAAAAGAAATTGCAAAGTTAGCCAATGAAATATCGCCTGATGTGTTTTATACTATGTCGGGGCCGTCTTATGTGAAGGTTAAGGCATTAAGTGTATGTGGCATAAGTGATGGATTCGTGACCCATTCAAGTCTCAACAATTTTTTCAACTTCATGCCGATCTCACTTTCTATTAAGGCGCTTCTGAACTCAGTCTATAAGTGTATGCACCTTAGGTATAACGATTATTTGATTTTTCAAACAGAGACGGCTGCAAAGGCATTTAGAAAAAGAGCATTCTTTAAATATAATGAAAAGATAATTAGTAATGCTTTTGATAATGGCCTTTTGAAAAGTGATTTAAAAAAAGATTCTTTGAATAATGGTAAAGTTGAAATACTAGTGCCTGGCTCAGACTATTGGCACAAAGGTTATGAGCAAATTATTCCAATAATAAACAATCATCAAGATTTTTTGGATAAATACCAAATAGAGTTTGTTTTTACCTTACCATCTGATTCAGGTATTTTTAATTTTATTAAAAGTAAAATGTCAGCTGACAAAGTTGATAAGTATATTGTCAATAAAGGGAAGTATAGCTATTCAAGTATTTCCAGTGTTTATGATAGCGCTGACTTTGTTTTTGTCCCAAGTAATTTAGAAACTTTCTCGGCTCATTATCTCGAAGCATTTTGCTTCGGCAAACCATTAATTGTAACTGATACAGATTTTGCAATTGAAATTTGTTCAGATAGTGCAGTCGCAGTTGAGCAGAACAATCCAGAGGCTTTGGTAGAAACGCTTAAGTCTCTGATTGAAAATAAGGAAAAGTGTAGAGAAAAAGTAAGCGCGGGTTATGAATTTCTAGACTCTATGTACAGCCAGGAAGAGCGTGTTGATTTGATAAATACTTTCCTTGAAAGTATTTCTGTTAGTTAACTTTAGCTCAGGTCTTTCCTAATGTAAGAATATGTTGTTGCTCTGTTTAAATTGGAGCTTGCCTAGCTTGTTGGTTTAAAAGTTTGGGTAGGGTCTTGCACTGGTGTTTCATTTGAACTTATAGCTTTGCACAACCAGTGTTAAAGTTAATAAAATGTTTTTAATATATAGTTTTGGGGTGTTATTTTGTTTTTTAATAAATTTATACATGGTCTAAGGTCGTATGTTGTATCAACTCATAAGGCCTGGGAAATAGAAGATAAAAGTAAGGTGTTAAAGTTGGATTGGAATGAATCCACAATTTCACCATCACCACTAGTAAGAAAAGCACTGTTGGAATTTGCTGACAATGGCTTAATGAACTGGTACCCGGATGTAAATAATAAAAAATTGCGTGGTGAGTTGTCATCTTACAGTCAAGTTGACGTTGATTATATCGATTATTTCGCAAGCTCTGATGCGCTGCATGAGTATATCATACGTGCTTTTATTAACCCTGGAGATCATATTACTATGATCGCTCCTACTTATGATAATTTTAGAGCAGCAGCAGAGAGTATTGGCGCTAAAGTTGACTATTTTTGGCTAGATGAAAAGAATCAATTTAAATTTGATTTTTCACGCTTTGAGGAATACGTTGAAGAAAATAGACCAAAGATCGTTTATTTATGTAATCCTAATAACCCTACTGGGACAATATACTCAACTGAGCTTATAGAGCAACTCGTAAGAAGGTTCAATGATGTCCTGTTCATAATTGATGAAGCTTACTTTGAATTTGTTGGTTGCTCGGCTTCGCCGCTTGTTGCGAACTACGAGAATATAATTATATGTCGAACCTTTTCAAAGGCTTTTGGCCTGGCATCATTCCGAGTGGGATATGCAATAGCTAGTAAGCACAATATGGAAGGACTAAGAAAGTTAAGAAATCCAAAGAACATAAGTAGTTATGCTCAAATTGCAGCCACCGCAGCATTGGCTGACGTCAACTATATGCAGGAGTATGTTGATGAGGTACTTGAAGCGAAGAAAGTGTTCACAGAGTCATTGTTGTCCTTGGGAATTGAGGTTATCGGTTCACAGGGGGGGAATTTTGTCTTGGTGAAATTTGGTGAGCAGCAAAAACAAGTTATGAGCCATTTGGAAAATAACCAAATTTTTGTGAGAAATTATGGTCATGTTAATGGAATGTCTGACTATACCCGTATAACTATAGGTACGCGTCAGCAAATGGACTTTGTATTTGAAACCATTCGCAGTTCACTGTAAAGTTTTTATCTTTTTGATATGAACAAGGGAAGTTAGATTTTATGTTGTTTCCAAAACTGTTGGAACCTTTCTTGGTTTTATTTGGGTATCTGCACTTTAAGCTTAAATCTAGTCGCTACTGTTATAAAGATAAGCAGGCAGTTGATCATGATAAATTCAAGAGCTTGAAGAAGTTGCTGTGTGAATCTTATGATAACATTCCTTTTTATAACGAAAAGTATAGTGCTGCAGGATTTGATCCTCACAAAGACTTTAACTGTCTGTCTGATTTCAACAAAGTACCAATCTTGTCTAAGCGCGAAGCCAGAGAGAATCAAGACAAGCTGATTAATCATGCTAAGTCTCAATTTTGTTTAGAGTTTAAAACGTCTGGCTCGACTGGAAATCCATTTAGAGCATTGATATCTCCGCGTCATTGGATCATTGAGCAGTCTTGTATATGGAGACATTGGAGTTGGGCTGGTTATAAGTTTCGCGATAAAATGGCAATAGTCCGCAGTCATGTCCCTAAGAATGACAATGACTTAATTCGGATAGATAAGCTCCGAAACTTTCATTATTTCAGCCCATTTCACCTTAGCGATAAACATATCGAGTTTTACTTGGAAAAAATGAATGAGTTTGGGATTACGTTTCTTAGGGGGTACCCATCTTCAATTCTCGCAATCGCTAATTATGCTCAGAAACATCCGAATGTTAAACTGCCAAAATTTAAAGGAATTTTGACAGCCTCGGAACGGTTGGCTGAAAATGATAAGCGCAAAATGGAAAAATACCTTAACGCACCAGTTTTTAATCACTACGGGTTGGCTGAACAGATAGTGATGTTTGGCGGTTGTGAAGAAGGGACGCATTTACATAATTATGAAGAGTACGGGCACTTAGAGCTTCTTGATATCGAGGGAAGTAGTTTTAAAAAGATCATTGGAACTAATCTGAATAATTATGCTATGCCACTTATTCGTTATGACACAGGTGATTTAGCGGAAGTTGTTGAAGAGAAATGCAGTTGCTCTAGAGTATCTCCCAGTATTAAAAATGTAATAGGTCGTGAAGACGCCACCATTACTTTGGCCGATGGAAGTAAGATTCCAGTTACAAATTTCTACACTATGTTTGAGTATTACGACAACGAATTGTCTTCTTGGCAGCTAGTGCAAGAGGGAGTTGATAACTTAAAGGTTATATTAGATATCAAGGAGGGTATAGATGTGCCAGGTTTACTAGAAAGACTCGATAAAGATATAAACGATAGGTTATTTAATAAATTAAATCTGACCTTTGATGTTAGTGGCTCATTTGTTTATGTAGGGGAAGGAAAGAAAAATCCTTTCATTAAGTCAATATGTTAAAACTAGTTTCACATTGTCATACTTATCACTCTTTTGACTCCTCCATGAGTGTAGAGAGCATCATTGAGGAAGCTCATGAGTCTGGTGTCAATTGTATTATTATCAACGATCACGATGTCTGTTCAGTTTCAGAAGAAGAGCTTACGCTTTTTTCTGACAATGGCATTGTGATTTTGAAAGCGATTGAATTCACCACAAAAGAAGGAGTGCATGTAATTGGTATTGATAATTCGATCCGTTCATTGGAAAAATCAGCTTATTTTTATCCGCTAATTGAATTGTTAGACAATTTGAGAGCGTTAGGGGCTAAAATTGTTTTTCCTCATCCTTACCATGCAACTGGTGTATATGGCAATCGGAACGTTGATTCGGACAAGTTTTGTCAAGCAATTGATTATGCTCACGGGTTTGAGGTAGACAACTATAGATACGGCCCGACTCCTAAATTTCTAGTTGAGAAAATAGTCAAACAAAATAGTAGCGCAATAAAATTTATTGGTAGTGATGCTCACAAAAAAAGTGAGGTAGGTGCATTAATCAATGTGTTTGAAACTATTGAGCCAAGTGATTGCGTGACAAACTATTCGGCAATTTTCTCTAATCAGCCGAAGCATTTAGTTTTAAAAAAGCGTTCAAGTTTTTATTTTAAGTTTAAGAAATTTCAAAAGAGTAAATTTTATCAGAGCTTGATAGGCTTGATTGACTATAAGCAGAGACAGAAAATAAAGAAACTTTTCAAATTTGGTCAATAAGTTATGAAACAAATTTTACAGGATATGGCGAAAGGCGGCTCGTCAATTGTTGAGGCGCCGGCTCCAAAAGCAACTAAGAACCACGTTGTCATTAATACTACTACGACCTTAATCTCTGCTGGCACAGAAAGAATGCTGGTTGACTTTGGTAAGGCAAACCTGATTGATAAAGCCCGGTCACAGCCTGACAAAGTGAAAATGGTCTTAGAAAAAGTCCAAACAGATGGTTTGGCTACGACAATTGATGCCGTAAAATCTAAATTAGCACAGCCACTGCCTCTTGGGTATTGTAATGTAGGTGTTGTTGCAGAAAGCGGACGTGGAGCGGAACAATTTAAACTTGGTGATCGCGTTATTTCAAACGGCCCTCATGCGGATGTCGTTCGCGTGCCTAAAAATCTTGTAGCAAAGATTCCCGACAATGTTACTGACGAAGAGGCTGCATTTACTGTTGTCGCGAGTATTGGTTTACAAGGTATACGCTTAGCTAATCCTACGATGGGTGAGTCATTTGTTGTTACAGGCGTTGGACTGATCGGCCTATTAACTGTACAAATGTTGCGTGCACAAGGCTGCAGAGTACTTGCCATCGATTTCGACCAAGCCAAGTTGGATATGGCAAAAGAGTTTGGAGCAGAAATTTGTAACCCTGGTCTAGGTGAAGATCCTGTTGCCGCTGGTTTGGCATTTAGTCGTGGCAATGGCATTGATGGCGTCATTATTACCGCATCCACCAAATCGAATGATCCTGTTACACAAGCAGCCCGCATGAGCCGTAAACGCGGTCGTATTATTTTAGTGGGTGTAACTGGCCTGGAGCTAAGTCGCGCCGATTTTTATGAAAAAGAGCTGACGTTTCAGGTGTCGTGCTCTTATGGGCCTGGTCGTTATGATCCTAACTATGAAGAAAAGGGAAATGACTACCCATTGCCTTTTGTTAGGTGGACTGAACAGAGAAACTTTGAAGCTATTCTAGATATGATGTCAGGTGGACAACTTAATGTTAAACCACTTATTACACATCGTATTTTGTTTGAAAATGCGACAGAGGCCTATGATTTATTGACCAGCGATAAGTCAGCACTGGGTATTCTTCTACAGTATGGTTCGCCTGCAGAATCTCGACACACATCAAAAGTAACGCTTAATTCTGAAGTTGTATTTCAGCCGGGAGAACCTGTTGTAGGGTTTGTAGGTGCTGGCAACTATGCTTCACGGGTATTAATTCCTGCGTTCAAGAATGCCGGTGCACAGTTACATAGCATTTCTACTTCAGGCGGTATAAACGGTGTTATTCATGGTGATCATGCGGGCTTTAAAGAAGCCACTACTGATACAGACGCACTGATCGACAGTAATGAAGTAAATACCGTGGCTATCGTAACCCGCCACAATAGCCACGCTCATTTTGTAACGCAGTCTTTAGATGCTGGAAAAAATGTCTTCGTAGAAAAACCACTGGCGATCACTCATGAAGAGCTTGAGGAGGTTAAATCTGCTTATGAGAAAGCCTCTCAGACAGCAAATCCTCCTAAATTGATGGTCGGCTTCAACCGTCGATTTGCGCCACAAATACAAAAAATTAAATCGTTGATTAAACCAATAAAAGGACCTAAATCATTCATCATGACGATGAATGCGGGTAGCATTCCTTCCGATCATTGGACTCAAGACATCACGGTTGGCGGTGGGCGGATTATTGGCGAAGCTTGTCACTTTGTGGATCTAATGCGTTTCCTTGCTGGTAGTGAAATTGTGTCTGTGCAAGCGCGTAGAATGGGTGATAGTGATGCGGTAGACATCACCGAGGACAAAGCTGCAATCATACTCGGTTTTGCTGACGGCTCATTTGGTACCATTCACTATTATGCCAATGGTGCCGCAAGTTTCCCTAAAGAACGGATTGAAGTGTTCGCTGACGGTAAAGTTTTGCAGTTAGATAACTTTGTTAAGTTAAAAGGGTTTGGCTTTAAAGGATTCAAAAAAATGAATCTCTGGAAGCAAGATAAAGGCCAAAATCTTTGCTCGCAATTGTTCTTAGACTCTATCCGAGAGGGTACGGCTGCGCCAATTGATATAAATGAGATTTTTGAAGTAGCCAAGATATCTATTGATATAGCCGAGCAACTTAGACAACAATGAGCGCTCAAATAAAAAGGATACTTAAGATATTTCACACAGTGAAATATCTTAAGTTTAAGCAAATATATTTCAGAGTTTATTATCGATTTCGTAAACCAAGGTTTATCGAGAGCACTCAGCCAAGCAACTCTGAATGGCGGTGGTCAGGACCATTACTGAATAAGCAAAGCTTATTCAGTAATGCCGATGTTAAGTTTCTTAACCAAGCCGGGAAGATTCAAACTGCTGCCGATTGGAATTGCGCAAGTAAGCCAAAGTTATGGTTATATAACTTACATTATTTTGATGACTTGAGTTCGCAAGATGGGGCGCAGAGATACGCTCTACATAATGACTTTATTGATAAATGGATTGCAGAAAATCCACCGTGTGAAGGAAATGGTTGGGAGCCCTATCCGATTTCTTTGCGGTTGGTAAACTGGGTCAAATGGTGCAGTGTACAGTCTCAAGTGCCTCCCAATTACCTCAAGAGTATGCTTGACCAGGCAAATGTGCTGACGCAGCTACTGGAATATCATATCCTTGGAAATCACTTATTTGCCAATGCTAAGGCGTTGACCTTTGTTGGCGCTTATTTGCAAGGAGAAAACTCTGCACAGTTGTTAGGGCAGGGTATCAAGCTACTTAATGAAGAGCTTGACGAGCAATTTTTAGCAGATGGTGCGCATTTTGAACTCTCGCCAATGTATCATGAAATCTTGTTATGGGATTTGCTTGAACTGATAGATTTGGCGATGACGAGTAACAGGCCTGAGCTGACTGAGTGTTTGCCAAAGTGGACAGGTATCGCAACAAAGGCATTGAATTGGCTGTCGTCTATGATCCATGAAGATGGCGAAGTGAGCTTTTTTAATGATGCTGCCATCGGCATTGCGATGCAACCACAACAGATATTTTCTTACGCATGTAAGTTAGGGCTCAATTACGATATAATAAATGAGCAGTTAATTACCAATCAAGATAGTGGATACAGCCGTGTGTCTTATGAGCAGTATGCCATTATTTTCGACCATGCCAATGTTGGGCCTGACTATTTGCCGGGACACGCACATGCAGATACGTTAAGCTTTGAGCTATCGATAGGTAAGCAGCGTGTCTTTGTAAACTCAGGTACGTCGCTATATGGCACTAGTCCTGAGCGTATAAGGCAGCGCCAAACCGCAGCACATAACACCGTATCAGTCTTAGGATATGATTCTTCACAGGTTTGGTCGGGTTTTAGGGTGGCTAAACGGGCATATGCAAAGTTGGAAAAGTCTACAAGTCGTGCTAGTGACGTCCAGCTAATCGCCAGTCACAATGGCTATTTACAGCAAAGTCCAAAGGTTAAGCATACACGAGAATTACTGTGTTCACCTGCTAGTGTCATTGTCAGTGATATGTTGTCAAAACAGCTCCCTGCTTGTTTCCATCTGCATCTTCACCCGGATGTTGATGTCATTAAACTTTCAGAGAAAGAGCTTAAAATCACAAAAGGTGATGAAGTGCTTTGCTTAGTGAGTAGTGCAGAGCCAATAAATATAAAAGACAGTACTTGGCACCCTGAATTTGGTAAGTCCATTGCGAATAAAAAGATCGAGATAGAGTTTGCAAACGGCAACTTAAGAACAGAAATCAAACAAATTATGAGGGACTTGTGAGAATACTGGTTTTATCATTTTACTTTAAACCAGACCTATGCGCTGGCTCATTTAGAACGACAGCTTTAGTTGAGCAGCTAAAGCAACAAGCTGGGGTAGAGGTCGATGTAGTCACAACAATGCCAAATCGATATGCCAGTTTTAGTGCCGGTGCAACATCAGATGAGATAGATGGTGCCATAAAAATAAAGCGCGTAGAGCTCCCGTCACACAACAGTGGCATGGTAGATCAAATCAGGTCTTTCGTAACGTATTATCGACAGGCCAAAAAACTCGTCAAGCACCAAAATTATGATGTTGTTTTTGCAACTAGCTCCCGATTATTCACTGCATTTTTAGGCGCGACTGTAGCAAAAGACAAAAAGGTTCCGCTTTATCTGGATATCAGGGATATATTCGTTGACACAATCAAAGACGTTTTAAACCCTCATCTTGCTAGAGTGCTGAAGCCGCTGCTTTCTTGTGTAGAGAAATATACCTTTCGCTCCGCGAATCATATTAATCTGGTATCTCGAGGTTTTGAAGGTTACTTTAAAAGCCGCTACCCTGATGTAAAATACACTTGGTATACCAACGGCATTGACGATGAGTTTCTCGATTTGCCCGTTAAAGAGTCAAGTGATGACTCTGCGAGTAAGACGATACTCTATGCCGGCAATGTTGGTGAAGGGCAGGGTTTGCATTCGATTATCCCTACTTTTGCGAAGCGTGTACCATCTGGGTTTGAATTTAAAGTCATTGGTGATGGTGGACGTAAACAGCTACTTCAGTCGGCGATAGACAGTAACAATGTTGAATTACTTCCTCCGGTAAATCGAGCAGAATTGATCCAGAAGTATCTTGATGCAGATGTGTTGTTTTTGCATTTAAATGATTATGACGCATTCAGAAAAGTTTTGCCCTCGAAGGTATTTGAGTATGCGGCGACAGGTAAACCAATTTTAGCCGGGGTTGCGGGTTATGCTGCTGAATTTATTCGAGCAGAGGTACCTAATGCCCAGGTATTCGCGCCGGGTGACAGTGAAGGGGCCGTGGAAGCCCTAACAAAGCTTTCTATGTCTTTCACTGACAGACGAGCATTTATAGAGAAATATACGCGTAACCATATTATGCAAAACATGAGCGAGACAATTGTTGGCTTAGGAGAAAGAGAATGACCAAACTGTTATTGACTGGCTATTCAGGCTTCGTCGGGACGCACCTGGTCAAGCAGTTGTCTCCATCGGATGATGTCAAAATGTTAGGGCGCTCACCGGCACCTGCATGTAGCCACTGGCAGGAAGCTTTGCTAAACGATTCAACGGATTACACCCCATCAGTAATGGATGTTGACGTTGTTATTCACATTGCCGCGCGAGTGCATGTTATGAATGAAAGCGCTGCGGATCCCTTATCCGAGTTTCGTGCAACAAACGTTGCCGGTACAATAAACTTGGCAAAACAGGCTGCTGAGGCTGGCGTTAAACGCTTCATCTTCATTAGTTCTGTAAAAGTGAATGGTGAGAGCACTACCAGCAGACAGCCCTTTACCGCTGATGATAGCCCGCAACCAGAAGATCCTTATGGTATTTCTAAGGCTGAAGCCGAAACTCAGCTAATTCAGTTGGGAAATGAAACTGGGATGGAGATTGTCATTATTCGTCCACCACTGGTGTATGGTGAGGGGGTTAAAGCAAACTTTTCTGCGTTAATGCGATTTGTGAATAAAGGGGTTCCATTACCATTTCAAGCTTTAAAACATAACAGGCGAAGCTTAGTTTCCGTTTATAACTTAGTCGATTTAATTAAAGTATGTATTACACACCCTGCAGCGGCGGGCCAGGTATTTCTGGTCAGTGATGATCACGATTTGTCCACTGCAGACATGGTCGCGATGATGGCGAATGTCCAGGGCAAGAAAAATATAGGTTTGCCAGTTCCAGCATGGGGTTTTAGAATAGTAGGAAAATTGTTACGCAAGGAAGATATGGTTGAGCGCTTAATTGGATCACTTCAGGTCGATATCTCTCATACAAAAACAACGTTAAACTGGTGCCCGCCCTATTCGGTGGAGCATGGGTTCAGACTATCTGTAAAAAAATAATGGATTTACACTATGATTCGTTTTCTTGACTTCTTTTTCGCTTTGTTCGGCTTGTTAGTCGCATTTCCTGTTTTGGTTATACTGTTTATCATTGGTTTGTTTGATACAGGTTCGCCTATTTTTACTCAGGAGCGTGTAGGGCGCAATAAGAAGCCTTTTATATTGGTTAAATTCAGAACTATGAAGGTTGATACTGCGTCCATGGCCAGTCATTTGGCAAGCGCTTCGTCTATCACGCCATTTGGCGGCTTTCTACGCAAATCTAAACTTGATGAGCTACCACAGTTGTGGAATGTCCTGAAAGGTGAGATGAGCCTGGTTGGCCCCCGTCCCGGGTTGTTTAATCAGAAAGAGCTGACAAGCGCACGTGATGCTGTTGGCGTATATGCTGTTCGCCCAGGGATCACAGGGCTTTCGCAAGTAAATGAAATCGACATGTCGACGCCAGAATTACTTGCCAAGACTGACAGTGAAATGATTAAAAGTATGACTTTGTATAACTACTTCAAACTTATTCTAATGACCGTTTCGGGTAAGGGAAGTGGAGATCGCGTTAGTTAAAGGAAATGGCTGTTGAAGGTCAGCCGTTATAAAGGAATTTTAGGTTCTGAGTAAAGTGTTTGAGGTAATTAGGTGAATTTAAAAAGTGCCTTTTTGCCCATCAGCTTTACTTGGTGTTAACAATATGAATTCAAAATGACTGTGGTTGAATCATTTTGTATACTAGCCTATAACTAGTCACAACGTCAGAAGAACTGATGTTTTGCAACTCAAGGATTTACAGTGGATAGCTTTTTCCGTTCTTTACTTGATGCCTCGCGCTCAAAGAAGCGTCTCGTTACTTTGATAATAGATTCTATATTTATAATAAGCGCATTCTGGCTAGCCCTCATAGTACGTCTAGATAGCCTGGAGCCTCTTTTCGACGTTAATAATTGGTTGTTGCTTTCAGTGGTGCTGCCTGTCAGTTTGTTCGCATTCATAAATCTGGGGTTGTATCGAGCTGTTTTGAGGTATGTAGGCGCCCATGCGGTAGGTGCTATTGTTATTGGCACATTGATCAGTACCGTTGTGCTTGTAATGTCTTCTTTCTTTTCTCATGTCGCTGTACCACGGACTATGCCCGTTATTTATGCGTGGTTGTTAATCTTGTCTGTTGGAGGGTCCCGCATTATGGTGCGTGCTATGGTTGGCCGTCTAGCTACAGTTAATAAAACACCGGTTGTTATTTATGGAGCAGGTTCTGCAGGTCGTCAGCTAGCCCCTGCTATTGGTGCTGGAGATGAATACTATGTGTCAGCCTTTATTGATGACGACAAGACGAAGCAAGATTCGATACTTCAGGGTATCCCTGTTATTGCATTTGACGGTTTGTATACGTTAATCGAGCGTAAAAGGGTAAAAAAAGTACTACTTGCAATGCCCAGTGAAAGTCGGGCAAGAAGGAAAGAAATACTCGCTCAACTTGAGAACTTGCCCGTTGAAGTGATGACGATCCCTGGTATGGCGGATGTTGTAGAGGGACGAGCAACATTAGACGAAATTAAAGATGTTGAAATTGAAGACCTGCTTGGTCGAGATCCTGTTGCCCCTAAGCAGGCTTTGCTGAATGCAACGATTCTGGGTAAATCCGTAATGGTTACTGGGGCCGGCGGCTCTATCGGCTCTGAGTTGTGTCGACAAATTATCAAACAATCTCCATCTAAGCTGGTGCTGTTCGAGTTGACTGAGTTTGCTTTATATTCAATCGAAAAAGAATTGAGCGAAATCATTAAAACCAAAGGACTGGATATTGAGTTGATACCTATTATGGGTTCAGTGCAACATATTAATCGTCTAGAGACATGTATGATGGCCTTTGGTGTGCAAACTGTATACCACGCTGCAGCCTATAAGCATGTCCCTTTGGTTGAGCATAATGTGGTCGAAGGGGTAAGAAACAACGTTTTTGGTACCTATTACTCAGCAAAGGCTGCTATCAACGCAAAAGTAGAAACGTTTGTTTTGGTAAGCACCGATAAGGCTGTTCGTCCGACCAATGTTATGGGGACAACGAAACGTATGGCCGAGCTCTGCTTACAGGGTCTTGCTCAGAATAAGGAAAGAGGACAGCACAACACGCGCTTTTGTATGGTTCGGTTTGGCAATGTGTTGGGATCTTCTGGATCGGTCGTGCCTTTGTTCCGCAGACAGATAAAAGAAGGTGGTCCTATCACGCTAACACACCCAGAAATCACCCGCTTCTTTATGACTATCCCGGAGGCCGCGCAGCTGGTTATTCAGGCTGGTGCAATGGGGAGAGGAGGAGATGTGTTTGTGTTGGATATGGGCGAGTCTGTAAAGATCAAAGACCTTGCAACGAAAATGGTTCACTTATCAGGCCTTGAAGTGAAAAGTGAAGCAAATCCACATGGAGATATCGAGATAAAATGCACCGGATTGCGGCCTGGTGAAAAGCTGTATGAAGAATTATTGATCGGTGATAACGTTGAGCAGACATCGCATGAAAGGATTATGACGGCGAAGGAAGTTATGTTGCCGTTGAATGAGCTAGAAGAGATATTAAAAACCCTGGACAAAGCTTGCCACGATTTTGACCACCAAGTTATTCGACAGTTGCTATTAGAGGCACCAACTGGATTTAATCCAACAGATGGAATTTGTGACCTAGTTTGGAATGCCCGACAAAAGCTTGAGGCGATGCCAGAGAACAACATAGTTAATTTGAAGTGAGACTCGTTCGCTGAGTGTGGATGGCATTTCGAGTGCCCTCCATACTCAGGAAGTAGACTTTCAATCCGGGATAAATTCGCCACGTGGAAGTGTAATAAACCTGAACGCTCTGTTTTTCAAGAAGTAAAAAGTCTTTGAAAAGTTATCGATTCTTGTGAACATTTCATGCATAACCGTAATCACCTTGATGATATAGTGCGGTTCATTCTTTATTTATTGTAATATTTTAATTGGGCAGAGGACTATGTCTAAACTAACTCCTATCTTTGCAAGTGGCTTGTTGACTTGCTCCTTTATCACTGTTGCGCAAGAGTCACCCAAGCATTATCAGAGTTTCACAGGCTTTACTGGTTTAGTGAACACGCCTTCTGCAGAAGTCTTAGACGCGGGTGAAATTGATATTGGCTACAACAACCAACTTGATTATAGGGGCTCCGAATTCGTAGACGGTCACAATTACATTTTTGCTGCGGGTTTATGGCAAGGGTTAGAAGTCAGCGGCCAAATTGCAGCCAATACGATGCACGATAATATGTTCAGGGCTCATATATTAGGTGACAAACAGATTAGAGACCTATCTTTCAACGCGAAGTATCAAATTCCGTTTATTCCAAGTAACTGGTTTAATTTAGCCATTGGTGGAAAAGATATCGGTGGAGCTGCGAATCAGTATGAGTCTTACTTTGTTGTTGCTTCAAAAGATTGGTTAGATTTTCGCTTTTCGACCGGTGTAAGCACCAGTAAAAGCACTATCGGTATGATGGATGGGGTGTTTGCAGGTATCGAATGGCAACCGTTGGATTGGTTTGCATTGCAAGTTGAGCATGATGCCGATGCTCTGAATGCAGCGGCGCGTGTGACAGTACCGAAAGCTTGGTTATTTGACCTTGGTACTCTGACCCTGACTAGTCGGCTCTATAGCAGCACTGATCACAGTGATAAAGATACTTTTTATGGCATTAATTTCTCAATGCCATTATCGGAGCAATCCCGAGCAGACTATCAGCACGTGAAACCCGCACCCGATAATGCAGGTGTGATAGCACATTTGTCAGAGCAAGGTGTGCACTCTGCAGAGTCAGTCCGTGTTGCTACTTCAACGCCAGATAACTCTGCCCTTAGCGCTCAAAGTATTGACTCTAGATCAACTCAGGCAGTAAATGTCAGCGAATTGAACGCTGAGATCCGTGCGCTTAAACAGGCTCTGGTTACGGATGGATTCGAAAACGTCCAGGTGGGCATGAATCGTGAACCTGTTATTGTGGTTAAGTTCGAAAACCCGGTCTTTAACCGCAACGATATTGATGCAATTGGTGTTGTACTAGGCCGAGTTGCACAATACATCAGTAATGACAATGCAAAGTTTACAGTTCAATTGGGTAAACATGATATTCCTTTGCTGGCCCTATCTGGCCGGGTAAGCAGCTACAGGCAGTTTATCACAGACGGAACCGCACCTGGATTGGTCATTCGCCAGGGCATGATGGATGTACCTGGTGGCGTCGGTTGGATTGGCGACGGGGCTGTTAATAGCCCATACTTTAAACCGCGTCTGACTTTAAGTCCTGCTTTGAGTTCCACGTATGCAACAGAACTCGGTGTGTACGACTTCTCTTTGGCGCTAAGAGCGGATCTCGAAATTCCTGTGTGGCGCGGCGCTGGTGTTAACATTACAGCGCAAACCGTTGTGGCTGATACCGAAGACTTTGAACCAGGTGATACTTTTGAATCACGACGCGAGCAAAATGGTTTGGAGCGGGCTGTTTTCTACCAAACATTCGATCTGCCTTTTGGCTTCTACAATCAAACTCAGGTGGGCTTTTTCCGGGAGTACTATGATTACACCGGTATTATCAATGAAACGGCTTGGGTGAGTCCTTCAGGGCGTCATAAGCTGTATAACAACTATGGATTCTTTGATTACGAAGACTTCGACGGCGACCGTGACTATCATGTAATGGGATATCAATATCATTGGGTTGAACAAGATATCACTTTCCATCTATCGGGTGGTGAGTTCTGGCAAGAAGACAAAGGCATGAAAGTTGAAACCAAGTTCTGGTTTGGTGATAGCTATGTGTCACTGTATGCCTATGATACAGATGTTCAGGTTGCCGGTGTTGCTTTCAGTATCCCACTGACACCGAGAAAAGACATGGCTGTCTCTGAGTATGGTCAGGTCAAAGGCAACCAGGCCTGGCGTCATGGTGTGAGTACGCGTATCGGTGAGGACTCCAATGCATTGGTGTACAAAAAAGGCTATACCCCAGAAACTTCTATCACTCTGGATCGTACTTACCTGAATCAAGGGCGCTTGTCTGGTAGTTATGTCTATGCAAATCTGGCCAGATTGCGCGAGGCGTACCTTACCTATAAATAAACCTGCCTACATAGAGTCAGGCTGTTCAATCACAGCCTGACTGAGTACCTTGCATACGAGCCCGCCTGTGTGCACTTTTTCTCCATGACGTCGCTAAGCGTGATCTGTCACAAATAAATTCAGTTTGATGACAAAAATCTGAAATTTCTGCTTGAGAATTGTGTCTTTCGCTCCAATACTTAGTTATAGGTAAACAACAAAAGGGAGCGCTTATGAAAATTAATCTTTCAGGCCACCACGTAGATATGACAGAAGCCGTTAAGCAACACGTTGATGAAAAGTTTGCCAAAGTAGCTAATCACTTCCCGTCGCTGTTGTCGATAGACGTCATAGTCAGTAAGGAACACAAGAAATTTTACACTGAGATCAACACCAATTATTCAGGAGCCAGGATATCCGTAAAAGGAGAGGATGACGTCATGTATCCGGCTATCGCACAGGCAGCCAAAAAGCTGGATGCTGCACTAAAACACAGAAAAGGTCAGCTCAAGGCCAACAAACATGAAAAACCTGTGAGTACGACCCCGCCAATCGCCCATGAAATAATTCAGGAAATGAACCTGAATTAGAGATAAAAAAGAAGCCACTTAAGAGTGGCTTCATTCGTAATGGCGTTCAAACTGCCCCATCAAACCCCATCTGGCGCCACGATTCATACACAAACACAGATACTGCATTGGACAAATTCATGCTTCTGCTGTCTGGTCGCATCGGGATCCGCAGGCGTTGCTCTGGTGGTAAAGAGAAGATAAGGTCTTCCGGCAAGCCTCTTGTTTCCGGACCAAACAGCAGACAATCGCCGCTCTGGTAGTCTGGTTCATGGTGATAACGTGTGCCCTTAGTTGTGCAGGCAAACACGCGATTTGGTTTGCGTGCCTCCAGATAGGCCTCCAGTGATGGGTAGCGTTTCACTTCACTGAATTCGTGATAATCCAGGCCGGCGCGCCTGACGCGTTTGTCGTCCCAGTCGAAGCCCAAAGGCTCAATCAAATGCAAAGAAAATCCGGTGTTTGCACACAGGCGAATGATGTTACCTGTATTGGGGGGAATTTCAGGCTGATACAATACGATGTCTAACATGGATAACCTCAGAATAATATTGCTTGCAGTATAGCGCATCCAGCATACAGGCTAAAAGTGGTGGTGCGCTCTTCTGAACAGCAGGGAGGCGGGCAGTGTGTCCATATTATTATGCCAGCGTCACTAATTTTTCATTTTCATGACTTACACTATAAGATAAGCCTAACTCGGAAGTTTAATCTGGTTGTAGAGGTAATAGGTGGCCCATAATTATAACTTTTTAGTCCGATTTTCCAGTATCTTCACGCTGGTGATGGCCGCGCTGATGATAGCGGCCAAGACCTGGGCCTGGCTGGCATCAGGTAGTGCAGCCATGCTGGGGTCGCTGACGGACTCATTACTGGATGTCAGTGCATCTATGATGAGTTTTTTGGTGCTGAGCTATGCATTGCGCCCTGCTGATGATGATCATCGCTTTGGTCATGGTAAAGCTGAAGCGCTGGCGGGTCTTGGTCAGTCTGCATTTATTGCGGGTTCTGCCTGCTTATTGACGTTTCATGGTATTGAGCGCTTGTTTAACCCGGTAACCATTCAGCATAGTCTGCTTGGCGTCTGGGTAAGTCTGTTTGCTGTCGCCTGCACATTCGCTGTGGTTTTCGTGCAGCATCAGGTGGTTAAGCGCACTCAGTCCATCGCTATCAAAGCTGATTCGTTGCACTATAAAGGTGATATTTTACTCAATCTCGCCGTGCTGACTGCATTGCTACTGAGCCATTGGCAGGTCCAGCATGCCGATGCATTGTTTGCGATAGGGGTGGCGGCTTATCTGCTTTATAACTGCTGGGAAATAGCCCGGGAGAGCGCGGACCACCTGATGGACAAAGAACTCCCCGATGAAGAAAAAACCGAGATTATTTTGTTGGCTTCCAGTCATGAAGACGTTTATGGCGTTCATGATCTAAGGACTCGCCAAAGTGGTAAAGTGAAATTTGTACAGTTGCATCTGGAGCTGGACGATCATATTCCATTGGCACGGGCGCATCAGATCAGTGATGAAGTGGTGGCACATATTAAAGCCGCTTTTGAGGCCGAAATGGATATACTGATCCATCAGGATCCAGTGTCCTTAGCGGTATCTCCAACTAATTAGTTGCACTGAGTGACGGCGTTTTAGGTTTATCACACGCAACGAGCTGAGCGGCAAAGGTATAAAATTGCTCTAGTACAGCTCGCCTTATGGTGTCGACTTCGCATAGCAGCTCATGCTTGCCGGGGTAATGAGACAGCTGGCATGCATTATTATTAGCGGCAAACATGGTGTGTGCAGCAGGGCAAACAATACTGTCTTGTTGTGCGCTGGCAATGCTCAATGGCAGATTAATGCGCAGCTTGGTGAGGTCTGTGGTAAATGTCAGCGCTTGTTGCAACCAGCGAAAGCTGACCCCCCCCAACTGTAATGCTGAGTGCGCTTGATATAGCTGTCTGAACAAGGTGTAGCGTTGTTCGCATTGTGTGAGCTCGTTGTCAGTAAAGGCTTTTGGCTGGTAATCTGTCTGGCCAATGGCATAGTGTTTACTGAGCCCCAGGTTGCAAGCCAGTGAAGCAATCCCACGGGCAAACCAGTCAGGGTAAGGTGCCGTGTTGATTGCAAACATAGGAGCGCTGAGAAATGCGCCCGCAACCGGACTGCTAAACCGGGATAAGTAATCACATGCAATGGCTCCACCCATAGAGTGGGCCAGGATAACGCTCTTTCCCTGCCACTTAGGTAAGACTATCTGGGTGAAAAACGCATCCAGACAATCGCCATATTGGGTAAACCGCGGTATATAGCCAATGTGCTCATTGTCCAGAAACCGCCCCGACAGACCCTGTCCCGGGTGGTCAAAGGTAAACACGGCAATCTGGTTATTGGCAAGCTCCCACAACAACTCCTGATATTTGTGCGCTGATTCAATCCGGCCGTTGACCAGTATGACCGCAAAGTGTGCTTGCTCGGGTATGTGACAGGCATAAAAGAGTGGCCCGAGCGGGCTCTCAAAAGTGCCCTGGTCGCAGCGTTTCCAGTGTGCCTCTATATAAGGCAGATTATCAATTAAGTGATTACTATCGCTATAAAACATGCTGGTCTATTGGCAACTCTACGGTGACACGCAGGCCATTGTGATTGCTAAACTGAATACGGCCATGATGCACTTTTATGGCATGTTGCGCAATTGCCAGCCCCAGTCCAAACCCGCCGGGCTCTGTCGTGCCTTGTGGTGTCCTGGCTTGTGAAGCTCTGAAAAAGGGAATGCAGAGTTTCTCTAACATCACCTCACTGACGCCGGGGCCATCATCACAGATGGTGACGATCAAGGTGTCGTCCTGGCACTGTGCTGTCAGACTAACCTGCTTGTTCGCGTATTTAATGGCATTGCGCAGTATGTTCTCAAATGCGCGGCCAAGCAACATAGCGTCGACAGTTAAGGTCAGTTCAGGCAAGGGTTTCCAGTCGAGCTGTTTACCAAGTTGCTGGCTTTCAAATTGACCATCGTCAAGAATAGGGTCGAGTAACTCAATGAGTGAAATGGGGTATGGGGTCAGTGTTAGCTGCTGAGACTCCAGCCGGGATAACTGCAGAATATCACTCAGCATCTGCTCAAGTAGATGGGCTTCTTTTTCGACCCTTTGCAGGTAGGGCGACAGAGCCTCAGGCGCTTTGTCACTGGCAATGCCATTTGCCATTTGCAGACGGGTTAAGGGCGATCTTAATTCATGTGAGATATCGGCCAGCAGACGCTTCTGTTGCGTGACATGCGCTTGCAGACGGCTGGCCATGAGGTCAAAATCTTTACCTAGCTGCCCCAGTTCGTCCTGGCGTGATGCACTGATGTTGGCCCGTGTATCCAGCTTGCCTTGTGCCAGTTCTGCTGCGGC
This sequence comes from Pseudoalteromonas ardens, assembly GCF_030125445.1. Classification (NCBI taxonomy): domain Bacteria; kingdom Pseudomonadati; phylum Pseudomonadota; class Gammaproteobacteria; order Alteromonadales; family Pseudoalteromonadaceae; genus Pseudoalteromonas; species Pseudoalteromonas ardens. The sequence continues at coordinate 307,281 of NZ_JASJUV010000004.1, forward strand.
CTGTTGGAGTTGTCGTACAGGCTTTAGCAGACCGCGTGTAAACCACAGGCTAAAGCCAAAGCTGGCCAGGATCAGAGTCAGCAGTTTTGCCCAGGTTGGCATTAAGCGGATCTTTGTCAGAATACGAGGGTCGCGGTGGTCCATCAATTGAAAAAGCTGATACTTTTCACCTTGTAGCTCAATATCTATGGGGCCAAAAGCTCGATATTGCTCGGTGTCGACAACTTGTGGTGGTGCACTGGCAGTAAAGTTCAGTAGCGCCAAATCCCATTCCTTGAGCTCTGAATGGCTCAGAACGCTGCGTTGTTCGTCGTTGTGGCGTAGGTAAATTTTTGGTCGGTGACTGCGGTGTCGAGCGGGTAATAAGGTGTACAGGGGTTGCCCTGGGCGGCTTTCGGCACGACGTTCAATATTACGCTGCAGGTGCTGCAGGTTTTTCAACATTGCGGGGCTGATCTGGCGTGTTTCCAGGATGTCAGGTTGTAGCAGGCTGACACTCATCAGTAGTAATAAAGTGGCGGCAATTGTGCCCCAAAACCACAGGAAAACTTGTATTAGTAAGTACTTCCTCATCTTATGCCTTTAGGAATATATAGCCAGAGCCACGTAATGTTTTGATATAAGTATGCGAGCTGTATAACGCGATTTTCTTTCTGACATTGCTGACATGCATATCTACCGATCTGTCATAGGGGGCCAAAGGACGTCCAAGCACTGTCTGTGACAGTGTTTGCTTGGTGACGGTCTGGCCTGCTGATTTGACCAGCTGGTGCAACATTTCGTATTCCGTGCCGGTCAGGGGAAGTTGCGTGCCTTTGATACTGGCGGTACGCGAAGACAGATCCAGCGTCAGGTCATGGTATTCGAAACAGGGTTCAGTTGCATTGTGAAGCAGGTGAGCGACACGACGGGTAATGGCTTTGATGCGTGCCAGCAACTCCCTGTGATTAAAGGGCTTAGGGATATAATCGTCGGCACCCAGTTCAAGCCCAAAAATTCGGTCGAAATCATCGCCTTTGGCCGTTAGCATGATCACTGGGGTCATTTTCTTGGCACGCAGTGCTTTGAGCACTTCAAAGCCGTCGAGTTCGGGTAACATCACATCCAGCAGGATGACATCAAACTCTCTGGTTAAGGCCATGTCTAGCCCGCCAGGCCCGGTATGGGCGGTAATAACATCACACCCTTCACTGTGCAGATAGTCTTCAAGAAGCTCACACAGGCCTCGATCGTCGTCGATAATCAGTACATTAGCACTCATACTGTTACTCTTTCACTGTTCCTGTGTTTATCTTACCTTACTATAGAAGTAAGGTGGCTGACTTTACACTTCTTTACGCTCAGGAAGTCAGCTAAAAACGGTGAGTGTGTGGTGCTGAAACAGCTCTTGACAAAACTTTACACAACCTTGACGTTGCTTTGCTCTGGCGTTGCTAAAGTTGAACTCAGCTTAACAGGAGACGCTATTATGAAGACACACACTATGAGTAAAGTTCGCTACACATTGAAAGCCGTGTTACTGGCCTCTGTAATGGCTGGCAGCAGTGCAGCACTCGCCGATACTGATACGAATGAGAAACAGCCCCGGGCTGCAAGTATGAAACCGATGAAAAGCATGGGTCATATGTTGCTCTCAAAGCGTGCTGTGAAGCATCTGGCCCTGACTCAAAGTCAGCAAGATGAATTGAAAAGCCTGTTTGATGCGCAGCGAGAGCAGGTTAAGACCCTTCGCGGTGATAAAGTCAAAGGTGAACATCGTGACGCATTCAAATCTCTGATAGAGGCGGAGCAGTTTGATAAAGCACAGGCGGAGGTACTACTGGAGCAATTTCAACCTCAAAAGCGTGACATGATGTTGATAAGGTTAGAAACACAACACAAGGTGTATCATATCCTGACCGAAGAGCAGCGCGCCAAACTTGAGCAGTTGCGTCATAAGCGAAAGGCTAAAAAGCACCATCAACATCAGTCTTCTTAACGACTATGGCCAGATTATACCAATTTGCTTAATTAAGTAGGCTATTTTGAGGCGAGAAAATAGGGTCGATAACACCGCTCCCGCGTCCTGCTATCGCTGAGGCACCTACATCCATGTAGGCGAGGCAAAAATTTTGCTATTTAGTTGCTCTAAATGAGAAATTTTTAACACTGTTAGCGTCCTAATTGCTCCTTCAAATAGACCAGGTATTAAGTGAAATTGGTATTATATAGCCCGGATAATTGCCGGGCTGAGCTCGTTGCTTATTCTTTAAAGAAACTGTCGTCGTTTTTGGCCAGCATGGCTTCTAAATCTTCCACCATATCCCGGGCCGCTTCAGGTGACAGATCCGCACTGTTAAGTGGGGTCGAGATTTTGTTGTTCTCTTCAGACCACTCACCTAAGTCAATCAGCTGACAGCGTTTTGAGCAAAATGGACGATGCGGGCTTTGCGCCGACCAGATCACCGCAGCCTGACAGGTAGGGCATTTTACAGATACAGGCATACATACCTCTGCATTACTAATTTTCTCTATTGTACTGTGCTGCGCGTTGGCAGTCACTGGCACCAGGAGAATTAATAGTTCGTGACCCGGTTGACTTCAGCCAGTGAGGTGATCCCATCTGCGGCTTTTTTTAACCCGGATTGGCGCAGGTTTGCAAAGCCCTTGCTCGCGGCAAGTTCAGCAATCTCCAGTGAGTTACCACCTTCCATGATTGCATGCGAGATCTCGGGTGTGATCTTCATCACTTCATAAATACCTACCCGGCCTTTATAGCCATCGGTGCAGTGATCGCACCCTTTGGGCGCATAGAGTGTCATATTTGCAATTTGTTCTGCGCTAAAACCCTGACGCTGCAATTCCTCTTCAGGCAATTGTTCAGGCTCTTTGCATTTGGGACACAGTCGACGCGCAAGACGCTGGGCAATGATCAGGCTGACAGAGCTGGCCACATTATAGGCCGGCACGCCCATATTGAGTAAGCGAGTCAAGGTCTCTGCGGCTGAATTGGTATGCAGTGTGCTCATCACAAGGTGACCAGTTTGTGCAGCCTTGATGGCTATCTCCGCAGTTTCCAGATCCCGGATCTCACCGACCATGACCACATCGGGATCCTGGCGCAGGAATGCCCGCAGCGCGTTGGCAAAGGTCATGTCCGCTTTGGTATTGATTTGAACCTGGTTGATGCCTTCCAGGTTAATTTCGACCGGATCTTCGGCGGTACTGATGTTGCGTTCTGGTTTATTGAGTATATTCAGGCCGGTGTAAAGCGAGACTGTTTTACCTGAACCTGTCGGTCCGGTGACCAGGATCATCCCCTGCGGCTGATCGAGTGCATTTAGGTACATGCTCTTTTGATCTGCTTCATAGCCCAGAGCCTCAATGCCCAGTTTGGCGGCGGATGAATCGAGGATACGCATTACGATTTTTTCGCCCCACATGGTAGGCAGGGTACTGACACGGAAATCGATGCTTTTGCGCTCTGAAATTTTCAGCTTAATGCGGCCATCTTGTGGTTTTCGTTTTTCGGCGATATCCAAATGAGACATGACTTTGATACGTGCCGACAAGCGGCTGGAGAGCGCATGTGGAGGGCTCGCCATTTCATGTAATAAGCCATCGATCCGAAAGCGCACCCGATATTTCTTTTCATAGGGCTCAAAATGGAGATCCGAGGCACCTTTTTTTATCGCATCCATGAGGATTTTATTGATATAAACGATAATAGGTGCATCGTCTTTTTCTTCATCAGCGTTTTGTTGTTTGGGCTCGTCTTCGACATCCAGGCTGGCAAACTCTTTAAACTCGTCTTCGCTGAGGCTGAGAGAGCTATTATCGTCAAAGAGTTGGTCAATTTTTTGGTCGAGCAGCTTATAGTCTACTACCACAACTTCGCATTGTAGGCCTGTGCTAAATTCAAAGTTCTCGAATGCACCGTAGTCTGTAGGGTCAGAGGTAGCAATAAAAAGTTTACGATCTTTTTTGACCAGAGGTAGCAGGTGGTGCTGACGGATTAACTTTTCTTTGACCAGCTCCTTTGGAACCTGAGTTATGTCAAAGCCGTTCAGATCAAAATAAGGGACTCTGAACAAGTCCAGACATTGCTCAGCCATTTCCTGGCTGCTCATGCCACTACACAGACAGATGAGTTCAGCCGTTGAGTGGGCGTCGGCTTGTTTGGCTTTGACCTGTTCGGCAGTCAGTTTGCCAAGGGTAATAAACTTTCTCAGTAACGGCGAGTGATGTTCCATAATGCTCTTAAGACTTCAACGAGTTACACTAAATGTAGCAAAAAATGCTTGGATACGGGTAGCGAATTGATCGTAAACCCTGCTTTGTGTGGGCGTGCATCGTACAGATCAGGCACGTTTTTTTTCCGCCTGCTGCAAAAACGCTTGATGTAAGGCGGCAAGTTCAGTATGCATCGCTTCAAGGGGCTGATTATTATCGAGAATAAAGTCGGCTTTTGCGCGTTTATCTGTTCTGCTCATTTGTGCTTCTATAATGCGCTCAACCTGCTGCTGGTGGGCGTTGTCTCGTACGCAGGTTCGTGTGAGTTGCACTTCAACAGGCACATCAACAAGCAAGGTTTTATCACAGTATTGCTCCAGCCCATTTTCAAACAGCAAAGGGGCGGACAAAATCACATAATCGCTGTCAGCTTGGGCTAACTGGGCGAGTAATTGGGCACGGATCAGCGGATGTAGTAACGCGTTCAGCCAGCTTTTTTCGTTTTCATCCGCGAAAATGATGCCGCGCAGCGTGGTGCGATCCAAAGTGCCTTCGTCTGTCAGGATCTGCGCTCCAAAATGGGCCACAATGGCATTTAATCCCTCACTGCCGGGCTCGACGACCTCTCGCGCCACAACATCGGCATCCACAACACATATCCCTGACTTGTTCAGGTAGTCAGATACCGTTGTTTTGCCCGCCCCGATACCGCCAGTTAAGCCTAAGATCCAGTTGGCCATAACCTTATACTCCTAATAACGACAGATACCAGCGGCTGAGTTGCTCACCATATAATAGCGTTAGCCAGCCCGCAATCGCGAGGTAAGGACCAAAGGGAATAGGGCTGGCCTTATCTTTGCCTTGCACAGCGAGCTGTGTTGCGCCAATTACCGCGCCAACAACACTTGATAGCAACACAATGAGCAACAGTGACTGCCAGCCCATCAGAGCACCAAATACGGCTAAGAGTTTAAAATCACCAAATCCCATGCCTTCTTTTCCGGTTAGTAGCCTGAATACCCAGTAAATACTCCACAGACTGAGATAACCAACGGCCGCACCTATGATGGCTGCGGAAGGAGGAATAGTTAGGCCCGCTACGGCCGTCAACAGGGCAAACCAGAGTAAGGGGAGGGTTAATTGATCGGGGAGCAGCATATGATCGATATCAATAAAGATCAGGGCGACTAATACCCAGGTGACCAGAATGTACACCAGTGCCTGAGGCGTAGCTGAGAAATGCCAGGCCAGCCAGAGTGATGCTACCCCTGTGAGTAACTCGACCAACGGATAACGTTTGGGAATTGGGGCATCACAGTATGCACATTTGCCACCGAGTAATAACCAGCTGAGCAGTGGGATATTATGATGTAGTTTAATCTTAGTATGGCATTTAGGACAGGTAGACCCGGGTGTCATCAGATTAAAAGTGGCAGGTTCAGCTTGCTGTGGTGCCTGCTCCAGAATGATCCGGCATTCGGCTTGCCAGTTGCGCTGCATCATAACGGGTAAGCGATAAATAACAACGTTTAAAAAGCTGCCGATACACAAACTGGTCAGTGCGACAGTCAGCAACCAAAACCAGGTTTGCTGCTCCATAAGGTGCCAAACTTCTTGCATAATAGTGTCTTTGTTATTGTGTTAAATGACGGTGCCGAGCTGGAATATAGGTAAATACATGGCGATAATCAAGCCGCCAACCAGCACGCCCAGGATCACCATGATCATAGGTTCAAGTAATGAGGACAGTCCATCGACTGCATCATCCACTTCCTGCTCATAAATACTGGCGACCTTGGCCAGCATACTGTCTAGTGCACCGGATTCTTCACCAATGGAGACCATTTGCACTACCATGTCGGGAAAAATCCTGGCATTGCGCATCGCCCAGTTCATTTGATTACCTGAACTGACCTCGCCCTTAATATCCAATATCGCATTTTTGTAGATGATATTGCCGGAAGCGCCTGCGGCGGAATCCAGCGCATTGACTAAAGGTACGCCTGCCGCAAAGGTGGTCGATAGGGTTCTGGCATAACGGGCAACGGCTGCTTTTTTCAGGATTTCACCAATTGCCGGGATCCGCAGTACCATACGATCGTTAAAGTGGCGAACAGCGGGACTGCGTTGCAGGGCTTCTTTATAGGCATAGCCCGCACCACCGAGGCCAATAAGGAATAACCACCAGTACTCTTGCATAAATTCTGAAATGCCCAGCACCATCAGTGTAAAGCCTGGTAATTCAGCACCAAACCCGGTGAAAATCTCTTCAAACTGCGGAACCACAAAAATCAATAAGATGGAGGTCACGATTAGGGCGACTGACAACACAGCTATCGGGTAAAACATCGCTTTTTTGATTTTCGACTTCAGCGCTTCTGCTTTTTCTTTATACAAGGCCACCCGGTCAAAGATGCGGTCCAGTGCGCCCGATTGCTCACCGGACTCAACCAGGTCACAATACAATTCGTCAAAATACCTGGGATGGCTACGCAAAGATTTGGCCAGCGGCTGGCCTGCTTTTACTTCATCGGCAATGTGGGTGATGAGCTTGCTGACGCTTTTGTTCTTGGCACCTGAAGCTATCATGTCTAATGCCTGCACCAGGGCTACACCAGCGGTCAGCATAGTGGCTATTTGCCGGGTCACAACGGCAATGTCTTTGGGAGTGATCTTTTGTGTGCTAGTGAACCCGAATAAGGGTTTAGGTTTACGCTTAACTTTAGAGGGCGTGATCCCCTGCTTGCGCAGTTGTGCCTTGACGAGGGCCACACTGGTACCAGTGAGTTCGCCTTGCAAACGTTTACCGCGGGCGCTGACGCCGACCCAGATAAAGGTATCGACTTTGGCGGAGTTTTTGTCGGGTTGGTTCATAGAGTCCAAAAGCAAAGAGGGAGCTGAGCTCCCTCTTATTCATTGTTATTAAATTAAGTTGTAGTAGATACTGTGCACGTTGCTGGCAACCAAGCTGTCTTAGTCGCTTCGTCTACTGTTGCTGTACATCTCCACTCTGAGATAGTGAAGCCAGCTGTGAAATTTGCCGCAGTTGCGACTGCATTACCATTGTACGGAGTCACAACAACGGTCACACCCGCCATATCTGATTGGCCTGTAATCGTGATGGCACCAGCTGTACCAACTACGACTGAGGCAACCATTTCAGTTGCCTCACCAGTGGTGGCAGAAGCACAGTTTGCTGGTGCGCCACCAACCTGTGAAATTTCTGTCACACACGCTTTTGGCATGGTTGAAGCAGCCATCAGCTCAGAAGCTTTGGCACGGTTAATATAGTCTTGGTACGCCGGCAGGGCAACGGCAGCAAGAATACCAATGATTGCGATTACAATCATTAATTCAATAAGGGTAAAACCACCCTGTTGTCTTTGCGTCATGATGTGTCTCCTAAAGGATATTAGACCCGATGCCAGCAACCACTCACACCAGGGGTTTATTAAATTTTTGCTCTCAGAATCGGACCAAGTATAGGTCTTTATTCCTATAATAAGTTTGTTGTAAATCAAAGCTAATGTTCGTAGTTTTATCCTAAGTCATTAGGACTAGAATCACTCATCAGTATACAACATTACTGTGACAGTTTTGATTTACAACCGTCTGGCAACTGTCGAGCTCTGTCGCCATATATCTTACTCACTCTGTTAACACACACAGCCGGGCTGGGATTACGCACAAGAATTATTGAGTTGCTAATTCTTTGTTCGTATTAAAAAGAGTTTTCTCATTCTTGTCAACGAACGGGCTTTGCATTTTATTACAAAGCCGTTACACCTGTTACTCGAAGCGCATAGATAAGTCTATACTCTGCAGGTGTTTCGTCAATGCACCACTTGAAATGTAATCCACACCAGCCTGCGCATACGTCGCCAGTTTATCTAAGGTCATATTACCCGAGACCTCCAGCTTAGCTCTACCGGCAGTTTGTTTAACGGCAATTTGAATGTCCTCAACGGTAAAGTTGTCGAGCATAATGATATCAGCGCCCGCATCGAGTGCCTGTTGCAGCTCATCTAAGCTTTCTACCTCAACCTCAACGGGCTTATCCGGGTGGTTTTGTCTGGCTTGTGCAACCGCTTTGGCGATCCCGCCACAGGCTGCAATGTGATTCTCTTTGATCAGGAAAGCATCAAACAAGCCGATGCGGTGGTTTTTGCCTCCACCACAAGTCACAGCATATTTTTGTAATGCGCGCAGGCCCGGGATGGTTTTTCTTGTATCCAGCAATTGCGTGTTGGTATCGGCAAGTGCCGCTACAGAATGTGCTGTGGCTGTGGCCGTACCTGACAGGGTTTGTACAAAGTTGAGTGCAGTGCGCTCAGCAGTGAGAATGGCACGTGCACTGCCTGTTGCTTCAAAAATGCGCTGATTTGGCTGCAAGGTCTCGCCATCATTGACCAGCACATTGACCTCAACAGTAGGGTCCACTTGTCTGAATACCTCAAGGATCAAGTCTTTGCCGCAAAACACGCATGCTTCGCGTGTGATGACATAGGCGTTAGCCTGTTGAGAAGCGGGGATCAGGGCTGCGGTAATATCACCATCGGCAGCGCTTTGGTTATTCAGGTCTTCATCAAGTGCCAGCTTAACCAGCTGGGGGATCTGTTCGTTTAACATGGACTATCTTGGCTTTGCTATTCAATAACCTAATTCTACTGCGTTACGCCAGTTAATGACAATGTCGATTATTGGTGGTCTTAGGGACATACTTTGCGATGGTCTGTCCCCAGTGTCAAAATAACATAGTGAAAGTATGGCAAACTTGCTAAGGTAATAGCATAACAAAGTGGCTAAGTGATTCTATTTATGAAGGTAAATTGGCTGCCCGGTGCACATCAACGGCATTCGCCCCATTATAACGAACGTCCGCCAGGATGTGCTGCCTCATTGCTGGTGGTGCATTGCATTTCCTTGCCGGCGGGCCAGTATGGCGGTACCTATATAGATGATCTATTTATGGGTACGCTGGATTGTCAGGCTCATCCCAGTTTTGATTCCCTGCAAGGGGTGCGGGTATCCGCCCATTGCCTGATCCGTCGGAATGGAGTGGTTATTCAGTATGTGCCGTTTGATAAACGCGCTTGGCATGCCGGTGTATCTGAGTTCGCAGGACAAGACAACTGTAATGATTTCAGTATCGGAGTGGAGCTGGAAGGGACTGATACGACGGCGTACACTGAAGCACAATATCAGGCTTTGGCTGAGCTCACGCTATGGTTACAGCAACAATTCCCTCAGCTGACCAGGGAACGCATTGTCGGACACAGTGATATTGCACCTAGTCGTAAACACGATCCAGGCGTAGCGTTCGACTGGGACAAGTATTTCGCATTGTTAAGATAAGAGTAACGAACATGATGTTAATTTCTATCATAATTGCTTTAGTTATTGAGCGCCTTGGTGCCCGCTCAGAACATTGGCAGATTGACTTCTATATGGGCAAGTATCTGACATGGAGCAAACATCAGCTTCGTAACAAGGGGGTTTTCGGTTCTGATCCTGGCGTGATGATTTGGCTGATACTGCCCACTGTGCTGATTGCCATGGTGTACCACCTTTCTGACTTTATTATCTTCCAGTTGGTACTCAATGTGCTGATCTTACTGGTGTGTTTTGGCTGTGGGCGTTACCGTCGCTTATATAAAGGCTACCTTAACGCATTGACGCGGGGGGATTCCGAAGCGGTGACACTGTATGCGCTGCAAATGGGACAGGAGCGGACAGAGTCAGAGCGAAATGGTGAAACTTTCGGGCAAACGCTGGTATGGATTAATTTTCAGCACTATTGTGCGGTGATGTTCTGGTTTGTCGTGCTGGGCGCACCAGGTGCGGTGCTGTATGCAACAGTGAGATATCTGGTTATAACGCTCACAGAACGTCAGGAAGACGACTTGCCTGAGCAGGTTGCCTTGTTGCGCGGAACATTGGGGGCGCAAACACAGCGGTTTTCCAGGCTACTGTTCTGGCTAGATTGGTTGCCTGCCAGAGTTGCCAGCTTTGGTTATTTGATCATCGGTAATTTCACCAAAGGCACTGGCTGTTGGCTCAAATACTTACTGGACTTTGACACCCCCAACAGGCGTGTGGTGAGTGATATTGCACTGGCTGCTGAGCAAATAGAGCAGCAATTTTTTGGTTGTACTTATGAAGCAACCTGCATGATGCGCTTGGTTAAACGTAATATCTTGTTCTTTTTGGTCCTGACAGCACTACTGACTTTGTTTGGTGGTCTGAGCTAACAGCGAATCGACCCGACAGTTAACGCTGTCGGGGACACGCTTAGCCGGGCTGAGCAGCTAACCAGGTGTGTTTACGCTCAGTCATTGCCGCCAGTTGATTTGGCTGAACATCCAGTGTGGACAGGAGCTGTTCTGTCACATCTATCAAATCGCATACCCCAGCCACATTCCACAGCGCTTCTTCCAGGCCTTTGGCTTTGTGAATGGCATAATGACTGACATATCTCAGCTCGTTGGCCAGGTAATCCATATCAGGGCGGCCTGTTTTGGAGATATACAGATGAAATACAAACAGTAACTCTTTTTTAAGCGCTCGTTTGATAAATAAAAACATTGGGTCCAGGGATTCACCCGCAGCGACACATTGGCTTTTCAGTGCTTCTTTTAGTTCCGTAGCCTGAGGATCAAAACGCAGGAACACCGTATATTGTAGGGGTTTATCCTGACGAGATTGCTTGCGTAAACGCTCACCCAGATAGTCACCAATAAACTCGCCCGGCAGTAACCCTTCGCTCTGGACATACTCCTGATGATTATGGTGATACACCTGACTGAGTAACACTTTGTGTAGCGCTGTCGGGTAGAGTCCTTGAGCAACGGCGCCAATTCTAAAATGGGCCGCAGATTTGTGCAGATATAAAGGAAACTGACAAATGCTCTTAGTGACCATGTTGCGCAGTGCGTGCGACAAACCGGGGATCCTCGGGGCTTCTTCACATGGCTGAAGCTTGTTCTTATTACTCTCGATCAGGACCTTAAAAAAAGTGATGGCAGTATGCTGCACGTTGCTGAGAATATTGACCTTCAGATTGATGATGGTTTTTGCTTTGTTGACAGCCATGACCTCATACCTGAGCTTGGTCAGATTGTGTTGCTTGGTGATTTTTTGCAGCTCGGGCAGGTCGAGATGTACAATATCACCTTTTTGCAGTGTCGCTGGTTCTTCAAGTGCGACTTGCAGGCCCATGACTGAGAAATCCCGGGTATGACCATGCAGCGCCTGGCCATCCTCTTGGTTCACCGTCGCTGCGGTCTTATACAGATAGCGTTTGTGTGAACGCAGGTTGATATACTCAAGTGCGACGACTTCAAGTGGGGGAGGTACTTTGGCTTTGCCATGGCCAAACTGCTTGATGAGATTAACTTGCTCTTTTGGATAGTCCAGCGCCTGATAATATGCTGTTTGCTGCTCGGTGGTAATATCGCTGAGCGTCATCAGATATTTCACATTTTCAATCAGTCCCTGCACCCGTGGGGTTGGGCGTTTGTTGAGCTTCTCAACATTCTTGCCAGCGCTGGAGGGCAAAGAAAGCGGGATAAAGGCGTCTTCATGGTGGCTGGGCATCAGCTGAACTTTAAAGATCCGCCAGCTCTCTTTTTGACTGCCAAAGCCCATAAATAGGTCACGTAATTCAGCGGACTTTTTAAGTTCCCAGTCGAATGCTGAGTAAAAATAAATTTTGCCATTCTTGCCATGGGTGAATGTGTAACAGTAGGCTTCTTTCACCGGCTCAGGGCGAAGCAATAACATATCAAGGCGTTGCTGATTGAACACACTGTAGAGCGAAGATGTTTTTCTCTCATCTTCAAAGTAATAGTTAATGTGTGCGTTGTTTTCATTCGTGAGTACCAGGCTCGGGTAGAGCATAGTTTTAGCCTGGCTAAAAAACACGAACAGTGAATTAACACGGGGCAGGTAATATTGCTCATATCCCTTACACACGACGGCATCCATGGTGTTATCCAGGTTGATCTTGTAACGACGTTTATTACCATGGATAAAACTCTGTAAAAAGTCATCAAACCCACTGTTGTTTTCTACAAAAGTACGCTTGAGGCGAACGTGGTTATACTCACTGGAGACCGGATCAACGGCGACCACTTCATACTGGATCCCACTTTTCAGGCCCAGTTCAAAATCCTGCTCAAGACCGACCAGCCGCAGCGACACTAAATCACCTTTGTGTAAGTGGTAGTTTGGGGCCAGCTTTATTTTCGCGCCACTGAGGGATATATCTGACGTACTGGCATTGGCGATGCGCTGATTGCCAAATTCTACCGTGATCTTGATTGAGTAATTCATCCGCTCTTCTATACGACTCTCGTATGAAGCAAAGCGGATGTACTGAGTTGACTGAGAGAGGTCCAGCCCAGGCGTATCTTCTTCTTGCTGCTGGGCTGCCTGCTTTTGCATGACCTTAAAGTTATTGTCGGTGTTCATAACCGCTTCGTAAACGGCTAAGGTATACCCGCCATAACGTGCGACTTCTTGCTCAAATACCCGGATTGCAACATCGTCCATAAAATGTTGCTTCCCGTCATGCTCATAGGGTTTTACCTGCCCTGACACCTGGCCACGCAGGTCGATAAAGCGTGCTACGGGCTGTGATAGCCGGGTCATTTCCATCTTCAGCAGGAACTGGTCAGGCTTACTGAGTTGCGCCGTTTTTTGCTTGAAGATAAAGTCAAAATTTGGATCGCCGAGATCAATCTTTAATTCATCTATTAAGTCTTGGTATTGTTGTAATTTATCTTCAGCCATAGGTACACATTTTAAATCAGCAGATCTTACCCGGTTATTGTTTCAGCCTTTGCCAAATTTATGTCAGTATTAACGCTTACTGTTGAACTAAGCTTAATTGAGTTTTAATTTAAGCAATAACTATGCCTTGATTTTTATGGGAAAAAAGAAAACCGCATTTGTCTGTAGTGATTGTGGAGCGGAATTTGCTCGATGGCAAGGGCAATGTTCTGAATGTAAAGCCTGGAATACAATTACTGAGTTCAGGGTGCCATCTGTCAAAGCGGCACCGCGTGCTGGAACGATGGCTGGATACGCCGGTGTTGTCGAAGCTAAGGTCCAGACACTGGATGAAGTTAACCTCGAGTCTTTACCTAGATTTTCTACTGGATTCAAAGAGTTCGACCGCGTGCTAGGTGGTGGTGTGGTGCCGGGCAGTGCCATCTTGATAGGTGGTGAGCCGGGGGCTGGTAAGAGTACTTTGCTGTTGCAGACCATGTGTTTGCTGGCCGAGTCCATGCCGACTTTATATGTAACGGGCGAGGAGTCTTTGCAGCAAGTGGCGATGCGTGCAAAACGACTGGGTCTGCCGACTAACAAATTGCGTACATTGGCCGAAACGAATGTGGAAAGCATCTGTCAGCTGGCCTTGCGTGAAAAGCCTGCCATTATGGTCATCGACTCGATACAGGTGATGCACATGAGTGATGTTCAGTCGGCACCCGGGAGCGTGTCTCAGGTGCGTGAGAGTGCCGCTTACCTGACCCGGTTCGCTAAGCAAAACCAGGTTGCCATTATTATGGTAGGCCACGTGACTAAAGATGGTTCCCTGGCGGGTCCTAAGGTACTGGAACATTGTATTGATTGTTCTATTTTACTGGAAGGCAGCAGTGATAGCCGTTTCAGAACGCTGCGTGGCAACAAAAACCGCTTTGGCGCGGTCAACGAGCTTGGTGTATTCGCTATGACAGGCCAGGGCCTGAAAGAGGTGAGTAATCCGTCTGCTATTTTCCTCAACCGTGGTGAGGAGCAAACGCCTGGCTCTTTGGTGATGGTCATCTGGGAAGGCACCCGCCCGCTGCTGGTCGAGGTTCAGGCGCTGGTGGACTACTCTCAACTGGCCAACCCACGTCGTGTGACTGTCGGTCTGGAGCAAAATCGTCTGGCGATGTTGCTTGCGGTGTTACACCGTCATGGCGGATTGCAGGTCGCCGATCAGGATGTCTTTGTTAATGTTGTCGGCGGCGTCAAGGTATCCGAAACCAGCGCCGATTTAGCGTTAATTGCTGCTTTGGTCTCGAGTTTCAAAAATCATGCTTTGGAACGTCAGATGGTGGTGTTTGGAGAAGTCGGGTTGGGAGGAGAGATCCGTCCGGTACCCAGCGGCCAGGAAAGACTGCGCGAAGCGGCGAAACATGGCTTCAAACGTGCTATTGTACCTATCGCGAATAAACCAAAGGACGCCATTGAGGGAATGGAAGTGGTTGCCGTTGCCAGCCTCAGTGATGCGCTCGAAGCCTTGTTTTAAGGGAATCCACAAAAATGAAAAAATCTACGATTATGTTGGCGATGGCGGGTGTGCTGTCAGCTGCTGTTGTTGGCGCACACTTTTATGCTAATCAACAAGCAGAGTTGGTGGTACAGGAGCAAATTTCACAATTTGCTGAACAATCTGAGCTGCTTATTGAACACCAGGGGTCGTCCTATAATTTGTTCACCAACACAATAAAAGTACAGTCTTTAGAGATCAAAGATGCTGCGGAGCAACAGGTCCTGCTGAACATTGGTGAATTCAGCTTACAGGGCTATGAAGCTGATAAAATCAGTGAGTTTACTGAAGTTAAGCTGGCCAATGTGACACTGAGCCCCGTGCTGGCAGCAGAGCTGGAACAGCAAGCTGCCACGCTGGCAGGTACCAGTTATGCGCTTACATCCTCTTTACGTTATAACCCGGACAACGGCAACAGCCAGTTCAAATCTTCCGTTGAGGCGGATGGGGTAGTGGGTGTTGAGTTCAACTTCGATCTGGGCAACAGTGCTGAGCTGATGGCTACCTCTCTGGAGATGCAGCAGAGCACAGAGATGACGCTGGAGCAGGAACTGCAAATGCAGAGCAAGTTGATCTCAGCGGTACAGTCACTGCAGCCACAGACTCTGACATTTGCCATTGCCGGACAGCCGAAGTTAGACGCTTTGGTGACAGAGTTACTGACCAACCAGGGACTGAGTAAAGAGCAATTCCAACAGATGCTGGCCATGCAACTGGCGCAGGTACCTGTTTCTGAAGAAGCCAAGCAGGGGCTTAGTGGTTTTGCAGCTGGTCTTAATGCACTGGAGGTCAATGTGTCAGTAGATGAGGCGATGGACTTCAACGCATTTTCTCAGCAAGTTCAGTCTTTGGCCGCTGATCCTGAGGCACTTGAAAAGTTCTTAAATCTGAAAATAACGGGCTCTTAAGCCAGGTTGTTAAACAGCAAAAAGCCACCTTTCGGTGGCTTTTTTGTATGAAGGCGTTTGATTAATTATTCAATGCCAGCATCAGCTCGCGATTACGTTCCAGCTTGGCGAGCATTTGCTGTGCAAGCGGTTTAAAGGTGGCGAGTTCAGCCGCTGGTAAAGGCTGTGACTTAGGCAGCTTGGCTGTGCGCGGGTTACGGTGCACGCCATCTACCAGAAACTCATAATGCAGATGAGCACCGGTTACGCGGCCCGTTGCACCAACGGTACCAATTTTCTGGCCCTGCTTGACCTTCTGGCCTTTTTTGACATGGCGCTTATGCAGGTGCAGGTACTTTGTCACATACTGACTGCCGTGCTGTATAAATACATAGTTACCATTCAGGCGGTTGAAGTCTGATTTAATGACTTTACCATTACCGGCGGATACCACAGGGGTGCCAACTCTGGCGGCGTAATCTATGCCGCGGTGTGCCGACACGCGGCCCGTGACAGGGTGCAGACGGCGAGGATTAAAGTTGGAGCTAATATATTTGAAATCAACCGGTGCACGCAGGAAGGCCTTTTTCATGCTGCGGCCTTCAGGGGTGTAGAAGTCACCGTCGGAGTGACGTACCGCAGTATAACGTTCGCCCTGATTGATAAACTCAGCAGCGATGATTTTGCCAGTACCTATTTCTTCACCGTCTACAAAATGTGATTCATAGATCAAAGAGAACTGATCGCCTTTGCGAATATCGTTGGCAAAGTCGACATCCCAGCCAAAGATGTGGGCAAAGTTCATGATCTGACGCTCAGACAAGCCAGCGGTAATACCAGCTGTCCAAAAGCTGGACTTGATCTCGCCGCCGGCTGACTTTTCGACTGTTTCTATTTCTTTACTTTCGATCCGCGTGGCGTAGCTGCCTTCCTCATTACGGCTGACAAGTAACGTATCTGTTTTCGAAAGCACATATTTCAGCTGTAATAACTCACCCTGTTCATTACTGGCAAAGCTCAGCACTTCACCTGGGTGGATCTTAGTGAGTTTACGTGTTTCAGCGTTGGTATTGACGAGCTTGTGCAGCGTTTGTGCTGAAAAACCAGCGCGTTTAAATATCACCGCCAGGCTGTCGCCGTTGCGAACCTGGTGATCGACGAAGTTATACTGGGGGACGTCAAGAGCCTGCGGCTGTTCAATGATTTCGGGCGCTTCACTGAGCTCTGTCAGTTGAGGTTGTTGCTCATCAACATTCAAAGGAAGCTCATAGCGCTTGCCGACTTCGAGCGCGTCTTTGTCGTGATCTCGGGAGGCTGTTGCCTTCTCAGACGGAATGAGTGCAATAGCGACCATTGCTGACAGCAAGCCCAGGATCAGCAACTTGTGTTTTTTTGGGAGTTTGTGCACTGCATGTACCATAACGTGCCTTTTCCGCTGTCAAGAATTATTGCAAATAATAGTGCAGCATATACGTAATAATGCGCAAATACCAGTCTTTTATACATTTAAACTACCCCAAATATAAGCTAAAATCGGGCGATTAACTGATTAAATTGTTGGAGTGAGGTTGGCGTGACAACTGTGGACATAGATACGGCATTGGCAGAGATAAAGCGCGGTGCTGAAGAAATTCTGATTGAAGAAGATTTAAAAGAAAGGCTGAAGTCAGGTAAAAAGTTGCGGATCAAAGCGGGTTTCGATCCAACAGCCCCGGATTTGCACTTGGGCCATACGGTCCTTATCAACAAGCTAAAAACTTTCCAAGACTTAGGGCATGAGGTTATTTTCCTGATCGGTGATTTCACAGGCATGATTGGCGACCCTACGGGTAAAAATGTCACTCGTAAACCGCTGACTCGTGAAGATGTACTGGCTAATGCTGAAACCTATAAAGAGCAAGTATTTAAGATTCTGGATCCGGCTAAAACCACTGTGGCGTTCAATTCTGAATGGATGGAAAAATTAGGCAGTGCGGGCATGATTAAGCTTGCAGCGCGCCAAACGGTTGCGCGTATGCTTGAACGTGATGATTTCAAAAAGCGTTATGCAGGTGGCCAGTCAATTGCTATTCATGAATTCCTTTACCCGCTGGTACAGGGGTGGGATTCTGTGGCATTGGAAGCGGATGTCGAACTCGGTGGTACCGATCAGCGCTTTAACCTGTTAATGGGCAGGGAGTTACAAAAAGAAGAAGGTCAGAAGCCACAAACCGTGCTGATGATGCCATTGCTGGAAGGCACCGATGGCGTGCAGAAGATGTCTAAGTCACTGGGTAACTATATTGGTATCACAGATGCGCCAAACGATATGTTTGGTAAAGTGATGTCGATTTCTGACGAACTGATGTGGCGTTACTACGAGTTGCTGAGCGCTAAATCACTGGAAGAGATTGCAGGCCTTAAAGAAGAAGTGGCTGGTGGCCGTAATCCACGAGACATTAAAATTGAGTTTGCAAAAGAAATGATCGCACGTTTCCACAGCGAAGCGGATGCCGAGGCAGCGCATCAGGATTTCATTAAGCGTTTCCAGAAAAATGCCCTGCCTGATGATATTCCAGAGGTAACCATCACCATTGCTGAGCCTGCGACTTTCATCACTAATGTACTAAAAGAAGCGGGCCTGGTTGCCAGCACTTCAGAAGCGATGCGTATGATTAAGCAAGGCGCGGTAAAGCTCAATGGTGAAGAGAAAGTCACCGACTCTAAGCTGAGCGTTGAAAAAGGCTCTACAGCAATTTACCAGGTAGGTAAACGCAAGTTCGCCAAAATCACGGTTGAATAATCGACGACTTGATCAGCAAGTATAAAGAAAAAGGGCGGCTATTTGGCTGCCCTTTTTAATGCGTGAGAATATTGATGGTTAACCAGCACAGACACAGTGCACAAAGGAAGAACCAGCGCATGGTTGCCAATAACTTGAGCATCAGGCTTATGGTTTCCGGTTCGGGTGGTTTGTCGCTGCCAATGCGCATATTGTCAAATCGCTGCTGCTGATAAAAACGTGGCCCGGCCAGCTGGGTATTGAGACTGGCTGCGAACAAGGCCAGGATCCAACCTGAGCTGGTTGGGCGGTAGAATTGGCCATAGTGTTTTAGGTAGTGCAGTGTTTTCCCGAGGTTTTGTGTGAGTGCCATCATTAAAACGAACAGCCTGACGGGTAACCATTCTAAAATTGCCAGGCTCAGTTGCAGCGGTTTAATAAATGCTGAGTCTGGTCGCATTTTGCTGCGCCAGGCGTGATCGCAGAGCAACATCAATTTATAGCTCAGTGCCAGCAGTGGGCCACCGATCAGATAAAATACCATCACCAGATAGAAATGCCGCATGCCCCGTAATGCCAGACTGTCCAGGCATGCCTTACAGATGCCCATTAATGACAGTTTTTCGACATCCCGGTTTACCATAGCGCCAAGTAACTGGCGTGCCGCGGCTTTTTGTTGTTGTTTAAGCAGAATCGCAATCCGTTTGGCACGCCGTTCATGTTGAATATCGAGACAGAAAAATAATACCAGGCCACCCAGCCACTGAGGATAGAAAGACAAATAGCCCAGAGCGGCCAAAATAAGCAGGATAGTCAGCATTGGCAGGATACATGCGAGGCTACCGGATAGCCATTGATAGGGATTGGGCGCCTTAGGGCGATAAACTTTTTGGGCCAGGTTAGTAAACAACAGCGTCATGACGACATTGGGGTGATACAGGCTGGAAGTTCTGAATCCTATCGCGCTGAGTGTTGCCAGTAAAAAAATCAGCAAGCCCGTGTGGGCTTGCAAATGTTCAGTTAACACTTTACAGCGAAACCTGATCCAGCTTTGCCAACAGGGCAGTAACCAGCTTAGAAGAATTTACTGAGGCAACTTCCAGGTAGGCGTCGAATGATTGCGGCGATTCTTTGCCGGCGATGTCCGACAGTGAGCGGATCACAACGAATGGAGTGTGTAAAACATGACAGGCCTGAGCAATCGCGGCACCTTCCATTTCAACCGCCAGCATGTGCGGGAAGTCCTGACGCGTCTTGTCGATGCGCACTGGATCGCACATGAATGAATCACCGGTACAGATCTGCCCCACTTTTGTCTGAATGTCAGTCAGTTCACCGACACTTTGCTGAGCGGCTTCAACCAGCGCAGAGTGCGCGCTAAAACCCGCTGGCATTTGCGGTACCTGACCCAGTTCATAGCCAAATGCAGTGACGTCAACATCATGATGTCTTACTTCAGACGAGATCACGACGTCGCCGACGTTCAATTCAGGATCAAAGCCGCCTGCTGAACCGGTATTGATAACACAGTCAGGGCTGTAGTTGTCGATAAGCAGCGTTGTTGCCACTGTCGCGGCCACTTTGCCAATACCAGACTGAACCAGAGTGACTTCGTGACCACCCAGTTCACCATGATAAAAGGTGAAACCGCCTTTGGTTGCGGTTTGTGTATTGTTCATTGCGTCACGCAGGATCGTGACTTCCTGTTCCATCGCGCCAATAATACCTACTTTCATAATCTTCTCTTATTTTTTAACTGTGTTGCTCATTATATATCAAAACTGGCGTTAGAAAATATGGTGTTAGGCAGGTTAAGAGGTTTTGCTGTCAGCCCTGAGGCGGGCCGACAGTATGCTGGAGGGGCTAAATTTCTGCCAGTTGTGTTGCCGCGGCCTTGGCCTGAGACGGTGAAAGTACCGCAGGTTTGTAATTGCGATTGCGTGGCTTGCCCTGTGGCTCTGGTTTCTTGCCTAGTTTAAACAGAATGGCAGCGCGCACTTCAGCGCTTTTGTAACCACTCTTTACCTTCATACGAATATGTGGGATCCCGGCTGATTCCAGCGCACCGCTGACGAACCAGTCTTTTTGCGCTTTGTGGCCGTTTTTGTTGGCGTTGTTAACCAGGTCAACGGCAGCGACAATATTGAGCGTTTCTTTGTCAACCAGTACATAATCGAGCTGCTTATTTTGCGCTTTGGTGATAGCAGCCCGGCGTGCCTTTTTAGAGAGCCCTGGTTTGCACTCGATGATTTCAATCAGCTTAACCCGACTAACAACTTTGAACTTGTCACCGACTGAGCGCTCTAGCAGTTGTAAGAAGGAGGCTTCGACAGTTGTGAATACAGACTCTTTTCGGTTAAACGGGTAGGGGTTACCGCCGTTATCCGTATATTTTGAAATAACAATGGAAGCAATAACGACCAGCGCCAGAATAGATAATAATGTTAGTTCCATAAATCACTCCACGACAACAATTTGACTTGGAGATTATTAAGCAAAGAGCGTGCCTAAAGTGACTTTTAAGGAGAGTTAAAGATTAAATACGCTCGGCGCTTTGGGACGGCCGAGCGTTTAAAAAAAGCAAATTGCTTGACTGGATCAGACGCGGTAGCCGTCTTTCAGGCCTTTTACAGCATACGCAACGGCATCGTGTGCATGCAAAGATTCGTAGTGGTTTATCTTTATATAGTAGTCTGGATAATTTTCTGCTTCAAATAAGGCTTTGAGCTTTCTGGCGGCATCTTCACAGAACATCAGGTTTTGACCATTAAGGCGAGCAAATTCTTGCTCATCTTCACGTTTAACTGCAGCCTGTACAGGTGTTTTCAGTTCATCTTCTACCATGTTGACCAGACCCAGGATGTCAAACTCCTGACAGTGTTCATCTAGTTTGACTTTGATATTCGTCACTGAACGCTGTGAGTGTGGTGTTGCCAGGATGCCTTCTGTGGTGCCTAACCAGGCGTGAACACTGGCATGATCGAGTGATTGATCGGCAAACTTTTCTTCAAAGGCATTTTGGATCAGCTGACGGGCAAGTGCGGCTGAACAAGGGCAGGTTGATGAGTAAGTGACATCAACGGCTAGTTCCAGATTAAACCGGCCATTTGCCAGATTAGCTGTGATCATAACCGGGTAGTTTTTCCAGCCTTGCTTACCACTTAATAATGAGGCACGGCGCAATGGTAATTCGAAATGAAACGTCACTTTAGCGCTGTGGCTCAGTCCTTCATGGCTGGTGATAAAGCTATCCAGAACTGAGCGAATTGTCGCGGGTGTCAGCGTCTGCTCACAGGACAGCGAGTCGAGTGCCAAAAATAGTCGTGACATATGGATACCTTTCGCATCTTCCCTGTCCAGGCTGACAAACGCATCCGCTTTGGCAGTTACGGGCGTATCATTCAAGCCTTTGCTGGATAACAGTAAAGGTAGCTCGATATTTCCCATTCCGACCCAGTCCAGCTTACCTTCTTGTAAGGCGTCCGCAGAATGTGCAATGTCAGGCATTGAAGTTGGCATTTGAACTCTCTTAATCACGACTATCAGGGCTGGGCATGTTACACCAAAATGTCACAACTTGCCGAGCCCGCTGGAAAATTTCTGGCAAAAAAATCGCCCAAGTGTGCAAAAATTCATACGCCGATGTCGACTTTCTAAACATCCGCAAAATACACTGAATACGGGCGCTACAGAGGTTATTTTAGTTTGTGCAATGTCGCCTGCGACCTTTGGTCACTCGCTTCTGTGTTTTGGTCAGGTATAATGTAGGGGTTAACTAGGTGATTTTATTATGCTTGACTCTTCATTTGGGACTTGGGCCCGAATTTTATCGAATTTGATTAAAAACTACGGAGACCGCTGGGCGGGGGTTGTGGCCTACGCTTTTGTGCTTATCGTGTCTTTGGTTTTGGCGTGTATGTTTTACTACGTGGCGCTCGGTGAAGTCACACTGGTCAATGTGCTGTCAGTGGTGTTATTTGCGGCATTAACCTCCCCATTGCTGCTTTCTGTTGCTATCTATGCAATGCGTCAGCTCGATGCGTCGAAAGAGTATCTTGAATCTGCGACACAACAAGAAAAACTGCTCAATCAGACACTCAAAGACAACATTAACCGGCTCAATAACGAAATTGACGAGCGGAAAATGGCGCTGCATGCAAAGCACCGGGCAATAGCAGAGTTGCGTAAAGAGATCTCAGAGCGGCGTAAAGCTGAGCAAGAGCTGGCACAACAGAGTATGTTACTGCGTAGTATCGTGGATTCATCCCCTGACTTATTCTATTACCGTGATGAACGCGGCGTATTTGCGGGTTACAACAAGAAGTTTGAACAAGTCATTGGCAAAACCAGTGACCAACTGATTGGTCATACTGTCCAGGAAGTCTTTGGTGAGCAGGATATCCCCAGGGTACTGCAAACCGATGAGCAAGTGATTGAAACCCAGCAATCGATTAATGTTGACGTAGAATACCCGGTTGCCAACGAAAATTGCTGGTTTGAGATGCGTAAATTGCCCTTCATTAACGATGATGGGGAGTATATCGGGCTATTGGCGTTCGGCCGTGATATTACCAGCCGTAAAGAAGCAGAGCAGGCACTGGAAACGGCTTACAAAGATAAAGGGAAATTTATTGCCACTTTGAGTCACGAGCTGCGCACGCCGCTCAATGGTATTGTCGGTCTGACACGTATGTTGCTGGACACTGAACTGACAAAACAACAAAAAAGCTGGTGTAACACCGTTTTCTCCAGTGCTGAAACCTTAGGCAATATCTTTAATGACATTATCGATCTGGACAAGATTGACAGAGAACAGCTGGATATTGCCACAGACAGTATCAATGTGTCGGACTTTATCAATGACGTTGTCAACTTTGCGGGCCTGATAGCCGAACAAAAAGCCCTTGAGTTCAATATCAAGCGTTCGGGTATGTTGGATATCTATGCCTTGTTAGATCCGACTCGTTTGCGCCAGGTGTTGTGGAATCTTATCAACAATGCGGTGAAATTTACCCACCGAGGCAGCGTCACCCTGGAGTGTCGTCGTGAAAACCGTGCTGATGGCCCCTGGTTGTCGATCAGTGTCATCGACACTGGCGTGGGGATCCCTTCTGATCAACAAGACCGTATTTTTGACATGTATTACAAAGCGCCCGATGCCAGTGGTAATAATGCCATCGGTTCGGGGATTGGCCTGGCTGTGACAAAAGCACTGGTACATGCCATGAAAGGCACGATCCATGTCAGCAGCATGCAAGGAGAGGGCAGTCGCTTTGATGTGGAGCTACCTTTGGAACTCTGCTCAGCGCCTAACGAGCAAAGCTATGCAGGTCGTAGCCTTTACATTTTGTTGGTAGAAGATGTGCCATTGAATGCTGAAATTGCCACCAACTTGCTGGAACAGCGTGGACACGAAGTAGTCTGGGCTGAAACCGGGGAAGATGCCTTATCAATGGTTGAAACTGAGGATGAGTTGGATCTGATCCTGCTTGATATGCAATTGCCAGATATTAATGGTGATGAAATTGCGCGGCAGATCCGTGCCGATAGTCACTTTGACGAGCTACCTATTGTAGCGCTGACGGCCAATGTGCGTAGCGCAGAGCAAGAGCTGCAGGGAATTGATATTCAGGGCGCATTGGCGAAACCGATCAACACCACAAAGCTGGACAAGATGCTTGCGGAGCTGTTTGGGATAGAAGCAAGTAAAGATAAACAAGCTTCGCCTCAGTCCGAGCCGTTGCAATTGAGCGAGCAAGAGAAAGCTTTACTGGATGTGGAAACAATCACTGATTTTGTATCATCTATGGGTATAGAGCCCTTTAAGCGCAGCTGTGACTTATTTGCTCGCCTTAATCCGACTTACTACAAAGAGCTGGATGAGGCTAATCAGAATGAGGATACTGAGACTTATGTGTCTGTGGCACACAAGCTAAAGGGCGCCGCAGGCTCTGTTGGTCTGCAGAATGTGCAATTACATGCTAAAACGATGGAACTGGAAGGTGCTCAGGTAGACACAGTGCAGCGTGCAGATTGGTTGGATGATCTGGAAGTGAAAATAAGAGAAGGGCAATCTGCCCTTCACTCATTAATTGCAAAGCTCGCTGAAAACTCGTAACGCAAACTTATTGGCTATCGATCTTACCGATGAAGCGGTAGCCTTCACCATGGATGGTGCTGATCAGTTCAGGCGTGTTGTTGTCGGTTTCAAAGTGCTTACGGATGCGACGGATAGTAACGTCTACCGTTCTGTCGTTGGCGCGTAGCTCACGGCCTGTCATGTGCTTGATCAGCTGCTCACGACTGAAGATGCGACCCGGTGAGTCCAACATAAGACGCAGCGCACGATATTCGCCCTTCGGCAAACGTTTTGCTTCACCTGTTGGTGAAGTCAGGCAGCGGCTATTCTCATCCAATTCCCAACCGTTAAATGTAATGACGCCATTGCTGTCAATACTAGACTCTTCCGGGCTTGAGCCGGTACGAGTGATCAGGTTGCGCACGCGGATTGTAAGCTCACGTGGGTTGAAAGGCTTAGTGACATAGTCGTCGGCACCGATCTCCAGACCAAGAATACGGTCGACATCGTTGTCACGACCGGTCAAGAAAATAAGACCGATGTTTTTCTTCTGGCGTAACTCACGAGCCAGGATAAGGCCATTTTTACCAGGCAGGTTAATATCCATGATCACACAGTTGACATCGTCGTTTGACGTCAATTTTTCATGCATATCATCGCCATCAATGGCTTCAATTACCTTATAACCTTCGGCTTCAAATAAACTAACGAGGTTCAGTCGAGTTACGTCTTCATCCTCAACAATTAGAATGACTGGCGTTTGCATTATTAATTAACCTTTTCGGAATATTGTATTTACAAAATCATCGGCGTTATATAATAAAACCGAATGTTAACGATTATAGGAGTATATTCAATTGTTAACAAGTAAAATCAGTTAGGATAAAACTTGGAGACGGCAAGCAACCGGGAAAGCACCTTAAAGTTGTGCTGAGTGACTTCTTGCTTGTTTATATACAGCCTTATCTTACTCCCTTCCTGGACCAAGGAAGCAATCCCACCCCCTTCCAAAAATTCGATACTTTCGCCCACAGTTACCATACTTAGGGCCATTGTATCGGTCCAAGCGGACAGTATATCATCTTCCAATGTTTCATCAATGTATGTGATATCACATCTTTGGGAAAGTTCCCGCAGAGAGTCAGACTTTTTTACTTCTATTATTTCAATCGGCTTTGAACGTATTTTTAAGGTACGGTTACTATATAAAACAGCACCTGGTCCATTTTTTATGTCATAAAAACAAAATCGAGTAATTTTCTTATTCTTTTGCTCTGGAAAATCAATGAACTTTGCCATTTGGTACAAAAAGGCTGAACGGATTTCTTCCGGCGATTTCGCATAACTAAACGTAGGAAAAAGAGAAACACAACAAAAAATAAATAGGTACATTAATCTCACTGTGTACCTCCTTTCAGAGGCAAGCTGATCACAAATTGAGTACCTGATTTATAGTCTTCTTGTAGTGTGATGCTTCCCCCCAGCGCCTGAGTGACCAGGTTATACACTAAATGCATACCCAGGCCACTTCCACCTTCTCCCCGGCGAGTGGTAACAAATGGATCAAATATGCGCTTTTTGATGGCATTTGGCACACCGATACCATTGTCACTGTATACAATCGTTAATTGCTGGTCTTCTCTGTTCACTTTTATAGCAATTTCGTTATTTTCATCGCTTGTAAATCCGTGCAACAGGGAGTTTGAGAACAGTTGCTCAAACACTTGTTGCAGCAAGCCTGACTTACTTCTGATGGTGAGTTCTTCAGGACAGTCCAGATGAATTTGAGGCGCTTTGAGCTCCAATTCGGTGCGCATTGCGCCCATTACAGCATTGAGTAGTTTAGTAATATTGACGTCTGAATTTATCTCTATGTCCTGACTGACGGCGACCTTCTTAAAGCTGGAGATCAAATCAGCAGCCCGGTTGAGGTTGCGATAAATGAGATCCAGATTTTCAATCCCTTCTTTGATAAATCGTTCCAGTTGCTTTGAAGTGAGCGTTTTTTGCTGGAAAGCGACTTCAATATCGCTGAGTTTATCGCGTAATAATGTCGATCCGGTGACACCTAGCCCAATAGGCGTATTAACTTCGTGCGCCACGCCTGCAACCATTTGACCCAGTGATGCCATCTTTTCATTTTCAACTATCTGGTTCTGATACTGATGCATACGTTCGAGCGTATTGAGTAGTTCCTGATTCGCTTCTCTGAGTGCAATGGTGCGCTGATTGACTTTCTCTTCCAGGCTCTGGTTGAGCTGTTTTATTTCTAGCTTATCTGCCTGATGGCGCTCAAGTTGATTTTGCGTTCGGGTCAGCATGATATTGAGGTTGTTAGCGAGGATATTAATTTCTTCTATGTCGCTTTTTTCCGCCCGGGTGGCATAGTTGTGATTTTTCGAAACATCCTGTAGTAGCACTGACAGCGACTCTATTGGGCTGGCTATTCGTTTTTGGATCCCGCGGGCGACAAACATCACCAGCACCAGTACAAACAGGGTCAGAGCGATATCGACCAGTATTTTGCGGTTGATATATTCGGCCAGGTGTTCAAGCCCGCCACGCAGATAGACGTATCCTTCTATGTTACCTTCATACTCTACAGGCAAGATCAACTCGATATAGTCTTCGGAAATTTTTGGTGTTCGGAGTTCTTCGATCTGATTGACCTTGAGCGGCACGGGCGGTGTTTTACTGGCATTGTAGCTGGTGAAAAAGACGGGCCGATTAGTGACATCATCAATGGCATAGATGTGAATGTTTTTCACCAGGTCGACTTTATCAAATGATTTGAGCCGCTTTTCCTCCGTTTTTCTGTCGTCAAAAATCAGCGTCACCTGAGCGTTAAATGCAATGATCTCGGCTATCATTTCCAGCTTATTAATGATCAACTGCTTTTGCTTTTTAACGTCGAGATAGGTTGAAATTGAGATAGACAGGGACAAAGACAGCGCCGTTACTAGCATGACGGCACTGATCAGCACTTTTCTTATACTTGTTTTGGTTGCGTATTTACCCATTGGGAGACCACAAATCCCGCTTGCCTGCTATTCACTCACTTTAGTTTAGCAGTATAGAACACAAAAAAGCTCACATTTTACGAAACGATTCAGCACTTTGCTGACTGGCAAAGATTTAACAGTCGACGCAGGCTGGTGCAACAATGTAAATATGGCCAGTTCAACTGGATATTGGACTGGCCGGCACTCAATTTTTACGGGCCTGATAGACGGCAAATTTGGTATTTTTGGCCAATGTAACGCATTGTCCAAAGCGTGCTTCAATGAGTGGGGGGTACTTTAGAAAGCTATTTGCAACAATGCGTAGTTGTGACCCTTTACCCATGTGATCGGCTACACCTTTGATAAACCCTTCGGCAATGTCATAATCCGTTTTAATACCAGTATGAAAAGGCGGGTTACTGATAATGGCATCAAAACGACCCTTCAATTGCCTTAGGCCATCGCTGAGCACCAGTTCAGCTTTATGGCCATTTAAGTGCAAGGTTTGTTCACAGGCATACAGGGCGAGCGCATTCACATCCAGGCAGCTGAAGCGCACTTTGGGTGACTGATTAAGCACAAACGTGGCGATGATCCCGGCACCACATCCAAAGTCGAGCATACATCCCTTGGCGGGTAGCTCAAGATGTTCCAGCAGTAACTTAGTGCCGACATCCAGCTTGCCATGATTAAACACGCCCGGAACACTGACTGCATCAAACTGCTGCCCGGCAACGTTAATGCTAAATGTTTGCTGATAGTTGGCGATGTCAAAGTGTGACAAAGGTTGCAGTTGGGCAAACTCATATAAAATACAATGTTTAGCGCTGTCCAGTTTGTAATGCGCCTCACAGTTATCTTGCAGTTGTTTTTCTGCAGATTTAACGCCGCCTTTGTTTTCTCCAACTACCAGTAAGCGAGTTTGCTCAGAGCACAATGCTCGAATATTGTCGAACATCATCTGTGCTTCTGGTTTAGATTTCGGATAGTAATAAATGACCAGGTCAATATTGTCGAGTGCGGGCAGGCTATGTGAGACATAACTGGTGATATTAGTTACCTTTTCGGCAACCTGATGAGCAGCAAAGTCATAACTGAATGCGCTGATACTTGCCTGCGGATTCAATTGCTTTAGTTCTGACAAAAAGCCATCGCGTTGGTGATTGATGACCAAAATTTGCTGGCCTGTCAGTTCTTCTTCATTGCGCAGCAGTAATAAACTGGGGTTGGTTAATTTTTGCATCTGAGATCCAGAAAAGGCGGGGCTGATTGCCCCGAAAAGCAGTGACAGATCAGGCTGTACGTTCGAACATCAGATCCCAAACGCCATGACCGAGACGGTGACCGCGCTGTTCAAATTTAGTCAGAGGGCGGAAGTCTGGACGTGGTACATAATCATTGTTGTCAGACTGGTTTGCAAATCCAGGTGCGGCCTGCATGACTTCGAGCATGTGCTCTGCATAGTTTTCCCAGTCGGTTGCCATGTGGAATACACCACCAATACGTAGTTTAGTGCGCAACTTCTCGACAAACTCGGCCTGCACAATGCGACGTTTATGGTGACGTTTTTTATGCCATGGGTCCGGGAAGAATAGCTGCAGCTTGGCCAGGCTGGCGTCCGGGATGCAATCAGCCAGTACTTCAACGGCATCATGCTCGAATACGCGCAAGTTAGTGACACCTTGTTCATCTGCTTCCATTAGACAGGCACCAACACCCGGGCGATGTACTTCAATGCCAATAAAATTTTGGTCAGGTGAGTTTTTCGCCATTTCTACTAGCGATTTACCCATACCAAAGCCAATTTCAACCACGACATCATTGTCGTTGCCAAACACCTCGGTAAAGTCCAGGCGACCCTGAGCGTGCTCCAGGCCCATCGTTGCCCAACATTTTTCAATGGCGGCAGCTTGCCCTTTGGTCAGGCGGCCTTCGCGTTTTACAAAGCTGCGTACTTTGCGAATGTATTTGCCTTCCTGTTCGGCTTGTTCCAGAGCGGTTTTACTCGATTCGTTCATGGTCTTCATCTTCGGTGTAAAAAATGGGCGCACATTATCGCTATTCACAGCGCCAAGTACAAGAGCTTGACCTTTGAAAAAAGCTTCATACACTGGCGCGTGTATTAGCAAGTAAAAGCAGAGTCTAGTAATGACAGTAAATAATGAGCAGGCCCAATGGTTTGCCAAACAGGTTGTCGATTGGTACCAGTTACATGGGCGTAAAACCTTGCCCTGGCAGCTTGAAAAAACCCCGTATAAGGTCTGGGTATCTGAGGTGATGTTACAGCAAACTCAGGTGGTTACCGTGATCCCATATTTCGAGCGTTTTATGGCGCGTTTCCCAACCATCATAGATCTGGCCGATGCGCCGGAAGATGAAGTGCTTCATCACTGGACTGGCCTTGGGTATTACGCACGAGCGCGAAACTTACATAAAACGGCCAAAATAGTCCGTGATGAATATCAGGGTAAGTTTCCGCAAACATTAGAAGCCGTAATGGCCTTACCTGGAATTGGCCGTTCAACGGCCGGGGCTGTACTCTCTTTGTCTTTGGGTCAGGCGCATCCCATTCTGGATGGCAATGTAAAACGTGTATTGGCACGTTTTTTTATGGTGGAAGGTTGGTATGGCGTCAAAAAGGTCGAAAACCATTTATGGGCGCTGACCGATGCGCTGACACCAAAAGATCGTGTTTCAGAATATAATCAGGCGATGATGGATTTAGGGGCAAGCCTATGTAGTCGTAGCAACTTTGACTGTGAAGCTTGTCCTTTAGTCAGTCGTTGTCAGGCGTATCAACAGGGCAGAGTAAAAGAGTTTCCTAATTCAAAGCCGAAAAAAGCTAAGCCGAAGAAAGCGGCTTATCACCTGATAGTGCGAGCTGATGACAAAGTACTCATGGAGAAGCGCCCAAGTAGCGGTATTTGGGGTGGCTTGTTTGGTTTTTTTGAGTTCAGTGAGTTGGCAGAGCTGGAAACTTTTTTGGCGCAACAAGGGCTATCGGGTAGCCAGCAAACGTTGTCGCCGTTCGTGCATATATTTACGCATTTTGAACTGACTATTACGCCAGTGGTTGTCAAATTAGAAGCGACGCCTGATTGTGTTCACGATAATCCACTCTTGTGGTACGAGCTGGCACAGCCTGCTGAAGTGGGTTTAGCAGCACCGACTAAAAAGTTGGTTAAAGTCTTAAAGGCAATGGGGTAAACTTAGCAACAACAAATGTATAAAGGGTAAAGAGATGGCACGTACCGTATTTTGTCAAAAGTTACAAAAAGAAGCTCCAGGGTTAGATTTTCAACTTTATCCGGGAGAAGTTGGCGAACGCATCTTTAACAACATCAGTAAAGAAGCGTGGCAGCAGTGGCAACATAAACAGACTATGCTGATCAACGAAAAGCACTTGAATATGATGGATCCTGAACATCGTCAACAACTGGAAGAGCAAATGGTCGGTTTTTTGTTTGAAGGTAAAGATGTTGAAATCGAAGGTTACCGTCCAAAAGACGCGTAATCTACTTGATTGAAAAAGGCTGCCCAGGCAGCCTTTTTTAATGTCTTTTTGATGTCTTAGTAGCTGCGCTCAACAGCTAGCTTTGCCAATGAAATCAGAGCTGTTTTATGCTCTGACTCCGCCAGTACATTGAGCTGTTCAATGGCCTTCTGCGACTCTTTTCGTGCACGTTCCATGGTATGCTCCAGCGCTTCTGTCTGCTCTAGTGTGGCCAGAATTTCAGTGAGGTTATCAAGCCCATTGCCATTGGCAATGGCGTCACGGATCTGTGCAACTTGTGCTTCACTGCCGTGGCGCATTGCATAAATTAACGGCAGAGTTGGCTTACCTTCGGCTAAGTCATCACCGATATTTTTGCCAAGCTGCTCAGCATTGGCACTGTAGTCGAGGACATCGTCTACCAGCTGAAAAGCCGTGCCTAAATGCATACCATACAGTTTAAGTGCTTCTTTGGTGGCTGCAGATTGATCCAACACAACAGCTGGTAGCATAGTTGCCGCTTCGAATAATTTGGCTGTTTTACTGTAAATCACCTGCATGTAACTTTGTTCAGTCGTATCCGGATCATTGCAGTTCATCAGCTGCAATACTTCACCTTCTGCAATCACGTTGGTTGCATCAGCGAGGATCTGCATCACTTCCATATTTTCCAGTCCGACCATCAACTGGAAAGAGCGTGTGTATATAAAGTCACCAACCAGCACGCTTGCGGCATTGCCAAATTCAGCATTGGCAGTTGGCTCACCACGGCGAAGAGCAGACTCGTCAACCACATCATCATGCAACAAGGTTGCCGTGTGGATAAATTCAATGATGGTCGCCAGTGTAATGTGCTTGTCGCCCTGATACCCTAATGCTTTGGCTACTAAAAGCGCCAGCATAGGGCGGATACGTTTGCCACCACTATTGACTATATATAAGCCAAGTTGATTAACCAGTGCGACGTCAGATTGCATTTGGTCGCTGATAAGTCGATTAACGGCAAGCATGTCTTGCTCAATCAATCTCTGGATCGCTTTGATATCCATAACGCTCCGAGCTAAAGCCTCATTCAGGGATGTTCGAGCCGCAAGTGTACATTAAAATTCACCGTGACTCGATAACTTGCCGTAATAGAGGTTAAAAAATCAGTGCTTTTGTATGTTTTTTGCACTTGTTGGTTGTTTCTGATCAGAATTCCAGTGTTGAAAAGCAAAAAAAGAGCTTGGCTTATCACACCTATTCGTTAGAATAAATGAAAATATTATTACGCCCTCAAGTTAGCTATTTTTTATTCATTTATTTGCGATCTAGGGCTTGCGTGAAGTAGCACATTAGCGTAAACTTCGCGCCCTATTGAAGAATATTAAGTTGCGTCGATTTGAGGGCGCACAGACGGAGTTAATTATGTACGCGGTTTTCCAAAGTGGTGGTAAACAGCACCGTGTGACTGAAGGTCAAACAATTCGTCTAGAGAAACTAGACGTTGAGACTGGTGCATCAATTGAATTTGATTCAGTACTTCTTGTAGCTGATGGTGAAAAAATCGAGATCGGTGCGCCGTTCGTAAACGGTGGTAAGATTACAGCTGAAGTTGTATCTCACGGTCGTGGCGAGAAAATTAAGATCGTTAAATTTAGACGTCGTAAGCATTCTCGTAAGCAGATGGGCCACCGTCAGTGGTTCACTGAAGTTAAAATCACTGGCATTAGCGCTTAATTTAGAGGTACAGAAAGATGGCACATAAGAAGGCAGCTGGTAGTACTCGTAACGGTCGCGATTCAGAAAGTAAACGCTTAGGTGTTAAGCGTTTCGGTGGTGAATCTGTACTAGCGGGTAACATCATTGTTCGTCAACGTGGTACTAAGTTCCACGCTGGTACTAACGCAGGTATCGGTAAAGACCACACAATCTTCGCAAAAGCAGACGGTAAAGTTGTTTTTGAGCAGAAAGGTCCTTTAAACCGTAAATACGTTAGCATCATTGCTGAGTAATCGGTAAAAAGAATACTGAAAAACCCCGCTTAGGCGGGGTTTTTTGTTTTTATAGAGCAGAGCCTGAATTTTGCTCTAACCTTATTCCTGTCAAATACGCGCCACAGACCGGTAGTTAGGCATTTGCCCATGCTGATCAAGCCGCTATGAACTTGCTATAATAGCAGGTGCTGAACAACCAGTAAGAGAGTAACCATGAAGTTTGTCGATGAAGTAGAGATCCGCGCGGAAGCCGGAGACGGTGGAAGCGGTGTCGTTTCATTTCGCCGCGAAAAATTTGTACCCGACGGTGGCCCTGATGGGGGCGATGGCGGAGACGGAGGTAGCGTTTATCTTGAAGCAGACGAAAACCTCAATACCCTGATTGATTATCAGTTTGAGCGCTTCCATCGTGCCGAGCGTGGCACCAATGGTCATGGCCGTAATATGACGGGTAAAAAGGGCACCGACTTAATTCTGAAAGTACCAGAAGGGACGCGTGTAACTGATGTTGATACGCAGGAGTGTCTGGGTGACTTGACTAAGCATGGACAAAAACTACTGGTCGCCAAAGGCGGTTATCATGGTTTAGGTAATACACGCTTTAAATCGAGCACAAACCGTGCGCCAAGACAGAAAACACTGGGAACACCTGGCGAAGTACGCAACCTGAAGCTGGAGCTGATGTTGCTGGCCGATGTCGGGTTGCTGGGTTTGCCGAATGCAGGTAAATCAACCTTTATTCGCAGTGTGTCGGCGGCAAAGCCTAAAGTGGCAGATTACCCATTCACGACTTTAGTGCCTAACTTGGGTGTCGTACGTCCTGAAGCAAACAAATCGTTTGTGATCGCCGACATTCCGGGTTTGATTGAAGGTGCATCAGATGGTGCCGGTCTGGGGATCCGCTTCCTGAAGCACCTCGAGCGTTGTCGTGTGTTACTGCACGTTGTTGATGTCATGCCCGTCGATGGTACAGACCCAGTTGATAATGCGTTTGCAATCATCAATGAGCTGCATCAGTACAGCCCCAAACTGGCTAACAAGCCGCGTTGGTTGGTGCTGAATAAAATCGATCTGCTTGCAGAGGATGAGTTAGAAGAGGTTTGTCAGCGTATTGCCGAAGAGCTGGATGCTGAACAGGTGTACCGTATCTCTGCTGCCAATAAGTTTAATACACAGCAGTTGTGCTACGACATTCAGGGTCTGCTGGATAGCATGCCACGCGATAAGTTCGAAGAGCAGGAGCAGGAAGAAGTCGAGTTCAAGTGGGATACTTACCACCGCCAGGCAACTCAGGATAACGATGATGACTGGGATGACTGGGACGAAGATGACTACGACGTAGAAGTCGTTTACGAAAGATAAGCGCAACCCGTATTAGCGTCTTACTAAATGGGTTGGTACAAAAAGGGCCTTTGGCCCTTTTTTAGTATAAAAGTATGAGTGGAGTGCATTGTGATAATATCAATGATTGCAGCGATGGCAAACGGACGTATCATTGGCGATGATAACGCCATGCCCTGGCATTTACCGGCTGACTTGAAGCATTTTAAAGCCGTCACCTTGAATAAACCTGTAGTTATGGGGCGTAAAACATTCGAGTCTATTGGTCGCCCTCTTCCTGGCAGGCGAAATATTGTGATCAGCCGAAATTCAAATTATAACGCTGAGGGAATTGAGGTGGTTTCATCACCACAAGACGCTTTGGCCTTAGTTGACGGATGTGAAGAAGTTATGATCATTGGAGGTGGAAATATTTATGAACAGTTTCTACCCTTAAGTAATCGGCTTTATTTAACATACATTGACTTAGATGTTTCTGGCGACACGCGCTTTCCTGACCACACTCAGGCCGGTGAGTGGCAAGAAATCGCAAGTGAAGCATATGAAGCAGATGAGAAAAATTTGTATAGTTATAAGTTCGTAACTCTAAATAAAGGAATATAACTTTGTTGCTAACAATTGTATTGGTTGATACAATATTGAGCGTTTGTTCTTACGAAAAAAGTACTAGGTGATTGGTGATGAAAGTAATTCCTTTAGTTATTGGTGTGAGTCTTGGCGTTTCGGCATTAACCGTAAGTTTTGCGAGCAAAGCAAACGATCAGTTGGCAGTGTCTTTGTGTGAATATATTGCGGCTGACGACAAAAGACGTATCCGCAGTACGCTAAAGAGCTCACGGGTTAAAATCCGTAACGTATACGATTCAGTTCAGTGTAATGGTAACAACATGCTACGCCATGCAA
Organism: Pseudoalteromonas ardens; assembly: GCF_030125445.1. Taxonomy (NCBI): domain Bacteria; kingdom Pseudomonadati; phylum Pseudomonadota; class Gammaproteobacteria; order Alteromonadales; family Pseudoalteromonadaceae; genus Pseudoalteromonas; species Pseudoalteromonas ardens. The sequence goes on from NZ_JASJUV010000004.1 coordinate 342,256, forward strand.
TCGCTAACAACGCGGTAGATGCAGGCGAGTTTATCGTTAAGAGCTTACCTAAAAGTGCATTATCTGATGGCGCTGACATCGCCTGGGCTGAGAGCAACGGCCATGGTGGCTCAGCTTTGATCGCAGCCATTAAAAAGCGTGCTGGTCTGTAAGAATTCTATCGGACTTAGCGTCTGATTATCTTGAAGTATTTGGAAATGCCCGCTCACTTTTAGTGAGCGGGCATTTTTTATTGGCGAAAGTATGAAAGGCATATGACTAAACTTGCACTAACAGCGTATTCTATTAAAATAGTCTGTCACGTGGTTACTTATTAATGGTGGGAAAATATTCCGCCACTTCAATGCAATAATGGATGAACTATGAAAGCAGTAATACCTGTCGCAGGACTTGGTACGCGCATGTTACCTATGACGAAGGCTATCCCCAAGGAGATGTTGCCTGTTGTCGATAAACCTCTCATTCAATACATCGTAAAAGAGTGTGCAGCTGCAGGCATTTCGGAAATTGTGCTGGTTACTCACTCTTCAAAGAATGCGATTGAGAACCATTTTGATACCAGCTTTGAGCTCGAAGCAACATTAGAAATGCGTGTAAAACGTACTCTGCTTGAAGAGGTTCGCTCAATTTGTCCTGAAGGTGTTACTATCATGCATGTTAGGCAAGGCGAGGCTAAAGGACTAGGGCATGCAGTGTTGTGTGCAAAGCCCATTGTTGGTGATGATGACTTTGTGGTTGTTTTGCCTGATGTTATCTTGGATGAATATACGGCAGATCAAAGCAAAGAAAACCTGGCAGCCATGGTCCAGCGTTTCTCAGATACTAAGCTAAGTCAGATCATGCTTGAACCTGTTCCACGGGAAGAAGCGAATAAGTACGGTATTGCGGACATTCAGGGTGTGGAACTCAAACCTGGTGAAAGCGCACCAATCAGTCATATGGTCGAGAAGCCACCTGTTGATAAAGCACCTTCTAATCTTGCCGTTGTGGGTCGTTATGTATTATCACGTAATATCTGGCCTCTGCTTGAACGCACACCTTTGGGAGCAGGAGGCGAGATCCAGCTAACTGATGCAATTGATATGCTGATGGAAAGTGAAACCGTTGAAGCGTTCCATATGAGCGGTCGGGCTCATGACTGCGGCGATAAGCTGGGTTATCTGAAAGCCATCGTTCAGTACGCAATGCGTGACGAAAAGCTGGGCAAAGACTTCAGCGAGTTCGTAAAGGCACTGTGATCTTAGTTGCTATGATACGAAAGCCCGACATAATGTCGGGTTTTTTTGTGTTTGTTTGGCACCTAGTACAGGTTTAGTACACTGCGCCTGCTAAGTTATTGCCCATGACGCTCTGTAAAGCGCTGCCAGTGAATGTTGGGGTTTATGACTCTAACTTGTGTTAGCACTTGTTTGAGCTGATGTGCTTTGGGCTGAGTGAGGATCTGGCCATCCTGTTTCAGCCCAAGTAGATAGAACATAGCGGCTTTGTTGCCTTGCTGAATGGCGGAAATGTGTATCTGCTGCTCAAAGTTCAGTCTCAGGCTGCTGATAGCGGTTTTCATGCCTTGCTGATCCACATTGGGCAATCCGCACTTTTGCAAATAGCCAAGGCGCTCGCCCTCTCCGGAAAACCAGATCCTGACTTTCTCACTGAAGCGCCCCGACTTGGCTGGCAAATCAAACATCAGCCGGGTCTGGCCTTGTTGCTCTACAAAGTGCAGGTAATCTTGTAATCCGGCATGCCACAGGGCTGGGTGGATCGGCACAAACCGGGCCTGCAATTTACCGTGCGTATGAAACGTAAAGCCACGAACCTGCTCTTGTTTAGTGATATCAGAGAGCGTCAGGTTGCCAATTTCGTCACTGTAAGCCCCGGTATAATATGCCAGCACAGGTAACCAGAAGTGCCAATGCTTTGGCTGCTCACGCTTTTGTTTCTCGTCACCATAAATGTAGCCGTTAAACAGGGTATACAGCTCCATGTTGGAAAATGCGCGTCGGCCTAAATGAGATTTCATATGATTGCGCTATACCTTGTGCCTAAATAGTTCAAACAATTCAAAGGATTACTAAGAATGAATCGAGATCAGTGTATCGGCTTTTGCTAATAAGAAAAAGTCTAATGTCAATGTAGTAACCAGATACTACCCCTTTAGCGGCGATCAGACGTAAGATCGGATAAATAGGTTAAACAGGTGATACGCAACAGAGAAGCAAGGTTTTTGACTTCCCCCTGACGCGCCAGTACTTCCTGATAGAGGGTGGAAACGAATTCAGCCACACTGAGCTGCTCTTTGGCGGCGATCTCCTGTAACAGATCCCAGATCCGACGCTCTAGTGCCAGGCTGGTTACGGCCCCCTGAATCCGCATTGAGCGGCGTATTACTTCATAGCTGGCGGGATCGGCCGCGGCATACAATTCACACATAGAGGACTCCTTGATGGCAAAACTCATTCACAGCATGGTTCGGGTAATGGATCTGCAAAAATCTTTGGCATTTTATCATGATGTACTGGCACTCGGCGAGCGCAGGCGTATTGAGTTTGAACACTTTAGTCTGATTTATCTGGGCAATGAAGAGGCTGAGTTTGAACTTGAGTTAACCTGGAATCATGATACGCAGCAGCCATATGAGTTGGGTAATGGCTATGGCCATATTGCCGTTGTCGTGGATGACTTATCACCTGTGCATGCAAAGGCAGCGGCACTCGGTTATCAGCCTAAGGAGATGAAGTCGTTTTATAATGGCGATACTCTGGTAGCACGTTTTTTCTTTGTTGCCGACCCTGATGGCTATCAGGTTGAAGTGATCGAGCGTTCTGAGATGTTTAAATAAACCTGGCTTAGCTCTGACTAAGCCATGGCAAATTCACTGCGGTCGGGCAACCAGCGCTGAACCAGCGGTTCAACGGCCTGTGAGTGCTGTTGGAGTATAGTAAAGGCCAGACTGCGAACTTGTGGTAGCAACACTTTGTCCCGGCTTAAGTCGGCAATTTTCAGCTCAGCCAGCCCCGTCTGGCGAGTGCCAAGGACCTCTCCGGGCCCGCGGATCTCTAAATCTCGCTCGGCAATCACAAAGCCATCATTACTGTCACGCAGCACGCCCAGGCGCTTTTGCGCTGTTGCTGACAAAGGTGCATGGTAAAGTAACAAACAATGCGAAGCGATGTCTCCCCGGCCAACCCGGCCTCGTAACTGATGCAGCTGCGCCAATCCCAGACGCTCCGGATTTTCTATAATGATCAGGCTTGCATTGGGGACATCTACCCCGACTTCTATCACAGTGGTTGCAACCAACACATGGCTTTTTGACTGCTTAAAGTCTTGCATGATCTGCTGTTTTTCTTGTGCTTTCATACGGCCATGAACCAGCGCAATATTCAGCTCTGGCAGTGCTTTTGTGAGTTGTTCTGCTGTGTCTTCAGCCGCCTGGCATTGCAAAGCTTCGGATTCATCAATCAAAGTACATACCCAGTACACCTGGCGTTGCTGTTCGATACAGGCACGCCGAACACGCTCAATCACCTCATCGCGACGAGTATCCGGGACGGCGACGGTTGTGATTGGTGTGCGCCCGGGTGGTAGCTCATCAATCACTGAGGTTTCCAGATCGGCATAGGCGGTCATTGCCAGCGTGCGTGGGATGGGTGTTGCCGTCATGACCAGCTGGTGCGGGTAGCAGTCGTTAAACTTGCCCTTTTCGCGTAACGACAGACGCTGGTGAACACCAAAACGGTGTTGTTCATCAATGATAATCAGGGCCAGATTACTAAACTGCACTTGCTCCTGAAACAGTGCATGCGTGCCAACGACCATTTGCGCCTGGCCTGAGCTGATGCGTTCCAGCACGCGCTCGCGTTCTTTGCCTTTGGTCTTGCCTGCCAGCCACACCACTTCTATGCCCAGTGCGGCAAACCAGTTCTGAAAGTTGATATTATGCTGTTCTGATAAAATCTCGGTGGGGGCCATCAGAGCGACCTGATAGCCTTTGGCAATGGCCGTGAGTGCGCTCAGTGCTGCAACCAGGGTTTTACCTGAGCCTACGTCACCCTGTACCAGTCGCATCATCGGAAAAGGGTGTTGCAGATCCCCTTTAATTTCGGCTACGACCCGACTTTGTGCTGACGTAGGTTTAAAAGGCAGCTGGGCCAGAAACTCCGTTTCTAAGGTATTATTCGGCGGTAGTGATACCGCCTTGACGGCCTGACCTTGCTGTCTGAGTTGCAGCAGGCTAAGGTTTTGCGCCAGCAATTCTTCAAACGCCAGCCGTTGTTGCGCCGGGTGCTGACCCAATTCCAGTTGATCCAGTGCCACATCCTGAGGCGGCTGATGGAGTGTGAGTAAGGCTTCTTTTAAGCTCAGCTGGTTAGGCCTGAACTGAGCGGGCAGGTGATCTTCAATGTCGTATTTTTGCAGCAAAGCGATAGCTTGCTCGGCAATGGCACGAATGCTTAGTTGCTTTAGCCCTTCAGTGGTTGGATAGACCGGCGTGAGTGTATCCGCGCCTTGCGGTGTTTCACTGCGCTCGTCGCGAATACTGTATTCAGGGTGAGCCATTTCCAGGCCGACCCGGCCACGGCGTACTTCGCCAAAGCAGCGCATGATTTTGCCGCTTTGCATGGCGTTCTTTTGCGCGGCGCTGAAGTTGAAAAAGCGCAGGGTGATACGGCCTGTTCCATCGTTGATCTGGCACACCAGCATACGGCGTTTGCCGAAGGTGATGTTGGCCTGCTCGATTTCGCCTTCAACACTGACATGGGTATGCGGCATCAATTCGGCGATGCGGTAGGTTCTGGCTCTGTCTTCATAACGCAGTGGCAGATGAAAGAGCATATCCTGAACACTGCGGATCCCCAATTTGGCCAGCCGCTCTGCGGCCTTCGGGCCGACTCCCTTGAGATCGGTCATGGCGTACTGGGCTAAATTGGGAAGAGACATAATTATCCTTTTTGACTGAATTTCAGTGTGTTCCAGAAAGTATCATCGGCCACGATTTCACCCACCTCATCCAAAGCCGGGTAGGGCAGGCCTTTTTCTACACAGCGATTAGCAATGATAGGGTGACAGCCTTCGAACAAGAGTTTGTGCTTAATCGCCGGGTCGAGCATGTCGTTACGCTGATACAACCCCGCCGCTTCGCGCTGACGCTGCGCTTCATATAAGATCAATGCTGCGGCCACCGAGACATTTAACGACTGTACCATACCTGCCATTGGGATCACGATGTGCTGATCGGCATGTTCCAGTGCTCTGTCTGAGATCCCAAGGCGTTCCTGCCCGACAATAACGGCGGTTGGCTTGGTATAATCAATCTCACGAAAATCCACGGCTGAATCACTCAGGTTGGTGGCCAACAGCTGGATCCCCGGGTTTTGCGCACGAATAGTGGCAACGGCCTGATCAATGTCATCGTGCATATGGGTTTCTACCCAGTTTTTACTGCCACCTGAGGTGTTATTGGTCAGGCGTCTTTGCTCCTGCGGCCATACCGCATGAACATGATGGCAGCCGACCGCATCGGCTGTACGCACTATGGCCGACAGATTGTGGTGCTTGTGGACTTCATCCAGGCACACAGTTAAATCAGTCTGGCGTTGATCCAAAATGCGCTTAACGCGCTGAAAACGGTTTTCTTCCATCATTACAGCTCTTAACTACAAAATTGCCGCGATTATAACAAAAAGCACCTCGCTAAGGCATTACTTCGCGCATTATTGGTGCCTGCAGGGAGATCAGGGTCTCTGTTGACTGAATCGCTTCGATTGTCTGGATCTTGTTGATCAGGACGTCCTGAAGATGATCAATAGAGCGTGCCATGACTTTGATAAAAATGCTGTAGTTACCTGTGGTGTAATAGGCTTCAACGACTTCTTCAAAGCCTTCCAGCTGCTCAATGGTCGCCGGATAATCCCGTGCATGCTTGAGGTTTACGCCGATAAAACAACAGACATCATAACCCAGCTGTTTGGCATCTATGCTGACCCGTGTGCCGACGATAATACCGGCCTGTTTCATTTTCTCGACCCGCACATGAATGGTCCCGGCACTGACGGCAAAGCGCTTGGCCAATTCGGCGTAGGGGGTTCTGGCATTGTCCATTAAGGCATGAAGGATAGAACGGTCGAGATTATCGATTTGATAATTTTCCATGGATATTTCGCACGCTAATTATTGATTCAATAATTATTAAAGCCAATTTTTGATGAAAAAAATAGTGTAAAGGTGTTTTTGTTATGGACTATTGAATCTTTGTTCGTTTTTGTTGAGGATAGATTTAACGCAGCAAGCCTGCACCGTTATTCAACACCATTGGGAATGAGGAAACCGATATGTTGCAACAGTATCTGCAAACACAACAACAAATAGCCCGTGCGAAAGCACTTTTTTCACAACAGTTGACTGATAAGTTAGGCCTGATCGAAGTACAAGCGCCTATCCTGGCAAAGGTGGGAGATGGTATTCAGGACAACCTCAGTGGCACCGAAAAAGCGGTGAAGGTTAAAGTTAAAACGCTCAGCGATAGCGACTATGAAGTAGTTCATTCACTGGCGAAGTGGAAGCGTAAAACGCTCGGCGACTATGGCTTTGGCGCAGGGCAGGGACTGTATACACATATGAAGGCGTTGCGTCCGGATGAAGACAAGCTGTCTCCAATACATTCTGTGTATGTTGATCAGTGGGACTGGGAGCAGGTGATCTGTGCACAGTCTGAACGTTCTTTAGACAAGCTCAAAGACACTGTTCGCACATTGTATGGCGCTATTCGTGAAACTGAACTGCAACTGGCTTCTGAGTATGGTCTGACGCCGTTTTTACCGGAGCAAATCACCTTTGTACACAGTGAGGCACTACGCCTGATGTATCCTTACTTTAGTGCTAAGCAAAGAGAAAAAGCGATTGCGCAGGAGTACGGTGCAGTGTTCCTGATTGGTATCGGCGGTGAACTGGGAGATGGCAAGATCCATGATGTCAGAGCACCGGATTACGACGACTGGTCAACGCCAACGTGTGAGCAGTATCAAGGGTTGAACGGTGATATTCTGGTCTGGAACCCTGTGCTCGAAGATGCCTTTGAAATTTCCTCTATGGGGATCCGGGTGTGTCCGGACAGCCTGCAACGTCAATTGAGTCTGACGCAGGATGAACAAAGGTTAGAGCAGGACTGGCACCAGAGCTTGCTGGCAGGGGCATTGCCACAAACCATAGGGGGCGGTATTGGCCAGTCTCGTTTGGTGATGCTGTTATTACAAAAGCAACATATTGGTCAGGTCCAGGTTGGTGTGTGGCCTGAGCATGTTAAAACTGAAGTTTCTGGGTTACTTTAGAGGCGACGGCGACACACGGTAAGGGAGCCTCCAGGGGCTCCCTTACATCTTAAATTCAATTTCTATTTTGCCTTCGAGCAGTCTGGCGCTGCACGGCGGGTAGCTGCGGGTGGTTTTATAGACCTTATCGAAAATATGGATCTCGACACCTGAGTGCAAAGAGGTGTTCACCACCAGCTGGGTGTGATCGAGTAAATCATGCAGAGTATGGTCTAGTTCTGACAGCTGATGTTCCAGCGCCTCGGCTTGCTTACAATAGTGCTCCTGTGTGGCCCCGATTTTGGCCAGCAAGGTTTTTTTCTTTTCAGCATCCTTTACGTTATCGGCTTTTTCGACCGCCTTTTGCAAGTTGGTGATCTGCTCATCAGTCTGAGTGAGTTCTTTAAGACACAGATCGGTACGTTCCGTTATCTCCATGCCACTGCGTGCCAGGTATACAGCCATGGTCGCACCAGAGCTGCTGCCTACTTCACCCGCCACCAGCATCTTGGCATCAAAAATGGTGCCGCCGACCAGTTTGCCTTTGGGTGATTCATCCAGGCCAACCTGTAACAGGTTACGCGCTTTGATATCACAGTGGTTACTTTGTTTCTGGATAAAGACATTTTGCCCTTCCAGATAGGTGTACTGGCCATGGGTGATTTGGACATCGCCTTTGGCAATCAGACGGCAGGTGAGCCCCTGATCGTCGTTGCGATGATCTAAGTGGCCAATCACACCGCCACGTACTTCGATGTTACCATCGGAAATTAATTCTCCCGATTCTACGGTCCCCATGACGGTGATATCGCCGTGCGCTTTGATCTTCATGCCCGGGTCGACATTATGGGTAACCAGCACACTGCCGCTAAATTCAATGTGGCCGCTGCGTACGTTGACGTCACTGATGGTAAAGATATCGTCTACCCGCATGCCATTCGGCACATCGGACGGACAACCTGCAATGGTCGAGACCAGTTGTAATGGGTTGGTTGGGGAAATCTCGGTGCCTTCACCGGCAACCAGCTGAAAGCTATCTCCGGGCTTAGGTGCAATGCTGTCTCCGGTAACCGTAAAGCCTTCTTTGCCTGGGGTTGCCGGCCTTTGCGTGACCAGTAAGGTGCCGGGTGCAACACTGGCCAGTGCGCCAAAATCGCGCATATCAACGGTGCCGTCTTCACGTAACTTGGGTTGTTTCAGGCGTTCTTTAAGCGTTTGTACATGTGGCATCAGCTTGGCAGGTATGCCATTTTCGGGCGGACGCCCCTGAGCAACGATGCCAGTGACTTCTGTGCCTGGCAGAGACTCCAGTTGCTGTTTGAGCAAGTTTTCCAGATAAACTTGCTTGTAGCCCCGGGTGACACCGACTTTGACTATGGCGCGCTTGGCATCCTCCAGGTTGATCATTTTACCACCCTGTGCGGTGGTGAGTTTGGCGATGGCCTGCATTTTGTCGTCGCTCAGTGCGACTTCGATATGGGCATCTTTTTGTTGTGCCACAATCAGCTGAGTGACAGGCGTATCTTGTTTGAAGTATGCGGCAATGGATTCATGATCAATTGCGCAGTCAGCATAGGGTGAGCGCTCGAGTGCTTCAACCACAAACGCTGCACTGGGGGGCGACGCTGCCGCGACGTCCATCAATATATTGCCATTTTTTGCGAGTTTAAACACAGGCTTATCCTTATTGCTTTAAACCAACTACGATAATGAATACCTCAAATTGCCAAAAAATGCGGCGTTACCAAGATTGCACAAAGTGCTTCGTGTAACACCAGATTGCTAAATTAATAGTATGCGGTCAAGTGTTTAAGATCAAAGTTAAGCGCATGAAAAATCATTGTACAGGTAAGTAAAAGCCCGCATTAAGCGGGCTTGAGTAATATAACTAATAGACACGGCGTCTTAGTTGGTTGAAGGCAGCTCCATGATGCCATCAATCTCAATCTGTACGCCCTTAGGCAGCTCTTTTACGCCGATAGCAGCCCGTGCCGGGTAGGGCGTTTTAAAGTGCTGACTCATGATCTCATTGACGGTGGCAAAGTTGCTCAAGTCAGTCAGGAAGATGTTCACCTTGACCATGTCCTGCAACTGGCCGCCCGCTTCTTCACACACGGCAGTCAGGTTTTTAAATACCTGTTGTGTTTGCTCTGCAAAGTCTTCTGAGATCACTTCCATTGTTTCAGGCACCAAAGGGATCTGCCCCGAAAGGTAAACCGCCGTACCGACTTTAACTGCCTGACTGTAGGTGCCGATTGCTGCCGGCGCCTGATCGGTTGAAATAATGGCTTTATTCATTGTCTTTCCTTTATCGCTTCCTGGTTACACGTTGTACATCTGGCATTACCCGGATCCGGCGCATAATATTTGCAACGTGGATCCTGTCTTTGACGGTAACACCCAGATCAATCACGTACAGGTTGCTCTCTTTTTCTTCGGTTGCAATCTCCACAATATTGGCTTGTGTACTTGCAACCACATTGGTTAATTTGGCCAACGCACCCTGGTGGTTGATGATCTCAACCCGCAGTGCTGCGATGTATTCTTTTTCGGGGTTATCTTCCCACTTTACCACAAAGTACTTGGCGCGTTCATTTTGCCAGCCTTTAATGTTTTTACATTCCTGGCGGTGGACCATTAAGCCCTTGCCCTGGCTAACATAGGCGGTGATGTCATCACCCGGGACAGGTCGGCAACACTTGGCATAAGTGACCAGCATACCCTCTGTACCAATGATCGGCGCTTTGGCTTTTTGTGCCAGGCTCTCGATTTCATCATCGGCTTGTAGCAGGCGTTTTGCAACCAGCATACTCATGATGTTGCCGTTGCCGATTTCCACTAACAGCTCAAGTACGGTGTTCAGATCATGCTCTTCCAGTACTCGGTCTATTTGCTCGGTTGGAATATCGTCCAGCTTATGTTCACCCAGTGCGGAGTCAAGTAAGCGTCGGCCCAGCAGGATAGACTCTTCCTGGTGCTGGCTCTTAAGGTAGTTACGTACACCCAGGCGCGCTTTACCTGTGACAATAAAGTTTAACCAGGTGGCATTGGGGTGTGCACCAGAGCTAGTGATCACCTCAACAGTTTGCCCGGTATCCAGCGCTTTGCTGAGTGGATAAGGCTTACGGTTAACGCGCGCGCCAACACAGGTGTTACCGACGTCGGTATGAACGGCATAGGCAAAGTCGACGGCTGTTGCGCCCATAGGTAATTCAATGATGCGCCCATCCGGTGTAAAGACATAAATTTCTTCCGGGAACAGCTCGGTCTTTACGTTTTCGACAAATTCAAACGATGAGCCAGCACTTTGTTGTAACTCAAGCAGGCTTTGCATCCATTGTCTGGCGCGTTGCTGTGCGGTATGGCCCGCCGTGTCGCCGGACTTTTTATACATCCAGTGCGCTGCCACCCCTTTATCTGCCATGTGATCCATATCATGGGTGCGAATTTGGATCTCTACCGGAATACCATGCGGCCCGACCAAAGAGGTATGCAGTGACTGATAGCCATTGGTTTTAGGTACAGCAATGTAGTCTTTAAAACGGGTCTCTATGGGTTTATACAGGTTGTGTGCTACACCCAGCACCCGGTAGCAGGTATCTATGCTGTTGACGTTGATGCGAAAAGCGTAAATGTCCATCACTTCGTTGAACAGCAGCTCTTTGTTGAGCATCTTTTTATATATGCTGTACAGGTGTTTTTCACGGCCACTGACCGATGCATCAATGCCTGCTTCTTCCAGACGAGATTCTATCTCTGACTGGATATTGCTGATCACTTCTTTACGGTTACCTCGCGCTTTGGCCACTTCTGATTTGAGTGCTCTGTGACGCATCGGGTATAAGGCCGCAAAGCCCAGATCTTCCAGTTCGTTCTTAATGTCATGGATACCAAGACGATTGGCGATAGGTGCGAATATTTCCAGGGTTTCACGGGCTATCCGGCGGCGTTTTTCCGGACGTAAAAAGCCCAGCGTGCGCATGTTGTGGGTGCGGTCGGCCAGTTTGATGAGGATCACCCGGATATCCTGGGTCATGGCCATGATCATTTTACGGTAGTTTTCGGCCTGAAACTCTTTTTTATCTTTAAAGTCGAGTTTGTCCAGCTTACTGACACCCGCCACCAGTTCGGCAACTGTATCACCGAAGATTTCGGCGAGATCGGTCTGGCTGAAGTCGGTGTCTTCGATCACATCATGCATCAATGCTGCCATCAGTGTTTCGTGGTCCAGCTTCATACTGGCCAGGATCTGGGTGACTTCAACCGGATGAGTAATATAAGGCTCGCCGCTGGAGCGGGTTTGCCCTTCATGCGCTTCGCGGGCAACCACGTAGGCTTTTTGCACCAGTTCCACATCTTCGGGTGACAGATACTCTGATATTTTTTTCTTTAAGCCTTCAAACAGATACATTCACACTCCAATGTTCCAGCGAAGTTATATCAAATGCGTATTAACCTACTTGCAGTCAGGCTATAACACCTTTACCTTGGTTGGTATGACATTTGATTGGTATTAATAATAAGTTAAGTACTGAATATACGATGAATTGACGTCGAAGCCAATCGACTAACACATTTATTAGTCTAGATAGAGGTGTTCAGTGACCTGTGCTGCAGAAACAATAACGCCAGCTATAAAGCTGGCGTTATTGTCGTACTGGTCGCAGTGGATTAGCGATTGCCACCCACAATTGCAGCAACAGCAGCAAGCTCTGCAGCTTCCTGAGTTTGTTGCTCTTCGCGATCGATCATGTCCAGTGAATCGCTGGTGACCATGCCTTTTTCGATTTCGCGCAATGCGATTACGGTTGGCTTGTCATTTTCAGCTTCAACCAGAGGGTCTTTACCACCGACTGCAATCTGACGAGCGCGACGCGCTGCAACAAGAATTAGGTCGAAACGGTTACCAATTTTATCTACTGCGTCTTCTACTGTTACGCGAGCCATCGAAGCACTCCAAAAAATTCAATACATTTAGCAAAGGGCTAGTCTACTAAAAAGCGCCGGATTCGCCAAGTATATGGTTAAAAAATATCGGGTCGTTATGGCTTTATGTGGCAGCAATCTTTGCTGCCAGTGCGAAACCCCGACCAGTCGGCCGCCGATGTGACTTACTTTAACAGTTCGGCTATCAATGCCTGCTGGCTCACCTGTTGCTTTTTCAGCTCCAGACGTGCAGCCACGACGATGTGCTCCAGTTCATGCAGCGCAGTCTCAAAGTCATCATTGACCAGCAGATAGTCGAATTCATTGTAGTGAGAGCATTCAGATTTGGCCTGCTCCATACGCGAGGCAATGATTTCCTGAGAGTCCTGCCCTCGGTTATTCAAGCGCTCTTCCAGTGCCTGTTTTGACGGCGGCAGAATGAAGATGGTTTTTACTTCAGGCAGCAGCTTGCGAACCTGACGGGCACCTTGCCAGTCAATGTCCATGAACACGTCAATACCTTGTGCAAGCTGGTTTTCGATGGCCTGTTTAGAGGTGCCGTAGTAGTTATCAAAAACCTGCGCCCATTCGAAAAAGTCATTCTGGTTGATAAGCGCTTTAAACTCATCCACAGAGACAAAGTGGTAGTGCTCGCCATTATTCTCACCCGGGCGAGGCGCGCGAGTTGTATGTGACACCGAGACCCTGACTTTATCTTGTCTTTCCAGCAGGGCTTTAATCAAACTTGACTTTCCGGCACCAGAGGGCGCTGAAAGAATAAACAAATTACCGCGATTTTGATGTGGCATACGTCAGACCTATAGGGTTGCAGTACAGCGATGTGAATGTGGCCACACCGCTGGTTGTCCAAAAGAGTTATTTTAAAGCCATATCACCTAACTTACCAGCCTCACCGTGTTCAATCGCTGCGTTGCAGCACAAACATTTGATAGCCGAACTCGCCCAGGTAACGCTCGTAGATGGCAATTTCCCGGGCCATGTCCTGAAGCGCAGCAGAATCAGGCTGGTGGCTCAGTCGTTGTTCAACTTCAGCTTTGAGTGGTCCATAATAGTCTGCCCAGGCCTGCTCACTCAGCGTAAAGTGGCTCAAGACCCGAAAACCGGCCTGCTCAATCTGTGCGAGCCGTACAGCAACTGTTTGCATATCCGGGTATTCCTGTTGCCAGAAGGTGATTGCCTCCTGAGAGGGCGTCTCGTTTAACCACACCAAATCGCTGACCATCAGGCAACCTGTTGAACGCAGCAGCGGGCGCCAGGCATTCAACGCCGCTTCAAAGCCCATTATGTAAGCGGAACTTTCGGCCCAGAGCAGATCAAAACTGCCGCTCTGAAAGGGCAAAGCAGTCATACTGGCACACAGAGGGGTGACACGTTCGTCCAGTTTCGCGTGTTTTAGTCGCGCCGCCAGGCTGTCTATTGCCTGAGCTTCATTATCCACCGCCGTGATCTGTGCCTGTGTCTGTTGTGCCAGTAACTCAGTAGCAAAGCCCTTACCACAGCCAATATCCAGCACAGTATGCGGTGTAAAAGGAATGTGCGTTAACGCCTTGCGTGTATCTGTATTACTGCCGGGTCCCCAGCGTTCCAGCCGATGAAAGACCGCCATAAAGTCGGCCATATAAGTGTCGTGTTCGTTCATGTCTTTTGATAACCATTTTAAGTACAGGGTTTGTTGTTCATTAAACCCTTGCTGTTCAAGCCAGTTTCTGTGTGCATCGGGTGCCAGCTTATCGGCCTGTGCATGCCAGTCGCGCAGTGAACCGCGCCCAAGCAGCGCAGACAACAAAGTATGCGCCTGCTGCTTATGTGCAATTTCGCTTTCCAGCTCAGCGAGCCTGTTGCTGAGCACGGTGCGATCTAGCTTGGCCTCCAGCGCCTGTTTGCATTCACTCAGCGTCAGTCCGCCGGCCTGTAGCTGTTGCAGCAGTCTGAGCTTTTGTAAGTCCTGCTCGCCATAAACCCGATAACCATTGCTGGCCCGGCTGCCACAGATCAGCCCCCGCTTTTCGTAATACAACAAAGTAGAACGCGCTAAACCCAGCTGCGCCGCCAATTCAGAAATCCGATACACCAAACCCGGCTCCTCTTTTACATATGCCAGACTGGCCAAAAGTAAGCGCGGTCAGGCGGTAACAAACGAAACGATAAACTATGAAGTTATAGACAGGTCAATGAGTGAGGGCAAATAAAGGTAAGGTTTGCCGCTCAGGGTTCAGGTTTGGGGGCTGTTACCGGGGTGAGGATAAACACGGATGCAAAATGGAGAAGGTTATAAAAGTATTCATAAAGGGTAGTTGGGTGTGTTAATTTTGTTTCTAAAATGTTGTATCTTGTGATGTGGCTTGCTAGGTTAGCCTCAAGAATAAATAGGGAGATGCATGCGCGTGAAGAACAGTCCTGACAAGCGCAATCACAAAGTGGAGAACTTCAGGCGCTATGTGCAGCGCTCAATCCGCCAGTTGAGACACCACAGAGGCTGGTCCCAGCAAGAGCTGGCCAGGCGGCTTGGTGTCGACCAGGCCACCATCAGCAACTATGAATCCGGCAAAACAGATATGAGTTACGCCCAGATGTTCGAGCTGTTTCTGGTTTTTGGTAAAGATTTAACTGGTGTACATAAACTCACCGATCTTGAAGAGCAAAGTCCTTCACCCGATGAAAAGCCAGAAAAGGAGTAGGTTATGAAGGAAGTATACGCCATCATGGAATATGCGCCTCTTTTCGTTATTTGTTTGGGGTTGGCGATTAGTTGGAATATTGCCACTGCCCGCTGGTTTTTACTGGCTTATGGTGTGTTCGAAATTATCGACTTAGTGACGCTTCCCATCACATTACAGTGGAGTACGCATTACTATCTTGCAGACATTGGGATGAGTTTGATTTTCGTCATACCTATTGTGTATCGCAGAAATTTGGCATTGCGGCTTTATGTATTGTCGGGTAGTCAGTATTTTAAGAGAGTGTACAGGCTGCAAACATTGTCAGCGCAGGAATGTACAATATTACTGCTTATTGCCTTGATGTGTCTTGCTAATTTAATCACCTGGTTAGAAGTTTTAGCCTACAAATATTACATTATTGATTCTGCACCTTTCAAACTTTATATCAGAGACAACTTTATGTTATTGCTACATATTGTGCTGTGTTTCACCATGTTTGCGTTTGCTATGAGTGCTCAGGTAAGAGAAAAATATGCTGAGCAAGAGAGTGTTCATTGAAAGTGCTTTTTGTCTCACATTGACAAATGTAGGTTTGGTATAAGCTTTATGCCTGCTTTAAAAGCATGATTATCTAAAACATCGACAGAGAGTCGAACATGTACGGAGGTGTTATTAAATATGGAGCAATTACACTTAGAGAAATTGAAAAGTGTGAAAGGTGGTGCAGGGATTGGCAGCCCTGATTTACCTGGCAGAGTTCAGGTGTCTCACCCGGATCCGAAAAAGAGCTGTCGTGGCTAAAGTCAGCTTAATTGCTAAAACAAAAAGCGCGTTCAGCGCTTTTTTTATGAAGATATACATAATTTTGCTTTAGCCCGTGAATAGCGCTAGACAATCAGCTAATAGCCTGGTTTAGCAGATTTTATGCTTTACACACGGAATTGTTGCAGCGAGTTATCAAGACTAGTTAGGCCGGTTTTGAAGCAACCAGCTGGGACGCATGACATATGCTAACTATAACCAGCCTAATTAAACATTTCGGCAGCCATTGCGCGCTCAGGCAGGCTTCTTTCTCCGGTAAGCCGTGAAGAACAACATGGACAGCCACTCCAAACTGGCGTATAGGCTTTGAGGCAGATTCGACTTTGAAACTGCCCACAATTGGTCCGTGAATTTACCAGTGGGTGTTAGCTAAAAATTCAGAGGAAAACCACAGGAGACTTGACGGAGTTTATTGTTATGCCTTGTTGCGTTAGGCTAGCCGACAGATTAACCGGGCATATTTAAAAAGGCACTATTGTGTATGACTTGCAGCAATTATTCAGTCAGTTGAAAAAAATAACCTTAAATAGAAATACTCAACCTGAGCAGGCAGCAACCATTGAAGAGCTTATTAAGTTGAGTCAGGATCATGACGGTCACAAACGAGAAAATGCCGTTTTAAGACTAGGTATGATGGGTGACCCGGTGGCTTTTCCCTGTCTAATTATTCGCGTGAATGATTGGGTGCCTCAAGTTCGAGATGCGGCAGTAAAAGCGTTGAGCAAGTTGATGATAGATGAAAATGTTGAGGCCATTATTCAGTGTCTTCCTCAAGTATATCATCTTCAGAATTGCCACAGGGCCAATCATCAAGATGTTATTCGGCAAGTGGAGGCTTTGCTGTTAACAGAAACAAACCGATGCCATTTGTTGGCAGCTGTGCAAAGCGCAAACAGTTATGTAGCCAGGCTCTGCTTGAGTTTAGTAATTGAACATCAGGTTGTTGATGCCCAAACACTGTTGCCTATGGCCTTTGCGAGTAAAGATGTCTTAGTCAGAGCTCAAGCTTTTCGCTGGTCTGGCGTTCACTATCCACAAGTGCTGGAGACGCACTACCTAAGCTTATTAAATGATAAGTTTATGCCAATCCGAAAAGCCTCATTAAAGCACCTATTAATGGCCACCAATAATGCTCAGGTGGCTGAAAAAGGGTTAGTTGATCGCCATTCCTCGATACGTGAGCTGGCTGTAAAGCACTGCCAGGCAAATGGTAATGATGTTGTGGCATTTTACAGGGAACACCTTACTAAAGATGCAAGTACTAAGGCGGCTATCTGGGGGCTTGGCTATCTTAAGTGTGTTGATGATCTGGATAAAATAAAATACTTTCATCAGCATGGTACACCCTCTCTCAGAAAACAGGCGCTAAACAGTCTATTGAAGTTAGACTCTCACAATAGTTTGGCTTATCTGTTGAACGGGCTAAAAGATCCCTCTCCTTCAGTATGTAAGGAGTCAGCAAGGCTGATGGTAAAAACACGGGTCTACCTGAATGCGAAAGCGTTGATGGATATCATTTGTGGCTCAGAACATCGGCATACTGCACGAGCATGTGTGGCGCTGTCTCATCAAATCAATAAGTGGGAAAGAGTGGTATTTTTACTGATGCTAATGTCAAACGAACAGGTCGTTTCTATGTTTGATGAAGGGCAGATTAAATCAGAGCTGGCGAATTGGGGTGATGACTATAACCGTTCATTTAACCAGCCTACGCAAGCGCAAATCGATGAGATCAGCGTATTGATGGCGGGAGTACCCGCAACCAGGTTTAGTGAACACTTTGGCAGCTTTGCACACGCCCTTAAAACTTTGGGCATTCATAAAAGAGTTTAAGAATCATTCTGTTATATCTGCACGAAGGTCGGCAGTGGAAATTAAGCGCGGGAGTGTTGAATAAAAAAGCCCCAACAACTGGGGCTTTTCAACGAGTTTAGTTTAAATCACTCAATATTCTGGATCTGCTCGCGCATTTGCTCAATCAGTACCTTGAGTTCAACGGCGGCGTTGGTGATCTCGGTATTGATGGATTTAGACGCCAGGGTGTTGGACTCGCGGTTGAACTCTTGCATCATAAAGTCCAGACGTCGGCCACAGGCGCCGCCTTTTTTCAGGATCTTATGGGTTTCTTTAACGTGTGACTTGAGGCGGTCGAGTTCTTCTGCCACGTCCTGTTTTTGCGCCAGGTAAATTAGCTCCTGCTCCAGGCGGTTCTCGTCGATTTCGGCTTTCAGGTCTTCCAGCTTAGCGGTGAGTTTTTCACGCTGCCATTTAGCCACTTCTGGCATGTGACCTTCAACAACGGCAACCTGCTCCAGAATACTATCCAGGCGGGTGGTGATCATGGTTTCCAGGTTGTTACCTTCGCTTGCGCGCGCTGCTTTAAATTCTTCAACCAGGGCATCAAAGCCTTTTAACAGCTCGCTGTTCACTGTGTCCAGATCCACTTCTTCGGCTTCCATGACGCCTGGCCAGCGCAGGATGTCTGTTGGGTTGATTTCGCCACCGCTGTGCGACTGGACCCACTTGGCATTTTCGATCAGCTGTTTACTCAGGGTTTCGTTGATCGACAGCTGACCTACGTGCGCCGGGTTGGCGGTGAACTTCAAAAATACTTCCACTTTACCGCGCTGTAAGTGTTTGCGCAGGCGCTCGCGAATGACCGGTTCCAGGCCGCGGAACTGTTCCGGTGCGCGGATAAAGGTTTCAAGATAGCGTTGGTTGACGGAGCGGATCTCCCACACACCGGTGCCCCAGTCGCCCTTGATCTCTTTACGGGCATAAGCGGTCATACTATGGATCATATAAGTTCCTAATTTAATCTAAGGTTGCGGCGTGTCTGCATGTGGCTACCTAAGGTACAGCGCTGTCGTTGGTGAACACACACATCGCCATGAACGAAACATCGCCATTATAGCTGAAACATCGCCCAGCTCTAGTGGCTGGGTGTGAATTATTCGCGATCCGCATGGCATAGCGCCTGGGAACCCTTTATAATATCGCGAAACTTTGATGATAGGGGAAGGTGGATGCGTCCAAGCGAAAGAACTGCAAATCAAATCAGACCGGTAACTTTTACACGTAACTATACTATGCATGCCGAGGGCTCGGTGCTGGTAGAGTTCGGCAACACTAAGGTGTTGTGTACTGCCACGGTTGAAGCGGGTGTACCGCGTTTTATGAAAGGCCAGGGCAAAGGCTGGATCACTGCAGAATACGGGATGCTTCCGCGTTCTACTCACACGCGTAATGGCCGTGAAGCGGCAAAAGGTAAGCAGGGCGGACGTACCATGGAGATCCAACGTCTGATCGCCCGTGCATTGCGCGCTGCGGTTGACCTGAGCGCATTGGGTGAAAACACCATTACCATCGATTGTGATGTGTTACAGGCAGACGGTGGTACACGTACTGCATCGATTAGCGGTGCTTGTGTGGCACTGGTTGATGCACTGACACACATGCGTGCCAAGGGCATGATCAATGCTAACCCGCTGAAGTTTATGATCGCAGCTATCTCTGTGGGTGTTTACAACGGCGAAGCCATTACCGATCTGGAATATCTGGAAGATTCAGAAGCTGAGACCGACATGAACGTGATCATGACGGAAACCGGTAAACTGATTGAAGTGCAAGGCACGGCCGAGGGCGAACCTTTCTCATTCGAAGAACTGGATGAGCTGCTGGCACTGGCTAAGCATTCAATCCGTGAGATCATTGACCTGCAAAAACAGGCTCTGGCATAAGCATAAGTAAATAAGAAGGTATCGCATGAAACAGTATCAAAAAGACTTTATTGAATTTGCCCTACAAAAGCAGGTGCTGAAGTTTGGTGAATTTACGCTTAAATCTGGCCGTACCAGCCCTTATTTCTTCAATGCAGGTTTGTTCAACACTGGCCGTGATTTGGCGCGCTTAGGTCGTTTTTACGCAGCCGCATTGGAAGATGCTGGCATTGCGTACGACGTCCTGTTCGGCCCGGCGTATAAAGGTATCCCAATTGCGACGACCACGGCTGTTGCACTGGCAGATCATTATGATAAAGACGTACCTTACTGCTTTAACCGTAAAGAGAAAAAGCAACACGGTGAAGGTGGCAACCTGGTAGGCTCTGAGCTGACAGGTCGTATCATGCTGGTGGATGATGTGATCACGGCGGGCACGGCTATTCGTGAATCAATGGAAATCATCGCTGCCAATGGCGCAGATCTGGCGGGTGTGTTGATTGCTCTTGATCGTCAGGAAAAAGGCAAAGGTGAGCTGTCTGCTATTCAGGAAGTTGAGCGCGACTTTAACACCGCTGTGGTGTCTATCGTGAAGCTGGCTGATCTTATTACTTACCTTGAGCAACAGGGTGATATGGCCGAGCACCTGGAAGCGGTTAAAGCGTATCGTGACCAGTACGGTGTTGCTTAATTAAGTAGCCCATTAAAATCGTATTTAAAAACCGGCTTAGGTGATGCACTTAAGTCGGTTTTTTTATGTCTGTTGCCGTGACTTTGCACCAGCTGCAAAAGTGTTTTGTGTGGTTCTGCTCACAAAACCAGCCAAGGTTCAGACGAGTATGATAACCTAAGCGGGTTAGTCAGCTAATTAATAAATAAAATCATGCATATTCACATTCTTGGGATCTGCGGCACCTTTATGGGTGGCATTGCGGCCATTGCAAAATCGCTGGGCCATAAGGTGACGGGATCCGATCAAAACGTTTATCCACCTATGAGCACTCAGCTTGAGTCGCTTGGTATTGAATTAACTCAGGGCTACGAGCCGGCTCAGCTGGACCCGGCACCCGATATGGTGGTGATTGGCAATGCCATGAGCCGCGGTAACGCCTGTGTGGAATATGTGCTGGAACGCGGCTTACCTTACACCTCAGGTCCCGAATGGTTAAAACATCACGTCTTGCAAAACAGTTGGGTACTGGCAGTGGCCGGTACTCACGGTAAAACGACGACTGCCAGTATGCTGGCCTGGTTGCTGGAATACGCAGGATTGCGTCCCGGTTTTCTGATCGGGGGCATAGTGCAAAACTTTGGTGTATCGGCGCGTACCAGTGACACCCCGTTTTTTGTCATTGAGGCCGATGAATATGACACGGCGTTCTTTGATAAGCGCAGTAAGTTTGTTCATTACCTGCCGCGAACCTTGATCATGAACAACCTGGAATTTGATCACGCCGATATTTTTGCCGATTTGGCTGCAATTCAGACCCAGTTCCACCATTTGCTTCGTACTTTACCTGCGCAGGGTAAAGCAATTTATCCGGCAGCGGATAAACCCCTGTGCGAAGTGATAGACAAAGGCTTCTGGAGCCAGCAAGAAACGCTCGGTGGTGACTGGGATTATCGCCTGTGTAAAGCGGATGGCAGCCAGTTTGAGGTGCTGCTGAATAATCAAAGCCAGGGCATGGTAAGTTGGCAGGCCATTGGTGAGCACAATGTCAAAAATGCACTGATGGCCATCGCGGCTGCGCGTCATGTGGGCATTCCTGTGTCTGTTAGCATTGAGGCACTCGGTGAATTTAAATCACCTAAGCGGCGCATGGAATTGCTGGGTGAGGTTAATGGAGTCTGTGTGTATGACGACTTTGCTCATCACCCCACAGCAATTGAAACCACTTTGGCCGGATTGCGTGCCAAGGTGGGTGATGCCCGTATTACAGCGATTCTGGAGCCGCGTTCTAACACCATGAAAATGGGGGTTCATCAGCAAACGCTGATGAACTCGCTGGCGGCAGCCGATGAGGTGTTGTTGTTTGAGCCGCCTAAGCTGAGCTGGTCATTACAAGAAGCGGCTCAACAAGCTGGGTATGGGTGTTACCACAACACCGATGACATTGTGGCGGCGGTAGCGGCTCAGGCAAAGCCGGGCGAGCATGTCTTGATCATGAGCAACGGCGGGTTTAATGGGATCCATGAGGCAGTGTTAAGTGCACTGCGCGAAAAGAGGTCATAAAGTTATGTCACAATTTAAGCCAGCTATCACACTGGCGTTTAGTGGGGCGTCGGGTGCGCCCTACGGGTTGCGTTTACTCGAAGTGCTGGTGGCGCTGGATTATCAGGTTTATGTATTGATCTCCAGTGCTGCCCGTGTGGTGCTGGACACCGAATCGAATATCAAATTGTCCGGTAATGAAGACAAGGCCACAGCGCAGCTCAGTGAGCTTTATCAGGCCAAGGCTGGACAGATCCAGGTATTTGGCAAAGACAACTGGTTTAGCCCGGTGGCATCGGGCTCTGCGGCCCCGAAGAAAATGGTGGTGTGTCCGTGCAGTGCGGGCAGTGTCTCCGCCATTGCGATGGGCGCATCCGACAACCTGTTAGAGCGTGCGGCCGACGTGGTGATCAAGGAACGTGGTGAGCTAATCCTGGTACCCAGAGAAACCCCGTTCAGTGCAATTCACCTGGAAAATATGCTCAAGCTAAGCCGGTTGGGTGTCACCATTATGCCTGCGGCTCCTGGTTTTTATCACCAGCCACAAAGCATTGAGGACTTAGTCGATTTCATGGTGGCGCGCATTTTAGATCATCTTGGGATAGAGCATCGGTTAGCAAAGCGCTGGGGCTACGGCGACTAAACTTCTGCAGTGTTAATACATCACAGGCGCAGAGGAGTTAAAACTTATCATGACCTGGGTTGAAAATGGCGTATTCAGAACCACTGAATAATCAGGTCTAGATTTCTCTGGCGCTGAGGTGTTGCGTTTTTTACCAGGCTGGTAACAAAGCGTATTGATACAAACGAGTGAAAACAACAACATGGGGATGTGAGGAAAAACAATAAGATGACAAAGGCATTAAATATATCTGGCCTGCGTAAGGTCTACAGTAACGGCGTTGAGGCCGTCAAAGGGATTGATTTACAGGTTGAGCAGGGCGACTTCTTTGCGCTGTTGGGCCCAAATGGTGCCGGTAAGTCGACCACCATAGGTGTGATTTCATCTTTGGTGAACAAAACGGCGGGTCAGGTGGAAGTATTTGGCCAGAGCATAGACACCGATTTGGAAGCGGCCAAA
This sequence comes from Pseudoalteromonas ardens, assembly GCF_030125445.1. Taxonomy (NCBI): domain Bacteria; kingdom Pseudomonadati; phylum Pseudomonadota; class Gammaproteobacteria; order Alteromonadales; family Pseudoalteromonadaceae; genus Pseudoalteromonas; species Pseudoalteromonas ardens. The sequence continues at coordinate 365,001 of NZ_JASJUV010000004.1, forward strand.
TCTCATCTGGGCCTGGTGCCGCAGGAGTTTAACTTTAATCAGTTTGAAACCCTCAATCAGATTTTGGTTAATCAGGCGGGCTATTATGGTGTGCCGCGTGCTCAGGCCCATGAGCGCGCCGAAAAATACTTAAAGCAATTGGGGTTACTGGATAAAAAAGACAAACAGGCACGGACTTTATCAGGCGGTATGAAACGCCGTTTGATGATTGCCCGCGCATTGATGCATGAGCCTAAGCTGTTGATCCTGGACGAACCAACGGCTGGGGTTGATATTGAACTGCGTCGTTCCATGTGGGATTTCTTACGTGAAATCAATGCTCAGGGTATCACCATTATCCTGACCACCCATTATCTGGAAGAAGCCGAGTTGCTGTGTCGCAACATTGCGATTATCGATCAGGGCAAAATTGTCGAACATACGACCATTAAGGCGTTGCTGGCTAAGCTGGACAAAGAAACCTTTGTACTGGACCTTAAGGCGCCCATAAATCCGGTTAACCTGGAAGGCTATGAGTATGTTCTGACAGACGATCATACGCTGGAAGTTGAAGTCGCAAAATCTCAGGGGCTCAATGGGGTATTCACCCAGCTAAATGAACAGGGTAACACTGTGCTGAGTATGCGAAATAAGGCAAACCGCCTGGAAGAGTTGTTTGTCGGGTTGTTGGAACAGGGGCGCAGCGAATGAAAATCTTAAACTACGGCGTGGCACTGAAAAGTATCTGGATTAAAGAATGTATTCGCTTCCTGCGAATTTGGATACAAACCCTGGTGCCACCGGCCATTACCATGACCTTGTATTTTGTGATTTTTGGCTCGCTGATCGGCTCACGCATTGGTGAAATGGGTGGGTTTAGCTACATGGAGTTCATTGTGCCGGGTCTTATCATGATGTCGGTGATCACCAACTCCTACTCAAACGTGGCATCCAGCTTCTATTCGACTAAGTTCCAGAAAAGCATTGAAGAGTTGCTCGTGGCACCGGTGCCTAACTACATCATAGTGCTGGGTTATATGGGCGGCGGTATGGCGCGGGGTATGCTGGTGGGTCTGATAGTGACTCTGGTTAGTCTGCTGTTTGTGGATATTCAAATTCACAATCTGGCGGTGATTGTATTGACGGTTTTACTGACTTCGGCAGTCTTTGCGTTGGGTGGTCTGATCAATGCCGTTTTTGCCAATAGTTTTGATGACATCAGTATCATTCCAACCTTTGTGCTGACACCACTGACTTATCTGGGCGGAGTGTTTTACTCTATTACCTTGTTGCCGGAGTTCTGGCAGGGGGTGTCTCAGATTAACCCAATCATCTATATGGTGAATGCGTTCCGTTATGGCTTCCTGGGGGTATCTGATGTCAATATTACCCTGGCCTTTGGGGTATTGCTGGGCTTCATCACCGTGTTATTTGCGGTTGCACTGAACCTGATCAAGCGCGGCGTCGGCTTGCGTCACTGATCATTAGGCTATCGAGGTGGCAGGGGGAGACTCTGCCACACAACCGCTTACTTAATCCTGCAGACTGAGATAAAATACCCGCATTATTGTTCACACTACGAGCCACAACACGCTGTTATGTCAGACGCCAACTCCAGAAGCATCACCAGTAATCAGACCGGACTGCATGAAAAGTTAGATGAGGTAGTACAAAAGCACCTCAATACACCATTCAAAAAACCCATTGCTGCCCATACACAACAAGCCTTTGAGCAGGTGAATGAGAAAGTACAGGCATTCGATGGTCCGATCATTCTGGATTCCTGCTGTGGGGTGGGAGAGAGTACGGCGAATTTAGCCAAACTACACCCGGATGCGTTAGTTATCGGTATTGATAAGTCAGAACATCGTCTTGAAAAGCATGACATTGAATATAAGCAAACAGAATCGGGTCAGTACATTCTGGTTCAGGCAGATCTGAATGATTTCTGGCGCCTTGCCTGCGAGGCCAATTGGCAGCCAAGTCATCATTATTTGCTTTACCCCAATCCGTGGCCTAAGGCGAAACACCTGCAAAGGCGCTGGCATGGTGCGGCAGTGTTCCCTTATATCGTAAAGCTGGGGGGACGGCTTGAACTGCGCAGTAATTGGTCTATTTATGTTGAGGAATTTGCCCGCAGCCTGGCGCTTGCAGGCGCTCAGGCAACGGTAAGTGACTATGAAAGTGATACCGCCATGACACCGTTTGAACGCAAGTACTGGGCCAGCGGGCAATCAAGTACTCGCCTGATTGCTCAGTTATAAGAGTTCCTGGTCACCTGTGTTGGTCAGGCACTGGCCTGAAAATCCTTGCCCATATTGCTCTGGCTGACATTGATGTGTGGGCCAGGTGCGCCAATCAGGCTTCCTTCAACCAATTTAACGTTGCAGCTTAGCAATTGATCCAGCTGATATTTACTTTGTACACCGTCAACTAACAAGGTGATTTGGCGCTCATGGCAGAGTCTGGCAATGTGTTCAATGTACTCATGCAATTCAGTCTCTTCACTTAGTTGCTCAATGACGCTGGAGGTCAGCTTAACGCTGTCTATAGTGAGTTTTAGTACCCTGCTGATGGTCAGCAAACCACTGTTGCTTGACGCCACCATGATATTCACCCCTTTGCTTTTTAGCACATTGATATAAACCCGCATATCGGCAAAATGCTCAATCACTTCTTGCTCTTCCAGTTCAAAGGTAATTTTGGCGGGCTGCGGGTAGCGTCTGATCTGCGCAAAAATAAACTCCATTATTTGCGGGTCGGCCAGATCCTGCCAGCTCAGTTGCATGCTCCAGGCATGATGTGATTTTCGAAAATGTGCGGTGCACAGCTCAAGCATGACTTTGGTCAGTTGAGAGCTCAGCCTGGAGTGGCGGATCACCTCTGAGAAAGATTCAGGACGTAAGATCAGGCCCTGCTCAGTGAGTACTCTCGGGGTGCAATGATATTGTTCGACGGCTTTGCTCTCAGTGCCCATACGTGGTGTAAAGTAGGGCAGAATACGGTGTTGTTCAAACGCACTTTGAACTGTTTTTGCAATGGCAATATGGGATTCCTGAATGGTTTTGATCTGCGTTGGATCCTGTCCATAGATGCACACTCGTTGCTGTTTTTGTTGTGCCTGACGACATGCGATAAACGCATTCTCCAGTAACAGGCGTTTATTGCCACTGGCTATGCCCGCGGTTACCTGAATGTATAAATGTGGGTCCTGTAAAATCGGAGTTGTGGCAGGAAATTCATTGATCAGGCTACTCAGATAATGCTCCCCTTTGTTGGCATCGCTCAATAGCACCAGCTTGGCAGTGGCAAGACGGTACACTTTAAATGGGGCGGTAAATTCACTGAAATGGCTCATCACTCTGCGTATGATCTCATCACCGACATCGGTGCCATAAAAGCTCACTATCTCTTCCAGCTCGTTGATTGCGATAATTGCCAGGCTAAGGTGCTGAGTGGGGTTTTTGGCCAGATCCTGTTCTAATGCCAGACGATTGGGAAATCCGGTACGCGGATCGGTTGTCAGTGTTTTTCTCAGTATCAGTAAATACATCCCTGCCACCAGTAAAGCAATGGCAAAGAAGAAACAGGCGGTGAACAGGGCCTCTTTAACGCTTTTTGCCAATTCGGTTTGGATGTGTGATGTTTTAATATCGGCTCCAGTCAGGAAGACCTTGCCGTCACGTGTTACGTGGGGAATAAAAATGGTTTTAAAATGGCCCCATTTGTCTTCGGACACTTCGTATAAAGGTTGTGTTGAGCGAAATGCGCTTTTGTTAACCGAGGTTGCCTCAGGGTAGAGGTCGAGCATGCGGGTGACTTTGTCCTGTAATACGTCATTTTGGGTGTAACTAGAGGCACTGAAACGGACATAGGGCGCATCATAGACCATGGCATACACATACTCGACACCCAGGTGCTGTGCCAGTTGAGATAATTGCATACTCTTGTAGCGATATTCTTCGCTGGTAATTTCGTTGAGTCTGTCATGATAGCCTTCTCCCAAGATGAGTTGGGTACTTCGGGCAGCCATCAGGAGCTTTTGATCTATACCTTGTACTATGGTGGTACGGGTCTGATGATAAGTGTAAAGCACATAGGCCGACAAAGAGGCAACAAAAACCACAAAGCCGATGACTATCCAGGTCAGAGATAAGGCCCTAAGCGCAAAATTCCGTTTATTCATTGTCAGTTTCCGTTTGAGTCTGCAAGTCTGATGGGATGAATTGTTCCTAATACTATCCATTTCTGACAATGCTGACAAAATATTTAACGAATCTGCCTTATTTTTGAACCCTACTCCTTACATGCACCGTAATAAATACAGGGATTACTTTGCGATGCTGTGTCATCAGAGGTTCATCAAATTATCAAGCAGAGTTCATTTTTTTTGACTGCATTGCAGACTTTCCCATCGCTTTACAGTAAAGTTAGTCATTTCGTATCAACTTGGCAAGGTAACTCCCCACATCAGTTACCCACGCATGATTAGGTATTAAAATGGGTCCAAAGCGTTGTGCAGTCGCTTCTGAAGAAAGCTTAATGCGTATCTTTACCGTTCCAGAAGCACCCAGCTCCACGTTAAGTGTAATAGAGCAGGAAATTTCCAGTAATCTGGCGGGCTTTCTGAATGAAAATATCGCAGCAATTGAAAAACCATTGCATGAGATAGAAAAAGACTTTCAGTCGGCAATGATCCCGGAAGAACCGATGTTTGTCTCTGACTATGCTCAGGATATTATGGAGCAGTTGGTCGCACATTCCGTGCATACCGCGTCGCCAAGCTTTATCGGGCATATGACCTCAGCGCTGCCGCATTTTGTTCTGCCGTTGTCAAAGTTGATGGTCGGTTTGAATCAGAACCTGGTAAAAATAGAAACTTCAAAGGCCTTTACGCCATTGGAGCGACAGGTGCTGGGTATGATGCATCACCTTGCTTATGGTGAAGATGACGCCTTCTATGAAAAATGGATGCACAGTGCCAAAACCGCACTCGGTGCATTTTGCTCTGGGGGCACCATTGCCAATATTTCGGCGTTGTGGATTGCCCGCAACCGATTGCTTGGTCCTGATGGTGACTTTAAAGGGCTTGCCAGTGAAGGGATCATGGCTGCCATGCTGCATTATGGATACAAAGGCCTGGCTGTGTTGGTGTCTGAGCGTGGTCACTATTCATTGGGCAAAGCGGCCGATGTACTGGGCATTGGGCGCAGTAACTTTATTGCCGTTAAAACCGATGAGAACAATAAAGTTGATGTTGAGGCAATGCGCGCTAAGGCACAGACGCTGAGTGAGCAGGGCATTAAGGTCATGGCGATTGTTGGCGTGGCCGGTACTACCGAAACGGGCAACATAGATCCCTTACCCGAAATGGCGGCTCTGGCTCAGGACCTAGGATGTCATTTTCACGTTGATGCAGCCTGGGGCGGTGCAACTTTGTTGTCAGCGAATTACCGGCATTTACTTAAGGGCATTGAGTTAGCTGATTCGATCACCATTGATGCGCACAAGCAAATGTATGTGCCAATGGGTGCAGGTATCGTACTGTTTAAAGATCCCACCGCAACAGATGCGATAGAACACCACGCGGAGTACATTCTGCGTAAAGGATCAAAAGACCTGGGTAGTCATACACTTGAGGGCAGCCGCCCTGGTATGGCCATGCTGGTTCATGCATGTTTGCGGGTGATAGGCCGTAAAGGGTATGAAATGCTGATCGACAAAGGCATTGAAAAAGCCCACTATTTTTCAGAACTGATCCGCGAAGAAGACGACTTTGAATTGGTCTCTGAACCGGAGCTATGCCTGCTGACCTATCGCTATGTACCAAAACAGATCCGCCAGGCGATTGAACAGGCCGACGAGCAGGAACGCATTGACATTTATGCGGCGTTGAATCGATTTACTGCCAGTATGCAGAAACGTCAGCGTGAATCCGGCCGCTCTTTTGTATCACGGACGCGTTTAACTCCCTCGCAATACCAGTATCAGCCTACCGTGGTATTCAGAGTGGTGTTAGCCAATCCGCTGACCTCAAAACAGATGCTAAAAGAAATTCTGGCAGAACAAAAAGGGCTGGCGCAGAGCGATCCGGTATTTAAAAAGTACCTGGCAAAATATATGGCTTAGTACATCTGTTTTCAGTTTTGGGTATGTCTGGACTAAAGAAAACAGTGCATTTTGTAACAGGCGCTATACTATTAGAGTATGACAACGATATGGCATCACATTGAGATGGTGCCTGATTTCAACAGCTTTGCGACTTGGTAGTACCTTTGAATCGATTAACCCAGAGCACGCAAAAATTGCGGCGGATCAGCTCGCAAGAAGTCGATGTTTCAGGTGAGCATCAGAGCTTTCTGCGCGATATCATTTTTGAGGCAAAATCTTTGCTTAAGGTCGATCGTGTGTCGGTGTGGTTGTTTGACGACATGCATAAGCCAGGCAAGTTGCTAAATTACGCCAATACGGATTGGCAGGCCGTGCCAAGCCAGCTGCCGGAGCTAAGCATTGATGATTTTCCCGTTTACTTTGCCACCATTATAAGCGGTCAGTCGATTGCAGCAGACAATGCTTGTACAGATCCGCGCACTTGCGAATTCACCGAAATCTATCTCAAGCCGCATAATATCGCCACCATGCTAGATACTGCCATCTTTAAAAACGGCATTGCATTGGGTGTGGTGTGTTGTGAGGGACGAGCTGATGTGCGCCAGTGGCAGGAGTGGGAAGTAACAATCACAGAAATGGTCGCAGATTGCTGTAGTCGACGTTTGTTGGTACACGAGTTGTATCAAATGCAGGAAAAGCTTACCAAAATGGCCTTTCAGGACATGCTTACCGGCCTCAACAATCGCCGCTTTTTAATGGAGCATGCCAAACGTGAAATGAGCCGTCATCAGCGCACAGAGCGTCCCATGAGTCTGATCATGATGGACCTGGACAGGTTTAAACGGATCAATGACGATTTTGGCCATGATGCCGGCGATAAAGTGCTGCAAAAGTTTGCGCAGTGTTGTCTGGATGTGGTGCGCATTGAAGATTGTTTTTGTCGTCTGGGCGGTGAGGAGTTTGTGGTGTTACTGCCAGAAACCTCGGTCAGTGATGCGCATATGGTAGCAAACCGGTTATGCACTGCGATCCGTGAGATGGAAGTGCGTCAGGAGAACACGCTTATCCATGTCACGGCCAGTTTTGGGGTGGCCGAAGTCAATCCCAGTATGCCATTCGGTCATGCCCTGAAAATGGCCGATCAGGCCGTTTACCGCGCCAAGGCCAATGGTCGTGACCAGATCCAGCTTGCCTATTAGTGACTCTTAACCTGCTCTGAAGTGTGCGCCTCAGGCACTGTGGTTGAGCAGTGCTTTGAGCTTAGCCGGTTTAAGAGGTTTGCTCAGATAGTGGATCTCGGCCTGTTTGGCCTGTAGCTTTAAAGGTTCGTCACGTACTGCCGTGATCAATACCGCCGGGATCTGGGCGTTCCAGCATTGTCTTAATTCCGTGATCAAATTAATCCCGTCCTCATTGTTATCGAGCTGATAATCCATCAGGATAAAATCTGGTGCCTGGCTTTGGGCGGCATGCTGTCGAGCTTTGTCTGCCCTTTCAAACATCTGATAACTAAACTGCCATTTATCGAGCAGGCTTGCCATCGCAGCCAGATTCTTCGGATCGTCGTCAACCACCACCAGATTCAGGCGGGTCTTTGCGCTTAGTTTTTGCTCTGACTGTGTGGTTTTTTGCTGTACTTGTTGTTGGTCGCCCAGAGGCACTTCGACACAAAAACGGCTACCCTTACCGGGGATCGACTGCATTTCCAGTGGCATACTCAGCAACTCACAAAGCCGTTTTACAACGCCCAGCCCCAGTCCGACCCCTTTGTTGTCGCCACTTTGAATGCGGTAAAAGTCGTTAAATATTTTCTGCTGTTCATGCTCCGAGATACCCGGGCCTGTGTCCCACACCTCAATGCGGACACTGTGGCTGCGACGACGACAGGCCAGCAAAACCCGGCCTTGCTCCGTGTATTTGACTGCATTGGAGACCAGGTTCTGTATGATACGACGCAGATAGGTAATGTCGCTGTGAATGATTTGGTGACTGGTACGCACTTGCAATGATAAGCCTTTTTCCTGACACAAAATGGCGTATTCATTGGCCAGTGGCGACATAATGTCGTTGATATCAAAATGGCGGGGGGTTGGCTTCATAGCGCCTTGTTCCAGTTTGGCAATATCCAGCAATGCCGACATCAGGTGAACCGTTGAATCCAGGCTGGCCCCCAGCTTTTCCAGATTGCTGCGATCATTGACTTGCAGCTTATCTTCATTAATGGCCGCCAGGTAAAGGCGGGCAGCATTGAGGGGCTGCAAAATATCATGGCTGGCCAGGGCCAGAAAGCGGGTTTTACTGTCATTGGCGCGTTCTGCTTCCTTTTTAGCGCCGACCAGTGCCTGTTCGGTTTCTTCCCGGCTAGCTATCTGAGCCTTCAGATCCTGGTTGATCAGACGGATCTCCTGGGTACGCGCTTCAATGCGATTTTCCAGATCCATGTTGACCTCTTCAAGCGCGTTTTGGGTGTCGATATGACTGGTGATGTCAGAGAAGCTGGTAACAAAGCCACCTTCTGGTAGCGGATTACCTGTCATCTCGAACACCTGGCCATTACTGCGGTGGCGAATAAAATGGTGGGGCGTGCCATTTTTCAAGTGCTGTACACGTTTTTCGACTAGTTTTTCTAACTCTCCGGGGCCACATTCACCGCGTTCGGCGTTGAAGCGGATCACTTCCTCAATGTTCTGACCTACTTGTAAAAAACCATCCGGATATTCGAACATTTCATGATAACGGCGGTTCCAGGCAACCAGATTGAGATCTTTGTCGACGACAGAAATGCCATGACTGAGGTTTTCCAAAGATGTAAACAACAGATTCTGGTTGAACTGTAATGCTTGCGTGGTTTCATCAAAAAAGTTAACCACTTCCTCAAAGGCAAGCTGCTTACCTGATGAGACGGCATGGATCAGGGCACGGGCCGATGAGGCGCCCAGTACACCGGTCAGAGCCCGCTCACAAAAGGCAATGAAATCAGCACTCGGATAGGCGTTACTGTCTTCAATATCATGATTAATCGCGTAATGGCTAAGTAACTGCTGGCTCCGCTGGATCCCCAAAAAGGTCTGTAGTAATACCGTAAAGTCGTACACAGTGGCTTTAACGTCTTTGTTAAGCCGTTTAGCTGCACTGGCTTGTTCCCATGGGCTAACAAACGCGGCTGCCTGGATTTTATCAATGAGGCGCTCATATGCACCCAGTGAAAAGCTGATATAACAACTGATATTAGCCAGTAGCGCCAGTAAGGTGCCCCGGGTGATTATGGTCTGGCGGGTTTCAAAATCCAGTGCACTACCGGCTTCAATGACGGGAAACATCAGAAATAACATCCAACACAGAAAGCCAGCCAGTAATCCGGCATAGACGCCATAAGCATGGCCTTTTCGCCAGTACAGTCCACCGACAATGGCCGGCAATAACTGAGTGACCAAAGAAAACGCCACCAGGCCCATGTTGGCGAGCGCTTCGCCGTGGCCAAACCATTGCTGATAAAGAAAAGCCAGCACCAGGATAGCCGCGATGATAAAGCGGCGGATAAGTAAAATTCGGGTTTTATAATTGCTGGTGAGGCGGTTTTTCTTAAACTTGCGCTTTATCAGCAAAGGGAGCACCACATCATTGGAAAGCATGGTACTGAGCGTCAGTGTGGCGACCACTATCATGGCGGTGGCAGCCGACAACCCGCCGATGAATACAAAGGTGGTGATCAATGGGTGACCCTGCATCATAGGCAGAGCCAGTACAAAGCTATCTGCTGCGACGGTTTGGCCGATATTGGGATGAATGGCTGCCGTGGCAATCGGCAAGATCATTGCAGCGATCAGGATAAGGTAGACCGGAAATGCCCAGCGGGCAGTACGAAGGTGGCGGCTATCCTGGTTGTCGACCACTGTGACATGAAACTGACGAGGTAAGCAGATGATGGCTGCTGCGGCCATCAGTGTCTGGCCGACAAAGTTGAAATTGGTAAAATCAAATCCCTGCCAGTGAACAAATAACAAGGTGGTTGAGCCGCTCTGAGTTAGCAGCGCTTTTATGGCGATCACAGCCACTGCGACCAGTGCCAGTAACTTGATGAGCGACTCAAATGCGACAGCCAGCATCAGTCCGGAGCGATATTCGGTGACATCAACTTTACGGGTACCAAAAAAGATCGCAAACAGGGCCATTAATAAAGTGCCGGTCATGGCCAGCATGCCCCCGGAAATTGGGGTGCCCTGTTGTAACAGCAAAAAGCTGCTGCTCAGCGCCTTGAGCTGCAACGCAATATAGGGAATGGTGGCCAGCAAGGCTATCATAGTGACCATCACCGCGGTGGTCTGGCGCTTACCATAACGTGCTGAAATAAAGTCGGCTATGGTGGTGATGTTTTGTTTTTTACTGACCAGGATCAGTTTGCGCAAAAAGCCCTGACCAAACATAAACAGCAAGGCTGGGCCCAGTAAAATGGGCAAATAGTGCCAGCTACTGGTCGCTGCGGTGCCTACTGATCCGTAATAGGTCCATGAGGTACAATAAATACCCAGTGCGAGGGCATAAACAAAAGGGTGATGGCTGATCCGGGTTGCAGCCGGCGTTGTTTTGTCCCCCCAGTTGGCGAGCCAGAAGAGTAAGCCGATATAGGCGATGGCAACTAGGATCAGTGCAGCCGTCATGATGAGCCCTTGTGTTAATTCTTGTTATTGTCTCTGTGCCTTTAAAGTAGCATCACTTACAAATAATCCAAAGTGACATAATCACCTGATTTTACATAATTATTCGATTTTTATTGAATTAATTAGACTAATGTCTTATCCCTGAGATATACGTTCCGTTAATCGTTCCATATCATCGATAAATAAATTAAGTGATTGATTTTATAATATTTAATAGCCATTGATGTGAGTTTGTTTTGCAGTTTACGTAAACGTAACCTTGTTGTTACGACTAAGGTCTCAATTTCTTCTTGACGACCCATTGCTACAGTCAAAAGGTCATTAACACCAGCACATCGGCAACAGGTGTGTGAAAGGGGACTTATCATGGCTTTTAAAAGTGAAGAACAAGCAAAAGCATATTGGTCAGAGAATCTAGCCTTAATGTTTAAGCTATTAGTAGTGTGGTTTGTGGTGTCTTTTGGATGCGGCATTCTGCTGGTTGATGTACTCAACGAGGTCCGCTTCTTCGGATTTAAATTGGGTTTTTGGTTTTCGCAGCAGGGCGCAATTTATACCTTCGTTGCTTTGATTTTTGTCTATGTGTTCAAAATGGATGCGCTGGACAAAAAATACGGCGTGGATGAATAAGGAGCGCTATGATGGATGTTCAAACTCTCACCTTTTTAATTGTTGGGCTCAGCTTTGCCCTGTACATCGGCATTGCCATCTGGGCGCGTGCCGGTTCAACCAATGAATTCTATGTTGCAGGTGGCGGTGTGCCGCCGCTGGCAAACGGCATGGCAACGGCCGCCGACTGGATGAGCGCAGCGTCGTTTATTTCTATGGCGGGGATCATTTCATTTGCCGGTTACGACGGGGGTGTGTATCTGATGGGCTGGACCGGTGGTTATGTACTGCTGGCACTGTGCCTGGCACCTTACCTGCGTAAATTTGGTAAATTCACCGTGCCGGACTTTATCGGCGACCGTTATTACTCGCAAGTGGCACGGGTTGTGGCCATACTGTGTGCAATCTTTATTTGTTTTACCTACATCGCAGGGCAAATGCGTGGTGTAGGCGTAGTGTTCTCTCGCTTCCTTGAAGTTGACATTGAAACCGGTGTGTATATCGGGATGGTGATCGTATTCTTCTATGCCGTACTGGGTGGCATGAAAGGCATTACTTATACTCAGGTTGCGCAATATTGCGTACTGGTGTTTGCTTATTTGGTACCCGCTATCTTTATCTCTTTGATGATGACTGGCCACTTACTGCCGCAAACCGGCTTCGGCGGTACGTTGGCGGATGGCTCCGGGACCTATTTGCTGGATAAACTCGACGGGCTCAGTACCGAACTCGGCTTTGCGCAATACACCGAAGGGTCCAAGAGCATGATTGACGTCTTTGCCATTACGGCTGCCCTGATGGTTGGTACGGCCGGTCTGCCACACGTTATTGTGCGTTTCTTTACTGTACCAAAAGTAAAAGATACTCGTATCTCAGCGGCCTGGACTTTAGTGTTCATCGCCATTGTTTACACCACAGCACCCGCGGTTGCGTCATTTGCCCGTGTGAATATGATTGACACGATTAATGGTAAAGATGGCAGTGGTACCGCCTATGCTGAGGCGCCTGAGTGGGTGAAAAACTGGGAGAGAACGGGTCTTATCACATTCAATGATAAAAATGGCGACGGCAAGATGTTCTATTCTGCTGGTAAGATTGACGACCCGGCGAGCCGTAATGAAGTGAAAATCGACCGTGACATCATGGTACTGGCGAATCCGGAAATTGCAGATTTACCAGCCTGGGTGATTGCGCTGGTCGCAGCGGGTGGCATAGCCGCAGCACTGTCGACAACAGCAGGTTTGTTATTGGTGATCTCCACCTCGGTCTCCCATGATCTCCTTAAACGCACACTTAAGCCGGATATCAGTGATAAACAAGAGCTCCTGGCCGCACGTTTGTCAGCAATGGTGGCCATTGCAATCTCTGCTTACTTTGGCATTAATCCGCCCGGGTTCGTGGCGTCGGTGGTGGCCTTTGCCTTTGGTCTGGCGGCAGCAAGCTTCTTCCCGGCGATTATTATGGGGATCTTCTCTAAACGCATGAACAAAGAAGGTGCCATCAGCGGCATGGTGTGTGGTATTGGCTTCACCGCTGCTTACATCATCTACTTTAAATTTGTCAGCCCGGAACTGAATACGCCAGCGAATTGGTTATTTGGTATCTCACCTGAGGGAATTGGCATTATTGGCATGTTAGTGAACTTTGGTATTGCAGCTATTGTGATGAAGCTGACGGCTGAGACGCCAATTGAAGTGAAGCAAATGGTAGACGGGATCCGTAATCCGAAAGGCTCATCTGCTGCACATGCGCATTAAAGCTCACTCTATCGGATAGTGATACTTTCTGATAGCAAAGAAACCAACTACTTCATGGCGAAAGCTGTGGAGTAGTTGTCATTTTTTGGGAGGGATTATGACGGCTCACGTACAGGATGTGCTGACCTTTGTGCAGCAACAGGCGCCATTTGGTCAGTTGGCCGACAGCGCGGCAGATTACTTTGTTGAACACCTGGATATCATTTATGTCAGTGCACAGAATCAGGCCCAGTGGTTCAGAAGCGATCAGCCCCAGCTTTATCTGGTACGTTCTGGTCACTTTGATTTGCGGTCGGAGCGGGGAGAGTTGGTTACCCGGCTCGCTGAAGGGGATTACTTTGGTTACCCCTCGTTACTAACGGGTGAGCCAATCAGTAATCAGCTGGAAGTGGTGCAGCCAGGGCTGGTCTATGTATTGCCACAATCGGCATTTGACTTTCTTCGTCGTGAATACAAACCTTTTGAGCAGTATTTTGTGCGTGCCCATGCCAAACGTTTGCTATCCAGTCACTATAAAGAATCGGGAAACAGCTGGTCTGAACGTCCGGTCAGTGAGTTAATGAGTCGGGCAGCAGTGACCCTGGCACCCGATGCCAGTATTCAGGAAGCGGCCAAAGTTATGAAGAAGCATCGGGTTTCTTCGATCATGGTGACTGAGCATGACCAATTATCAGGTGTTGTGACGGATCGCGATTTGCGCAACCGGGTGCTGGCAGAAGGTCTTGATCCTGCCCGGGCTATTGGTGAGATCATGACAGCCAAACCGAAACACATTTTCGAAAACAACCGGATCTTTTCGGCATTGCATTTGATGCTTAAGCACAATATTCATCATCTACCTGTGCTCAGTGAAGATCGCATGCCGATAGGCATGATCACCAGCACAGATCTTTTACGTCAGCAAAAAAGCGATCCGGTGCAGTTGATCGGCCGGATCTATAAAGCATGTAGTTATGCTCAGGTGAGGCAGTTGGCGAAAGAGATCCCGGATCTGTTGAGTGATTTTGCCAATAAGATCGAGGATATTTCACTGATCGGTCAGTTGCTCAGTGGCCTTAGTGATGCACTGACAGGACGCTTGATAGACCTTTATCAGCAGCAGCATGGCAACGCACCCACCCCGTTTGCCTGGATCTGTTTTGGTTCCCAGGCGCGTGAAGAGCAAACCCTGCATTCCGATCAGGACAATGGTCTGTTGTTGCCCGAAGGTGTCACAGATGAACAAAGACAGTATTTTGCTCAGCTTGGCGCATTTGTCTGCCAACAACTGGATGAATGTGGGATCCGCACTTGCCCGGGCAATATTATGGCAAGCAATCCGCAATGTCGGGGCACGCTCAGTGAGTGGTGCGACAGATTTACGAGTTGGATCCATACACCAACACCCCATGCAATGCTGAACTGTAAGATCTATTTTGATCTGCGCTTTATTACGGGATCGGATGTCTTGTTCGGCCAATTTCTGCATCATTTAAATGAGATCCCGAAAAATGCGTTGTTTTACGCTGCGATGGCGGCCGATATTAATGCCAATACGGTGCCGATTGGATTGTTTCAGCAATTTAAGCTTCAGCAGGATAAGCACAAGCACAAATATCTGGACCTAAAAAAGCGCGGTGTGGTGATCATAAACGATGTTGTTCGTCTTTACGCGCTGCAAGCTGGGATCCGTAAAGCCAATACACTGCAACGCTTACAGGCGCTTAAAGCGCACCGAGTGCTCAGTGCTGAAGACATTGCTAACTTGCAAGATTGCTGGCGCTATTTAACGCAGTTACGTTTGCGTACACAGATTGACAAAGAAGGCTTGCCAGAAAATTGCATTAATCCGGAGTATCTAAGCTCACTGGAGCGTCATCAGCTCAAAGAAGCCTTTCATTTGATCAAGCAGGCACAGCAAGCATGTGCCTTTAAATTTGCCAGAGGTAGCCTGTGAGCTGGTTAACCCGACTACGTAATTGGCATGCTTACCGTCATCTTAGACTGGAAGATGCCAACCTGATCGTCTTGGATCTGGAGTTGACTGGATTAGACCCGAAACGAGATGAAATTGTCTCCGCCGCCTGGGTTGAGATCCGACAGGGCCGTATCACGCTTAGCACAGCCCGGCACATGCTGAATAAGGAAGTACGCCAGCTGGGGCAAAGTCCGGTGATCCATGGCGTGGATGAGCGGGCATTGGCACAGGGAAGCAGTTTGCGTGCATTGCTACAGCAACTGGCCGAGTTGTTCGAACAGGGTGTATTGGTATGCCACAACGCCATACTCGACTGGGGCTTTCTCAAGCGGGCGTTCGTGTCTCATGATATCTCTGTGCGTCCTGAGTTGATCCTGGATACCATGCAGATTGAGAGAAATCGTTTGCTCAGACAGGGGAAAACGCTTGCGGCAGATTGCCTGACATTGTCTGCTTGTCGTCAGCGCTATGGGTTACCATCAGCTTGTGAGCATCATGCACTGAGTGATGCGCTGAGTACCGCGGAGCTTTTACTTGCACAAAACAGCCAGTTTGGTGGGGCACATGGGGCGTTACTCAGGCAACTGACATAATTATTTTTGCATATCTCTTACACATTTGTGCCTGGTCGATTACAATAGCGCCATCTTAATACGGAAAGCTTGGGAAATTTATTCGCGTGCGGTCTATACACCGCATATGCAGCAGGATTGAGCCCAATTTTTCACAACGTGGTGGATCTTCAATTTAATGACTATCAAACTGGCTATAAATGGTTTTGGTCGTATTGGTCGCAATATAGTGCGAGCTTTGTATGAATCTGGTCGCCAGCATGACATTCAAATCGTCGCCATAAATGAACTTGCCGATCCGCAGGGCATTGCACATCTGCTGAAATACGATACCTCACATGGGCGTTTTGCTTTTCCTGTTCACCTTGATGCGCCTTATCTGACGGTTGGAGAAGATAAAATCCAACTGTTTAGCGAAGCCGATCCCAGCCATTTACCCTGGCATGCCCTCGATGTTGATGTTGTTTTAGAGTGTACTGGTGTATTTCATTCCCGTTTTCATGCTCAGGCACATTTGCGCGCGGGTGCCAAGAAAGTGTTGTTCTCTCACCCGGCTGACGCGGACGTCGATGCCACCATAGTGTATGGTATCAATGACAAAGAACTGCGTCCTGAGCATACCATCGTATCAAATGGTTCATGTACCACTAACTGTATTGTCCCTGTCATAAATGTATTGGATGATGCTTTTGGGATTGGCTCGGGCACCATCACAACGATCCATGCGTCTATGCATGATCAACAGGTGATTGATGCCTATCATCCTGATCTGCGGCGGACCCGCGCAGCAAGTCAGTCAATTATCCCGGTGGATACTAAGCTGGCCCGCGGGATCGAGCGGATCTTGCCTAAATTTCATGGCTGTTTTGAAGCCATTGCAGTGCGGGTACCCACCATTAATGTGACGGCAATGGATCTGAGCGTGACCCTGAACAGTGATGTGACACTTGAACAAGTGAATAATGCATTACAACAGGCCGCTGGTGGTCCGTTGCAAGGGATACTGGACTACACTGAAGAGCCTTTGGTCTCGGTGGATTTTAATCATGATCCACATTCCAGTATCATAGATGGTACCCAAACACGTGTCAGCCAGAAACGGTTGGCGAAGTTGCTGGTGTGGTGCGACAACGAGTGGGGATTTGCAAATCGCATGCTCGATACAGCCACAGCAATGACACAAGTTAATTAAAAACTCAGTATCGTTCTTGAAGGAGATGTCAATGTCAGTCATTAAGATGGCGGATTTAGATTTAAACGGCAAACGCGTTCTGATCCGTGAAGATCTTAACGTACCGGTGAAAGAAGGTAAGGTTACATCAGATGCCCGTATCAGAGCGTCTTTACCTACCATTAAACTTGCCCTGGAAAAAGGTGCCAAGGTTATGGTGATGTCTCACCTGGGTCGCCCAACGGAAGGGGAATACGATGCGCAGTATTCACTACAACCAGTTGTTGATTATCTTAACGACGCGCTAGATCAAAATGTGCGTCTGGTTGATAACTATCTGGACGGCGTTGATATCGCAAACAATGAAGTTGTGGTATTTGAAAACGTCCGCTTCAATGTTGGTGAAAAGAAGAACGATGAAGCTCTGTCTAAGAAGCTGGCAGCACTCTGTGACGTGTATGTGATGGACGCATTTGGTACGGCGCACCGTGCTCAGGCATCAACGCATGGTGTTGGCTTGTTTGCTGAAGTTGCCTGCGCAGGTCCGCTGCTGGCGGCAGAGCTGGATGCATTAGGCAAAGCGCTAGATAACCCGGCACGCCCTCTGGTTGCTATCGTGGGTGGCTCTAAAGTGTCTACTAAACTGACAGTACTTGATTCACTATCTACAGTGGTTGATCAACTAGTTACTGGTGGCGGGATTGCGAATACCTTTATCGCTGCAGCAGGTAATCCGGTAGGTAAGTCTTTGTATGAAGCAGATCTGATTGATGAAGCGAACAAACTGAGTGCCGCTGCGCGGGCCAATGACGGAGACATTCCTGTGCCGACAGACGTGGTAGTGGGTGACGAGTTCTCAGAGTCTGCGGTTGCAGAGATCAAAGATGTGGCGGAAGTCCGTGACACTGACATGATCTTCGATATTGGCCCTGAAACGGCTAATACGCTGGCTAAGATTATTGCCAACGCAGGTACTGTGGTTTGGAATGGCCCGGTGGGCGTATTTGAATTTGATCAATTCGGTAATGGTACTGAAGCGATTGCTAATGCGATTGCAAAGTCCAGCGCTTTCTCAATTGCTGGCGGTGGTGATACCCTTGCTGCGATTGATAAATATGGCGTAGCAGATGAAATCTCATACATCTCGACTGGCGGTGGTGCGTTTTTAGAGTTCCTTGAGGGGAAAAAACTGCCAGCAGTCGCTATGCTTGAACAAAGAGCGAAAGCGTAATTCAAGCACGATGCTGCGCAATACGTCGCAGCATCACATTTTTGGGCCGATAGTTTGGTCCGGTTTTGAGACTCTCTCACATTTATTCTCAAAACAAATTGAGTGTGTAGCACTTAAAATTTTATCCCGTTCAAATCGATGAGCACGAGTGCTGATCTGGAAATTTCAGCTTCACTCATCAACAATTGGAGAAAGCACAATGGCTTTAATCAGTATGCGTCAATTGCTGGATCATGCCGCAGAGCATGGTTACGGCGTTCCTGCCTTTAATGTAAATAACCAAGAGCAAATGCGCGCTATTATGGAAGCGGCAGACAAAACCAACAGTCCGGTGATTGTTCAGGGCTCGGCAGGCGCACGTAAGTACGCAGGGGCACCGTTTATTCGCCATATGATTTTGGCCGCAGTGGAAGAATGGCCACATATTCCGGTTGTTATGCACCAAGATCACGGTACATCTCCGGGCGTCTGTCAGCGTTCAATTCAGCTCGGCTTTTCATCAGTTATGATGGACGGTTCTTTGATGGAAGATGGCAAAACCCCGTCTAGCTATGAGTACAATGTCGATGTAACACGACGTACTGTAGAAATGGCACATGCTGGTGGTGTTTCGGTTGAGGGTGAACTGGGTGTACTGGGTTCACTAGAAACGGGTGAAGCGGGTGAAGAAGATGGCATTGGTGCGGTAGGTAAACTCTCTCATGATCAACTGCTGACCGATCCTGAAGAAGCGGCTGACTTCGTTAAGAAAACAGGGGTTGATGCACTGGCCATTGCTTGTGGTACTTCTCATGGTGCCTACAAGTTTACGCGTCCACCAACGGGTGACATCCTGGCAATCAACCGTATCAAAGAGATCCATGCACGCATCCCGAACACTCACTTGGTCATGCACGGCTCTTCATCGGTACCTCAGGAGTGGTTGGCTGTGATCAATGAATTTGGTGGTGAGATCCCAGAGACGTATGGTGTACCCGTTGAGCAAATCGTTGAAGGCATCAAGCACGGTGTGCGTAAGGTAAACATTGACACTGACTTACGTTTGGCTGCGACAGGCGCTATTCGTCGTCATCTGGCACATAATCCGGCTAACTTTGACCCTCGTAAGTACCTTGCTGAAGCAACGAAAGCGATGACAGAGATCTGTGTTGCGCGTTACGAAGCGTTTGGTACTGCGGGTCATGCAAGCCGCATTAAGCCAATCTCTTTGGACGATATGCACCTGAAATACCTGTCTGGCGAGCTGGATCCTCAGATCAAATAAATACTAACACGACACAATTGGGTTAGTGTTAAATGCCGCAGTGTGTGCACTGCGGCATTTTTGTTTGTGTTGATTGCCTCTGGCACATACGCCGATCCTATTGGGATCAGAGTTTTACCTACCTATGTAATCAGGGATCAGATCTTGACTAAGTGACGAGAGTTAAGAGGTTTTCGGATCGTGATCTTACTAAGTCAGAGAAGGATCTGGGCGCGTTATCCCCTTGGAACCGATCTAAAATCAATAAGTTAACCCTCTGGTTGTGTTGAGTGTGCCAGAACAGATCATTTTGCTTAGTAAAAACATGATCCCGATCGGATCTTGTTGGTATAAATGTGATCTCTGACGTTTTGACTTAGAAAAACTTTGATCCAGCGGTACATCACTTGATCTCTGATACAGAGCGTCTAGCTTTAAATAATACTCTATTCTGCTCACGTTAAATTTTATTGGGGTCAAAGTATGAAAAAATGCTTTATGGCTGCCCTTATTGGGTGTTCTGCGCTGGCTTGCATGGAAGTACAGGCTGAAGAGCTCAAGGTTTACGGTCGCGCCCATTTGGGTGTGGCAAACAGTGATACGGGAAGTGGCTCAGATACATCCGTTGAGAGCTATGCCTCCAGGATGGGGATCAAAGGCGGAGCAGACATAGACACCGGGATCTCTGCGTTTTATAAGTTGGAATTTCAGGTTGAAATGTCAGAAAACGACAACGACGGTAAGTCTGAAGAGAACATTACCGCCCGTTCACAATATGTGGGTGTCAAAGGCCGATTTGGTCAGGTTTTAGTGGGTCGGGCTGACACGCCTATGAAGAAGTCTCAGGGGAAAGTGGATCTCATGAACGACTTCAACGCCGACATCAAGAGCTTTTTTGTTGGTGAAAACCGCCTTGGCGACACGTTACAATATACAACCCCTTCATTGAATCACCTTAAATTTACAGTCAGTTATATCAGCGAGGACAACAGCAAGCAAAATGGCGAAAGCGGGTTGTCGATGGCAGCCTCTTATGGTGACAGTAAACTGAAAAAAACCGCGATTTATGCCAGTGTGGCACGCGATGAAGAGGTCGCAGGCCAGGATATTACTCGTATTACTGTACAGGGCAAAGTGGCTAAAGTGACCTTAGGTGCCAGTTATCAGCAAAGTGAAGCCATTGACAGTAATGACACGGTAGACAGTTACATGGCCAGTGCATCATTGAAGTTGGACAATGGTTATAAGTTGCTGGCGCAATATCAAAACTCCGATGGTGCCTCCGGCAAGCTGAAGGACTCTGGTGATGCAACTTCCATCGGGGTTGAAAAAAGCCTATCAAAGCAAACGAGAATGTACTTATGGTACACGAAAATCGATCTCGATAACGAAGCGGATCAGGATCATATGGCACTGACATTGAGGTATGACTTTTAGCGTACAGGGCGGGCTTATACTCAATAGCGCCACTTGAACAAGTATGCATTTAATAGTGTCATGCTAAAGGGACTGTGCAACATGATAGAATCCCACTCGATTAATAGGGCTTAGTAACCCTCATATCGCTGGGATCAAGTTTATCGTCATAACCCAGTCTGAGCGCACTGTTACTGAGCCATTGTGCCGTGTAACGGAGTTGGTTTGTAAATGAACTTAAATGGCCCGTATGTCTGGCGTTACGTGGCTTTTACAGCGTTGGTTTTGCTTTTTGTCTACGCAAACCGACAAAACAAACCTGACTAAACAAGGATTTAACCCATTTGCTGGTCAAAGTAAGCTAGCATTTCGATGAAACTTGCGTTTTTTCAGTATTATAGCTTTGTATTTGTTTGGCCCTATTTTTTTCCCAATTGTCATCTTTTATCACTTGGTATTTCATAAAACTGTCATACTTAGTCATAATAATGAAACCCACTTCGGTAACGTAAGAGATAAATGGGAATGTCACGTAAAGTACTGGTAGTTGATGACGAAGCGCCGATCAGAGAAATGTTGGTGTTTGTGTTGGAACAAAATGGTTTTCAAGCCATTGAAGCTGAAGACTATGATTCTGCAATTGCAGCTATGGTTGAGCCTTATCCTGATATGGTGTTATTGGACTGGATGTTGCCAGGTGGCAGCGGTATTCAGATTGCCAAAAAATTTAAGCAAAGCGAATACACCAGACAAATCCCGATTATCATGCTAACAGCACGTGGGGAAGAAGAAGATAAGGTCAAAGGATTGGAAGTGGGTGCAGACGACTACGTTACTAAACCTTTCTCTCCAAAAGAATTAATGGCACGTATCAAAGCGGTGATGCGACGGGTTTCACCAACGTCACTGGAAGAGGCTATTGAAGTGCACGGGTTACGTCTTGATCCGATCTCACACCGTGTAACCTCAGCTGGTAATGAGCTGGAAATGGGGCCTACTGAATTCAGATTGTTGCATTTCTTTATGACACACCCGGAGCGCGTTTACAGCCGAGAACAGTTGCTGGATCACGTTTGGGGCACTAATGTGTATGTTGAAGATCGTACAGTGGATGTTCATATCCGTCGTTTACGCAAAGCGATTGCACCATTGGGCCATGATCGCCTGGTACAAACCGTACGCGGTGCTGGTTATCGCTTCTCGAGTAAGCTGTAAAGCACCTGGCGCTATGGTAGGCTAACCGTGGCGCATTTTCTTTAGGATCATTTTGTATGTATAGGGTGATTGATAAACAGGCGTTATTGAAACGCCTGTTTTTGTATTTCCTGCCATTAACCCTGATTGGGATCTTATTAGGCGCACCGTTTGTATTACTCTTTATCGGTGCCATGGTGCTATTGATCTGGCATTATCAACAACTGTATCGACTGAGTGACTGGTTGATCAACCAGCGCAGTTTTAACCCACCTGAAGGCTCAGGAGCCTGGGAGCAGATCTTTGAAGGGATCTACCAGTTACAACATCGCAACCGTAAAAAGCGCAATGAGCTGGCTGAATTGATCCGACGTTTTCGCGAAGGCGCCGAGGCGGTACCGGATGCTGTGATTGTGATGCAACAGGATCTTAGTATTGTCTGGTGTAATCAACTTGCCCTCAAGGTGCTGGGCCTGCAATGGCCGACAGATCATGGGCAACGCTTGGATAACCTGATCCGCGATCCTAAGTTCGTCAAATATATGCAGGCTCATGATTTTGATGATCCCCTGGAGATGGAGTCTGGGCATGGCGGAGAGCGTGTATTAGAGTTTCGGGTTATGCCCTACGCAGAGCAGTTAATGATGGTGGTGCGTGATATCTCCAGACTGAAACAGCTCGAGCAGATGCGCAAAGACTTTGTTGCCAATGTATCTCACGAACTGCGTACACCACTGACAGTGGTGACTGGCTATCTGGAGATGATGGAAGGCGATAATATGCCACCGCCGGCAATGTGGAACAAAGCGCATCATACCATGATAGAGCAGTGCAAACGGATGGATAGCTTGGTCAATCAACTGCTCTCCTTATCCCGCATTGAAGGGCAACGTAACCAGGACAATGACAAAGCGGTGAACGTGCCAGCCATGCTGACTCTGATCCAGACTGAAGCCAATTCACTGAATCAGGATAAACATCATGAGATTGAGTTTAACGTTGATCAGGCTCTGGATATTAAAGGGTGTGTTGATGAGCTACGTAGCGCCTTTTCCAATCTGGTGTTCAATGCCATTCATTACACTAAGCCTGGCGGCAAAATCACCGTAAACTGGTTCCTGGAGTCAGAGCGTGCCCGCTTTTCTGTTATTGATAATGGTGATGGGATTGCGCCTGAGCACATTAACCGGCTCACAGAGCGCTTCTATCGTGTAGATAAGGCACGTAGCCGCAAAACCGGTGGCTCTGGGCTGGGTTTGGCCATCACCAAACACGTCTTGTCACGTCATGACTCACATCTGGAAATTGATAGTACACTGGGCAAAGGATCGTGTTTCTCATTTGCCTTCGAAAAAGAAAAACGCATTTTTATGACAAGTAACGAAAGTCATAAAAGTGTCATTTGAGAGTAATTTTATTGTCATTTGTTTTCTGCACAATGTGCTCAGAAATTAAATGGGAAGAACATTTGGAGTGACCCCAATGAAATTTAAAAGCTTAGTTGCCGCAATGGGTGTGGCTGTAACAACACTGGTATCTGCTCAAGCCTCTGCACTTGATAAGAATCTACCTGAGTACAACAAAACCAGCGGTATCTCAGGTAACTTTTCATCTGTGGGTTCTGACACACTGGCTAACATGATGACGTTCTGGGCAGAAGAGTACAAACGTATTTACCCTAACGTGAACATTCAAATTCAGGCTGCGGGTTCTTCTACTGCACCACCAGCTTTGACAGAAGCGACAGCCAACTTCGGCCCAATGAGCCGTAAGATGAAGTCGAAAGAAATCGAAGCGTTTGAAAAGCGTTATGGTTATAAGCCGACTGAGGTACGTGTTGCTATCGATGCATTGGCAGTATTCGTACACAAAGATAACCCAATTCAGGGTCTGCGTATCGACCAGGTTGATGCTATTTTCTCATCAACACGTAAGTGTGGTGCTTCTGAGCAAGTAGAGCGCTGGAGCGACTTAGGTCTGTCTGGCGACTGGGGTAGCAAAGACATTCAGTTGTATGGTCGTAACTCAGTATCAGGTACTTATGGTTACTTTAAGAAAAAAGCCCTGTGTAAAGGTGACTTCCGTAACAACGTAAACGAACAGCCTGGTTCAGCCTCAGTGGTTCAGTCAATCTCTTCTTCAGTGAATGCAATTGGCTACTCAGGCATTGGTTATAAGACATCAGGTGTGCGCACAGTACCGCTGTCGAAAAAAGGCGACAACTTTGTTGATGCGACACTGGACAATGTTGCAAAGGGTAAGTACCCACTGTCTCGTTTCCTATACCTTTACGTGAATAAGCACCCGAACAAGCCGCTTTCTCCAATTGAAGCTGAGTTCCTGAAAATGGTGCTGTCAAAAGAAGGTCAGAAGATCGTAGAGAAAGATGGTTATGTACCACTTTCAAGTCAGCTTGCAAGCAAAGAGCTTAAGAAGCTAGGCCTGCTATAAGCATTGCACAGAAAGAAAAAACCGCTCTAAGAGCGGTTTTTTTATACCAATTTGCTTAATTAAGTGAGCTATTTTGAGGCGAGAAAATAGGGTCGATAGCACCGCTCCCGCGTCCTGCTATCGCTGAGGCACCTACATCCCTATAGGCGAGGCAAAAATTTGTGAACCTATGTCTAAGGTTCTAAATGAGAAATTTTTAACGCTATTAGCGTCCTATTTGCTCTTTCAAATAGACCAGGTATTAAGTGAAATTGGTATAATGTCTATTTTTGCCAGCAATAGTTTTTAATACAAGGTGTTATTACGCTGCTGCTGAGTGAGCTGCTCAGCCTGCGCCTTGCATTGGTTAAACGACTCAATACACCCATCGCTACACACCTGCATGGCCATTGACTGAGGGTTCGCACGTTGCTCGCAGCTTTGTTCGCATTGATAGTTCTGTTGTGCACACTGGTTCAGTTCAGGGGAATTGGTATTACTACAGCCTGCCAGTAGCAAGGCAATAATCGATATCTGTGGTTTCATGAGACAGTCCTGCAAGAGAGTAATTTAAATTAGGATCCCACAGCGCTGTGCGCCGAGAACTCAGGGATCCTATACATTGTTATGCGTCGGTGAGGACCTGGATATTATCGATTAGTCTCACCTGGCCGAGGTAAGCCGCAGCCAAAATGACAAACTCACCGTCTTCCAGTGTAGCAGGTTTTAGGCTCTGTCTTTGTGCGATAGAGAAGTAATCAGGTTGAAGTCCCGCATCTTTGAGTACAGATTTGGCTGTCTGCTCCAGCGTTGCATAATCGCGTACGCCGTCTTGCAGTTGCTGTGCGGTATCATTTAATACCTGATATAGCACTTTAGCGGTTTCTTTTTCTTGTTCAGATAAATAGCCATTGCGTGAACTCATTGCCAGCCCGGAAATTTCCCGCTGAGTCGGTACGCCAATAATTTCGATAGGCATCGATAAGTCGCGGACCATGGTTTTGATAACCTGAAGTTGCTGATAATCTTTTTCCCCAAAGCAGGCAAAATCAGGTTGTACCAGGTTGAATAATTTAGTGACGACCGTAGCAACGCCTCTGAAGTGACCGCTGCGGCTGCCACCGCAATAGCCTTCGGATACACCAGGAACATCGACATAGCTTTGTGTGTCGAGCCCGTTTGGATAGATAGCGTCAACACTGGGGGTAAAGACAATGTCTGTGTCCAGTTCGGCTAAGCCTTGTTTATCCTGAGTTAGTGTCCGCGGGTACTTGTCCAGGTCTTCGTTGGCACCAAATTGCATTGGATTGACAAAAATACTGACCACCACTTTGTCCGCCAGAGTTTTGGCCTTTTCAACCAGAGAAAAATGCCCCTGATGTAAATTGCCCATAGTGGGAACAAAGGCAATGCTTTGCCCTTGTTGTCGCCAGGCCTTGATTTGGCTACGCAGAGATTTGATTTCTGTAATTGATTGCATTAGTTAAACTCGTGTTCCTGAGAGGGGAATGCTCCGCTTTTCACATCGGCGCAAAACTTTTCGACCGCTTCAGGCATGTTGCCCGTCTCGGCGAGGAAGTTTTTCGAAAACTTAGGAATATAGCCTGCAGAGATACCGACCAGGTCGTGCATAACCAGGATCTGGCCATCGGTGTCTTTACCCGCTCCAATACCAATGACCGGAATACTCAGCGCTTCGCTGATACGTTTTGCCAGTGAAGAAGGAATACACTCCACAACCAGCAGCTGTGCCCCAGCCTGTTCTAAGGCAATCGCATCGGCAACCATTTTCTCCGCCTGTGCGTCTTCGCGGCCCTGAATTTTAAAGCCACCGAAGACATTCACGGACTGTGGTGTCAGGCCTAAATGACCACACACTGGGATGCCT
This sequence comes from Pseudoalteromonas ardens, assembly GCF_030125445.1. Classification (NCBI taxonomy): domain Bacteria; kingdom Pseudomonadati; phylum Pseudomonadota; class Gammaproteobacteria; order Alteromonadales; family Pseudoalteromonadaceae; genus Pseudoalteromonas; species Pseudoalteromonas ardens. Next base: position 391,217 of record NZ_JASJUV010000004.1, read on the forward strand.
TGTTGGGTGAGCAAACGAATAGAATCAAGCAGCCATTCACCGCCTTCCAGTTTGACCATATTTGCGCCTGAACGCATTAACGTTGCCGCGTTTTCGCATGCTTGTACCGGGTTAGCGTAGCTCATGAAGGGCATATCTGCGATCACAAATAGCTCTTTGCTGCCAGCGCGAACACAGCGAGTATGATAGGCAATATCAGTGGTGGTGACAGCCAGTGTATCTTCGCCGCCTTGCAGTACCATACCTAATGAATCTCCGACCAGGATAATGTCAACGCCATTGTCATAGAACAGCTTGGCAAAGCTGGCATCGTATGCGGTTAGTGCCGTGATTTTTGTTCCTTCACGTTTTTTCTTGGCCAATGTTGAAACGGTTACTTTAGCCATATTTCCCCCTTTGTGTTCAATTCGATGCTGAGCGCACTGCGGTGCTCAGGTCATGCTATGCAAGCGACGCTGCAACAGGATACTGACTAATGGCAGTCAGCCCGTTACGTGGTAATGTCGTGGCGATGTCCGCCAGTGCCTGGCCTGTGGGTAAAGTGAGTTCGGGTGCAATCTCCAATAGTGGAAAGACCACAAATTCACGTTCACATAAGCCATAATGCGGTACGATCAGTCGTTGCGTTGCTATTTGCGCATCGTTGTATAACAGAATATCCAAATCTAAGGTACGTGGACCCCAACGTTCGGCTTTGCGTACCCGGCCGTGTTGCAGTTCAATCTGCTGGAGCAAATCGAGTACCTCAATGGCAGGTAGATCCGTGATAAGTTTGGCAACGGCGTTCACATAGTCGGGTTGGTCCTGCGGACCCATAGGTTTTGAGGCATAAAAGCTGGAGACCTGTACGAGCGTGAGTACAGGCGATGTGTTCAGGGCGTCCAGCGCATTACGTAGCTGTGCCTCAGGGGCGTTAAGGTTCGCCCCCAGTCCAATATAAACGGTGTTCATGATTCGGAATTAGGTTTTCTGCGTGGTTTGTTTCTGGGACGGCGTCTGCGTCTTTCTGAGCCTCCAGAGCGTTGACCCAGTGCTTTCACCATCTCTTTTTGTCCGGACACGTCCTGTTGTAAATAGTCGGTCCACCAGTTTGCCAACTCTTGTTGCTCAGTTTCGCCACTTTCAACCCGTAACAGCAGGAAATCATATCCGGCTTTGAATCTGGGTTGCAGGCTGAGACGATAGGCGCGTTGGCCACCGCGTTTATCCAGGCGTTGTTGGATGTGCCAGATGTCTCGTGCACCTAGCGTAAAGCGCTTGGGCACGGCAATATGACGCGCGTTTTCGGCCAGAACCTGACTGATTGCCTGCATAAAGGCATCATATTCGTTCATACCTTCCGCTATCAGCGTGTTGCAACGATCGCGCAGTGGGAACCACAACAGGGCTGCATAAATAAAGGCCGGAGTGACCTTTTTATCTGCGTTGATGCGGTCGTCCGTATTGGCAAACATTTTTTGGATAAAGGTAATTTCAAATTCACTGTCAGCGCTATCTAAAATGGCATCCACGGCCGGAAATAGCTGTTTAAACAGACCATATTTTCTGAGCATCAGGAAGTTAGCTTCGGCCTTGCCACCCAAAAAGAGTTTCAGAGTTTCTTCAAACAAGCGGGCTGGTGGAATGTTACCAAGCAATGGGGCCAGTTCAGCAATCGGCGCTTCAGTTGGGCCTGCAATGGTCATATCCAGCTTAGTGGCGAAACGTACCGCGCGAAGCATACGAACCGGATCTTCGCGATAACGGGTTTCAGGGTCGCCGATGAGTTCTATTTTACGGTGCTCAATGGCCGCAATACCGCCGGCAAAGTCTCGGATGCTGAAGTCGTTAATCGAATAATAAAGCGCATTAATTGAAAAGTCGCGGCGCTGTGCATCCTCTTCAATGGTGCCATACACATTATCGCGCAGTAGCTGACCCTGGTCGCTTGACTGACTGGTCGGATCCGGGTTGTCTTGTGCCTGATGATGTCCGCGCATGGTGGCCACTTCGATGATTTCCCGGCCGAAAACGATGTGCGCAAGGCGAAAACGGCGGCCGATTAAACGACAGTTACGAAATAGCTTTTTGACTTGTTCAGGTGTGGCGTTGGTCACCACGTCAAAATCTTTCGGCTCAATCCCTAACAAAATATCACGAATACAACCACCGACCAGGTAGGCGTCATAGCCGCCATCTTTAAGTCGGTACAGCACTTTGATTGCATTGGGGCTAAATTGTTTGCGCGAGATTGCATGCTCACTGCGTGGTATCAACACAGGTGTAGCGCTGCATGTCACGGTTCCTACCGGATCTTTGCCTTTAACTATCTGGCGGCAAAGCTTAATAATTTTGGAAATAATAACGACTCTCCTAACGACCCTGAACAATCAATATTGCGTGCAATAATGCATACACACTCGCCATACGGCCATAGAACCTGTTTTAGTTTGTATAGTGTAGGCGAATTAACGAGGCCCGCTATCATATACTCAAATGGGGTCAAATTGAAGGAGCGGGCGTGGATTCATGATTAAAAATCCAACATGGGATTGAGTGCCTGGACCTGGAGGAAAGATGGCTGTGGCCTCAGGCGGTTAACCGGGTAAAATCATAGTGTCCGTCGCTCAACAGAGAAACCTGGATCTCACGATGACGCGGTAAAGCTTGTAAGGTAAATTGCTGTTCTGCCCAGCGCACAATGGTGGGTACGGAGTCGTTTTGCAATTCGTCCGGAACAGGCAAGCCCAGAAAGCGTAACGCGGCACACAACGCAGGCTGTGGCCTGGTATTGTCGATAGCGGGGGCATGGTTTTGCTTGGACAGTTTAAAGCCGGGCTGTGCCACTGCGAGCGAGACATGGGCATAGTCTGGCGCGTCGCCAATAAGCTGTCTGAACAAGCTGATCTGGCGTGCGGTGGGCTCTAACAGATCGGCACCGCGCACAATGCGAGTAATTTGCTGGTCAATGTCATCGACGACCACAACTAACTGGTAAGCAAACAGATCGTCACGGCGTTTTACGATATAGTCTTCTTCAGCTAAAGCGTTGCTCAATATAACCTCACCCTGAAGCAGATCGGTGAATGAATAAACGGGTTGGGTTTGAGTAAGTCTCAGTGCATTGCCTTCGGGTGTGAGCTGTCGCTCCCGACAATGGTTATCATAAATGCCACCGCGTTGCTTGAGCGCTTTGCGGGTACAGCTGCAAGGGTAGATCAGATCTGCGGCACCTAGCTGCGCAAGTACATCCTGATATAAGTCGTGACGCTGGCTTTGATAAACCACTTCACCATCCCAATGCAGACCATAGGCGTCCAAAGTTCTGAGAATGTCATCGGCGGCACCTGCAACCACTCTGGGTGTGTCTATGTCTTCCATGCGAACCAGCCACTGACCTTGATTGATTTTGGCATCGAGATAACTGGCGAGTGCGGCGATCAATGAACCGAAATGGAGCGCACCGGAGGGAGAGGGAGCAAATCGACCTCGATAGCTCCCGGATAGATAATCGCTATTAAACTGGGGTAGCATAGCTGAGACGAACGTGTGTTAGCCCCGGCCTTGTTGTTTTTCTTTTATTTCAGCGATTGATTTACAGTCTACACATAGGTCCGCTGTTGGGCGGGCCTCAAGGCGGCGAATACCAATTTCAATGCCACATGAGTCACAATAACCGAAATCGTCGTCTTCGATCAGTTGTAGTGTTTTTTCAATTTTCTTGATCAGCTTACGCTCACGGTCACGGGTACGCAGTTCTAAAGAAAACTCTTCTTCCTGTGCTGCACGATCGACTGGATCCGGGAAGTTTGCCGCTTCATCTTGCATGTGGCTCTTAGTGCGGTCAACTTCGTTACGAAGATCGCTACGCCACGCTTCCAGTAATTTTTTGAAATGCGCACGTTGTGCGTCATTCATATATTCTTCACCCGGCTTTTCCTGATAAGGTTCTAAACCGGCTTGAGCCAACAACCCTAGTTTTTTCTGGTCTGGCATAGCATTCTCCTAAATCCTTAATAAACAACCCCAGCTAACGCCGGCGGCTATAGATAGCAAAATCTTTACCCCTTGGCAAACACTTTTTGCTTGTTAGACCACTCCCGGTTTGAAGGTATGATCGGAATCACAAAGTCGCGACGGACGGGGGTCACACTGACATTTGCAGCTATATGGAGGCAAATTTTCTACTTTCAAGCTTAATACTCATTATACTGCACTTTTTATGCCGTAAGATCACTGTTGTATATCACGCTAGTTTAGCGCTCAGCAAAGGGAAGTGCCTCGGTGAGTATGATTTCCTGGGTTGATACTTTGGCCCGGTAGGCGTAGATCTCGACCCCGTGTGCCAGCGCTTCCTCAATCAGTGCGGCGTACTTGCTGTCGATATGAGCGGCTGGTTTAACCTGCGCGATACCGTTGTGCATGACGACAAACAGCAACACAGCGCGCATCCCTTGTTGGCGAGTCTGGATCAGTTCGCGCAGATGCTTTTGACCTCGAGTGGTCTGGGCATCCGGAAAATAGCCTTGTCCCTGTTCGAGCAAGGTCACAGATTTCACTTCTATGTAGCAGTCTGGTTTGTCCTGGTCCTGGAGTAAGATGTCGATGCGGCTATTCTCTGTGCCGTATTTCACTTCACTGCGTTGTGTCTGGTAGCCACTCAGCTCGGGAATGCGGTCCTGTTCAAGCGCTTCTATGGCAACCTTATTGGCCACCGCGGTATTCACGCAGATCAGGTCGCCATCTTGAGTTTCTGTCAGTTCCAGCGAGTGCGGATATTTGCGTTTCGGATTGTCACTGGTTGAGTAGTAGGCAGCAAAGCCAGGGTCAGCACACCCCGTCATTTTACCTGTGTTGGCGCAATGGACGGTGAATTCTTGTTGTGTATCGCTGCGCAAGTCAACCAAAAAGCGTTTATAGCGTTTTAGCAAGGTGGCTTTTGCCAGTGGGGCGTGAAACTTCATAGATTAATCGCATTCATTTGGGGCATTTTGCCCGCTAGTGTACACTGCAAGTAACTAATAAGCGCAAGAGTGAAATCATATATGGCTGACAAATTTATTGTTCGACTGACGGATCAGGCCCCGGCTGCACACTGGGGTGGCAATGCGACTTTATCGTACGATCAGGAAGGTGCGCTGGTGCACCTGAGCGAACACGAGACACTGAAGACCATTCAAAAAGCGGGCCGCAGCGTGGCACAGCAAGGGATCCTGGCGGTTGAGTTACAGGGTGATGCCTGGTGCACTGAATCTCAGTGGGCATTTTATCAGGGGTTTGTAAGCCCGAAGCAACTGGATGGTGTTACCTTCTGTGATAACGCACAGTCTGACCTCAGTGAACTACAGGCACTGAAAACGGCTGCAACCTGGACCCGTCAGATGATCAATGGCACGGCTGAAGACATTTATCCGGAAAGCCTGGCAGGTAAAGCGGCTGAGTTTATTCAGTCACTGGCCCCCGAGCATGTCAGCTACCAAATCATTAAAGGGAACGCCCTGCTTGAACATCAATGGATCGGGATCCATGAAGTGGGCCGGGGCAGTGAGCGTCCTCCGGTATTACTGGAGCTGGATTTTAACCCAACAGGCGATGAAGACGCCCCGGTTGCGGCAGCGTTGGTGGGTAAAGGTATCACCTTTGATTCAGGCGGTTATTCAATTAAGCCAAGCGAAGGCATGCTCACCATGAAATGTGACATGGGCGGCGCAGCGACAGTGACAGCTGGCCTGGCTATTGCTATCCAGCGTGGCATAGACAAGCGCATCAAGCTGTTCTTATGCTGTGCGGAAAACTTAATTTCAGGTCATGCTTATAAGCTGGGAGATATCCTGACTTATAAAAATGGTACCACAGTTGAAATTGTCAACACGGATGCGGAAGGTCGTCTGGTACTGGCTGATGGTCTGATGGCTGCCGGTGAAACCGGTGCGCCATTGATTATTGACGCAGCTACTCTGACGGGCGCAGCCCTGGTTGCGGTTGGTCAGGAATACAATGCTCTGTTTGGTCTGGACAAAGAATTAGTGAGCGAAGTACAACAGTATGCTCATGAAGAATTTGAGGCGGCCTGGCCGTTGCCACTGGAAAAATGGCACCAGAACAACTGTCCGTCTGCGTACGCTGACACAGCGAACAGCCGTGCACAAAAGGGCGGTGGCTTCGGTGGTGCATCTAATGCAGCGGGCTTCTTGTCTCGCTTTGTGCCCAATGAAGGCCAGGGCTGGGTGCATATCGACCTGGCAGCCTCGTTCCAGAACACAGGGGGCTCGCAATGGGCATCGGGCGCAACAACGTTAGGTATGCGCACAGTAGCACGTACCCTGCAAGCTAAAGCCTGATAGGACTGAAATGCAAAGAAAAAGCCCCAACAGGGGCTTTTTTATGACAGTAAGGCGGCGGCCAGACGGACAAAGTCCGATGAAGTCAAAATACCTAACAATTTGCCCTTGTCATCTGTGACCGGCATGCAGCCATGACGGTTATCAACAAAAAACCGCACCACTTCCTGTAAGCTTTGCTGTGGCTGAACACTGGCAAAGTCGGTGGCCATCACTTCAGCAACTTGTTGTTGTTTTTCTTTACGCTCCAGTGCATTGGTGCCGTAGGTGGCAATGATCCCCATCACTTTGGCAATCATGATCTTCTGTGTCAGCATACCAACCAGCATGCCATTGTCGTCTATGACCGGGATATGGCGAATGTTCTTTTCACGCATCAGGTTATGGGCATCGTTGAGGGTATTGGTTTCACTAACCGCCAGTGGATCTGGCGTCATTAAATCGGCAACTGTGGTTAACATAGTACTTCCTTAAGCGAGCATGCTGTCTGAGTTAAGTCTAGCCGACACCGGGCATCAGTGAATGGTCCCAGATCAAATTTTTCTGCCAATGCGTTTAATTAAGACGCATCTATCCCGCTGAGGGAAGCCCGTGTCCGGTTATTGTTGAGGCGCTTACCTTTGTACAGACGTGACAAGAGATTGCGAGCTTGTCTTCTGGCTGCATCCCAAAATAGGGCTTTTGGAGTGCAGCTAATAGACGGTTTAATCGCTGAGGAGGGTGATGTATTGATGCCGACAGGCCTTATTCCGAGGTGAGCGGGCTACGTTTTACCGCAGCCAGCTGGATGTACTTTTGTTCAACCAGGTGTGACAAAGGAACCAGTTCGATGCCCTCGTTTGCCAATTCGCCCAGTGCTTCGGCAAGAAAGAGTCGGGTTTGCGGATAGGGGTGCGCAATCCCGATGGCGTAGCCTTGCTGACGGGCAAGTGATTTTAGTTCTTCAAACTGGCGACGCAGTGCATCGGGCTGTGTCTGGTTATCTAAAAAGACATGGCGGGCGACATTAGCAACACCATACAAATTGGCTACATTCTGGGCCTGACTGAGTTCTGTGGTGCGGCTGTCAAGAAAGTATAGCCCGCGTTTTTTGAGGAGCTCCATGGTCCACTTCATTGGCTCGACAGATTGGGTGAGTGCTGAGCCCATGTGATTATTGACGCCTTTGACCTGAGGTAAGGTTGCCAGCGCATGGCCCAGCGTGGTTTGCAGCTGCCATTTGCGCATGTCTAAGGTCAGGCCACCGGGTCCCAGAGCTTTGTCTTCAAGTGCCTGCATCGGTATGTGCAACAGCAATTCGCGGCGCTTGTGACTGGCCTGATAAGCAAAGCGTTGTGAAAACGGGGTGTGTGGTAAAATGGCGTAACTCAATTGGCCGGGCAGATCCAGCAGTTCTAGGTCACGTTCGTGATATCCAATGTCGTCGATGACGATGGCAACCTGGTTGCCATAGCTTGGTGCCGCGCAGAGAAAAAGCACCAAAAAGCTTGTTATAAGTAAGCGCACTATCCTGAATTATTGTTGTAAATTATGGTTTTGTAATAGCTGTTCCGCTTCTTGCCAATGTTTATCTAGGTTGGCAACAAAGGTCAGTCTGACCTTTTTTTCACCAGCCATTATAGCGTCTTTGTCCAGTTCTAAAAGTACTTGTTTACTAAAAATCACATCTGGCTGGATCCCGGTTCCTTCTATGGACTGGCCTGAGGGAGTGAAATAGCGAGCCGTGGTCAGCTTAAGTGCGGTGGTACCATTGCCTATGGGGATCAAAGACTGAACTGACCCTTTGCCATAAGAGCGGTTACCCAGGATCAATGCCCGGCTGTTGTCTTGCAGTGCGCCGGCCAGTATTTCGGCTGCTGAAGCGGACTGCTCATTGATCAGCACTAACATTGGGGCACCATTGAGTATATCGCCCTGGGCAGCAAAAAAGCGTTGATTGGCATCATAAAAGCGTCCCCGGGTACTGACGATGGTGCCGCTTTGCAAAAACAAATCTGAGATGGCCACAGCACTGTTGAGTGTGCCGCCGGGATTGTCTCTCAAGTCGATGATCAGGCCCTTGAGTGGTGCCCCCAGATGGCTATTGAGCATGCTGATATGACGGGCAATGTCGTGGTAACTGTGATTATTAAAGCTGCTTAGTAGCACATAACCAATGCCGCCGGGTAACAGCTGGCTGGAGACACTACGCAGAGTGATCTCCTGACGTCTGAGTGCCAATGTGACTTCTGTATTGGCGCGCTCCACGGTGAGTTGTATGGTCGAAAATTGGGCCTCTCGCAGTAGCTTAGAGACTTCAGCAATAGATTTCCGTTTCACATCATGGGTGTTGATGGCCAACAGCTTGTCACCGCCCTCAATGCCCGCGGCTTCTGCCGGAGAGCCTGGCAGCGTATCGACAATAACGACGCCATCCTCGACTTCTTCTACCTCAATACCCAGTCCGGTGTAGCGGCCGTTGGCCGCGCTGAATAAGGCTTCAAGTTCGTGCTCGTCAAGGAACTTAGAATAGTCATCAAGCTGGGTAAGTAATTCACTAAAGTTGTCTTTTTTTACATGGCTAAGCGGCAGATCTTCCACATAATAGGTGTGTATATGATAGAGAATTTCGTCAATTTGCTCGCTGGATAGCTGTTTGGCACTAAGCGGTAAACACAGCAAACTGAGCATCAGGCCGAGTACAAACAGCCAATGCCAGAGGTGGTTTTTATCAGGTTGAACACATGGAGTCATCATATGCTGCTCCTCACTGGGGGGCAGCATCGGTTAGTCAGTTAACTGGATCTGCACCATTTTACTGGATCAACAGCGCTTCCCTTATGCCGTATTTCGAAGTATAGACCAGGATCAGTTTGTCCGCCGCTTTGCCCAACCAGAGCAATGGGCTCGCCTGGCATAACCTGATCGCCAACGTCTTTGAGCAGGGTCTGGGCATGACCGTACAGGCTCATAAAGCCTTCCCCATGATCCAATACGATGACCCAGCCAAAACCGTTCAACCAATCGGCATAGACCACCTGACCCGGTGCGACACTATTAACCGGTGTGCCATTGCTGCCGCGGATCACGACGCCTTTCCAGTTCATGCCAACATGTTTGCGCTGACCAAATCTGTGTTTCAGACGGCCATCGAGAGGCCAGGCAAGTTTGCCCTTTAACCTTTGTAGTCCTTGCAGTTGCGCCACATATTGTTCTGGGCTGCTGGCCTGCTCTGAGGCTAAGGTTTCGAGGGTGGAAATTAAGGTTTGCTCGTTCTCTTCAAGGTAGGCGATAGCCGCTTTTGCCTGACTGAGCTTATCGTTGAGTTTGGCCAGGTGGGTTTTGCGGGCGTTTTGCGCCAGCATTAATTCGTCCCGACGGACGGTCTGCTGCGCTTGTAACGCAAGCAGCTGTTTCTTTTTACGCTCTAACTGGGCACGGTTTTCTGCCAATTTGGCAAATACTGATTTGAGGGCTTCGAGCTGCGCGATACGTGCCTGGTTAAAGTAATCGTAGTAACTGATGGTGCGCTCTAACGCCGCGGCATGTTGCTGGTTCAACAGCATTTTTGAGTAATCGTGGCTGCCTGTGACATAGGCACTTTTGAGCTGTGCTGCCAGCAGCCGCTGTAAGCGCTTTTTTTGCAATTCAAGCTGCTCTGCTTCGCGTTGCAGCGTGTATTGTTGTTGTTTGTTTTCGCTGATCCCTTGCTCGGTGAATGCCAGTGCCTTGGCACTCTTGGCGATTTCCAGCTCAAAAGACTGCAGGGTGCTTTTGAGTGCACTAAAGCTGGCTTGTTGCTGTTGATAGGCGGCCTGACTCTTTTTGAGCTCAGCCTGCACCGCAGCCAGATCGGCTTTGGTGCGGGTTTCATTTGCCTGTCCCAGTAAAGGCAGCAAACAGACCGAGAGTACAGCAAGCGTATGGCGCATAAATTACTTCAGTAGCATGACGGGAGAACCAGTCATTTCCTCAGGTTGTGCCATACCCAGCAGATGCAACATAGTCGGTGCGACATCGCTGAGGGTTTTACCCGTTTGTGGTTGTGCATCGCGGCCGATATAGATGAAAGGTACAGGCTCGCTGGTGTGTGCCGTGTGGGCCTGGCCTGTTTTGCTGTTCACCATTTGCTCGGCATTACCGTGATCGGCTGTGATCAGTGCTTCACCGCCGGCTTCTTCCAATGCAGCAACAACGCGGCCAATACAGGCATCGACGGCTTCACAGGCCTTTACAGCCGCATCAAATACGCCGGAGTGACCGACCATGTCGCCATTCGGGTAGTTACAGATGATCACGTCGTGCTCGCCACTGTGAATGGCGTCAATGAGTGTGTCGGTCAGCAAGGCTGAGTTCATCTCAGGCTGCAAATCATAAGTAGCAACTTGCGGTGATGGGATCAGCTCGCGCTTTTCACCTTCAAAGAGGTCTTCACGACCACCACTGAAGAAGAAAGTCACGTGGGCATATTTTTCTGTTTCAGAAATGCGTAGCTGCGTTTTATTATGCTTGGCTAACCATTCGCCCAATACATTGGTGAGCTTCTCCGGTGCAAAGGCGATAGGGGCATGAATGTCGGCAGCATACTCTGTCATCATCACAAAACCGCTCAGCACTGGCGCTTTTTGTTTGTTGAAGCCATCAAAGTCGGCATCCACAAACGCACGGCTCATTTGACGGGCGCGGTCAGCACGGAAATTGAGGAAGATCAGCGTATCGCCATCGTTGATGGTGGCTGCTTCCTGGTCTTCTGCGGCAATCACCGTGGCGTTAACAAATTCGTCGTTTTCATCGCGGTCATAGGCGGCGTTCAGGGCGCTGACGCCATCGGCAAAACGGTGCTCAGCCTGGCCACAGACCATCAGGTTATAAGCGGCTTCAACGCGCTCCCAGCGGTTATCGCGATCCATGGCATAGTAACGACCTACAATTGAGGCCAGACGACCACAGCCCAGCTTAGTGAAGAGTGCTTCAATACGTTCAATCGAAGCCTGTGCACTGCGAGGAGGGGTATCACGACCGTCCAAAAAGGCGTGGAAGTAAACCGCTTTGGCACCGCGCTTAGCTGCCAGCTCGATGGCGGCAACAATGTGATCTTCGTGACTGTGTACGCCGCCCGGACTCAGTAGTCCCATCAGGTGAACCGCTTTACCAGCTGCAACGGCCTTGTCGATGTTATCGACCAGTGCGGGGTTATGCTCAAACTCGCCATCATCAATGGCTTTGGTGATGCGGGTAAAGTCCTGGTAGACGATACGGCCGGCACCGAGGTTAACGTGGCCGACTTCTGAGTTGCCCATCTGACCGTCTGGTAATCCCACATCCAGGCCTGAACCAGAGATCAGCGTACGCGGACGTGTTTGCCATAGTTCATCTAATACCGGCGTGTTGGCTGCTAAAATAGCATTGCTCTCAGCATCTTCGCGGTATCCCCAGCCATCTAGGATCATTAATACCAGAGGTTTTTTCTTCACAGTCATTTGGGCTCCTGAAACGTGCACGAAATCTGGCCATAGGATACCCTGTTTTATATGATTATTCAGCCCTCTAAGCGTGATTTATCCTCAACCACTTTAAAATTCACATTAGCCATTAACTATGAGGGCACTTAGCTATGCCGAGTGCTGTGCAGGGGATTGGGCAGTGTCAGTGGACTGAGCGATTACGTCACAGATGTTTGTACCAACGCCCGTAAGAAAGTATACTCGCGAGCAATTTCATTTTCCCGGTTGGTAAGAACAATATGGAACAATACATCGAGTTTTTAGGCAGAAACCCCATTCTCAGCATCATCTGGCTGGTTTTAGCAGCTATGTTGGTCTCTAGCTGGTTGAAAGGCATGTTTTCTAAAATCCGTCAGATCAATCCGCAACAGCTCACTATCCTGGTGAACCGTCAGGAAGGTCAGGTGTTTGACATGCGTGCAGTGAAGGAGTTTAACGGTTCGCGCATCGCAGGCAGCGAACACATGAATGTGGAAAAAGCCAAACAAAATGATTTCGCAGGACTTGAAAAGTTCAAAACTAAGCCCATTATACTGGTGTGTAACACCGGCATGACCGCATCTGGCATTGCCAGCAATATGTACAAAGCGGGCTTTGAGCAAGTATACGTTTTGTCGGGTGGTTTTGGTTCCTGGCAAACAGCCGGCCTGCCAACCGCCTCGGGTAAATAGGAGTAAATATGAGCCAAGTTGTTATTTATACAAAGGATTACTGTCCTTACTGTCATCGCGCAAAGGCGTTGCTGGATAGTAAAGGTGTCACATATACCGAGTATGATATCGGCGCGCAACCCGAGCTGCGTGAAGAGATGATCAGTAAAGCAAATGGCGGTCATACTGTGCCACAGATTTTCATCAAAGAGCAGCACATTGGTGGTTGTGACGACATGATGGCACTTGAAGCACAAGGTAAGCTGGACGCATTACTGAAATAACTTTTGGCATCCCGGGTACGACTCGTGGTGCTGCCCCACATTAAATAAAGACGAATAATTAGGAAGAACAATGACAGAGCAAAACAACGCAGCTGCTGCAGAAGAACAACAAGGTCCACAATTTAACATTCAGCGCATCTATACCAAAGACGTGTCTTTCGAAACGCCTAACTCTCCGGCTATTTTCCAGAAAGAGTGGACACCTGAGGTAAAACTGGACATGGACACGCGTTCTGCCAAGCTGGACGAAGGTGTATATGAAGTTGTTCTGGCACTGACTGTGACTGCGTCATTGGGCGAAGAAACCGCATTCCTATGTGAAATCCAGCAAGCAGGTATCTTCTCTATCGGTGAACTGGAAGAGCTACAAATGGCACACATGCTTGGCGCATTCTGCCCGAACATCCTGTTCCCGTATGCACGTGAAGCGGTATCTGGTCTGGTTAACCGTGGTACTTTCCCACAATTGAACCTGGCACCAGTTAACTTTGACGCGCTATTTGCTCAGTACATGCAGCAACGTGCCGCGCAAGAGCAAGCTGCTGACGCATAAGTGATGAATACAGCACATTCAGCTGTGACCGTATTAGGGGCGGGGTCGTATGGCACCGCCCTTGCTATTTGTTTTGCCCGCAACGGTCACCAGGTTACTCTTTGGGGACGTGACAGCACTGCCATCGCGCAGTTAGCCAGCTCGCGTCAGAATGCCCGTTATCTGCCAGACATTGATTTCCCAGCTTCATTGCAGCTGGAAGCTTCACTGACCAAGGCCGTCCAGGCCAGTCAGCTGGTCCTGGTGGTGGTGCCCAGTCATGCGTTCGCGCAAACTCTGGAGGCAATTAAGCCACACTTGTTACCTGGTACTAAGGTTGCCTGGGCAACAAAAGGGCTGGAGCCAGATACCGGTCGGTTGTTGCAGGATGTTGCGCTGGACGTACTCGGTGAGCAGGTTCCGCTGGCTGTTTTGTCCGGGCCAACCTTTGCAAAAGAAATGGCGGCCGGGTTACCCACCGCGATTTCAGTGTCATCTCGTTGCGAAGCATTCAGAGGTGAACTGGCTAAGTTGCTGCATTGTGGTCGCTCGTTCCGGGTGTACAGCAATGACGACTTTATCGGTATCCAGTTAGGCGGCGCAGTGAAAAACGTCATCGCCATTGGTGCGGGTATGTCAGATGGTTTTGGCTTTGGTGCTAATGCCAGAACAGCCTTGATCACCCGTGGCCTGGCAGAGCTTTGCCGGCTGGGGCTATCGCTGGGTGCTCGCTCTGAGACCTTTATGGGGATGGCGGGACTGGGCGATCTGATCCTGACTTGTACTGACAACCAATCCCGTAACCGACGTTTTGGTCTGGCTCTGGGTCAGGGTAAAAACGTTGAAGAGGCCATGCAGAGCATTGGCCAGGTGGTTGAAGGATATCGCAACACCAAAGAAGTGTACTTGCTGGCAAAGCGTACTGGCATTGAAATGCCTATCACGGAGCAGATCTATCAGGTGCTGTATCAACAAAAAGACGTCAAAGAAGCGGCCATGGCACTGCTTGGCAGAGAGCAAAAGTCCGAATAACCTGATGTCTGAAAATAAAAAAACCGAGCCAGTGTGCTCGGTTTTTTATTGGTTCCAAATTGGTATTACTAAGCGATCTGCTTTTCCGCCAGTGTCAGCTCCATGGTGGCTTTGAGCAGGCGATAGAGATTGATAGACGCATCGATCTCTTCTTTGCGGTTAGTCAGACTTTCTATGTTCAGTCCCAGCGGAACATCCAGGTGAGCACAACTACGCAGAATTGAATCCAAATTCTCACGACAAATGCGGATCGATTCACTCAGGGTGTTGCCTGCATCCAGCATGCGCCATTTGGTTGCTTCAGGCACGGAAATGCCCAACCATTCCATAAATTGCAAGGTTTTCTCACCGCCGCACGGGGTGAAAGTCAGGATCAGCCGTTTAGGCGCAATGCCTTGCTGTTTGCAGGTGCGGGCATAGCTGGTGATCAAGTCTATGGTGGCCTGTGCATCATAGACGGCCTGAGAAATAAAGAACTCGCAGCCCTGGGTGGTTTTCTCAATCAGTCGCTCGTGTTCATTGCGTTTGGATGCATGACGTTCAGCAATAGTAACCCCACCGAGGAAAAAGTTTTCTTCGTGCTGGGCCAGCGTCTGATACGCCTCTGGCAGTGGTAAATTGATTTTACCTTGCGAAGACGGCGAGCCAACCAGCACTAAATTATTCAGACCAAACTCTTGTTTGGTGGTGCTGAGCCACTGATTAAATTCAGCGCTGTCGCGTTGAGCCACACTTTTATACGTGATCACGTCCAGCTTTGACAAAGACTTGACCAGGCGGCTGTACTCACAGGGATCGACTGTTTCTTTAAACGGAAAAGGACGGGGCACATTGGTGCGACTACTTTCGTCCTGAATGTCGTAAATGATAACGCCGTCGTATTCAATTTCGTGCAGACGGTCGAGTAGCTTAGTGGCAATACGCTCAACTTTGTCTCGCTCCGTACCGGATTTGGGCGGAGTCGTACCAATCAAATATACCCCTTGGTTCGGGTCTAAGATTTTCTCTTGTAGTGATAACGCCATGATCTTGGCTCCGGCAAAAATTCAGTTTCTGGGATCTAATATAGCAGCCATTTAGACGTCTAGATAGATTTTTTTCTTGAAACAAATTCAATACCCATGAAATTCTTTCATATGATTTTGCGGCTTTTGAGCAAGCCGTTGTTTTGCTGATAGCTTTGTTCGGGTCAATGCAGTTCATATTTTTTTACATAAAATGAGCGCGTAAAGATGAATTCAAGCGGGATTGCGGCATAATTGGGAACGATGTGCCTCACTCGCGCGAGGCCAAAAATAATAATCACTACAGATTTAAGGGAAGCATATGAAATTTAAACTACTGGCGACCAGCCTGGCGGTGTCACTGGCACTGACCGGGTGCGTAACCTCTCAGCAATCGACTGAGCAGACGCCAGGCCAAGTTCAGGCCCAGGCAAGTAACAAGGTGTTTGCGCAGGACTACGTCCTGGAAGAGTTGGATAATGGCCTGCGCGTCATGGTGGTGAAAACCGATTATCCTGATGTTGTCTCGTTACAGATCCCCGTGTCTGTTGGTTCGCGTAATGAAGTTGAACCGGGTCGCACCGGATTTGCGCACTTTTTTGAGCACATGATGTTTAAGGGCTCAGAGAAATTCCCCCAAGATGTGTACGCTGACATCCTGAAAAATTCAGGCGTAGATAACCGCGCTTACACCACCAATGATTATACTAACTACCATCTGAACTTCTCTAAAGAGCACCTGGACAAGGTTTTAGAGATCAAAGCCGATATTTTTCAGAACCTGAGCTATAGCGAGTCTCAGTTCCGCACCGAAGCCTTAACGGTAAAGGGCGAATACCTGAAGAACAACGCCAGTCCTATTCGCAAGCTGTTAAGTGCTGTGCGTAAAGAAGCCTTTGATAAACATACCTATAAGCACACCACGATGGGTTTCTTCGAAGATATCGAAGCCATGCCAGACCAGATGGCGTATGGTCAGGTTTTCTTTGAGCGCTTTTATAAGCCGGAATATGTCTCGATTGTGATTGTCGGCGACGTGGATCCGCAGGAAACCATGAAGATGGTTAAAAAACACTGGGGTGGCTGGCAGCGCGGTAATTACGTTGCTGATATTCCGGTTGAGCCACAGCAGCAGCAAGCCAGATACGTGCATGAGCATTATGACGGCCTGCCTGGTCATTGGCTATTGGTCTCTTACAAAGGCACAGCGTGGGAGCCACAGAAAAAAGATCGTGCGGCACTGGATCTGATCTCACAACTGTATTTCTCTGAAAACTCAGAGCTGTATCAAGAGCTGGTAGTCGATAAGCAAATTGCCAGTCAGATGTTTACCTACAATGCCGAGACCAAAGATCCGGGCCTGCTGCATGTTTTTGTGAAGGTGAATGAAGAAAGTGACCTGGCCGTAGTGCGTGACGCCATCAACCGTACTTATGCGACTGCGCGCACTGAGCTGGTCGACAGCGATAAACTCGCAGCACTTAAATCTAATCTTAAATACAACTTTGCGAACGGGCTGGACTCATCACAGGCGATTGCCAGCATGCTGGCGGAGTACATGCACTTTGAGCGCGATCCGGAAGTGATCAACACGTTGTATGCGACCAGTGATTCAGTGAGCGCCGAGGATATTCGCGATGTAGCCAACCGTTATTTTGTTGACAGCGGTCGTACCACAGTGACTATGTCTGATCTGACGGAAGTGGCGGGGTTTGACAAAGAAGTTGAGCTGGATAACCTGGTTGCACAACTTAGCCAGCCAAAACAGCAGTATTTCTCTGTACTGGATAACACCAATGCTTCACCTCTGGTAGATGTAAACTTGTTATTCTATACCGGCGCGGCGGCCGATCCGAAAGGGAAAAAAGGCGTCGCAGCATTGACTGCAGCCATGATTGCTAATGGCGGCTCGCAGAGCAAGTCGTATAAAGAAATCCAAAAGGCACTTTATCCGATTGCGGGAAGCTTCGATTATCAGATCGACAAAGAAATGCTGTCGTTACGTGGTCGTGTGCACAAAGACAATGCGTCGCAGTGGTATGCGTTAGTCAGTGAGCAGTTACTCAACCCGGGTTTCCGTGAAGATGATTTTAAACGTCTGAAAAAAGAGATGATTGACAACATCAAGGCGGGCCTTAAAGCATCTAACGATGAAGAACTGGGTAAAGAAGTGCTCTACCACAAGCTATATCAGGGTCACCCCTATGAGAGCTACAACCTGGGCGATTTATCGGATCTGGAAGCACTGACACTGGATGATGTAAAAGCCTTCTATCGCAGTGAGTTTACACAGGCCAAGCTGAATGTTGGCATCACAGGTGCGCTTAATGACAAGCTTAAAGCGCGTATGCTGAGTGACCTGGCGCAACTGCCTAAAGGTGAGGTATCTCGCCTGACTATCCCGGATGCACCGGCACTGACTGGCCGCCATGCAACCATCATAGAAAAGAGCGCTAAATCAACAGCGGTCTCTTTTGGCTTCCCAATTGATACCATCCGCAGCAGCAAAGACTGGACTGCACTGTGGTTAGTACGCTCTTACTTTGGTGAGCACCGTAACTCGAATGCTTATCTGTTCCAGCGTATTCGTCAGGTACGCGGCATGAACTATGGTGATTATGCTTACATTGAGTATTTCCCACGTGGCATGTTCCAGACTAAGCCAGATGCAAACCTGGGTCGCTCTGAGCAAATTTTCCAGGTGTGGCTGCGTCCGTTGCGTTCGAACAACGATGCACACTTCGCCACGCGCGTCGCGCAATATGAACTGGATAAACTGATCAATGACGGTATGACTGAAGGTGACTTCCAGGCAACGCGTAACTTCCTGAGCAACTTTGTACCTCAGATGGTAGCCAGTCAGGATCGTCAGCTGGGTTATGCACTGGATAGCCAGTTCTACAATACCGATGAGTTTGTCAGTTATGTTCGCGACCAGCTGGCATCTTTGACCGTCGAAGATGTGAATCGGGTGATCCGTGAAAACCTGCAAAGTGACAATATTCACTACGTGTTTGTTACGGGCGATGCGGCTGATATGAAAGCGCGTTTGGCTAATCAGACAGAATCGCCAATGCACTATAATGCTGAGAAACCACAAGTACTTATCGATGAAGATAAGCACATCGCCAATTACAAGCTCGCTATCCCAGCTGCGAACATCGACGTGATGAACGCAGAAGCGGTATTTAAGTAACCTCAGGCCGGAGTTCCATCGCGGACTCCTTGCTTGTTCAGGCGGATCTGCAATCCGCCTGCTTTTCATCCATCTCCAATCCGTTGTTTCGGGTTATAATTAATAACAAATTGATGCAAGAAGCATTTGACTATCACTGCTAATTTACGCATTTGCAGGGTAAGATAGAACAAGGCCTTGGAATAATTGAAATAGTGCAGTTTATGAGACACGAGATCTGGCAAAAGCTTCGTCAGGAAGCAACCGAATTAGTAGACCGCGAGCCGTTGCTCGCCAGCCATGTTTACTCAAGTATTTTAAATCATGATTGTCTGGGCGCAGCATTGAGCTTTATTGTTGCTAACAAGCTGGCAGACGCCGTGGTATCGGCATTTACTATTCGTGAATTGTTTGATCAGGCCTTTGTGGATTGTGACCGTATGCTGACTCATGTGGCGCATGATATAAAAGCAGTTAAAGATCGTGACCCGGCTGCCGATAGTTACCTTAACGTTATTTCAAACCTTAAGGGCTTCCATGCAATACAAGCACACCGACTCGCACATTGCTTATGGCGACAAGACAGAAAAGAGCTCGCCCGTTTTGTCCAAAGTCGTTCATCCGAAGTATTTGGTGTTGATATCCATCCTGCTTGTAAAGTCGGCCATGGCATTATGTTTGACCATGCGACTGGTATAGTCATAGGTGAAACAGCCGTCATAGAAAACAACGTCTCAATCTTGCAGTCGGTAACCTTAGGGGGAACCGGTAATGAGCAAGGCGACCGTCACCCTAAAATACGCGCAGGTGTATTGATTGGCGCAGGGGCAAAAGTGTTGGGTAATATTGAAGTGGGCGAAGGTGCACGCATAGGTGCAGGCTCAGTGGTCCTTAAAGCAGTCGCTCCACATACAACTGTAGTGGGTGTGCCTGCGAAAGTTGTTGGTAATCCTCCTTGCGCGTGTCCGGCCGAATCCATGGATCAGAACTTTCTTGATGAAGATTTGATTGCCCGTAACGAATCTCATACCAGCGCGATGCTCTAGCATTTAATTGACCTCAAGGCGGGCTGATGGATAACCTGGGCCAAAAAGTGTGCTGGATGCTACTGGGAGCAGCGATTGCAGCACCATTGACCTGGTGGGCTGTAACCCCTACATCGACTCCACTGTCAGAATACGCGGAGCCCGTTTCACCTCGGGCTCAACAGCCAACTGCCTCATTGTCAAACACGCTCTCTGATGGAGAAACCTCCGACAATTCACAAGACAGGGCAGAACTCACCGCATTGCAGCAACAGGTTCAACAGTTACAAGGGGAACTAGCTCAGCTGGAGGCACAAGCCGATTCGGCGTCTGAGTCATCGGCACAGCATCAGCAAGTGACTTCATCTGGCAACATTCATCGTCAGCTGGCAGATATTTTTCGCACGGAAGCACGTGACCCGGTGTGGGCCGATGAACTCGAGTTACAGCTCGGTGATTTTCTTTATACCAGTGACTTAAGCACTTACTTCGCATACGCCAGCTATGGCTGTAAACGCCATGTGTGTCAGTTAAGTTTTGTACCACGCAGCCAGGGCGTAGATGCTATGCAATGGCAGCGCCTCAATGATAGCCTCTTTAACAGCCCCTGGATAACGCACTTTAAGGTCAGTTCGGCTCAACAAACGGCGCAAGGGATGCAAGTGCATCTGAGCACCAAAAGCATCCGTCAATTGAGCACAGAGTATTAACCATTTTCTTTGTTGTCAGTGTGGGGATGGAGTTCCAGCACTTGTGTCTGTACGCGGCCATCATGCAATTCTGTCATCAGTAAGTCACCAACGGCCACATCCTGGATTGACTTGACGACTTGCTCACCTGACTTGGTAATGCTGTAGCCACGTGACAATACCGCCAATGGGCTAACGCTATCTAGCCTGGCTGCCAGCACAGCAAGTTGCTGCTGGTGTTGCTGTTGCGATGTTTGCATCGCACGCGTGAGCTTGTCTTTCAGTCCATCAAGGTGTTGGCTGGCATAACGTAGCTTTTGCTGCGGGTGAAATTGTTGTAAGCGGTGTTGTGCCAGTGAAACCCGGCTTTGTGCTCGGTGTTGCTGGTGGCTGATCGCCCGGTGCAGCCGACCACTCAATTCATCTACTTTTTGTGCTTGTTGCATCAGCTGAGTTTGCGGGTGTTGTAGCAGCAGGCGTTGATGGGCATTGTGTAACTGTTGCGTTTGCTGAGCCAGATAACGCTGCATGGCACCTTCCAGTCGCTGTTTTTGTTGACGGACCTGAGCCAGAATTTCTGCCCCATCAGGGCTGACCAGTTCTGCGGCAGCGGAAGGGGTGGGGGCACGCAGATCGGCCACATAATCGCTGATGGTGGTGTCGATTTCATGACCGACGGCACTGATCACAGGCAACTCGCTGGTAAATACTGCTCTGGCCACCGTTTCTTCATTAAAGCACCAGAGATCTTCGAGCGATCCACCACCACGGCCGACGATCAACACATCCACTTCATTACGGCGATTGGCGAGGGCGATTTGTGCGGCAATTTGCCGGTGGGCTTCCTGACCCTGTACTTGAGTCGGATAGATCACCACTTCCAGCTGAGGTGCACGACGTTTCAGAACCGACAAAATGTCTCTGACTGCGGCCCCGGTCGGAGAGGTCACGACACCCACCCGGTTTATGCGTGCAGGCAGTGGTTGCTTATGCTGGCTACTGAATAAGCCTTCACCGGCCAGGCGCAGTTTGAGGGCATCGAACTGCTGCTTTAATAAGCCTTCGCCTGCTGGTGCCATATGTTCAACGATGAGCTGATAGTCTCCGCGTGGTTCATACACGGATACGCGAGCCTGGGCTAAAACCTGCTCACCGTTTTGTGGTCGGTAGCGGCAATAGCGGTTATTACCGCGCCACATGGCGGCTTTTACTTGTGCTTTGTCATCTTTAAGAGAGAAATACCAGTGCCCGGATGCCGGAGCAACAAAGTTAGAGATCTCGCCGGTCAGCTGTAAAGAAGCGAACCCCTGTTCCAGCAAACTGCGGATCTCACGATTCAGGCGTGAGACCGAATAAACTTTTTCTTGTTGTGGCAACGACATACTCAGCTCCATAAAAAATTCACGAACACTCTAACATATTTTTGCTAAATTTTATTTACTCGCATAAGGAACGCTGATAAAATGCGCACGCAATTCCTTATACTCAGTTTCACTTGAGAGATGCCGCACACATGCTAAGAATTGCAAAAGAAGCCCTTACCTTTGACGACGTACTTTTAGTACCTGCTCATTCGACTGTTCTACCACACACTGCGAACTTAAAAACACGCCTGACTCGTGGTATTGAACTTAATTTGCCATTAGTTTCTGCCTCTATGGACACAGTAACTGAAGCACGCCTTGCAATTGCTCTTGCACAGGAAGGTGGCATCGGATTCATCCATAAGAACATGACCATTGAAGAACAAGCGCGCAATGTACGCAAAGTAAAAGCGTATGAAGCGGGGATTGTGTCTTTCCCTGTGACTGTGACTGCGGATAAAACCATTGCTGATACACTGGCACTGGCTGAAGAAAACGGTTTTTCAGGTTTCCCTGTTGTGGGTGAAAACAACCTGCTGGAAGGCATTATCACCAGCCGTGACATGCGTTTCGAGACCAAACTAGATCAACCTGTTTCATCTGTGATGACACAAAAAGCCGATCTGGTTACGGTAAAAGAAGGCGCCTCACGTGAGGAGATCCTCGGCCTGATGCACGAGCACCGCATCGAAAAAATCTTAGTCGTTGATGATGCTTTTAAACTGAAAGGTATGATCACGGTTAAGGATTACCAAAAAGCGCAAGAAAAGCCAAATGCCTGTAAAGACGAGCAAGGTCGCCTTCGTGTAGGTGCTGCTGTGGGCGTAGGCGCCGGTACTGATGAGCGTATTGAAGCTTTGGTTGCTGCGGGTGTAGATGTATTGCTTATCGATACTTCACATGGCCATTCTCAGGGCGTTATCGATCGTGTTAAGGCAACCCGTGAAGCGTATCCGGATCTGCAAATCGTAGCGGGTAACGTGGCAACAGCAGACGGTGCAATTGCACTGGCTGACGCCGGTGTAGATGCAGTTAAAGTGGGCATTGGTCCAGGTTCAATCTGTACTACACGTATTGTAACTGGGTGTGGTGTGCCTCAAATCACAGCAATTTCAGATGCCGTTGATGGTCTGAAAGGGCGTGACATTCCGGTTATCGCTGATGGTGGTATTCGCTTCTCAGGTGACATTGTTAAAGCTCTGGTTGCTGGTGCATCGTGTGTCATGGTGGGGTCAATGCTGGCCGGTACTGAAGAAGCACCGGGTGAAGTTGAACTGTATCAGGGCCGTTACTACAAGTCATACCGTGGTATGGGTTCTCTGGGCGCGATGAACCAAAAAGAAGGTTCATCAGACCGTTACTTCCAGAAGAGCAACTCAGCTGAAAAACTGGTACCAGAGGGTATTGAAGGCCGCGTGGCTTATAAAGGCCCAATCGCCACCATTATTCATCAGCAAGTGGGCGGGATCCGCAGTGCCATGGGCCTGACTGGGTGTGCCACTATTTTGGAACTGAACACTAAGCCGCAGTTTGTCCGCGTGACTTCGGCGGGTATGGGTGAGTCGCACGTCCACGACGTGCAGATCACCAAAGAGGCTCCAAACTACCGCATGGGTTAACCCCGGCGGGTTAAAAGTGGGCTGGCGGTTGCCGGCCCTTCTTAATTTTAGTGTCTGCCTTTATCTGGCGGATACAAATAGTCAAATACAATGCGTTGGGCAGGCAAACTTGCCCGGCCATTTAGGTAAAGTATTTTTCTTATGCTTTACTAGTTTTATCGCTTCCTAACAAACGAGATTATCAATGAGCAAAGACATCCATGATTCCCGTATTTTGATCTTAGATTTTGGTTCTCAATACACTCAATTGATCGCCCGCCGCATCCGTGAGATCGGCGTTTACTGTGAGCTATGGGCCTGGGATGTAACCGAAGAGCAGATCCGCGAATTTAATCCGCAGGGTATCATTCTGTCAGGTGGTCCTGAGTCAACGACTTTAGAAGGCAGCCCTCGCGCTCCAGAATATGTGTTCAACGCAGGTGTGCCTGTGCTTGGTATCTGTTACGGCATGCAAACCATGGCGTCACAGCTGGGTGGTAAGGTACACAGCTCAGATAAGAAAGAGTTTGGTTACGCGAAAGTTGAAAAAGTCGGTAACTGTGCCTTGTTCGAAGCGATTGAAGATCACATTGAAGACGGTATTGGTAAACTGGACGTATGGATGAGCCATGGTGACAAAGTCATCGAGATTCCGGAACAATTTATCACGTCTGCAAAAACAGACACCTGCCCGCACGCTGCGATGTCTTGGGAAGAAAAGCGTTTCTACGGTGTGCAGTTCCATCCGGAAGTGACACACACGCAACAAGGCCTGCGCCTGCTTGAGCGTTTTGCGACGGATATCTGTGGCTGTGAAAAGCTCTGGACGCCGAGCCAGATTATTGAAGATGCGGTTGCTCGTATTAAAGAGCAAGTGGGTGACGATGAAGTGATCCTGGGTCTGTCAGGTGGTGTTGATTCATCTGTGGTGGCGATGCTGATCAACCGCGCTATTGGCGATAAACTGACGTGTGTATTCGTTGACAATGGTCTGCTTCGTTTGAATGAAGGCCAGCAGGTCATGGACATGTTCGGTGATAAATTTGGCCTGAACATCGTTAAAGTGGATGCTGAAGATCGCTTCCTGAATGCACTGAAAGGCATTGATGACCCGGAAGCTAAGCGTAAAGCGATTGGCCACACCTTCATTGAAGTATTTGATGAGGAAGCGGGCAAGCGTGTTAATGCAAAATGGCTGGCACAGGGCACCATCTACCCGGACGTGATCGAATCTGCAGCATCAGCCACGGGTAAAGCACATGTGATTAAGTCACACCACAATGTGGGTGGTCTTCCGGAAGACATGGAGCTGGGTCTGGTGGAGCCGCTACGTGAGTTGTTCAAAGACGAAGTACGTAAGATTGGCCTGGAGCTGGGCTTGCCGTACGATATGCTATACCGCCACCCGTTCCCGGGTCCTGGTCTGGGTGTTCGTGTACTGGGCGAGATCAAGAAAGAATACTGCGATCTGCTGCGTCGTGCCGATGCTATCTTCATCGAAGAGCTGCATAAAGCTGACCTGTATCACAAAGTGTCTCAGGCTTTCACTGTGTTCCTGCCGGTGCGTTCAGTAGGCGTTATGGGTGATGCGCGTAAGTACGACTGGGTTGTCTCTTTGCGTTGTGTAGAAACCATCGACTTTATGACGGCGCGTTGGTCACACCTGCCGTATGAGTTCCTGGGTCAGGTGTCAAACCGTATCATCAACGAGATCGACGGTATTTCTCGCGTAGTATATGACATCTCAGGTAAACCACCTGCGACGATTGAGTGGGAATAAGCATCAGTTTTATCAGCTGAATTAGGTTAAGAACAGGGCGGATCGGGTTACCATTCGCCCTTTTTGCTGATAAAAACAGCAAACGATCAGAAAGTTGCTTTTTTTTCTTTACCTTTTCAATTAGCTCATTATAATGCGTCGACATTGCAGGGGCGTAGTTCCAATTGGTAGAACAGCGGTCTCCAAAACCGATGGTTGCGGGTTCGAGTCCTGCCGCCCCTGCCACTTCCTTCTTTATTTCTTAGTAATTCCCTTATTTTACACAATTCAGATTGCAGTCGTTGCACGCATATTCTAGAATCCTCAGCATTTAATTTTTCCGGTGTTTTTGCATGCATGCAACTCAGGCTCAGTTACTTGGTGTAATGCCACTTAAACTCAAATCTGCTTTTGATCCCAACCCTCAGCCTGGTGCGCTTGTGTCTCAGCAAGTGGAGCAAGCTGATGTCGTCCTGACGCTAAGCGCGCGGTTTCAACAGGATATCTGTACAGCAGCCAATGCCAGCGAACTCACTGTCTTTGCAGGCGATACCATCAGCTGGACGTGTCACGCACAGCAGGCTCACCTGGTTATACCGGATACGCAACTGAGTGCAGAGCAAAAGCGGGCAGTGTGGCAGCAGATCTGGAGTGAGCAATCATGACCATTTCTATCAGGCCTGATCACCTTGCTGCCTTGCCATTGCAACAAGTCATGGATATTGAACAGGCCTGCCATACACACCCCTGGACCAGCAAGACCATGCAGTCGTGTCTGAGTGGCCGTTATTTCAATGCTGCTATGTATTTGGATGAGCAACTGGTTGGCTTTTATGTAGGTGAGCGGGCTGGTCCGGACTTTACGCTGATGGACATCTGTATCACGCCTGCTTGTCAGGGGCAGGGCCTCGCCAGTCAGTTGTTGGCGCACTTCATGGCACGCTGTGAGCAAGACCGTGCCGAAAATATCTTTTTGGAAGTGCGGGTCGGTAATGAAGCGGCCATTGGTTTATATCACAAGGCTGGATTTACGGAGATGGGCGTGCGTAAAAACTACTATCCCAGCACGGATGGTAAAGAAGATGCGTTGCTGATGGGGAAAGTGCTGTTTGACCCTGAACTCATGGATCATTGAGCATATTAACTCTACCTATGCTTGCGAAACAGACTCGTCAGAATCAGGCGTGTTCCTGCTCCAGCGTATATCTGATTGCCTGTGTAAGCGTCAGCATGGCATATTCCCACTTTGTTGGATTGTCTTCGCGCAAGCAGGTTTCCAAATCGCCGGCGGCACTGTGGATGTTGTTAAAGCCAAAGCACCCGGCGCTGCCTTTGAGACTGTGCGCCAACGCCCTGAGAGATTCCCATTCCTGATCCCCAAACAGCTGTTCCAGCTGAATGAGTTGATCGGGCAATTTTTCGACGTAGTTGCGACTGATTTGTAAGTACTTTTCGCTTTGTAAAAGTGAGTTCCACTGAGAGTTCTTGTCGTCTTCCAGTTGTAAGTAATTAAGCAGGACTGCGCCGAGCTTTTCACGGTCAATGGGTTTGGCGAGTGTTGCATCACACCCGGCTGCCAGGTAGGTATCAATGTCATGTTTCATAACATTGGCTGTCAGCGCAATGATAGGGCCATCATAAGCGGCATGACGCAGCATTTCAGTGGCTTCAAGGCCACCCATGACCGGCATTTGCATGTCCATTAGGATCAAATCGTAATCGTTGACCAGTGCCATCTCCACGGCTTGTGCGCCATTGCTGGCAATATCTGGTTTGAGTCCCCAAGCTCCGAGGAGTAAGGTCAGCAGCTCCTGGTTATCCGGGTTATCCTCGGCGAGCAGAATTTCTGCCTCCAGCTGGGTTTGGTCCAGTTGCTGGGCAGATACTACGTGATCGTGTGACAGCTGGCCTTCATCGTCAATCCAGGCAAAATCTTGCGTCGGATGGTTGGCTGCAACGCTAATGTTAAAGCAACTGCCGACCCCTTGAGCACTTTCTACGCTGACGTCTCCACCTAATAGCTGAGCCAGATTTTTCGAGATACATAGTCCCAGACCAGTGCCACCGAAGCGTCTGGTGGTGGTGGAATCAGCCTGCTCAAAGGGCTTAAATACACGAGACATCTCGCCTTGCGACATACCAATGCCACTGTCTTTGACTTCAAATTCAAATCGGGCTGTGTCTGAGCGGTACCGGGCATTGATCTGAATACTGCCTGTCTCAGTAAACTTAACCGCATTCGTTGCGATGTTAAGCAGGATCTGCTTGAGACGGGTTTCATCACTGAAGAGTTGCTGAGGCAGCGGTAAGGCATAGTGTACGGTGAAATCCAGCTGCTTTTGCTCTGCCATGGGCGCAATAATTGACTCCACATCCTTCAGCAAATGAAGCAATTCTATGGGGTCTTGTTCAACAGCCAGTTTCTCGGCCTCAATCTTGGACAAGTCCAGAATGTTATTGATTAATTCCAGTAAGTGCCTGGAATTGCGCAAAATGGTATCCAGGTGCAGGGCTGAGTTAGTGGCATTAGGGTAATGAAGTATCTGCTCGGTAAAGCCCATAATGGCAGTCAGCGGTGTACGGATCTCGTGGCTCATATTGGCCAGGAAACGGCTTTTCAGCTGGCTGGCTTGTTCGGCTTCGGCAATCGCCACCTCTAGCTGCCTATTCATTTCTTCCAGCGCCCGGGTACGGTTTTCGACTTTTTCTTCCAGATGCAGTTTGTAGTCTTCCAGCTCCCCCTGGAAATCCCGGATCTGCTTGATCATATGGTTAAAGTCATCAAACAAAATGCCAACTTCGTCATCGTCATGGGCGGGTAGCGCAACCGATAAGTCGCCATCCCCGACACGGTGGCTGGCTTCCCCGAGCAGTTCTATGGGAGTCAGCAGTAAGTTTCTCACCACAATGAAGATCAGAATGGGAAGTGTAATGACGGACAGGATAACAATCAGGGCGGTGGTCAGGCTGATCGCTTTACCTGACTGATATAAAATTGTTTTAGGTATGGTTGAGATATAATAATAACCGCCACTGAGCTGTGCGCTGTAGGTCATGCGCCGCAGGTTATCAATGGACGGTAACACCAGAGAGTCCAGTTTTCCTTTATCTGCCAGACCATTGATCTGTGCCATTTCCTCAGCGCTCAAAAAGCTCTGATTAAAATGACTGTCGGAGCTGAATAAGACTTCGCCCGACGCTGAAACCAGCAGATTCAGCGTGTTGTCATAGGGGGCTTCCAGAATACTGCTACTGATGATTGACGGGGCGACCTGAACAATAATGTAGCCCTCACGCTGAGGCCGGTTTAGGTTGAAGTCCACCCCATAAATCTGCTGCACAAAATACAGCTGTGTGCCACCGTTATGGGACGCTTGCATAAACTGCTGCTGGCGTAAGTTACTTTGTCGGACTTGGGCAAAAAAGGGATAGGACTGAGGCGCCCGGTTCAGATTACTGGCATAAAAGGCATGACTCTGGCCATGTTCATTAACCAGGTTGATACTAATGATATCCGGATAGGCCTCGCTGTAACTGGCAAACACATCCATGAGTGCACCCAGACGTTGTGTTTTTTCCTGAGTTTCATTTTCTGGCAGGCTTAAAAAATCACTGAGTACCGGGGAGGTTGACAGCAACTTGGTCGTGGATTGATAGATTTCCATATAGTTGAACATTTTTTGCTGCTGTTGTTCAACGAAGCGACTGACAATGAGTTTTGCCTGCTTTTGGGTAGAGCTGGTGACATTGGTCAGTGTAAAGCCGCCGAGCAGTAGCAGCGGCAATATCACCAAGGGGGTGATATACCATAATAGCCTGATACTCAGCTTACTTGTCTTCATCCGTGTTTAATTCCATCTATCAACTTGGTGCTGAAGCACTTCAGTATGACCACAAACGTGTCCGATTAGTGTGTTATTGTGGGTTATGTTACCGATTTTTGCGCAAAACGGCTATGCTATCTCATAAATTGGTTGAACTTTAAACGCATCAGCAGGGTGCCCGCGTGTGTCCCGCGAGCACCACAGACTTAACTGTCTGCGCGGCTCATGAACTTAGATTCCGCAGTGTTAATTTTAATTTTATCACCGCTGGAAATGTGCTCAGGTACCTGTACGACTAGGCCCGTTGTCAACGTGGCAGGCTTAGTACGGGCGCTGGCCGATGCACCTTTGATAGAGGGCGCAGTATCTTCGATTACCAGCTCAACGCTTGAAGGCAAATCTAATGATACCGGTGTGCCTTCTACAACTACAATCAACAGGCCTTTGGTTTCTTCATTGATGAATAGCACCTGTTCAGCAATCGAGTCTTTATGGATGTGATAAGGAGTATAGTCCTCTTCATCCATGAACACATATTCGTCACCATCAATGTAAGAAAGCATTGCCGGGCGACGTGTTAAATCGGCCAGTTGCAGCATTTCTTCGGCTTTAAAGGTTTCATCGACTTTACCGCCATTGACGACATCGTACATACGCATACGGTATAAACTGCCGCCAGCACGACCTTGCGGTACAGAGCGCTCAATATCTCGGACGATCATTACGCGACCATTATAATCAATCGCGGCGTGTTTTTTTATTTCACTGGCTTTAGGCATAAAAGGCTTCCTGTTAGTCTAAACTGAGCGAGAAGTTAGCATGAAGTCGGGATCTCGCCAAGTACTGTGTTCCCAATCGGTTTGTTCTACAATGCGGGCCTGATAGGCGAAGCATTGTAGAACAGGGAAATCTGGTGAGGAGAGAAAGGTGAGATCAGGCATGATGATTGAAGGGTTTAAACTGGGTTGTCGGTGTGGTCAGGTTACCGGACGCATCGCTGCGCACCCGCGCTGGCAAGGGAATCGTCTGACCTGCTATTGTCAGGATTGTCGTGCGTATCTGCATCACCTGGAACAGGCGGACTCTCTCAACGACTTTGGCGGAACGGATATTTATCAGGTGCCTCCGGCGCACGTCAGTATCTTAACAGGGCATGATCAGCTAGCCTGCTTGCAGCTGACCAAGGGCGGCGTTTACCGCTGGTACTCTAAATGTTGTCACACTCCGGTTGGTAATTGTTTTAGCTCTTTCTGGCCCATGGTGGGGATCATACATAGCTTTGTGCGCGAACCGCTCGATACTTTGGTGGGCCCCACTTCGGGGAGTGTCTATTGCCGCGGCGCGCTAGGTCGATTGCCAGATGAGCTCAAAGGCACACGCTCACAAAAGGTGATGGTGCTGCGGTTGATCACTAAGTTGCTGGCCTGGAAGCTGTGTGGCAAAAACTCACCCTCAGTATTTTTTGTAAACGGCGAACCGCTGGCAGCGCCACAGCAGCTTTATTCATGTCCTGCAGGCAAAGGCTAAAGCGAGTAGAGACTCGACATCGCCTGGTAACTTAATCCAAAGTGCTGATTAAACCAGTTATTGACGTAATCATGTTGTGGTGCAAGCTTGGCGCAGCGCAGTACATATTCGCCATCGGCTGCACCGAGTTGATCTTCGCAGTAGGTTTGCAGCCACACCCGATCCAGATCTGCGACAAACTGAGTATGTAACTCTGTGAGCTGTTTGTCTAAATGCGTGCTGACATCCAGGAATTGGGCTTGTTGTGGTTCCAGATCTAAATCGGGGAAGTCTGCATAATGGCTTTGCGTATGATGCACCTGACTATCGTCCACTTTATGCTCTATCCGTTGCCCACCCAGGCGCCCCAGGTACATCATATCCAGACTGTAATGTTCCGTGAATTCAGTTACCGGATATTGATAGGTTTGCGCTACCTCAACGTCTATAAAAGAGCCCGGCTCGTTCGGGTCAGGCTGTGGTTGTTCCAGCGTGTAATGCTTTTGTCTGTTCACCAGTTTAGTATTGCGGCTGTGTTTGAAAGTGGCATGGACGTTGAGCGTGAAGGTCCCCTCACCTTGAGGGTGATACCATAAGCTGTCCCGAAAAGCGTCATTTAGCTGAGATAAGACAGTCTGAAGGCGTTGTTTTTGTGTGCTTGTGTCGTGCAGTTGCACGGTGAGCTTTGGTGCTATGCGGATCTCGGAATACAAGGCCCGGGCAGTCACGCGTTGTGCGGGGTGGCTGGCAATGTTCCAGGCTTGACAATATTTGCGATAAAAGCGCTGTAAGAACAGGCGATCTTTGCTCTGCGATGTACTGAGTTTTTCACACTGTCGTTCGGCATTGACTTGCAACTGCGCCTGATACTGAGCAAATGTGTTGCCCAGTCTGGCATTGGCAATTAAAAATGCATAACGCAATTCGAAGTATCGAAACGGATCCGGAAAGGCTGAGCGCGACAGTGACAAAGCTTCTTGCCTGAGCCAGCTGGTTGCATATCGCAGCTCTTCATTTTGGGTTTCTGCCATAGGCCCGATGGGCTCTATGTGCCAGTTCACCTGGTTACGCAGTAAGGTCTCCAGTTTGAGTGCCGCGCCGGTATGGTTGCCAGACAGACGCAACATGCGTACGTCAATGAGTCCACGGTCGATGATTTTATTGCGCGCCAGGGTGAGCCGCTGACGTGCTTCTACATCCTGAGGGTCTTCGGCGAGGGCTTGTTCGTAGAACTCGGCGGATTGATCATACATGCCAGCCTCATACAACTTGTCTCCTTTTTCAACCAGGCTTTTACAGCCTGATAATAACAGTACGCCCGCAATCATAATGGCACACAGCTTGGTTGTCTTCATTGTCCTTTCCTTGTTCATATTGAGATACCTTCGTATATCATGCGTTATGTCACTATTGTGTGACAATCGACAGTTTTGGCTATCTTTTGGGACCTAGCACCCGTCGCTCAGTAATGTTTTTCGGTTTGGCCGGCGCTTCGGTCAACACCCAGACTGGACGTGTGACGAACAGGTTGTTGGGGTAGACCACTTTATGCCCATCGACATGACGTAACACCACATTCATCAGCCCCATCTCGACAATACAGCCTTCGATGGCGTTGGCGCCATCTATGACCCTGACCCAGTTGCCAAGACGAAAGTCATTTTGCACAAACATGATTAAAAAAGCAGTCAGGTTGCTAAGCAAAGACCACGCGGCAAACAGGGCAACGCCGAGCATGGCAAATAGGGAGGAACCCAGCACTAATAAACCGCGTAACTCGATCCCCCAGAACACCAGTAACAGGCATAACAACACTGTACCAACCAGCCCTTTGAGCAGTAGCTCAGCCCGTTGTTGACGGTGCAGATCGATTTTACCCCGGGTGATCCGATGGAGTATTTTGAGAGCCAGTTTGAGCAGCAAAGGAAACAGGAAAACGAACAGCAGTGTGACTATCAGTTTGTACTCAGTGAGCAGGAAAGTCGTAATTGCTTCAGGCACGTGGCAGACCTATTTATATATCAATAAAACGCGATGATATCAGGGAATTTCGGCCGTTTAAAAGCGGTTTTTAACGGTAAATAACCACTGTACTGAGTCAATATTGTCCGGGCCATCAAGGGGCGCAGCGACGTCCAGATGCAGCACCAGCCCCGAATTGGCCCGACTGGGAGCAAGCCGCAGTCCAATACCAATGTTTTTAAGAAATTGACCCTGAATTTGATGTGTTAACGCATGTTGCTGTAGAGCCGTTAAAGTGTGTGGCTCGTCGAGGCTGCCCGGCAGTGGTGGCGGTATCGGGCGGCCATCAACCCTGCCAATATCAAAGTAGGCGGCACCACCCACTTTAAACAGGTGTAGTAAATCATATTCCCAGTAATAGCGCTTCTCAAGGTTCAGCAGAATCCGACGATTGCCTTGCAGGTAATTGCTGGGATAGCCCCGTAAACCGGTTTCTCCGCCCAGGGTGATCTGTTTATCGGCACTGAGGTGTTTACCATATTGAATTTCAAGCTGGGCATACCAGGATTGGCGTAGGCTGGTATTGAGATAATATTGCAGTCTTGAACTGAATAGCAGATTTTCAGCCTGATCCTGACGTTTGTTCCAGTAACCATGTAAGTTGAAGGCAAAGCGGAGCAAACTGTCTGCAGAGGTAAAGTGGGCTTTGTTGGCATTGAATGTCAGCACCCAACGGCTGTCATCATCGCTGAGCCCACTGTCTGAATAGCCAAGCTGGGCATTGATATTCCAGCCTAAATTTAAATCTTCTGTACGATAGATGGAATCAAAATTGCGCACTTTAATATAGGCATCTTCAAACCACTGTGCCTGCATATAGGGGTAGCGTAGCGTCCGATTTTCAGCAATGGGTAAAGTGGTACCGCGAAGACGGGTAAATTCTTGTTTTTCATCCTGATACCCGAGTAAGAGTCGACGTGTCCAGTCATTGTCCAGTGCAAAGGCGCGGCCAATGTAGAGATTGGATATTTCGCTGAGCTGCTGATACTCCGAGATCTCTTCACCCAAGTTGTACAGTGACTCAACCCGACGATTACTTAAGTTACTGATACCGTAACTATAAGGCGTGGAGATTGAAAAAAACGGGTACTCAACGCCAGCGTAATGCACTTTTCCATCATCGTTGTCTGCGTACTCAAGGCGTCCCCGGTAACGGCTCGAAAGGATTTGGGGGTCATCATAAACAAATAAGTAGCCACTGCGATCCGGGTCGGAAATATGTGTCAGTGACAGGCGTTTACCATAGCCCAGCAAGTTGGACTCACGAAAGCCGAGTCGGCTGGAATTATCGCCGCCGCTGCGGCTGAAACTGATATCGGGTAGTAAGGTCCAGAGATCGCGCGTTATGACGGTGACTGCCACTTCTCCCTCACAGGTTTGTTCGGCAAAGATCCTGGCATCATAGATATAGGGCTGTTGACGCAATAGTCGCTCAGACTCACGCAGCAATTTGGGGTCATATTCGCCCCCTTGGGTAAACAGCAATAAATTGCGGATCACCTCAGGTTTCGTTTTGATGTGCGCCCGATTTGCAAAGCGAAACACGGCGTTGTCTTCCTCCGGCAAAGAGGTATCAAAGACATTCAGTTGCCTGAGCTCAATGCTGATCACAGAGGCATTGCGCAAATCGGGTAAAGTCTCGGTGCTATCTAACTGGCGGTGGAGGTTATCGTCCTCAGCCACAATGGGACGGTTGTTACTGCAATGTTCGGAAACGCTTGATGGCGTACTGGCAGCAACTTGCGCTGACGTGGTTACCATCGATGTGAGTACTGCGAGTATTGAAGTGCGAACAATCCAACCCATAGAACAGCCTGTCGTTAATTAACGTGCTTTTAATTATGGCCTATGTTAGCCATAGCTGCTCAACTAAGTCTATATTATTGTTGTAAATTTAACCGTAATAATGTTACCAGGTTCGGCAAATGTTCAGTGGCACCAAGGCCTTCCGGCGCGATCCAGATACTCTCACTATAGTGCTCAAAGTTGAGATTGTAGGGGTGTCCGGCATAATTGAAACGCCATTGATGGCGGTCAGCACCCTGATGAAATTCCAGTAAGGTAAGGCCATCCAGGTGCAAGAAAATTTGCCCCCAGAGCTCAAACTCATCTGCCTCAGGGAGTGAGCAGGGGGTTACAAGAATGTGGTTCTGATCTGTTAAATGATCGATGTGCGTTGTCACGGTGACTCCACTTAAACAGTTGGGTTAATCTGTGTCCAGATAATTACGGATCAGCTGCATAAAAGGTGCGCCGTATTTGCTGAGTTTGGTAAAGCCAACCCCGGACACTTTCAAAAATTCGCTATCATTGGTCGGCGTCAGTTGCGCCATTTCCGCCAGGGTTTTATCACTGAACACCACATAAGGTGGTACGTCATCCTGATCGGCCAGCTCTTTTCGCAGGCTGCGCAATTTAGCAAACAGCTTTTTATCATAATTGAACTGCGCCAGTTTATCCTGATAAACGTGCTTAGCTTCAAGTCGTGGCTGTGCCAGTTGCAGGGCATATTCCCCTCGTAATACTGAACGCGCTCCTTCGGTCAGGCGTAGTGCGGCGCCCTGGGTAATGTCTTGTGCAACCAGGCCATGGTGTATGAGCTGTCGCAGAATACTCAGCCAGTACTCGTTGCTGTGCTCTTTGCCAATCCCATAGGTGCTCAGGGTGTGGTGTTGGTTGTCCCGGATCCGTGCAGTATTTGCGCCGCGTAACACGTCCACAATATAGCCGAGTCCAAAGCGCTGCTCGGCCCGGTAAATACAGGATAAGGCTTGCTGAGCAACCAAAGTGCCGTCAAATCGTTTTGGTGGGTTCAGGCAGATGTCGCAGTTGCCGCACGGTTCGCGTTGATATTCGCTGAAATAATTGAGCAGAATTTGGCGTCGGCAGGTTTGAGCCGAAGCAAAACTGGCCATTGAGCTAAAACGTTGCTCTTCGACTCTGCGCCTGTGCTCATCTTCAATGTCTTCAAAAAACCGTTTTACCCGGCCAATGTCAGCGGGGTCAAAGTACATGATGGCTTCTGCCGCCAGACCATCACGGCCTGCACGGCCGGTTTCCTGGTAATACGCCTCGATACTCTTGGGAATGTCATAGTGCAGTACATAGCGCACATTCGATTTATTGATCCCCATGCCGAAAGCCACCGTTGCAACCACAATTTGAATGTCATCACGCGCAAAGGCATTTTGTACAAACTGGCGTTGCTCATTGCTCATCCCTGCATGGTAAGCTGCTGCATTAAAGCCGGCTTCAACCAGCTTTTCGGCGATGTCATCAACACGTTTACGGCTGGAGCAATAAACGATGCCGCTTTGCCCTTTTTGCGTGCGCAGATAACGCATCAGCTGAGATAATGGTTTAAATTTCTCTTCGATGGTGTAACGAATATTCGGTCTGTCGAAGCTGCCCGTATGAATAAAAGGGGCCTGTAACCCGAGCTGGGTGACAATGTCACTGCGGGTGGCCAGATCGGCTGTCGCGGTTAAGGCCATCATAGGGACTGAGGCAAAGCGATGCTTTAATTCATGCAGACGACAGTAATGTGGTCTGAAATCATGTCCCCAGTGCGATACGCAGTGCGCTTCATCGATG
Organism: Pseudoalteromonas ardens; assembly: GCF_030125445.1. Classification (NCBI taxonomy): domain Bacteria; kingdom Pseudomonadati; phylum Pseudomonadota; class Gammaproteobacteria; order Alteromonadales; family Pseudoalteromonadaceae; genus Pseudoalteromonas; species Pseudoalteromonas ardens. The sequence continues at coordinate 427,078 of NZ_JASJUV010000004.1, forward strand.
GCAAACAAGCCCAGCTGGAGGTGACTCAGGCGCTCAATAAATTCGTTTTGCAGTATTTTTTCCGGCGCCACATACAGGAGTTTGATTTCTCCCTGATGCAGGCGCTGGTAGATGGCTTGTTGCTGAGCCCGGTCGAGGCTGTTATTGATAAACTCTGCCGAGATACCCAGAGCCTGTAGCTGTGCAACTTGATCTTGCATCAAAGAAATAAGGGGAGAGACCACCACGCAGGTGCCCGGCAAAAGTAACGCGGGTACCTGATAGCACAACGATTTGCCGCCACCGGTAGGCAGCAGTACCAAGCTGTCGCGCCCGTCCAGGCAGGCCTGAATGACGTCGAGTTGCCCGTCACGAAAGTCACTGTAGCCAAAAACTTCTTTCAGTACGCCGTGCGGTGTGTCGATTGAGTGAGTTGCAAGATTTTCCATCGAGCGCATTTTAGTGGGTTTTGCAGCAGAAGTCTTTTGTTTTTGATCACAGGAAAATCATACGGGCAGGTACAGATTACGGTATACTGCGCGCTTGGCATCTGTGGGAACAATCAGAAGATCAATTATGGTGTGCTTGGGAGAAATGAATGGGAACGAGTAGTGAAACGAAGCAGGGGTATACCTTTGCCGTTTTAGCATTTTTGATGTGGGGATTGGCCCCCATCTATTTTAAATCGTTGGATCAAGTGGATGCGCTTGAAATTCTTATCCACCGCGTGGTCTGGTCGGTACTCTTTATTGCTTTGATCATCGCCGTAAAACTTAACTGGGACAAAGTGGTTGCTGTGCTGCGTCAACCAAAACTCATGCTGATGCTGACGGTTACGGCCTTATTGCTGGGGTTTAACTGGGGCTTATTCATCTGGTCGGTGAATAACGGCCATATGCTGGATGCAAGTTTGGGCTACTATATTAACCCTTTACTCAATGTGCTGTTGGGTATGCTGTTTTTGCAAGAACGTCTGCGGCCTCGCCAACAGTTTGCGGTTGCGCTGGCTGTTGTTGGGGTAGTACTGCAATTGGTTAGCTTTGGCTCGTTTCCGGTGATTGCCTTTTCTTTAGCCGGGTCATTTGCAATTTATGGGTTATTGCGTAAGACCATGGCGGTAGAGTCTTTGCCTGGCCTGTTGATTGAAGCCGTTATTCTGCTGCCCATCGCACTGGGTTACTGGTGGTGGTTAACACCCAGTGAAACCAGCAATATGATGGTGAATGACTGGGTCACTAATGTGTTATTGATTAGCGCAGGGGTTGTAACGACCTTACCTTTATTGTGTTTCACCGCTGCCGCAAAACGCATTCCCTATTCGACTTTGGGTTTCTTTCAGTATATTGGACCAAGTTTGATGTTTATTCTGGCTGTGGTGTTCTATGGTGAGGTATTTAGTGCTGAGCGGGTGTTAACGTTCGCCTTTATCTGGTCTGCCCTGGCACTGTTCAGTTTTGATTCTTACCGTTCGGGTAAAGCGCAGCGCCGTCTCGCGGCTGCATAATTATGTTGGGGGCACTGAACCTGTCAGGCCCCCGGTAATTCATTACATTTCGTCGTCTGCTTCCACGGCAACGGCTTCGACTTCTTCTTTATTTGTCTCTACCTTAGAGCGGCCAAACAAAGTATGGAACTTGGTTTTGCAGGTGGTGAGTTTCAGGTATTTAGTCCAGGTTTTTTCCATCACATTGTCTGGTGTTTGTCGTCCCTCCATGACGTCGACAAATTGTCGTTGAAATTCATTTTGTGGCTGGCTAGCTTTGGTGTATAAGCTCTTTAGTAGTGCACCATGGTTTTCCAGTACATCAGACTCCTGCAAAGTGAAGTGTCCGCTGCGAGAAAACCCTCGAGGAAAGTTAAGATCATCATAGAAATGTTTAGATGTAACAAAAGCTTCTTTCAAGGTCGCTAAATTTTGATTCATGGTGAAATCCTCAGCATTGTTTGGCAGGAGTATGGACCATAGAGAACAAATAATTAAACGAGTTTTTTTTATCGTAAGGGGGGGATGTGGACCTAGATCTATTAAAAACATTTGTCGAAGTTGTTAAGACGCGACATTTTGGTCGTGCTGCGGAAAATTTATATATAACTCAATCCGCTGTCAGCTTTCGGATCCGCCAGTTAGAACAAAGCCTTGGCGTTAATTTGTTCATCCGCCAGCGTAATAATATTCAACTGACTGCACCGGGCGAACGTTTGTTACCTCATGCCAATATGATCCTCACCGGGATGCAGCGTGCCAAGGTTGACGTCGCACTTGCCAATAATATGCATAAACAAGTGTCACTGGCTGGCACGCCGAATATTTGGGACGCTTTTTTGCAGTTTGGGATCAACCACATTGTGGCGGCTATGCCTGGGGTATCGCTGGTGGCTGAGGTCAAAGCGCAACAGGAGAGTACCCGCTTGTTATTGGAGCGCACGCTCGATATTGCGGTGCTATTTGACCCACCTAAAGTGGATGAACTGGTCGTTAAGCAAATTAAGCATCTGGCTATCATCCCGGTCAGTACAATGGCGCAAACCACCAGTGAAGATTTTTTCGATAAGCAATATGTTTACGTAGACTGGGGAACAGCATTTTCATTGTGGCATGCGAAACAGTTTAACGGCAGCACACCGCCTTATTTCAGAACCAGTACGGGTCGTATCGCACTGGATTTGATCATGCAGTGTGGTGGCTCAGCATTTATACCCCGTGCACTGGCCGTTGAGCCGATAGAGAAGAAGCTGCTATTTCATATTGAATCAGTGGAGCAAAATGCACGGGAGATCTATGTTGCTTATCACAAGGATAATGAACAGATAGAACAAATTGAGACAATTGCCAGTCTTTTGGCGTCTTTACCTGATTAGGTTACAGATTATTGAATTATTTATGATGGTTGGCTGACAATTAAATGTCACTTTTATTTTAAGTGTAATATTTCTGTCACGTACCACTGGCAGACTGCGCCTGTCTAAAAAATTACGTGTTGCGATACTTGAGGAAATACACATGAAATTATCCAAATCAGCATTATTTGTTTCTATTTTCGGTGCTTTGTCTGCGAGCGCTTACGCTGATGTTGATGTATATGGTAAAGCGAATTTGTCTGTACAAAGTTCAGATGAAGGTGAAGGTTCATTCACAGAAGTGAAGAGCAATGCATCACGCTTTGGTTTCAAGGGGTCAGAAAAGCTAGACTCTGGTCTGGAAGTTATCTACAAATTGGAGTTTCAGGTTGACGTATCTGATGCAGACTCTAAAGGCGATGATGACAACATTACAGCGCGTAACCAATATGTGGGCCTGAAAGGCGGTTTCGGTGAAGTTGTTGTTGGTCGCAATGACACGGCATTTAAACAGTCGCAAGGCAAATTGGATCTGTTCAATGACCTTGAAGCGGATATTAAGAATCTGTTTAAAGGTGAAAACCGCCTGGGCGACTCTATTTCTTATAAGTCAGCCAGCTTCAATGGCTTCAAAGTACTCGGTACTTTTATCGCAGAAGACAGCACTGAGGGTGAAAACGGTTTCTCGGCAGCCCTGACTTATGGTGATGCTAAACTGAAGAACACTAACTTCTACGCAGCAGTTGCAACAGACAGTGAAGTAAAAGGCTACGATGCGGTGCGTTTTTCAGTACAAGGTAAGGTAGCAGATTTCAAACTGGGTGCAATGTACCAGATGCAAGAGAAAGTAGATGGGTCTGATGAGGCAGACGGTTATATGGTAAACGCGGCCTACGGTTTTGGCGCGAATACCCTGAAGCTACAGTACCAGGTTATCGACTTTGATAAAGGCGATAAAGTAGATGGTATCTCTGTTGGTATCGACCACAAGCTGAGCAAAGCGGCAAAGCTTTACGCATTCTACTCAAGTGTTGATGAAGACAACGGTGTAGAGGAAGATTACCTGGGTGCCGGTATCGAATATAAGTTCTAAGCATATCGCAATTTAATAGAACAGATTAAAAAGGCCAGTCAGAATACTCTGACTGGCCTTTTTGCGTAATATGTACCTAAAAGTTATTCAGTTTGAGGTGTTTAACGTCAAAAAATGAGCGTCTTGCCTTATTTTTGTCCGAACGCGATGTTTTTCTCACTTTTCTTCAAAAAAGGGGTTGCGCTGGGTTTCGATTTCCCTATAATGCGCATCCACCGACACGGGGCACAACGCTGAAAAGCAACGAGCCAGCGAGTTGGGAGTCAAATAAAACTTGGTTCTGAAATTTTTCAAAATTAAGTGTTGACATAAAGTGGGAAGTGATTAGAATGCACAACCCTCGGCGCTAACAGCGCAGCGACATTAAGTCGCACTGTTCTTTAAAAATATGAAGCAATCATCTGTGTGGGCACTCGTGCAGATTGAGTTCTAACAGCGAATTTCAGTTTACTGAATGACGCACAAAAATTTAGAGTCTCAATTGAGCTGAGTGACCAACGGAATAAACATAGTTTATTCAGCACAGTCAATTCGATTCGAAAGAATCAAAATCAGAATTCAATGAGCACGAAACTTCGGTTTCAAAAAACTTTTAATTGAAGAGTTTGATCATGGCTCAGATTGAACGCTGGCGGCAGGCCTAACACATGCAAGTCGAGCGGTAACATTTCTAGCTTGCTAGAAGATGACGAGCGGCGGACGGGTGAGTAATGCTTGGGAACATGCCTTGAGGTGGGGGACAACCATTGGAAACGATGGCTAATACCGCATAATGTCTACGGACCAAAGGGGGCTTCGGCTCTCGCCTTTAGATTGGCCCAAGTGGGATTAGCTAGTTGGTGAGGTAACGGCTCACCAAGGCGACGATCCCTAGCTGGTTTGAGAGGATGATCAGCCACACTGGAACTGAGACACGGTCCAGACTCCTACGGGAGGCAGCAGTGGGGAATATTGCACAATGGGCGCAAGCCTGAT
>NZ_JASJUV010000005.1:0-400594 GCF_030125445.1 Pseudoalteromonas ardens
TCAGTGAGTGGAGCCACCACTGTGACGGTCGCACCTCTTTACGTTATGTACTGGCTGGCGGCGACATAGTTCACGGCGCCGATGTGATGCGGGTGCAGCAGGCATTACCGCAGGCACAAGTTATTAACGGCTATGGTCCGACGGAAAACACCACCTTCAGCTGTTGTTACGCGATACCGACATTACATGAAAGTCAGGACATTGCCATTGGTACGCCGCTGAATGGCGATCAGGCCCTGGTGCTGAGCGATGACCTGAGTCTGGTGCCGTACGGCAGTGTGGGTGAGCTGTGTGTGGGCGGCGACGGTCTGGCACAGGGTTATCTGAATCAGCCTGAGCTGACGGCCGAGCGCTTTATTGACAATCCATTTTACGACCCTGAAGTGGCAGGCAGCTCAAAACGCCTGTATCGCACCGGCGATTTAGTGCGCTACCTGGCCGATGGCAACCTGGCCTTCGTGGGTCGTGCCGATGACCAAATTAAAATTCGTGGTTTCCGGGTTGAGCTGGGCGAGATAGCTCAGCAGCTGAGCCGTCAGAGTAACATAGACAGTGCACTGGTGCTGGCCAAAAACGGCCCGGCAGGCACCTATTTAGTGGCGTACGTCCAGCCAGTTGAGGCTGTTGCGGAACAAGCTCAGCCAGAGTTTATGGCTCAGACGCTGGCCACGCTGGCACAAACCTTACCGGATTACATGGTGCCTAAGCTGGGTGTGGTGATTGACGACTGGCCACTGACCGCCAACGGTAAAGTAAACAAAAAAGCCCTGCCTGAAGCCGATACGTCGGCATTGCAGGGCACTTATGTGGCACCGCAGGGAGAGCGTGAGCAATTAATGGTTACGCTGTGTGGCGAATTGCTGGCACAGCCTGCTGAGCAGCTTAGCGTCACGGCAAACTTTTTCACACTGGGCGGCCATTCCCTGTTGCTTATGCAGCTGGCCAGCCGACTCAGACAACAAGGTTTTGAGGTGGATGCACAGGCGCTGTTCGCCGCCCAGTCCTTACAGGAAATGGCACTGGGACTAAGCCTTGCCACAACAAGCGACGCAGATGAAAGCCGCAGCCTGATCCTGGCTGGTTGCACCGCCATTACGCCGGATATGGTGCCGCTGGCTGCACTGGGCCAGGTCGAGCTGAACGACATCGCCGCCGAGATCTCAGGAGGCATGGCCAACATTCAGGATATCTATCCACTGGCGCCGTTACAGGAAGGGGTGCTGTTCGTGCACAGCATGGACCCGGAGAACGACCCCTATGTCACCAACTATCTTTATGAATTAAAAAGTGATGCGGCACTGACCCAGTTTACTGACAGCCTGAACTTTTTGCTGGCCCGTCATGATGTGCTGCGTACTGCCATTCTCTGGCAGGGCAAGCGTCAGGCATTGCAGGTGGTCCAACGCTCTGTGACGCTGCCGGTGACACAGCTTGCCTGTGCCGGGGGACTGAGTGCACAGCAGACCATCACCGCGCTGGCCGATGGTCCACAGTGGCTGGATCTGGCTCAGGCACCATTGTTACGCCTGCAGGTGTGTCAGGACCCGGACACGGGTTCCCACTATGCACTATTACAGGCACACCACCTGATCATTGACCATGTTGCCATGGCGGTGATCCAGGACGAATTACACAGTTACAGCGCAGGCAAGGCGCAGAGCTTGCCTGCGCCGGCGTCTTATCGTCAGTTTATCAGCGACACTCTGGCACGCATGGAAACGCTCGATATAGAAGGGTTTTTCTCTGAGTCGCTGGGCCATATCAGCGAGCCAACACTGCCTTTTGGGTTGCAGGATACTCAGGGTAACGGTGACACGATTCGAGAGCATAAAGTGGCTCTGAGTGACGCACTGAGTACCGCCATCCGCACTTATGCAAAACAGCATGAAGTCAGTCCGGCTGCGATTTTCCATGCCGCCTGGGCACTGGTGCTGGGGGCTTGCAGTAACCAGCAGGAAGTGGTGTTTGGCACTGTGATGAGCGGTCGGATGAATGGCGGCGCAGGTGTAGAACGCCTGCTGGGAATGTTGATCAACACCTTACCTGTGGCGGTTGAGTTACAGGGGTCTTCGGTCGCAGACTTGATTAAAGATGTGGACAAACGACTGAAAGCGTTGTTGCCTTATGAGCAGGTGTCGCTGGCACAGGCGCAGAAACACAGCGCGGTGGGCTCAGATGGTCCGTTATTCAGCGCGATGCTGAACTATCGTCACACTGAGCGGGACGAAACAGACACGCCAGCACAAGACAGCGATATTCAGGCGCTGAGTGCACAGGAGCGCACCAACTATCCGTTTAACCTATCGGTGAATGATTATGGCGCAGCCCATGTGTTCAGCCTGGACTTACAAATTGATGAGCAGGTGGAGATCAGCCGTATTGCAGAGTATGTGATTACGGCGCTGAGTCAGCTAACGGAAGCAACCCAAACACAGCCTGTGAGTGCGCTGAGCGTACTGCCAGCGGATGAAGTGGCCAGGTTACTGACACAGGGTCAGCGTAGCCTAGGCTACGACGACACGGCCTGTATTCACCATTTATTCGAACAACAGGCAGAGGCAGCGCCCGAAGCAATCGCCCTGGTGTTCCAGAACCAATCCATCAGTTACGGCGAGCTAAATCAGCGGGCCAATCAGCTGGCCCATTACCTGCTGAGTGAGCAACAGATCACACCTGAAACCCTGGTAGGGGTATGCAGCAGCCGCTCGATGGAGATGATGGTGAGCATGCTGGCGATACTCAAAGCCGGTGGCGCGTACGTCCCTCTGGATCCGGATTATCCGGCCAGTCGCCTGAGCTATATGGCAGCCGATGCAGGTCTTAAGCAAGTAATTGGGTATGGCAGTGGCCTGACCGTGGCTCAGAGCCTGATGAGCGAACAAGCGGGCACCGCTATAGATATTGCAGCTCTGGCACTTGATGACTATCCGCAGCATAACCCGGCTCTGGATGAGATCAGCAGTGACAGTCTGGCTTATGTGATTTACACCTCAGGTTCAACTGGCCAGCCCAAGGGCGTGCAGCTTATTCATCAGGGCGCAGTGAACCTGGCTTACAACCAGCAAGCCCGTTTTGCTACCTGTGCCGACAGTAAGGTGTTGCAATTTGCATCCATCAGTTTTGATGCGGCGACCTGGGAGTGGCTGATGGCCTTGATCCCGGGTGGTACCCTGGTGATTGCCGACGAGTTACAACGCACGGATGTACAGCTGCTGTCTGAGCTGTTGAAAACGCAGCAGATCACCCATGCAACTTTGCCACCGGCGTTGTTATCGACCATGACGTTGCAGACAGATCTGGCGCTGCAATGTTTAATTGTGGCAGGGGAAGCCTGTGAAGAAAATGTGGTGGCACGCTGGCGGGCACATTATTCTTTCTATAATGCTTACGGCCCGTCGGAGACCTCAGTCTGTGCGACTGTGGGTGAAATTACTGATGACACCATACATATCGGCACACCTTTGTGTAATGTTCAGACCTATGTGCTGGATCAGCAACAGACCTTATTGCCTCACGGTAGCTTAGGCGAGTTGTATGTCGGTGGCGACGGTCTGGCGCGTGGCTATCTGGGTCAGCCTGAGCTGACGGCCGAGCGCTTTATTGACAATCCATTTTATGACCCTGAGGTGGCAGGCAGCTCGAAACGCCTGTATCGCACCGGCGATCTAGTGCGCTATCTGGCCGATGGCAATCTGGCCTTCGTAGGTCGTGCCGACGACCAAATTAAAATTCGCGGCTTCCGAGTTGAGCTCGGTGAAATTGCTCAGCGACTCAGCCAGCTGACTGAAATTGACTCCGCGGTTGTGGTGGCCAAAAAAGGCGCATCGGGCAATGACCTGGTTGCTTATATACAGCCGACAGAGGTCGTCACAACTGAGGAGCAGAGTGACTTTATCAGTGCGACTTTGGCACAGCTTGCCGCTCAGGTGCCAGAATATATGGTGCCTAAGCTGGCGGTGGTCATCGACGAGTGGCCATTGACGGTGAACGGAAAAATTAACAAAAAGGCGCTGCCTGAGCCGGATAAGGCATTGCTGCAAAACGCATATTGCGCACCGAGAAACAACACCGAAGCCGCGCTGTGTGTAATCTGGCAGGATTTACTGGGCATAGAGCAGGTGGGAATACAGGATAACTTCTTTACGCTGGGTGGCGACTCCATCATTGCCATTCAAATGGTCGGGCGCGCCAGACAACAGGGTCTACACCTGAACGTGAAACAACTGTTTGCGACCCCAAGTATTGCAACCCTGAGTGAACATGTTGAATTCAGCACTCGCATCAATGCGCAGCAGGATGCGGTGACCGGGGAGATGCCATTGCTGCCAATCCAGCAGCGCTTCTTTGCGGCAAACCGGGCTGCGCCAAGTCATTATAATCAGTCGTTGCTGCTCAGCGCGCCGGGTAATTTAACAAGTCACTTTTCTGAGCTGGTAAACGCATTGGTTGAACGCCATGACGCGTTGCGACTGCGGTTTGCTGAGGTCGCTAGCTTTGTACCACTGTGCGACACGCAGTTGGCCAATATGCATCAGGTAGTTGATTTGAGTGACCTGAACGAGGCGGGCTTCAGTGCTGAGGTTGAGCGTCAGTGTGATGCCTTGCAGCGGCAGCTGGATATAGAAAAGGGACCATTGTGCAAGTTTGTGTATTTTTATGCCGGTGATGATAAGCCTGCACGGCTGTTTATGACCATTCATCACCTGGTTGTAGACGGGGTATCCTGGCGTATTTTGCTTCAGGATTTGGAAACCGCGCTGCAGGCAATCGAAACCGCACAGCCTATCCAGTTAGCAGAAAAAACTAGTTCCTATCAGGCCTGGGGCGAAGCGGTGAATGCGCTGGCGCAGTCCGAGGCACTGAGTGAACAACAGACTTACTGGCGTGACAGACTGTCATTGTTCCCGGCTCAGCCTTCAGCCAAAGTAGCGGCCGAGCAGTGGCATAATGTGTCCTTCTCTTTGGATGAATCGGACACCCGGATATTACTGGCAGACTGTCAGCAGGTATTCCATAGTAATGTGGACACGCTGATGCTCAGTGCTTTCCTGCTGGCTTATCAGAATACCTTTGACAGGCCTTTGCTGCGTGTTGATATGGAAAGTCATGGCCGGGAAGAAGCCTTGTTTGACGGGCTGGATGTGACTCAGACAATGGGCTGGTTTACCAATCTTTATCCGCTGATCCTCGGGGGTCAGCAAGCTGACCTGATCGCAACCGTTAAGTCGGTAAAACAGACGCTGCAACAATTGCCTATGCATGGTTTAGGGTATGGGTTATTAAAGTATATCCGGCAGGACGCTGAGATCTGTGCGTTGGATAAGCGTAGTGTCGACCAGGCAATCGTCTTCAACTATCTGGGTAAACTAGACAATGTGACGGGCACGCAGGGCCGTCTGGCAATGGCGCAAGAATCGCGTGGCGCAGAGTCAGCTCCTGAGGCAGCCGACCTGCATCACTTAATGGTCAATGGTCAAAGTCAGGACAATCAGTTGAGATTTGATTTGAGCTTTGCGATGCCAAGTTATTCAGAGGCACAAATTGAGGCATTATCAGCCCGGTTTAAAGCGGTTTTACTTCAGCTGGTAGCCAAGGCCAAAGCCGGTGCTGAGTGCCAGACTTTGATTGTCGAGGATTTCCCGGCAGCGACATTGGAACAGGCTCAGCTGGACTCATTGCAAGCTCAATACTCAGATATTGAAAGAGTGTATGTGGCCACGCCGATGCAACAGGGGATGATTTACCATGACTTACTTCAGCAAGATGCCAGTCTGTATACCACGCTGACACACTTTGAGCTTGATGGTGAGGTGGACACACCTGCCATGCAGCAGGCCTGGCAGAATGTGATTGCACGCCATGCAATCCTGCGCACCAGCTTCAGTGTGTTTGATGATGCCGATATTCATCAGGTGGTACATAACAATGCGCTCATTGAGATGGAAGTGCTTGACTGGCAACATAAGTCCGCTGAGTTAGTGGCAACCCAGCTCAGTGAGTTGCATTACGCCATTAAAGCCAAAGGGTTTGATTTTAATCTGGCCCCGTTGATGAGTCTGACACTGGTGCGTTTGCCCGCGCAAAAAGCCCAGCTTATCTGGTCTCATCACCATGTCTTGACCGATGGCTGGTGTCAGGCCACCTTGTTCTCCGAGGTACTGGGCTATTATCAGAGCCTGACCGGTGGACAGCCTCTGACCTTACCACCTGAGGCGAATTACGAGGATTACATTCAATGGTTATGTAACCAAAATAGGGATGAAGCGCGGGCTTTCTGGGATGCTGAACTGGCAGGAGTTAGTGCACCGACTACATTGCAGTTGCCTGCTGCGGCCAGTGACGTTCCGAGTTATGACGAAATCAAATGGAGTTGTGATGAAACGCTTACCCGCCAGCTGAGTCAATTTGCGCAAAATCAGCAGGTCACTGCGAATGCTGTACTGCAATTAGTTTGGGCTTACACATTGCACCGCTATAGTGCGCAATCGGATGTATGCTTTGGCACCACCTTATCCGGGCGTCCGCCGGAAGTGGCGAATGTGGAGCAAATGATAGGGCTGTTTATTAATACGGTGCCGGTCAGAGTGCAACTGGACCATCAGGCCAGTATTGGGGATCAGCTACAACAAATGCATAAGGCACACAGTCAGCGTGAACAGCATAGTTACCTGCCGTTGCCGGAGATATTAAGTTGTGGCGGGCATGGTATTCAGGGGGCAATGTTCGATAGCTTGTTTGTGTTTGAGAATTTCCCGGCCGATCTGCATGATACCGGAGCTCAGGCGCAGCGCAGCGGGGCAAGTCAGTTACAGGTGAACAGTGCTGCATCGATTGAATACACCAACTACCCGGTTGCTATGACTGCCTCGATGCAGGGAGTATTGAGTTTACGACTGAGCTTCCATGGCCATCAGTATGAGCGCGCCGATATGGAAGGTTTGTTGAGCCACTTTAATACGGCACTGAGCAATCTTATCGCACTCGATGCCACAGCATCGCTTGGCGAGATGGAGATTATGCAGCCTCAGGAGCAGCAAGCACTGCTCGCAGCACCGAAAATGGCTTATGCCGATGCGCAGTTGCACAGCATGATTGCACAGTTTGACCGCCATGTCCGTGCGACGCCTGAGCGTCCGGCACTGGTCATGGATAATCAAACGGTCAGCTATGCGGAACTGGATAAAATGGCAACCACACTGGCCGCTCAATTAGTGCATGAATATGATATACAACAGCGTGACCTGATAGGTTTATGTGTTGAGCGCTCAATCGACACTGTGGTGGGGATTTTGGCAATTCTCAAAGCCGGTGGGGCATATGTACCATTAGATCCAAACAGTCCGGCAGAGCGTCTGAACTATATTATTAATGATGCCCACATTGCACTGTGTCTGGCGCAGCCTCAGTGTGCTGCGGCGCTCGACGAGGCGCAGTGTCAGGTGGTGAACCTGGATGGCAAGGCTCTGCTGAGTCAGGACCTCGGCTTAACACTTGTGTTACCCGAAGTGTTACTGAGTGACCCTGCCTATGTGATCTATACCTCAGGATCGACTGGAGCGCCGAAAGGCGTGGTACAGACTCATCGTAATATGGCACGCTTATTCGCCAGTGCTGCCGAGGACTTTTCATTTAGCAATCAGGACACTTGGTGTTTGTTCCACTCCTATGCATTTGACTTCAGTGTCTGGGAGATCTGGGGTGCGCTCATTCACGGTGGCAAATTGGTGATCCCAACCCATCATCAGACCCGAGATACGGCTGCGTTTGTTGAGTTATGTCAGCAGCACCAGCTCAGTGTATTAAATCAAACTCCGAGCGCCTTTGGGGTGTTTGCTGAGCATGTGGTTGCACACGATATCAGCCTGCCGGCACTGCGCTATGTGGTGTTTGGGGGAGAAGCACTGCAAACACAGCATTTGCAAAGCTGGTGTCAGCATCCGGCAAATGCACAGACCGAATTGATTAACATGTATGGGATCACCGAGACCACAGTGCATGTCACCTTTGCGCCTATTGCGCGCCAGGAGATTGACCAGATCCACATTGGCAGGGCGCTGGCTGATCAGGCTGTCTATATTCTTGATGCACAGTTGCAACCTGTGCCTGTGGGGGTCGCGGGTGAAATGTATGTCACGGGGGCCGGGCTTGCTGATGGCTATCTGGGCCGTGAGGCTTTGAGTGCCGAGCGCTTTATCGACAATCCTCACGGTGTCGGTACAGACTGCGAAAAACTGTATAAAACCGGAGATCTGGGTCGCCACCAGCGGGATGGGCGTATTCAGTTTATCGGGCGCATGGACGATCAGGTGCAGATCCGGGGCTTCAGGATTGAGCTCGGTGAAGTCACGCATCAGTTAAGCAGTATCACCCATGTAGACAGTGCGGTGGTGATTGCCAGACAGAGCCAGGGGACTCAGGTGCTGCATGCTTATCTGAAGCTGGAACACAGTGTTGATGAGCAGCAGCATACGCAGGAGATTGAGCGTATCAAGCGCGAGGCAGCAGCTTTCTTACCCGCTTATATGGTGCCTGAACAAATGACGCTGATGCAGGACTGGCCACTGACGGTGAATGGCAAAATCGACAAAAAGGCACTGCCGCAACCGGGCGAGGGGGTGTCAGGCAGCAAGCAGGTTGCACCGTCCACAGAGACTGAGTGTCAGCTGCGGGATATCTGGGCTGAGCTACTGGATTATGATGGTACGCGGATCAGTGTTAATCAGTCTTTCTTTGAGCTGGGTGGACACTCACTGAGCTTAATGAAGCTGGTACAACGCCTGCATCAGGTCTTTAACGTCTCTGTGTCGATTAAAGAAGCCATTGAGCATGCACAAATCGATCAACTGGCGCAGCTCCTGGATAAGAAAGTACTGGACTTGCAGCTGAGTGAAATTAACGAAGCTGAGCTGGACGAAGTCGAGTTCTAAGCGGTTATTCCCGGTTGCCAATGGCATCGGGATACGTGTTCATGATTGACAGCTTTGATCTCATGCATGAGATCAAAGCTGCTTTACCGTGTTTGCACGGATAAAATGCTGTACAACTCTGTTCGAGCAATGCCGTATGAAAGCGCTCAACCCCGCCTGGTTTACGGGTCTTTTCGCTGTCAAGAGAGGTGGCAGATCTGTGGCCTTGTCAAATCTTACAGGCAGTCATCACCACCCCGGTTCTGTTATAAATAGTCGTATGTAGTGACCACAGAAGTAACATGAAGTCAGTCTCTGGCGCATGTCTCGACTAACAGGACTTGAATGAATGGTTGAAATCAACAAATTATTAGCTGAACTGGTTGCTCAGGGAGTAGCAGTTTACCTGGATAATGGCAAGCTCAAGGCCAAAGCCCAGAAAGGGGCCCTGACCGCAGAGCATAAAGCGCTTATTAGCGCGAACAAGCATGACATTATTGCAACGCTGTCCCAATCAGCCCCCATTGAGCAGGTTGAACGCATTCAGCCGGTGGCAGAGCAAGAAAAACAACATAGTTTGTCGTTTGCTCAGCAGCGTCTGTGGTTTGTCAATCAACTACAAGGCGGTGGCAGTGAGTACAACATGCCGATGGCGTACTCGGTGTATCAGCCGTTTGATGTACCACGTGCCACGCATGCGTTGCGCACCATTATCGCGCGTCATGAAATACTCAGAACGGGCTATGAAGCCAGTGATGAAGGACCCCGGCGTCTGGTACGTGAACAGGTCAGCAATGAGGTGCAGTTTACCGATCTGAGCGCGCTGGCGGAACCTGTGCAACGGGACGAGGTCAAGGCGCTGGCGCTGGCTCATGCCGGACGGGAATTTGATCTGCAACACGATGCACTGCTGGACATTCACTATGTCAAACTAACCGATACGCCATGTGGTACTCAGCCGCATGGTATTTTGCTGTTTAACATGCACCATATCGCGTCCGACGCCTGGTCGATGGACATACTTAAAAATGAATTTATGACGCTGTACAGCAGCGAACAGGGGTTGCCCCCTTTAACGGTGCAGTACAGTGATTTTGCTCACTGGCAGCAAAACTGGGCAAAGTCGCAGGACTATCAGGACCAGTTAGCCTACTGGCGTTCACATCTCACGGGCTTACCAGAATTACACAGCCTGACCCCAGATCATCCCAGACCGGCGAAGAAAAAGTTCAGTGGCAAAAAATGCAATCAGACACTCAGTGCTGAACTGACGGAAAAATTAGTAACCATTGCCCGTCACTATCAGTTATCACCCTTTATGTGTCTGCACAGTGCGCTGGTATTGTTACTCCATACTTTTACAGCCAGCCGGGATATTGTGGTGGGCACCACAGTTGCTAACCGGGCTCAGGCCGAAGTGGCCCAGCTGATAGGGTGTTTCCTAAATCGTCTGGTATTGCGGGTTGAGCTTAAAGCCCAGTCCCTGGACAGTTATCTGCAACATATTCGGCAAGTTCATTTGTCGGCTCAGGCCAATCAGGATGTGCCTTTTGAGCACCTGGTTGAGCAGCTCGATGTAACCCGCTCTAATAGCTATACGCCGCTATTTCAAATTCAGCTGACCTGCAATGACAGTAGGTTAGCTGACAGCCCGCAGGCGCCGAAAAGCACGCCATTCAGACCGTATGTGCCCGAAGATATGACCATGACAATTCGCGGTGATATTGATATCCATGCAGAGCTTGGTCAGCAGGGGACCGTGATTGGCTGGTCATATGATGACGCCTTGTACAGTGAGCAAAGCGTCACGACCATGATGGCACATCTTGAAACCATTTTAGAAAACTATGCCCGTTGTCTGGACACAGAACATGGATTTGACACTTCTATCGATGCTTTGACAGCGCTCAGCGATACGCAGTTTAGTCAGTTACAAACCCAATTGCCAGTCACACACAGCGCTTACGACGCGCGCAGTTTGACAGAGCGCTTTGAGCAGCAGGCGGCGTTGACACCGGATGCGATTGCCGTACACAGTGACACCGAACAGCTTAGCTATGCGCAGCTTAATGCGCAGGCGGCTAAACTGGCTGACTGTTTGCAGGAGCAGGGCGTTGAGCCCGGCGATCTGGTGGGCGTGTGCATGCCACGCAGTGCCTGCCTGATGGTGAGCTTACTGGGCGTGCTCAAAGCCGGGGCAGCCTATATTCCGTTTGAACCCAGCAACACCAAAGCCCGCAACCAGCAAATTATCGCTGATGCCGCTCTGGAGTGGGTGATTGTCAGTGACGCACTGGCCGCCCGTGTTCCGGATGCCGGGGTTGACCTGTTGTTACTGGAGCAGAATGTCACTGATGCAAACTGGCTCAGTGGCTATGACGGCGAGTTTTGCGCGGAAACGGTTGCCCATGACAGCCCCGCGTATGTGATTTACACCTCAGGCTCCACCGGCACCCCCAAAGGCGTGGAGATCAGCCACCGGGCCCTGATGGATTATTTGAACTTTGCCCTCAAAGGCTACTATGCCGACCACCTCAACGGCTCACTGCTGGTGACATCACACGGTTTTGATATTGGTGTTCCGAGTTTGTACTTACCGCTCTTAAGTGGTGGCAGTGTGCAATTGCTGGATAATCAGGAGCTGTTACCGGCTCTGAGTAAAGCCCTGAATAAAGCGGATGAGCCACGACTGGTGCGGATGACGCCGCATCATGTGGAAGGGGTACTGGCCTTGCAGGAGGCGCCGCTTGCAGGTGTGCAGCACGTGTTTGTGATTGGCGGTGAGCGCTTTGAGCGCGATGTGGCACTGGCCTTACAAACCCAGTTCCCGGACAGTCAGGTGTTTAACCACTATGGTCCGTCTGAGGCCACGGTGGGCTGTGTGATGTATGACATCAGTGCCAATCAGGCCGACTTACCGGCGGAGCTGCCCATCGGCCGGGCCATGGACAACACCTATGCCTATGTACTGGATGCGCAGCTTAATGCCCTGCCACAGGGGGCCCGGGGTGAGTTGTTTGTCGGCGGGCCGTGTCTGGCCACAGGTTATGTGAATAACCCGACGCTGAGCGCCGAGCGCTTTATTGAAAACCCGTTTTATGACCCCAGTGATGCGACCAGCCCGGCACGTTTGTATCGCACCGGCGATCAGGTGCGCTATCAAAACAGTGGCGAGCTGATGTTTTTAGGACGCATAGACGAGCAGATTAAGATCCGGGGTTTCCGGGTGGAGCTGGGTGATATCAGCAGCCAGTTGCAGCAAATCTTGGGCGTTGAATCTGCTGAAGTGTTGTGTAAAACCCTGGCCACCGGCCCGGAGCTGGTCGCCTATATTAAGGCGGAAAACTCGGCGCAGCTGGGCGTGCTTTTGAGTGACTGCGAGCGTCTGCTGGGTGAGCAGTTACCGGCCTATATGGTACCGACCCACTTTGTCGGGCTGCAACACTGGCCGCTGACAGCGAACGGTAAACTGGACAAAAAAGCACTGCCGGACCCGCAGGAAAAAGCCGCGGCCCAGCACGTTGCACCACGCACAGCAACAGAGCAGCAGCTGGTTGAGCTGTGGTCCTCATTATTAAAGTTAACGCCGGACCAGATAAGCGTAGACAGCAGCTTCTTTAAGCTGGGTGGACATTCTTTGTTGTCGGTGCGTTTAGTGGCGGCAATCAAACAGGCCTTCGGGGTTGAATTCAGTATCAGCGAGTTGTTCGAACATGCGAGCATCGCCAGCCAGGCGCAACAGGTCGAACTTAAACAGGCGCAGGGAGGGAGCACCGCACAGCGCATAGAAGTGCAGGCTCGTCCGGAAGATGGTCGCATGGCCGCATCCTTTGCGCAGCAAAGACTGTGGTTCATCGACCGCTTACAGGGTGGCTCGGCGCAATACAACATGCCAGCCGCGTTTGAAGTGAGCGGTGAGCTGGACCTGAACGCTGTTGAAGCAGCATTAAACACCATAGTTGCGCGTCACGAAGTACTGCGCAGTGTTTATCGGGACGGCGACTCGGGAACAGAGCAGGTGATCCAGACTGACGTACACTTCACACTGGATTATGAAGACCTCAGGCTGCTGAGCCCGGCAACACAGCAACAGACAATTGCGTCACTGATCCCACGCTTACAATCACAGCCGTTTGACCTGAGCAAGGACCTGATGATCCGGGCTGCGTATATAGATACCGGCGCCGATTCCGAGCATGCGTCTGTGTTACTGTTTAATATCCACCATATCGCTTCTGACGGATGGTCGTTGCAGCTGCTGGTGAAAGAGTTTGTACTGTTGTATCGGGCATACACGCAATGTCAGGACAATCCGCTGACCCCGTTACCGATTCAGTACTCTGATTATGCTCACTGGCAACATAGCTATCTGAGCGGCCCGGTTCTGGAGCGCCAGTTAACCTACTGGAGTGAGCAATTATCTGATCTGCCTCCGGTACACAGCCTGCCGCTGGACCACCCGCGTCCGCAGGTCAAACAGCATGTCGGGGAGCTGGTGCAGGGTAACCTGGATAGTGATGTCGCAGCTGGGCTGGCCGAACTGGCTCAATCGCAGGGACTAACCTCCTTTATGCTATTGCACAGCGCGCTTTCATTATTGCTGAGCAGACACAGTAACAGCAAAGACGTGGTGATAGGCACACCGGTTGCGAATCGCACACAGACTGAACTTGAGTCCCTAATTGGCTTTTTTGTCAATACACTCGTGCTGAGAGTGAACACGGCTCAGCCCGACATAACGCGTTACTTAGAGCATGTTAAAGCGGTGCACCTTGGCGCACAGTCGCATCAGGACGTGCCATTTGAACAGCTGGTTGAGCGATTAAATGTGCCCAGAAGTACAGCACATTCGCCACTATTTCAAATTATGCTCACCACGCAGACCGATTATGGCCTTGATGACCAGGCCACTGAGCAGGGGGAGCTGGACCTGAACGGGGCTGCACTGACCATGCGTGGCGCAGCACAGACGGTGGCCAAATTCGATATTGAAGTCAACATAAGTACGTCAGCGCAGGGGGTTGCGATTAACTGGGTGTATGACAAAGCCTTGTTTACGCACGCGCACATCAGTACGCTCAATCGCCATCTGATGCAGATATTGACTCAGCTATCACAGCTGCGATCCACGTCGGTGCCGTTAAGCAGCATCGCGTTGCTATCCGCACAGGAGCGAACGCATTTACTTGAGACACTCAATCCGGCACCGGTTGATTATGACACTACGCTGACGATGGCGCAGTGGATTGAACGTCAGGTCGCTAAAACCCCGACGCAAACCGCGCTGTGTTACGAAGGTCAAACACTGAGTTATCAGTCTCTCAATGATAAAGCGAACCAGCTGGCCAGGCACCTGCGTGCAGAGCATCAGGTTGCTCCCGGCACTCTGGTGGGCGTATGCATGACTCGTTCTCTGGAAATGGTGATCGGCATACTGGCTATACTGAAAGCCGGTGGTGCCTATGTGCCGCTTGATCCAACACTGCCAGAAACACGCCTGGACTATATGTTGGCACATGCAGGTATATCTACCATCTTGACGCAAAGTGACCATCAGTCTAAGTGTCAGGCAGAAAATACGCCTGCACTGATCCTGATGGATGGGTACGCGCAGGACGCGACACGTTTTGAAGATTATGCAGCCCAGGATCTGAGTCCGCAGGAAACCGGGCTGACTGCTCAGGATATGGCCTATATGATTTATACCTCAGGGTCGACAGGAAAACCCAAGGGGGTATTGGTCAGCCATCAGGCTTTGGTTAACCGGGTTGACTGGATGGATAAGCAGTACGGTTGCGATCATCACGATGTTATTTTGCAAAAAACGCCGTTTGGCTTTGATGTCTCCGTCTGGGAGTTTATGTGGCCGTTGTGTCGCGGTGCCCAGATGGTGCTGGCACGGCCTGAGGGACATAAAGATCCGCAGTATTTGTGTCAGTTAATCCGCCAAAGCAGTGTGACTAAGTTGCACTTTGTTCCTTCCATGCTGGGCATCATGCTGGATTATGGCGCGCTGGCACAGTGCACCAGTATTCGTCAGGTATTTTGTAGTGGGGAGGCGTTACAGGTTAAACAAGTACAGGGCTTCAGAGCCAGTTTGCCTGAAGCACAACTACACAACCTCTATGGGCCAACCGAAGCGGCAATTGATGTCAGTTATTGGGATTGCTCGCAGCCAATCAGCACCACAGTGCCCATAGGTAAACCAATTCAGAACATCCAGCTGTTGATCCTCGATGACGACTTGCAGCTGGTGCCCTTTGGCAGTGCCGGAGAGCTGTTTATTGGTGGAGATGGTCTGGCCTGGGGATACCATAACCAGCCGGAGCTGACTGCTGAGCGGTTCATTAACAATCCTTACCAGAGCGAAATGGGTGCACGGGCCAGTGCCCGACTGTACCGAACCGGAGACTTAGTGCGTTATCTGGATAACGGCGATATTGAGTACCTCGGACGCAGCGATGATCAGATAAAAATCAATGGACTACGCATCGAGTTGGGAGAAATAGAAAGTGCGTTACTGGCGCAACCCGAAGTGGATTCAGCCCTGGTTACCACCATTGAGCTGGACCAGGCAACCCCGACTCTGGTGGCCTATTTTAAAAGCACGCTAAGTGTCACTGAGCTGGATGAAGCACAGCTGACAGAGCAGTTACAAGAGCGACTGAGTCAGAGTTTACCGGCCTATATGGTGCCAACTCTGTTGTGCCATGTTTCACCCTGGCCGGTGACCGCAAATGGCAAAGTTGACCGCCGCGCTCTGCCAACGCCAGCACGTAAAAATGTGGCGGCACACGCGCCACAAACGGACATGGAAAAGCAGCTGGCGACCTTGTGGCAGCAGGTTCTGCAGTGCCCGAGCCAGACGATTTATAAAGAGAGTGACTTTTTTGCGCTCGGAGGCAGCTCGCTGAAGTTGATCACGTTGGCGATGCTGATTGAAAAGTCTTTCGCCTGTGCAGTTTCACTGGAGCAGTTGTTTAAAACGACGCAGTTGGCAGTTCAGGCAGACTTGATTGCAGCGGGCGGCACCGAGCAGGCGACGCCACAGCTGAAACCATTAAACAGCAGCACCGATGCGGCATTCACTGTGCTGTGTTTGCCGGGCGCGGCCGACCTGGCGCGCAGCTTTACGCCGCTAGCTCAAGCCCTGGAGGGAGAAGTGGCGGTCTATGGCTATGAACACTTGCCTGAACACGCTGCTGCTTCAAGCATTCAGGCCTATGCAAATGAATATTGCGCGCACATTCGCAGCCAATTTATGCAGCCACTTAAAGCGGGTCGCCTGGTGCTATTAGGCCACTCTATGGGCGGGCTATTAGCGGCCGAGATCAGCAAGCAACTGGCATCGAATCCGCCTGCGCTGACCATATTGCTGGACAGCTACATAGCCTGTTCGGAAGTCAACGAGACAAACACGGAGCAGGCTTTACAGGCACTGATTAAACAGCTGGCGATCCCTACTGGTTTTGCCGAGCAGTTTGAGCGCCTGATGTTACGTCACACCAATCTGGCCAAAGGCTATCAGCTGACGAGCGAACTGGCACAGCGCTGCTTCCTGATTGGTGCCCGGGCAAATCCCAGCTGGACCGAAACCTATCAGATATTTTTGAGAGATAAATTACAGCTACCTCACAGCAGTGTGGCCGGCGATCACTATTCAATACTGTGGCAGGAAAATATCGAAGAACTGACTGCCCAGATAAAACAGCAGATTGATCAGCGTATTGGCAAACAACAGTTACAACAAGAGAGATTTGAAGATGACAGTGTTAGAGAAGTATAGCGTGGAGGATTTACAGTCAGTTAAGGGCATGCCTCTGCTACTGGAAGTCGCTTTAGAGGGACAAAGAGCCACTCATTGGGCTGCTGAGCATGCCGGGCAAATAGACGCCTTGCTCAACGCCAATGGCGCAGTGATGTTACGTGGCCTCAACATTATGAGCAGTAAACAGTTCGGTCAGGTGCTGAGCACGTTATTTGACGCTGAATTGTTGAATTACTCTTATCGCTCAACACCGCGCACTGAGCTGAAAGGCAATGTGTACACCGCGACGGAATATCACCCGGATGAAGTGATCCCGCAGCACAATGAGCACGCTTATTCAAACAAGTGGGCGATGCGACTGGGGCTATGTTGTTTGCTTCCCCCGCAGGCCGGAGGTGAAACCCCAATCGCCGACAGCCGGGAGGTATTTAAACGTATTCCGCAGGAGATCCGCGAAAAGTTTGCTGCAAAGAAAGTGAAGTATGTACGTAACTACGGTGATATCGATTTGCCCTGGAGCGAGGTATTTCAAACTACGGATAAGCGTGAAGTTGAGCAGTATTGTTTCAATAATCAGCTCGATTTTGAGTGGATTGGCGAGCATCGTTTGCGTACCTCGCAGGTCAACCCTGCCATTGCCAGACACCCTAAAACCGACGAACAGGTGTGGTTCAATCAGGCGCATTTATTCCATGTGTCCTCGCTGGGTGAGGAAACCTGTGCCCAGTTACTCAGTGCCTGTGGGGAAGACGGTCTGCCGCGTAACGCATTCTATGGTGACGGCGAGCCGCTGGAACCTGAAGTGCTGGACATCATTCGTGCCGCTTATGATGACACCACGCTTTACACCCCCTGGCAAAAAGGCGATCTGATGCTGGTTGACAACATGCTGTTTACCCACGGTCGACGACCCTTTAGTGGCGACCGTAAGGTCCTGGTTGGCATGGCCAGAGAATATGGGTGGTAAGTACTTACTTTGTGCTTTTGTTCATAAAAAGCAGACATTACCAAGATAACACATTAATTGAATTGGACAGCGGTTCCAGTCCGCAGTGGAGAACATAGATGGACATTACCATTGAAGAGCAAAAGAAGTTTAACTGGCGGTACGTCAAAATTGCGCTAGCCGCAGTGGTGATTATTTCCGGTGCCTGGTGGCTGAAGAGCTACTTTGGACAGGCAACCGCCCTGGTTGATAGCACAGATGTGCGTACTGCCAAAGTACAAAACGGGCAGTTTCAGGTCAGCGTGAGAGGTATGGGCGTACTGAAACCCAAAGAAGTCATTTGGGTGGCGTCTGAAGTGGCCGGGCGAGTAGAGAAGGTCTTTGTTAAGGCGGGGGCGGTAGTTGAAAAAGGGCAACCCATCGTCAAACTCAATAACCCCAAGCTGTCGTTGGTACTGGCCAATGCACAAGCCAAACTGGAAAAAACGATTGCTGAAAATACCGCGCAGTATGCTCAGTTTGAGTCTGACTTGCTGGATGCGGAAGCCGCGGTAAAGCGCGCAAAAATGACCCACCAGGGCAATGAGCTGGAACTTAACGCTCAGCGTAAACTGCGCGAGATGGGCAACAGTAGCGTGTCGCAAATTAAGTTTAAGCGCACTGAGTTTACTGTGCAAAGCAGCAAGCTGGACCATGAGTTACAAAAGCAACGACTGGAAAAGCTGAAGCTCAATATTGAGGCACAAAAGCTAGCCCATAAAGCACAGCAGCAGACCCTGCAACAGGAGCTGGCTCGAGCACAAGAGCAACTCGACAACCTGTATGTCCGTGCGGCAATGGATGGTGTATTGCAAAGCATGGATCTGGAGTTAGGTCAGGATGTGGCAGAAGGTGGCAGTGTGGGCAAAATTGCCAATCCACGCAGTCTGATCGCAGAAATAGACGTACAGGAACTGCAAATTAAGGATGTGACACCGGGTTTAGGGGTGACCATAGATACCCGTAAATCTCAGATCCAGGGCGTTGTGTCCCGGGTCAGTCCTCAGGTTGAAAAAGGCCTGGTTGCAGTAGAAGTGGATTTGATCGATGCACTGCCCAGTGAAGCCCGTCCGGAACTGTCAATTGAAGGGGTGATCAATATCACCGACAAGCCCAACACTTTGTTCGTTGCGAAACCTGCGTTTGCTGAGGAGTACCAAAGTGCCAAGATTTTCAGAGTCGATAGCAAAGGCAATATTGCACAGGCCGTACAGGTCAGGTTTGGACAAAGTTCAGTGAACTTTATCGAGATTACAGAGGGGCTGAATAACGGCGATACCGTGATTATTTCCGCCACCGACAATTTTGCTAATAACGAAAAAATATTTTTACATAATTAGGACAGCACAATGAGCAATATATTAGAACTTAAGAATATCAGTAAGTATTTTCAGTTCGACGAGATGAAGACGATGGCCCTGTCAGACATCAGCTTTTCGGTGAAAGGAGGAGAATACGTCTCTATTAATGGGCCTTCGGGGTGCGGTAAGTCAACCCTGTTGTCCATTTTGGGCATGCTGGACACGCCTTCTGGTGGCCAGTATTTTCTGTCGGGCAATGATGTCTCAAATCTGAGCCGGGATCAGCGCGCCACGGTGCGCTGTAACCACATCGGTTTTGTATTTCAGTCCTTTAACCTGATCAGTGATCTGACGATAGAAGAAAACGTTATTTTACCGCTGACTTACCAGGATAAATACAACGCCAAAGAGGCCAAAGAAAAAGCCTTGTCAGTGCTGGAGCAGGTTGACATGCTGCATCGGGTGAAACACTTTCCGTCGGCCTTGTCCGGCGGTCAGCAACAACGTATTGCGATAGCCAGAGCACTGGTCAACGACCCCAAATTGATCCTGGCGGATGAACCAACCGGTAACCTGGATTCAAAAAATGCCGACATCGTATTGCAACTATTTGATGATCTGCACCAACAAGGGCGCACCATTTGTATGGTGACGCACGACCCTCGTTCATCAGCCTGCGCCAGTCGCAGAATTGATATTTTTGATGGCAAGCTGGTCAGTGATAAACCGCTGCCTGAGCTGGCAAAAAGCGCCTGAGGTAACGAGTTATGGGTTTCTTAATTGATATTCGCTACGCCCTCAGGCTGTTAGCGAAAGCGCCGAAGTTCACCATGCTGGTGACTTTTATACTGACCGCAGGTTTGACGATCAGTTTGCTGACTTTCAACATGGTTTACACCATTTCATTTAAGCCGTTACAGGGTAAAGATGCCAGCAGCATTGTTACGCCGCACCTGACCGGCAGTACCCGGGTGCTGACGTTTGAAGATGTCACGCAACTGGGTCAGTCGCAATTCAGCGCCGTGTATGATGAATATACTTTGCACTATCGTGAAGAAGTACGCATGGAGAACCAGGGCCAGGGCGTGAGTTTGCTGGGCGAGAAGGTGATGCCAAACTTTTTCTCCTTCACCCGCACCGAACCGTTGCTGGGCAGAGCCTTTAACAATAACGATGGTGCGGCAGGGCAGGCACCGGTCGTTGCGCTGAGCTATCACGTGTGGCAAACCTTATTTGCAGGCCGCGAGTCTGTGCTGGGCGAGCATGTTCGACTTGGCGGCAAGAGCTATGAAGTGGTCGCGGTTATGCCTGAGGGTTACAAGTTCCCTGTGACTTCTGATCTATGGTTGCCGCTGGATACCAAGCAATTCGCTCAGTTTGACTTCAAGGATAAACAGGTGAGTGTGCTGGGTCGATTGCATGCCAGCGTCTCTGAAGCGCAGGCTAACTCCGAGCTGGCCAGCGCACTGACCGCCGTGCGCGAAAGACGTTTATCACAAAGTGACAGAGTGCAGTTTATCGCACCGACTGTCACACACATGAGTCTGCAACAGCAAAACATTGAAGGGATGGGGGCATTTATTTTTGTCGGGTTGCAAAGTTTCGCGCTGGCGATCCTGTTTATGGCCTGTATCAACACAGGTAACCTGCTGTTTTCCCGTTCTATTGAACGTCAAAAAGAAACCGCTATCCGGGGTGCCCTGGGCGCTAAAACCAAGCGTCTGGTACGTCAG
Organism: Pseudoalteromonas ardens; assembly: GCF_030125445.1. Taxonomy (NCBI): domain Bacteria; kingdom Pseudomonadati; phylum Pseudomonadota; class Gammaproteobacteria; order Alteromonadales; family Pseudoalteromonadaceae; genus Pseudoalteromonas; species Pseudoalteromonas ardens. Next base: position 20,694 of record NZ_JASJUV010000005.1, read on the forward strand.
CTAGTGTGTGAAGGTGGACTGATCACTTTGCTGGGGGGGGCGCTGGCTATTGTACTGACGGCTGTTCTATTGTCATTGATTAATGGCACCCTGCAGGCGAGTCTGGGTAGTGGCATGCCGTTTTGGTGGAACTGGCACCTAGACTGGCAGACCTTAACGATGGCGGTATTATTTATTCTGTTTACCTTTTTCTTTGCCAGTGTTTTACCGGCAGTGAAAGCCGCTAAGATGGACATTAATACGGTATTGCGTGACGGCACCCGTGGGTCGCTGGGCAGAGGCGCAGGTCGTTTATCCCGGATCATTGTGACCATTCAGGTCGCGATTATTGCGGTCTTAATGTTGTCAGGCAGCCTGGGCAGTTCGGTTATCTTCAATATCACAGATATGGTGACGGCAGAAAAAACCCAGGGGCGTTATTCTGCTTATTTCAATCTGGTGGGGGCTGAGTTTGAAAGCCCGGAACAAAAGGTCAATTTTGTCGAAACCGCAGTACAGGACCTGTCGAAATTAAGCAGTGTCTCAGAGGCTGACATGATGCAAAACATGGGGCTGAAAAATGTCCGTATGGATGCTGAATCGCGCGTGCGTGTCGATGTAATGGGCACACTTGGTAAGCTGGCGTTTTTTGATCAGACCCTGGTTGCCGGACGCGGTATTGATGCCCGTGATAACAGTGAAAACCTGCGTGTGGTGCTCGTCAGCGAATCATTTGCCAAGCGCCACTTTAATGGCCAGTCGGCACTTGGGAAGCAACTTGATATTGAGTTGTCCGATAAATATGTCACCCATACTGTGGTGGGCATCGTCAGTGATCGCAGTGGTAACACTCAGGGCATGTATGCGCCTTTGGCTGAATACGATGAACTGTATGTGTCTTATCTGCAATCGCCTTACGAGTGGGTGCAGCTGATCTTTGAGCAGCAGGCCGGCATGCAGTCTGCACAGCAAGACTTTTACACCTGGCTTGGTCGCAGTGATTATCAGGCACACTTCTCGTTTATTGTTGACCTGGAGAAAAATGCCAATCTTTATGCTGATATGCTGGGGATTATGTCCAACGGGGTGATTTACTCCGGTGTGTTCTCTTTGTTCCTTGCATTGATGGGCGTGTATGGCGTGTCTGCGGCATCGGTGAGTATGCGCAGCCACGAGATAGGCATTCGCCGTGCATTGGGTGCCAAAGATACGGCAATCACCATTTTATTCCTGAAACGTAATATGGGTCCCTTGTTGATTGGTCTGGGCGTCGGTCTGGTCGTGTATGTACTGAGCTGTATGGTATTTGCGTCTATGATAGGCTCTAAGATTGGTCTTAGCACCTATATCGCGATAGCCCTGATCACTAGTACTTTGCTGACCAGCATGTTGTTGTTGTCGGGTTATGTGCCAACGCGCCGTGCCGTTCAAGACGAGCCGGTTGCAGCACTCAGAGCTGAGTAAGTAACCGGGCGGGCCAGGCAGAGGAATGAGGTGTCTGGCCCACCTGCATAATGTTTTTAACCAGTTAAACTGCCAGCAGTTTTTGCATTACCTTAGACTTTGGGGCGCGAAAAATCGCTTCGCTTTGCCCGTATTCCACGCTTTTCCCCCGACTTAACACCAGCAATTTATCACTCATGTGACGCACTAGGCTGAGATGATGGGTGATCAGAATATAACTCAACCCGGAATCGCGTTGCAGTGCCAGGAGTAAGTTTACCGTCTGTGCCCGAACCGATGGATCGAGAGAAGATAGCGCTTCGTCCAGTACCACAACTTTGGGATCGAGGATCAGCGCACGTGCCAGTGCAACCCGTTGTAATTGACCACCACTGAACATATGGGGGTAGTAGTCATAATGTTCAGAGAGCAAGCCAACGCGAGATAAAGTCGCATTGATTTTCTTGTCGCGCTGACGCTGGGTAAGCTGCGTATTTAAGCGCAGACAATCATCCAGCATATCACCTATGGTCAGGCCCGGATTGAGCGAGCGAGTGGGGTCCTGAAAGATAAGCCGGATATGACGACAGTCATGGTTCTGGTGGCCATTGTCTTCAATCATTTCACCATTCAGCAGGATCTGCCCGGAATCAGCGTGTTCAGCCCCCGCCAGCACGCGGGCTAAGGTACTTTTTCCAGAGCTGGTTTCGCCAATCACCGCCAGCGTTTCGCCCGGTGCTACGGCAAAAGAAACATCCTTTAGTACTTTAACCCGCTTGCGTCGAAACAGGCCTGCCCGGGTGTTAAAGGTTTTATTCAGTGATTGTACCTTCAGCACGGGTTGCATTTTTTCTTCTCCTGAAGCAAGGGAAAGTGGCAGGCATAGGCATGCCCGTGCGATTTCACCTGAGCCGGTGTAACAACACACTCACGCTGTGCCTGTGGGCACCTTGGACCCAGTCGGCAACCAATTGGCAAGTGCTGTAAGGGAGGAATGGTGCCTTTGAGTGCAAAGAAAGACGCCTTGTGACCAATCCCATGCGCGTAATCTGGCAGAGATTTCACCAGCGCCTGTGTATAAGGGTGGTAGGGGTGACAAAATACTTTCGTCGTGGGTCCCGCTTCGACCATCTGGCCACAATAAAGTACATGCATGGCATGGGACCAGTCGGCAATTTCTTCCAGCTCATGGGTGATCATCAAGATTGACATGTTTTTAAGCTGGTTGAGACTTTTCAATAAGCGAAAAACCTGTGCCCGGGTGGTGGTTTCGAGTGCGGTGGTTGGCTCATCTGCAATCAGCAGTTTAGGGCTTCTGGCAATGGCCATCGCTATCATCACCTTCTGGCAGACGCCTTCTGACAGCTCATGAGGATAGCTGCTCGACACCCGGCGGTGATCCCGGATCCCCACTTTGTGCAGCAGCGCCTTCACCTTCTCTTTGCGCTCATTACGGCGACTAAAAAAGCCACCCTTAAAACAATTATCAGGCAGCGATTCAGCAACCTGGTCAAATATTTTGGCGGTAGGATCCAAGCTTCGACTCGGCTCCTGGTAGATCATCGCAATATCCCGGCTCACCAGTTTACGGCGCTTTTCCGGACTCAGACGCATCAGGTCCACACCCTGCCAGTGCATCCGGTCAGCGGTAACGCGCCAGCGGTGATTTAATACCCCGACAATGGCTTTGGCTATTAGGCTTTTACCAGACCCGGATTCACCAACCAGGGCGTGTACTTCACCTTCTTTGAGACTTAAACTGACCCGATCAACGGCGCGGATCACGCCATTGTCTGTGGGTAATTCGATGGTGAGGTTTTTGATATCAAGTAATTGCATTAATCCGCCTTTCTTGCCTGCAAAGCGTCACGTAACCCATCACCGACAAGGTTAGTCGCAAGCACCGATAAAAACAACAGTGCTCCGGGTAAGCCGACAGTCCAGGGGGCCAGGTAAATCAGTCCCAGGTTTTCTGCCAGCATAGCGCCCCATTCGGTAGTGGGGGGCTGCGCTCCAAGTTTCAGGAAGCCCAGTGCCGCGATGTCCAGAATTGCGGTGGACAAGGCCAGCGTGAATATCACCACAATGTGCTCATAAATATTAGGCAGTACACCCCGTATGATCAGCTGCCAGCGACTGGCACCATCCAGTCGGAACGCACTGATATAGTCTTTGTTCAGCTCTTCAACCACCAAGTTACGGATTGAGTGAATATACTGCGGAAGCAGCGCGAAAATTATGGCCCACACGGTATTGAATAAGCCGGGGCCCAGGATCGCAATAATGATGATGGCCAGTAACAATGACGGGATCGCCAGAGTGATATCCAGCAGGTGATTCAGCAAGCTGGATTTAAAGCCCTGGCTGCATCCGGCCAGCGTGCCCAGTACCACGCCCATCAGGGTGGTTAATAATGCAGCGACAATCGACAACCCAAAGGTGTAGGTGGCTCCGCGCATCAGGCGGGATAACACGTCACGACCTAAATCATCGGTGCCCAGAATGAAATTCACATTGCCCTCATCGTGCCAGGAAGGTGGCAGTAACAAGGCATCGGCATGTTGCTGGTCAATGCCATAGGGGGCCAGCAAGGGGGCCAGCAACGCGAGCAAGGTGAGCGCAATAAACAACCATAATCCGACCAGAGCCGGGTGATTGGCTTTAAATTTTCGCCACAGCCGCGATAACGGAGAGCGGTTTGACTCTTCTGTAAAGAGATTAAACTTTGCCATGGGCCTGGTTCCTGGCTAGCGGGTCAAGGAGCGTGTGGATCACATCAGCCAGCATGTTGGCGAAAATGACAAAAAAGGAGACCGCAAGCAGGCCGCCCTGAATGGCCGGATAATCACGCTGATAGATACTTTCGATCATCCAGCGGCCAATCCCCGGCCAGGAAAAGATCACTTCCGTCACCATCGCGAGCGTGATGAGCGTACTAAATTGCAGACCTATTTGTTTAATCACCGGCAACAGCGCATTGCGCAGTGCGTGGTCGAGGATTAACTGGCGACGGTTGAGACCCTTAGCGCGTGCTGTTTTGATGTAGTTTTGTTCCAGCACAGTTAACATTGAATCGCGGGTAAAGCGCACTAATACTGTGGTGGGATACATGGCCAGCACCACGGTGGGCAGCGTCAGATGGTGCAGTGCATCAGCAAAAGCCTGGCCACCATATGGGAAGTCGTGCAGCCAGATATCCAGCAGGATAAAGTTGGTGACGGGTGGGATCTCATATAGCAGGCCAATGCGGCCAGACATGGGAAACCAGCCAAAGCTGAGGCAAAAAATCATGATCAATAACAGCGCCAGCCAGAATACCGGAATAGAAAAGCCTAATAAGGTCAGTGAGCTGATCACTTTGTCTGGCCACTTATTATGATAGGCACTGCAAATCACACCGGCCGGGATACCCAGGCAAAGTGCTACTATCAGCGCATAAACACACAGCTCAATGGTCGCGGGAAACAGCTGTTTCACATGGCCGAATACGGCCTGACCGGAAGACAGTGACAGTCCCCAGTCACCCTGAAATAGGCGTACCAGGAAGGCTTGATACTGGATCAACAGGTTGTCGTCGATATGGTACTTTTGTTCCAGAATTTGTGTCTGGCTGTAATTGGCGTTCAGTTCACCACTGAAGTTGGTAAGCAGATCCCCGGGAAATAAATAATTCAGTGCAAAGGTAAATGCTGTGAGCGCAAACAACATAAACAACAGTAGGCTGAGGCGGCGAAACAGAAAGTCAGCAAACATAATTAGTTTTTCCTCGCGTTCGCCAAAGAGATCCCGCCAAAGGGACGCAATTCTATGCCCATGACGCTGGTATTGCTGGCCTGAAAGCGCATGCCATGGGCGATTGGTACCACTGGTAGTTCAGCAATCAGCATTTGCTGGGCCTGCTGATAAAACTGTTTACGCTGTTGCAGATCTGTGGTGTCGAGTGCCTGAGTCAGTAATAAGTCAAACTCCGGATTACACCAGTTCGCGGGGTTTTTACCGCTAAATGTGGCCGTGCAGCTTAATAAAGGGCTGAAAAAATTGTCCGGATCGGGTGTATCCGCAGCCCAGCCAAGCAGTACGCTGTCATGTTCATGTTTGCCCACTCGCTCCAGGAAGGTATTCCATTCGTACTCAACGATGGTGGCCCGGATGCCAATTTCGCGTAGATCGCTTTGGATCAACTCGGCCATTTTACGGGCATTAGGATTATAAATACGGGATACTGGCATGGCCCACAGGTCCATTTCAAAGCCGTCAGGGTAACCTGCTTGTATCAAAAACTCCCGAGCCCGTTCGGGGTCATAGCTGGGCATGGCCTGAGTCTGAAACGCCCACGAAGAAGGCGGCAAAATTGAACGGGCCTGGATCCCGTTACCATAAAACACTGCTTTCATGATTTTTTGAAAATCGATACTGTGCGCCAGTGCTTTACGCACCAGAACATTATCAAACGGCGGTTTTTCAGTGTTAAACGCCCAATAGCCTACATTTAGATTGACAGCCTTATCGACCCGAATATCGCTGCGTGCCGCCAGGGTTTCCAGCTGCGTGGCGCTCGGGTGAGCGGTTATGTCGCATTCTTTGGTCAGCATTTTGGCAATACGGCTGGTGTTATTGGTGGTGATGTCATAGACCAGCTGATCCATGGCCAGGTCGTGTTTCCAGTAACCCGGGTGCTTGTGATAACGGATCAGGTTATCACGCAGGAAGCCTTTGTATTTATACGGGCCTGTGCCTACTGGCAGCATATCGAAATCCTGTTTGTTTTCCTGCTCTACCAGTTGCATGGCGTATTCCTGTGACAAGATCACAGCAAAGTCGGTGGCAATATTAGATAAAAAACTACTTTCACTGCTAAATAGCTCAAATCGTACCGTGTAATCGTCTACTTTGACTATCCTACGGATCAACTGGTCCATGCCGACACTCTGAAAATACGGGTAATTGGCATCACCGACAAAGTGAAAAGGATTGTAGACGTCGAACAGGCGATTGAACGAAAACACCACATCATCCGCATTCATGGTGCGTGTTGGCGTGAAGTAGTCGGTACTGTGGAAGGTAACGTCTTGGCGCAATGTAAAGGTGATTTGTTTTCCATCTTCACTGATCTCCCACGCCGTTGCCAGCTCCGGACGAAATTCAGCGGTGAGAGGATCTATACTGATCAAGGTGTTGTAGAGCTGGTTGGCTATGATATCTATGGTTGAGCCTGTGGTCGTCACCTGTGGGTTAAACGAGACCGGGTTGGCTTCGGCGCAATAGACGATACCCTGGATCTTACGCTGGGCTTGTGCGGTTCTGTCACCACAGCCACTTAGCAGGACGCTGAGCAAAGCGCCGATAGACAGCAGCCAGCGTAGGCCCGGATGCGCTGAGTGGGGCACCCGGGTTGATGTTTTATCAGTTGCTCTGTTAGCCACGGCTAAGCCTCTTGTTGCGAGTCCAGTAGGTTGTATTTTTTCAGGTAGCCTCGTAGCTGGTGATAGGTCAGTCCGAGGTTCTGAGCGGTTTTTTTCTGGTTAAACTGGCTGTGCTCTAAAGCACTACGCAGCAGGTCGATTTCAAATTCATTAGACAGCGTTTTTAAATCGCAAGGAAAAGCGGCCGGTGCGGGCTTGGTTTGCGTTGCTTCTGGCATGACGACAGGAGCAACCGCTGCCGGAGCTGGTGTATCGGCGGCCTTTTTAATTCTCTGTGTGGGTCGATAAGGGCTGGCGAACGGGTCAAATACAATCTGGTGAACGGCCAGCTGTTCGCTGCCATGGCGATATAAACTTCGCTCTACCACATTCTTAAGTTCACGAATATTGCCCGGCCAGGGGTAATCGAGCAGTAATTCTGTGGCACTGCGGGTAAAGCCACTGAACAACGACCAGCCCAGATCCCGGGCCATATTAATGGCGAAATGTTCGGCCAGCAGCAGGATATCTTCTTTACGTTCGCGCAGCGGTGGTAAGGTGATGACGTCAAATGCTAAGCGATCCAGCAAATCGTGACGAAACTCACCATTATCGGCTAGGGTTGGCAGGTCTTCGTTGGTCGCGCAAACAAGGCGGGTGTCTACTTTGACCGTTTGTTTACCGCCCACGCGTTCGAACTCGCCATATTCAATCACCCGCAGCAGTTTTTCCTGCACCATGGCAGATGTATTAGCAAGTTCATCGAGGAACAGCGTACCGCTGTTGGCACGCTCAAAGCGACCTTCGTGGCGTTTACTCGCCCCGGTAAATGCACCACTTTCATGACCAAACAGCTCACTTTCCAGCAAGTTTTCATTCAGTGCGGCACAGTTGAGTTTGACATAGTTCTGGTCCCACCGTTCTGACAAGTAGTGCAAACGGGCTGCGATCAGCTCTTTACCGGTACCACGTTCTCCGATGATCAGCACAGGCTTTTCCAGAGGTGCCAGTTGCGACACCTGATCCAATACCGCTAAAAAGCTATCCGACTGGCCGAGTAAATTATCCTGTTGGCGAAACTGGCTCATATTGCCTAACTCTTAGTATTTTTGACTAACATCTAGTGTATTTTAAAAAATGATGAAGCGAAAGTATTTTTCTATAATTATAACTTGTTGATTTTAATAAAGTAATTTTATTGAAAAGTTGGCAAGCTAATTGATACATCTAACCAGCAAACTAAATTACTAACCAAAGAGGTAATAGATTATGGGAATCTTTTCACGTTTTGCTGATATTGTTAATTCTAATATCAATGCGATTCTGGATAAAGCGGAAGATCCAGAAAAAATGGTCCGGTTGATCATTCAGGAAATGGAAGACACCTTGGTTGAAGTACGTTCGACGTCAGCAAAGACGCTGGCAGAGAAAAAAGAGCTGGAACGTCGTGTTGAACAGCTGCGTACGCAGGCTGATGACTGGCAGCAAAAGGCAGAATTGGCACTGACTAAAGACCGTGAGGATCTGGCACGAGCGGCGCTGTTAGAAAAGCAAAAAGCCACTGATGCAGCAGACAGTGTGACACAGGAATTATCGCACGTTGAGTCACACATTGAGAAGCTGCAACAGGAAGTGACGACCTTGCAGGAAAAGCTGGCCGATGCAAAAGCGCGTCAAAAAGCCATTGTACTGCGTCAGCGCTCTGCCGAATCACGTTTGGATGTGAAAAAGGCGCTGGATAGCAGCAAAGTCGAGGATGCACTGAATCGTTTCGAACGTTATGAGAGCAAAATCGATGGACTGGAGTCTCAGGTCGAATCATACGATTTAGGCAAAAAATCGCTGGCTGATGAGATTGCCGATCTGCAAAAAAATGAAAAAGTAGACGATGAACTCGAGGCGCTGAAGAAAAAGTTAGCCGATAAGTGAATTTGACTGCACCTGCTGTTAAGGTAGGTGCAATAATGAAAACAACAACGTGCCCAGGTTAGACAGGAGAGGAATATGTTTGATGCAGAGATTTTAGTCGCCCCGATCATCATTTTTATGATTGTTGTGGCGCCGCTATGGTTGATCCTGCACTATCGCAGCAAAAAGCAGGTGAGTCAGGGGCTAAGCGAACACGAGCACCGCCAGCTGGTAGAGTTGGCACACAAAGCAGAGAAAATGGCGCAGCGCGTTGAAACGTTGGAGGCCCTGCTTGACCAAGAGTCACCAGAATGGAGACGCAAAGTATGAGTAAACGTAGACGAGAATTATACCGCGACCCGAAAAGGGGTAAGTTAGCGGGCGTATGTGCCGGACTCAGTGATTACTTTGACATGGAACTTTGGCTGGTTCGGATCCTGTTTGTAACCGCTGTGTTGTTATCAGGTGGCCCACTGTTTATCGTAGTTTATATTGCTTGCTGGTTTATTCTGGACAAAAAAGCAGAAACACCACCAACGCCTGGCGTAGACAGTAACTACTCGAGCAAAGATGAAGATCCTGTTTCGGTTAAATTTAAAGTCTGGCAAAAAGGTGAGCCGCCGCGTCAGGCCCTGTTTGACCTGAAAGAACGTTTAACACGCCTGGATGGCCGTATCCAGCATATGGAAACATACGTCACCTCGAGTGAGTACACGGTAAAACGCGAGATCAACAAACTCTGATCAGAGTGCGAAGGGGCGCTGCCTGACATTGGCAGCCCTGCCATCTTTGCCAAAAATAAGGAAAATGTGCCTTTATGAGTGTATCGGGCCTGACTGCCAGGGCGCTGCAAAAGCTACAGCAAACCACCCATAAAACCCTCACCCGAAGCCTGGACAGACATGTCAAACTGGCTGTGACCGGATTCAGCGGGAGTGGTAAAACGGCCTTTATTACGGCGTTAGTGAAACACTTAACCACTCAGGCGACAGCACAGAACCTGCCTTTTTTTGAAGTCGTGCGTGAACAGCGATTGATCGCTTGCAAGCAGGTGCCACAAAGTGCACTGGACATTCCCCGTTTTGAGTACCAACATGCAGTGCAGCATTTACTGGCCGATCCACCCAGCTGGCCACCTTCCACGCAGCGGATCAATACCCTGACGCTGGCGTTGAAGTTCCGCTCGGCGCAGGGGGTCAGACAGCACCTCAGTGAAACTCACACTGTTTACCTGGAGTTGATCGATTATCCGGGTGAATGGCTAATGGACTTGCCGATGTTGAATCAGGATTTTGCATCCTGGAGTGAGCAACAACTCAATCGCTTGAAAAAAACCGACTATGCACAGGTCAGCGCGCCTTTTTTACAGCAATTGGAACAATTTGATGCAGGCGCAACGGTGAATGAAAGCGAGCTTACAACGATAGCCGGTCTCTATGCGGATGTGTTAAAGCAGCTCAAGGCACACACTCAACTGGCGCAGCTACAGCCCGGCCGCATGTTGATCCCCGGTGAGCTCGACGGTGCACCGATTTTGCAATTTTTCCCATTACCAGCCCCACAAAATGCATCTGAGCAGAGCCAGTATTACCACCTCGAACAGCGCTTTGAAGCCTATAAAAAGCAAGTTATCGCCCCGTTTTACCGGGAGCATTTTTGCCGCTTCGACCGTCAGCTGGTGCTGGTGGATTTGCTCAGTGCGCTTAACGATGGACATACCACATTAACTGAAACTCAGGCTGCATTAAGCGATACGCTGGCGATGTTTCGTCATGGTAAAAGTGGTTTACTGGGGCGTTTATTTCGTCCCAGCATAGACAAGGTGCTGTTTGCTGCCAATAAATGTGACAGTGTTGCGCTGGCAGATCAGGATAAGCTGACCCGGTTATTACATGCGTTACTGACCCCCTGCGAAAACGAACTGAAATTCTCAGGTGTCGATATTGATACGATGGCGATTTCTTCAGTGAAGAGTACCCAACCAAAACAGCTCACTGAGCAGGGGAAGCCCCTGTCTTGTATTTACGGTAAGCCGGTTGGTGAATCAAGTTATATCAGTTATTTACCGCCCATTCCGCCTGAGCATCTGCCGACTGAGCAACAGTGGCCAAAACAGGGGTATGAGTTTTTGTCTTTTGAGCCTTACCCGGCTTATCAGGGGCAAATTGAACATATTCGTCTGGACCATGTATTACAGTTTTTATTGGGAGATAAACTTTTATGAGTGAGCCTGCTCAGTCACCCAGAGGACGGCGAGTTCGGGTTGAAGCAGCCCCACAGGCTGCCCAGCCAGCAACAGAATCCGGCGATACGCAACAAGCCCGGCGAATAGACGAAAGCGCGGAGCACATCGAGGTTGGGACATCACACGTCCCGGAAGCGGCGCTGGATACTCAGTTGCAGACGCTCAATGTGGAAACCGTCACACAGCCGGTCAGCACCGGACTGACCTGGCGCAAATTATTGCTGCTGGGGCTGGCGATTCTTATTCCGGTAGAAATGGGCCTGACATTGATTGAGGCGCTCAGCCGAAGCTGGCTGCTGGCCGGGTTGTACGGGGTGGTCATTGTGAGTGCCCTGGCTGTGCTGGGCAAGTTTTGCTGGTCAGAAGTACGCGCGCTTGGCAGGCTGAAAAAGTTGCAACAGCAACGCACCGGGGCGCAAAGATTAATGAGCAGTAACCAGATCGGTGAAGCGCAGGCCTGGTTGAAGCCGCTATTAAAGCAGCATGACCCACATCAGGTTAGCCAGTTTATGGCGACGGTCCAGCCTCATTTTACCGATCAGGAAGTACTTGCCTTATATGACGCAACATTATTAAAAGACCTGGACGAGCAGGCTCGGGCTTTGATAGCTCAGTTTGCCAGTACGTCAGCACTGATGGTGGCGATTAGCCCAATGGCCATTACCGATATGCTGGCCGTGTTATGGCGGGGTGTTACACTGATTGAGCGGCTCAGCCAGTTGTACGGCATTAAACTGGGGTATCGCAGTCGCATCGAACTTTACCGTTTGCTGCTCAAGCAGATCGTTTTTGTCGGTGCCAGTGAGTTGCTGAGCGATCTGGCAGCCACCAGCCTGGGCGCGGAGCTGTTGGGGAAATTGTCTGCGCGGTCAGCGCAGGGACTCAGCGCCGGCGTGTTCACCGCCCGACTGGGTTATAAAGCCATGGATTTATGTCGGCCTATTCCTGCTAAGGCGCCGGCAGCTGGATACTTGTCACAAACGGCACGACAACTCGCAAACCTGTTAATTCGTCAGTCCTCTGACAAGTCGGAGGAGACCAATAAAAAATAGTGTGTAAGTGCATACTTTTTCTTCAGGGTTTAATATGAAAGGAAACCCCGGCTTTTCCTATTTTTCATGACAACTTATGTGTACACCCGAGTGAATTTAACCGGCTCGGGTTAGCCATCTGCGCGTCCGGCACGCTTGTACATTTTTGTGCCATGGAATATCTAATTAGTATTCATCCGAATAACAAAAATAGGCAAGCAATGAAGAAGTTACACGATCAGACCAACTGTATTCATGGTCCACACCACTTTGATGATCCACATGGTGCACTGACGGCACCTTTGTATCAGAGTTCAACGTTCAAGTTTAAAGATGCGGCACAGGGGGCTGCGCGTTTTGCCGGTGAAGAGGCTGGTTATATCTATACCCGCCTTGGCAACCCCACCACCCGAGAGCTGGAAGAAAAACTTGCTCAGCTGGAAGAAATGGAAGATGCTGCGGCCACTGCAACTGGCATGGGCGCTGTATCCGCTTCCGTGCTGAGCTTTTTACAGCAAGGCGATCACCTGATTGCATCCAAAGCCTTGTATGGATGTAGCTTCGCTTTATTTGCGCACATGTTGCCCAAATTCGGTATCGAAGTGACCTTTGTTGATATGACCGATCCACAGGCACTGGCCGACGCGGTGCAGCCAAACAGTAAGATGTTGTTTGCCGAAACACCGATCAATCCAAATATGACGGTATTGGATTTGGCAATGTTGGGGCAGTTTGCTCAGCAGCATAAGCTGGTCAGTGTGGTAGACAACACCTTTATGACGCCATTACTGCAAAAACCTAAGCATTTTGGCATCGACATTGTGATCCACAGTGCCACCAAGTACCTCAACGGACATGGCGACGTAGTAGCAGGCATTGTGTGTGGCAGTGCAGAGCATATCGAACTTATCAAACTGACCGTACTGAAAGACATCGGCGCAACCATCAGTCCACACGATGCCTGGCTTATCAATCGTGGTCTTAAAACCTTACATGTGCGCGTTGCACGTCACTGCGAAAATGCACAGAAAGTGGCTGAGTTCCTTGATGGCCATCCGAAAGTGGACACCGTTTACTACCCGGGTTTGCCGTCTCATCCTGGTTATCGATTCCTTGGTGAGCAAATGAAAGGGGCTGGTGGTGTCATTGCATTTGAGATCAAAGGCGGAGTCAGTGAGGGTGAGAAGTTTATAAATGCCACTGAGCTTTGCACACTGGCCGTGAGTCTGGGCGATCCTGAAACACTGATCCAGCACCCGGCATCGATGACGCACTCTCCCTACACACCAGAAGAGCGTCACGCAGCTGGGATTTCTGATGGTCTGATCCGCATTTCTGTGGGACTGGAAGCGGTGGAAGATATCATCGCTGACCTAGAAAATGCGTTTTTGTGTATATAATTATTTACACATGATCGCTCTGTAGGTCTTATAAAATATGGGCTGTATGTTTTTGTGTCTATTTGTGTAATTTAAAGTGTACAAAAACCACCTTTCTGGCCAGGCCGATTTCAGGCCTGGCTATTAAACTTTTCCTCACTTTTACATAGTATCCGGATAACACTTTGACGCGTTGTTTTTGTTCATACACGACGCATTACCAAGAAGGTTACTATGGCTAAATCGAGTAAATACACGTCTAAGCAGCCCAACGAGCAGGGCCTGATCGAATGGACAGAAGAAGAAAACCAGATCTGGTCTGAGCTGGTTGCCAGACAGCTTGAGTGCATTAAAGGCAAAGCGTGTGATGAGTATCTCGAAGGCCTGCAAAAAATCAATTTACCTCACGATCGTATTCCGCAGTTGCATGAACTGAATGAGGCACTGGAGCGTGAAACAGGCTGGCAGGTTGCGCCAGTCCCCGCGTTGATCGACTTTGATGAGTTTTTCCGTCTTCTTGCCAATAAACAATTTCCGGTTGCAACTTTTATCCGTAGCCGCGAGGAGTTTGATTATCTGCAGGAACCGGATATTTTCCACGAAATTTTCGGCCACTGTGCCATGCTGACTAATCCAGCTTTTGCTGAGTTCACACATAGATACGGCCAGTTAGGTTACGCTGCTGAGAAAAAAGATCGTGTCTATCTGGCTCGTCTTTACTGGTTCACCGTTGAGTTCGGTCTGATGCAAACTGAAGATGGTCTGCGCATTTATGGCGGTGGGATTTTGTCGAGCCCGGGTGAGACTCAGTATGTTTACAGTGGTGAGCCAGAGATTAACCCGTTAGAAGTACTTGATGTACTGCGTACGCCTTATCGAATTGATATTATGCAGCCTTTGTACTACACCATTAACGCCATTGATGATTTGTTTGAGATCTCACAAATGGATATTATGGCGCTTGTACGCAAGGCCAAAGAGCTGGGCCTGTTTGAGCCTAAGTTCCCACCTAAAAACAAACTAGCAAGTTAAGGATTTATTGATGTCTGATTTAAGTGCACAAAAATGTGAAGCGTGTCGTGCGGATGCGCCTAAAGTGTCAGATGCCGAATTAGCTGAACTGATCAAGCTGATCCCGGATTGGGTGCCAGAAGTACGTGATGGCATTATGCAGCTTGAGCGTGTTTATAAGTTCAAGAACTTCAAGCAAGCCATTGCATTCACTAACAAAGTGGGTGATATGGCAGAAGATGAAGGTCATCACCCTGGTCTGCTGACCGAATGGGGCAAAGTGACGGTAACTTGGTGGAGCCACTCTATCAAAGGTCTGCACAAAAATGACTTCATCTGTGCGGCGAAAACCGATGAGATCTTTGCCGCGCTATAAGGTGTCAGGCGAAAAAGAAAAGGCGCTTTATGCGCCTTTTTTAATGCCTGTAAGGTTGTCGAAGCATACGGACAACCTCTTTACGTGCGCTAATGCGTGAGTGTCGGTCCCGATACTGTTTGTGAATCCCGCTCTAAATGTTCCAGCTCATCAATCAACTCCAACAGTTCCGGTTCAATGTAATCAAAATCGCGTGATTGTTTTAATGCCGTTTCCAGCGTTTCGGCCAGGTTTTTGAGCGTGGGGACGCCGGTATAACAGCAGGCACCATGAAACTTGTGGATCACGGTCAGCAAAGTTTGGGTGTCTTCCTGTTGTGCCGAGCCATTCAGCTGCTCTAAGGTTTCGGGGACACTCTGCAACAGCATGTCCAGCATCTCCAGCGCCAGTTCAGGTTTATTGCCTGCACGTTGCAATGCCAGCTCCCAGTCCAGTAAATGGCTCTCAAATGGGGCAATGCTGGCAACCTGAGGTGGTTGCGTTTTTTGTTTTTCCGGTGGCAGCGAGGGGCTGTGATCACAAATGATCTGACGCAACATATCTTCGTCTATGGGCTTGGTCATATAGCCGTTAAAGCCGTCTTTGATCAATTGCTCTTTCTCACCGGTCAACGCATGGGCCGTTACTGCAATGATCGGGGTATCGTCATTGAGTGAGGATTCTTTGATTGTTCGGCATGCCGTGATGCCATCCATAATCGGCATCTGAATATCCATAAATATCAGGTCATACTTTTGTGATTTACATAAGCTCACGGCCTGTGCGCCGTTGTGGGCGGTGTCTATGGTGTCTACTTGTTCTTCCAGCAAAGTATAAAGCAGCTTTAAATTGGCATCATTGTCATCGGCTATCATGACTTTGAGCGGTAAGTGCGCCAAATCCGTATCGTCAATCGACACACTGGGGTGATCTAAGCGGTAAGGTGCTGCGAGCATATCGCACAGTTTACGGTGATGCATGGGCTTGCTGATACAGGCGTCTGCACCACTACCAATTAACGATTCGCGCATGTTGTGAGAGATGGTATTCACCATCAGATACAGGTAATCCGCCATCTCTCTGGCCTGAGTAATATAGGCTTTTACGGTTTGCATATCGTCTACCGTTGCCATATTGCCTATCAGGCAGATGTCATACCTAAACTCTTGCTCTAATGCGGCGAAGAAAGTGTCTTCATTTTTACAGCAAGTAACCTGCATTGCCCAGTCTTCCAGCTGAGCCTGAACGGCATTGCGGGTGTGCTCTTGTGGTTCAAAATACAACACGCGTTTGTTCTCTAGCGGCTTAGTCGGCAGGTCGTCGTCGAACAAGCGGCTTGGCAGATTAAAAATGGCATTAAAGGTAAAGCAGGAGCCATTGCCCGGAGCAGAGTTCAGCGTGATGCGACCACTCATGGCTTCAACAATGTGTTTGGTGATGATTAAGCCAAGCCCCGTGCCGCCGAACTTACGGGTAATACTGGAGTCGGCTTGCGCAAACGGGGTGAAGAGCGTGTCTTGTTTTTCCTGAGCAATGCCCAGACCCGTATCACTGACAGAGATCAGGAGCGATGTCTGGCTATCTCCTTTTAGTCGGTGGCTGATGTCGACTTTGACTGAGCCTTTTTCGGTGAACTTGACGGCATTGCTGATCAGGTTGATCAGCACCTGTTTAAAGCGTGTAGGGTCGCCGACCAGGTTGTCCGGTACCTGGCGATTAATGGCAATCGACAGTTCCAGTTGCTTTTCGTAGGCACTGGGGGCAAGCAGCGTCATGACCTCATTGACCGCATCCCTGAGCTGGAATTGGATACTTTCAAGCTCCATCGCGCCGGCTTCGAGTTTAGAGAAATCCAGAATGTCACTGATGATGGTCAACAAGCTGTTGGCAGACAACTCTATGGTATCCAGATAGTCTTTTTGATGTTTGTTGAGCGGGGTTTTATACAGTTGGCGGGTAAAGCCAATAACGCCGTTAAGCGGGGTTCTTAATTCATGACTCATTTTGGCCAGGAAGTCTGATTTAACCCGGTTGGCAACCTGTGCTTCTTTTTTAGCAATGTTCAGCTGAATGTTCTGAGTTTCATACTGTTCCAGGGTTTCCCGGTAATCGCACGTCGCCTGATCTATGTGCTTTTGCATCTCATCGCGTTGTAGCACCATTTTTTCACTGATGGTGATCAGCCCTTCACGGAGCAAGTCAAACTCGCCCTGCATCGGCTGTTCCACACCGATTTTGGTTTTGCCTTCAAGGAGCTTATCTGTGGCCAGGAGTAAATGGGACAGGGGCGTTGAGAACATCCGACTCAGCCGGGTCGAGACAAAGGCACTGAGCAACAAGGCTACCATAATGATGGCGCCACTGAACAGCAAGGCCTGTTGCTGGCCAATGATGGCCTGATCTTTACTGAGCTCTATCATCAGCACGGCGGTGGTGCGGGTGTGGGCATTTTGCCAATCGGAGGCGGGCTGTTGCTGTAGCTTCACCGGCGCAAAAATAATATACCTGTTGAGATACTGGACAATTTCGGTCGCATGTAACTCAGTCACATTGCCACGATAATGCAGTTGATTAAAATCGTTGTGATAGTTACTGGTCAAAAGCAATTGATTGTCTTCATTGAACAGCGCGATGCTATTGACGAAATTGCCATGCTGATTGTGCGTAGTGGTGATCACCCGATGCAATCTGGCTTTATCTTTGTCGGCCAGCGGTTGTTCCACGGTCATTGCCAGTGTATTGGCCAGACTGGTGCCCTGTTGCTTGAGGATTTGTTCAAGCTCAACGTAACGATTTATAGTAAAATAGCCGCCAAGTACCAGGCCGATTAACACCGTTGGGATCAGGGTCAACACTAATACGCTGTCGCGCAAACTCAATTTAGACATAAATTGGATGTAAAACAGTAAGTAGTCTGAGTCCTAGAGTATCGAGTTAACGGGTGTTTAGCAATCTTATAGGGGCGGCAATATGGCACAAATATTTCGTGCTGGAAAATCTTCTAAACAACGTAGTAAGCAAGTCGAGACGGTTGAGCTACAAATCGACTCGTTAGATCACCAGGGGCGAGGTGTATGCAGACATCAGGGTAAAGTCGGCTTTGTCGATGGCGCATTGAGTTCAGAGCGGGTTAAAGCGCGCATCCATGCCCACAAAAGTCGTGTGTTCGAAGCGCGCACCGTCAAAGTACTTACGCCTAGTGATCAGCGGGTTACGCCATTTTGTGAGTACTATCAACAGTGTGGTGGCTGCTCGTTGCAACACCTGGACGCCAGCGCGCAGCTGGTACACAAACAGCAAGCGGTGAGTGCTTTGTTTGACAAATTTGCCGGTGCAACAGAGCTGCCCTGGATGTCACCTTTGACAGGCCAGACGCGTCATTATCGTCGAGCAGCACGCATCGCCTGTATTTATGATAAGCAAAACGATCAGGTTAAATTGGGTTTTCGGGCAGCAGGGTCAAAGAAGATTATCGAAATTGACCACTGTGGGGTGATGGTCGATGCCTTTGCTGATGGCTTTGATGCGTTACGGCAGGTACTAAATAGTCATCCGGAGTTGCGCAGCGTCAGCCACATCCAGCTGTGTGCGGCCGACAATGGCGCATTTGTGCTGTTTCGTCATACTCGCGTAGTCAGCGAGCAGGCGAAAGCGCATGTTGCTGAGCATCTGGCGGTACATAACTGGCAACTTATCTGGGATGATGGTAAGACTGATCCAAGTTATGACATATTGCCTGCGTATCAAAGTGCCGGCGTGACGTTTGAATTTAAACTCAATAACTTTATTCAGGTTAACCGAGACATTAACGAGTTGATGCTAAAACAGGCACTGGACTGGCTGGCTTTGAGCGGCCAGGCGCGTCTGTTGGATCTGTTTTGTGGCATTGGTAACTTCTCGTTATTGCTGGCAAAACAAGCAAACGAAGTGGTTGCCGTCGAAGGGGTGGCTGAGTCGGTTGCAATGGCACGACAAAATGCGCACACTAACCACATCGACACAGTCACTTTTCATCAGTTTGATCTGACTCAGCCACTGACAGAAGCGACTTGGTTTCATCAAGCGCTGGACGTGCTGGTGTTAGACCCTTCACGCACGGGTGCTTATGAAGTGTTACGCCAGTTGCCGTTGACGCAATTTAAACAGGTATTGTACGTGTCCTGCGATCCGGTGACCATGGCCAGAGATGCGGCACTGCTGCTGGAAGCCGGCTTTGTGGTCGATAAAATAGGCTTAATGAATATGTTTCCGCATACAGGACATATAGAAACCATGGCGTTGTTCCAAAGGAGGTAGTCATATGGTAGCGACTCGCCAGTCTCATCAATCCGGTCTGCCGGCTGATTTTCATGCCCGGCTTGCGTTACTTAATTTAGCGCAGGAAAAACGAGACCGACTGGATCAGGTCTATGCCTTGTGTCCGCAGGATGATTCGACCATTACTCTGGCCAAAGCCATTGAAATGGTTGAGATACTGGCAGAGCTGAATTTTGATTCAGAGTCGCTGGCCGGGGCATTTTTGACCCCCTATTTTCTGTCCGGGCAAGTTGAACTTGATGCCATTGAGCAGGCACAGGGTGAAAATGTCGCCTTGTTGCTTAAAGGTGTTGAACAAATGGCGTCGATCAGTACTTTGGCACACCAAGGCAAAGGCAGCCTGCAAATCGACAAAATTCGTCGCATGTTATTGGCCATGGTGGAAGATGTGCGTGCTGTGGTGATCAAGCTGGCCGAGCAGATCTGCTACCTGCGCGCCGTAAAAAATGCGCCTGAAGAAGAACGTGTGGTGGCTGCAAAGGCCACGGCTAATATCTTTGCGCCGTTGGCAAATAGGTTGGGAATAGGGCAACTCAAGTGGGAGCTTGAAGACCTCTCATTTCGCTATTTGCATCCATCAACCTATAAAAACATTGCCAAGCAGCTGTCAGACAAACGTCTTGACCGCGAAGCCTACATGGCCAGTATGGTGGAGTTGGTTCAGAATAAGCTTAAAGACGCCGGGATAGAGGCTGAAGTGTACGGCCGCCCTAAGCATATTTACAGCATCTATAAGAAAATGATGCAAAAGAATTATGAGTTTGATCAGCTGTTTGATATTCGCGCCATGCGGGTGGTGGTCAATGAAATTCAGGATTGCTATGGTGCGCTGGGCATAGTGCACACCAATTGGCGACATCTGCACAAAGAGTTTGATGACTATGTCGCCACCCCGAAACAGAATGGTTACCAGTCTATCCACACGGTGGTTTTCGGCCCTGAGGGTAAAACCGTTGAGATCCAGATCCGTACCCAGGCCATGCATCAGGATGCTGAGCTGGGGGTTGCAGCGCACTGGATGTACAAAGAAGGTGCTCTGCCGGGTCGTGGCTCGGGGTACGAGCAAAAGATCAGCTGGCTGAGAAAACTGCTGCAATGGCAAGAGGAAGTGGTTGACGGCAGTGAGCTGGCTGAAGAGTTAAAAAACCAGGTTGTGGAAGACAGAGTATATGTCTTTACCCCCAAAGGCGATATTTTTGATCTGCCACTGGGTGCTACGCCACTGGATTTTGCTTACTATATTCATTCCAATGTCGGGCACCGCTGCATTGGTGCCAAGGTATTTGGTAAAATCGTCCCGTTTACCCATAAGTTATCGACTGGCGATCAGGTTGAGATACTGACCCAGAAAAACCCCTCGCCAAGCCGGGACTGGCTCAGTCCGTCTCTGGGGTATGTGCACTCATCCAGAGCGCGCAGTAAGATACATCACTGGTTTAAGCAACAAGACAGAGACAAAAACCTCCAGGCTGGTAAAGAGATCCTGGATGGTCATCTGCAAAAGCTGGATTTGACTTATAAGGATCTGGACTCAGCCATTGAACGGTTTAATTTTAAAGAGCTCGACGATTTAATGGTGGCCATTGGCGCCGGTGATATTCGCATTAATCAATTCCTGAATTACGTGCAGGACAAACCCGAGCCAATGCCAAAGCTCAAAATGAGCGCGCCGAAGAAACACAAAGGCGATAGCAATGGCATTGTGGTGGAGGGCGTTGGTAACTTGATGAGCCATGTTGCCAAATGCTGTCAGCCCGTGCCCGGTGATGAAATTGTAGGTTATATTACTCAGGGTCGGGGCATTGCGGTGCATCGCGCCGACTGTGACTCTTTTGCCCATATTTGTGAGCAGCATCCCGAGCGGGAAATTGCCGTTAGCTGGGCAGACGAAGTTCGTTCCAGTTATGCCGTCACCTTACATATTGAAGCCAATGATCGTCATGGCCTGATCCGCGACATCAGCTCGGTACTGGCCAACGAAAAACTCAATGTGATGAATATGAACGTCAATACCCTGGATGACAAAGATGTTGCGATTTTCACGATGAAACTGGAAGTTGGCGATCTGGGAGCAATGAATCGCTTACTCACTAAGTTGATGCAGATTGAGGGCGTGTTTGAAGCCAGGAGACAACACTGAGTATGAGTGCCTCGTTACAGCAGTTACTGGATATTATGACGACCCTGCGCGACCCACAAAAGGGCTGCGCCTGGGACCAACAACAGACCTTCGAAAGCATAGTGCCACATACGCTGGAAGAGGCCTATGAAGTGGCCGATAGTATAGAGAAGCAAGATTTTGCCGGGCTTAAAGATGAGCTCGGTGATTTACTGTTTCAGGTAATATTTTATGCCCAGTTAGGCAAAGAAGCCGGCTTGTTTGAGTTTGAAGACATAGTGAAGGGACTGAACGAAAAGCTGATACGCCGTCACCCGCATGTGTTTGACACACCGGATGCGTCATTGAGTGACGCCGAATTACAGGCTCAGTGGCAGACCATTAAAGACACTGAACGTGGTGCTCAGTCAGCGCGCTTTGGTGACGATGTGCCGCTGAACCTGCCCGCCTTGTCGCGGGCGGTGAAAATTCAAAAGCGCGCGGCTTCTTTGGGGTTCGACTGGCCCACATATCAGGGGGCTTTGGATAAAGTGGCTGAAGAGGTCACTGAGGTGAATGAAGCACTGAGTCAGGACCCACTTTCTGAACACAGTGCTGAGGAGCTGGGAGATCTGTTGTTTGCCACCGTGAATGTTGTGCGTCATGTAAAACGAGACCCGGAACAGCTACTACGTCGCGCGAGCGACAAATTTATTGGTCGTTTTAGCGCCATTGAGGGTATTCTGGCAGAACAGCAGATTGCCTTATCTGACGCCAGTTTGGCGCAAATGGATGATGCCTGGGAAGAGGTCAAGCGACGTCAGCGTTCAGGTGAGAATAATTAAAGGGGGTGATTTTTCGCTGGATTGCCCCTAGCGTTTTTGCTATACTATTGCCCCGTCTTGATTCTTATTTAAATTCCATTTTTCCTGATATTCTAGGGTTCGCATGAGTACAAAATTTATCTTCGTAACGGGCGGAGTTGTTTCCTCCTTGGGTAAAGGTATTGCTGCTGCTTCATTAGCTGCAATATTAGAAGCGCGTGGTTTAAACGTCACTATCCTTAAGCTGGATCCTTATATCAATGTCGACCCTGGCACAATGAGCCCGATCCAACATGGTGAAGTCTTCGTGACAGAAGACGGCGCAGAAACTGACCTGGATTTAGGTCACTACGAGCGTTTCATTCGCACCAAAATGACCAGCCGCAACAACTTCACGCAAGGTCGTGTTTTTGAGGATGTACTGCGTCGCGAGCGTAAGGGCGAATACCTGGGCGCGACTATCCAGGTGATCCCACACATCACCAACGACATTAAGCGTCGTGTACTGGAAGGGGCTGAAGGCCACGATATCGCCATTGTTGAAATTGGTGGTACTGTGGGTGACATCGAGTCACAACCATTCCTTGAAGCGATCCGTCAGCTCGGTACTGAGCTGGGCCGTGAGCATGCTTTATTTATGCATCTGACCTTGGTGCCTTTCCTGGGCGCAGCAGGCGAGGTGAAAACCAAGCCAACTCAGCACTCGGTTAAAGAACTGCGTTCAATTGGTATTCAGCCGGATATTCTGGTTTGTCGCTCAAACTGCAAACTGCCAGCGAACGAGCGTGCTAAGATTGCACTGTTCACTAACGTAGAAGAAAAAGCCGTTATCTCTTTGCAGGACGTAGATAGCATCTACAAGATCCCTGCGCTGCTGAAATCTCAGGAATTGGATAACCTGGTATGTCGTCGTTTCTATTTGGATGTACCAGAAGCGGATCTGTCAGAGTGGGAACAAGTACTGTATCAGGAGTCTAACCCGACTGGTGAAGTCACCATTGGTATGGTTGGTAAATACATTGAACTGCCAGATGCCTACAAATCAGTCAATGAAGCGCTGAAACATGCGGGCCTTAAGAATCGAGTAACTGTTAATATCGAATATGTCGACTCACAGGACATCGAGAGCAAAGGTACTGAACTACTCGAACATCTGGATGCGATTTTGGTACCCGGTGGTTTCGGTAACCGCGGTGTTGAAGGAAAGATACTGGCGGCCAAATACGCCCGTGAAAACAAAGTGCCTTACCTGGGCATTTGTTTGGGGATGCAGGTTGCACTGATTGAATACGCGCGTAATGTGGCGGGTCTGGAAGGTGCTAACTCGACTGAGTTCGATGCTAAATCACCTCATCCGGTAGTTGGCCTGATCACTGAATGGCTAGATGCCGATGGTAAGGTTGAAACCCGTACTGAAGAGTCGGATTTGGGCGGCACAATGCGCTTAGGCGCCCAGCTATGTCACCTGAAAGAAGGCTCAAAGGTTCGCGACGTATATGGCAATGCGGAGATCACAGAGCGTCACCGCCATCGCTATGAAGTGAACAACCATTATGTTGAGCGCCTTGAGCAGGCTGGTCTGGCGTTCACAGGCCTTTCGGAAGACAAAAAACTGGTTGAGATCATCGAAAATAAAGATCA
The DNA here is from genome assembly GCF_030125445.1 of Pseudoalteromonas ardens. NCBI lineage: Bacteria > Pseudomonadati > Pseudomonadota > Gammaproteobacteria > Alteromonadales > Pseudoalteromonadaceae > Pseudoalteromonas > Pseudoalteromonas ardens. The sequence goes on from NZ_JASJUV010000005.1 coordinate 44,327, forward strand.
CCCTTGGTTTATTGCCGCTCAGTTCCACCCTGAGTTTACTTCCACGCCACGCGACGGCCACCCGTTATTTGAGGGTTTCGTTGCAGCTGCGTTCAGCTACCAAAAAGCTGATTCTTAATAATAGAAAGCCGTGCCTTAGTGCACGGCTTTTTTAATTACCGAATGCGTTAAGTAACCCAGCGCATTGCTATATAACTGCCAGGCTTCGCTTTTCATGGGCCATCATTAGACACAGCGCGGTTATATAGCAATGCGAAAGCAGACACACAACACACTCACCACTTTGGGAAAAGAGGAATCAAGATGTCAAAAATCGTAAAAGTGATTGGCCGTGAAGTTATGGACTCACGTGGTAACCCTACCGTTGAAGCCGATGTTCATTTAGAGTCGGGCGCATGGGGCCGCGCATGTGCACCATCAGGTGCATCAACAGGAACTCGCGAAGCACTTGAATTACGTGACGGAGATAAAGCTCGTTACCTGGGTAAAGGTGTACTGACTGCGGTAAACTATGTGAACAATGAAATTGCAGCAGCCCTGAACGGACACAATGCCCTGGAACAACGTGCAATCGATCAGCTAATGCTGGACCTGGACGGCACTGAAAACAAAGAAAAGCTGGGTGCAAACGCGATTCTGGCAGTGTCTTTGGCAACTGCTAAGGCAGCAGCACAGGAAAAAGGTGTTGCACTGTACGAACACATTGCAGACATCAATGGTACTGCGGGTCAGTACTCTATGCCTGTACCTATGATGAACATTCTGAACGGCGGTGAGCACGCAGACAACAACGTTGATATTCAGGAGTTCATGGTTCAGCCGGTTGGCGCGAAAAGCTTCCGTGAAGCACTGCGCATGGGTGCAGAAATCTTCCATAGCCTGAAGAAAGTACTTAAGTCACGTGGCCTGAATACTGCGGTAGGTGATGAAGGTGGTTTTGCACCTGACCTTAAATCAAATGAAGAAGCACTGGAAGTGATCGTTGAAGCGGTTGCAGCTGCCGGTTATGAAATGAACCAGGATGTGACGCTGGCGTTGGATTGTGCTGCATCTGAGTTCTACAGAGACGGCAAATATGACCTACAGGGCGAAGGCAAAGCATTCGACTCTGAAGGCTTTGCAGGCTTCCTGGCTGATCTGGCAGCACGTTACCCAATCGTTTCTATTGAAGACGGTCTGGACGAAAGTGACTGGGCTGGCTGGAAGATCCTGACAGATAAGATCGGTGATAAAGTACAGCTGGTCGGTGACGACTTGTTCGTAACCAACACGAAGATCCTTAAGCGTGGTATCGATGAGCAGATCGGTAACTCTATCCTGATTAAGTTTAACCAAATTGGTTCACTGTCTGAAACACTGGATGCAATCAAGATGGCACAGGATGCAGGCTTCACAGCGGTTATCTCTCACCGTTCAGGCGAAACAGAAGATGCAACCATTGCTGATTTAGCAGTGGGTACCGCGGCAGGTCAAATCAAGACAGGTTCTCTGTGCCGCTCAGACCGTGTTGCTAAGTACAACCAGTTGCTACGTATTGAAGAAGCGCTGGGTGACAAGGCTATCTACAAAGGTCGTAGCGAGATCAAAGGTCAGTAATTTATATTCACTGACTGAAAAAGCCGCGCTTATTTAAGCGCGGCTTTTTTATTGGGGTAGTACAGGGTTCATGCTGAATATTCAAAAAGAAATTAAAAAGCATTTACCTTAGTGATACAATAATTAAAAGTACCTACTTTGGGTTCTTTTTGGTTTAAAGCTTTAAATATCTATCCGAATAGTAGCCCCCTTTTTGAATTTCAAATAGGCAACACTGATCGGTTTGTGGATGTCGTTTTTATATGGAAAATTCTGGAATATTGATATGAAAAAAATGCTTGGGTTGTTGTTATTGGCAGCTTCTTTAAATGCAGCAGCTGGTAATGCAACTTGTCGCGCTAAAGTCACTGACGTACAGTTAAACACAGCTAACCGCTTGGTCGCTTCTTTTGTTGGTGTGAGTGATCCATATTCACAGCCTATGACTGTTAAAAATTCTGGACTTTGTACGCTCAATGGGAATGCAAGTGAATATTGTCAGGCATTATACAGTGCTATGCTAGTTGCATTAACTACCCAAAATGAAGTCACAATATGGTTTAATAATACAGATAAGGAAAATGAATGCCCAAGTGGCAACTATCAATCTTTGGATAAAAAAGGAATGTATAATTTTAGGTTGCAGTAATAGTTCAAAGCATAACGGGCGATATACTAGTTCTGCATTTGCGAAAGATAGTAACTAGCGGGATCGCTATCCTACAAACTTTTCAGCCAATATGGCCTGCGTAAACTGCATTTTTAGATAAAACCCGCGTGGCAGGGTTTTTATGAGCTTGCCCTGTGGGCCAATGGCGTCGGTCAGCGCTTTACTGTTGGCGGCTTTTGGCCTTATCTGCATCACCTCACCGAGTTTGCCACTGATCTCATCTACACGTCCCAGTGCAATCAATTCAATTTGTTCCTCCCAGTCTCGTTGAAGCAGATGCTCCTGAATCGCATTTGGTTGCCATAAAAAACCGGTCCCTATGGTGCGATCAACCGGCGCAATGTCCCGCTCCGCTAAAATGGGCAGCCACAATACATGATTGAGCTTTTTCTTTACGGTACTGTCTTGCCAGCGTAACCCAGTCAGATTGGTGAGGGGAACCACAGACACATAGGTGGTTTCGAGTGGTTTGCCGTGATAGCCAATGGGCAGGGTTTTTAATTCGACACCGATAAATTCAAAGTCAGGCACAGGTTTAGAGCCTGCGCTGGCACCCAATACATATTCAATGAGCTGACCTGGCCAGCCCTTTTCCCGGGTCAGGTCTTGTGGAGTTTTGAAATGAAACTGCGCAGCCAGTTCTCCCAGGGTTTGCCCGGCGATGGCATCCACACGGGTCATGAGTTCAGCAATGGATTGGGGTGGGGTGGGCTTTTGCACAGTCTGGCTCGTTACTATCTGATTGACTGCGTATGGTAACAAAAATAAATAGAAAATGTGGATGAAAACAGTTTTGTGTGTTTTTTGAACGCCTTGTCTGTGGGTTACTCTTTAAGCTGTGACTTTCTTACTCTTTAGGTTTAATCTTATGATTTGTATAAACTTTTTAAATCTAACTCAACATCATTCAGAGTCAAAAATAGCCAGTCATTGGATAAATACAAGTATATAAACATAATTATCCACAGATTCTGTGGAGAAAATGCAAATTTGACTAGGTTATTGTGGATTTGTTTGTAAAATCATCATGAATAGTTAAACTTATGCACAAGTTGTGGGTAAGTTGCGTAAAAGCAGGAATTAAATTTGCCCAGTGCTCTGAGTTGTGGAACAATCAAAATCATATCAAACAAATATACGAGGCACTTAAGGTGATTGATGCCGAAGGATTTCGTGCCAATGTAGGAATTGTTATTTGTAACAATCAGGGGCAGGTATTTTGGGCGCGGCGCTATGGCCAGCATTCATGGCAGTTTCCGCAAGGGGGTGTGGATGAAGGTGAAACGCCCGAGCAGACCATGTACCGTGAACTGCATGAAGAGGTTGGACTACGACCGGAAGATGTGGAAATCGTTGCCAGCTCAAAACATTGGTTACGTTATAAATTGCCAAAGCGACTGATCCGTAAAGACTCAAGTCCGGTGTGTATTGGCCAGAAGCAAAAATGGTTTCTGCTGAAACTCAAGTGCAAAGATGAAGATGTAGACTTAATGCGCACTCATCACCCTGAATTTGATGATTGGCGTTGGGTCAGTTACTGGTATCCCGTGCGCCAGGTTGTGTCGTTTAAACGCGATGTATACCGCAGGGTGATGAAAGAGTTTGCCCCCTTTGCGATGCCTTTTAATCGTAAAGAACATGCACATAAAGACCACTGGCGACGTCGTTAAGTGGCGTAGCGTATCGTCACCAGTGTTGGTTATGCTTAACAGAAAGAGTAAATGAGCAGTACAGAGCGATTTCTACCAATTTAGGAGTCAGGTGTGTTAGCAACATTACGAACCATCGCGGAGGTAGTCTCACAGCAAGATAACCTCGAAACGGCCTTATCTCGCTTTGTGATGATGGTTAAGGAAGCAATGCACACTGAGTGTTGTTCCGTTTACTTTGCCGATTATAGTCAGGACAACTTTGTACTGATGGCCAGTGACGGCCTCAATCCGGACGCCGTTGGCCAGTTTCGGGTCGGCTTCACAGAGGGTCTGGTTGGGTTGGTTGCCCAGCGTGAAGAGCCCATCAATATCGCGCATGCACAGAGTCACCCCAGATTCAAATTACACGACGAAGTGCACGAAGAGGGCTACAATGCCTTTTTGTCAGTGCCTGTCGTGCATCAACGAAAAGTGTTGGGCGTAATTGTTGTGCAGCAACGAGAAGAGCGCGTCTTCAGTCATGATGAGGAGTCCTTCTTAATTACGCTGTCTGCTCAGCTGGCCTCACAACTTGCACAGGTGGAATTGCAATCTGTCCTGAAGCAGGATGCCTCCAGTCATAAAACATCAGTGCTCAAAGGGGTGGCAAGCGCACCCGGTATTGCCCTTGGTGAAGCGTTTGTGGTCATCCCTAAACTCGACTTTGCCAGTATTGAATCTCAGCAATGTGAACAGATACACCAGCAGCGGCAGCTATTCCAACAGGCGGTTGCCGCGACCCGACAAGAATTTCATGTGCTGAAAAACACCCTTAGTGACTCGCTACCCAAAGAAGCTCTGGCTGTGTTTGAAGTGTATCAACAGCTGCTGGATGCCCGCAGCCTGGGCCAGCGTGTTGAACAGCAGCTGGAGCAGGGGTGGAATGCTAAATCTGCGTTGAAGCATGTGATTATCGAACTGGTGACGCAGTTTGAAGCCATGTCTGATCCTTATATACGTGAGCGGGCGGTCGATGTTCGAGATCTGGGGCTCAGGGTTTTACATCATCTGGTTAGCACTGAGAGCATGGTAAAGCGTTATCCGGATAACACCATTTTAATTGCCAATGAACTGACACCTGCGATGCTGGCCGAGGTCCCTAAAAACAAACTCAAAGGGGTCATCAGTGTGCACGGCTCGGCAAATTCGCATGCCTCTATTTTGACCCGGGCAATGGGGATCCCCGCTATCTGGGGGATTGAGGACATTCCCTTGTTGCAGTTTGATGGCAAAGACATGATCCTCGATGCTTACGCCGGGCGTGTCTATATTTCGCCCTCCGACGTGTTGCGTAATGAATATTCAGCACTGAAGCTTAAAGAGGGCCAGCTACACGACAAATTTGAAGCTGAGCATCATTTATCTTCTGTCACCGCGGACGGTGAACGGATCAGCCTGTTGCTCAATGCAGGCCTGGACTTATCTACCGAGCACCTCAGTGCCAAATATTGTGATGGTGTAGGATTGTATCGTACTGAAGCTTGGTTTATGCAGCGTGGGCAGTTTCCTTCTCAGGCTGAGCAGGAGAGCTGGTATCGCGATGTGCTGGCACGTTATCATCCTGAACCTGTCATTATGCGTACGCTGGACATTGGCGGTGATAAAGTGCTGGACTACTTTAACATCAGTGAGGACAACCCCTTTCTTGGCTGGCGCGGGATCCGGGTTACGCTTGATCACCCTGAGCTGTTTTTAGATCAACTTAAGGCTATGCTTAAAGCCAATGCAGGTCTGGGCAATTTACGTATTATGCTACCTATGGTCAGCCATACCGAGGAAGTGGATGAAGCTTTAGGATTACTGGAGCAGGCCTACTTTGAACTACAGGAAGAGTGGGCAGACCAATTTTATACCATAGATAAGCCCGACATCGGCGTGATGCTTGAAGTACCATCGAGCATCTTTTTATTGCCTGAATGGGCTGAAAAAGTCGATTTCTGCTCAGTAGGCAGTAATGATTTAACGCAATATCTGCTGGCAGTAGACAGGGCCAATGCACAGGTTGCAGAGCTATTTGAGCCGTATCATCCCAGCGTGCTGCGGGTGTTGAAAAAAATTGCTGATGACTGTCAGCAACTGGAGCTACCATTCAGTTTATGTGGTGAACTCGGTGGTGAGCCAGAAGGTGCCATTTTACTCGTGGCGATGGGGTTTCGCCGCCTCAGTATGAATATTTCCTCTCTGAACAAAATAAAGTGGACACTGCGTCGGCTTGCCGTCAAAGATATGGAGGCCTTGCTTACTCAGTGCCTCACGGCATCCAGTGCCAAACAGGTTCACCGGCTACTACGTGAATTTCTGATAGCGCATGGATTAAGCGAGTTACTTTATACCAAAAGTGATACAGCCTGATCCGCGACTGGAGGCGTCTGTTCAGATAAGTTACTATAACGCGCCCATAATAATAAGAGTGTCTTTATGACAATCAGTGTGTTACTCATTTTGAGCTGCGCCTTGCTTGGCTGTGTGGTTGGTTTTCTCGCAGGGTTACTTGGCATTGGCGGCGGCTTGATCATTGTTCCGGTACTGTCGGCAATTTTATTGTATTTCGAGGTGCTGGCTGATGAATATGTCATTGTCGTTGCCATTGCCACCTCTTTGGCGTCGATATTATTTACGTCAACTTCCTCCGCACTGGCACACCACCGAAATCACAACGTGCCCTGGGAGATAGCGCCTTGGGTGATGACTGGCGTGGCTCTGGGCGCTTTAATCAGTGGCTTTATGGTTTCACTGATCCCGGTGCACTGGGTAAAGTGGACGTTTGTCATTTCTGTGTTGCTTATTGCCATTAAAATGGTGTTCAGTTCTCAATCATCGGCCTCCGACAAGTCGCGCAATTTACCGTCAGGCCCGGTTTTAACCGCCATCACCACCCTGATGGGGGCTTTGTCTGCGATGATAGGCATTGGCGGTGGCGTACTGATTGTGCCACTGTTGAGCTATTTTTCTGTGGATATGCGCAGAGCGATAGGGTGCGGGGCGGTCAGTGGCATTGTGATCGCCTTATTTGGCTCCGTAGGTTACATAGTGTCGGGTGGGCAGGCATTGAAATTAGCAGACGGTTTTGCCGGTTTTGTGTATTTACCGGCATTATTTGGTATTGTGCTGACATCCTGGTTTGTCGCGCCAATGGGCGCTAAAGCAACGCACTATCTGCCGGTGCCAGTGATTAAGAAAGTGTTCGCGTTACTGCTCGTGGTGATTGCGGGAAAAATGTTATTTTATTGAGGGAAAGCGATGGCTTTGCAGTTTCCAGAAATCGATCCAATTATTTTTTCGATTGGACCCCTAAGTGTGCGCTGGTATGGCGTGATGTATTTAATCGGTTTTGCGTTTGCCATGTGGTGGGCGAATAAAGAAGCTGATAAGCCCAATTCGGGGTGGACCAAAGATGAAGTCAGTGACTTGCTATTTTATGGCATGTTGGGGGTCATCCTGGGCGGACGAATTGGCTACGTCTTATTTTACCAGTTCAATCTCTTCCTTGAAAACCCGATGTATCTGCTTCGTATCGATCAGGGCGGCATGTCCTTCCATGGCGGCGCATTGGGTGTCATTGCAGGTATATTTATCTTTGCATGGCGATTTAAGAAATCACCGTTGGCAGTGGGTGACTTTGTAGTACCTATGGTTCCTGTGGGCCTGTTGGCAGGGCGTATTGGTAACTTCATTAATGGTGAATTATGGGGTCGCCCCACAGATGTGCCCTGGGCGGTGGTTTTCCCGACTGGAGGCCCGCTTGCCCGTCACCCGTCACAACTTTACGAAGCCTTTTTAGAAGGTTTGGTGTTATTCATCATGCTGATCTGGTATCGCAAGCAGCCACGCCCGGCTGGCAGTATTGCCGGTTTGTTCCTGGTTGGCTACGGGACTTTCCGCTTTATCGTTGAGTACTTCCGTGAGCCGGATGCGCATATCGGTCTGTATGCCGGCATGATTTCTCAGGGCCAAATTTTGTCCTTACCTATGATGATTGGTGGCCTTGGCTTGATGCTTTGGAGCCACAAGCGTACCTCGACAGCGAGCGCCTAAACTACATTGGGACCCCGCGCTTGGGGTCCCAGTCTGCCTTGCAATAAATCCCATCGTGAATTAGTTACCCCGGCGTGCGAACGTAGTATACTTTTGTACCAGACAAACCCCTTGTGTAGGGTCAATAGAGAGATCATTTTGAGGAGTAAAGCATGAAAGTGTATTTGGAGTTGTTGCGAGACGTATTAGAAAACGGCACCCAGAAAGGGGACCGCACTGGTACAGGTACGCGCTCCGTATTTGGCCGTCAGATCCGTCATAACCTCCAGGATGGTTTTCCGCTGCTGACCACCAAAAAGTTGCACTTTAAAAGTATTGCCAATGAGTTGATCTGGTTCTTAAAAGGGGATACCAATAAAACCTGGCTAAATGAAAACGGCGTTAAAATCTGGGATGAATGGGCGCTGGAAAACGGAGATCTGGGTCCGATTTATGGTAAGCAGTGGACGGCGTGGCCGACTAAAGAAGGCGGTGAGATTAATCAGATTGACTACGTTGTTGATACATTGAAAAACAATCCTAATAGCCGTCGTATTTTATTTCATGGCTGGAATGTTGAGTATCTGCCTGATGAGTCCATGAGTCCACAGGAGAACGTAGAGGCTGGTCGTATGGCGTTGCCACCTTGCCACTTGCTTTATCAGTTCTATGTAGCAGATGGCAAATTATCCGGCCAACTGTATATCCGCAGCTCAGATATCTTCCTGGGACTGCCGTATAACATCGCCAGTTTGTCTCTGCTGGTGCATATGCTGGCACAGCAGTGCGACCTAGAACCTGGAGAAGTGATTGTGAGTTTTGGTGATTTGCATGCCTACTCAAACCATATGGCGCAAATTGAGCAACAGTTACAGAGAGAGCCGAAAGGCCTGCCGACACTCAATATTCTGCGTAAGCCAGAGTCTATTTATGATTATCGTTTCGAAGATTTTGCAATAGAGGGGTATGATGCCGACCCCAACATTAAAGCGCCTGTTGCGATTTAATGTACAAAAGACGTAATATGTTGTTGGCGGCCAGTGAAGGCCGCTTGTTATAAAAGGAGCACGACAACGATGTTGATCCATTCCAGCATGTGCCATCAACGCACCAGAACACCTGCGATAACGCATGTGATATTACTTGCAGGCACTGTGCTCTTATCTGCTTGCAGTTCAAATCCATCACCGGATGAAGAGGCTGAGGCGCTTGCCCGGGCTGAATTAATCAAAACCTACAATCAGCACAAAGCCAATATTGAACGAGTCGCTAAGATGGAGCAGGACCTGTCTCAGCTGCTGACTTTGTTGTCTGAATCCAGTGGGATTAAGCCAATTGAAGAGCAGCTGGCTCAGTCAGAAAAACCCGTTACTACCCACCGGGCAGAGCAGACTGCGGTCACCAATGCCTTTACTACGCCAGGACAAAGTCTGTTTGTGGTGCAATTTGGTCGTCATCTGTTAGGTACGCGTGCACAGGCACAGAATCAACGGATCAAAGCATCTCTATCACTCATACAAAGTTATTATCCTGAGATATTTAATTCTGTTTCAATTTATTCACAAACGCCGGCGCAAAATGGGTCCCAATTCTTCCTTACACAGGCTTCAGGGTTTGGTTCTGAGCAGGAAAGCACCTTGTTTTGTCGTTTAATTAAGGCCAGTGGTCAACCCTGTAAATTAGTTAACTGACTAAAAACACTTGAAATAAAATTAAAGGTTTTATATCTAGGTACGATATATTAGACATCTATTTAGTGTTTTTATTCAAAGTCGAGCACCTTTCTACCCAAGGGCACTCGAATAATGATAGAAAACAACTATAAAGTTGTAGTTTTACGTGTGCATTGATGATGCGATGCACATGGAGTTTGTTGGCCGACTACGGATACGGCTATTTGATAAAAAAGGACCTACTGATGGAAAAGTTAATGAAAAAGTACTCTCTACTCTCAATTCTGGCTGCAATGCCGGTACTGACTACTGCACAGCCTGCAGAGTTCAAAGCGTCAGTTACAGTAAAAAATGTCTTCACTTTTGAAAATACTGAGCCGCTGAGCTTTGGTACAATCCGTGCCAGTGGTGACACTGGTGGTGTAGAAACCGCCACCCTGATTATTTCTGCAAACCCAAATACGGCACCACGAGCTGCTTCTACGGATGTGGCTAAAGCCGAAATTGCGATTCTTGAGCCAGGCAGTCCCGCTAAGTTTACGGTTGATGGCGTCGCACCTTATGCATCGCTAACCATTACTGACCCAACAGAAACGGATGTGCTACCACAAAGCCTGCCACCCGGCACGCCGAGCTTCAAGCTGAGCGCTTTTACATATTATGTGACCTCCGGCACTACCCCTGCCGCTGCAACAACGACACTTCAGGCAGATGCTGAAGGTAAAATTGCCTTTAATGTGGGCGCGACACTCACCACGGAGAGCGCGGATAAGGGCAACTACCTTGATGGTGAATATGAAGGTACGTTTAACGTAGAGCTAAGCTACTAGTGTACAGAGGCGGGCAAGGTGCCCGCTGGTCACCCATGAAAGTGCTGTTTGTGCTTTTGGGCTTGTTCTTCAGCTGGTGCTGTCAGGCTAATATTGTACGTAATGCGGACCTGAATTTCGGCACCATTATTGTGGCGGACCCCAGTGTTGCGAGCAGTGTTGTGGTGTCACCAGGCGGTGGCACAAGCTCGTCGGGCAGCATTCATGTGATCAAAAAAGGGCACCCGGCTGAACTCCTGCTGGAATCGTTTCCTGCGGGTGTTTATCTGAATATATCGACTGATTTGCTCAATGACCAATTAGCGCATAGTAACCTCATCACAGAGGGGAAGCTGAGTGTGACTAAGTTGCATCATTCTGCCAGGGTATTCACTGACCGGGATGGCCGCGCCCGTCTGTTAATTGGCGGTACGTTACAAAGTCAGGCTTCAGCAGCGCTTTATGTAGATGGTCAATATGCAACGACAGTCAGTGTCGAAGTAAGCTATTAACTTAGCTTTTAGCCGGTAACACCGGCACTCGCCTCCATGAGCAGTAAAATAGGCAAAATTCAATGAAGTATATTACCCACATCGTGTTGTTCGCACTGCTGTCATGTACAGCACACGTGTACGCGAACTTACTGATTTCCCCCACCCGGGTTGTCTTTGATGAGCGTCAGCGCAGTGCCAAGGTGTTTCTGATCAACAGTAGTCAGGAATATAAAACCTATCGTCTGAGCTTTAAAGAAAAACGGGCATTGCCAGAGGGTGGCTACACAGATGTGTCTGAGCAGGAAAACCCTATGCGTCTGAGTGGGTTGCTCAGAATGACACCAAAACAAGTTCGTCTTGCGCCTGGTGAGCGTCAGGTCGTGAAGCTGGCGTTGCGTCGTCAAAGAAACATGGCAGCGGGAGAGTACCGCTCGCACCTGTTCTTTCAGGCATTACCTGAGAAAAAAGATCTGGATCAGGCTGGGGTGGGGATCAGGCTCAATATGATCATGAGCTACAGTATCCCGCTGATCTACCGTCAGTCTGCATCCTCACCTCAGGTGTCCATTGATGCAGCCACTCTGAATCGCGGTCAGGCGGGGCAACTAGAAACGGTTAACCTGATTTTGTCGCGCAAAGGGGATGCCAGTCCTTTTGGTGGTGTGCGCGTTTTCTGGCGCGCTCAAAACGGGGTAAACTGGGAGGAGGCGGCACTGGTTAACAGCTTCAGCATTTATCCGGAACTCAGTCAGGCGCAGTTGCAGCTGAAGCTGCTGGCACCAGAGATGTTTCAGGGAGCGCGTTCCGGGCAGCTAAAAGTGGTTTATACAGGCAGCGGTGAATATAAAGGACAGTCATTTGCTGAGCGTATTTTCTCCGTTACTGTGCCCTGAATGCAGGCTCGTTAATGGCTAGAATCGTACCATGCGTGGTATTCGCTGTGATTTGCGCAAGTACAATGCCAGCACATGGGACCTCACAACAGGATTTCTCTGAGGTTCTCAGTACGCTGCAACGCATACAGGCAAAACTGTCGCAGTCACAAGCCAGTCTGACGGTGAATAATCAGCCTGCGCAGTCAGGGATCCCGGAAGGTGAAGACCTGTTCTTATCTGTTTATGCTGACGGGGTGTATCTGGGTGAGGTGTTTGCGGTTAAAAGTAAGCGCGATGCGCAAGTTGAATTGCGCAGCTTGTTTGCGGTGCTGGACTTTGCCATCAGCGATGATGATAAGCCTGACTATTACACCGGCTGGTATCTGAGTCCTGAGCGTACTTTTTTACTTGATAGTGGGCAAAAACGAGCGCTGGTCAATGACCAGGAATATCGGCTTTCAGAGCAGGATATCTCCCATGCACAGGGCGAAGTCTTCGTTGAGTCTGCGTTGGTAGCAGACTGGTTTGGGTTGAATCTCCAGTTTAACTATACCGATCAAAGCTTACTGGTGCAGTCTCCAGTGCCGCTGCCAGCATTGGAACGTCAGGCACGTGCTAATCGTAAGATTGCTCAGCATAGCGCCGGCTCAGCTTCTAAACTGGCCTGGAAGCCCAATCCTTATCAATTTTTATCTTCTCCCTTGATGGATATGCAGTTTGGTTATCGTCGTGACAATGATGAAGATGCTTTTTACTATTCGGCGCTGGGCGCACATGATCTCGCATTCTGGAATGTAGAGTATTTTGTGGCGGGCACAGAGGGAGATGCGTTTGATCAGGGTCGCTTTAAGGGGAAAAGAGAGGATAGCCAGGGGCGGTTGTTGGGCCAGATGCAGGCCACACAGTTAGAAGTCGGTGATATTCAGGCAACCCATATTGGTGCCGGGCAGTCTGCCGGGCAAGGTGTGGGGATGCGGGTGTCGGATAAGCCGCTGCATGCTGAAATACAGGAACAGAGTGTCCAGATCAGTGGCTCAGTGCAGGCTGGCTGGGATGTCGAACTGTATCACAATGGCTTGTTGGTTGCGCAGCAGCTCCAGGTCCAAACGGGGCGTTATGATTTTGATCGTATCCCTTTGTATTTTGGTAGTAATCAGTTTGAACTGGTTAAGTATGGGCCACAAGGGCAGGTTGAGCGTGAGCAGCGTAGCTATTTTGTTGAGGGGACCGGGCTGAAAACTGGTCAGGGTTATTTCGATGTGTCCATCACCGACAGCGGTAGCGCAATCTTAGGTAATGATCTTGCCTATACAACGCAGTCAGGCTGGCATGTTCACGGTCGTTATGACCTCGGTATCTCTGACACTATGTCAGTCTATGCGGGTATCGCTGAGGCGCTGTCGAATGAAGCGCTTATTGAGCGCACCGTCACAACTGGCGGTACATTAAGTTTGTGGAAAAAAATGCTCCTTAATTTGGATTTATCCCACGACAGCGAGTCGCAGCACCGGGCCAGACTTAGTGCCAGAACTGAATGGGCAGGGCAGGCTATCAGTGCGGGCTGGCAGACACAGCGTCGATTGCTCAACACCTCACAGGTGAGCGATGATTATCGAGATACCCGGGGCGTGTACCTGCGTATGTCGGGCATGTTTGATGTCCTGAATAGGCAGTTATCCTATCAAAATCAGGCGCAATGGAATCGCACTGATCAGGATACTGAATATACTTTGCTGACCAATCGATTAAGTCTCTCTTTGGGTCGCGTGACTGTCAGCAATCAGGTGCAATGGCAATCTAATAATGCCGCTGGCGACCACTCAATGTCGGGTCAGGTGAGATTTCAGACTCGTTTGGGGCGTATATTTGGTCGCTTGATTTTTGATTATGATTTGCACCCACACAGTGAATTGATTGCCTACGAAACGCGTTTTTATCGCAGTTTAAACGAGCAGTTTAACGTTGAGTTGAGTTTCAGAGAGACGCTTGAAACTGACTATCAAAAAGGTGAGCTGGGTTTGAACTGGCGGGGCGACAAAATTCGCCTGAATAGTCAGCTCAGTTATGACAGTTACGATGAATGGGAAGTGGGGATAAACGGGCAGTTTAGCTTTGGTTATCACCCTCAAAGCGAACAGCTGTTGTTTAGTCAGCGGCGATTGGCCAGTAATGGCGCGGTGCTGGTCAAGGTCTATGTAGATCATAATGCCAATGGGGTGTTTGACGAATCAGATGAAGTGGTACCCGAAGTCAGAGTGCGGGCATTGCAAAATTATATGCAAGGTACCACCGATGAGCAGGGGCTGGTGCTACTCAGTGGGATGCCGGTGAATCAAAAAACCGATATGGTGATTGATACTGACAGTCTTGAGATGCCTTTTGTCATCCCTGCGATTGAAGGGCTGGCGATTACACCACGGCGCGGTTTCGTTGAATATTTGGAGCTGCCTTTGGTCAATACCAGTGAAATAGAGGGGGTTGTTTACCAACAAACCGAGATTGAAAACGCCCCCATACCATACGCCGATGTGACTTTGCTGGATGAACACGGCGCACAGGTTGCACGCACCCAGGCTGCGTATGACGGCTATTATGTATTTACAGACATTAAACCAGGTCGCTATCGGGCGCAGGTTGCCAATGCCGCCAGGCGTGGACTGACACACAGTGAGCAAGTGGAAGTGGCGTTATCACAGCAAGGAGATGTGCTGGTGGAAGTTGACTTGCAGCTGGCACCCCAGTCAATCCAGGATATCACGGTGCTCTCTGTCGGGCGCTTTACCTCGCTGCCGATATTGAAAACCTACGCTATGCTACTGCGTCAGCGACATCGTCAATTGATCACTGACCCCCCGTTTTATCTCTTTGACGACAAGGCACAGGCTTACATGCTGGGTATTGCGTTCACGCAAAATGATGCGGATACAACGCAACTGAAACAACGTTGTAATGCATTACAAACAGCGGGCGTGCCGTGTCAGCTTGAACACACAGAATTAAAACATTAAAGGGAACGAGTTATGAAGTTAGTACCTTACCTGGTATGGCCTTTGCTGGCCTTGATCAGTGGGTGTGCCAGTAATAGTCAGGATGACCAGCGACTGGCCAAATTAGAGCAGCAACTCACCCAGTTGAATGCAGAAGTACAACAGATTAAGCACAGTATTGAGCAGTGGCAGCAGGTGGCGCCACAGGTTAATGAGTTGCTGACCATTGAACAGGACCTTGACTTGTTAAGCACACAGTTGCAGCTGGCACTGACCCCAAATCAGCCACAGTCTGAGGTGATGGTCGCCCAGGTGAACAAGCCGCCGGGTATTGTCGAGCAGCGCCTGACTGCCCAGACATTGCGCGTAGAAGCAACAGAAGTCACCGCGCCCGATCAAGCACCTCAGGAGGAATCTTCCACTGAACAGCGGTTAGTCGTGGCTGATAAAAAGGCTGAGTTTGCAGTACAACTGGCTGCTACCAGAAAGCAAAGTCAGCTAAAAACCGTTCACCAGCGTCTGCTAAAAGACTATCCACCGTTGCGCCAGCATCCGGTTAATGTTGAGCAAGTGGAGGTTCGTGGGCAACGGTATTTCCGGCTGAAACTTGGTGCGTTTGAAAATAAGGCGCAAGGACAGGCGCTGTGTGCTGAACTCAGACCATTTCATCCACAGTGTTTGTTAAGTCACTATACAGACAACCCAATCACGTTATAGCATGTGCGTAAACTGCATTATGGATCGCTTCTTGCATTTGTTTCGTCAAATAGAGAGAGGTGATCATTATGCAACTTCCTGCCGTGATAGTCGCACTGGCCCTGTCGGTGCTGCTCAGTGGCTGCGCTGGAATAATGAAAGCGCAGGAACAAGACAAGGTGGAGCAAGCGCCCCCCTTGCCGACATTACATCAGTATATGGGGCAACTTGCTGCCGCTTTGGGGGAACACAGTCGCCCGCTTAAGCCCGGCGCAACAGTCGCGGTGACGAGTTTTTATCTTGCTGACCAGTTGGGTAATGCGCTCGCGAGCAACCAGGGGAGTGGCCTAAGCACACAGGTTCAGGAAAGTCTGATCAGCTATGTAACGCAAATGGGACTGGAAGTAGTAGAGTTTCGGTTACAACGGACTTTAACTTTGTCGGACAGTGCCGATAACCTATTAAACCGTGATATAGCGTTATTGCGAGAACGTCATAAATTTGACCTCGCGCTAACGGGCACCATCAGTGAAAGCCATGACCATTACACGATCAATGCGCGATTGATCACTATGCTTGATAGCCGCACGGCATCCGCTGCGACCATCTCTGTGCCCAAAGCGGTATTGTGGGGAGATGAAAAAGCCCAAATGCGAGACGGCAAGTTACATCGCGGCCAGTATTAGTGGAGACAAAGATGAAAAAATCTGTGATAGCACTTGTGTTACCTACCCTTACCTTGTTTGGGTGTGCACAGCTGGGCATGACCAAACACCAGGAAACCACGGTGGCACCTGGCAAGTTTAGTGCTGCGGAGCAGTTTCAGGCGCACCCCAGAGGGGTGCAGCAAATGACAGTATCACAACGTATGGCGGCCAAAAATGTGACGCATTACGTACAAAAGCTGATGCAAGACATGGTCAGTAATGTGAAATACATTAATGGGCAGACACCGGTAGCGGTATCGAGCTTTGTCTTTTTAGATGAAGATTTTAATCATGCTACCTTGCTGGGTAATCAGATTGCTGAAAGCTTCATACACGAGCTGCACAACTTTGGCGTGCCGGTCATCGACTTTAAAACAACGGACTTTATGCGAGTCACCAAACATGGTGATTTCATTTTCAGCCGTGATTTTTTAGAGCTGTCTGATGAATTACCGTTTAAATACGTGATGGCAGGCACACTGTCGCATCACCAGGGCGGGATCTTAGTCAACGCCCGGATAGTGGGCATGCAAAGCAAAATGGTGGTCGGTACAGCACAAGGGTTTTTACCTCAAGCAGTGGTGAATGCGCTGAGAGACGGTGCGATCCACGACGGGATCCGGTTACAAAGAGCGGGTGAGTGATCATGAAAACACGCATTCTGAGTGGCTTAACGCTGTCGGTCGTGATGTTGAGTGGCTGCCAGATGATGGGCAGTCAACCTGCCTCGTCAACAGTGACGACCACTGCCATGACGCCTAAAGTGGCAAAATTTCGTGAAATAGAAGTACTGTACGAGGCTTTGGAAGAACAGGCGCCTGAAGCTGAGCACCCGGTTGATCCGGGGTTTGTGAGTGAGCGACATCGTAAACAGGTTGCCAATTATGCATCTCAGATAGCGCTGGAGTTATCCGACTCTTTGCTGGGCGTGCACCCACATTCAGTGGCGGTGACGAGCTTTGTGAGTTTTGACGATACGCTGCGAAGCAGCAACCAGTTGGGTAATCAACTTTCAGAAAACCTGATCCATGCTTTTCAGAAGCTCGGCTATGCGGCACTGGATTTTAAGTCCCAGCAACAGATCCAGGTCACGCGTAGCGGTGATTTCGTTTTTTCACGGGATAGCAGAGCCTTACCGGGTAAACCTGACCCCAGTCATGTGCTCTCTGGCACGATGATCTATCGTGATCGGGGTGTTGAGGTCAATGCGCGTTTGCTGGACTTTGAAAGCCGCCTTGTGGTTGCCAGCTGCATGGTGACTATTCCTTATTTTGTGCTGGGCCACGGTGCCACAGCCGCCAGATAATCTCGATCCGGCAGGGCGCGTATTACGTCACTGCCGCCCTCACTACTCATAAAAGCGTATTTAATTTTTATTAAGAATCAATCGGTTGACCAACAAGCTGAAAAGGCTTACTATTTTGACACCGCGCTGTGGCCTCTTAGTTAAATGGATATAACAGTCCCCTCCTAAGGGATAGTTGCAGGTTCGATTCCTGCAGGGGCCGCCACGTCATAGTTGATGAAGCTATACGCCTGTTTACAGTGCAAAATCTTCCTGTTTTTGTACCATGACTTCCACCAAATCATTGATCTGAATATTATTCAGCGGACGTTTTGAGATGTTTTCGGCGATCGCATTTTGTGCATTCACCTGAGTGACACGCACCTGATTAAGTGTTTTGATACTCTGTGCAAAAAACTGGTTGGTCGCGCTTTGCATATCCCGGCGATGAGAAATCGTCAGTAACTGGCCTATCTCAATACCATGGTTGCTGCCCAGGTTGATCACCAACTTGCCCTGTTCACGATGTAAAATTTTGCCTCGGCTGGGCAGACAGGACAGGGCTGAGTCCAGATCCTGGGCCACGCTGTTAAAAACGCTCTGGATCTGTTTGGCATAATTGGTACGCCAGAAGGTGTCGCTATAGACGTCAACAATCTTGGTCTTTTCGTAAGGCCAGACACCACTGACGGCATAGTGCTTTTGCCACACTTTATCCCGGGTAAGGGCATCGAATGCGACAAAATCGATTTTAAAGCTGCGCACGTATTCCTCATCCTGCCAGAATGCGTAATCATCATTCATTTGTTCCCCGGCAGCGACGTCTGTGATCTGGCTCATCAGCACATACTGACTATTACTTAGCGTGGTCAAAGAGTCGATCAGTTGTTCATCATATTCGAAGCGTTGAGTGAAAAAGGGTCGGGCATTGATCGCATGATCCAGATAAGGAATCGGCTTCACCGTCAGTTTGCGTTGTGCCAGGGTATGATACAGTCGTTCGCTGGTGGCCTTGGCAATGTCAAAAATTTGACCCAGGCGTGCCTGATGTGGCTGAATGAGCTGGCTTTGCGTGATGGTTACTTGTTTCGCAACGGCGGCCTGAGTGCATTGTTCCAGCTTGGGGAAAATATCCAGGTGCAACGTCACACTGACGATACCATCTTGTTTTTGCTCTGATACCAGGTTGATCTGCTGGATCTCGCCATGACTTTTAATCTTGATCTGATCTTGTGTTAACACCCCGTCAGCCAGTGTCTGGATACTGGATACGGTCGCACCGGAGAAGATCAGCGCCTGCGTAATGGCGTCTTGCACGGCTTCTTGTCGTGCTTCGGCCATATCTTCGGTGTGGGCATTGGCATAACCGGTGACTTCAAACCACTCTGCACTGGCCCCAAAACTGGCGGTAGCCAGTAACACACTCATAATACGCGACAATTTCATGACTTATTACCGAACTGATTGCAAATCTCTGTTCTAACTGAGCAAGTCCCGTGCCAATGGTGTTGGCAAGGTTTGTGCATACAGATTGCTTACTTGATGATATGGCCAATGGGCCACACAGAGGAGTTACCCCTATGAATCAGTTTAGAGCGCTTTGGCATCAACGGGTAGTCAGCTTGGTCAAGTCCTGTGCTGTTGTAACGGTACTGGGGCTGGCAGGATGTAGCTCTATCATAGACAAACATGTGGAATACAGTTATGTGAAACCCGACTCTTACCCGGTCCTCAAAGCCGTCGGCTATGCCCCCTTGAGTTCACAGCCAGGCGGCAGTGACAGTGAAAAAATGCTGATGGCCATTAAAGTATCCAAACTGGAAGCTTACCGTGAGTTGGCTGAACAGGTATATGGTCACAGATTAAGTGCCAGTACAACGGTACAGGGGGCTGTGGCGCAAAATGATGGTCTACGCAGCCAGGTGCAGGGTCTTATTCGTGGCGCTAAGGTTATGAAGAGCTATGCGGTTGGGGATATTTACACCACTGAGCTGGAGCTGGATATGAAGCGTGTTTACGATTTGTATATTGGCGAGGTTAAGCCACGCAAGGTGGAGCGGGTAACGTATTACTGAGCACAGCTTAGTCAATAAAACCGGCAAATTATGTCCTTTGCTTTCAGTGTGCCTTCAATTTATACTGTTTAAATATACACACTACCTCAGCGAGACTGGGGTGGATGGTCAGGTCAATAGGAGGTTTGTCGGTGCTGGACCCGAGAAATGAAGCTCAAAAAGTGCTTAGTCGTTTATGGTGTGACAGCCAGTTTCCGGTTGATCCTGTCACTATCTGTAAGTCACTAGGGCTGGAAGTTGTTGAGATGGCGTTGCCGGATAAAGTGTCCGGGGCGTTGATTAAAGAAGCCGGCGTCGATCCTGTTATCGTGTTGCATCAGGACGATCATTTAAATCGTAAGCGGTTTAGCTGTGCCCATGAGCTGGGTCATTATATTTCTCGCATAGAGTCTGACAACACAGATAAAGAATACGAATATATTGACCTCAGAGGGCCGAGTGCGTCTACCGGCGAAGACGAGGAAGAAGTGTTTGCCAATCAGTTTGCTGCAAACTTGCTGATGCCCAATGAAGAAGTGAAAAGACTGCATCGTAAGAAAGTTGCCCATTTTGAGATGGCCATTCATTTTGGTGTGTCTGTTGAAGCCCTTAAATATAAGCTCAATGCGCTGGAGCTGTTGTAATGACACAAAGCAGGGAAGCGCAAAAGGCAGAGCAGTCATCGTTTGCTGCGCAAATTAAGCATAACTTCAAAGAAAACAAGTTCACCAATGTAGATCCCATGCAAGTTCAGAAGGTCAAAGATGCTGAGTCAGATCGAGGCCTGAAGCAGAAATATGCCTGGTGGTTTATCGGGATTTTGGTTGTTCAGTTATTCATTATGAATTTAGTGCTGGTGCTGGTTGGTATGGATAAGTTGCACTTTGAGGAGTGGACACTTAATTTATATATGGCCGGTACTCTGGCTGAAGTATTTGGTGTGATCCTGGTGATCACCAAAAACTTGTTTCCCACCAAAGCTGAGTAGATATAGCCTGAACACTCAGGCTTTGAGGTTTTTAACCAACTCACCCATGTTAGACACCACACTGCCATCCTGACCATAGGTCATTGAGGTTGGCGCACCAATCAAAATGTCTTTAAGTTCACGCACAGTGAGTTGTGCCTGATGTGCCGCTTGTGCGTTTACGTCGTTTTGTTTCTTACAGTGGTACAATAACTCTTTAACCTGGTCGGTTAAGGGGACAATCTCGTCATGGCTGAACGTGCTTTGCGGGTATTTGGAGAGGTCTTTGTCCAATTTTTGAAGCTGATTTAAGGTCGTGAGCTTAGTGCGCGCGATGTCCTTGAGGTTGTCTCCGTTGCGAGAAGCAAGCGCCTCCAATTCATCATCCAGAAGCTGGGTCAGAGCTTCCAGAAGATTGATTTGCGCTGTTAGCTGATGGGCACACAGTGCCGTTTGGTCGTCCACTTATATTCTATCCAAATAAATCGAACTCAAAGGCGGCAATATTTTTAGCCAGTTTTTCGCCATCCACCTGATATTTGCCTTCGGCAATGGCTTTTTTCAGCTCATCGACTTTTTTGCTGTCGAAAGAAGGTGCTTGCTGCGCTTTTTCTTGCAGCCCCTTGAGTTGTTGTGCTTGTGGC
Organism: Pseudoalteromonas ardens; assembly: GCF_030125445.1. Classification (NCBI taxonomy): domain Bacteria; kingdom Pseudomonadati; phylum Pseudomonadota; class Gammaproteobacteria; order Alteromonadales; family Pseudoalteromonadaceae; genus Pseudoalteromonas; species Pseudoalteromonas ardens. The sequence continues at coordinate 65,468 of NZ_JASJUV010000005.1, forward strand.
GTCAGACTCACTGAGTCGGCAGCCGCTTTTACCTGTGCTTGCGGTTTAGCTGCGGTATTACTTGCTTCATTTCTTTGTAATTCAGCACGTTGTTGCTTTGCATTTGTTGCAACATTGTTCGGCTGATTTTGACCGTTAATGTTGTTTACCATGATGATGACCCGTTTGTTAAATTGCTTCAGCCTTTATATCGGCAAGCCATACGCTTACTTTAGCAAAAAAATCAGATTTTGACTGCTACTGAATCAACATCTTTCACCCTTGCAAGCACCGTTTTTCCTGATCTTGCATTTTTGACCCGGATTTGTTCTCCTAAGTTCCCATCCTGCAAGGCAATACCACTGGTTTTAATCATCAGTGTGCCATCACTGGCCAGGATTGTCACGTTATCTCCCTTGCAAATCATGCAAATTTGAAACATGCTGATCGGCTTACCCTGTTGGATACGGCGTTTGGTTTTACTGCCAACAAGCAAGGCCATATCGTCAATATTGGCAGCACGGACAAAGTGCTTGGGCCGCATCTCGATTGTTACATCGTCTGCAGTTAACAGTACCCCTTTGTCTAACATTCGCGTACTGACAATAACGGGTAACAGTGTTTCGATTTTTACATGAACAAACTGAACCCAGGACTCGAGGTCATCACAGCGCACCATGACCGTGACCTGCCGATTAAATGGCGGACTGGATTTACTGCTAATTTGCAATGGACGCAGGCATTGACGCTCAGGGATGCGTGTATCCAGCGGCAGTGCAGACACCTGTTGTTGCTCTTCTGCCTGAGTTGGTGTTGGGAGCTGCTCCGAGATAAATTCTATTGCTAATTTCTCAATGCCTTTTGACTCATAGGTTTGACCATAAGCAAATGACGTGGCTAAAAAATATGCCACTATGGGAAAGAAATAAGCGGATAATGTAATTTTTAACAAACTCATGATGTTTCGACTATGCTTATGGGGTGAAACAAGGTATAAAGATTTTGCGTGATTTGCCTCACCGCTTCAAGGGCGACTTTGAATGGTAGAGTACAAGCAAACATTGTTCCGATAAGCAGTTTTATAGCAGGAGAATGACATGGCAGGTATTTTGGACTCAGTAAACCAACGAACGCAGTTGGTGGGTCAAAACCGACTTGAACTTTTACTATTTCGCCTCAGAGGGCGTCAACGCTTTGGGATCAATGTATTCAAAGTAAGAGAAGTACTACAGTGCCCACCCCTGACGGCAATGCCTAAGTCCAATGCTTTCATTCGAGGTGTTGCACACATTCGGGGACAAACTATTTCCGTGATAGACATGTCGTTGGCTGTCGGCGGACCACCTATTGAGAATATCAAAGACTGCTTCATTATTATCGCTGAATACAACCGTTCGGTGCAGGGCTTTTTGGTCGGTGCAGTTGAACGAATAGTGAACATGAACTGGGAAAAAATAATGCCACCGCCTTCCGGCGCGGGTCGTTATTCCTATCTGACAGCTGTGACTGAAATCGAAAATGAACTGGTAGAGATCCTGGATGTAGAAAAGATCCTTAACGAGATCTGCCCGATCAATACCGAAGTCAGTCAGGAAATTGTCGCTGATGGGGAGATGCAACGTGACCTTGGTGAGCGTATCGTCTTTATTGCCGATGATTCTGCGGTAGCACGTAATCAGGTTAAACGCGCATTAGAGCCTTTGGGCGTTCAGACTGAGCTGGCCAAAAATGGCAAAGAAGCCCTGATCCGGTTAAAAGAGATTGCGGAGATGGACTGTCAGAATGACGTCACAGAGCGTGTAGGCTTACTGATCTCGGACGTTGAAATGCCTGAAATGGATGGTTATACCCTCACCGCCGAGATAAAAGCGGATCCTAAGCTGGCGCCTTTGCATGTTATTTTACATACTTCATTGAGTGGCGTATTTAACCACGCAATGATCGAAAAGGTCGGTGCTGACGACTTTATTGCTAAATTTAACCCCGATGAATTGGCAACAGCCGTGAAGAAATGGGTTCATTGCGATTAATTAGTGGCGGTAATACTTTGGAAAATAAACACTTAGAACAAAGCGAGTATGATCAGTTTCGCACTTTTTTAGAACAACAGTGTGGGATTGTACTGGGTGACAATAAACTGTATTTAGTGAAAAGCAGACTGGCGCCTCTGATGTCTCGTTTTAGCGTTGACTCTCTGTCAGCTTTGGTGAGTAAAACGCTCAGTCCCCACGAGCGGCAATTGCGTGCCGCCGTTGTGGATGCGATGACCACCAACGAAACCTTGTGGTTCCGCGATCAATATCCTTTTGAACTGCTCAAGACCAAGATATTTCCTGAGTTTAAGGACCTGCGTCGTCCTGTTAAAATTTGGTCTGCTGCGAGCTCTTCCGGGCAAGAGCCTTATTCAATAGCCATGTCTGCCAATGAATATCAGACCTCTAATCCCGGTGCGCTCAAAATGGGTGTACAGATTGTTGGTACTGATATCTCAAATACCATGCTGGATATGTGTAAGAATGCAGAATATGACGCATTGGCACTGGCACGTGGCCTGTCACCGGAACGCAAGAAAAAGTTTTTTGCAGACAGTGGTAATGGTATGGCCAAAGTCAACGAGCCTATCCGCCGCATGGTTAACTTCAGGCATTTAAATTTGCTTGATTCCTATGCCTTACTGGGTAAGTTTGACGTGATTTTTTGTCGTAACGTACTCATCTATTTTTCGCCAGATGTAAAGGCAAAGATCATCAGTCAGTTCGCTCAGGCACTTAACCCAAATGGGTATTTGTTCCTGGGGGCCTCTGAATCTATGGCCGGTCTTAATAACGACTTTGATATGCTGCGTTGCAACCCCGGCATCATCTATCAGAAAAAATCGTAGCACTTTCGGCAGGTCGCGCAGAGCGGCCTGCTTATTTCTGTAACCTCATTCAAACCTCTCCAAACGATCTTACTACAGCCTATAAGCTGCGATAGTGAACATCACCGACATGCTCGCCCGCTGTCTTGCTGAAATTAAAGCAGATATACTTGAGTACATGATGTATTGCCTCTGTGATCCCTGAACTATGGCGAAGCCAAATAAAAAAGGCCCGACTAAAACGGTCGATATTTTCTGTGCTAAATGTAAAGCACCGCTGTATAAATACCGCAAAGGTGGAAAAGGCGCACTGGTTAAGTGCTTTAAAGAGCGGATTGTGACGGATCATACCGAGCAAGGCGGCCAGTGCCCGGGTTGCGGCACTGAGTTTGCCCGGGACACGCTGGTCCGAGGCACCCCTGCATTTAAAATGATTGGTGGCAAAGTCTTTTTTAAATAATTATAGGTCGTGGCACTTGCATGTTTTGCTATCTATGGGTAACTAAGCAGCCAGCCACTACCGGTGTCAATTTTCTGGAGTTTTCATAAAAAGGTCGGAGCAGCCGAAACAAATCGCACCATTTCCAGAGCGAGAATACCTGCCTGGCCTGCTCAAAATAGAGGAAGGCACTCGCTGTTACCACAGATAACACCCTCACGCTATGCCCAGGCATTCCCTGAGATCAGAACAAGCGATAATAACACGTTGTTTGTTTTCATTGATGCGATTGTATTTCCATGATCACAAACTCGGTCCTCTACTGTGCTGGTGATCAGACAGTTTTAGTGTTTGGTTTTGATGGGCAATTCAGCGATGTTTCCCAGCTCTCTGTATGTTGTCGTATCTTTAACAGCGGTTACATGGTCAACACGCCAGTTTCACTTTGTTAGACGTATTAGCGGTATTTAACTTGTACAAAAGGTGACTTTATTTATCAAAGGGTAGCCATTTGTTGTTTTTGGTGTGTTTTGTTTATTGTTTGTGAGTTTTTGTTCCTTTTTTTGTGTGTACAATTAACATAATTACCTTTTATGGAATTTGCACAAAGATGATAAGAGTGGTTTTGTTTCTATGGATGTCCAGCCCTTTATTGGCTATCGCGGCCAACAGCTTACAAAATGGGTGTAGTGATGTGTTTTCAATGCAAAGCTTGGAGGCAATATCTCCAGGGTGCGATACGTCACGTCCTGCAACACCGCAATGGGCCTTACATGCCTATATCAGTGGTCAGACTCAGCTGAAGTGGCAGCCGGTTAGCGGCGCTACCTTTTATAGGGTAAACGCAGGGGTATCATACGTTAACTCTTCAGCAGCGAACATGACTCTGCCTGGCCATGTTAACCAGGTTAAAGTAATGGCATGCAGAGGCAGTAATTTTGGCGATACTTGCTCTTTCCCAATAACAGCAAAATTTATTGACGATTTGGCTAAGCCTGAATTTGATTTTCCCAGTGCCGAGCAATACACATTTATGCCAGATGATACGCCAGTACTACAGTGGCAAGTACGTGGCGCTTACCAGGTTATTTTGCAACATGGTAGTCAAGTTATAGCCGGGTCCTTACCCAGTATTGGAGAGAAAGTACTTTCTGCTGACACAGGTCTGCCCTACACTCTCATCGCCAAAGGGCTCTCTGGCGACACTGTCAAAACAGTTTGGCTGAAGAGTAAAGTACTGCTCACCAGCAATGAGCCAGCGTCCTCCCGTAAGATAGATTTAACGGCGTTGGGTATTAACATTGTGACCAGAACTTTATTGCCCATTGGCAATGAGCAGGTGGTGTTTGTCGATGAATCAAACATGCTTCATAAAATTGAAGTGCAAAATGGCGACCCTCGATTGATACAGTCTGAACCTTTGTTAGGTAAGACTGTAAACCGGCCATTATTATTCAGGAACAAGATATATTTTGGCTCAAGCAACATTGACGGCACGGGGGCAGCGTGCGTACTTAATGTCTCAGAGCCAAGCTCGATGATATGTCACCCTACACAATTTGCAATCATTGCAAGCCCTGTTGCTATCAGTAGCTATCGTCTTGGTGATGACGATACGTATGGGGCATCTCAGGATCGAACTTTGGGCGTCGAGAGCAGCATCGTATATGTGGATTTTAAAGGGAATACCATTGAGTATAGCGAAGGGCTTACCCGTGTGCGTCAACGAGGCCGGCTTCCTGGGGTATTACTTAATCAGCCAATTATTTCAACACCAGCTGTTAATTATCGTGACAGGTCTCTGTTTTTTAATCACTTAAGCTCGGTAACGTCAGGTAATAGACTGTTGATTTCCAAAATCTCACTCGCAAGTAGCAGCAATGGAAATGCTTCTTTACTCACGGCCGCACTCCGGGTGGAGGAGGATAAAGTCCTCTTTACCGAGCAACCAAACCGAGCTCTCAAGGGGAGGCTATCTTCCATAGCCAATGCAGAGTCGTCAGTTCCCACTGCGCATATTACGCTTCAGTGGACTAAAGAGCAGGGTGAAGGGCTATGAGTAGTATGATCTTGCGAACTATTGTCCTGTTTTGGTGTTTGTTATCAATGGCTTGGTGTTCACCAGCACTGGCCGATGGTTATAAGAAAAATACCGGCCTGCTTATGCTCTTCCTGAACAAAAAACGGCAGCTTTGTACCGGAGGGGGAATGGCTGTCCAAGAAGGGTACGATGAGGCTGATTTAACATTTATTGAACAATCTGACTGGGATAAGGTCCAGGCTGACTATTTTAGCTTAACCATGCGTAAACCCGGCGCGGATAAGTATACGACGATTCAACATGCTAAGGACAATAATTATCTTTTTAAAGAAAAAGCCCTTGGCACCTACCTTCTCAGAGCCGGGTACGGGTATCAAGTCGCCCCTGACGTGGCAAGTGAAGTTGAGCCCTGGTTCTACTGTTATTATGTTATTGATGTTGTTAAAAAAACAGTGCCGGCAGTCAGTGTTTCGGTACTCCGGCAGGATGACTATGACGGCACTGTTGATTTGGAGTATTCGGTAAAGGATGAGGGCAGTGATGTTAAAACACTGACAGTTTGTGAATTCGAGTCGCCCAGGGTGTGTGACCATTTAAAGACTGAGACTGATCCAGAAATGAATACGCTTTATAAGCTGGGAGCGCAGTCTGTTTCAGTTAGTAATAGTAAACGGTTCAGGGTCAGCGCCGTTGATAGCTTCGGCAATGTTGATAGTGAAATAGTAGAAGTCGCGGCCACGGTAGAGCGTGACCATAACTCTGAAGTATCAGTCAACCTGTATCACCCTGACGGTACTGAACTGGATTACACCGCTTTCTACAAAGACAGCGTAACGGTCAATGCGAAAGTGACGATATCAGATCCGGATTCACAAAGTTACAACTGGCCGAAGGCGGCTGAATTGATTACTGGCGGTACCAGCAAAACTTTAGGGGCTGGAAAAATAAAAATCGGTAGTAGCCTTAAACAATACGATTGCAATTTTCCATCATCCTCTGTTACTTGTGTTTCCACGGGTCTGAAAATACAGGAGAGTAAAACGCTAAAGGCAGAAGCCGGGGGAGGGACTGCCAGCCGTACAATAAAGATTGCTAAACGTCCAGTTATCTCTGGTTTGCGATTAGATAAAGTTTACGCTTTTCAGGGAGAGCAAGTACAGGTTGACTTTCGACTGGCTGACCGGGTATTGAATATCAGTGATCTTAAGGTATGTGTTGTAACCCGAAGTTCGCAAACATTAGAGCATTGCCCACAATCAGACCTGACCTTGTCCCCGTTATGTGATAAAAATATCGTCCAGGGCGGTGAAGTGATGACCTGTCGTGCAACCTTTGAGGCGCCAGCCAGCAATGCTGCGGGGTATCAGGTTTATGTGTCTCTTTCCGATAGTGATATTACAGATTGGTACGCAACGAGTAAGTTGGATTTCATCGTGGTGCCCTTTGCGGGTATCATGATTAAAACACTGTCAAATAACATCGAACACCCATTTGCACGCAACTCTACTCAGACCATAAAGGTTGGTGTTGGCCGCCTGAGCGCAAGTTCTGCAAGATTACAAAAAATTGCGCTGCTGTTTAATGATACTGAGGTGGCCACAAAACAACTGAATTGTGAGAGTATCCTGCCACAAGCGAGCGACCAGCAGCAGATGACAGAATTTTCTGTCGACTGGCCAATCGATAGTGTTCTTCCGGAGCAAATTGACCTAAAAGCAAAAGCCTGGGACTGTGCGCCAGAGCCAAATACAGTAACAACAGCAACGTCAAAGCCATTCTATATTGCACCAGTCGTACTGGAAGTGCCTCAGGTTGACAGTGTCAGCTCTGATGGAGAATACGTGAAAGTGAAGCTTAAACGTATTGAGCACGCTGCGTCTTATGAAGTCCTACAGAACGGTAATAACAAAAAGGCTACAATCAGTGCTTCAGCGCTTAACCTGGAGGCCAGGTTTGAACCCGGAGCGGGCTACGCATTTACATACTGTGCAAAGGCGTTTGGTACGGGCAGTGTTGAACCTGTAACTGGCACCGGGGAGCATTGTAAGAGCCTCCTTCATAATTATCCTGCGCCGACATTTAAGGCCATTTCAACAAATCAGTTTAATGCATATACATTGTCGTGGTCAGACCGTAAAGGAAATGAGACCTTCCATCTACTACGGAGGAAAAAAAGCGAGTCGCAATGGGGCGAGTGGCGAGAGATCGTATCGCAATCAGCAGTCAGCTTTGCTGTTAACGACTTAGAGCAAGGTGTCTATGAATACAAAGTACGTGCGTGTTTTTCTGTCACCGGAGCACAAGAAAGCCTTTGCGCAGAATCCAATTCAAAAGAGATCCGCCATATGCAAGCGGCTCCCAGCTCTGCGCGCGTTGGTTTTAACTGTACTAGCTGTCCTATAACAATCAATGGCTTGTACTTTAGTAAACAAGCAAAGGTTGAGCTCAAGCCTAATAAGAATGGTGGCGTTTGGCGCTCATTGAATCAGCCAATCATTGTATGTAAAGAAACAAGTTGTGAGATTAAGGCATCGATCTCAGGTGAACTGCTGCAAAGTTATTACAACGGTAATGAAGGACTTCTGGTACGGATTAGCAATTTTCCTCCCAATTCTTCACAAAACACGCTCACCGTCTCAGTTAATGATGGCGAGTTACCTATACCAGCTGTACCCAATGTTACTGTAGAAGACATAGGTGACGGGCAACTACAACTAACAGTGGCACCCGGCACTGACGATGTTGATGTGGTTTCTTACAATATTTTTGAAAACGGGGCCGACCAGGTACTCGTGAGTATTAGTCATAGTGCAGACTCTTTGACCACCAATATTTCTAAAACACATGATCATCATGGACATGACTATAGCTACTGCGCTCAGGCTGTGAACAAGTTCGGTAAGGTAAGTTCTATTGGTGATAAGGAACAGTGCTCCGGCGTAACGCTTCACTATCCTGACCCAGCACCTGGTGTCGTGTTATTTGAAGACATGAATCGCATTCAACTTAAACCTTATAAACTTAAGTTGAAAGTGCCTTCGGATGGCCTAAAAAATAAAAAGTACCAGATTCAGTATTTTGACAGAAGAGCATTTCGTGCCGAATGGCAAGATTTAATGCCTTTAACAGACTCAACTCAGTTTGAAATATCAGCGCCGCGCTTAGGGGTAATGGATTATCGAGCGCGTACATGTAATAGACATAATATATGTACAGATGGTGCAAATATCACCATTGAGCACCCTAAAGTGATTATTAGCAGTGTTGAAATCAATGGCTCTTGTGGTAGTAGTTGTGTGCGTATTCGGGGTCTGAATTTTTCCAATCCTTCTACCGTATCAATGCAGCACAATGTTACCGCTGTGCCATTTGAACATGGTGAAGACAAGGGTATTCACACGGTTAGGTACATCAGTGATCGCGAACTTCATGTCGATGTGGGTGACGAAGTAATTAAAGCTTATACCAATGGCGGTATTGTAGTTTCGGTTGCCAATGGTATCAAAATCGGCGCTTCACGACCTTATCTTGCTGACAACACACACCAGGATGACAACGATCATAAGTTTACTAGTCCAGTCTATAGTGCATCAGGCGTGCTCTATGCTGCCTATGACAATAAACTGTGTGCACATGATCAATACGGGTTTGCTGAGTGGTGCAGAAGCGCAGGTGCAAAGATCAGTGCGAAAGCGGTTTTATCTTATGACAGTGCGGACCGGGATGTGATTATGGTGGGGGCACATGATAACTTCGTGTATGCCTGGAATCACCAGGGTGAACAAATATGGAAAACTGAAACGCGCGCGCCGATTTCGGCTGAAGGACTTGTTGTAGGGCGTCCGTTTAATAATGCCGACCTGTTTGTTGGCGCTTTAGACGGTGCGTTATATTCAATGACTGCTGAAACCGGGCAAGTTAATTACCTTTATAAGCTTGGTACCGGCATAGAAGATAAGCCCTTTTTGGTTGGTAATAGTGAAATCTGGGTTAAAACCAAAGACGGTAACATTACCATTATTGATCGTAATGAAGCAGGGCCAGGCGCTCTCAAATGGTCAGACTTACAAAGTTCACCGCTTTTAAATGCCTTTAACTTGGTGCAGGCAGCTGGCTGGGCACCGTCAAGCAGACAGCCACATTTACATTCGCTGCTTAGATTGGGGTATGTGATTCTGGGGCGCGATCTGAGTCGCGAAGAATTATCTTTTCTTGCCTACGCATTGACGAACAATGTGACCTTAATAGAAATTGCCAATGCGATGCTCGACACCGCTGAGGGGCTTTCCCGGCTCCCGGAATCTAGCACTACAGATACGTTTTATCGTTCTGTAAGTGAGTTTTTGTATCAGGAAAATCAAGATTTTCTTGCGGGCAAACCACGTCAAAAATGGTTGAGTGAGTTGAACACACACCTAACCCGGGGTGAGTTTATTGTCAATGTTGTGAGTGAACTGAACGCAGCAGCTCGTTTTCATCAGGTAACCAGCAGTACTCTTTATTATTACTATGGGTTTTGCCACTTACACAATCGTTGTGAAGAGCCAGTTGACAGTGATGGCGATGGGATCAGCGATGAGGCAGAGCGTATTTTAAAGAGTAGTCCGATAGATCCTCGTGATGGACTGCTTGAGGCCCCGGCATTGTCTGGCAGAGCTATAGGCGGCGATATCGTTTTTAGCATGTCTTACGGGCGCGACATTACAGTGTTTGAGTTATCGGATTTTGCCAGCAACACTGGACCCATCACCATTAACGCAACGGGCAAAACGGCTGAGCATAGCCTGGTCCGGCGAAATGGTAGTCATACTTTTAATGTACGTGCGTGCTTGGATATTGAACTGAGTGCTGGACAAGTTGAGCGTGCCTGCTCTGCGCCATCAGCAGATGAAACGGTCGTTGTCAATGATAGCCTCCTGGAAGTGCCAGTAAATCCAATCGCTGCGAGTGTAACCAGGGCTGGTTATTCGGTACCGACAACAGAACAGTTGCAAGCGCACGAAAGTTATGCCGTGACGCCGGGCAGCTTTAGGGTGAATGAACAGGGAGCGTCCACGTATTCGGTGCCCATTAGTCTGCCAGAAGGGGTGGCGGGTGTTACACCTGAGGTCGCACTGAACTATAACAGTCAGCTGCCAGAAACCATGGTTGCAACAGGCTGGTCGTTGTCTGCGGGGTCTGAAATCAGTCGTTGTCGACAGACACAGGCACAGGATGGCCAGTTTAAAGCAATTAACCCCTTCGATCAGGGCAGTGATCGTTATTGTCTGGATGGTCAGCGCCTGATTATGACCTCGGGCGAAACGTCGGACCAATATGATGGCGTTGTTGGCTCAACCTATCGAACTGAGATTGATAGCCAGCTCAGAGTAACCATAGAGGAAGGTGTAGAACCCTATACTAAACAGTTTGTTGTACAGGGGAAAGATGGCAGTAAACGGATTTATGGTGGTACTAAAAATAGTCAGGCTGGGGGCAAGGTGACGCCGTCCCGCTGGTTACTACGTAAAAGCATGGACAGTGTCGCTGCCAACCGCACTTTAGATAGCTCGAACGTAGTGCACTACGAATATATGCACAATACCCAAGAGTCAGATATACCCGGTCAGCTGGAGGTGGTGCTGAGCAAAATTAGCTACAGTAACAACGAAGTGCGCTTTGGTTATCAGGCCGGTCCGGCGAGGCGAAATAACTATAGCATCGAGGCTAACTCAGTTGCGAGTGTGGAGCGGGCCCAGCTAACGGCAATTGATGTGTATAACCACAACAAATCACAGCTCAGGCACTATGATTTGGATTTCTCTCTGGCGCAAAACGGCACACGTCAGTTAATGTCAGTCAGAGAGTGTACGGATGATTCGGCACAAACGTGTAAGCGCCCTGTGACCTTTACTTACAACGACAGCCCGGGTGGTCAAAGGTTTGTAAGCTACACCGAAGTTGCTTCGGGCAGTCGCATTGTAGCGACAACTCTGATGGATTTAGACGGTAATGGCTTGCCGTCTACGGTTGTGCTTAAACGCAATCACAATTCAAACGGCAGCCATGCACTTTGTGTGATTGAGTACAGCACAGGAGAGCTATGTCAGGACATAGCAACCGATAATTCATCTGACCATGTACAAATTCAGCCCTTTGATCCGGATGGAGATGGTACCCAGTCATTATTGATCAATACCCGCGCGCATGACTCTGCACTGGGGTCTGCTGTTTGGCGTGTGTTTGACTATGATAGCTTAAATAGCCAGTGGAGCTACCGCACCATTAATGGAATGAATGGCGCTCGTAAAGTCAGGGCTGCTGACATCAATGGCGACGGGTTTGATGATTTTATTTATCTGAGTCGTTACGGCAGTACCGGTAGTGGTGGCGGTGGTGGCATACAGCCTAATACTGCTGAACCCAGCGCTATGTCGACGGCACCGTTGCAGCTGTGGGTACGATATAATAACAGTGCTAGTCTGTTAATGGCACAATCGCGTGAAGTTGATGTGGCAATGGGTTTTCAGTATCCCCAGCAATTGGATGCCAACACCCCCTGGTATCTGGCAGATGTGAATTTTGATGGTCTGGCCGATATTGTCACTTCAGCCTGCCCCACCAGCGGTTGTGAGCAACAGGGTAAGTGGGACACCATTTACGTGTTATACAACGAAATCGACGCTTCAACGGGTGAGCAGGGTTTCACTGTGGGTGGTTCGCAACGTGTGACACACAGCGCATTACAGCTCATTGATATTAATCAGGATGGTTTGTCTGATTTTCTTTATAAAAACGAAGACAACAAGTGGACGGTTGCCGTCGTAAGGCCTTCTTCATTCAGTGGACTGCGCTTTGATGGAGCACCCCAGGTTTTGCCAAAACCACAGCATGGTTCTATCTCAGGTGATAGCTTTCATGTGTCTCCCATTATAGGTGATGTCGATCAAAATGGCATATCAGAACTTTATGTCGTGGGGACCGAAATGGACAGGCATCAGAAGTATGCTTTGTATCGCTATGAGTGGCAGCCTGAAAGCCAAACACTGACGCATAGTAATAGTTCAACAGACATCTTCTCGCTGGATTTTGTGCCCCGATTTCAGGCTTACGGATACTTCAGTGATTATGATCTGGATGGTGCGGCAGATCTGATCCTCGCCGAACCGGGCCAGATACGAGCTTTTCACCAAACTACCCGTTCGGCTTTCCCCGGTTTATTGAGTACTGTTACGCAAGGGTTTGGCACGAAAACCAAGGTCCAGTATGGGCGGATGACAGATCCAAGCCTGTATACCAAAGGGGAACCAGAAAGGACCCGCGCGCTAGAGCAACAAAGCGGCCAGCGGATCATTGACCTGATTGGCCCGTCTGTGTTGGTTGAGCGGGTGGAAACTGAGGCAGAAGATACCCGCAGTAATGTGGGTGATCACACAATTTCTGTGCGTTACAAGTACGCTGGTGCACGCATGCAGTTCGGTGGTCGGGGTATGCTTGGTTTTGAGTCTTTGACTACCAGCACCTATAAAGGGGGGCATACGTTTAAGACGACGACTGAGTACCAACAGGCGTTTCCGTATATTGGCATGCCAGAACGTACGACCAAAACAATGCACAGTAGCAGTGGTAGCTACTTACTCAGCAAAGCCAGGAATCAGTACGCGAAAATATCCACGCCAGCTGCTAACGGTTTGAGGTATTACGCAATATACAATGGCACTGCGCGAGAGTGCAGTGCCCGGGTTGATGCACAATACAATGGGGATATTAGTTATGGTGTGGCGGGCTATACCTGTAGTGAAACAGACATGGAACAGGATAAGTACGGTAATGTGCTTAATTCGACTACCTCAACCTACAACAGTGCGGATGCTGAAGCGTTTGTTAGCAGCGGCCCTGCAAGTAAGTCGGTTCAGAGTAAGCACATAGTCAATCAATATTATACTGGTCTGGCGCTTCAGTTGGGTCGCTTAAAGAGCACAGAAGTGACCACCAGGCGCAATGAAAGCGAGCAGGGAAAAATTGTTCGCAATAGCGCATTTACCTATTACACCTCTGGTGAACACATAGGCTTGCTGAAAGAAGAGGTTGTGGCACCTGAGGGCGGATGTGACGCATACCTCAAAACCACCTACAGCTACAACAGTTGGGGCAGTATCACAGAAAAATCGACTGGTGGGAAAAAGTGCTCAAATTCGGACGATGAGCCTCAAACGCGTACAACGAAAACGAAATATACCATCGATGGGCGATATGCTACGAGTACGCAAAACAGTCTGTTCACTGTACAGACGGTACTGAGTCGCAATAAATTTGGCCAGGTTACGCGCAGTCAGAACACCGATGATGTGATCACCACCTCTTACTACGACGCATATGGTCAACAGGTTGGCCAGCATCAGGGGAGTGGATCGCAACAGAGCACGCTGATGCAGCACTGTCCGTCAGATGCGCCTTTGCAGTGTTTTGTGATGCAGGAAAAACGAGTGAATGCAGAGCTGTTATCCAGAACCTACCTGGATAAGTATGGCCGGACACTGGCTAGTGAGCGCCTCTCACCAGCCGGGATATGGCTACGTGCAACCTCAGAGTATGACAAGTTTGGCCGAGTGGTAGAGGTAAAACCAGCGGGTCTGGAAGCACAGCTGAGCACTTATGATGCCTTTGACCGTATCGTGTACAGTCAGGATACCCAGAGCAATTTGAACACTTTCGTCAGCTTTGATGGCCTGGCCACGACCACTTTGGTGAATGGAGATATTGCTGGTGGTAATCAGAGTAAAACAGTGACACGTAATGCGCTCGCAGAAGTGGTGTCGGTAACGGATAGCAACGGCCAGACACTGACCTATACGCACAATGCAACTGGTCAGCTACTCAAGGTGCGCTCTTCGGCAGACGGTGGCAGTGAATTGATCCTTAATACCTACGATCCAGTCACGGGCCGTAAAACGAAAACAGAGGATAAAGATCGGGGAACCTGGTCCTATACTTACACCCCATTTGGTGAACTGCAAACTCAGACCGATGCCAATGGCGTGGTATCGACCTTTAGCTACGACGAACTTGGCCGCAAAGTCGGGTTGTCGACGAGCAAGGGGGAGACTGCCAGCTGGCACTATGATGATCAGAAACCCCACCGCCTTGACCGTGAGGAAAGCGGCAACTGGTCTCGCCACTATGTTTACGACGCGTTGGGTCGGGGGGTTGCCTCAGTCACAGACCTTACTGGCGCCAGTCAATGTGCCAACAAGGTAACTTATTCTTCATCGACTAGTGATATCAGATTCACAGACGGTAGTCTGGCCAACCCGGTTGAATCCGGTTGTGTGATGCAGTTGACCCAGTTCGACCAGTACGGCAGGGTGTGGCAACAGTTTGATGATTACCGCCGCAGTACCTCGGGTCAGTGGGTTGAAGCTCGCGGCCAGCGTCTGGTCTATATGGCGGGACAGGTGACCGAGAAGTACGAAGCCCGGGAGGGCCAGAATGGCAAGCGCTACTATGCACTGGGCCAGCAGGACAGTGCTGGGCGCACGACCAGCTATTTCAAGGGTCACTTCAGCATGCAGTTGGGTTACGCACAAAATGGCAGCCTGAAAACACTGGGCACGGGTGGTGTTCACAGCCATATTCAGCAGCATACCTATACCTTTGATGGCATGGGCAACCTGACCAGCAGACAGCTAACAGGAGAGAATGAAGCCACAAAGTTTGAATATGATAAGTTGAACCGGGTTACCTCGGTGAATGGCTCCTTACACTATCAATATGATGACAACGGCAATCTCACTCATAAAGATGGCTGGACGCAAGTCTATGGTCAGGATGGAGATCCTTTGCATGCACTCAGTGAGCGCAGTAAAGGCACTCAGACGGAAACCTTTAGCTACGATGCCAATGGCAACGAGACCAGTGCCACTATTTACCTGCATAGTGTAGGCACCACGCGTGATATCACCTATAGCGGGCGCAATAAAGCCACTCGTATTAAGGTGGGTAATGCCACCACAGACTTTGCGTATGATGCAAACAACCAGAGGTTTAAGCGCACCGAAGGCAGTAAAACCATCTTTTATGTTGGCAATCTGGAGTTGGTAAAAGATACCAGTCAACCCGAAGCTGAAAAATATCTTATCCGTCGCAGTATTAATGGAGATGCCGTTCAGACTTACTATCCGGGAGGTAAGGCATCATTGCAGTGGTTGTTTACCGACCATCAGGGATCAGTGGTGGCAATCGTAAACGGAGATGGTAAATTCCTGAAAAGGTACCGTTATGATGTTTTTGGCAAGCAGTCGGAGATAGTCAGAGAGCCAGATAATGTAACGGATACACTTTATTGGGCAGAAGAAACCGGTTTGTTGCTTCATGAGGTGCCGGCCAACATGAGAAGCTACACCGGCCACGAACCGGTCACCTTTGGGGGGGACAATCGCATCATTCATATGAATGGTCGGATCTACGATGCAGATACTGGTCGATTTATGCAGGCGGATCCGTTTATTCAGGCGCCTTCGAACTTGCAAAATTACAATGCTTATTCTTATGTGTTGAATAATCCGCTGTCTTATACGGATCCGAGTGGGTATTTGTTTAGTGCACTGAAAAACGTTAATAAGAAATTAAAACCTTTCACTAGCCTTATCGTTGGTGTTGGCCTTATTTACATTACGGGTGGGGCTGCAAGTTGGTTTGCTTCTTCCTGGTATGGCGCGGCGACAGCTGGAGCCATATCCGGCGCCGCTGGGGCGGCAGCCAATGGCGGGAATATCCTCAAAGGAGCGCTCACCGGGGCGGCCAGTGCAGCAGCATTTTATGGTGTGGGCACAGCATTTGGTAAAGTTGAGTTTGGCAGTATGCTCCATGCTGGGAAAATTGCAGCGCATGGCCTGGTCGGTGGTGTAATGGCCGAATTACAGGGCGGTAATTTTGGTCATGGCTTCGTTGCAGCGGGCGTGACACAGGCATTTGCACCGGGTATCGATGCCATTGATGCTGGTTCTAGCTTTAGCATCGCCCGAGTGGTTGTGTCTGCTATTGTTGGTGGTACAGCTTCTAAACTCTCTGGTGGTAAATTTGCCAATGGTGCGGTGACTGGCGGATTTTCAAGGATGTTTAATGATGAGATGCATCAGCAAAAAAAGGAGATTTCTTTTGCAAAGAAGATGCGACAGCATGCTTTGAGAATTGTTTCTAACTATCTAGCACCTAAGACATATAAATTAGGTTTTAGTGCGACAGTTCCTTCTAGCGTACTCGACTTTATAGGTGCAGATTCGGGTGGCTATGATGTAGGGTTTGAGTTTGGTATAGTTGCTGCTACTGGTGCCGGAGAGAATGATTTAGGCCTCTATTTGACACGAAACGCTTCCAGCTCTCTAAGTGTTCCATTTGCAGGTCAAAATGAACGGCCCTTTGGTCGGGCGGGGGCATTTATTAACTTAGGGAATCAAGAAGGTACAATGCGTGATTTTGCAGGGGAAGCAAGCTTTGCGAGTGCAGGCATAGGTCCGCTAATGTTAGAAGGTTCACTCTCGGACTCTGGTAAGTATGGTTTTAATACAAACTTTGGAGCGGGTTACTCTATGTCAGGGGGGCGGTCAACAACATCAGTTCTTAGTTTACGGTATGGTTTGTTGTCGAGTGGTTGTGGTTCTGATGAATTAGTTTGTTAGGAGGTAATATGGGGAACCCTCTGGGAGTCGTTCTTTTAATTGTTGCAGTTGGATTTGTTTTGTATGGTGCAAAATGTATGCTGCTTTTTTTCACGGGGCTTTGGGGAGAAAAAAAAATAATAGGAGGCTCCTTGTTAAAAGGTATTGTTTCAATAGTAGCCGCATTTTTTATATTCATTGTTATAACCAATAATTCGGAATACTTTGAATTGAAGCATACTGAGCCCAATTCAGTAAGGCTCAAGACGGGAGGTTGAATGGTTGAATAGACACCCGCCCTAAACTGGCATAGTTGCAACGGAGTTAAGGAGTTAAGGTGACACCCATTCAAAATCGGCGCTCAGTGAGCGCCTTTTTTCAGTGCAATCACGCCGGCGCGGTGTGCAGTGGAAATCAGCGCGGGCATGCACAGCTGACCAGGGCAGTTATAAGGACACCCACCCTAAACTGGCGTACGGAATGTACGCCGTCTACCTTTAGGTGATACTCAATGGATTGAGGATGACAAATTATGCCAACTGCAATTGCAGTTATAAGGACACCCACCCTAAACTGGCGTACGGAATGTACGCCGTCTACCTTTAGGTGATACTCAATGGATTGAGGATGACAAATTATGCCAACTGCAAGGAAGAAGCAGGTCAGCCTATCATGACTGAAAGTTATAAGGACACCCACCCTAAACTGGCGTAGGGAATGTACGCCGTCTACCTTTAGGTAATGCTCAATGGATTGAGGATGCTAGATTATGCCAATGGCAAGGAAGAAGCAGGTCAGCTTATCAGAGACTAAGTACTACCACTGTATATCCCGGTGCACGAAAGTTATAAGGACACCCACCCTAAACTGGCGTACGGAATGTACGCCGTCTACCTTTAGGTAATGCTCAATGGATTGAGGATGCTAGATTATGCCAATGGCAAGGAAGAAGCAGGTCAGCTTATCAGACACTAAGTACTACCACTGTATATCCCGGTGTGTTCGCCGGGCATTTCTGTGCGGCAAAGACCGTCTCACGGGCAAGTCTTATGAACATCGGCGAGACTGGGTTGAGGAAAAATTGCTGACCCTTGGGAAGGTGTTTTGCATTGATGTGTGTGGCTATGCCGTTATGAGCAATCATACGCATATTGTGTTGTATGTGGATGATAAGAAAGCACAAAGGTTATCAGATAAAGCGATAGTGCTTCGCTGGCATAAACTGTTTAAAGGTAACTGGCTGACGCACAAATTCATTAATGGAGATGAGCTGAGTGCATCCGAGTACAGTATGCTGGCAGCTGATATTACTGAATTCAGAATCCGCCTTGCGAGCATCAGCTGGTTCATGCGAGTGCTTAATGAAGGCATTGCCCGCAGGGCCAATAAAGAAGATGGTTGCACAGGCCGGTTTTGGGAAGGGCGATTTAAGTCACAGGCCTTACTGGATGAAGCAGCACTGGCAGCGTGCCTGGCTTATGTTGACCTGAACCCAGTCAGAGCCAAAATGGCAGATACACCGGAAACGTCAGATTACACCAGCATTAAAAATGCGTATTGAGCATGCACAACAAGGCAAGCAACCCAAAAGCCTACTGCGTTTTGCGGGCAATCCAAGAAAACACATGCCTAAAGGGTTGCCGTTTGAGCTGACCTATTACATACAGCTAGTTGAATTAACAGGTCGATATATGCGTGCAGATAAGCGGGGTTATATCAGCGATAGCCAGCCGTTGCTGACACGATTGCAAATAGAGCCAGACAACTGGCTCAAGCTTACGACGCAATTTACGAAGGTCTTTCATGGCGCGGTAGGGCGAAAGCAAGCAATGACGAATTACTGTGAGCATCTTCATAAAGTTATAAGTAAAGTTATAAGGACACCCACCCTAAACTGGCGTACGGAATGTACGCCGTCTACCTTTAGGTAATGCTCAATGGATTGAGGATGCTAGATTATGCCAATGGCAAGGAAGAAGCAGGTCAGCTTATCAGACACTAAGTACTACCACTGTATATCCCGGTGTGTTCGCCGGGCATTTCTGTGCGGCAAAGACCGTCTCACGGGCAAGTCTTATGAACATCGGCGAGACTGGGTTGAGGAAAAATTGCTGACCCTTGGGAAGGTGTTTTGCATTGATGTGTGTGGCTATGCCGTTATGAGCAATCATACGCATATTGTGTTGTATGTGGATGATAAGAAAGCACAAAAGTTATCAGATAAAGCGATAGTGCTTCGCTGGCATAAGCTGTTTAAAGGTAGCTGGCTGACGCACAAGTTCATTAATGGTGATGAGCTGAGCGAGTCAGAGCGCAATATGCTTGATGCAGACATCAGTGAATTCAGAATACGCCTTGCGAGCATCAGCTGGTTCATGCGAGTGCTTAATGAAGGCATTGCCCGCAGGGCCAATAAAGAAGATGGTTGCACAGGCCGGTTTTGGGAAGGGCGATTTAAGTCACAGGCCTTACTGGATGAAGCGGCACTGGCAGCGTGCCTGGCGTATGTTGACCTGAACCCAGTCAGAGCCAAAATGGCAGATACACCGGAAACGTCAGACTACACCAGCATTAAAAAACGTATTGATTATGCGCGGCAAGGAAAGCAACCTAAGAGCTTACTGCGCTTTGCAGGTAACCCAAGAAAACACATGCCTAAAGGGTTGCCGTTTGAGCTGACCTATTACATACAGCTAGTTGAATTAACAGGCCGATGCATGCGAGCAGATAAGCGGGGTTATATCAGCGATAGCCAGCCATTGCTGACACGGTTGCAAATAGAGCCAGACAAATGGCTCAAACTCACTATGAAATTTACGAAGGTCTTTCATGGAGCGGTAGGGCGAAAGCAAGCGATGACGGATTACTGTGAGCATCTTCATAAAAGGCGACGCGCCAACTTGACTCAGTGCGAGCGTTTACTGGGTTAACACCTTTTTTTTATTCACCAATTCAACTTACCTAAGTTCAGGGCTGGATGCGCATTCGTATTGTCCGAATCTAATTATTCTTCAAGATTTCGTGCTTAAACATACGACTTTCATTACTCTGAGCTTATAGGAAGCGCAACATTTGTTAGTCTTGCATTTCGACTTTGAAACTGCCCACAATTGGTCTGTGAATTTACGGGTGGGTGTCTCATGAAAACCTTGGCAAGGTTGCGGCACATGGCCTGGTAGGTGGTACCATGTCTGTGATGCAGGGAGGTAAGTTTGGTCATGGCTTTGCCGCGGCAGGATTTACACAGGCGTTTGCCCCTGCGATAGGTCGCATTCAACCTGGTGTTAAACATAGCCCATTAAGAATAGCTGCTGCGGCCATGGTTGGTGGTACTGCTTCGAAAATCAGTGGTGGAAAGTTTGCTAATGGTGCAGTGACAGCGGCATTTTCTAGGATGTTTAATGATGGTTTGCATTTTGAAAGCGTAACAGATAAAGATATTCTTTCCTTTACAGACTCAAAAGCTGAAATATCAGTTGAAGTACTTGGGAGTAAATTAGCTGGAGTTGATACCAACAATACTCAGTCTGCTCCGAGTATCGAAATAAGACGGACAACTATTAGTGAATCTGAAATTGATGTAACAGCCATAGCTAAAGGCCCAGTGGCTGTGAAACTTACTGAGAAAGGAGTTATGTTAGAGCTTAAAGGATGTAGTCTTGGGGGATATGGAGGGGCGTGTCTAGGTGTATCCTCCATAGTCGACAGCCCAGCAGCAAATGCAGCTAGCAGAAATATAATTAAGGCGACTACGCCCCAAACAACGGTGGTTGATGGAGATGTTTTTATATATATACAAGATATGCTGGGGATACCTAAGTCTTTTGTGAAGAGTAAAAGATATGAATAGATTTTTATTATTTTTGTTTTTTTCTTTGTGTTCTAATTTCTCTTTTTCTAATCCCTCTTTAGAAGGTGATGTCGAAAAGATTAAAGCACATTTGGATGGATTGGTTAAAGGTGGGGGGAAATTGTCAGATGAACGTATTCAATTGCGCTTAAAGGAAATGGCTTCCTCTCTTGAAGTAGGTACAAGGGAGTATTATGATATTTTCAATTTGATCGGAGTGTCATACCTTCTGTCAAAAGATGAAAGTATGGTAATTAAATCTGAAAGTTTTTTTAAAATTGCGCTTGAAGGTGGAGTTGAAGCGGCCGCTCAGAACTTGGCGGAGTTAGAGTTTTATCGAGATAGATATAAGGAAAGTCTGTATTACTTGAGTCTTATATCTGACGGATATATAAAAGATGAAAGAAACAGAGTTAGGTACTATAGGTTAAAAGGTCAGATATTATTTCTAAGTGGTGAGGTGAGTGTTAATCGCCATAAGGCTGTTGATATATTTAAAGAAATAGAGGGGTTGGATGAGAGTGGTATATCAAGTTATTTTATTGGTTTTGATCTTTTTTATAAAGGAAAGTTGAACTTGGCTCTCGAAAAGTTCAATAGCTCGATTAGTCTCGGCAACGAGAATTCTATGATGTTTTTGGGTGACTTATACTATCAGGGTGAGTATGTTGAAAGAAATATAGGTAAAGCAAGTGAGTATTATAAAATGGCTGTTTCACTTGATAATGCAAGGGCTGCTTTTAATTTGGCTATGATCTATAGGGAAAAGCAGGATGTCGAAAAACTTAAAGATTATATAAGAAGAGCTGCGGAGTTAGGGCATGAGAAAGCGCTTCATATTTTTGAAAAAATACAACAGAGCAAACCTAGATAGTTACTGAAAGTTATAAGGATACCCACGGCAGGTTCAACTTGGAAGTGAGAGTTATAGGGAAGTTACATGGACAGCCACCTAAAACTGGCGTACGGAATGTACGCCGTCTACCTTTATGTGATGCTCAATGGATTGAGGATGACAAGTTATGCGGTCAAGGGGAGTTAAGGTGACACCCATTCAAAATTGGCGCTCAGTGAGCGCCTTTTTTCTGTGCAATCACGCCAGCGCGGTGTGCAGTGGAAATCAGCGCTGGCATGCACAACAGACCAGCGGAGGAGAAGTTATAAGGACACCCACCCTAAACTGGCGTACGGAATGTACGCCGTCTACCTTTAGGTAATGCTCAATGGATTGAGGATGCTAGATTATGCCAATGGCAAGGAAGAAGCAGGTCAGCTTATCAGACACTAAGTACTACCACTGTATATCCCGGTGTGTTCGCCGGGCATTTCTGTGCGGCGAAGACCGCGTTACGGGCAAGTCTTATGAACATCGGCGAGACTGGGTTGAGGAAACATTGCTGACCCTTGCGAAGGTGTTTTGCATTGATGTGTGTGGCTATGCCGTTATGAGCAATCATGAGCTGCATGGACACCCACCCTAAAGTGGCGTATGTATGGTAGGCAGGTTCAACTTGGAAGCGCACTGCATATCCCGGCGTGTCCGCCGGGCATTTCTGTGCAGCGTAGACCGCATAACGGGCAAGTCTTTGAACATCGTTGACAGAGATGCTGAGGTCTATACTGCCACCTATAAAAATACAGGCTGGTATACAGGCGCTTTAGTCTATTAAGATAGCAGACAACAAGAATGTATTGATGCTGTAAAATAATGGAACAGTCAGATTATAAAGAACGCTTGCCACCCGGCTGGTTATCTCCTTTTGTTGAGCCTTTTTGGGTCCGGCGGGTATCTGGTTCTGTCTCATTCTTTCCACAAGGCGTGTTTGAACTATTGTTTCATAGTAAGCCATTGACCTACTCATCCGCTTTTCATAAGCCAAAAACAGTCCCCGCTGGGGTCAGTCTTGTCGGGCAACAGCTATCAGCTTATGAGATTTCGAGCGTGCAGCCACAGTGGGTGCTAGGCGTGAGACTCAAACCTTTTGCGTACTTTCAGCCACAGCAGTTAGCGGCTTCAGAGGTTAAAAATACCATTGAAAGTATGCAATATGTGTTTGTCGCCAGTCGGGAGCTAGAATCATTACTTTTGATCTTAAATGCCTGGCCAGAGCAGTTGCTGGAAGGGCAGTTTCAGAGTGCCTTGAACAAGTTAATGCCCTGGCTCAAAAGGCTGTTCTATAACCATGATTTTGTTTTTCCTGAGTTGCTGAGAGCGAAAACAAACACCATTCTTGATGCGCGTGGCAATATACAAGTTGCAGATATTTGCCAACAGTTTGAGATCAGCAAAGTCACTTTACGTAATCACTTTGTGTCAAAAATTGGGATGTCACCTAAAGAGTTATGTAAAGTGTGGCGGATGAACAGCTTTTTACTCAACGCATCGCACTATCCGGGTGATCTCACAAGTTCAGCGCTGATATCTGGATATTTTGATCAGGCTCATTTAAACCGAGAGTTTAAGACGGTAATTGGTCAGACTCCGAAAGCTTATTTAACTGCTCAAAGCGGCTACGACAAACATCAGTCATCTCAGGTGGTTTACAGTCGTTTTATTGGCCACTATGACCCTTTTTAAGCCCTTTACTTTTTTACAATTCTTTTTCGTCAATAAAGTTAAAAATAGGGAAAACAAACAGCACAGTGAGTTTAACCTATGAGTCTAAAACACCTATCAACAAAAGCGCTCGCATTATTTTTGGGGTTGGTCGTTGCACCATCACAGGCAAGTGCGATAACACAAACCGAAAAACAAGCTGCGATAGAAAAAATAACGCAGTTGATGACTGAGCATTATGTTTTTCCAGAGGTCGCAACACAAACCAATGATAAGCTATACAAGGCATTTCAGGCAGGTCATTTCGCGTCTGCACAAGACCTTACATCATTCTCCAAAGCCCTGACCGAGTGGTTAAGAGCAACAGCAAAAGACCGTCATTTAAGAGTGCGCGCTAACCCTGTGGGTGAAGAGGTAAGCGGAATTGAGTCTTCAATACGAGATAACTTACTCAAACCGACACGCCACAAGTTTTTAAATTACGGCGTTCTTTCCGCGAGTGTATTAGAGAACAATATTGGCTATATAGATTTGCGTTCTTTTTATCGACTGGCCGATAGTAAACCTTATATTGATGCGGCAATGAAGCTGATGGCAAAAACCGACGCTGTGATCATTGATTTGCGAAAAAATGGTGGGGGCTCACCGCGAACTGTCCAGTACCTATGCAGTTACTTTTTTGATGAAAAGCTGCTGCTGAACAGCCTGTATTTTCGAGAGGACGACGAAACAACCGATTTCTATGTGTTGGATGAAGTTGGTGGCACGAAAATGCCTGACGTGCCTTTGTATGTGTTGACCAGTAGTAAGACCTACTCTGGCGCAGAAGAATTTAGTTATAACATGCTGACCAGAAAGCGGGCGACGCTCGTAGGTGAAACAACAGGAGGCGCCGCTAACCCGGGGGGGATGTTTTCAATAAATGATGAGCTGCGTATGTTCATTGCCACAGGCACAGCCATCAACCCGGTCACCCAAACAAATTGGGAAACTGTAGGCGTGAAACCTGATGTAGCGATTGGTGCTGATGAAGCACTGGAAAAGGCGGTTGAAATGGCAAATAAAGTAGTTGAGACCAACTGGTTAACTGAAAAGTCCAGAAGAGAAGTTGAGGTAGACAGGTTGCTTACTTTACTGCAAAAAGTAAGGCTGAGCGATAAACCTCTGTCAGACGTCAAGTCTACTTATGCCGCTAAGGTTTCAGAGCTGGTAAAGCAATTACCTGAACCCGATCGGGTGATTGCTGAAATGGCTTACGAATATTGGGATAAAGAACCAAAGTACGCTGTGTTTCTATTTGATATAGCCGTGCAACTAAATAATCAAAATATGTACTTTTTTGCCTATTGGGCCAGAGCGCTCGCCGAGCTTAACAATATGCAACAGGCAAAAAACGTTATTGAGCAAGGATTAAAGCTGGCGTCTGACAAGGAAGACAAAGACATGTTGCAAGACACGTTAGCTGATCTTGAGCAACCCGTTGTCGGGCTTTAGCTGTCACTCAGTCCCTGTCAGTAAGAGGGGGCTTTAGTTAAATTGCTAAAGATATCGCTATACAGATAAGTGGCTGGTATTTCCCGCATCCCGCAAAGACAATTGTGATGTATCAGGTTTCGGGCGGAAGCCTGGGCCACGTATCTGTTGGACACCAGCAGGAGGTCTTGCTGAGTAATCTTATCCATATCTAATCCACTTTGCCGCTGCCGCCTATGGTAGCGGCGTTATTCTGATCTTTATTGCGACTTAACTGGATACTGTTATTTTCGGTGTTTTTTTGGTATGCACCAATTTACTAGGTTTAAGTCTCTTTGCCCTGGCATGAGCTTAAAATATGGTACTGAACTAAGATAGATAACTTGGTCATTAAGCAATGTTTAAGGGGGTTTTATTGCTCAAATAAAACGGACAAGAACCAATGACTGTTCTAGTTTAAAAGGATTGTTAACGGTGGTGTTTTTACGTCTTTTTTATCAATAAATGGCGCTCTTTAAACCACTTTTCCACAAAGTGTGTGGTAACCTGCTTCCTTTGGAATAGAAAATTCCAAAATTGAATAACTTGACACTACATACTGTCATCCCTCGTGAAACCCACTAGTTTAAGGGTAAATTAAACATGATTAAACATCATATTGGCACAGCAATGATGCTGGTCACTGTATGGTTTATTGGCGTATTCTCGCAAACGATTGCTGCAAGTGAGTATCGGGTGCTCGAGCGCTCAACTGCGTCGTCTTTGGTATTTGACGGTCAAGATGACTATGCTGAGCTGACCACAGAAAAGAATCTGGACGTATCTGGCAGCTTCACTATTGAGGCATGGGTAAAGGTAAATAAGGTCACCCA
Organism: Pseudoalteromonas ardens; assembly: GCF_030125445.1. Lineage (NCBI taxonomy): Bacteria > Pseudomonadati > Pseudomonadota > Gammaproteobacteria > Alteromonadales > Pseudoalteromonadaceae > Pseudoalteromonas > Pseudoalteromonas ardens. The sequence goes on from NZ_JASJUV010000005.1 coordinate 91,175, forward strand.
TTATGCGCGTTTGCTGGATTTCTTCAATCAAACTGGCGGAGACAACATTATTTTTGCGACGTCGATCGCAAAAACAGGTAAGCCGCGTTTTAGTATATATCGCGATGGCTATGAAACGGCGGTTGATTCACCTAAAGCGCTTCCGGTTGGTCACTGGACGCACCTTGCTGCCACTTTTGAGCGCAATGAGCGGACTGCTAAATTGTACATAAATGGCAATCTGGTTGCGACCAATAGCAATATGAATGTGCCTGATAGTGACGTACGCCGTCACCGGTATATCGGGCGAAGTGCGTGGAACGGAGACGGTTTGTTTCAGGGAGCTATACATGATTTTCGGATCTGGAATGTGGCACGTACACAGAAACAGATCGTGGCCAATAATCGTGCGGTATTTAGTTATCAGCCCAACTTGATTGCCAACTATCCTGCCAACCAGGATGATATTCACGGCGGTAATGTGCGCGACCATGCTAGCGGGGGGGATTATATGCACCTTCATGGTGTGCAAGTCGGTACGGCTCGTTCTACTTCAGCCGACTATCCATTTTCGGTGCCTCAGCTGACTGTGCCGAGCGACTTTCGTGCTGTCACTGTTTCCGGGTTGCCTAAAGGCGTAACAGTGAAAGGCAATGCGTTAATCCCCAAAAAGAACAAAGATGGGTTTTATATGCAGGTAATAGATCTGCATGCACTGCAGAACCAGTCTCTACTTCTCAATGTCCCGCAGGGGTTCTTTGGTAAATTTGCATTAAAAGTTGAGGTGCATGCTGGTACTGTGTCTCCCTATACAGTCAAGCCGGTCGAAACTTATGAGTTTGTTTACGTAGTGCCGCCTAAAGATGACGATTTGTTGTTTGCGAAAAGCGGCAGTATTGACTTTGGTGAGCCCATAGAGCAGGTAACCCATCACAGTGATATTTACTGGGGTATCAATAAGCGAGGGGTTGTATATAGCCGTTCAAAAAATACGGAGTGGAAAGTCGACACCGATGCTGATCAGGGCATGCGCTTCGTCAGTATCGGCAGTGACAGGCTGGGTGGCGTTTGGGCTGGCACGGATGACGGCAGAGTTTACTATCGGGATAGATTTGACTCGCCATGGGAGCAGGTTGATGGCTTTTTCCCGCAATTAGCGGTTCAGCCAAACGGCTATGTATGGGCAGCTGCAACGAATCAAAACGGTGAAGTGTATGTCAGAAATGGGCTAAAAGGTGAAATTAAGTTACATGGCAAGAAGTCATCAGGCGATTGGCTGACGCAGGACGGCTTTATGAAAAAACTGGCTGTTGGAGCTGACGGTCAGGTTTGGGGTATTGATCAGGATGGCTATGTGAAAAACCGCTTTGGTATAGCGGCGCCTTGGTATTTTACTCCGTCTGATGCTTTTGACCCAAATGCTGCGAAAACGGATGAGAGTAATATGCCGTTTGATCCGACAACGGATGTCTTTTCGCAAGGAGTTAAAGAAGTCCCGGTCAATGACCCGACTTATATTCCCAGTTACGGTGGCCCGAATGAGCTAAGCGCCAAAGCCAAAGAAATAGCCGTTGATAATGATGGCCGAGTTTGGGTCGTTACAGAGAAAAATGACCGCTATGTGCGTGGTAATGCTGAGCAACCCTGGTACTTGGTTAAAGGAAAATACCGCGATATAAAAAGCAGCTTTGGTGTGGGTAAAGGGGTTCCGCTCAATATCATTGTCAATCCAAAGGTTGAGGAAAGTGCAACGGTTACCGTATCGGGTCTGCCACACGATGTTGTTTTGTTAGACAAACATAACCAGTTTTTAATCCAGGGAGGCAGCATTGAACTCACCGCAGAGCAGGCAAAAGGGCTAAAACTAGATGTGACGTTAACGCATCACGATTTTTACGTCAGTGTCGCCGTAAGCTCCATGTATGACGGGAACCCAGTATTTGTAGAGCAAAAGATTTTTATTGATGATGCGGAACTGGAACGCAGCGTCAGTGGCGGCACGGTATTTCAAGTTGCTGATTCCAGAGAAAACTATGATGTTGAGCGAATTGGTAACTCTTTGGTATTGACCTATCGATTTGATCAATCCCGAGTAACCCGATTGCTGATGACGGATGTCGATTACATTCGTTTTACAGATAACGTTGTTGCCATTGCCGACTACTATAAAACATATCAGTTGCCTCAAAGTGTAAATACTAGCCCGGGAAACATTGTCATGATAGCAGGTGTCCCAAAAGGCGCTGTTGTCAATAACTCTGTGGCGCTGGGTAACGGTGTCTTTGCGTTAGTAGCAGATGAGATTCAGCATAATACTTTTTCCATAGACTTTCCTACTATTGAGTTAGATCAGGCTGTTGAGCTCAAAGTGGGTGTAACGGCAGAAACTTCGGTCAGTAAAGAGCTGATGAGCGGCGCCAGAATTAATGGCTATGCCAACGCAGAAGCTTACGCTGAAGCCGATGCTGAGTTGTCGTTTTCTGTAGGTCCGGATGGGGTGAATGCCGAGGCAAGGAGTTACATCGGGGCGGGGGCTGTTGCAACTGCTGGTGGGTCAGTTGAAGTCGATGGTGTCGGTTCTGCATCCCAGGAGTATTCTGCTGAGGTGACGGTTGATGCAGAAATTGAAGCCCAGTTAACCGTAGATAAAACACAGATAGCACAACATGTTAAACTGGGTACGCAAGCAACTCTATCTGCCACCAGTACATTGGAAGTGGAAGTAGATTTTGTACCAGGTACCAATGCAACGACAGAGGGCACGGCATCACTGACGGCTTATGCCAATGTAGAAGGAGATAGCCAGCTATGTTATGGAGATGGTTGCTATGGCTTGTCAGGATCTGCGGGTGCTGAGGCGGGTATTATGGCCACGGCATCGGGCTATGCAAGTGGCTCGCTGGCCGGTGTTGGTGGTAATGCTGAAGGGGGAGTAGAAGCAGGCCTGGGGGTTGGTATCAATGCTGGTGCAACGGCCGGTTATGAAGATGGTGAATTGACAGTCGGTGTGTCGGGTGAGCTAGCTGTTCTGATTGGCCTGGACGTGGATGTAAATGTGGTAATTGATACCAATGCTGTTGCAGATACTGCCGAGCTGGTAGGTAATGGGGTCATTGGTGGGCTGGAGGCGGTTAACTCAAACATGCTTACGATCAATCAGGCTGTCACTATTTACTACGTCCCGGCAATCAGGTTTGTCCAGACTAATATGTTGCCACTGGATGATGCTATAAACCAATACGGTGTGACGGCTCAGGATGCCGTATTCAGCGGTATTATTAGTGTGGACGATGCCGTGAATAATTATGGCGCCCAAGCTGGTGATTTTGCTGGAACGGCATTTGATACTGCAAAAGACAAGGCGGAAGATACTGCAAAAGATGCTTACAATGGTGCCAAGCACTTTATTTGTCATATATTTTGCTAACGCGAATTAGAGGACGTTTATTATAGCGCGGTTATTGCCGCGCTGATTGCTAGTTTAAACAAGTTGGGTCCAGCCAGTTTGCAATTTCCGGGGCGTATTTGGTTTGCCATAGCTGGGCAGCCTGCAATTCCGAATGCCCCTCGATAATGGACAGAGCCGACGCGTCAGCAATCATGTTTTGCGAAAAGTTGACTTGCTTTAGCAGGTTATAAATACAAGGATAAGTCTTCTCCAGACCCGGCCAGCCTGCTTTTCTTAACCAGCCTTGTTGCGGATTACCACAGTCATTGACCAGGTTGCGGTTGATACCCCAGCTGGCTTCGGTCTCACAGGCTTTTTCATATGCAGGAAACTCGACAAACTGTCCAGGTCGGTAAAAGTCTGTCCAGTTAGGAGTCCAGTTTATGAGCACAATTGGCTGGTTGCGATCACTGGCTTGTTCCAGTTTCTGCCAAAGCTCTGCTTCATTACTGAGGCGTTCTATTGTGAAATTAAGTCCTAATGCGCGTATTAAATCTGCGTCCTGATAATCCCAGTCAATTGTATAGAAGGTGCCTTTTGTCCCTTCAGGTTTGGCTGAAAACAAGTGTGCACATGCATTGAGTGCTTTCCAGTCGGGCAATCCTGGGCAAAGTGCTGCGACATATTCGGGGTACCACCACTCCTCGCGGACCATAGCATCGTGCATGCCTAAATCAACAATATACTGGTTATCCAGCATTCTGTTAAATGACCCAGCCATGGATTGCTGCCAGATTTCAATCTGAAAGTGAATTAACCCTTTTTGCAAAGCCCCCCATTGGTCGCGCGCAGGCATATCGCGGTAGCTGACGGCAAAGCCATAGTGCTTGATCATGTCACCGACGGCATATGACAGCACGCGTTGACTTGCCCAGTTGTTCAGTGGAATAACAATCTCGGCTGATTTGTTCATTGCCAACGTGGGACCGGGAAGTAAACAAATGATGAAACCAAATACCCAATGGATAAATGCCCTGCTTAGACCTGCTAGTGCAGGCTGAACAGCGGGTTTTTCAGTGCGCATTATTGATAAACAACTTTTCTAACATGAAATAAGTATAGAAGTGATTAACTTAATGACCAAAGCAACGCATCTTTAGGGCGCTACCTTCTCACATAAAGGTACCGAACTGTTTTTCACTTGCATGGTACTTAGCAGCGACCTACGGCATGAGTGATATTATTCGTACCCCTAAAGCGCGAAATATTCCAGGAGGGACTTGCGGACACCCACATAAATCAGGGATCCGCATCTGGTAAAGGCATCTAATTAACCACTGCAATTAGCAACCTAAAAACCAAGGTAAGTACCAGCAGTAGGGTACTGATCAGGCTAAGGTTGACCAGCCACTTCAGCGGGTAATAGAGCCTGGGGTTGGTTTTTTTTAGCCTTTTCGCCCGGTTTAACGTGGGCATGAGGCGAGCAAATAGTCGGTTAAATGGCCCGGATTGATCGCCCGGTAAGTTCGGCACGAGTAACAAGCGTACAAACTTTTTATAGAGCCAGTTAACCGGGCGGCCCAGTATATTCACTGGCCGGTCGATATCGCACATCAGTATCAGGCGGTATTGCCTGGTGTCGTTTTTCACGTAGTGCAGGTAGGTTTCATCAAACATAAATGCGTGACCATTGCGCCAGAACGCCCTTTTTCCGTCGACAGAAATAAAACAATCGGGATCGTTCGGCGTGTCCAGTCCCAGGTGATAGCGTAAAGAGCAGGCAACCGGATCCAGGTGACGGGTCAGCTGGGCATTCGGGGGCAACAGGGTAAACATGGCACCGTTCACACTGGGGATCGATTTTAAGAGTGCAACGGTATTGGGACACAACGCTTTAGCGGAGTGGAGTGTTTCGCCGTACCAGGTGCAGTAGAACTTACTCCAGCCATATTTGTAAAATGTACGAAATCCGACATCATAATAGCTGGCGTTCTCCTGCGCAGTCGTCTGAATAAACTGGCCGCTGGCCATTAACTGTGACGCTTCGGCGGCAATGACTTGCCAGTTATCCTGTAGCAGCTTCAGCTCCGGGTAATCATCCACACTGGTAAAAGGGGCACGCGCCCGTCGGCGGGATGTCATATAGAGAAAAACATTTAACGGCGCAAAAATAGGCCAGCCTTTGCGCAAATATTCATGCACAGTGGCAAATCGCGCACAACCCCGGAAACGGTAGACGTAAATCATGGCACAGACACTCAGGAACAGCAGAAATAAAATAGGCATCATAGGTTTTAGCCTGAACAGTTAAAGGAAGTCTCAGCGTACCCATTTAATTGTCGACGAAGTGTCAATATCAGGTTCGACATTTCATTGACATTCTTTCTGTCACAGTGGCCAGTAACCGTATTAGAGGATGACTGACCAATGAAACGCCACGCTATTTTAATATTATCTGCTTTGTACACTTTACCTGTATTGGCAAACTCAGAACCCGAAGTGATGTCTATGCCACTCGACATCGCCGGACCTGTCGCAGCGTTTGATGCGCCGGCGGGCTGGCGATATGCCTTTGGACTTGGCATTGAATCTGAACCTGAATATCACGGCTCGGGCGAGACAGCGACAGAGGCCGACCCCTATATCGAAGTTGCTTATCGCGCCGAACGTTGGGAGCTTCAATCCAACCTGATGAGCAACGCGGTGTTCTATCAAGTTCGGTCTGATCTTGCGCTGCGTGGTTGGCTTAACTTTGAAGAGGGGCGGGAGCAAAACGAAGCCAGTGATAAGAGTTTAGATGGACTGGGTGACATTGATGAAATGATGGAGTGGGGCGTGGGGGCTGCATGGCAAATTCATGGACCACTGACTTTGGGGGTGTTTGCGCAAACTTATACAGGAGGAGAGCCCAAAAAGGGCAGTGTGGGGTTTGTGACAGTCCACTACCGAATTCTCAACGAGCCTGATTTAAAACTCGAGCTGGGCGCTGATATCAGTTTGGCAAACAGTGACCACATGCAAACTGAGTTTGGTATTACGGCTGCGCAGGCCAGGGAGAGTGTTTATTCATCTTATCAGCTCGGTGGAGGGGTAAAGTCTTATGGGATAAGTGCAAACGGGGTATACGCGTTTAATAAAAGCTGGTTATTATCGTTTGCAGTGGATTATGAGGTGTATGCCTCAAAAGTGGCAGACAGTCCATTAGTTAGAGCGGGCAGTGACAGTGAAGTCGAGGCCAGCCTTGGTCTGATCTATCGCTTTTAATTGAGAGTTGAGGTGTAATACGGTGTTGCGAATATTAATAGCAGAAGATCATCTGGATATTGCTGAGAATATCGGAGATTACTTAACAGCCAAAGGTCATCAGGTTGACTTTGCCTATGACGGGGCAATGGCTGTGAGTTTGGCACAAACGCAAACGTTTGACGCGATTGTGATGGACATTATGATGCCCAAACTGGACGGGTTAAAAGCCACGGCTCAGATACGCCAGGGGCAGCAGGCCCAGGTGCCCATTTTAATGCTGACAGCAAAAGACCGGCTGGATGATAAGCTGAACGGATTTGATTCCGGGGCAGATGATTATATTCTTAAGCCCTTCGCCATTGCTGAATTGTATGCAAGGCTGCTTGCCCATATCCGTAAGGCACAAAATGGCTACCACTCTGTGATGGTCGTTAACGGCCTGGAGTTAGATCAGAAGAACAAAACGGCGCGTTTCAATGGCCAGCCACTGAAGTTAAATCCAACTACCTTTAAGATTTTGACTTTACTATGTAAAAACCACCCAAATCTGGTGGATAAAGCAGAGCTGGAGTTTCAACTATGGGGCGATCTGCTGCCAGAGAATGATGTACTGAGGAGTCATATTTATAATCTGAGAAAGTCATTGGCGGGCTGCGCGGACCACTTTAAGATCCAGTCAAAACATGGCCAGGGGTACCAGCTTGTTTTTATCTGATTGTCAGTCAAAGTTGGCTCGCTTTGCCCGTACCCTGAGCCTGAGTCAGCGTGTAAAAGCGACGTTTATTGCCAGCTTTAGTGTGTTTTGCTTGCTGAGTTTATTAGTGATATTTGCCGCAACCAAAGGCACAGAAGATTATATTTTTGAAAAGCAGCTGAGCCGGGTTGTGACTCAGTTTAGTCAAAACTATGCGCAGAGGCACACGTTTTTATTCCCTGAAGGGATAGTGGCCTATGCCCGGTTTGCTGATATTCCGCCATTGCTGGCTGAGTATATCGACAGCAGCACACCTGGTGTGTTTGAGCTGGCGCACCCCGACGAACAGGACTTTCATTATGCCGTGGCCAGAATGCCGGATAACACCTTGTATTACTTCATTTATGATGTCAATGAGGTAGAAATTTCCGAAAATCTTGAGCGCATGATGATGCAGATTATTTTTTCCAGTTTTACGTTGTTTATCTTGCTGTTTTTTTTGATTTTTCATCTTGTTTTGAAACGCTCGCTTGCGCCGATGTTTACTTTGATTGAGCAGGTTAAAAAAAGTGATGGGTCGTCGGATACGCGATTTATCAATGAATACAAATATGAAGATGATGAAATCGGGCTGCTGAATAAAACACTGGCTGACTATGCACAACGTATTGAGGCGTTTGTTCAGCGGGAGCGCGAATTTACCAGTTTTGCCAGCCATGAATTACGCACCCCGGTGACGGTGATCAAAGGCGCCAATGAGCTTTTAAAACTGCACAGTGAAAGGGATCCGGCGCTGGCAAAGCCGCTGGCACGGCTGGAGCGTGCAGTTAATAGTATGGAAGACATGATCACCGTACTGCTTGAATTGGCAAGAGAAGATAAAACAGGGCAAACCGCGCAGGCTAAGTTGGCTGCAGTAGTTGAAGAAGTCTTGTTAGCGTTTCAGTGCCAGGCGGATAAAAATGGCAAAACGCTGTCTTTGATCGCATCGTCGCCAAATAGCTTGAGCATCACACGCGTGAATGGATTGATTGTGATCAGCAATCTGGTCAGGAATGCCATTCAGCACTCAACAGAAGCGGACATAGAGCTGTGTGTAACAGACAGCACTTTTAGCGTGAGTAATACATTACAACCCGAACAATCGGCACATGTCAGCGAGTTTTTCTCTGGCACAGAGCAAGGGTATGGACTCGGGAAAATCATTGTTGAACGGGTTTGTCGTCAACAAAACTGGCAATACACGCAACGCATACAGGGGAGTCGGATCTGTGTTACGGTCGATTTCTCCACGTGAGTATAAGTGCAATGGACAGGGCATGAGTCTGTGCCTGTTTATTTATGCCACTTCTCCATGACTTTAATAAAAAGGTAAAGGACTAAAAACACAAACAGCGCAATTTCCAATGCCAGTATGCCCGTGTTGCCTCCTGAGATTGTGCGAAGAAAGTCGCCACACTCGCCATTGCACTGGCCAGTTCGCCAGGCCCAGGCGTTGCCCGATATCAGCACAAGCATTAAGAAGAAAAATGGATATCTCATTGAGTTAACACCTGTAGAGACAATCAGCCCCTTATTATGTCAGGTCGTCGGGGCTGACTACATCTGATATGAACCTGTCCGCATCGGTGAAAGCTAGGCTCCGGTGATGTCAGGCCGGTAAGATATAGACCTAGCCTGTTCACATGTCAGCAGCAGAGCGGGCTAACACTCATCATTGCATCAACCTGTCTGCCAAAAAATTAATATGCTGAACCTGGACGCCGTCCTCTTCAGTGTGCACCAGAATAACCCTGGCATGTGCAGGGCCCGTACTGAACTGCAATGAGAGCAGATAAACCGCGGTGGTTGTCGTGTTGCCCGTAAAAGGCGTTCTGGCACTCATATTTTCAAGCTGTACCGCGTCAATACGCTCAAGTTTACCCAGTGTCGAGACTTTCTCTATGTACATTTGCCATTGTTCCGGGGTTGCGGATGATACGGCTTGTTCAATCATAAGGCTCTGAATAAAATCAAGATCCCAGTTCGTGACGCGTGGCATTTGTTGTTCTAAAAAGGGAATAAAGGTCTCTTTTGGATCTGCTTTGTTTAAACCTGTAATAACGGCGATCCCGATAAAGAAGACAAAAATGCTAGTAATCCCAATACCCAAAATCTTTAGTACTTTCATGTGGTGACTGCCTGTAAACCAAATCGATTGATTGCAAAGCCAGGGAAAACTACAGGTCCTGGTTACGCAATTTATAGTAAGTTCCTAGTTTATCATCAGGTACAATTTGAGTGTACTGTGAAAATATTAGCTATGGTCGGTTACCGGTAAACGCTGCGTGAGTTTCGGAGCCTGTAAGTTCGTGGTTTAGGTGTTATGAGGGGCTGAGCTTTATGCAGATGATAGCCATATCTACTCCAAGTGCAATACAGTGCCAAGTTTACTGAGTTTGTGCCGGTTTACGTGGACAAGTTGGTTTATCCCCGTCATTTTTCTGGCTGAATAATATTCATCACGAGCGTAGCATTTTTCACTTTTGCGCGTTCAGCATTGTTATATCCCTTCAGTTTACCTCAAGTTGAGATACATAAAATTCAATAATTTTACATTAAATATCAATCTTTATGTCATTTTTAACAGTCTACTGGATGAAATATTATAACAGTTTTTTTGAATGTATGTTGCAATTGGACCGTTCCAGTTGCTACCTTTGTTAACAGTTTAACAACACAGTACTGACATGTTTATCGCAGTAAGTGACCTTGTTGTATAGGTACAAGTAGTTAAACCACTTGTTTGCCCGATGTCGATGGGCGGTTGTTTAAGTGCATTGTCAGTTAGAAAAAGAGTAACAATACAACAAGGTACAACAAGGAGAAGACATGAGTATCACGCGTTTCAAACTATCAACCTTATCCACCCTAATGCTTACTGCAATGAGCTTGCCTGCGTTAGCACAAGAGCCTGTTTTTCAGGGGCATACAGAAGAAGCAAAACTACAAAGCAAGTCTAAAAAGAGCGCCAGCAATCGCTATATAGTGCGCTTTAAAGAGACCTTGTCAGGCGGTAAAAATAGTTTCAATAATTATATTGCACTCAATTATCTGTTTACTGCGGGCGCAGAGCCACTGTTTGCACTTAATGGCCAGCAAGCAATGGTGGCAGAGCTAGATGAGTACAGCCTTGAAACACTGCGAGGCTTTTCGTCCGTTGACTCAATCGAAATAGACCCCAAGCGTTATGTATTACCCTTAGCCAAGTCCGCGAATCAAATCGTACCGTTTGCACAGAGTACACCGTATGGGATCACTATGGTGCAGGGTCACCTATTGCCTCAGTCCAACACTTCTGCAAGAAAAGTCTGCGTCATTGATACAGGATACAACCTTGGCCACCCTGATTTACCTTATGGCAATGTCAGCGGGGTTGCGAACAACAATGCGGTGGGTCGTTGGAACAATGACGGCAACGGCCATGGTACACACGTTGCGGGTACCATCGCGGCAGAGGATAATAATCAGGGCGTTGTCGGTGTGTACCCCGGTGTGGATCTGCACATTGTCAAAATTTTTGATGACAACGGACAATGGACTTATGCCTCCAACCTGGTGAATGCAATTCAGCAATGTAAAGATGGCGGTGCACAGGTTGTGAATATGAGCCTGGGTGGTGGTAATTACTCCAGCAGTGAAAATACTGCGATGCAGAACTTCGTTGATGGGGGCATGATATTAGTCGCTGCTGCCGGTAACGGTGGTAATAGCTCTAAATCTTATCCGGCATCATACAATTCAGTTATTTCTGTGGCATCTGTTACTTCAAGTGAAAGTCGTTCGTCGTTTTCTCAGTACAATGATCAGGTTGAGCTTGCGGGCCCCGGTTCTAGTGTTAACTCGACCTACCCGACTAATACTTATCGGAGCTTGAGTGGTACATCCATGGCCTCACCTCATGTTGCTGGTGTAGCGGCGTTGGTGTGGAGCCACAACAGCCAGTGTAATAACCAGCAGATCCGGGCTGCTCTGAACGCAACTGCCAAAGATAAAGGCGCCGCGGGTCGTGACAATTATTACGGTCATGGTATCGTCCAGGCAAAAGCTGCATCGGATTACATCGCAGCTAATGGCTGTCAGGGTGGAGGCGATCCGGGTGGTGTAACGCCTGTGAATGGTTCATTGCCAAATTTACAGGGCAATCAGAATGGCTGGACGCACTACACCTGGGATATTCCGCAGGGAGTTAAAGAGATGGCTCTGACTATCACCGGTGGTACCGGAGACGCGGATCTGTATGTAAGATACAACGCTCAGCCTGATGCAAATAATTACACTTGCCGTCCCTGGAAGAATGGCAATGAAGAACAGTGTTTATTTACTAACCCAAGCTCGGGTGTATGGCACATCAGCCTCTATGGCTACAACAATTACAGTGGTGTAACGTTGAATTATTCTTATAAATAATTGCCTGTTAGACCAGGTTTACCCATAAAAATCCAAGGCGCTCATTGAGCGCCTTTTTACAAGCTCAGATTATCGAATCTAAAGGAATCCCGGCAAGTTGACGTTGCCAATGTTAGTGCCACTATATCGAGGCAAGTTTGGTGATGCAGTGCCTTATTCGTCACGTACTTTTTATCAGGGGCCAAGCGGCGTTCCACGGCAATTGAATTAAAGGGGACATGTCTAAAGTGAATTGCTGGTGGCAAATGTAATACCTAAATGTGTATCACTACCATGCTCACACAGTGAAGTGGGCGTGAGATAAAAAGTAGGGCTGATGAGCGCGCGTGTCTTTAATTTAGTCACGAACAATCACTATCCTTATTTTGGTTATAATGTTTTGTTTAGGCACAATCGGCATTAGGCGCAATAATCAGTACTTTTATGATGACTGAAGTGTGAGTGGAGTGTGATTTATATCAAGTGATTGGCTGGTTCATTAAAAAAAGTGTCGTGATGAGCAGACAGTTACCGTGAAAGCGTTCAAAATTCTGTGTTAGCAGGAAGTGATAGGTCACCTGGGGAGTTGACGTTGTCCAGGATAACCGTGTGTAGGGTGAGATAACTCAGGTAAAATCCAGGCAGAGTCACTTTTTCGCGACTGCTGGTAAAAAATTTAGTTTGTTTTCTTGACCTTAACTTAAGTTGAGGTTCTAGCCTTAAGTTAATCTCAAAGAAAAGGAAAATGATCATGATGATTCAAGATTATATTAAATCGCTTCAGTTGACTCAGCAGCATGCCTGTTTGGCACAGCTCAAGGAAATCCAGGAAAAACATCTTGAAATGTATAGCTTTTCAAGCATTAGTGCACTGGGCGCAGAGATAATATCGCTTCAGGAGGAAGCCTTGCTGGATCGTCTGGTACTCAGGAAAAAGGGAGGCTACTGCTTTGAGCAGAACAAGCTGGCTTACCTGGCACTGGAACACTTAGGCTATGAGGTTCAGCCATTGCTGGCCAAGGTATTATTAAACGGCAAAGAAGACAATGCCAGAACGCACCGAGTTACTTTGGTAAAAATTGAGGATGAAAGTTACTTATTTGATGTAGGTTTTGGTTCAAAATCACCGAAAGAGCCATTGTGTATTTCTCGGTCCGGGACCATTGAGGTCGGAAACTATCATTATAAAATAACCCGAACAGCGTCAGACGTGCGTATTGAGTTGTTACAACCTGAGCAGATCAGCCTCTATAGTGTGTCGCTGGTTCCCGTCACGGAGAAAGACTTTGATGTGGTGCATTTTTACAGCCACCAGCATCCTGAGTCTAATTTTGTGAATAACCTTGTACTTTCACGGGTGACGGGAGGACAACGCTTTACTTTACGTAACTTGCTCTACAGGGAGCTGCACGAAGTAAGTCAATTTAGTACAGTCATCGAAGTCACGTCAGCACAGCAGCTGTTGTCTCTAATGCGGCAAAAGTTTTTGCTTAATGTTTGTACCTCTGAAGCTGAACGTCTATTTGCCCGCGCACAGAAAAGCATGAGAATGCAAAGCGCATAACCATATTGAATGGCCATCGCAGCGTAGTGTTTAGGGTTTAACTATGCCGCTGTGATGGCAGATTTTTTTTGAGAGATTGGGCACGGGTAATGTGTCTACTAAGCCATTATCACAGCCAAAAAAAGAGGTAACGTTAAACGTTACCTCTTTTTTATTTGTTTCCGGGTAGCGCCATCATGCGCAACCCGATTAGTGATGTAAATTGACAAGCAGTTTCTTTAACAGATTGGCCAGCTGCTGTTTTTCGTCCTCTTCAAGTGGTGATAACAAGTAATGCCCTTTGGCAACGTGCTCAGTGACCACTTCATTAATCAGCGCCAGCCCTTGTTCTGTCAAACTGACCATGACTCCACGGCGATCATTGGGATCCGGGTTACGTTTAACTAAATCCTTTGCTTCAAGCTTATCAATGCGGTTGGTCATGGAACCAGAGGTCAGCATTAATGTCTGTAATAACTGGTTAGGCGTTAATGTGTATGGTTCACCTGAGCGACGCAATGTTGCCAGCACATCGAACTCACCCCCATTTAGGCCAAACCGGCTGAATACACCATGCAGCTCTTTGCTGAATATAGCATCCGTTCTGACCAGGCGGCCCATTATGGCCATCGGTGAGGGGTCGATATCGGGCCTTTCTTTCTCCCATTGAGCAATTACGGTGTCTACTAAATCATGTTTCTGCATAAAAACTACTTCTCTGTTTTCTTTGATGAGTTAAAGATACTTCAAAACAAACTTTGTGGCAAGAGTTATCACATCAAATATCTTCACAAAAAGTATGTTGACATTAAGATATATTTATTTATCTTAGTATGGAACTTGTTGCATAGGATTTAGCTACTAGGCTTTAAAGCTAAAGTTGGGAAGTGGCATCAAGTGGATTTGTGAAGACTTAGAAACTTAGATGAACGAAATTTAATTAAGGGATTTAAAAATGAACTTACTAAACTCACCGAACACGCATCAGTCAGCCAGTGGTGTTGCGCTTGCTGAAGCGGAAATAAAAGCAATAAATCTAATTGAATTAATGCGTCATCAGGTTGCAACACAACCTGAAGCGACCGCCGTTGTTGGTCATCATGAGAGCATGACTTTTGCGCAGCTGGATCTGCGAGCACAGCAGATTGCTGCGACATTACAGCAACTTGATGCTAAACCCGACGACTATATAGGCCTATTTGTTGAGCCTTCCGACGACTTGGTAGTTGGCGTGTGGGGCAGCTTATATGCCGGCTGTGGTTATTTACCTCTGTCACCTGAATACCCTGATAAGCGGGTATTACACATGATCACTGACTCAAAAACCCAGTTGATACTGACGCAATCACACCTGAAAGAAAAAATCACCTCGCTTGTTGGACCATCTGTTACGGTCATTTGCCTGGAAGAGCTGAGTAATGAACTGACATACTGTGCAGAGGTTGCCCCTGAAAATCTGGCATACATGATTTATACCTCAGGCAGCACCGGAACTCCGAAAGGCGTCATGATTGAGCACGGAAATATCGTTAATCAGATGCGCTGGCTGCGTCAGCAGTTTGGATTTGATAACAGCACACGCATTATTCAGAAAACGCCATTTAGCTTCGATGCGGCACAATGGGAAATCCTGGCATGTGCCATGGGGGCTTGCGTGGTGGCGAGTGAGCCAGGCATGTACCGTGACCCGATGGCATTGATTGATGCCATGATTGAAAACGAAGTCACCGTTTTACAGTGTGTACCGACCTTGTTGCAGGCTTTGCTGGACACACCTGGGATCCAGCTTTGTAGCTCGCTACAGCACGTCTTTAGTGGTGGTGAAACCCTGACAAAACAGCTTGCTGCACAGTTTTTTGAAGAGCTTCCGGGCCTTAAGTTAACCAACCTGTATGGCCCGACTGAGTGCACTATTAATTCATCCAGTTATACGGTGACTCAAAGCACACTGGAGCAGGATTTTGAGGCCATTTCAATTGGTCAGGCCGTTGCAAATACGCACTATTATGTGCTGGATGATGAGCTACAACCGGTTGCAGCCGGTGAATCTGGTGAGTTGTACATCAGTGGTGCGCAGATCGCCCGCGGTTACTTTGACAGAGCTGATATCACCAAGGAGCGTTTTATCTCTAACCCACACTCTGATGAATCGCAGCACAGTGTGCTTTATCGAAGTGGTGATGTTGTTAAGCTGGATGATCAGGGTAATGCACACTTCCTGGGTCGCGTTGACAATCAGGTCAAGCTGCGTGGTTATCGGGTTGAGCTGGATGAGATCCGCCTGGCAATAGAAAAGCACGACTGGGTCAAAAACGCCGCTATGGTGATTAAAAATGATGAGCGAACCGGATTTCAGAACCTGATTGCCTGTATTGAGCTGAACAAACGTGAAGCCGCAGTGATGGACCAGGGCAATCACGGTGAGCACCATCAGTCGAAGAAAAACAAACTTCAGGTAAAAGCGCAGCTCTCTAATGCGGGTTTCCGCTCAGAGGCGGTACTCAAAGATGAGCCATCTTTTGAATTACCAAATAAACAACCAACACAAGGTCAGTCAGAAACGGTGTTTGCACGTAAAACCTATCGTTTCTTTGAAGGCGGAGAGCTGACGCAGCAGGATATCGTTGAGTTACTCGCAGCACCAGAGCGTGCAGGTAAGAGTGTCGATGTGGCCCAGTTAAGCTATGGACAGTTTGGCCAGATCATGCGCTACTTTGGTCAATTCAAAAGTGAAGAGCGTTTGTTACCTAAATATGGTTATGCTTCACCAGGTGCGCTATACGCAACTCAGTTATTTGTTGAAATACATCAGCTTTTTGACCTGGATGCCGGTATTTACTACTACCAGCCAGAGCAACACACACTGCATTTAGTACGCCCGGTTGCCGAGCACAGTGAAGCTCAGCTGAAAGTTCATTTCCTGGGTAAACAGCAGGCAATCGAGCCGGTGTACAAAAACAACATTCTGGAAGTGTTGGAGATGGAAACTGGACACATGCTCGGGCTGTTTGATCAGGTACTGCCTTTATTCGGGCTGGCTGTTGGTAAAGGGGAGTTCACTGAGTCACTGCAAGAATGTCTCGCAGTTGAGCACGATGACCAATACCTGGGCAGTTATGAAATTACCCCGGCGGCGCAAGGTGTGCCACTGCAAGAAGTCGAGTCAATCGTGCAGATCCAAGGTGTTGAGGGTCTGGAGAATGGCCAGTATTCGCTGCAAGACGGTGAATTTGTGCCCCTGTCTGAAAAACTCATAGAGAAGAAAAGCGTTATCGCGATTAACCAGCAGGTCTATGAGCGTTCCAGCTTTGGTGTATCTATGCTCAGCCACACGACTGAAGCATGGCGACACTATGTCGACCTGGGCAGACGCTTGCAGCAGCTACAAATGAACAAACTGAATATTGGCTTGATGTCATCCGGTTACAGCTCGAAAAGTGGTAACAACCTGCCATCAGCGGATCGCTTCGGCGCTATCCTGGCTGAGCAAGGCAAAGAGATGAAGCCGTTCTACTTCTGTATCGGCGGTAAGGTGTCTGACGAACAGATGCGCAGCGAAGGAATGAAAGAAGATGCCATCCACATGCGGGGTCCGGTAGAAATCCTGAAGGATGACCTGCAAAGTCGCTTACCGACTTACATGGTGCCGAATCAAATCGTGGCATTTGATGCATTCCCGCAAACTGCCAACGGCAAAGTAGATTATATCGCCTTACGTGATAACGAGAAGCTGTCGCAACTGGGTAATGACGTGCCTTATATTGAGCCACGCAACCCGCTTGAAGAGCACATTGCAGAAATCTGGAAGCAAACACTGAAATGGGATAAAGCGTCAGTTAAAGACAACTTCTTCGAAAGCGGCGGTAACTCACTGACAGCGGTGACCCTACTTAACCGCATTAATAAGGAGCTCAGCCTTAACCTGCCTATGCAGACGTTGTTCCAGGCCCCCAGTATTGAGGATTTGGCTCAGCATATTCAGGAAAGTGATCACGACACAGGCAACCGACTGATCCCATTAAATAATTCATCAAAAGACAGCAAAGTATTCTGCTGGCCGGGTCTGGGGGGCTATCCGATGAGCCTGAAGCCTCTGGCAGAGAAAGTGGCTGATCAGGCTGAATTTATTGGTGTCCAGGCACATGGTATCAATGAACAGGAAGTACCGTACCAGACTATCAGTGAGATGGCGCGTGCAGACATTAAATTGCTAAAAGAAGCACAACCTGAAGGTCCTTACACATTGTGGGGGTATTCATTCGGTGCCAGAGTGGCGTTTGAAGTAGCACACCAGCTTGAGCAGGCAGGGGATGAAGTGAAGGATCTTTACCTGATTGCACCTGGATCGCCGGAGCTGCCGCAGTTTGCCAGCCGTGCCCGCGTGCCATGTTTCAGCTCAGGGGCATTTGTCACCATCTTGTACTCGGTGTTCTTCCAGAAGATCAGTGGTCCGGTGCTCGAAAAGTGCCTGGAAGTCGTGACCGACAAAGCCAGCTTTATCGACTTTGTGTGCACCAACCACAGAGCACTCAATCAGGACATGGTGAAACGCATTGTTGATATCGTGGTGCAAACCTACGAATTCAAATACACCTTTAACGAATTACTGGAGCGTAATGTGAAGGCACCTAAGGTGATATTCAAAGCGCAAGGAGATGATTATTCATTCCTGGAAAACATTCCGGGATATGCAGAAGACGAAACTCGCACAATCCATCTGGAGGCAGACCACTATGCCTTGCTTAAACACCCAGGTGTTGAAGAGTTGTTTGACTGTATTGTTGATTACCAGAGCGAGGCAGAAGCTTTTAACCGCTTGCTGACCGCCTAACGCATTTAAGGAGAAAAACCATGCCACATGTAGATATTCATTATTTTGCGTGCCCGGTTTCTGACATAGCAAAAGAAGCCATTGCACAAACCATTACGGCAATTTTGAGCAAAGAGCTCAATTGCGGTGAAGAAGTGATTTCAGTTGCCTTGTGTCCTCAAGTGCCTGAGGACTGGCAGCAAAACGTATACCAGCCGTTAATTACGGCGCAAAAAGATAAACTGATTAAATTTCCGAATTACTAAATTTACGAATTATGAAAAGGACAAAATTATGAACAACTTATCAATCCCATTAGTTATTAAGCCAGAAGTTCAAGCGGCCCTGAGACAAGGCAAACCTGTTGTCGCACTGGAATCTAATGTTATTACACATGGACTGGATTATCCGGATAACCGCCTGACTGCATTAAAAGTTGAAGCCGCGGTGCGCGAATCGGGTGCTGTGCCTGCCACTATAGGTATTGCAGACGGTAAATTCCTGATAGGCATGAACGAGGAAGAAATTGAGCTGTTCGCAACAACGGCCAATATTCCTAAAGTAAGTACTCGTGATTTACCTGTGGTACTGGCCAAGAAACAGCTGGGTGCAACCACCGTAGCCTCATCGCTAATCGCGGCAGAGATTGCGGGCATTGACTTCTTCTCTTCGGCAGGGATTGGCGGGGTACACCGTGGTGCACAGGAAACTATGGATATTTCTTCGGATCTAATCCAGTTCACTCAATCGCGTGTTGCAGTGGTGTGTGCCGGTGCTAAGAATATCCTGGATTTAGGCCTGACGCTGGAGTTCCTGGAAACCCATAACGTCCCCGTGATCTCTTATCAGTTTGATGATTTTCCTGCTTTTTACTGCCGTTCAAGTGGCTTTAAAGCACCACAACGTATCGATGATGCTGATTTGCTGGCCGAAATTATTGAAACGCAATGGCGCTTAGATGAAGGACGCAGCGTGGTGATCACAACGCCTACCCGCGAGGAAGATGCGATTGACAGTGAAGAAGTCAATGAAGCGATTAATGATGCTGTGCGTGCCGCTGAGGCCGAAGGTGTAAGTGGTAATGCGGTCACTAAATACATCATGAAAGCCATTGATAAAGTCACCAATGGTCGTTCAGCACAAGCCAACTCCGCGGTTTTGATTAACACGGCACGTGTGGCTGGCTATCTGGCTGTAGCACATGCAAATCAAAAGCAGCGTGAGCACGATAGCGCAGCATAAGGAAATACGCACAAAAGACATTGACAAATTTTTTTGGTCATATATCTTTATATAAAGATTCTTTGCTTGATGTATCTTTTTGCAAAGTTTGATTCAGGAGCAGCCTTCGGGCTGTTCCCCAAGGTAAAGGAAAAGGAGAAAGTCATGAATATTAAACCCTGGATTTCAACAGCAAGTGTTGTTGCCACTTTGGTAGTAGGCAGTATTGCCCTTAAAGGGCGCATGATCGAAGCACGTAATACCGAGTTTTCAGAGCAAGCCGCGACGGTAGAAGCGATGCGTGTAGAGACAGTACCGTATCAGTCATACATAGATATCAGTGGCGTGATTAAAGCACCACAAACCATCAATCTGGTGAATGAGGTATCGGGTAAAATCACTCAGTTGCACTTTAAGTCGGGCGACTTAGTCAAAGCAGGTGAGCCCCTGTTAGAGATTGATCATGCAGAAGAGCTGGCACAACTGGCCGCGGCCAGGGCGCGCGTCACGCAGCAGGAAAGCACGCTGGTCCGTTATCGTAACCTGCACGAGCGCAAAAAGTTCAGCGACCAGCAACTGGAAGAAGCCATTACGCAGCTGGCTGAGTTCCGCGCACAGGTCGATTTACTCACAGCGCGTATTGATAAAAAAGTCATCAAGGCACCGTTTACCGCATATGTTGGGATACACGACCTGCAAGTCGGCCAATATTTGGCACCTAACACTGTACTGACCAACATGGTTGGATTGCAGGAGCACATGTGGGTGGACTTCTCGGTACCACAAACGTATCAGGCACTGGCGATCAATACGCCGATTCGCGTGTCTCTGGTTGGCGACAACGCAGCTCCGCAAGTGGCTTACGTTGAATCGGTAGAGCCAGGTATGACAGCAGCGTCCAGACAACTGAAATACCGTGCGCGCATCGAGCGTACTGAGCAGCTAAACACGAACCAGCTGGTTAAGATCAGCTTGCCGATAGGCACTAATCAGGAAGTCATTGCGGTCCCTTATCTGGCCATCGTTAAGGACCAACTGGGTGACTATGTTTATCTGCTGGAAAAAGACGAGCAGGGCACACTCAGAGCAACACGTCAGCAGGTCGAGCTGGGTGAGCGTCTGGGCGACATGGTCATGATCACGGATGGCCTTGAGGAAGACCGCCTGATCGCCAGCGCGGGTGCATTCAAACTGCGCAGCGGCCTGAAAACGTTTGTCTCAGAGCCTCAGCAACCCGAACAGTCTGTTGCAATGGAAGACACTCAGAAAGAAGGAGTTTCGCTATGAAAAATAAAGCCCACTTTATGGATAGATTTGTAACTATGCCGGTGCTGGCCGTGGTGTTATCTGCCATGATTTGCATCGGTGGGCTATGGTCTGTGTTGAAGATCACCGTCCTGCAATTTCCGAAAATTGAAAGTTCGTCTTTGGTGGTTTCGACCACTTACATCGGCGCATCGGCAGATACAGTAAAAGGATTTGTGACCGAACCCATAGAGCGTGTAACAGCCACGGTCCCTGGCATTGACTATGTGGAATCCACCACAACGGCAGGGGTCAGTACGGTAACTGCGTATCTGAATCTGAATGAAGACAGTTCCAAGGCGCTGGCTGAGCTGACTGCTCGGCTGGGCCAGGTCAGCTACATGTTGCCGTCAGAATCCGAAGATCCGGTTGTGACTGTGCAACGCGCTGACAGACCCCATGCCTTGTTCTATCTGAATATTGAAAATGAAGGCGTGTCGCTTATTCAGCTAACGGATTATTTATCACGTCAGGTTACACCAGTGCTTAATGGCATTGAGGGTGTACAACGTGTCGCGATAGAAGGTAGCCGTACCCCGGCGCTGCGAGTTGACCTGGACTCAGCGAAACTGGATGCATTTGGCCTGAGCGCTGACGAAGTCTACAGCGCACTGGCTGCAAACAACACGATTGCCACTCTGGGCTTTACCGAGACCAGCAAGCAACGCATTGACCTGGTCGCCAACACCCAGCTGAAAGACTTAAATGAATTCAAGCGCATGGTTATCAGACAGTCGAACAACGAAACCATTTATCTGCGCGATGTCGCCACTGTCAGACTGGGTTCTGAGCAGCCAACTATTAGTGCACGTTTAAGCCAGCAAGATACCGTGTATATCTCGGTCTGGCCGCTGCCAGGCGCAAACGAAATTGCCATTGGTGATGCCTTATATGCGATGACCGACGAAATCAATGAAACCCTGCCTGATGGCATCCGCATCAATTATGCCTACGACGGCACCTTATATATGCGTGATGCACTGAACGAAATCTTTAAGACGCTGGTTGAAACGGTTGTGTTGGTGGGTGCTGTGGTCTTGTTCATGATGGGCTCATTCAGAAGTGCCGCTGTGCCGCTAGTGACCATTCCAATTTCAATTCTTGGCGCGGTTGCAGCCATGTATGTGGTCGGTTTCTCAATGAACCTGCTTACGGTACTGGCCATCGTGCTCTCAGTTGGCCTGGTGGTGGATGATGCCATCGTCGTAGTCGAAAATGTTTCGCGTTACATTCGTGAAGGTAAGCCTAAGTTACAGGCTGCACTGGAAAGCTCCAGACAACTGTTTGTGCCCATTGTTTCGATGACGCTGACACTGGCGATGGTATACCTGCCAATTGGCTTCCTTTCAGGGCTGACCGGGATCTTATTTAAAGAGTTTGCCTTTACACTGGCCATTGCTGTTGTGATTTCCGGATTTGTTGCTGTGACCTTGTCGCCTATCATGAGTGCTTATGTAACGCCTCCGGGTGGTAAAGAAACTAAGCTGACACGCAAAGTAAACGGTGGGTTCGACTGGCTACGTAAAAAGTATAAATCGGTATTGAGTGCTTCATTGAACTGGCGTAATCAAATTTTGCTGGGCGCCATGGTATTAAGCCTGATGGTCGTGCCATTTTTCACCGGCTCGAAAAAAGAGTTAGCCCCGGTTGAAGATCAAAGCCAGATTTATGTACTGGTACAGTCTCCGCCTGAGTCATCACTGACCTATAACGAAGACAATATGCATGGTGTGGTTGATACTTTACTGGAAATGCCGGGCACAACGCAGATGTGGCAAAACATCTTCACTAACAGTGCGTTTGGTGGGGTAGAGTTTATCAGCGCATCGGAGCGTGACTATACAACGATGTCACTCATCCCCCAGGTATATGGTCGTCTGGCACAATTACCGGGTATTAATCCGCTGCCAATTTTGCCATCCCCTTTACCGACTGCGGGTCAGTTTGATGTGGAAATGGTGGTCAAGTCGTCAGCCAGTTATGAAGAAATGAAACAGTATGCCGATCAGCTGATAGGCAGAGCGTTTGGCAGTGGTCACTTCCTGTATGCAGACACAGACCTGAAGATTGACTTGCCACAAATTGAAGTAACCCTGAAGCGTGAACAAATTGCAGATTTAGGTATGGACCTGGCCCATGTCAGCCGTCAGCTGGGTATCCTGCTTTCGAACAACTATGTAAACCGCTTTGATGCCAGAGGTAAGGCCTACCAGGTCATCCCTGTGGTGGACAGCCAGATAAAAACGGATCCGTCGAAATTACTGAGCCTGCAAATTAAGGCACACAACGGCACTATGGTTCCTTTGTCTGCCATTGCTGAAATCAACTGGACCACGGTACCGCGTCAGCTGAGCAGCTTTGGTCAACAGAATGCGTTTCGTATTTTCGGTGGTGTGCTGCCAAGCTCAACCAAAGAAGCGGCACTAACGGCGCTGGAAGAAGCGGCTAAAGAAGTGCTGCCTCCTTCTTACATGATTGATTACGCGGGTGAATCAAGACAGATTAGACAGCAAGGCAACAGCCTGCTGGGTGTCATGGCAGTGTCTTTGGTGATTGTTTATCTGCTACTGAGCATTCAGTTCAACAGCTTCAGAGATCCGCTGGTGGTCTTGCTGGGCAGCGTACCGCTGGCAATGATGGGCGCACTGGCACTGTCTTACTTTGAGCTGACAACGATGAATATTTACTCTCAGATTGGTTTAATCACTTTGATAGGCTTGATTGCGAAAAACGGTATCTTGATTGTGGAATTCGCGAATCATTTACAAGAGGAAGGGCGCAGTAAACTGGATGCTGTGGTTGAATCAGCAGCAACCCGGTTACGTCCTATCCTGATGACTACTGCAGCAACGGTGTTGGGTCACTTCCCATTGATGCTGGTAACCGGAGCAGGTGCTGGGGCACGTAACAGCATAGGTATTATTCTGGTTGCAGGCATGATGGTAGGCACTTTATTTACCTTGTTTGTATTACCTGCCTTCTACGTAAAACTTGCGACACGTCGCAAGTCACGTAAGGCTAAAGCTAGGGCAACTGCGAAAGCAACACCCGCACTTGCCATGAGCTAATCAGAACACCCAGTAACATGCCGCAGAATTCGGGCTTCTAAGGCCCTAAGTCGCAGCAAAGCGCCAGCATCGCCTGGCGCTTTTTTGCGTTAGCGGATAACGCAGAATTTGTTCAGGGTGCAATCAAAGCTGACAAACAACTCAGTCATCCCGGATGCGTGCGAGCCGGGATCTACTTAAACACCACGTTGAAGCAAACTGATGAAAAGGTGAGACAGATCTAAAGTTGATGTCTATACAAAGCCCCCGCAACTTTTACGAACCACAATTCTCGCTTTCTCCGAACTTTTAAGTCTCGTTTATGCCATAACTATTTTTAAGTTTATGAAATTTATCGCATTAGCAGTTTTGCATAGCGAGGCCGTTAGTCTCGCAAATACCAGGTCTCGTTTTCTGCAGACAGCTATAGACTTGTAGATAAGGGGTTTAGGTGGTAGGTTATTGTTATTAATAAGAATAAACTGTTTTAGTAGTAGGCTGTAAGGACCTTGGAAACAGGCTTAAACCGGCATTCTCACTAATACATTGTTAGCAGTCTTGGGGAAGTATGAACATAGTCGAAATATTGGAGGATAAGCTGCTAGGGAATTTCTATTCTCGTGTAAGCCTTGGTGATACATTTGATTTGTATTTTGATCAGTTTTGGCTTATTTCCCAACGCATTGTTGCGCCCCAAGAAGAATATTTAAATGAACAGCTTTCTAGCTTTAAACCAGCGGTCGAAGCAATAGACAAAGAAGATGTGGCAAAGAGCATAATGCTCACATCCACGCTTCGCAAAAAAGTAACTTCTGTATCATTAAAAACTGATTCAAGCCTAGAGCTAAGCTTCGAGAATGGCGTGAATTTGCTCTTCACAACTGACAATGAAATCGTAGACTGGCAATGGGCTATAAACGAAGATGGTCAAGATCCATATAACAGTTTTATTGTCGGTGTGCTTGAATCTGGTGAGGTTCAGCTTGGCAACTGCTAACAAGGCGCTGTTGTCGGACTGTTTTTCTCGCTTCGGTCAAAAATCAGCCGCAAAGCGCGGCGTTTTGCGTCAGGAGTTTTAGATACCGTGAAGTTCTTAAAACTTATTTTCATTTTCTTAGTTGTGATCATTTTAGGTTGTGATTCTGGAACGAAAAAAATACTTCCTCTGACAGACGCAAAACTTAATCTTATTGCTTTGGGTTATGAGCATAATAGCTGGTCAATTAAGTTAACAAAAAGCTCTAAAAGCACCCCTGTTCACAATCTGTTACTTTCAGTTGTGTTTTTAGAGCAATATTTTGGTTTTAATAAATCTGAACTGATCGAAAAACCACTGAATGAACTCAATAAAACTTCTTTAGACTTAGAGTTTTTTGAGGATGATAAAGGCTTAATATTTGTTCATTTAACTTATTATGAATTTGGTAATGAAAATAAGAAAATAGTTCGCATAACAGAGGTAGGTACAGAAGCGCTTTTTCAGCTTGATGTTTTTTATATAGAGAATGCGCAAGGTTACAGTTTTAAAATTTTTATAAATCAAGACAGCTTTGCTGAAATAGATACAAATATTCGAGATGTTGAAGGAATATATAAAAGGTCTTATGCAGGACTTGACACAACAACGTACTCTTTAAAAGACGCACAATAATTTAATTAAACAATGGGCGTAATTAGTAGGCTTGCGCTCATTTTTCGCGTAGTTTAGCCTGCTATTTTGCGCCGGTTAAGCGAGGCGATAAGTGCTACATATGAATCATAAATTTTGGTTGTTATCAATCTTTGTCATTTTATTTTCTAATGACGTTGTGGCTCTTTCTTGTACCTCCACACAAGATAGGGTTTTTGCTGAGTGCAACAAAGGAGATTGTAAAAATTTTTTATATGTAGTTGAAGTCAGTGCACATTCTCATTGCTCAAGGCGACCGACCATTGAGCAACCTCCAGTTTTGGTTAAAGAGATTTTTGAATTCGAAATTCGCAATAGCGAGTTTAGAGGTGAAAATGGGGTTTACGAAATGGTATTACGTAGTAGGCTGTTGTCAAATTCGTATATGTTCTCAAATATAGAGGAGTATCGCCTCTATTCTGAAAAAACTAAGCAGAATGAATATCCTCGCGGAGTATTAAATCGCATCGCAGACCAATCTATTGAAAAGCTAGAGACCGAATGGAAGTTAAAAGAAAAGAAGGGATATCAAAAAATGTTATTTTTTAAAGTCTTGGATTGGATTTTATTGATAGTAGCTTCGATACTTCTTGTTTATTCGATTATTTGGTTCTTTAAATGGCAAAGGTTGTTGATTAGTGTGAAATGGGTCATTTTTGCTATAACTATTCAGGTGGCAATATTTACAATTGCATTCGAGAGCATGTCTAGTTGGTCAATGTCACTAATCACGTTATTAGGCATATTTATTCCTGGTATTTGGTTGTATCAAATTACTTCGTTTATTAACTTGTGGTGGTCAAATAGGGCCCGTACTTAACAAGCGCTTCCAGTCTGACGCCGAAGTTTCGGCGTTATTGTATTACTCGCTATGCTCAAATATTAACACAAAAATACTCCGCCTCCGGCGCAGCTGAAGCTGGTATTACCAATAAAGAGCATCGATTTTAGTAAAACACCCATTCAAAATTGATATGCAGAGGATGACAGTGTCAAGTTGGTTGCCCTCGCAATGTAGCACGCAACTTCACTCCTCACCTAAATAACACTAATCCACTATGAATATTCCAGCGCCAGTACTGCGCAGCACCCGGGTTGCGTCTGGCGATTGTGCAAAGACAAACGTCCCTGATGGGCCTCAATGATCTGCTGGCAAAGTACCAGGCCAATACCTGAGCCTTGTTGCTTGGTGCTGTAAAAGGGCACGAATAAGTTGTCGGTGTTTTTAATGCCAATGCCATTGTCGCAAATGGTAATGCGTACTTGCTGATTGATAAGCTGCCAGTCAATCTCTATCTGGCAGTTGACATTGGCCTGCTCTGCGGCATCGCAGGCGTTCTTAAACAGGTTGATAAACAGTTGCTCGAACTGCACCGGATCGACACCGAGCGACAGGTCATGTGCATTGAGCAGATTGAATTCACACTGTGGAAAGAGCTTCTGGCAATTAGCGATAAGCGCATGTAGTGAGCAGGTTTTGCGCTCTGGCTCTGGCAGTCGGGCCAGTTGA
Source organism: Pseudoalteromonas ardens (assembly GCF_030125445.1). NCBI lineage: Bacteria > Pseudomonadati > Pseudomonadota > Gammaproteobacteria > Alteromonadales > Pseudoalteromonadaceae > Pseudoalteromonas > Pseudoalteromonas ardens. The sequence continues at coordinate 118,015 of NZ_JASJUV010000005.1, forward strand.
TTATAGCTTTCGATGAATTTACTGAGCTCGCCGGCGCGATGCTGAATAAAGTTTAAGTTCTCGGTGAGCGGCGCCTGAATGGCTGGCTCGCAGCGTTTGTTGACGATTTTCGCTAAGGTTTGCGAAATAGACGTGATCGGAGAGAGTGAGTTGTTTATCTCATGGCTCATCACTCTGATCAGCCTTTGCCAGGCGTGTCGCTCTTCGCTGCGTAGTAATGAGTGCACATCGGTAATAAACAGCAGTTTATAAGCTTTACCTTCACTTAGGTATTGTTCTGCATGCACATTGTAGCGCTTGGTTTGTAGTGCCACGGGCAGCTCAATTACCTGGCTTTGCCCCGACGCCAGTTGGCTGACTGCGGCCAGTGCCTTAGGCAGGGCCTGTTTTGTGCGAGTGTCATCCAGTGCGAACAGGGTTTGTGCAGCAGGGTTAGACAGCGCAATGGTCTGCTGGTCGTCTATGGCTAAAATCGCCACATCGATATGTTCAAGTACGGTTTGCACCAGCTGCTGAGATTCCGCTGATTGCCAGCGCTGTGCACTCAAACGCTCGGCAAGTCGATTGATGGCATTAAACAGAGGCGTTAATTCATTTTCATGGGCGCCTGTGTGTGCTCTGAGTGTGTAGTCACCTTGTGCGAGGGCCTCTACCAAATTGGTTTGGGTTCGCAGCTGGTACACTACTTTTTGTTTGATATACAAGGTACTCCAGGTCAGCACTATCACGCCCAGCAATGCGCACAGCGCCACCAGCCACACCGATATGTCGGTGAGCAACATAGTGATAATGAGCAAAAAGAGCAATGGCACTGCACTGGCAAGGTACAAATAGCAAAGTTGAGATTCGTATGACGCTGACTTAGGCATAAGTATTATTTACCTGTTTTATTTAAACGCCGGTAAAAGGTACTGCGGCTCAGCCCTAAGGAGTGCGCAGCGGCAACGGCATCCCCCTGAAAGTGCGACATACGGCGTTCCAGGGCTTTTTGCTCCAGCTCAGCCAGGGTCATCAGTGGTTCCTGCTCTGTGCCTTCAGTGAATGCGGCGCTCTGGCGCGGCTGCTGTGAAGGTAAATTGAGGTGCGTGACATCAATTTGCTCGGTGGGTGCCAGAATGTGTGCCCGCTCCATCAGGTGAGCCAGCTCTCTGACATTACCAGGCCAGTGGTATGCTTGCAGGGCATTTTGTGCTTGCGGCGTTAAAACACGCCCCTGTGCCGCGTATTTGTCAATTGAGCGCCGCAAAAAGTGCTGCGCCAGCGGCAGAATATCGGCCTGGCGTTCTCGCAAGGGTGGAATATGTACCTGTACGGTATTAATGCGATAGAGCAGATCTTTTCGAAAACTACCTTCGTGCACGGCATCATCCAGGTTGGCATTGGTGGCGGTAATTAAACGAATATTGACTGACTGTGTTTTACTGGCACCGACTTTTTCAAATTGCCTTTCTTCGAGTACGCGCAGAAGCTTGGCTTGTTGAGAGTAAGGGGTATTGGCAATTTCATCCAAAAACAGCGAGCCTTCATCGGCCAGCTCAAAGCGGCCAATGCGGTGCGACTTGGCATCGGTGAAAGCACCTTTCACATGGCCAAACATCTCGCTTTCGAATAAGTTTTCGCTGACTGCGCCCATATTTACGCTGATCAGCTGCTCGTCTTTTCGGGGCGATAAATCATGTAAATACCGCGCAAACAGGCTTTTTCCTGTGCCATTTTCTCCCGTTAGCAGCACACTGACATCGCTTTTGGCCACCTGAGACAAAGTCGACAGAACCTGTTTAATGGGCTCGGAATGGGCAATCAGGCCTGATAAAACACCCAGCTCATTTTGTAGCAGCTGATTGTGAACGGCTAACTTTTGGGTGCGTTTATGGGCTTTTGCAAGCTGTAGCTGGGTGCGAATGATCGTCAGTAACCGCTCGTTTTCCCATGGCTTTTGAACAAAGTCATTGGCACCCAGTTGCATCGCTTTAACTGCAATCTCAATACTCCCCCAACCGGTAATGGCAATGATTGGCAAATGTTCATCGTCAGCTCTAATTTGCTCTATCAATGCCAGCCCTTCCTGGGCGGAGGTGGTATCCTGAGTAAAGTTTAAATCCGAGATCAGTAGGCTAACGGTATGCTGTTTGAGCAGTTGTGTAGCCTGATCTGGCGAACTGGCCTGTAAACTGGCGTAGCCTTCTTCCAGCAACAGCAGGCTCAATGCATGTCTGATGCCTTCATCGTCATCAAGAATTAAAATTGGGTCGTTCATAAATGTTTGTTATCAACCGCTTAAGTGAACTCAGTGTACAACAAAAGCGCAGCGAATATATAAAAAGCTGCGCTTAGTTGCGGGTGTATTAGTGGTTATGAAGCGCGTGCGCTGGCTCATTGCTGAGTGCGCGTTGCGTAGGCAGGTAGGTTGCCAGCAATACCACCAGGCTAAGTACGCCAGTGAGCACGACCGCAGTTACTGCTACATCGAAGAACTCAACGCCAATGGGCACCGACATGGCGTATCCCAGTGCTAAGCCGATTGCCAGTCCGGGCACGGCGCCGAGCAGCAACTGTGTGGTACCAGAGAGCAAAAACTCAACGGTGATACGATTTTCGCTGGCACCGAGCGCGCGTTTTACGCCTATTTCCTGTGTGCGCTGCGAAATGGTGTTGGCCATTACCCCGTAAATGCCGCTGGCAGCCAGTAACAGCGAAGCTAAACCAAACAGCACAAATACGCCCCCGACAAATCTCAGTGGTGCAACACGTTGCGTGAGGCGATCATCCAAAGTGGCGATATTGAACACAGGCAGCTGCGGATCAATCTGATTTACCACCCGGGTTAGTGCGGTTTTAGCACTCTGTGTGTCGCTTTGCAGTTGCACACTGATGAAAACAGAGGCGCGCGGCGATTGCGCAAAAGGCAGATAGACGGACGGAGTCCTCACTGCTTTGTCTCTGTTAGGCATGGTTTGTACGACATGTTTAACAACACCAACAATCGTAAACCACGGGCCTTTGCTGCCATCTTCATTAATAAACTGCACGCGTTGCCCAACCGGTTGCTCCGAATTCATGTACTGCTGTACAAAACTGTCTGTGACAATCACGGTACGTTTATCCTCGGCGTTGTCTGAGTCGCTAAAAAGACGGCCTTCGAGTAACTTTGCCTCTAAGTGTTGCAATGCACCCGGGACTACGGCTATCTGGTTGGCTCTTGGGTAGCTGGATAAACCTTGCTGACCATATTCCTGACCGGCTACGGCAACAGCGGGGCGTTTATCCCCAAAACCCGGTAACGCCGATGTAAGCATGTTGCTGCTAAACCCACTTTGGGCATCTAACTGGGCTTGAAGCGTTTGTACAAACTGGCGTCTTTGCTCATCCGTCTGATATTGTTCAGCAGGCAGGGTAATTTGCCCAACCAGTTTATTTTGGGTATTAACACCATAATCTGCATAAGTGGCCTTATAGCTTGCTGAGATCATCACAGCAGCAACAATCAAAATGGTGATGGATAAAAATACCTCGCCAATCACCAGCGCTTTGTTGAGTTTACCAGCGCCTTTGCCCAGCGCACCGCGCGTGCCATCGCGCAGAACCGCATTAAAGTCGCCGTTAATGTTGCGCCATGCGGGCAAAAAGCCGGTGACAAAAATGGTACCCACCAGGAAACCAAAAAAGACTTTCAGGGTGTATGCGTCTATGCCAAAGTCCCACCAAAACGGCGGTCTGTCGGTAAAGAACTGATTGGTGACCGTTTGCGTTATTTCTAATCCCCAGCCAACGAGCAATAGTCCAATCAAACCACCCAAACCACAGATCAACAAGCTTTCCCATAACAGCTGACTCAGTAACCTTCCAGTTGGTGCGCCCAGTGCAACGCGAATGGCTGTTTCCTGAGAGCGCTCTACGGCGCGTGACAATAACAAGTTACCCACATTGACAGACGCCAGCACTAAGATAAGGATCGCTGCGGTATGCATAACATAAACCACCGACATGCCGCCATCCGCGGTTGACTGGTGCATGGTGAGTGCATACGCGCTCAGGCCTGAGTTGGTTTTTGGGTAACGTTGCTCCAGGCGCTGCATGATCAGCGTTAGCTCGTTGTCGAGTTGTTCAATTGATACGCCTGGTTTTCTCAGTGCTAATCCTGTTACCTGCGCGTTTTGATCCCGCGAGACTTGCTGCGGATTATCGCGCAGAGGCCGCCAAAGCTGAGCCCGGCGTGGATAGTAATAGCCCTCTGGCATCACGCCAATGATACGATAAGGCTGGCCGTTAATATCCACACTGCGTGACAGGATCTCCTGATCTGCACCAAAATGGTTTTGCCAGATATCGTAACCCAGTACCACCACATTCTGCGCGCCAACCTTGTCTTCTTCGGCTGTAAATGTTCTGCCTAACAACGGGGCGGTGCGGGTGAGTTCAAACAAATTGGCACGCGCATCTGCACTTTGGTATCTGCGTGCACCGTCACGCCCGGCAATATTAACAATAGCGCTACGATAGGCGCTAAACTCACTGGCTCCGGACAACTGCGCTTCGACCTCGGCAAAATCATGAATATTAAAGTCACCAAAATTACGCTGGCCATTGGTTGAGGTGGTGAGCTCAATTAAGTGCTCACCGTCTTCAAAGGGCAATGGCTTAAATAGCATCGTATTCATAAATGAGAACAGGTAAACACTCAAGCCAAGACCTGTTGCCATGACAAACACGGTGAGTGCGCTAAAGCTGGGCTTTTTTGCCAGCAGGCGCAAGGCATATTTGATATCGCTGCGAATACTCATCATCTTCCCCTTAACTGTGCACGACGTCTGCAAGCTCAGGCTGTGCAGCTTGCGTCTTGTGATCGGCAATGATCCGGCCATCAAGCACTTCAATTTTGCGTTGTGCCCGCTCGGCGGAGCGCGGGTCGTGCGTTACCATACAAATGGTGGCCCCTTCCTGATGAAGTGTATCAAGCAGCGCCAGCACATCGTGGGCATTTTTAGAGTCCAGGTTTCCGGTAGGTTCATCCGCCAGAATTAAGCTGGGCGATCCGGCGATGGCGCGGGCTATGGCAACACGTTGCTGCTGACCACCTGATAGCTGCGACGGGTAATGATTAGTACGGTGGCTCATATTGACCTTGGCTAACGCGTCAGCAGCCATTTGCTTAACCTGTGACTTACTCAAATCTTTACGGTAGGTCAGGGGGAGCTCGACGTTTTCCATCACATCTAAATCACTGATCAAGTTAAAAGACTGAAAGATAAATCCAATTTGATTGTTGCGTATCTGTGCGCGCTCTGTTTTGCTGATATTGCCCACTTCATGCCCTGCAAGCTGATAACTCCCCGAGGTTGGCGTATCCAGCAGACCTAACAGGGATAACAGGGTCGACTTGCCGGAACCAGATGGCCCGGAAATGGCAATATACTCTTGCTGGTGTACTTGCAGTGAGACATCGTTCAGTGCATGGGTTTCCAGGTCGTCAGAGAAAAAGACTTTACTGAGATTTTTTAATGCTAATACAGGCTGAGTCATGGCGGTTTCCTAGTTGATTCTAAATTGGTTATAACTTTCGAAGCGGCTTGGATCAGAAGTGACTATCTGATCACCCTCTTCAAGTCCTTGAATAATTTGTACATAGTTGACAGAGCCCAACCCGAGTTGCACGGCTGTACGCGTGGCCATTAAACCATCTGAGCTGAGTTTGTAAATACTGGATTGGGTCTGACTTTGGGTAAATAAGGGTCGTGATACGTACAGTGTGTTATCAAGCTCTGCGATGGTGATTTCACCATCGACGCTAAGCGCAGGGCGCGCATCGCTCGGTAATGGCTCGCTAAAGGCAACATCGACCTGCACATTGCCTTGCACAACTTCAGGGTCGATACGCGTGATCTGGCCCAAGACCTGATTATTTTGGGTATCAATGGTGACCTTCTGGCCCACCTTAATTTGCTGAATTTGTAGCTCAGGGACTTGCAGCTCAGCGATGAGCGCTCCCTGGTCGGCCAGTTTGGCAATATTGCTGCCCATGCTGACATGCTGACCAACTTCAACGGGAAGCGCTAAAATAATGCTATCAATGGAGGCGCGGACACTCAGCTCATCCACTTGCGTTTGAATGCGCGACACCCGGTTTTTTAGCTGGTTGAGTCTGGCAAAGCGAGCGTGTTGCTGCGCTTTTAAGCTTTTCGCCGATTCAGCCATTTGCTCTGTTCTGGATGCCAGTGTCTGGCGTGCCTGTTCAAGGGCAATTTTGGCGCGCTGAAAGTCCAGTTTTGAGACCGCGCCGGTTTCAATTAACTCAAGGTGCGCCTGGTATTCGTGTTCAGCACCATCAACTGCCATCCGGGCATTGAGCATATCGGCGCGTTGTTGTGCAATCGCGGCTTGCTCAGCCAAATCACTGGCCTGGTGCTCGGCTTCCAGCGCAGAGAACTCCCACTTGGCCTCAGCCAACTGTTGTTCTAAACGCGGATTCGTTAAGCGCACAATCTCGTCGCCCTGGCGTACCTCTTGTCCTGGCTTGTACCGCAGCGCCTCTACTTTAGCATCGCCACTGGCCGACAGCCATTGCACATTTTCAGGAACCAGCACGCCATTACCACGCACGGTTACCGTGAAACTGCCTCTTTTAACCTGATTAATGATTAAAGAGTTGGCTTTGAGCGTAAGCTCCGCACGAGAGTACTGCCACACTTGGTATGCGCCCAAGGCCAGCGCCACTAGCGCGATAAGCACTATGACTGTAGTACGTAAAGACCTGGTCTTTTTTGTTGTTACTGCAATGTCCATTTTCACTCCTGGTCGAATAAGAACAATTTGAGAGTAACATAGCAGGCATTGTGCCAGTTTTTAACTTGTTGATATTTAATGATTTTGAGTTTTTTGAAATTTCTCAGTCCCATATTTGGGATTTAATTTGGGACTAGGCTCAAAGATGAGACTGGCGGGGGAGGGGGAGTGCAAAGCACTAGTTTAGAATTGATATGCGCACAAAGCCTGCCATGTACCACGCCGTTGTGGCTCATTACGGGCAAAACTAACAATCAGCCCCGTCATCCCGGAAGTTTGCGAGCCGGGAGCTGCCTACACACCATACGGAAGCAGACCTAAGAGAGGATGAGATAGCGCTATGGTTGGTGTCCGTACAAAGTCCTTCGCATACCGAGCCGCATAGTCTCGCTAAGAGCAAAGCTGACAAACAACTCCGTCATCCCGGACATTTGCGAGCCGGGATCTGCTTACACTCCACACGAAAGCAAACCCAAGAGAAGATGTCACAACAAGTGGTGTGTCTGCCAAATAAATGAGTACAGCAGTGATGACCACACAGCCAATACAACAAGCAGGTAGAGAAAACCAGGAAGTGCCACCACCTTGCCAAATAGGAAAAAAGTGGGTCTAATGTTACTCATAAATACGTTGTTCAGGCAGGGATTGAGTCACGAAGTAACGGTTTAAACCAGATATGGTTTAGAACAAAAGTCACTCATCAAAAGCAAATCCCCATAGCATCAACCAAGACATTTTTCGAGTACACCCACCCAAAATTCGTGTGCATATGAAACGTCGTTTATCTTCAGCCTACACTCAATGGGTTTGAGCATGGCTGATTATGCCTACCGCAGGAAAAGGTTGGGCTATTTTATAAGAGCAGCCTAGAGGCCGGCCACTGGTTTTGGTGCGCGTACATAAAGCCCTTTTGAGAATTCATATGTTCTGTTTATTTATACTGGTATAAGTAATGGAGCTCATTTTATCAGTCGTATTTCTCGCTTTCTCCGAATTCTCAAGCCTCGTTTATGCCACACCTATTTTTAAGTACATGAAATTCATAGAACTAGTAGCTTTACATAACGAGACCGTAAGTCTCGTTAATACCAAGTCTCGTTTTCTACAGACGGCCATAGACTTGAAGACAAGGGGTCATGGTGGTAGGTTATTGTTATTAAAATGAATAAATTAATTTGGCAGTGAGTTGGTTGAGCTTTGGGGGACGGGGTTTAACCGGCATTCACGCTAATACACTGTTATGCGCTAGAGCACTTCGCTTGTTCAGGTTTTCAGGTAAAATGTTGACCGTAAAAGATAAATCACGTTTAGAAGGATACCGTAGTGGGACATAAAATTTTCCTTAGTCACAATCATAATGACAAGCCCTTGGTAGAAGCAGTTGCTCTAAAACTTGCTAGTATCTTTGGTCAAAATGAAGTGTTCTATGATTCTTGGTCAATTCAGCCTGGTGAAGGGATCATTGATAAAATGAATCAAGGGCTTGAAGCACCAGAGTTTGTTTTTTTCTTTGTATCTAAAAACAGCCTTGCTAGTGGCATGGTGAAATTAGAATGGCAAAATGCCTTGTACTCAGCATCTAAAGGAAAAACTAGAGTTATACCGGTAAGAATTGATGGTTCTGATATGCCATCACTACTTAAGCAAACCCTCTTTATTGATATGCACACTGTGGGTCTTGAAGCCGCTATTGCACAGATTGTAAGTGTTACGCAGGGTAATGCTTCTTTTACTCCACAACACCAAGGCTTCTCAAACCTATCATTTACACAAACTAAAGTAGATGACACACAAATTGAAGTTGCTGTTAAGGCATCGCACCTTATGGAACCTAATGCTAGCTTTGTATTTGTTACATCCAACGCAGAACAGGACATTAAATGGGAAATGGCGAATGGGCAACCATTCGTTGGAGGCTTCAACAAAGACGCATTCACTTCCCCAAATGGTAGTGCTCATGGCATTTTGATTCGTCCTATGACATCCACTTTAACTCCGACTCATCCGCTAAGGGTTAAGTTTTCGAAAAAAGGAACCGTTGATATCAATATTGTCACTGTTTTCCATGAAAAAAGTGAGAATGAGTGGGTAGAGATTCCAAGGGCTGCACCTACCTATGCGTACTAAGTAAGCGCATAACAAACTGTTTAAGAGTGATTCGCAACGAGTGGCATTTTCACTATGCGTTGCGTTTAGTGTTTAAAGTGGTAAGCGGCAGCTTCGGTATTGCGTTGCTCACACCTTAACAGGGCGTTAAAGGTCCCTATGTTTAAGTGCCCGCACTGTCAGAATAAAGGAATAAGTATCTGGGCCAAGTTTTGGTGCGGCTCTGATATGCCGGCAAATTGTAGTAGTTGCGGCAAGCTGAGTTACGTTCACTCAAAGTATCGATTTGGTTTTCAATCAGCCTGGCCGTTTTTAGTTTCCTGGCTGGCAATAGCGCTGACAATTTATGTATGCTTTCTCAGCAATAATATTTATGTTTTAGTGGTTATACCTTTCATTTGGCTGGCAGGTCGCTTCTGTGAGTTAGCGTTACTTCCAATGCAGCCTATCAGCGCCGAAGCATCTAATGCCAGTCGTAAGTTCGGAAACTGGTTCATGCTAGGTTTGGCACTATTAATCATGGTGGGCATCTTAGCAGGCAACTTTTAGCAAGTTGCTCAAGTGCTCGTCGGGACTTCGGCCCTCCACTGGGTGTTTAAACCATTCAATTGGTCGCCCCAAAGCAAGGTGTTAGAGGCAATACGAGGTCGTGTGTTCGAAATTACTCTACAAATTTTTTTACGAATAATTGTAGGCTTTCTAATCAATACAGTTTGCTATTGCGCAGGTTGGTTTATTTGTAAGATCGTAACATTAGGAAGGTATCCATATAATTACCCGCATGAAGATGGGTTAGTGATGGATTATATATGCATGAGTATTGAGACCCTAATTTGTTCTCTCGTAGTTTTTGGGATTTTCCTATTTGTCTTAATAAATTACTTATAAAAAGTGCTTTAACCAAAGAACGCCGGGTGGAGAAAATGATTCTATGCAAGTATTATTTTGAGCACCCCAAAAAATTTTGTGCTACGCATTTTAGCCAAACATTACCAGCCCCTTAACAGGGGAGCTTACACTTCATCGAACTATTGTAATGCTAAAACCTGGATCTCGATTTAACCGAAACAGATAAAGAAAGTAAAATTGATGAGACAATTATTCATACAAACGCATTAAGTTCAGGTACTGCCTAACAGCTTACTCGGTTTCGCTTCACTATACCGTTTAGTACTTTTCACAGATTCCCTCCTCAAAACTTGTATGCGGTTAAGCTCACTGGACGTAAGGGCGAGTAAAGGCGGATTAGCATATCGGGTATTTTTAGGTGGTGTACTCGCCGCACTTGCCACAATAATCTGTGATTCGGTAGAGCGTGATTTTTTCATTGTCGTCTTCTGTATCAATTATTGCAGAAAACTATAATATTTTCTTTCTAATTTTATGAGGAGTAGGCAATAGAATAAAATGCATTTTTATTAAAGGTTTGACTAGTCTATTTTGTTTTGCTAGGTTGATTTTGCGGTCGGTTTGGTCGTAAAAATAGATTGAAAAAGGAAAATAAAGTGAATTTTAATTTAAATAAAAAGAAACTTAAGCATTTATCAAAAGACCTTGGTGTATTGCCATCAGCTATGACAATTAATGTTGCCGGTGGCAGATATAGAGATGATGATGACGATAACGATGACTTGTATACTATTGAAGTATCAGGCTGTGGCCCATGCATTACAGATGGTACATGTAACACAGGTGCTTGTGATAGATATACAAACTAGTATTTTATCGTTATAAAATTGGTGTGCTTAATTAGTATTATTCACGCCAATTTGTAGCCAAAGTTGGCCTTGTTGATCAAATCCTGGTAGCTTGGCTAACACTGTGGTTCAGCTTTTCCTCTGATAATCAGACATACCTGGCATAGCCATTCTATTAAACACTTTCACTTTGAACATCGCTTCAGTATGCTACTGCTTGAATCGACCATCGTTTTCGAGGGCTTTCACTCAAAACTCGTGTATTTGAAGATATACGCCTTTTCGACTTTTTTGTATATTTATACAGTTCTAAGTGCTGGAGCTTATTTTACAAGCCGTAAGCCTCGTTAATACCAAGTCTCTTTTTCTATGGACAGCTATAGACTTGAAGGAAGCTGTTATTGTTATTAACATGAATAAATGAATTGAGCGGTGGGTTATGCGAGCCTTAGGGGCAGGGCTTAACCGGCATTCACTTCAATAAGCTGTTAAGCACAGGTGAGTATGAATATTGTTCCTCCTAAAGAAATTGAGAAAGAATGGGCTAATTACGAAAAGCTCAAAGATAGCGGCCTTAGGAAGCAAGCCAATAAGGCGCTATTGACTGTAATTGAAGAAATTCAAAATGGTAACAAACACCGAATGAAAGAATTTCTTTTATCTCTTTTTGATGATGCTCTAACTAAATTCAGTGAAACAAGAATTCAGCAACCACTTTTTGTGAAGTGTATTTTGCCAATTTTAGTTCAAGGTTTAAAAGCAGGCTTAGCTCGAGAGATTACATATATTGTTCGAGCTAATGAATGTGGCTTTGGCGATGAAATATTTAAAGAGTTAGGAGAACTAAGCAATGAAGAATTGCTTAAATCGGCGTTAGCTTCTGAACCTGGGAATATTGAGGCTATAAACCTTCTAGCAAATGAATATGTTTCAATCCTTGATTTTGGTGCGCATCACTTACCCAGTGGACTTGTCATCGAGCTAGATTATGCCAAACGAGTTATATCAGAAAGTGCGGCGTTTATTCTCAAGCATAGGGATAATATTCATGAAAATATCATCAAAGAACATCAATACTATTCATCTTTGTATACCGATTATCAAAAGTGGAAAGCAGAAGAAAAGAACTTAGACTTTGCAGGTTGGTGCTCAAAAAACAAACTAGAATACAGTTGGGTTACAGCTGTGTACTATGAAAAATAGAGAAGCGCTTAACAAGCAGCAACAACAGGCTGCTAAACCTGTCACTCAAATTGCTGCGCAATTATGTGCCAGCTTTGCCATCCGCTGTGCTGGACGTTAAGCACCCTATGAAAATGCGTCATAAAGAATACATTGAGAAACAGCGCAAGCGTGCCGCCAATGTGGCGATCGGAATGCTTGATGGCTCTATTCACTATTTAGAGGGAGCAATTGAGCTATCCTCGCTTAGGTTTGAGGTTGGTCTACCAGAAGATGACAAAGACTTTCTGGCGTTCACAGGGGTCGCTTCGGAAGTCGACCATTTGCCAATCGGCGCTCCAAGACAATATTGGTCGCAAGAAGCGCTTTATCGGCATGAGCCAGAAATTCAGCAGTCCATTAGGTGGGCAAAGAAGATCTCTTTGTCCGAGTGTAAATCTATCGTAGCTAGGTTCAATGCCTAATAAACGCTTCAGAAAAGGAGGCACAATCATGGAAGAAAAGTACATAACCCTATCTTATTGGGTTCTATTTATCATCATTCCAGCACTTATTGTCGGAGTAGCCGTTTATATATACTCTCTGTCCATGTGGGTTTTAGCTGGGGTAACTTTCTGCCTTTTCATTGCTGGAGAGCATGGGCTCAGGGCTTGGGCAAAATACTGGACTGAGAGCAAGAAATAACATTCACGGCCACTTAAAATTGCCCTTCGAAGGCATCTAAATCAAAATTCTTGCACAGATGATACGCCGTTGAGCCTAAGTTCACACTCAATGCACCTGATGGGGCAAATTAAGTCTACACAACGAGGGTTCTGCTTTGCTTACAGGAAGTCTGCTGGAGCATGTGCCCGCAACAACCTCATGATGGATGTTTTATCCATATTTCCAGTAAGGCCCGTTTTCTATTGTGAGCAGGAGGCTTGAAGGCGAGGTCTCCTAGTGGTATTTTGTCGCTCCCATTTTGGGTAAGCACCTTCTGTGGACGGTGCAAAGGCTTAGCAACAGATCTAAACCGGCACTCTTACAAATACATCATCATAAATCAAACATTAAACATGAAATAGAGGGGTTAATTTTGAAAAAATTGGTCATCGGATGTTTTCTTTTCTTATTATGTAGCGTATCCCATGCTCAGGTTTATCAATCAGGACCAATTAAAGTTCAGAGCTTACGTGTAGCTAACAATGTCACTTATGTTCGTTTCTCTCCGGCGTTAAATGCATGTGAGGGTGGTTATCATTATCGTATGCATGCCAAAGTCAATAATGATAACACAGCGCTAATTTCATCTTTGCTTACGGCATATACAGCGCAAAAAACGCTAGGTTATGTTTTTGTAAGTGGAGAGGGAAAGGCGTGTTCACCAAGCCATATCTTAACTCTTGATATGATAGAGTTTAGTCAGCAGTAGTGTGACGTTATATAACAAGATTCTGTAGCATTAATAGCTAAGCTTCTGTTTTTTCTCCGTCGACAGGGACATAGTTTACCGAAAAGGACTGGGTTTTGGGTTTAATAGAAAAGCACTGGATAAAGATACCTGCCATACTATATGTTGTTGGGTTTATTGTTCATAACGCATATTTATCAAATTTTGGAAGTTATGAATTTCAATTGGTTCAAGCTAAATACATACTCTCTGGGTTTGGAGCAGTAGGTTTTTCAGTTATCTGTATTGTATACACCGGAATTAAGGTTAACGTATCCAATGTAAGTGAAAGTCTCACCCTTGATAAGGTTTTGCCCTGGTCTCTGAGAGTTATTTCTCTACCTTATGTTATTTATGAAATCTTGTACGGAAAAGAGCTGTTTGAGATTGGTGGAAATGCAAAGGACTCACTTATTCTAATGGGAGGTGTAGCCTCACTAATAGCTCATTCTGTCGTTGCTTGTACGATATTAGATATTACGTTAATGGCAGGCGAAAATGAATATCGCCTCAAAAAGGCGCTTTCTTTTCTCTCAAGATTATTATCAATCCCTATGCTTATCTTTACGCTTGTGATTGCTTGGAATATTCCGGAGTTTTCGGGGGTTATGAAAGCAACTACATACTTCTTTTTTGGTTATGTGGCGATTGCCTTGAGCCAGAATGATAAGGGGGAAATTGAATTACGCTATACTAACCCTGACATAAAAGAAAGATATGATAAATTATATCAAGCGGCATTCAGTATAGTTGGCGTGTTCTTTATTTTATGGACTATTGCAAGCTATTACACAAAGTATATTTACCCTAAAATACCCGTTGCTTTAGGGGGCGCAAAGCTTGAATTTGTATCTATCAATACCAAAGAAAAAGTGTATGACTCCTACTTAATACAAGAAACTAAAGATTGGGTAATGTACATAGATAAATCAAGCGGCCAAGTCGAAAAAATCAAAACAAGCCTTATAGAAAAAATTGTTTTTAAAGAGGAAGTGCCAAACCAGCCATTGAGGCAGAAGGAATGACTGTTGTCCTTTGCTTATTTTAGCTAACAAGCCCGTGATGTGCAGAACCAAAATGCCTGGTTTGATTCGCTGCCTCCCCCATTTTATCCAAGCATTTTGCTCCACGTATATGGGCATTACACAGAAGGAACTGACACAATGAATCACGTCATGTTTGATATTGATGGCACGCTTATCGAATCCTATGATTTTGATTCTGAGTGTTTTGCTGAAGCCGTTAAGGCAGTGACAGGATATGAGATTGATACAAACTGGTCTCGCTACACACATGTAACGGACACTGGGATCCTCAATCAGTTTTTTCAAGAAAATAACATTGAAAATACTCAAAGTGCGCATGAGCAAATCAAGCATGTTTTCTTATCAAAAATACGCACTCGAATTGCAAAAACGCCAGTCAGTGAAATAGTGGGGGCTGCTGCATTTATTGCCCGTTTAAAGGAGCTCGACAATGTTTCAATTTCGCTTGCAACGGGTGGATGGTATGAAAGCGCTCTCTTAAAGCTGGCGTCTGCTGGCATGGATATTTCAAACATTCCCATTGCTTCTGCAAATGATCATTACTCAAGAATCGAGATAATGAAAATTGCTGAAAAAAGAGTCGTTAAGGAGACGCGTTTATCATTTACCTATTTCGGTGATGGAAGCTGGGATTTGAACGCGTGCAAAAAACTTGGTGTTAATTTTGTTTTAGTTGGTGATAAAGTTATACATAATCAGTCGATTATGAATTTTGAAAAACAAGACGAAGTATTGGCCTATATTGGCTTGTAGCAAGGGCTCCGGGAGAGCAAAAGCGTATTTTTCGATGACTCCCAACTCCAAAATCGCGTGCGGATGATATGCCATATACCTTCTAAACACGCTTGGTAATTACTGCCGACGACAAGCATGAGATAGACTAGCTTATCGAAAATTTATAGCTCGTCCTGACAGCACCCATCAGGTAGGTCGTGCTGGCGGCGGCTCAGTTCAACAAGTGGTTATGCGTACTGCGTATGCATGAATATTAAAACGATAGCATCATGAATATTGAACTAGATATTTCTACGCTCCTAACCTCAATAGGCATATCTTTGGCTACTGCGGCATGGCTGGGGCGAGTATTAGTGAATCAGCTTTTTAATAAAGAGCTGGAAAAGACCAAGAGTGAATTTGCACAAAAACTTGTCGCTTTCAAAGCCTGTCATGAGGCCGAAATTCGTAAAGAAGTTGAGGTATTTCTCAAACAGAATGAGGCTTCTATTCACTATGAATCAGAGGCAAAAGCGAGACTATATAGTGCTATCGGTCCGTTGAAATTTCAGCTTCTTCTGGCGGCAAGAGATTTCACGGTAAGAGTTCGCGGCTTATCAAGACAGCCACACGAAATGAATGTTAAAGGGCACTATGGAAAGAGTACCATATATCGCATAGCACGCCTTTTTTGTTTAACAGAGTTAATTGAGAGGCAAGTGACTTATGCGGATTTCTCTGTTGATTCATCTGCAGTACGCCTTTTACAGTTCAAAAAAGCGCTTTTTCTCTTATTTTCCGGATCAAAAATTACCTATCATCATCCGAAGTCAGTCTGGGAGAGTCAGGAAGAACATCTTTTCTTTGATGTGATTTCTAGCATTGGAAATGCATTAGTTGTTGAGTCAGGCATGCCATCTGCCCGGTGCATGTCGTTCTCTGAGTTTTCCGATGAATTATCCAACCCGGCCTTTGCAACAAATATAGAGCCATTGGTACATATTTTAGAAGGGTTTGAAATCAACAAGTCGCCGATCTTATGGCTAAGAATGGTGTGCGTCGCGGTTCTTTGCAGCAACATAATTGAGGAACTCGGCGCTCCCATAGGCTTCGACAAAAAGCCTTTAGATTTTATGTCACTTCTAAGAAAAACAGATGATGAGTACATAAACAATAAGATTCAAAAGTACGCGGTTCATTTACAAGAGACGCTTGATGAAGGCCTATGAAGGTGCAGAGTTGACCTGTGGACTTTTAACGGATTTTTAAAAGACACCCTACATCAAATTTGATGTGCGAAGGGCAGTTTCCAATTGGATGTCCTCGCAACTTCGTCCTCGCAACTTCAAATCAGCCTGGCCGTTTTTAGTTTCCTGGCTGGCAATAGCGCTGACAATTTATGTATGCTTTCTCAGCAACAATATTTATGTTTTAGTGGTATACCTTTCATTTGGCTGGCAGGTCGCTTCTGTGAGGTAGCGATACTTCCAATGCAGCCGATCAGCGCCGAAGCATCTAATGCCAGTCGCAAGTTCGGAAACTGGTTCATGCTAGGTTTGGCACTATTAATCATGGCGGGCATCTTAGCAGGCTAACTTTTAGCAAGTTGCTCAAGTGCTCGTCGGGATTTCGGCACTCCGTTGGGCGTTTAAACCACTCAATTGGTCGCTCCATAGCAAGTCGTTATAGGTAAGAGGAAGTCGTGTGTTCGAAATCACTCTACAAATTTTTTTACGAATAATTGTAGGCTTTCTAATCAATACAGTTTGCTATTACGCAGGTTGGTTTATTTGTAAGATCGTAACATTAGGAAGGTATCCATATAACTACCCGCATGAAGATGGGTTAGTGATGGGTTATATATGCATGAGTATTGAAACTCTAATTGGTTATCTCGTAGTTTTTGGGACTTTCCTATTTGTCTTGATAAATTATTTATAAAAAGCGCTGTAACCAAAGAGCGCCAGGTGGAGATTAAGATCGTATGCATATTCTAAAAATTGCGCTTATATCAATTGTACTTTTCTCACAGTTGGGCTTTGCTTCTGGTTTTGGAGAACTTGAGCCATATGTTCCAAAGAGCAGAATGGTCATTGCTGATGTAATGATCTTGTCTACATCTAAAGAGGTAGAAGAAATCGGATTTCGTTTGCAAAACTCATTTAAAGAACATCCTGATTGGTTTCGGGTATACGTATCAACAGCTGAAAAAGGTAAGCCATTAGCGTTTCATAAGAACTTTGGCATTACAAAAAAAGAATACGAGTATTTCCTCACCGAATCACAAAAGATGCAATTAGTTAAAACAGCAGAGACAAGGTTGAAATTTGCTTTATCATCGAGTGGCAATGTCGAGATCATGGGGCTACCAGCATCGCCTCCCCACAATAGGCTCGAATTTAACGTAAAATCAAATCAAATTGAGATAGCTAAGACGACCCTTAATACCTACAAAGAAATTAATCAAAATAAGGCCAGTTCGGCAACAGGTCGGTGGAAAGGAAAACAATGGTCATATAAGCAAATGCAATCTGAGTCTGACTTTAAATCAATTAAATTTGCTATAGGTACCAAGCTTGATGAACAAAAGCACATAATTTATTACGATGTAAACATTGTTGTTGATGGGCAGCCACAAATGCTTACCTATATTCTTCTTTATAGTTCGGTGTAGGTCGTTATTTAGAAAGTTACTCAAAAGGACACAAAGTGCTTGGCTTGTGCTCCTTGGTCATAATTTTAGCCAAGCATTTATGTGCGCATTAGTGAGGCGTTAGCATGCAGAGAATTGTATGAGAGCATTTCTAGTTTTGTTGTCTTTATTTCTAGTTGGCTGCTCGCCAGTTTGGGAAGAGCCACCGTATGAAATTTACTACATTGATGGTGCTAAAACGCTAGGATACAGGCTTGGTGAAGGCGGGTATATTGGGCGCGTTGATGAGCCTAAACTTGTTAAAACTAATGAAAAATACATTTCAGTTTATGCTTGTCCACATAAAACTTGCGCTTTTTACTACATTGATAAGGCTAAAGATCACAAGTTTGCTGAGGCCGATGAGTTTGTTTTTGGGCCATATACAAAAGTGCAGTTTACAGCACTGGTTAAAAAGTTAGGATTACCGAATGTCAGAACGGAGTAAGCAGCAATGCTAACAACCGCTCCAATCAAGGAAACAAAACGGCAGGCTTGCGCTCGTTCTTTGCTTATCTGCAGTTCTCAGTTTGATGTCCTCGCTAAAACCTCCAAGCATTTTGCTCCACGTATATGGGCATTACACAGAAGGAACTGACACAATGAATCACGTCATGTTTGATATTGATGGCACGCTTATCGAATCCTATGATTTTGATTCTGAGTGTTTTGCTGAAGCCGTTAAGGCAGTGACAGGATATGAGATTGATACAAACTGGTCTCGCTACACACATGTAACGGACACTGGGATCCTCAATCAGTTTTTTCAAGAAAAGAACATTGAAAATACTCAAAGTGCGCATGAGCATATTAAGCGTGTTTTCTTATCGAAAATACATACCCGAATTGCAAAAACGCCAGTTAGTGAAATAGTGGGGGCTGCTGCATTTATTGCCCGTTTAAAGGAGCTCGACAATGTTTCAATTTCCCTTGCAACGGGTGGATGGTATGAAAGTGCTCTCTTAAAGTTGGTGTCTGCTGGCATGGATATTTCAGACATTCCCATTGCTTCTGCAAATGATCATTACTCAAGAATCGAGATAATGAAAATTGCTGAAAAAAGAGCCGTTAAGGAGGCGCGTTTATCATTTACCTATTTCGGTGATGGAAGCTGGGATTTGAACGCGTGTAATGCACTTGGTGTTAACTTTGTTTTAGTCGGTGATAGAGTCAAGCATAGTCAGTCGATTATGAATTTTGAAAAACAAGACGAAGTATTGGCCTATATTGGCTTGTAATTAAGACCCCTGAAGGCCAAAAACACTGACTTAATTCTTAGTGTTTTCAAACTTTGCTTGTTCAGATAAGTACTTCGCAGAGGTTGCGTATTATAAAGTGGCAAAACAAAAAAGGGTGATAAATCACCCTTGCGGTCAGTAAAGGAGAGTCAGACCATAAAATAGACTCAGGCGGTCAATTCTGCCTCCTCAAGTGTGGGGTAGTCGGTATAGCCTTCGGCTCCGCCACCATAAAACTTACTGTCATCTACTTCGTTATATTCAGCACCCACTTTGGCTCTTTCTACCAGGTCCGGGTTAGCCACAAACAGGGCTCCAATGCCTACGCCATCACACAGATCTTGTTCCAGTACCTGAGTGGCAATGGCAGGCGTTGCCGGGCCGTCATCCCATGATTGATGTGGGTTAAGGATCAAGGGACCTTGCCACAATGCACGGATCTTTTGACTGGTCTCACGACACGCCGCTTCCATGATATGCAGGTATGCCAGATCCGTCGGTAATGCTTTAATCAGTGCCTGATATAAAGGCAGGGTATCGGTTTCATTGATGTCATTGAACTGGTTATGTGGTGAGATACGAAGGCCCACTTTATCCGCACCGATGGCATTGGCAACGGCGGCAATCACTTCAAGGGTAAAGCGGATGCGATTCTCAATGCTGCCGCCGTATTCATCGTCGCGCAGATTGGTGTTGTTGGCTAAAAACTGATGCGGTAAAAAGCCATTGCCTGCGTGGATCTCAACGCCGTCAAATCCGCCGAGTATGGCGTACTTAGCAGCCTGTGCATAGTCAGCAATAGTCGCCTGGATCTCTTCATAGTTCAGCGCTCTTGGTGGTGCAAAATCTTGCATGCCATCTGGCGTAAATGTCTGGCCATTTGCCGTGACCGCGGAGGGCGCAACAGACTGGTGTGCACTGGGATACAGGCTGGGGTGGCCAATGCGACCGCAGTGCATAAACTGGGCAACGATTTTACCTCCTTTTTCGTGCACGGCGTCGGTGACTTGTAACCAGCTTTGTGCCTGTTCATAGGTGTGCAGACCCGGTGAATTCATGTAGCCCTGACCAACCTGGTTGGGTTGTATCCCTTCAGTGACAATGAGTCCGGCGGTTGCCCGCTGGCTGTAGTAGGTCGCCATCAAAGGGGTTGCCAGGCCAAGCTCTGTGGCACGGTTACGGCTCATTGGTGCCATAACGAAACGGTTGTTTGCTTTGATGCTGCCGTATTGAGTTGCGTCAAATAAAGTGTTCATTGCAATATCCTTAATTATTTAAAAGTCTGAGTTACGCCTTAGAAAGCGACTTATCCGTTGATGGACTCGCAAGTGTTCGGTTAAACAGCTGTTGCTGCGACACGGCTATCGCCACTACGATGACACCGGCCCCCAGTATCTGACTGAATGTCAGTACTTCGCCGAGTATGAAGTAACCCAGTAAAGTTGCTGATAGTGGGCTGGCGAATGAGATGAAAGACACAGTGACCACAGGTAGCTTTTCAATCGCCTTGAACCACAATACATAAGCAACCAATGCGCCTATCAGGCTCAGATAGGTGTAGCCGATTACATTATTAACTGTTAACTCGGTCGGGAAGCCTTCCTGGACTAGCCCTATTGGTAGCAAAAACAGGCCGCCGACAACCAGCTGCCAGCCGGTGAATGTGTATAAAGACACACCTTCGGGTTTACCCCATTTTTTGGTCAGTACAATGCCTGTTGCCATGGACATGGCCCCTGCAAGTCCTGCTAATACGCCAGCGGTTGGCAATTCCATATTGGGCTCAAGTACCAGTAAAGACACACCCAGTGCGCCTATCAGACAGGCGACGAATTGACGTGCTTTTAACTTGTTCTTTAGCAGCAATGCGCCAAGTAACATTACAATGATTGGCTGACATGACATGACTAACGCTGCGACACCACCTGGTAGTAAGTAAGCGGCGACAAATAAGCAGTAAAAGAAGCCACCGATGTTGAGCAAACCGAGAATGATGGAGCGCATCCACCACACACCTTGTGGTAGCTTACGGCCCAGCAACACCAGTAGGATGCCTGCTGGTAGCGCCCGTAAAACAGACGCAATCAATGGCTTATCTGCTGGTAAAAGTTCAGTGGTAACAATGTAGGTGCTACCCCAGATGGTGGGTGCGATCATCGCAACCACCATCCAAAAAATTAGCTGTTTGTTGCTCATACAGCCCCCAGGTCTGTAGTGCCAAAGTAGCGGTCGCCGAAGTCTCCGATACCGGGGATCATGAAGGCGTGTTCGTTCAGTCGCTGCTCGATAGACGAAGTCACTATGGTGACGTCCGGGAATTGAGCGGTGACTTTTTGCAATCCTTCTGGTGAGCACAGTAGGTTTACGAAGGTGATGTTTTCTGGTTTAACACCGGCCTTGGTCATCACGTCCAGAGCACAAATGGCCGAGCCACCCGTTGCCAGCATAGGTTCGAAAAGAAGCACATGGAACTTTTCGACGTTGTCCGGCAGTTTGGAATAATAGAGTTTTGGTAATTTGGTTGTTGGGTCACGTTGGATGAGAATTTTCCCAATTGGAATATTGAGATCCAAGCGACGTAATTCGTTTTCCATACTTTCGCCTGCACGTACCACAGATACACCGCACAGAGGCTTCGCAAATTGTTTGCCCTCATAAGTTTCGCCAACCGGCGTAGTGACATTCAGCCCTTCAAAGTTCAGTCTTTCCAGGCTTTTTTCCAATAGCAGACGAATGATCTGATCGGCGTAAAAGGTAAACTGACGTTTGTTGGCTGTTTTATCGCGCACCTTAGTATGCAAATAGTGCAGTCGATCCGTTTGCTCCAGTTCAATAACGTTTGCAGTGTTATAGTCGGGTCTGGATAGTGACCTTAGGTTAGTTGCAAGCATGGTATCTCTCCTTAGTGATGAGAGTCAGGTGCGCTTGTAGGGCACCTGACTCAGATATGATGATTAAGCATTGATTTCTGCGAAGGCTTTTTGTGCTTCACTGATAAACTTCTGGACTTTAGCGCGGTCTTTACGACCGTTTGCGCCTTCCAGGCCTGTGTGCGCGTCAATGGCAGCTGGTTTAACTTTGCGGATTGCATCTGCCACGTTGTCTGGGTTCAGGCCACCAGCCATCATCAGAGGCTTAGGCGAACGGCGAACCAGCTCAGCACTCACGTCCCAGTTATGCGTCAGGCCCGTTGCACCTTTGGCACCAGTTTTAGGGTCAAACGTATCTGTGATGAACATGTCTACGTATTCGGCCACTTCATCAACCAGCGTCAGTAGCTCATCAGCATTGTCTTCCTTAACAACCAGGCTTTTCAGGATGTAGAGATCAGGGCGAAGTGCGCGTAGCTTTTTCATTTCAGCAACGCTGATGTCGCCATGTAGCTGTACAGCTTTTACACCCAGCTCTGAACAAAAACCGCTTACTTCGTCTGCGTCTATCATGTAGCTGATTAGAACGCCTGCCTGAGGTTCGCTGAGATCTTTGATGATACTGATTGCGTCACCTTCAGTGATGTCGTCTTTACCAGATGGCAGACGTAGTGGAAAACCCAACCATTCAATGCCTTCTGCCAGACACAGTTCTGCTTCTTCACGGTCAATGATGCCAGCTACTTGGATGATGTTAGTGATGTTATTCATGGTATATCTCCTAATTGTTTAAAGTTAAGTTTGTTTAAAGAATCTTGAGTTAAAGATATAGGTTATTTCTGATACCGTCAAGTATCTTTGTATAAAGATATCTGTTTTTTTCTCGCTTTTTTGCGTGAAAATTACTTTTTAATTTAAATTCATATGGTTATGTGATTAAAAAATTTTGGATTGATGAAGCTTCTCGTTGCAAGTGCTGGTTCCGGCCCCTCAGGGCAAAGAAATAACCTGTTTTTTTGGGGTGGCGTATGGAGTCCGGGAGAGGGATGCCAGGATTGTAATCGCGTTAGTGTGGCACTTTTGAGGTGCCTTTTCTGTGTAGCAATCTGAGCTAAGGACTTTGGGCGGAGAATGTGATTTGCAATTCAGTTGTTGGCATGACTGGTAGTTGAGAACGAGGGGAGTTGTCGGTGCCCGGGCATTTTATCGGGCTCGTGCTCACCCAGTTTGGTTAATATCCATGCTAGCGGTATTTCTCTAAAACACTTTGCTCACCCCCTTGCTGACGAAACTGGGTGATCTTTTTTGAAAACGCCTCCAGTACGTCAAGATGGGGTGATTGATTAGAAATACACAGTGAGAAAGAGACGATGTCCAGGGTGGTGGGTATTTCAATGATTGCATCCTGTAACTGGTGCTTTGCGACAAAATACTGCGCAACCACTTTGTCGGTTACCACTACATCGCCTCTTCTCTTTGCCAGCATCTGAAGTGCATTCGAGATATTGGGTGTGAGACTGCGTGTGTATTGATTTTGCGGCAGATTGGCTTCTCCCCAGCCATTACCTATATAGTCGAGGATCTGAAAATCGCGCAGGCCTTCAGTGTCCGATACTCGCATCAGAACGTCCAGTTCAGGGTGATGACGATAGGTGAACAGGTTTATGGGCCCGATAAATACCGGCGTATCAGAGATACTGACGTGTTGAAGTCGTGCATCGGTGGGCACAGAGATAAAAGCATCGGCCTGTCCGTTAAACACCATTCTTTGGGCTCTGCCCCAGGGGTAGCCTTCATGCACTACAGTCAGGCCCATTTGTCTTTCAATGACTTCAGTGACAATGTCGACCAGAATCCCTGTCATCTGACCGGCCTCGTTTTTGTAAGAATAAGGTGGGAAGCTGTCATAATAAACCACTCTAAAACTGGTTTTTCCCATCACCAAAGGGGTAAAGAGCACAAGCAAGAGCGTGATTAAGAGACGATAAATCATGTTATTCCGGGCAGAGTTCGACGAAGGTGAACACTTCTAGTGTAGTTGGCCCTTCATAAATAGGCGAGCAAGGGGCTATCAGAATAAAAGAGGTGATAGCCCAGAGTAGGTTCGTTAGGAGTGCCGTAATGTAAGTTCAGGTATGCATCTGTCACACACCTGTGCACGTTAAAGTTACTTTTCCTCAGACAATCTCGCGCCTTCAGGGACCTTTGATTGCGTAGTTTTCAGGCCAAACAGGTAACGCGTGAGGTTAAAAGGCCTGATGAAAAAACAACAAATCGCACCGCAAATGATGAGCGACGAGAACAACAGGCTCAATGATTTGACGGCAATACCTGCGTCCCACTGCACAATGTAAAATGCGAGCGCCACAATTACGGTTTGATGCACAATATAAAAGGGATAAATCATTTCATTGGTCAGGCGCAGCCAGTTGGGTGTTTTTTTGCACCAAGCACTGGCATAACCGATGAGGGTTAATAAGCCTGACCAGGAAACGAGTGCACTGATCAGCCACCAGAGTTGCCAGCGCATTTCTACCGACGCATATTCGCTAATGTCAGGTCTGTAGTACCAGGCATAGAATGTGACCGAGCTAAAGAGCAACCACTTAAAATTAGTGGCGCGGTTATATTCCAGAGCGAACCAAATTTTAGGGCTTTTTATAAAGCACATACCAGCCATAAAAAACAGCAAGAAGAACAGTGAGACTGACAGGTTGAATAAGCTTGGGTCTTGTGAGGGCATAACGGTTTTAAGGCACAGCCGCACCCCAATGACACCTAATCCCAGCAAGAACAGGCCATGTTTATGTTCCGCGATGCGTTCCAGTGCGCTTAGTAGCGCGCGGCCAGATGATGCTCCGAGCGCCAAATTAACCGGCACAGCAAGCAACATAAAGATAAACAGAAACTCGATAAACCACAGGTGGTTGGCATTAAAAGCAAACATCAGGCTACGATAAGCGTCTGCTAAATTGTGATATTCAGTGATGTTTTCGAAGTAAGCCTGGGGTGGTACGACAACCATCATTGCGAAGATCAGCGGGATAAGTAAGCGATGCAGTTTGGTGGTCAGGAAGGCGCCTGTTGATACTTTATTAAGCAGCAATACCGAACCTGCCCCCGCGATGAAGAATAAGGTGTGCAGTCTGACTTGCTCAAAATACACCATGATATCATCGAGAACCTTACTTGATTCATGGTTCATAACGTGCCAGCCATCTCCGTTAAATGGCATAAACACATGATGCAAAAAAACCGCAAAAATTAATAAGACTCTCAGCCAGTCTAATTCCGAGTAACGAGATTTGTCCATGTTGATTAATCCTTTATGACGTGAATTTCCCAGCTATCGACTGCCCATTTTAGTACTTATTATCATGCTCTGAAGCTGCGTCGGGCTGGTGCGGATTTTAGCATATTATGAATACCTAAAAGGGTCAAAGCAGAGAGTGTAATAGGGCTGGCATTGCTCGCGGGCAGTGTGGGGGAAGTCATGTAACTCTAATAACTTGGCGTTTTATCGTGTGGCGTTATCTCGATTCTGCAGTGAAATGCAACTGTGCTAGTTTGATGCCGTTAGTTTTAGCGCTGGCCATTTGTTTAGCCATTGTTTTGAATGTACGCGACTGTCAAAAATTGCCCTCGACCTTTTTGGATTGTGCGTAATAAAGAGGCTGTACAAAGAGTCAAATCCAAAAGCTGAGATACATTCGTATGTGTTCGGTGCGACCTGTCTGACTGCCACAGCTGTTTCTTTTTCTGGCCAGTGATGCATCGCATCCAGGGTGCTGTGATAAGCGGGATCCCCATTATACTCATGCATTTTCGCCTGATTACGTACCTGCCAGTTAAGCTGGGGCATGCACTTGGTGAGTTGTGCTTCGTACTTCTTATACGCATTGGGGTCAGACTCAGCAGGGTCGAAGTAGATTACGTCTACATCATGCAATGGCGTGGAATGCTTAAACTTGTGCAATGCGTCCCAGACTAAGTTGCGAACAAAACCGGCTGCGATATAGCATTGCGGTAATTCTAATTGCGCCACCAAATTGAGCGCTTCGACTCTGAGTTTATCTTGTCGAATAAGCAAGGT
Source organism: Pseudoalteromonas ardens (assembly GCF_030125445.1). Classification (NCBI taxonomy): domain Bacteria; kingdom Pseudomonadati; phylum Pseudomonadota; class Gammaproteobacteria; order Alteromonadales; family Pseudoalteromonadaceae; genus Pseudoalteromonas; species Pseudoalteromonas ardens. The sequence continues at coordinate 143,865 of NZ_JASJUV010000005.1, forward strand.
GATCTTACTCTCTGGTGTCTCATGTGAGCGCTGTTTGTAGCGGTCCATCAGCTCTCCATTTGTTCTATAAAAATATAAATTACATGCACATAGCTCAATGGCGTCAGGCATCTGTCTTATGGGTTTAGACAGTCTAGCGGGTTTGCTTGGGTGATGTATACCTGCAAGCGAAAAGACGCTATGAAGCGTGAGGTGCTATCAGCCTTAAGATCCAAAGTGCTGTGCCTCTCGTAGTAAAGAGTGAACTAATATCAGACTGTGAGGTAGATATGAAACAGTTCGCACTCAAAGTATATGACGCCTACACCTATATCTTTGACTCCACCAGAAACCCGCTTCGGCATATCCCGGACCCTGTGAGCCGCTTTCACATTATGACTGTTTTAGCCTGTATGTGGAGCTTCACCTTTGCAACCTACATCGGCAGTATGATTGTCTTTGGCATCAGCCTGGCTGCCCACATTATTCTGTTTTTGATGTTCTTTTTTACCATCTCTGTGTTCTATGATGCAGAGAAGAATAAATCCTCCTGGCTGCTAAAATTACGCAGGGACAAACTGAAACAAAGTTAAAGCACGCGGCTTGGCAGGTAAAGCGCGCCGGAACGCCCGGGCAATCTTGTGCAATTGTGTGCCGTTCCTTGTGATGTGCGGCACACTTCTTTGCTGATAACTTTTCTCAGGCAGATTAGTAGCGCGGCGACAGAACTAAAGTCACACAAAAGCGCCTGGCGTCATGGTTAATGTTGAGTTGCCATTGCAGCTCGTCGCACAGTCTGCGTGCTAAGTCCAGGCCCAGTCCATAGCCCGACCCATTGTTGAGTTCATCATCCTGATCCGGGCCTTGTCCGGTTTTAGTGTGCTCATCGTTGTGTTCACGGTTTTCAATCTCGATAATATGCTGTGTTTGTGTGATTGAAATGGTGCCATGATGGGTGTGTTGTAAGGCATTTCTGAGCAGATTACCAATGACGATGGTTGCGCCGGATTGCGACAATTCACACTGGTAGTCATCACTGTGTATAGCCACATCAATGTGTTTTCCCTGCCTAAGGTAAGCCAGATCTTCCAGTTGAGTGTTTATCAGGTCAGCCAACCTGATTGCTTTTAAATCTCTCAGAGGTTGTCCTTTTCGGCTTAGCCACAGCAGAGTCTCTGTGAGTGCCACCATCGCCTGGCTGGCGTGATCGATGCGCATCAGTGCTTTTTTACCTTTGTCATCAGGCGTGTCGCCAAGGCGATGCAGCAGTTCCACACTGCTGCGGATCACCGCAATAGGGGTACGTAGCTCGTGACTGGCATAGCTGACAAACTCCTGCTCCCGATCAAGGCTGTGTTTGACCTGTTGCAGGCTTTGCTGGATCAGTTCGGCCAGCGTGGTCAGCTCGTGGTAGCGAAATACCGGAGGGGGCTCGTCCAGCGTATGATGATCCAGCCCGGCAGCCCAGTCATGTAGCTTTGCCACAGGTCGGGTGACGGTACGCATTAATATCACCAGCACGGCGGCAAACAACGCGAGGGTACCCAGCGCAAATAACACCCCTAATATTTCCGGTCCCTGAAACCTGGTTTTAGGTGGCATCTTGGGCGCGGTAAAATGGTGGGCAACAAAGCCGGACTGACCATCCGGCTTTTTAAAATACAGTACGAAGCGGGCTTCACTGGGTCGGGTGAGCATATTATCCCGGGTTACCTGTTTATATAACGCATTGGTTTTAAGCTCCTGGCGCGAAAAGGTGGCACGAATGGTCTGGGGTAAATCCTGCCACTGACTGGCCACCACAAAGTTGTGCGCCTTTACTGGTTGACCGGGTTGCGGGTGGTGCGCCTGGGCGACATTCAGCATAGTGCCTTTCATCATGTCATCGAGCCCGGTAAAAAAGCTGTTGGTCCACAGTACGGACAATAAACTGATCACCAAGGTGGCCAGCACCAGCAGGGCAGCAACAATATAGCGGCGCAGGCTCATATGTATAGGGGCCATTAAACGCGCTCCTTATGGCAATGGAGTTTAAACCCTTGTCTCGGGATGACGTCGAGGGTGAGCATCGGGTCGCATACTGAGAGTGCTTTGCGAAGGTGATGAATATGTACCTTAAGCGCATTACTGTCGGGTTGTTCATCACCCCAAACGGCCTGCAATAGCATCTGTCTCGTCACCATATTTGGATATGCACGCAGCAGGGTTTCGAGGATGATCATGCCTGTCGGGCTGAGTTTGAGCGGAGTGCCCTGATAAGTGGCTTCCCGGTTATCCAGATCCAGGTGTAATTCAGCCAGTTCCAGCCGTTTAACCTCACCACTTTTACGCTTGGCTAAGGTTCTGACCCGCACCACCAGCTCGGCCATGGCAAAGGGCTTGACCAGGTAGTCATCACAGCCAGTGGCAAAACCTGCCAGTTTGTCTTCGAGTTGATCCCGCGCTGTAAGCATAATCACTGAGGTATCATTGCCCTCGTTGCGCAGTGCCTGGCAGATCTGTAAGCCATCCATGCGCGGCAGGTTCAAGTCCAGAATGATAACCTGATACGGATTGTTGCGGATCAGATTGAGCGCGGCAATGCCGTTGGCTGCGTGGTCGCAGATGATGTTTTCCAGCTCAAAGTAATCAATGATGTTCCCGGCCAGCGCCAGGTCATCCTCAACTAAAATGACGTTGATCATGAGGTACATACTCCTTACGGGTGGGTCGGAACCGGCTCAGCAGGGTTGAGATATCGTGGCTGATCAGCAGTAATATCGGGATTAAAAACAACGTAATGGCCGTGGCAAACAAAATTCCGTAACCGAGGGATGCCGCTGCGGGTATCAAAAATTGCGCCTGCTGAGAGGATTCTCCCAAAATCGGGTATAGCCCGGCAAAGGTAGTCAGTGATGTCAGTAATATTGCACGCAGTCGGCCGGTGCAGGCTTCAAGTAATGCATTGTGCATGGTTTTCCCCTCACGGCGATGGCGATTAAACTGGCTGACCAGCAGTAGGCTGTCGTTGATCACCACGCCGCTGAGCGCCAGTATGCCATTTAAGGATAGAATACTAAGCGTTAAACCTAAGCCCCAGTGACCTAAAATCGCGCCTACAAAGCCAAACGGAATAACCGACATGATGATCAGTGGCTGCCAATATGATTTCAGTGGGATAGCCAGCAGTGCATAGATAGCCAGCAGCGCCAGCAGATAGGCGGAGCTCATGGAGTCGGTGGCTTCTTTTTGGTGCTCGGCTTCCCCGGCAAAATGTATGTTCAGATCCGGGTATTGAGCACGCAATCTAGGTACCATGCTGTGTTCTAGCCTGGCCACCAGCTCGGTGGGCGTCAGCAGGGCTTTATTCACCGCAGCGGAGACAGTTACTGCTCTGACGCCGTTGATCCGGGTAATGGACTGCACTTCGCTGGTATAGGTAACGTTTGCGACGTTGCCAAGCGGCACGGTCCGTCCGTCCGGGGCACGCACTCTGGCTGTAAGCACATCAGCCTGCTCGCTGCGCTCAGCCAGTGGATAACGTACCCGCACTTTCACTTCGTCTTTGTCCCGCATATAACGTTGTACGACCTCACCACCAAATGCTTGCAGTAGCTGGCGTGCCAGCAATTGCGTGGTAAATCCGCGCATTTCGCCTTCTTCGGTGACTTCAAAGTGCATGGTGGCTTCGCCGGGTGCCAGAGAGCTGTCGATACTGTGTACACCACTGATCTCACGTAGTGCCTGCTGTAAGTTAGCTTCTGCAGCCTCTAACGTGTCGTCGCTGCCACTTTTTAACTCCACCTTAAAGTTGGAGACGCGTGCAAGTTGCGCCTGAATATGCAAGGTTTTGCTGGCTTCCGGGGTGCCCGCCAGAGTCCTCCAGCGTTTCGCCAGTTCGCTCAGGGTATAGGGCTGGGTGCCAGCCAGCTCCACATTGAGTGTGCCGCTTTGATCGCCAGTAGCGCTGACCGACACGCTGGCGATGTGGCTGAGGTTTTGCTCGTCCAGCAATTGCTGCTCGGCCTGATATAGCCGTGCCTCAAGCTGATCCAGGTTGCGGGCGGTCTGGCCAAAGCTGGCGTCGTTGTAAAGAGTCATGGTGGCAGTGATGGTATCGGCGGGCAGTCCTGGGAAAAAGCCGACCCTGACAACCCCCTGAGTGATCAGGCTGGCGGTCAGAAAAAACAGTGCAAGAAACCCCATCAATGCGGCGTAACGAAAGTGCATTATGCGTTCCAAAGCAGGTCGGTACAGGTGCTGATTAAAGTCAGTAAGCAGCGCATCTGCACCTTGTTGAACACGATGCCAGAGTACCGTGACGCGGTTTGGTCGATGATTTTGTTGGGTGTTAATGTGGGCCAGGTGTGCTGGTAAGATCAATTTAGACTCCACCACCGACAGCAACAGACATAGGGTGACCACAGTACCAAACTGGGCATACAGCACACCTAGTCCGCCGGAGATATTGGCCAGTGCGGCAAAGGCTGCCACAGTGGTTAATACGCCAAACAAGGTGGGGACGGCGACTAGTTGCGTGCCTTTGATGGTGTTGCTGAGTGTGTCGCCAAAGCGTTGTCGGGTTGAATAGATGCTCTCACCCACCACTACGGCATCATCCACGACGATGCCCAGCGCCATAATAAAGCCAAAGGTAGTCATTTCATTGAGCGTCATGCCGGTGTAAGGTTCGGTCATAAAATAGAGGCTGCCGAAGAATACAAAGGGCAGGCCTGCGGCGACCCAGAAGGCGACTTTCAGATTTAGAAACAGTGCCAGTACCATAAACACCAGGGCAATGCCGCTCAGCGCGTTCAGGCTCAGCAAACTCAGGCGCTCCGTGATCAGTGTCGAATTGTCATGCCAGGTGATCAGTGAGGCCCCTTCGGGTAATTTGCTTTGCCATCTGGCTACGACGGCTTTGGCTTGCGCCACACTGTTGCTCATGTCGCCGTATTCGTCCATGACGATAGTGATGCCGTAGGTGGGATGGCCATTAAACCGGGCCAGGTGAAAACTGTCATCCGCAAAAGTATCTTGCAGTGTGGCCACATCGCTGAGTCGAATGCTTTTACCTGTTTGTGAGGTTGCTACAACTATCGACGCAAAGTCGGCGGCATAAAGCGCCTGCTCGGCGGCTTTCAGGCGCAGCACTTTATCGGGGTTACGCAGGCTGGTGGTCAGTGCCGTGCCGGAATACTGATTGATGGCTTCGGCCACTTCACTGAAACTAAGCTGATAGGCTTGCAGGCGGGCCTCGTCTATTTCAATGGCCACCAATGGGTCGCGGTGATCGGGCTGACTGAGTGTGGCGATATTGGGCTGAGCCAGTAAGTCATCCGCAAGCTGGCTCCCTATGGTTTGTAGTGTCTGGGCAGACAGGGCGCCAAATAACTGCACCCGGATCACCTCTTGCTCCCGCTGTGCGGTGGTGATCACGGGCTGCTCAGCATCCTGCGGCAGATTGTAGATGGCATCCACCTGGTTTTTTACGTCTCTTTGTAAGGTATCCAGATCATGTTGCGCGGTTTTTTCTACCAGTACCTGCACGCTGCTGGCACTGGCCGTGGTGGTGATGCGTTTTATCCCTTTCACAGACTCCAGCACATTTTCAATTGCAACGGCAATACCTTGCTCGGCCTGGGCAGCACTGCCACTGGGGTAAGCGACACTGATCTGTATGGTATCCGGCTCCTGTTGCGGGAAGCCCTCCTTGCGCAAACTACCGGCACTGCTCAGTCCGAGTAAGATCACCGCCAGCATGAGCAGGTTGGCTGCCACCGGGTTTTTAGCAAACCAGGCTATCAGGGAAGAACGCTCAGTCATGGCTGTGCTCCGGTTGAATAGGGGTAACTTTCATGCCGTCGAGATAGGCACTTAAAGGACGTACGACGATATTGGCCTGGTGTAAGTCTGTGGGGGCATTAATATACAGGTCACCGTGCTGACGAAATTGGATCTGCGGGGTAAAGTGCGCCAGGCGATTTTCCTTGTCGACATACCAGATGAGGTTTTGTTGTGACAAGGCTGAGGCGGGAATGCGCCACAAATCATCTTGCTTAATCCCCTGTATCTGAGCCTGCACATAACTGCCAAAATACAATGGTTGTGTTTGATCCAGTGGCTTATCGACGGTGACAATTGCCAGACGCTGGCGCGATTGCGGATCAATATACTGGCTCAGGCGTGATACCCGGCCGTGCCATTGAGTTTGCCCACCGACATGGGTTGTATCACTGAGGGTGACATGCCAGCCACCTTCTGGCATCGACTCTGTGGGCAAGTGCTGCCATTGCTCGGCGCTGAGTTCAATCGTGATTTCGGCCTGTGAGGTACTGTAGAGTGTGGCAATGGCGCTGCCTGGTTGCACATAACTGCCAGGCTGAACTGAACGCTTTACTACGGTGGCATCAAAGGGCAGGGTGAACTGACTGGCTGTCAGGTTATATCGTGCGCTATTCAACTGTGCTTCGGCCAGGTTCAGCTGAGCCGCGACAACTTGCTGTTGTGGTGCTCGTAGCGGCTGCAATACATCTTGACTGTCTGTGCTGGCCAGCTGTCGCCACTGCATCTTATTTGGGTCGCCCTGAAGTTTTTCTGCTTCCGCATCCAGTATGGCCTGTGCCAGCGAGACTTCGGCGTTCGCCAGCGTTTGCTGAAGCTGTGTGTCATCCAGCCGTGCCAGTATGGTGCCTGCCGACAGCCGTTCTCCCTGTTTAAAGTCAGGGTGGAGCCGGGTCACCCGGCCGCCAACTTCGCTACTGAGTGTCAGCGTATGCGTGGCGCTTACGGTACCGTGACCAGTAATGATGTGGGTGTAGCTGGCCGCTTTTACTGACGTAATTGTGACCTGAGGCAGTGTAACGAGTGCACTTGCTCCCTGAGTGGGCTCTGCGGCCGGCGAGTCTTTCGTGTCAGCGCCCCCCAGAGACGGGATCGCAAAGACAATGGCAGCACACAGGCCACAAAAGGCCAGCTGTGTGATGAGTAAACGATTATTGAGTAACGTCATGGTGAACTCTCTGAATAATATACCCACTGATGTTCAGTGCGGGCGAAAAGTAACCGCCAGTGTAGCGAGTGAATGGTTAAAGGCGGGTTAAGTACACCGGGTGATGTGGGTAATAACCAGGCTTCACAAAAAAGCCGCAGGTAGGACTGCGGCTTGGGAGGCGATATCACAGCGAATACCAGCTCACCGATGTAAGCCGACTGGTATTGGATATCAGTTGGGCAAAGTTGCGTTGTTTGCCCGGTTTGGCTTGCGGTTTCTTTTTGTGCGCGATGCGCCATCAGCCTCGATGACATCGACCTGAATGCTGACGCCCTCATTCTGGCCATCCCCTGAGACCAGTATGTAGTACCAGCCAGGCGCAGGGCTATCTATTTTGAGAAATTCACTGTTGTCTGCGCGACGTGACGCAAAGGTATACATGTCCCGGCTGGGCCAGAATGAGCCTGCAAACAGATCGCTGTTACCGACGCCGTGTCGGGTGCGGACTTCCAGTGTACTGCCCGGCTCTTTCACTTTAATAAAAAAGTAACTGTCACCGGGTGCGGCGCACTGGGCTTTGCCTGATAAAAGCTCGGTATAACCACTTGGCAGCCCCTCAATGCAGGCATTGACTATGTCCCGTGGCAGCTCACCGGGTTCTCGTAAGGCACTGTCGACGCCTGCTGCAACAGACAGCCCCTGGTAGCCATTTGGATCTAACACTGAAACGAAATGACGACCCCGGTTCACCGTGACTTTGAGTACCTGCTCAGTGCCGGTGCCGTGGGACGTAGCTTGTGCATTTTGCGGATCTGCCCATTGGTAGGCATTGTAAAATAAACGTGGTTGCCCTTTGCCACTGCGGCTGCTGAAATACAAAGTGGTATTGTCTTGTGCCACATCGACATAAAAGTAATGGGCTTTACCTGAGATACATTCTCCCTGGTCCAGCATCAAGCGGCTGCCTGTGACCGCAGTATCACCCTGAGCGCAATCCGCGGGTAAGTACAATGGCACGCCCTGATAATTTTTGGCGTACAGTTGCAAGCCGTCAGGGTCACCTTCATGGGGTTGTGGCAACCAGGCGGCGAGGCAATCTGCCTGTTTGACACAGGGATCGGTCAGCGCTTTCATAAAGTTGACTAAATCGGCTTTTTCCTGGGTACTGAGTTCTAATTTACGCAGTACCGGTGCACCATCGGCGATTTCATCATCGATGATTTTAGCGGCGGCATCGGTATGCTGGCGGGTATCAGGGAATAAATCGACACAGTTTTTGATGTCTTTAAACTGAGGTTGTTTGCACCAGCCCTGGTTGTCTATGTAGTCGTCTAATATGGCATGGTAGTCATCGTAATGCTCAATCACTTCTTCTAGCGTATCGTAATTGCCTGCATGACCGTAAGGGCCGGTGACTTCGACGTTCAGCAAAGTGGTAGAGCGAAAGCTGTAGATGTCAGCCAGGTTTTGATTGCGCAGGGTGCGGCCACGATCATTGCTTTCATCACCGGCTTCACCAATGCCGGGACCTATTTGTGGAAAGGCTAACCTGTGATAATTAGTGCCTTTGGTCTGGCTAAAGCTGTCGGTGTTGTGGCAGCCAATGCACTGGGTTGGCAAAAAATCGGGCTCACTACCGCCATCAGATGGGGGCGGCGGCATGTAAAGATATAAAAAGGCACCGCGCTTTTGTGACGTTGTCAGTGCGGTTTTATCTCCCTGCACGTATCTGTTCCAGGGATTATCCGTCATATTCATTGATTGCTGGTAGGCTGCCAGCGCACGGGTGATATTATCAAAAGTGACAATCTCTTCAGCGCTTTTATCACCATATACTGCTGCGAAATAATCCCGCCACTGATTGCGAAATAACTCGCCCTGGGCATTGCCATAGTTGCCTATTCGCGCAGCCAGATGGGCTCTGACGGCATCATTAGGCGCACCTTTCATAAACTCAAAGCCTTGCATTTCTGAGGGGGTGATCACCGGAAAGCGTGCTTGCGCTGCTAACAGCGAGTCGCCTGCGTTTGGATCGGCTTCACCATAAGGGACATCCGGTGTACTGATCCCCTGCTCAGGGTTTAGCCAGTCCAGAAACTCCACCCGGGCATCACGAAACAGGCTGCGTTTATGCACCCAGGCATTGAAGATACTGGGCGAGTTGCGTGGTACGTAGAATTGTCCTGTGGTGGTTTTACGGCCCGGCCCGAGTATATCCGGATCTTGTGCCAGGGTACCTACGGGCAGGGAGAGGCCATCGCCGCCGCCCAGGTAGGGGTGATGACAGCTGGCGCAGGCCACTTGCTTGTCACCACTGAGTGCTTTGGTGAAAAACAGCAGTTTGCCCAGTTTAACCTCAGGGTCATCGACACCGGGTAAGTCAAACCCGTTAGCCGGCTTGCCAGTCAGGCCATGCTGAATAATTAACTCTGTGAGTGCCTGGTCTAAATCATCGGGTATGGGCAGCGCGCAGGTGCTAAACGCACTGCCCATCAGCAGTGCAAATGCACTCGTTTTAACCTTTATCATGTTGATCTTCCTTTCGCTACAGTTGCTTTTGGGGCGGACGAAGCCGATTCAAAGGTCAAATTAACGTGTACAGGGTTAAGTAAAGGTTAAAGTGTGAATGGGAATAAAAATTCCCAAATTGGTAATAATGCGTATGAAAAAATGGTCTGATCAAAACATGAGCTATTTTTATAAATGTTTTTTAACGAAAGATTATTTATTAATCTCCATTTGATTTAAATAAATATTTCTTTAATTAAGGCTTTTTAGGGATATTAAAACCTGATACTGTTACCGCGACTTATGTAACTAACCAAAGGAAATTAAGATGTTACTTAAACTAAGCAAAAAGACCGTTAAAAACCTTAACACCTCTTCTGCTAAGCTCAATCCACAGCAAACCCCACAGGTTGCAGGTGGTACTAACCTGGACACGCTGATGTGTCTGAAAACCATGCAGTGCCCACAAACCTGGCAGTGCGCTTAATCGCTAATTTATGATCGACTCGGGGTGACCTGAGCGGTTATATCTTTAGTTTCTTGCTAGACAATGTTGTTGATCGTAGGCCAGTTTACTGGCCTGCTTTGTGTCTCTGCGGGCATCGTAGCGATTTATCTAATTGTGAAGTGATTTTCCCTCTCTCATCTACTGGTGTAAATTTGATAACACTCGCGTTTGTCATGATCCGGGTGATTGTTATTACAGTGCACAGAAGTACCTATCAATGAGTGTTGTACTCATGAATTTCAGATAACGCTTATATTGAGTAAATTTCTGCACATCGGTTTCTCTGTTGGCCGATTAATGTGGAAGAGGTGACCTGCCAGCTGTTTGTTTAAGCCAATGGCATGTGGGTCTGACGCAGGAAGTTTACGTAAAACTGATGAGCATCTCTCGCAAAATACGCTCAGATATAGAAAACTCTGTGGCAGCTATAAAACGTAAGTGTTGAACAAAATCTTTAAGCCATCTGGCTTGAAGATAAGACGTGATTTCCACGCTCCGAACCATACTAATGGCTTTGTTAGAGGGGACAGAAGCCTCTTACTTAGTAAATCAAAATGTATGGGACACACCAAATAGTGTGCCCCTGTTTCTTGCTATGGTGTTTAATGCGCCACTACAATCAGGCGAATGGCGTCCAGTTTGACCTGAGCCTTGCCGATGTGCTCGTTGAGCGCGCTGCGTTGTTTATCGAATACCTGAATTTCTTCGTCACGGATATTCGGGTTAACCGCTTTCAGTGCCTGCAAGCGGGCCTGCTCGTCGCTCAGGCGGGTTTCCATCTGTGCTTGTGCAGTCTGTTGCAGGTCAGCCATCTGTGCTTTAGCCTGCTCTTCGGCTTTGCTGATCAGCGGGTGGATACCCGATTGCAGTGCATTGGCCAGTTTACTGGCGGTCTGACGACCAACGGCTGAGAGCTGGTTGTTAAAGGCATCAAATGCCACGTTTTGTGCCAGATCGTTACCGCTTTTATCCATCAGCACCCGGATCGGTGTGGGTGGCAGGAAACGGCCAATTTGCAGTGATTTCGGAGCCGACGTTTCGGCCACAAAGATCAGCTCAACAAAGAAAGTACCTACCGGCAGTTTGTTGTTCTTCAACAGAGCAACGGAAGCACAACCAAAGTCGTCGTCACAGATCATGTCCATCACACCCTCAACCATAGGGTGATCCCAGCTGATAAACTGGGCATCTTCTTGTGACAGCGACGTAGCACGGTCAAACGTCACGGTGATGCCGTCGTCTTTCAGGCTTGGGAAAGACGGGTTGAGCATGTGCTCAGTTGGCTTCAGGATAATGGTGTTTTCACCTTTGTCTTCCTGGTTTACTCCAAAGATGTCGAACACATTGATCATGTAAGTGGGTAAGACAACGTCGTCGTCCAGTGCCTCAATTTCTTCAACAATGCCATCGGCTTTGCCCATACCGCTTGAATGCAGTTCCAGCAGACGGTCGCGACCTTGCTCCATTTTGGCGCGTAGCACAGTGTTCTGTTTGGCAACCTGCTCAAGTAACGGGTCTAGTTCTTCTTCGTCACAGTTGTGTGCGGCAACCAGCTCGAGTAAATCTTCAGAGAATTCTTTGTAAAGCAACTGGCCGGTGGTGCTGGTGGTTTCGAACGCATCCAGTGCTTCGTCATACCAGCGCAGCAGTACTTCCTGGGCAGTATTAGCAAAGTAAGGCACATGAATATTCACATCCTGCTGCTGACCAATACGATCCAGACGACCAATACGTTGTTCCAGCAGATCCGGGTTCAGCGGCAAATCGAACAGTACCAGGTGGTGGGCAAACTGGAAGTTACGACCTTCTGAGCCAATTTCTGAACACAGCAGCACCTGGGCAGAATCATATTCATCGGCAAAGTACGCCGCAGCGCGGTCACGCTCTAAGATAGACATCCCTTCATGGAATACGGCTGACTTAATGCCTTCGCGTTCACGCAGGGTTTGCTCCAGGCTGATGGCGGTTTGTGCTTCAGCACAGATCAGTAGCACCTTTTGCTGTTTAAGCTCTTTGAGCTTATCGATCAGCCAGGCAACACGCGGGTCGAACTGGGTCCAGCTGGCGCTTTCGCCTTCAAACTCCTGGAAGATTTTTTCCGGGAACAGGGCACGCAGAGCACTTTTATCTGCACTTTGAATGCCGCCCAGATTACCCATGACAGAGATAGCGGTTTTGTATTGCTTTGGCATCTCAACAGGACAGGCGTGCAGTATACGGCTTGGGTAGCCGTCAATACCACTGCGGCTGTTGCGGAATAAAATACGGCCGGTGCCATGGCGATCCAGCAGGTTGTTTAGCAGCGTTTGCTTGGCCGACTCCTCGCCCTGTTCAACCTGGCTCAGCAGATCGGTGATGTCGGTTTCTTTTAACAGCTCAGTCAGGGTTGCTTTGGCTTTGTCGTCCAGCGCGGCGTCTTGTAGCAGTTTGTTGGCGGCATCGGCGACTTCTTTATAATGGCTTTCTTCTTCCACAAAGGCGTCGTAATCGTAGAACCTGTCTGGGTCAAGCAGTTGCAGACGAGCGAAGTGGCTGCGGTGGCCAAGTTGATCTGGCGTGGCGGTCAGCAGGATCAAACCAGCGATGTCCTGGCTCAGTTCCGCAATGCGCTGGTACTCGGTGCTTGGTTTGTCTTTTTCTACCGTCAGGTGGTGCGCTTCATCAACAACCAACAGATCCCAGTCTGCTAATGTTGCCTGCTCAAACCAGCGGCGTTTCTTGGTGATAAATTCCAGGCTCACCAACACCAATTGCTCGGTTTCAAATACGTTTGGAGAGTCCGCAAAGGCTTCGTCACAGCGGTCTTCATCAAAAATAGAGAAGTGCAAGTTGAAGCGGCGCAGCATTTCAACCAGCCACTGATGTTGCAGGCTTTCAGGTACGACGATAAGTACACGACTGGCACGACCCGTCAGGATTTGTTGATGCAGGATCATACCCGCTTCAATGGTTTTACCTAAGCCTACCTCGTCCGACAGCAAAACTCTGGGTGCGAAACGTTTGCCTACTTCATCGGCTATATAAAGCTGGTGGGGGATCAGGCTGGCACGCTGACCAATGAGGCCTTTTAAATGAGACTGCTGGCGATTGAACTGATGTTGCCAGGTTTGATAGCGCAGCGTGTAACGGTCAAATCGATCAACCTGGCCTGCAAATAAACGGTCCTGAGGCTTATTAAACTTAATGAAGTGATCCAAAAAGGTTTCTTTCAGTGTGACCGGTTCTTCGTTATCGATACGTTCGCCGTGATAACACAGCAAGTCGCCTTGTTCTTCCACTTTTTCAACACGCATTTCCCATTCGTCAACACAGCGGATCACATCGCCGGGATTAAAAATCACGCGGGTAACCGGGGCTTCCTGCACGGAATACACGCGGTTTTCACCACTGGCAGGGAACAATATGGTCACCTGACGACCTTCCAATGCCACTATGGTGCCCAATCCTAAATCTGACTCAGTATCACTGATCCAGCGCTGACCTAAGGAAAAATTCATGCTTGTCTCGTCTCGCGGAAAAAAGGCGGCCATGGTACCGAGAAGCACCGCCTTGTTCAAGGTTGTGAGACAACGATAAACGTACATAAACTGTGATTTTTTTCACATTATGCTATTGACCTCAGCGAACACAGGAGCCTGGGCTACTTGTTGTCCTGTTTGGCGTTATTTCCGGCCACAGTGTTTACGTCCTCACGACGAAAAATAAGCATAGCTCAAGTGTTCAAAATTGACGTAGCGATGACGCATTGTCTTGCCGGGTGGTTAACGCGGCTGTCATAAAAACGACTTTTGTGACAAATAGACTAAACTTAGGGTAAGAGCATTGGCTTGCTTGGCGACCAAGTCTTTGTTCAGTAGTAGTTTTCACTAAATAGGAACGCACTATGGGAAATGATGACCTCGACCGTAAAATGTATGTGTTAGATACCAACGTACTCCTTCACGAACCCCTCGCTTTCTTTTCATTTCAGGAACACGACGTAGTAATCCCCATGACAGTTCTGGAAGAGCTGGACCACATAAAAGACAGAAAACGCGACGTCAGCAGCGATGCCAGGGTGGCCATTCGCAGCCTTGATGACGTGTTGCGTAACGCCTCACCAGAGCAAATGCTGGAGGGGGTGTCCTTGCCCAAAGTGCAGCGCGATACGCATAAACCCGCGAGCAGCGGCAAGCTCATCGTGATCAATGATCACTTGTATCCGGATAGCATCTCTGGTTTACCGGGTAACGAAAATGACCACCGAATTATTAACTGCGCCATTCAATTACAGAAACAATACTCAGATAAAAAAGTGGTGCTGGTCACCAAAGACATTAACATGCGCCTTAAGGCCAAAGGGGCCGGCCTCAAATTTGTAGAGGATTACCGTACTGACCAGCTCATTGATGACATTAACCTGCTGACCTCGGGGTATAATAAGTTTACCGGGGACTTCTGGGCCAATGTGGGTGAGTGCCAGACGGAGCAGCAGGGCCGTTACACCTTGCATCAGGTGCCCGCGAAACTGATGCCGGAAGTCTTTGTCAATGAATACCTGATAGATGATGGGGAGCACTTTGCTGCCCGGGTGGTGGGCTATGATACAGAGCACGTGACATTAAAAGACATTAGCGTTGAGCGCCTGATGCACCAACAGGCCTGGGGCGTTGCGCCTAAAAATGTCTATCAGGGCATGGCGCTGGATGCCTTGCTGGATCCAAATATCGAGTTGGTGATCCTGACAGGCCCGGCCGGTTGCGGGAAAACCTTACTGGCGCTGGCCAGTGCGCTGGAAATGATCATAGAGAAAGGCGTCTACGATAAGGTGATTGTAACTCGTAACACCCCGGAAATTGCAGAAAGCATAGGCTTTTTACCTGGCACGGAAGAAGAAAAAATGGCCCCTTGGCTGGCGGCAATCACGGATACGCTGGAGGTATTACACAAACACGACGAGAGCCCCATTTCGAGCCGTAACTATATTATGGAAAAGGCCAACATTCAGTTTAAGTCGGTCAACTTTATGCGTGGACGCAGTATCCAAAATGCGGTGGTGATTCTGGATGAGAGCCAGAACCTGACGGCCTCCCAGTTAAAAACCATTATCACACGCTGTGGCGAGGGCACTAAACTTATCTGCACCGGTAACCTGGCGCAGATAGACAGCAATTATCTGACCCCTGTGACTTCAGGGCTTACTTATATTGTTGAGCGCTTCAAAGATTTTGAAGGCTCTGCCACCATTAATCTTAATGGCGTGGTGAGAAGCCGCCTCGCTTCATTTGCTGAGCAAAACTTGTAACACCAGGCGGACCCTTGCGGTCCGCTTATTTCTCATCCTGGCTTTCTAACTCACTTGAAAGATTGGCATGTGCTCGTTACTCTTGCTAAAACAAGGAACTAACGTCGAGCCATTGCGTGCCGGAATTTCTCCCTCTTAAGAACTATCGTAAGGCGATCAGTATTGCCGTGCTGGTACCTATGTTGTTGGCTGTGGTGCTGTGCTTTCATTTGTATCAGATTAAGCTAGAGCGCCAGTATCAAGTGTATCAGGCCCAATTTTTCGTGCTTGCCGGACAAGTTGAGCAAGAGACACTGGCTGCGCAAACGGCCATTACCAGTGTTCGCAATAGCCTGGCTGAACCTATCCGCTATCAGCTCGATGCACAGTGGCAGCAGAATATTCGTCAGCAGGCAGGTTATTTTTATCGCCAGCTGCCAGACAATGGGGGAGAGGTTGTGGGGCTGGGTCGCTTTGTGCCAACGCCGCAACTGATAGCTCAATGGCAGCAAATTATGGCTTTGGGCCCCAGTTTCAATACCGCGCTTGCCCTAATTGATGAGCTCGAAGCGGTGGTTTTTATTCAGGAAAACGGCTTTGCCTTTGTCAAACGGCGTGATACCAGTCAGAGCAACCTGCTAACGGCCATTGTTGAATCGCGTTTTACACCACAATTTAGTCAGGGGATCACGGCCACCAGCATGCCTACCCGGGTATTTGGTAAGCACTACTTTGCCCTGGGGCAGCGCCTGACCAGTGGATCACAATCGCAGATCCTGCTGATTTATGATGTTGATAAACTTGCCAGCAGACTGCAGCAGATGACTTTTGGTGGAGGAACGTTGGCACTGAAAGGCACGCAGCCGGGTGTCATATTGGCTTCCAGCAAAGGCTATCAGGATCTGGACGACAGCTTGGTACGCAATGCTAAGCTGCCCTGGGAGGGCGGCATTCGCTTTAACTATCGTCCGAGCGGGCAGCCTTTTACCTTAAGGTTTGTCCAGGATGAAGCCCGTTTTTCGGCACCGGCGCGATATGAGGTGTTACTGGAGCTGGGGTTTTTGATCATATTTATTGTCTTTACTTTTGCCGCTTACGTTTGGCTTAACGCGCAAGTATTTATCCGGCCTCTCAAGCATTTTGTCAGATACCTGACTTATCAGGAGCACACCCCAGAAGCGACGATGAATTATGCTGTTCCGAGAGACTGGCAGCCATGGTTCAGAGAAATAAAACAGGTCGTCACACAGAAGCGGCATGCACTGCAACAGTTGCAGGAAAACAATACCAAACTGGATGAGCAAGTTCAGCGACAGAAGAAAGCCCTGTCGCGTAGTTTAGAGGCCAAGGAACGCCAGGCGGCATTGCTTAAAACGGTCCTGAACTCGGTGCCTGATCTGGTTTACTACAAAAATATTGATGGTTCATTTATTGGCTGTAATGAGGCGTTTGAGCGATTTATAGGAGTCGCTCAGGTCGATCTGGTAGCGCGTGAGCATCAGGAAGTAACAGAGCGTCACCTGGCTTTGCTGGATCTTGAGCAAACTATGAACTTTCAGGGACAAAGCCTTACCGATACTCTGATGCTGGAGGGAAGTAGTTATCTGATCACCGTTTCGCCTTTGTACAACGATCTGCGTAAACGTATCGGGACTTTGGGGGTAGCACGGGATATCAGTGAGCAGCAGCAGGCTTTGACTGCGTTACGGGCGTCCGAGCAGAACTTTAAAGCAGCCATTGAGTATGCGCCCAATGGGGTGATTTTACTGTCTATTGACCGACTTGTGCTGGAACTTAACCGGACGGCGCGTAAGTTATTTGTGCGTGTTGATATTGGCAGTAGTTTGTACAGCGTGTTTGAAGATGCCGATGTTGAGGCACTGAATGATGTGCTGGACCATTGCTTACAGGAACGACAGGGGGCCAGTGAACTGAGTCTGGCTCAGCAAGATCCCAAACGCTGGCTGCACCTGAGTGTCTCTCTGGTCTGGGACAAACAAAAGAATCCCAAGTATTTTGTTATCCACGTACAAAATGTGACCGCACTGGTGCGCGCCCGATTGGATGCTGAGCGGGCTAATCATGCCAAAAGCCGCTTTATTGCCAATATCAGTCATGAGATCCGCACGCCTATTAATGCCATTTTGGGGATGGTGAGCATTCTCAAGCCCGAATTGGATAGCCAGAAAGAACAACAAAAGCTTGAGCAAATCGAAAGTGCTGCGCAGCAGTTGCTGACCATGCTGAATGACATTCTCAATTTTGCCCGGTTGGAGAGCGGGCAGGGTAAACCCAACAACCAGCCATTTTGTCTGGTTGATCTGATCTCCAGTCTGAGTGGCCTGATCACACCACTGAGCAGTGCCAGGCAACTTGAGTTCGAGATAGAGGTAGACCCTTTTATCTGGCCGAGATTGATCGGTGATGAAGCACGTATCAAGCTGGTATTAATGAATCTATTGGGCAATGCGGTCAAGTTCACAGAGCATGGCAGAGTAGGCCTGAGCCTGTCTTTGCAACCAGGCATACAGGCACCTGAGCAGACTATCCAGTTCTGTGTCTGGGATACCGGCCCTGGGATCAGTGAACAGGATCAGGCACGTTTATTCGATGCTTTTACTCAGGGAAATGAAAGCAGCTCTCGCCCTCATGAAGGTATTGGGCTTGGTCTGGCCATCGTGAAGCAGGTGATTGAGTTACTGGGCGGCGAAGTGACGTTAACAAGTAAGCCCGACGTCGGCAGTCGATTTGAGTTTACCCTGCGATTAGAGCGTGCGGCGTTATCTGATGAGCAAAGCCGCAAATCGCTATTTTTGATTTTGGGTGGACAGGCACCTTTGCCTTATCTGGCCCACCAGGGGATTCACCAGGGCAGCCTGGCTGATTTGAGTGCGCTCAGTCAGTCGACTCCGGTTCATTACCTGGCGTCTAATGACCCTGCCCACGTCCGCGCATTGAGTCAATCGGAGCCAGGGCTGGACGCACAGTGGTTGGTGCCTGACACAGGCGCATTTTCACAGTTGTTGCCCGCTGACTCTGAGGCGATCAGGCTCGCTCAGCCGGTGTTTTACCAGAGCCTGAGTACCTGCACATTGGAAGTGCCAAAAGCCGCGTTACCGAATACCTGCATCTTATCGCCTTTGTTGTGTATTGTGGTGGATGATAATCCAGTTAATCTGGATATCAGCAGGACGGTACTGGAACAGCGCGGCGCCACCGTGGTCGCACTGAGTAGTGCTGAAAATATCGTTGCGATTTGTCAGAAGCTGCGCCCGGAAGTGGTGTTGATGGATTTGTACATGCCTAACATTGATGGCTATGAAGCCAGCCGACAATTGCGCAGTCAGTTTGATCAACAAAGTTTGCCTATTGTTGCCTTAACCGCCAATGCCCATGAGCAGGAAAAGCAGCAGGCTATGGCAACAGGATTAAACGGCTTTTTAGTTAAGCCTGTGGCACCGGTCGATCTGTGTGCGGCGCTTCAGGACTATGTGCCAGATAACGATACGGTATTTGATTATCCGTTTGCTTTGTCACAAATGATGGGCAATGAAGCGCTGGTACGTACCATGCTGGAAAAGTTTGCTAAGCTTGGTGAGGAGTACATCGCATCTTTACACAAAGCGCTGAGCGCAGCTGAGCTATTTAGTCTGGCTCACACCATCAAAGGGTCAGCAGCAGGGTTAGGATTACACCGATTAGCGGCTCAGGCGCGCATATGTGAAGCCGCTGCGAAGCAAGCGAATGAAGATGCACCTGATCAATTACCATGTGATCAAAAGCAGTTGCTGGCGGCAGCAGAACAAACTTTGTGTTTTATTTCGTTTTGGCTAAAAGGATAAGAAAATGCACAAATCGGCCCATATTCTGGTTCTGGATCCGGATCCACTTAACCGAGTGGTGCTACAAAATACCCTCGAAGAAACCTATCTGGTGACACTGAGTTCGTCACCTGAGCAGGCGCAGGAAGAGCTGAACAGCACCTGCGTAGACCTGATCATTATGGACAATCAGCAGCTCGGTGATGCGGCAGAGGTGTTTTTGCAAACGTTAAAGGCGAACCCCGAAACAGCGCAATTGCCTGTGATAGTGATCTCCGCAAGCGCCAGTTTTTTGGATGAAGCACAAAGCCTGCAACAGGGCGCGGTCGACTATATTACCAAGCCGTTTAACCCCAATATTGTTAAAGCGCGGGTAAAAATTCATCTGGCTATAAAGCAGCGTAATGATCAGCTTTGTGAGCAGGCTTTAGTAGATGGCATGACATCATTACCCAACCGGCGGGCACTGGATAAAACTTTGGCAATGTTCTGGCGGCAATGTGCTTCGGGGGTTCGGCCACTGGCAGTGTTTGTATTGGGTGTTGATCATTTTGAGCGTTACAACAAGTTATTCGGTCATGCCCGAGGCGATGAATGCCTATATAAAATTGCCCAGGTAGTGGCGGGTATCATCAATAATATGGATGGATTTACGGCGCGCTATGATGGCGGACGTTTTGTGGCGTTGCTGCGTGATATCAGTGAAGTTGAAGCTCAGGAAGTGGCCGAGGCCATTCATATGGCGGTTGCAGCCTTAGCGATTCGGCATCCTGAATCGCCGACTTGTGCCCATGTGACAGTGAGTGCAGGCATTTGCTATACCAAAGCTGATTTTGCCCGAGCACATCGGGATCCGCTGGACTTGGCTGCCTCGGCGCTGAACGATGCACGTGAACGGCAACAAAAGGCGGTGTTGAGTGTGGTGTGAAGGTTCAGTGCTAAGTCGCACTGAACCGTGTCAGTAGCGCTGGTTACAGCAGTTGTGCCAGGGCCGTATCGCCAAATCCAACCAGCTTGCTGTTTTTAAACAGTAAAGGGGTGCATTCATCTTTTGTGACAACGCCATCTGAATGTTTACTGTTGGTTGCGAAATACAGAACCTGATAGACAGTATCTCCTTTAGACACCATATCTGTGAAGTCAGGTGTACCAAGCTTGTTCAGTACACTTTGATATTCAGTGCCCATTTTAAGTTGGCTGATTTTCTCGCGATTCTGTTTTTGCTCTTTTTTCCAGCCATAGTGGCTGCCGTTAATTTCACCATCCGTGACCGCGACCACACAGCCTGTCAGTACGGTTGAACTTAATAGCGCAGTGGCAAGTAGTAGTTTTTTCATCTTTTATATCCCAGGCTTAGCCGTCTTTGTTTTCTTTGAAGTGTATTTTGCAAAGAGTTTGCCAGTTTTTAAACTATTAAAAATCAAAGGGTTATGAGGGTTGATGAAATCACTGGTTTTTTATAACGCTAAGTTTTGTATGAATTCACTAATAGTTAGTCAAAATAACAATTTGCAATGTCACGTTAGGCGCCATTTCTATTCGATGCCGGATATAGCTCAATGACTAGTTGCAGGACAGGTACTCATGCGTTGTATGAGAATAGTTCCCGGCCCGAAAGCCGGGATCACGTTACTGAACGGGAGCGTCAAGCGGTCAATGGTGTTCAGGCAACTTTTTGTTGAGCGTAAACACCCGTGGTACAACTTCACTTCGTGTCATTTCGCACAGTTGGAGACAGCCAATTCATAAAGCATGTTACTGAGCACCAGAAACGACACGCTTATACCAGACGATTACGCTCACTTCCTTGTAAAAAACTGGTGATATTCTCGGCAATACCGTCAATCAGACGGGTGATAGATTCCTGGCTGGCCCAGGCGTTGTGTGGCGTCAGTAACAAGTTGTCGCCTTTGTATTGCACCAGCGGGTTTGTCGCTGTCGCTGGCTCAACACTAAGTACATCAACGCCTGCACCGCCAAGCTGTCTCTGGGCTAATGCATCTGCCAGTGCCTGTTCATTAACAATACCGCCTCGCGCGGTATTCAATAAAATGGCGTGAGTCGGGAGCAAGGCCAGCGTACTGGCGTCAAATAGGTCTCGGGTGGTGTCTGTTAAAGGGCAATGGACCGAGACAATATCCGCGTCTCGCAGTGCTTCTTTAAAGGCAACGCGTGACTCACGTATTACCTCTTGCCCCGGGCGCTCTGCGATAATAACCTCGGCACCAAAGGCGGCGGCAACCTTCGCAACAGCCTGACCAAGATTACCATATCCGACTATCACAAAACGTTTGCCTGACAAATCGTGTATAGGGTAGTCCAGACGACAAAATATGTTGCTCTGTTGCCAGGCATCATTTGCACAGTCTTGTGCATAGCGGTGAATATTGCTCATTAAGTTGCCGAGCAGCGTAAAGGTGTGAAGGACCACTGAGGGGGTGGAATAACCCGCGACATTGGTCACGGCGATATTGTGGCTGCGTGCGGCTTCCAGGTCGATGTTATTGGTGCCGGTTGCGGCGACACAGATCAATTTGAGATCAGACAACTGACTCAGCGTGTCGGCATTGAGCACGACTTTGTTCGTCACAACCACATCTGCACCGTGAAGGCGCGATAGCAGCTGGTCGGGTGATGTGGTTTGATATTCGGTAACGGCGCCATGCTTGCGCAGAGGGTCGAGGCTGACACCCGCCAATGTGGCGGCATCTAAAACAACAATATTCATGTGGGCAAATCTTCCTTACTAACAGATGGCGGGAGTGTATCATTTTTATGGTTAGTTTATCTTTGCACTTGACCTTGAACTCAACTCCAAGGTTTATACTCTAAGTAGATTCATAAAGGACGGCAAAACTGACGATGTATAAGATTGGCCATATTGCAAAACAATTGAATGTGTCTACCGACACACTGCGTTATTATGAACGCCAGGGTCTGCTGCAAGCGCGAGCACGCAGCTCGGCGGGCTATCGGTTGTATGATGACAGCGCGCTTGAACAGATGCGCTTTATCGTAAGAGCCAAAACCGTGGGTTTCAGTCTCAAAGATATTCAGGAGTTGCTGGCCATTAAAATTGATAAACATAATCACAGCTGTGAAGAGGTTAAGTCACTCACAGTGCAAAAACTGGCACAAACCCGGCAAAGGATTGAAGAACTGCTGAAGTTTGAGCGCTCTTTGAGTGTGCTGGCCGAGCGGTGTTGTGGCGGTGAGGAAAGCGCTGATGATTGCTCTATTTTGACTGCGTTGGAGGATATAGATGGCTCTGCTTAGTAATTTTTGGCAACTCTTTTTGGTTTCAGCACCCTGGCTGATGTTGGGCCTGTTACTCGCCGGGTTGCTTAATGTATTTATTCCCAAAGACTTTTTACAAAAACACTTAGGCAAAGAAGGGCTCTGGACCACCATAAAAGCCGCTTTGATTGGGGCACCCATGCCGCTGTGTTCTTGCGGTGTTATTCCTGCTGCGATCGGGCTCAGGCGTGCAGGCGGGTCAAAGAGTGCCACCACGGCCTTTTTAGTGTCGACACCTGAGACCGGGGTGGATTCTATCTCTGTGTCCTATGCACTACTTGGTCCATTTATGGCTGTGATACGGCCCATTGCGGCCGTCGCCAGTGCCATTACGGCCGGTGTATTGGTTGGTAAAGATGAGGGAAAAAAACCGCAAAACACGGCAAGTGGCTCAGGGGGGGGCTGTTGTGGTAGCTCGGTAAAAAAAGCCCAGCCTGAAAAAAGCAGTTGCTGTGCCAGCGAGCACACACCGGCAGCAACACAGTCTGCAAGTTGTTGCGCTAGTAAAACTAAGACAGAGCCAGAGTCTGAAAAAGGCTGTTGCGACAGTAAGTCTTCACACAAAACGGCTGAACCAGCAGCTTCCTGTTGTGCGCCAGCTGCGCCTAAGCCAGGGCTGTGGCAAAAATTGGCTTCTGCTGTGCAATTTAGTTGTAACAAATTACTTGCAGATACTATGCAATGGCTACTGATTGGTCTATTCTTTGCGGCTTTAGTGCAAACCTATGTTCCCGAAGCCTTTTTGGCTCAGTGGGGCAATGGGATCCTGGCCATGATGGTGGTTATTCTGGTCAGTATTCCGATGTACATTTGTGCCACAGCATCTACGCCGATTGCTGCCGGGTTGCTCCTGGCGGGCGTATCTCCGGGTGCGGTACTGGTATTTATGCTGGCCGGGCCGGCCACCAATGTTGCCACCATAGGGGTGGTCGCTAAAGAGCTGGGGCGTCGTGCTGTATTTGCTTATCTGGGGGCAGTCATTGGGGTCGCGATTGTATTCGGATTCTTAACTGACTGGCTGGTTGCCCAGTTTGGCTTTACCGTTGCACCTATGATGGGACATGATCATGAAGTTTTACCAGGTTGGCTGACGTTGGTCAGTGGTGTGGTATTGGCTTTATTAATGGTCAGGTTGATGCTGATGGGAATTAAGCAACGCTTTGCGCCAACACAGGTTTCGGCATAGCAAGCTTGCGCTTGAGTCAGGCTATGCATCGTGTGGGTGCTTCTGGTCAGACTTGATATTCTTAGCTTCCGATCCGGGCACACGATAGAATAAGACGTTTTGATGACAACCACCAATAATAAAAGAGTAGTTTAGTGGATAAATACGCAGATATCAGACCTTACAATGACGATGAAGTCCCCGCAGCTTTGCAGCGCTTGCTGGACGATGATCAGTTTATTGATGTGATTGCGGAGCATAACTTGCCCAATTGGTTGGCAGGTTGGGCGCTGATATCCCGGCCACTGGTACGTAGCCGGCTGAAGAAAAAGTGGCAGTCTGTCAACAATGTCGAGGCCGTTCAGGATGAGGTAGCCGGGTACCTGGCGATGCTGATTGAGCGCACCACCAGCAAAGTGACCTATTCAGGGCTAGAGCAGCTTGATGGCCAGGGGGCCTATCTGTTCATCTCTAATCACAGAGACATTGTCCTGGATCCGGCACTGGTTAACTGGGGCTTGCATCAGCAAAAAATGAAAACGATGCGTATCGCCATAGGCGATAACCTACTCCAGGTTCCTTACATCACTGAGTTAATGCGCTTAAACAAGAGCTTTATCGTTAAGCGCTCTGCCAAAGCCCCAAAAGAAATGCTGCGCGCGTTGTCTCAGCTGTCGGCTTATATTTATGACTCACTGAGTGAGGGCAATTCAATTTGGATTGCACAAAAAGAAGGTCGCGCCAAAGATGGGGTCGACTTTACCGATCCGGCATTGCTGAAGATGTTGCAGCTTCAAGGTCGCAAGCTAAAACTGCCGTTTGCGGATTATGTGCGTCAGCTCAAGATTGTACCAGTATCGATTTCTTATCAGTATGAACCGTGTGCGGTTTCAAAAGCGCGTGAGCTTTATCATAAACAGCAATTTGGGGAATATGTGAAAGCGGAAGGTGAAGACATCAACAGCATCATTGAAGGATTTAGCAGTGACAAAGGCCATGTGCATGTGGCATTTGGCACGCCCATAGATGATGAGTTTGAAACGCCGGAGCAGCTGGCTGAAATCATCGATCAGCAGATTGTCAGCAATTACTATCTGCATTCCAGTAACTATCTGGCTGCGGGTGACGAAAGTCAAAGTAGTGAGCAGGACAAAAACCGTTTTATGGATGCGCTGGAGCAGGTACCGGAAGAGTTGCGCCAACTGGTGCTGTCTATTTACGCACAGCCTGCCAAACGCAAATTGTCACAGTAACTCGACGATTTAACGATTCAGTTAAAAGCGCCTCTCGGGGCGTTTTTTTGTACCTGATTGAAAAGCATTTCCCAAAATTAATACCTCAGCTGATTATGGAAACCAGGTCGTCATCATACTGGGTGGCTAGTACTGAGTAAGCGAGAGAAGAATTATTCGGAGTTTTTGGAGCTGATTAGGCGATAAAGATGGGAAAGGTGTCCCCGGCAACGCGGATGCAGATGTCAGTCCTTGAACCCTAAGGTTCAAGGCGGAAAGCAACAGCCTACCGTAGGCTTCTCGGTACCTGCCGAGCTTGCGCAATAGTAAGCAAACTGCGTTCCTAAGAAAAAGTTATCGGCTCAGGGACATCATCCACTGTCCGACGTGCTAGGGAACGATTTCAGTATATAAGACCCAGCCGCATCTAGAAACCTTTATCCGTAAATATCTGCAAAAAGTCGTTCGAGTGGCTGCGATTTATGCACTTTTTGTTTGCCATCTGAGCAGGGCAAAAAAGTGCGCAGATTATTTGTACACAAACAGACAAGTCGTTGCTGTTGCTATACTTCGGGTGGTAGCATTAACTAAGCAGACGAAAGCAAACGAGAACAATATCCATGAGTGAATTTAGAGATTATCAGCAAGCGCAGCTACTGTTGGAACAACACGATATCTACATTGCCCCGGCTGAAGTGCACGGAACCATCAGCGGATTACTTGCATGTGGTCTGAATATCGAAGAGCAGGAATACCTTGGGCTGCTGAGCGATGTCTTTAACGATGGTCAGAAGTTTGCCGCGCCATTGAAAGAATTTTTTGCCGAGCTGTATAAGCTGGTGGTTGCGCATTTTAATGATCCTGAGCACCACTTTGAGCTGTATTTACCACTGGAAGAAAGCTTGAGCGATCAGGCCAATGCACTCGTGGCCTGGGTGTCCGGGTTCTTGCTCGGCTTTGGCCTTAAGCAAAAAGACTACGGTAAGTTTTCGGCTGACGTAAAGGAAGTGATTGGTGATTTTAGCGAGATCACTAAATTAGATACTCATTTCGATGAAAGTGAGGAAGACAAACAAGCGCTGCATGAAGTGATTGAATACATTCGTGTATCGGCACTGCTATGTTTTGCTGAGCTTGGTAAAGACGCCGCTTCATCGACCTCTAAAACAGTGCATTAATTATGATGATAGCCAACCTGGAATTTGTAAAGCGCCGCACTCAGTTGCTGGCGCAGATGGATAATAACGCCGTGGCGGTGATCCCCGCCGCCGTTGAGTTGACTCGCAGCCGCGATACTGAATATCCGTTTCGTCAGGACAGCGACTTTTTCTACCTGACCGGGTTTAAAGAACCAGACGCGGTCCTGGTACTGAGTAAAGACAAAGACGGCACAGCACAACAAACCCTGTTTTGCCGCAACAAAGACAAGCTGGCTGAGATTTGGCATGGTCGCCGTATGGGCCACGAAAAAGCCAAAACAGCGCTTGAGCTGGACCAGACTTTTCCATTGAGCGAATTGGACGATGAACTGCTGAGGTTGGTTAATGGTCGTAAGGCACTTTATTACGGTCAGGGCACATACACAGCGTTTGACGATAAAATCTGGACCCTGCTTGGCACATTGCGCAGTGCACCGAAAAAAGGCTATCGGGCACCTGAGATCATCAAAGATGTGCGCCCATTGCTGCATGAAATGCGACTGTTTAAATCAGACGCTGAAATTGCCGTGATGCGCAAAGCGGGTGAGATCAGTGCACAAGCACACAAGCGTGCCATGCGATTTGCTAAACCCGGTGCCACTGAGTTCCAGCTGGAAGCAGAAATCCACCATCATTATGCCATGAATGGGGCACGGCACCCGGCCTATGGCACCATTGTGGGATCGGGTAATAATGCCAATATTTTGCACTATACCGACAACTGCGATGAATTAACCGATGGAGATTTGATCCTGATCGACTCCGGCTGTGAGCTTGAAGGATATGCTGCTGACATTACCCGTACCTTCCCGGTGAATGGCTGCTTTAGTGCACCACAAAAAGCGGTGTACGAATTGGTATTGGCCTCACAACAGGCCGCGTTTGAGCAGGTTAAACCGGGTGGCACTTTGGTTAAAGCCAATGAAGCGGCCATGCGAGTGATGACTCAAGGGCTGATAGAATTAGGCATTCTGGCCGGTGAAGTGGACGAGTTACTGGAAAAGCAGGCTTGTAAGGCGTTCTACATGCATGGTCTTGGCCACTGGCTGGGACTGGACGTGCACGATGTTGGCGAATACAAATTGGATGAAGCCGACCGGCCATTTGAACCTGGCATGGTGCTGACCATAGAGCCGGGCCTGTATTTTGACGAAGATGCCGAAGTACCGGAGCAGTTCAAAGGAATTGGGGTGCGAATTGAAGATGATTTACTGGTCACCCCGGATGGTTTTGAAAATCTCACTGCAGGGGTGCCTAAAACCATTGCTGAGATAGAAGCTTTAATGCGTTCAGGCGAATAACGATAAGCAGGAGCAAGACTTGCAACACTTTGATGTGTTAATCGTGGGGGGCGGCATGGCAGGTGCCACGGCTGCCGTCACGATAAAAAAACAGCAACCCGATAGCCGGATAGCGGTTATTGAAGCCTTTGAACCTAAAACTGCACATCACCCCAGCTTTGACGACCGCAGCCTGGCATTGGCCGAGCAGTCAGTGTCGTATTTGCGTGCTTTAGGCTTGTTTGATCCAAACTGGGATTTTGCTGAGTCTATCACTCAGGTACATGTGTCAGATCGGGGTCATTTTGGCAAAGCCACAATTACCCATGATGAGTTTGCCGTTGATGCACTGGGCTATGTGGTCGAGGTCAACCCTTATGGCGCTTATCTGCATCAACAGCTCAGTAAGCTGGATATTGCACTGTATTGTCCTGCTAAGATAGCCAAACTGACGCAGCAACAGGCGCAGGTCGAGGTGTTGTTAGATAGTGGCGAAAGCCTGTCGGGTAAGTTATTGGTTGTGGCCGATGGTGCGCAATCGCCGACTCGCAGCAAGCTGAATATTGGCTTTGACAGTGTCGCATACACACAAGGTGCCCTGATTGCTAACGTGCAGATCAGCGACAAGCATCAGGGTCAGGCGTTTGAGCGTTTCACAGAGCATGGCCCGATGGCACTGTTGCCCATGAGCAACAACCGTTACTCTCTGGTGTGGTGTATGCCTGAGCAGGCACTGGCGTCTTTACGTGAGTGCGAAGAATCTGAGTTTCTGGCCCGTTTGCAAGCGGCCTTTGGCTATCGTGCCGGGATGTTTGAACGGGTTGGCAGACGAACCAGCTACCCGCTGGTACTGGGCCGGGTAGAGCAGCTGGTGCATCATCGCTGCGTACTGATTGGGAACGCCGCACATGCCATTCACCCGATTGCCGGACAAGGCTTTAATCTGGGGCTGCGTGACATTCAGGCGCTGGCTGAGCAACTGCAACAGACTGACCGACAGCAGTGGGGCAGTCATGGCTTTACGCAAGGCTATAAAATCGCACGCGAGTCAGATATTCAACGTGTTATGACGCTGACCGATGCACTGGTCAGGCTGTTCTCTAATGATTCTCGTATGCTGGCATTGGGACGCAGTTGCGGCCTGTTGTCGATGAGCCTGTTCTCACAATTGAAAGCGCCACTGGCGCGACAACTCATGGGACGAACCCTGTAAGGAATAATCATGCAACAAGTACAAGTGTGCATAGTCGGTGGTGGGTGTGTTGGTCTGGCGCTGGCGCTGGGCCTGGCAAAGCACAATGTCTCGGTGATGGTGCTGGATGCTGGTCCAGAGCCGCAGCCACTCAATGAGGCGTATGCCGCGCGGGTCAGTGCCATCAGTTTAGCCAGTCAGAGTTTGTTTGAATCGTTGGGTGTGTGGGACGCAATTAAAGCGCAGCGTGCTACGGCTTATCGTAAAATGTCGGTGTGCGATGCCGATAGCTTTGGCCGTATTCAGTTTAATGCACAGCAGCTGGCTTTACCGGAACTGGGCCATATCATTGAGAATGATGCCATTCGCTATGCTTTATACCAGGCGTTGCAGCAGCACAGTCAGGCAAGTCTGATGTTTGGCAGCCGTTACCAGTCTATTCACCAGACCGACAGCGACGTGCTGATCACGCTGGAACAGGGGATGCCGGTAATGGCTAAACTGCTGGTTGCGGCAGACGGCGCAAACTCCGGTGTGCGTAGTCAGTTTAAGTTGCCGATCAGCTTCTGGGACTACGATCATCATGCCATTGTTGCAACCATCAAAACCGAGCAACCTCACGATGCCACAGCACGACAAGTGTTCCTGCCGGACGGTCCGCTGGCACTGCTGCCTTTATCTGATCCGCATACACAGTCAATCGTCTGGTCTACCGCTCCTGAACATGCCCGTGAGTTAATGGCGATGGACGAGCATAGCTTTAATAAAGCACTGAGCGCGGCCAGCGACCTCCAGTGTGGTTTGTGTCGTGTTCAGGGCGAGCGCGCAGTATTTCCACTAACAATGCGTTACGCACAGCAATGGTTGACGGGTAAAGTGGTGTTAATGGGTGATGCTGCACATACCATCCACCCGCTTGCCGGATTGGGCATGAATCTGGGCCTTAAAGATGCCGCACATCTGATCAAAGCACTCAGCGAAGACAGTGAGGAGTTTGCCTCTCACCGCACACTACGGGAGTATGAGCGCAGCCGCAAACTCGATGCACAAAAGCACATTGCGATGATGCAGGGATTAAAGGAGCTGTTTAGCGGCAGTCACCCACTGAAAAAGTTAGTTCGTGGTGTGGGTCTGAATGTGGTAGATAACCTCGGCCCCATTAAAGACTTATTTGTACAACAGGCCATCGGCGAATAGCAGGTGCTTAAGGGCTACTGTTTGCAAAACAGTGGCCCTTTCAAATCTGACAGATTCATCACCCGGTTATCAAGCTCAACACGCGTTATCTCGTTTTCATTCTCAGTTATCCAGCACCCGCCCAGTCATTCCACACCCACTCTCAGTCATCCAGCACTTGATGCGGGATCTACCAACTGGCGACTCAGGAGTGACACTAACTACACCTATTCCCTCATACGCCACCCGTCATCCCGTAGGTCTCAAAAGCAACGTCTACCCCAAGCGCAGTGCAATAAACTCGGCCAGCTTATTCACCGCGTGCGCAGACTCTTGGGTGTTTTTAACCAGGCTGATACCAATCTGACCCAGCTCGGGCAAAAAGGGCGTTTGCGCCTGGTAACTGAGCGTAGCCGGCACGGTGCTTTTGGCCAGCACGGTGATGCCCAGGCCTTCTTTAAGTGCAGCCGTCAGGCCGGTTAAATCCGCATTACTATATACAATGCGGTATTGCAGCCCGGCCTGTTGCAATGCCTCGATGGCGCGGCGACGATAAATACAGCCTTCCGGCGCCGTCACCAAAGTGACAATTTGTTGTTGCGCTAAAGACAGGTCGCCCACCCAAACCAGCTGGTCCTGCATAAACACCGGATAGTTAGATGAAGCAAGGTCCTCGTTCAGCGCCAGGACTAAATCGAACTGATCCTGTCGTGACACAGAAAGTAAGTGTTTACTGAGTCGGGATTTCACTTCCAGCGCCACATCCGGATATAAAGACACGAAATCGCCGATAATGGCAGGCAGTATACGCGCGGCAAATTCACTGGGGATCCCCAGGCGCACCCGGCCCGTGACGCTCTCTGAGGTAAATTGCTGAATGATCCCATCGTTGAATTGCAGCATTTGCTTGGCCTGAGGCAGCAGTAGTTCACCATACTGATTGAGTACCTGACGTTGGCCCTGTTTTTTAAATAGTTTACAGCCCAGTTGCTCTTCAAGGCGTTTGATCTGCAAACTTACAGCAGGCTGAGAGAGGCCCAGCAGCTCACCGGCTTTGGCAAAACCGCCCACTTCTACCACAGTCACCAGGGTGCGCAGGCCATCAATCGATAAGTTTTTCATATTAATAAAATCAATTTATAAAACCTAAATACATTAATATTATTTATCAAACGATAAATAAATACAATTTGTTGTTGCGCAGGCGGATCCCTATACTTTTCTCCATCTTAATTTCATCAGGATAGTCGCATGATGAGCACGCCAATCATCTTCGCTAAACACCGTCAGGGCACGGTGGCGGCGGAAAATCGTCTTTTCTCGCCACAGGATCTGGTTGTACTGGATTTCAGCGGATTTGAAACCACGCCTTTTCTGAATCAGGAGCTGGGGCTGAACCTCAATAAACTGATGGCGCCCGGACTTGGCGTACAAGGTCTGTTGGTTGGCGGTCATTCTTTTGCTGTGTATTACTTCAGCGAAACAGCCTACCGTTTTGTGCTGAGTGAAAGCGCCGCTCGGGCCCTTTCTGCGCTGGTAAGCAAACATGACAGTGACTACGATATTGAACTGGTCCGTCGCAGCGATCTGGCGATTGCTCAACTGAGCGGTCAGGCGGCGCTTGAGACGGTGCTGAACAGTTTTTCACTGACGCCGGGTTTGCAAATTTCAGATGAACTGGCCTGCTATGGTAAACAAAGTGGCGATGTGTTTGTGACCACTTTAGTACAACAGGGCCAGCAGCACTATCAGCTGATTGCAAATCAGGAATCTTTGAGCCTGTGGCAGGCTCGACTGGCTGAGCAGGGTTTTGCTCATTCAGGCGAACACGCCCCAAATTAACCCCAATCGCCAGTGTTGCGCTGGTGAACACAATCCGGATGTTGCCGGATTGTGTGATGACAATAAGTGAAGAAAGAGTATGACTTCTAAAACAGTACTGCATGCCAAGCACCTAGAAGCTGGCGCGAAAATGGTCGATTTCCACGGCTGGGAAATGCCAATCAACTATGGCTCGCAAATCGAAGAGCACAACGCTGTGCGTGAAGACGCAGGCATGTTTGACGTATCTCACATGACTATCGTTGATGTGAAAGGCACAGATGCACAGGCGTTCCTGCGTAAGCTGGTTGCTAACGATGTGGCAAAGCTCAAAGTAGCGGGTAAAGCACTTTACACCGGCATGCTGAACGAACAAGGCGGCGTGATCGATGACCTGATCATCTACTTCTTCACTGAAACTGAATACCGCTTGGTTGTAAACTCTGCAACACGCGAAAAAGACTTAGCGCACATGAACGGCGTTGCAGCTGACTTTGATGTGGCGATCACTGAGCGTCCAGAGTACGCGATGATTGCGGTACAGGGCCCAAATGCCAAAGCAAAAACAGCGACCATTCTGAGCGATGCGCAAAATGCAGCAGTAGAAGGCATGAAGCCTTTCTTTGGCGTGCAAGCCGAAGAGCTGTTCATTGCCACCACTGGCTACACAGGTGAAGACGGCTACGAAATCGTTGTACACAACGATGATGCAGCGCAACTGTGGCAAAAATTATTAGACGCGGGCGTCCGTCCGGCTGGCCTAGGTGCACGTGATACGCTACGTTTAGAAGCAGGCATGAACCTTTACGGCTCAGATATGGATGAAAGCGTTTCTCCACTGGCTGCTAACATGGCGTGGACCATTGCCTGGGAGCCGGCAGAGCGTGACTTTATCGGTCGTAAGGTGATCGAGCAGCAACGTGCAGACAAGAGCACAGATAAGCTGGTTGGCCTGGTACTTGAGAGCAAAGGCGTTCTGCGCGGCGGCTCTAAAGTTATCGTAGAAGGTGGCGAAGGTGTTATCACTTCTGGTACATTCTCGCCGACGTTAGGCTTTAGCGTAGCTTTGGCCCGTGTACCTCGCTCTACGGGTGACACAGCTCAGGTTGAAATGCGCAAAAAGCTGGTAGACGTTAAAGTGGTTAAACCTTGCTTTGTACGCAATGGTAAGTCGGTTCTGTAACGAACAGAGCATTAAAGAATAACGGGCGATGGCCCACATAAATCGACCAAAGGAACAAAAAAATGAGCAACATTCCTAGCGAGTTAAAGTACGCAACGTCACACGAGTGGGTTCGCGCTGAAGGCGACGGCACTTACACTGTAGGTATCACTGAGCATGCACAGGAACTTTTGGGTGACATGGTATTCGTAGACCTGCCTGATGTAGGTGACGAAGTTGATGCTGGTGAAGACTGCGCGGTTGCTGAGTCTGTTAAAGCTGCATCTGACATCTACGCGCCAATCGGCGGTGAGATTGTTGCTGTTAACGAAGAGCTGGAAGACTCTCCTGAATCAGTAAACAACGACCCTTACGGTGACGGCTGGTTGTTCCGTGTTAAAGCGTCTGACGAAAGCGAGATTGAAAACCTGCTTGACGCAGAAGGCTACGAAGCCAACATCGACGAAGACTAATTCGTTGTAGATACCATAAAAGCCCCCTGTGTGGGGCTTTTATAGTTGCGCCCAGTATAATACCAATTTCACTTAATACCTGTTCAATTTGACGGAGCAAATATGACGCTAACTGTGTTAAAAATTTCTCATTTAGAACAACTAAATAGCAAAATTTTTGCCTGGTTATCGAACATATTTTCTCGCCTCAAAATAGAACACTTAATTAAGCAAATTGGTATAAGGCGTGGCAACACCGTTAAACTCTGTGACTGTTACCAAGGTATTTTCGTCGCACTGTGCATCAAGGTGCAGGTCGTCGAACAACAGTGACACCCCCATTTTTACTTGGATCATAGGAATCTGGACACATGTCAAACGCCAAATCTCTTGAACAACTAGAGCAAAAGCAAGACTTTATTCGTCGCCACATTGGCCCGAGCCCGGCTCAGGTGAGTGACATGCTTGCTGCGCTTGGAGTATCGAGTGTTGAAGAGCTGATCGGTCAGACAGTACCTAGCTCAATTTTGTTAGAGCAAGGCCTGCAAATTGGTGAAAGCCGTACCGAAGTAGAAACGCTGAGCTACTTGAAATCTGTAGCAAGCAAAAACAAGGTCTTCAAATCTTACATCGGTCAGGGTTACCACCCGACACACGTGCCAAACGTTATCTTGCGTAACGTACTGGAAAACCCAGGTTGGTATACTGCGTATACGCCATATCAGCCAGAGATTGCACAAGGCCGTCTTGAGTCTTTGCTTAACTTCCAGACTATGACCATGGACATCACCGGCCTTGACCTGGCCAGTGCGTCATTGCTTGACGAATCAACCGCAGCAGCCGAAGCCATGGCGCTGGCTAAGCGTGTTTCTAAAGCGAAAAAAGCGAACCTGTTCTTCATTGCAGAAGACGTACACACACAAACCATCGACGTCGTCACAACCCGTGCCGAGCAGTTTGGTTTTGAAGTGATCGTTGGCCCTGCAAGCGAGGCGGCAAATCACGAGATCTTCGGTGCCCTGTTCCAGTATCCAACTACGTCAGGTGAAGTGGTTGACATCACGGACATCATCGCACAAGTACAAAGCAAAAAAGCGATTGCCTGTGTGGCCGCTGACATCATGAGCTTAATGCTGCTGAAAGCACCAGGTAAACTGGGCGCAGACGTGGTACTGGGTTCTGCACAGCGTTTTGGTGTACCTATGGGTTACGGTGGTCCACACGCTGCGTTCTTCGCAACACGCGATGCATACAAGCGTTCACTGCCAGGCCGTATCATTGGTGTTTCAAAAGACCGTTTAGGTAACGATGCACTGCGTATGGCAATGCAAACACGCGAGCAGCACATCCGCCGCGAAAAAGCCAACTCAAATATTTGTACAGCGCAGGTACTGCTGGCCAACATGGCTGCATTCTATGCGGTGTACCACGGTCCACAGGGCCTGAAAACCATTGCCGAGCGCATTAACCGTTTTGCCAGCATTCTGGCAATTGGCTTGAAAGCCAAAGGCGTGGCACTGAAGCACGACACCTGGTTTGACACCATCACAGTGGTTGCTAACGACGCAGACAAAGACGCAGTAGTCGCGCGCGCCGTTGCAAACGAAGTGAACTTTGCCATCAACCACGCTGGCGAGTATTCAATTGCACTGAACGAAACCACCACCCGCGGTGACATCGCTGAACTGTTCGACATCATCCTGGGCGAAGGCCATGGCTTAGACGTGGCAGCACTGGACAGTGAAGTGTCAGCAAATGGCATCACGGGTATTCCGGCGAGCCTGGTGCGTGATGACGAAGTACTGACACACGACAACTTCAACAGCTACCACAGCGAAACTGAGATGCTGCGTTACATCAAGCGTCTTGAGAACAAAGATTTGGCACTGAACCACTCTATGATCTCTCTGGGTTCTTGTACCATGAAGCTGAACGCGACCGCTGAGATGATCCCGGTCACCTGGCCTGAGTTCGCTGAACTACACCCATTCTGCCCGCTAGAGCAGGCACAGGGTTATCAGGTAATGATGACTGAGCTGCACGACTGGCTGGTTAACATCACAGGCTACGACGCAGTATCACTGCAACCTAACTCAGGTGCGCAGGGTGAATACGCGGGTCTTATCGCGATTCGTAAATACCACGAGTCACGTGGCGAAGGTCACCGTAACGTCTGTCTGATCCCAAGCTCTGCACACGGTACTAACCCGGCGTCGGCGCAAATGGCCAGCATGAAAGTGGTTGTGGTTGGCTGTGACAGCGACGGTAACATTGATCTGGATGACTTGCGTGCGAAAGCCCAAGACGTATCAGAGAACCTGTCTTGTATCATGGTTACTTACCCGTCTACCCACGGTGTATACGAAGAGGCTATCCGCGAAGTATGTGAGATCGTTCACCAGCACGGTGGCCAGGTTTATATGGACGGCGCGAACATGAACGCACAGGTTGGCGTAACCAGCCCGGGCTCAATCGGATCTGACGTATCGCACCTGAACCTGCACAAAACATTCTGTATCCCGCACGGTGGTGGTGGTCCGGGTGTTGGTCCTATCGGTGTTAAATCACACCTGGCACCATTCATGCCTAACCACAGCGTGATTAAAGTAGCGGGCACCAACGAAGGTAACGGCGCAGTATCTGCGGCACCTTACGGCTCAGCAGCCATCCTGCCAATCTCATGGGCGTACATTGCCATGATGGGCAGCGAAGGCCTGAAGCAAGCCACTGAAATGGCCATCGTGAACGCCAACTACCTGACAGAGAAGCTAAGCAAGCACTATCCGGTACTTTACCGTGGCCGCAACGACCGCGTTGCCCACGAGTGTATTATCGACCTGCGTCCGCTTAAAGAAAGCTCAGGCATCACAGAAATGGATGTAGCTAAGCGTCTGATGGACTACGGTTTCCACGCACCGACTATGTCATTCCCGGTTGCTGGTACCTTAATGATCGAGCCAACAGAATCTGAGTCTAAGGTAGAAATCGACCGCTTCATCGAAGCCATGATCTCTATCCGCGCTGAAATCGCCAAAGTAGAAAACGGCGAATGGTCTATAGAAAACAACCCACTGGTGTTTGCACCGCACACCCAGGCAGACGTACTGGGCAACGAGTGGGATCGCGCCTACGACCGCTTCTACGCAGCGTTCCCGGTTGCATCAGTTGCAAAAGACAAGTTCTGGCCAACGGTAACCCGTATCGACGACGTATACGGCGACCGTAACCTGATCTGCTCTTGCCCGGCTGTAGAGACTTATGCTGAGTAACATTGGTTTGTAAGCCTTGTAATTGCAGGGCTGGCAAATGATGAAAACCGCTCGTTTTAGGACGAGCGGTTTTTTTGTGTTTGTTATCAGGCGATAAGTTAAAGAGCAGGCAGAACTTCGTGTTGTGGCATATCCAATACCCTTGTGGGGTAAATATAATATTATTGCCAATTCATAAATAAATAAGTCTGTGTTTTGAACAGGGGAATGTGAGAATACTTACAGCTATGTACCGTGTATTCAGCAAGTCATTAGGTTTGTATTTTTTAATTTTTCAATTGGTTAGCTTGTTCTGTAAGCTGTGTGGCTGAACCGTTTTTGACCTCTTTACATTATACGGTTGCAATGTAATCTCGCATTGTTAATATGAAATCTACCCTATAAGAAATAACTTATATAGCTCGATGCGATCGCTCGTGCATATTGCGGAGGGGATATTAGTTCTGATAATCGCAAATCGACTTAGAAAGGAAAGATATGAAACATCTGACGGAGCAGCAGCAAAGAGCTGTTAGTGGACATGGTGGTGGCACAGGTTCTCCTATTCCTGATCGCCGCAGTTATCAGAAACCATTAAAGTCTGAGGAAAACGGTGGATAAGCATTAACAATCAGTCTTGTACTTGAGTGTTAACCAGGTTTATTGATTGGCATTTATGCTTAACGTCTGGTGGAATTGGCGAGTTTTACCCTTAGGTTTGTTCACTAGGTGTCGCGGATTGTTAAAGCGGGTAAATACTGCCTTCCACTTTAAGTACGCTTCAATGGTGTGTTTGCTATAACGTCGTAGATACATTTGCTCTTGAAGCATGGGTAGAAAAGGTGGTTTCATGAGCATTCTATTTAACAGAAGAGATACTGGACTATAGACAGTGCCTGGGCTGTTATCCAATAACATTATTACACCCAAATTTGTCCAAATTTCACATAGCTGTGACTTTAAAAGTTGCAATATTTTGTTTACTTTGTGCTTGTTCTACAGGACCAAGAAGTTATGTAATGCAGGCCATAATGTCGGTTTATGTTCCGACATGTTGGGATAGAATGAATTGTTAGGCGTAAAGGAGAAATATGCCAGAATTAGAGTATCTTATTGCGCCTAAGCAGGTTCCAATTCTTTTCGATAATGTAATCAGTTGCTCCTGATACCGGCTCTAGGCTTGTGGAGTCTGGTTAGTTTATTGTGGCGCACTTTATGTCAGGCGTTAGGCTTAACGAGATCTCGGGTTCTTACATATGAATAATATATACAGCCCATTTCAACCAACACTTACTAAGGAAGGTCTTAGGAAATTTGGACTGAAACTGGAATATCTTGAGCCATGTAATGCCTTAAAAGGAATTGTGCATGCGTACTTACAGATAAAATGCAAATGCCCGACCCCGTATTCGGTTATACCCGATGGAACGCAAGCCATATATATGTCATCGCGAGGGTCATTGATAAGTGGCACACAAACAGAATCCAAAGATATTCAGTTGTTCCTGCCGGGAGAATACTTCGGTATTTGGTTTTACCCTGCGGGGTTGAGGCATTTTTTTAAAGTAAATTTGTCTGAGATTTCGGAGCAAATCGTAGATATTAAATATCTTGAGTCAAGGTACTTCGCCTACCTCCATGAACAAATCTATAGTCGTAAGTATTTTTCAGAGAGGGCTAAGATGTGCGACACTTGGTTGTTGAAAAATCACTCTAAGCATCTAAACCTTAGATTTGATAATGCCCTGTCTTTAATATACCAATCTTCGGGTAACGATAGAGTAGAAAGCATTGCTGAGCGTGTCGGTTGGAGTAGCAGAAGCTTAAATCGTCACTTCTTACAGCATACAGGTCTTAATACCAAGACTTTCTCTAGCATTGTCCGGGCACAAAATGTATGTAAACAGTTGTATCGGCAAGCAATAGATGAACAAAAAGGTTCATTAGAGTTTGGGTATTACGATCAAGCGCATTTTATTAAATCATTCAAAAAGCACTTTAAATATCCACCTTCAAAATTTATGGGCCGATTTATGTCCGATTTTTACAATAACTAGGTTGGGAACTCAGTGAAACTGTATCTTTTAACCGTTAGGAGAGATGAATGCAGTTTTCAAATCAACAAGTTGTAGAAATGTCGAAGGGAAAGTTTTTTGGTAAAGGAAATGCCCAACTCCCAAGTTCTTTGATGCTCATGATTGATCAGATCAGTCATATTTCAAACGAAGGGGGAAAATACAATCGAGGGGAGCTAGAGGCGGACCTGAACATACTTCCAGAACATTGGTTTTTTGCGTGCCACTTCGAGGGAGACCCCGTAATGCCTGGGTGTTTGGGGTTGGATGCCTTGTGGCAGCTATTGGGTGTATTTCTAGGATGGTCTGGCCTAGAGGGAAGAGGTAGGGCACTTGGGGTAGGCAAGGTAAAGTTTACTGGACAAATATATCCTGATGCAGGTTCAATTCAATATAAGCTAAACATAAAGCGGATATTTACTCGGCCAATGCCATTGGGTGTCGCTGACGGTTTTGTCATACACGACGGTCGAGTAATATATGAAGCAAATGATCTTAGAGTTGGGCTAATAGGCAAGAATGAAACCTAAAATGACCTAATAAGTGTAAACAGGGCAAGCCAACTACGCGCCTTAGATCGTGGCGCGTATTTAGGGCGACACCCACCCTAAACTGGTACACTGAACCTGTTGCCCAGAATTCAATACATAAAAGACATCGCATTCCTGGAAGTAAATTCGAACAGCTTCGCATTGGCAGTTCAGATTCACTGCCTGCCAAGACAAAGATATTTTTTAGCAGGGGAATAAAGCATTTGAAAATTGTTCTCTCATTAGCAACTGAAGAACGGTGTAATGTGGGGTGGAATAATAAAAATCATTAAATATTAAGGCTTTAAGTGGTTTTTTCAATGTTAGCTATGTTTGTTATTGTTGTACTTGCAATGTTATTTACTTCGCATACGCTTGAATCTCAACTTGTTGAGCTCAAAGGTAAAAATATACATGCGGCCAATCAAGGGCGCTTGGCGTTGTCGCTGTTTAAAAATCAGGTTCAGGAGTGGAAAAATGTGCTGATACGTTCTTAATCAGTTGCAGAGCGAAACTGAGTGCGTAGATGGTGTTTTGGTTAATTTATGATAGCATTATTACGCCCTGTTTTGTCGGTTTACATTCCAACATTTTGGGCGAGACTAAATTATTAACTTTACATTTGTCAGGCGAGGTTTCAGTGAAAAAATTAATTCTTATTATTTTAGCATGGTATCCCTTTAGCACTCTTGCATTAGAGGAAAGCTCGCTTTCTTACATTAATCTAATGCAAGTATATCCAGACTATGGAGGTGGAGATTTTATTTTTACAATTGATACGCCAGCTCCGAAGTGCAAAGGCTATTGGATTAGCAAAAACAGTCCTGCGTACGATGTTGCATCAAGTATGGCTTTGGCAGCATATCATGCAAACACAAAGGTAATCGTATTTGGGCATGAAGAACCTTCTGCAAAATGGGTTGGTTCAACGACTCATTTTTGTAAAATCTACACAATTGTTTATAAAAAATAAGCTAATATAAATTGTAACAAGTTTTGGGAGACACCCACCGATATCTGTCCCCTTTTGTGGAGGAAAGTGGCAACTTTGGATGGGTGTCTTTGACTTTCTATTTGATTTTCTAGGTCATTCTTCGAAGGATGCGGTCTTTCAACCAGAATTGGTGATATAAAACCGCCGTAAAATGCAATGCGAAGAGAAAAATCAGTGCATAGCTTGAGTAGATGTGGACGGATGTCATCACGGCGGCAAGGTCTTGGTGCGTACCAAAAACAGGTGGAATAGTTACGATAGAAAAATAGCTGAATGCCACCCCATCTAAAGCTGAACCAAGCCACCCGCTGATAGGTGTGATAAGCGCCAGTGCATACAAAGAGAAATGCGCTGCAAAAGCAACTTTTTTGAGGTGCGCTGTATTTTCAGAGCTTGCTGTGGCACTATTTAATGCTCGCCAAACAAGTCGTGGAAGCATTAATATTATGACTGTTAGGCCAAAGTTGGCGTGCCACCCAATGAGTTGCTCGAACTGTTCCCATCCAGAGTCGGTATCAAGATCAACCCATATCCACCAGATGCCAATAGCCATTGCTGGAATAATAAAAAAAGCACTTGCCCAGTGAAACACTTTCGCTAGTTGCCCATACCCCTGGTTATCAATTTTCAATGTTGTTCTCCTTGTTAATTAGGTTGATAACCAGTCGGCGGCCACATTTAATCTTGTCGACTAAGTAACCACGTTATTCTGTTTATCAACGGTCGTATTAAAAATTCTGCGAGCATCACCGCATACAGCAAGCTTTGCATCGAGAACAATATGTCATTCAGCGACATTGAATTGTTGGAAGTTTGGCTTCCGTAAAAGCCAGCCTCGACTACTTCGGTCAATGTCCAAATCACACCGGCGGTATAGCAATAAACCAGTACACGTCGTAGTACTGGCAAATGCGCCTGAGCCAGCAGTTGATCTTGTGGCTGTTTGAATATCCAAACAACCGTGCCAAGTGCATTCACTGTTGCTTGAAAGCCACTGCTCATCATAGATAAACCAAAAACCGTCAAACCGATGAATAATGCATTCATCGGATTGATGAAAATCTCAGGGTTCTTCCATTCCCATGCGACAAGTAAACTGAACAACCCCAAAATACTTAACAACCCAACTATCCCACCGTAGTTAAGTGTGCCATCACCCACTTTCTCAGGATAATCATGTAATAATTCGGATGGCGTCATGTTTAGGGCGGCCGCGATAGCTAGCTTTGACTCAACTGAACATTTACCTTCTTTTTCAATGCGTTGAATGGTCCTCAGACTCAAACCTGTTATGGACGCTAGTTTTTCCTGAGACCAACCATTTTCAACACGCATTGATTTGAGCTTGGTTGGAGACACCATCGATTTAACCGCTTCTTGCATCATAAATACCTCACAGACCTAATTTTTATAGCTAACAAGAGTATGACAGCGCTACGACAAACGTGTGTCATTAGCCGCCAAATAGAATGAAGTATTGAAAATTTGTCCCCTTTTGTGGAGAGTGGGTTCAACTTTGGATGGGGGCCTTTGATTTTATTGGTTATATTTTGGGAGACACCCACCGATATCTCCCACCGATATTTGTCCCCTTTTGTAGAGGAAAGTCGCAACTTTGGATGGGTGATTTAGATGGACGCTCCTAAATCGGCGTCAATGCGCCAAACTGAAAGTGATATTTACAGTTAAAAGGAGCATCCATCAGTAAAGTTAGCGCACTATCCATTAATCTTGTTTGCTTTAGTGCTGCTTTAGTGCTGCTTTAGGGCTGCTTTAGGGCGACACCCATCCTAAACTGGCGCACGGAATCTGCTGCCCAGAATTCAATACATGAAAGACATCGCAATCCTGGAAGTAATTTCGAAGAGTTTCGCATTGGCATTTCAGATTCACAGCCCGCCAAGACAAGGCTATTTTTTGGCAGCGAAATAAAGAGTTTGAAAATTGTTCTATCCTTAGTAACTGAAGATCGGTGTAGTGTGGGGTAGGCTATGAAAAGCTCCTTAAAGGTGAAGCTGTTAGGTCCAATGTCCGCAATGTTAGCTATGTTTGCTATTGTGGTGCTTGCAATGTTATTTACTTTGCATACGCTTGAATCTCAATTTGTTGAGCTCAAAGATAAAAATATACATGCGGCCAATCAAGGGCGCTTGGCGTTGTCGCTGTTTAAAACTCAGGTTCAGGAGTGGAAAAATGTGCTGATACGTTCTAAATCAGTTGCAGAGCGAAATAAATATTGGCAGCGTTTTTTAAACTCAGAAAATGAAGTAAAAGGTGTGCTCGAAAGCATCGCACAATCAGAACAGCATTCGACAACGCTTAAAACACTGATCGCCAAAATATTAAAAGACTATGGTGATGCCACACAAAAATACAAAGCAGGCTATGATATTTTTCTGTCTTCCGGCTTAAACATAGAAACGGCTGATCAACATGTTAAAGGTATAGACAGATCCCTCAGTGAATCACTGGTGGATCTTGTTCAAAAGATAGATGAGGGTGTGGATGCAGACTTTGCAAATTTGCAGACGTTTTCATCTCGTACTAGCTATACAGTGAGTTTGATCAGTATGTTGACTGCGGTTGTTGGGGTTGCTTTTGTTTTATTATACATTCAAAAAGTAATTGTCAGGCCAATTGGCGATCTCAACGAAGTATTAAAAGCGATTGCGGAAGGGGATTACACAAAAAATATTTCGCATAAATCAAATGATGAGATAGGAGAGCTGGTCAAGAGTGCGCGATACATGCAGGAAAAGCTATCTGACAGTGTCGGGCTTATTAATTTAGTTAACCATGAAGTGAGTACCGCATTTGCTCAACTATCGGAAATCTCCGACGAAATTGGTAACAGCTCAGTTTCGCAAAGCAAAATCGTCGATAGTTTAAATCAAGCCACAGCACGTTTATCTACTATTGCCGAGCAAAATAAAATGGACTCAAAACAGGCGTTTGATTCCTTCAAATCAACCAGCGAAGCGACAGCGCAATGCGCCGCTTCTCTGGACTTAGCAGACAAAGGGATGGGTGAGCTGGTTGGAGAGATGCAAGCAATTGCGGGTAATATTGAGCAGTTAGAGAGCCGCTCTTCTGAAATTGTTAACGTGTTGCAAGTTATTCAAAATATAGCAGAGCAGACCAACTTACTGGCACTGAATGCGGCAATAGAAGCCGCCAGAGCGGGTGAACAAGGGCGAGGTTTCGCGGTGGTAGCCGACGAGGTCAGAAGCCTTGCTACACGCACTCAAAATTCAACACTCGAAATAAAAGATATTATCGACGGCACTTTGCAAAGCTCTCAACAAGCGGTGAGCGCGATACAATCCGGCCTGTCCAAAACAACGCAAACCGCACAATCGGTTGCTCAAGTGAGCAGTGTACTGAGCCAAACCTCAACGTCATTTGATAGCCTGATCACGGTGACCCATTCTGTGGATGACAATGCCGTGCGCCAACAAGACATTTCACAAAGTATTGTTGAAGACGTCGCGCAAATGCTGGTGATTTCTGAAACGCTGGAGAAAATGGCACAAAGCGATGAGGTCTCTGTTGCAGTAAACAAAGCATCGGTTGATTTGCAATCTTTGGTTGAGCGACTGTCAACCAATAAAGGTGAGGTGAGCTTGTTTTGACTATGCACCCTGAGGGGCGCTCAAAGGTTTGAGGGCCCTTACTGGCGTTGGGTAGTTCTTACTTCAAATAATGATGTCGCAGAGAAGTGTCTGCCAGAAGCAGAGACGTTTAGGGCAACTCACTCATTTAACGCTAGTGTAAAGCACAGCTAGTTGAGTTGGGAGGAAATATGATGTTTAAAGTGTTAGTTGTGCTGTTACTTTTAACTTCGAGTAATGCAATGGCTTTCAAGTGGGGAGCAAAGACAAAAATAACGGGTTATTACGTATACGCTGATGGAGAAGCTTTCATTAATGTAGAAACAAAAGAAAACCCCGACAACTGTGCTGATGGTAGCTATTTAGTTTTGGATAATAAATCGCCTAACTTCAATGTGTTGTATTCCACTGTATTAACTGCATATGCTGGCCAACAAACTGTGACGCTCAATTATAGTGGGTGCCTGGGAAGGCACCCTAAGATCATTAGTATCGCCGTACCAGGAGTATGGTGATTCCTGCAATGCAGTGTGGGGCTGTGTCCGTTCAAATAGTATGGTCTCCACATAGCTAAAACTAAAATAGCTTCCGACCCTGTCAGGTTTTGAGTTGTGTTTGAAGTAAATCAGCGATAACCAATCGAACTGTTGTGAAGCGACCCGGCGTAATTAGTTTCATTGTAATGGATTTAGTTGCGGGGCTAATGTGAACTGGTGCGACAGCGCCAGTGCATTTATGTATGCCAATAATTCGTGAGATTGGTCAGCTGACTGTGTTCACTTCCTTTTCCAAATCAGGCGTCCCTACAAATCTTCTGGGTTTCAAAAATGTTGAATGCCTGGTGTCGTCATAAGTAACTTAGCAAGAGCTACAGCAGCCCAGTGTAATAGGATTAAATGTACCTGCCTACTCATGTCGTGATACAGTTCCGTTTTATTTAATAAAAATAACAAGATGCATAATACCGAGCGATGTTTGCTGCCAGTAAGTTTACACTTGCAAATATAGCCTTCGGGCTTCGGCAGCGGCGTTCAGTCTTATGCGTCGGAATACATTGTTCAGCTGGATTAAGGAAATATGAAAAAGAAAATACTCGTACTTTTTACCTGTATGCTGGTCAGTACCAGTGCATTTGGTAAATATATCACTCATTTAAACTCTAATGGTGTTGAAATTACCAGG
This sequence comes from Pseudoalteromonas ardens, assembly GCF_030125445.1. NCBI lineage: Bacteria > Pseudomonadati > Pseudomonadota > Gammaproteobacteria > Alteromonadales > Pseudoalteromonadaceae > Pseudoalteromonas > Pseudoalteromonas ardens. The sequence goes on from NZ_JASJUV010000005.1 coordinate 188,533, forward strand.
TTTTTTACTCATGAAAATGGTGCTGTCAGCCTGTATATATCGGGTGCTGTAGACAATCTGGACAAGTGTACGTCGACATTCAGAGTGTATATTCCTCACGATCTTCCTGGGAAAGATATAATGGTTTCCAGCGCATTAGCAGCGTTTGCATCCGGCAAAAAAGTTGGTTTCCATGGTTCAGGCTGCCGTACTACCTCTTTTTGGGGAGGAACACAAGATGTACCGGTCGTAGATAATATGTGGATCATAAAGTGAGCATAAAACAGTTATGCATGATGAGTTTTACAGGCCCCTGGTAGTATGAGCTTTCAACTCTGTTGCAGTCAGAGCTTAAATCCAGTGGAGAAGCTCTGACACTGTCACTCTGATCTGTTAGTCGTTAGATGTATCCCATAGTGCTTGTTGCTGGTACGATGAGTTGATACTCTCAGAGTCAATTATCATAATGACAGGCAACATCATGCAGGAATTTTTCGAGAAGTTTGAAATTAAGACCAAAATTAACGTTGTATGGGGTGAAATGGATGCGCTAGGGCATGTGAACAACGTATCGTACTTTCGTTATTTTGAAACCGCACGGATCGATTTTTTAAAGCAAACTGGACTGCTTTCTATCTTATCAGAACCTACCCACAGTCCTGTACTGCGCGATACGTATGCCCAATACAAACGACCAGTTACTTTTCCGGATACCCTCTATATTGGTTCGTATATTACCGACATCAAAGAAGATCGTTTCACCATGCGTTATGAAGCGTTTAGTGAGTCACAGCAGGCAGTATGTACAACGGGGTATGCGAATGTGGTGATGTTTAATATGAAAACAGGGCAAAAATCGCCAATACCAGAGAATATGTTGTCGATACTTAAGCAATATGAGATGGACGGTGAGTAACAGGAACGGGCTGTTTGCTGAGCCTGTTTCTGTGCAATTCTGCTAACTGGATGCGGTTAGCTTTTTCTCTTGGGGCTCATCTATGGGCCGCTCTTTTAGCTACGAGTTATTTGGTGCTCTTGCAATGGTGAGCGTGTAGCGCCCGCTGTCATTTGAAGCCGCCTTGCCCAAACATTGCCAATGATACTGACTGTTCTTGTATTCCCTCGTCACCGCTTTTTGATGGCATATGATGTATGATCAATTTACTATTCTTAGGATAAAAGTGTTGCCTGGTTCGTTTAATGGATGAGTGAAATGGCCCTTAAAAAGAAGCTTAATAATTAAATAATTCCTGAAGTCGTATGTCGTGAACAATGTAGGTAAGATTATGTATAGCAAGCAATTTAGAACGCTCTTTACATCGCTCAATAGCCGGAAGAGGCCTGAAGATATAGCGCAGGTGATACTAGAATTGCCCGAGCTGCAATTAACGCAAGAAACGATGAGTAAGCTTAAATTGGCCGCTGAGGGCGCATTGTCAAATAATCAATTTGGTTACTCGTCAATGTCCGATGAGTTTTTCAATCCCATAGGATGTGAAAAGCAATTGAGCAAAGGCAAAGAGCTATTTCCGTCCGTGGTGTTTGACACTGATAATGGAGCGCTTCCGCAGCATGCAGATACACTGATTGAACAAGCTTGCCCTATATTAGGGGGAGCGCCATCCAAGTTAGACTTTAAACATGACAGGCTAAACAAGCTTGAAAGAAAAGCGGCAAATCTGGATATATCTAAACGACAGTACAATAAAAAATTCAGATATTTGCGCAGGCTTCAAGCGAAAAGAGCCCGCCTTGCCAGGGAGCATAAAAAAAGAGAGTTTACGCTGATAAGCAAATCTGGGCTGGCCTTTACAATTGATGAACACCACTTTTTCGATGACGCTTTGACGGCTGCGTTTATTGCTTACTACGTGGCCAGATGCAATTTAAGAAGTGAATATACAACCGATAAACAACAAAGGCCTTACGATGAAATAGCAGATCAGCTATTTCAGGATTGTATGCGATCCAACTCTACAAATTGGTGGGCAATAAGCCATGTTTATCCCGCGCCATTTGTGCTTGGTAAGTTAACCGATGAACAGAAAGGAAAGATGCTGGGTACCTGGTATTCAGTGCTGTGTGAATTAGCGGAATTTTTGAAGGAGCTTTGGGGCAATTCTGACATTTCCAGAAAGACAATGATCGTAAAACGCGGAAATGACTCAACGACATGGAACAACACCGCAGGTGCATGGAATAAAGTGCGCGATGCCTGGTTCAGGTTTCTTTTTGATTTGGGTATGCAAGATATTGTTGATGTTTTATGCCCTGGAAAAGTACTGAGATTAATGGCCGCGGATGTTGTTGCATGGCACCATCATGAAGAAGGGACACTTGAAGTGGATACCAAAATCTGGAATGAAGTGCCGTTGCCCTGGGAGGTCCTGTCTGGAGAGGCTGAGTGTAGCAGGCACTTCGTGGAGCGTGTGTGTCGTCGCTATGGCGTTGATCCGGTGCATAAAGGCTGGACGGCACCACCACCTGAGATGAAAGTCGCCAAGTATAGATTAACGCCGGAGCTTGTTCATGGTGTTACAGTCTCAAACCCAAGTCTGGCAAAAGTATTAAAGAAGGCTGGTGTTTTTTCAGGAAAACCTGTAAAAGACTAATCTGATTGTCTCCGAGGTAGCTCAGTGGTAGAGCGCCCGGCTCGTTTTCCGGGTGGACGTAGGTTCGAGCCCTGCCCTCGGAGCCACATTTCAGACAATGTCTGTGAATCTCCTGCTATACAACCGAAGTGTCTGTATATGTTTTAATACAGCACCCGTTTCATTGAGTCACAACAGAAGGTTTCATAGTTTCAAAGGCATCAACGGATATGAATTTTCGTGAAACGATGAAACGGGCCGAGCTCGAGGCTGTTGCCGCCGCACTGGGAAATGTCGCCAGTGAAGTTACTTCATTTTTAAATGGTGTGCCAAGAATATTGCGTTCACAATGCGTCAGGCGTAAAACCACCAGGACGGTATGCAGACATTTATCTCAGTACTTAGCATCACAGGAGTTTGTTTTGGCAAACTCCTGAGCAAGGCGACTCTTTGAGACGCTGCGTGCTAGTCTCTTTCTAACTCGCAACCAGCAGTGTTTACCTCAATGTACGGTAATAGGGAGATCATTAACCACTAACGATTGACCGTTTTTCTGGGCACGCTGAAAACTGGATATCAAAACGTCGTTCGATAAGCTGTTAATGTCTTCAACTTCTTCCACCATACAAAACATAATGGATTCCCACCCTAAGTCCTTAATAAAGGTCTTAAGCTGATGCATATTGTCCTGATAGTTTTCATCGGTTGTTAAGAGGCCAATGGAGTGTTTATTGCCGAGTTTGTACTTCCCTGTATGAGAGGTTGAACATTTCGCATATCCGCTTAACACATAAACCGTATTGGTGCTTTTATTCATGTTGGTGACATTCTCTGGTTTGACTTTGATCCATTTATGCATTTTTTGAACCAGGCTTTGCAGTATGCTGATGTCGCTTTTCTACGCCTTGAAAATAGAGGATAAAAAACCACTGTCAGATGGCATCTGTGGAGGAGGACACGATAAGTGTCAATTTTCTGTGGTTCTGCTGGGAATAAATACAATGCACTGACGGTATCAGCATCTGGCTTTAGTTGATGCGAAGTGGTTGGCTGAAAACGTATTCTCCAAATAATGGCGTAAAGTTGAAGGAAGCATACCCCCTCAAGCAAGAGAGTACTTCATAATCTGAACTGCCGACGTAAAGGGGCATAAACGTGCCGGGTTACTTAACCAGGTTTTTAGCTTGCGTGATACTCATGCCAAATGTAGATCGAAAAGTACGACTAAGATGCGCGCTGTCAGAAAACCCTGCCATGTAGGCTGCGTCTGTTGCGGACTTACCTGTTACGAGTGCTTGTAGTGCACAAATCAATCTTCGCCACAACAGAAAAGGGCGCCACGCAATACCAACCTGATCTTTGAAGATGTGCAGAAATCGACTTTCTGACAGGTTAAGAGTTTGTGCAACGCTAGCTGCACGCCAGCGTTCTGGCTTAATACAGTCGGCCACAAAACAGGCATCCAGGTTTTCAAGTAACCTCTGGATACGTTCATCAGCGACAGAGCTCTGATTACAGTTCAGTAAAGTTTGTTCAATTGACATCACTCGGAGTATTGGCGCAACAAGCTGAAAAGCGCTTTCTTTGTCAATAGGGGGATGCGCCTTGTCGTCAGCGTTAAGTTCAAAGGAAACCATAGACTGACCTTGTAACTTTGCTTCTAACTGTTCTCCTAACAGGCTGTGTGGCTCCACTAATAAGATCCATCCTTTGGACATTTTAAGGCAATGACTGTGTTTAGACGCGATCACGACCAGGCCCTGGATCGTCTCTCCATTTAATTCAGAGGATGAGTCACAACATGGCCATACTAGCTGTATAGCAACATGCTGGTGATAGTTGGCATCTAACTGTGAGCCGTAAATGAGCACAAGGCCTGTGTCTATCCATACATTGGAGGTTATCACACCAATCGTCTCCGGGTTTTTTTTGCGCTTCTTGCGTGCTGGAGGGGCTGGCAATGTCCCTGCATTACACATCAATTGTATCGTAGTTTTTAGGCAAATGGCTGGCCTCTTGCCTGACACAGCATCATATTCGCTTGGCCAGTCCTTCGCCTTCCCAAACTAAATCGTATGGTGCTTTTATCGACGCTGCATTTTGCACTGAGCGCGTTAGGTGCCCACGTGGAACTATTTTAAGTATTCAGCCAGATCGGCTGGAATTGGCATGGGTTTGATGGGGCTCACATTGGTTCCGCCAGTATTTCCTTTTGGCACCCAAATTCTGGAGAAGATAACAGAAGCAAAGATCCGGGCTATTTGCCCAAGTACTTCCCTGACGCTGTATCTTTTGAAGCCTAATTTGAGCATCCACCAGTGCGACTGCGTGTGAGGAATAATAAAGGATTGTCCTAATATGTGTGCTCTTTCTAAGTGATAAAAGCTCTTACTGTATTGAGCATTGTCATACAGCTCTTTAGCCGCAGCCATTTCCTGTTGAAACGCCAGTGTTAGTTTATGGTTCATAGTACAGTACCTCATCGTTTGGGTTGAGTATCGACCTTTTTACATGGCCATTTTAAGCGCTGAGGAGCTGGAAGAATTGAATAAACTGGCTGCAAAGGTGTTCTGGAACCGGGGCAAGGTTGTATCGGTAATCCGTGTGTAATAGCCCGCACTTTTGATTCTGATTAGGCTGGGCTGTGAAAAAATAAAGCGTAATTAACGGATAATCAGATGAATACAAGTGAACTATATAAACACATGTTAGAAACAACATGTAAAGTAGTTGGTGAGGAAGCAAAGTCACTTATGACGCCATTGGAAAAGGCATTAGAAGCTCGAAGGGAATCAATTTACGCTCTTGCACAAGCGCATTTGAACAATGAGATCAGTGATGAAGAAATGGAAAGTGCGCTGCTAAAAGAGCAGAAAATTTTGTAAGTTACTCTGGTAATTACCCTTATTCCTGGGTGACGAGCTTTTCAAGATTGCTGCATCGCAATCAAGCCGTGATGGTATTTAGTAATTATAATAAAACGGGATATGAGACAGGTTGCATTGCCCAGGGGATCCGTAATGTCATTTTTTATAATAAGGCGTATCGCTCAAAGCATTGTCATGACGTTTTGAATGGCGGTAATCACAAGCAACTCTTTGAATGGTACTAAGTCACGGTAATGCATTGACGACAAATTTAGAAAGCATTACCAAGGAATACAGATAAGAGGCGGAATGCCTTTCAAAGGGTGAGGTACACAAGTCAATTTGTGTGCTTCTCAGTGCTCTATGGCTGAGCCCACCTCTTTTTTGTAACAGCCCGTTCATTTTTATCGCTTTTGTACTGGTTTCATGGGAAGTACCTGTTTTGCTAACGTCTCTCATGCATGATTTACTTAATTTTAAGTACAGAGCGTCAGGGTTGATTAAATATACCTGCTGTACTGAGCATTAGTTAGAAACACTGCGGCTGTAATTCTTGTGTAATGGTTCATTTCTTTGGCTTTGAATAGGCTAGGGAAGCAAGACAAATATACCAAGCTTGGATCAACCCCTGCTTTTCTAATCGCTTTTTCTTTCGCTTGACTGAGGCTTTTATTAGTAGCTATCGCTGAGTGAAGGGGTTACAGGCGACGAACAAGTTAAATAAGAATTAAAGGATAACCTTATGAATAAAAATGAGTTATACCAGCACATGTTAGACGCGACATTAACTGCAGTTAGTGATGAAGCCCCGCAATTGTTGGAACCATTGAAAAAGGCTTTGGATGATCTAAAGGCATCAATTCAACATGTCGAACAAGCCTATATGAATAGCGAGATAACTGCACTTGATGCACATAAGGAATTTAAAAGAGCACGTAAAGTCCTGGAGGCTGAGCTTGTTCCATTGGAAATTTGTGCCGAGGCGACGATTCAAAAAGTGATTCAAAAAGTCATTGACGCGGCAATGTCGAGCTTAACATCAGCTAACGGGAGTTAGTTTAGGTAATTCAGGTGATGAAAGGGAAGCAGGGAGCGTGCTGTGCAAAGCTAATACTAGCTACGGATATAGAAACTCTATCCGTAGCACAAACCTAGTTTGGAACTGTCGCAGCTAAATTTATGCCTGAACAGCTACGCCAAACCAAGTTCAGTATGGCAGATAGTTAATCAGCTTAAGCGAACCAAAAGCTTTGCTTAATACTCTTCTGACTCATCGCCAGACACATTACGCGCTTGTCTGACGGCTGGCTTTGCCAGGATTTCCACATAGAAAGAGGTGAGGTTTTCTTCCTGAGTTTTGTCGATCAGCTTATTAAGCTGTGATACGTGTACTGGCTCGGCTTCTGCTTCTGTGTTACCAAATTGACAGTCAAAGTCCCAGTAGTCGGCACCTGCTGGTAACGTTTTGTTGCGTTCACGCTTAAGGTATTTTTTAAGCTCATGTTTGACGGCGTCAACGCGTCGTGCAAGTTTGATTTTCGGGTGAGTTAGTTCAAATGTTTTTTTCATAATTGCCTTCAAGCAAGAGATACTCAATCAGCAAAAAGCTTGCCTGAGTAGATAAAGTGTATTCATTTGGCGTCAATGACGAGTGGATAAATACAGACATGTAATAGTCCATTTTACGCTATATTCAGCGAACTGGCGAGGGGTGAGGGCTTGTCTTGGGTAATGCGTGTTCAAAGCTAAACGCTGTCAGCAGAACGCGCGGCCTGATTATCCATTTTAGTGGCTAAAGCCGGGGTAACCAGTCTGGTATTTGCCAGTATTTTCCACCCGTACGCTTATCCAACCACCAAACGATTATTGGTATCCCGGCTGGTCAGGATTTGGCCAGCATCAAACCCGGTGGCGCGTTTCGCCATGCGGTCATACAGCAGCACGTTGACCGTCGCAGCCAGGTTCATGCAACCGGTTGTTGGTACATACACCACGGCATCGGCAGCATCCACAATGTCTTGCGGCAGGCTGCCATCTTCAGGACCAAAAACGTAAATAGCATTATCGGGATGCGTAAATTGTGGTAACGGTGTCGCACCTTCCACCAGCTCAATACACACGAGCGAGCGGCCTGGTACTTTTAAGCTGGTGAGATCATCAACCTGTTGAATGGGGATATTATCGGCGATGTTTTTTGTGTCAGTATGGTACTTGGCAGCCTTTGCATAGCGATTACCATTAAAATAAACGGCTTGTGCTTGATAGCAACCCGCAGCTCTTAATACGCCACCGACGTTAGTCGGCGATTTCGGATTAACTAATCCAATCGCGGCAAACGACTCACTCATACTCTTTCACTCTCAACATAACTGGCAGCCGGGCTACCAAAACTTCTAACAGACGGCAGCGGGGCTGCCAAAAAAATTGACGGCCGATTGTACCATGCAGGTATTTTTGTGTCAGTCAGCATGTGGTAACCAGCTAGATGGAGCCGCCGCTTGATGCACCGTGTGGCGTGCAGTTGGTTCGGGCTCAGCTAAAGGCAAAGGTGCTCGGTTCAGGGGGTTACATCGTCCAGCATAAGCTGATACTCAGCGGATAGCTGGTCAATCACACCTGTTTGTCTGGCTTTGTTGAGTGAGCTCTGCATTTTGCTGAAAAAGACACTGGGGTCGGTGATGGTTTCTGAACGTTTGGAAACAGTAATATAATACGCTTTTTCCTGAACCACATACGCACCTATTGTGAGTGTTTTCGGATAGCCCAGCGCTTTGAGTTCTGAGATCAGCGTGTGGGTTGAGGCTACGGTAATATCACTTCTATTAGCCATGATTTTTTTCAGGGCATGTTCCAGTGTTACTGAGGTGTACACATCTCTTTCAAGTACATTGGCTTTTTCTCTGATCTCCTGGGTGTATGACACGCCCCGCACAAACTCAAATCTGAGCGGCGAAATGTCGTCTACATGCCGGATTTTGGCGTGTTCAGGCCTGGAGATAAATCTCAACGAGACAGTAAACAGAGGAAAGTCAGCATAGCTGACAAACTGGGCCCGTTCAGGCCGGTAAGAGAGTACCGAGACATCCAACTTACCCGTTTTAATATATTGGTTGCCGCGTTTGATGGGTAAGGGGACAAAACGGTAGCTGTAGCCATTGTCTTCAAGCAGATACTTGAGGAGCTCTTTGGCATAGCCTGTGGCAGTGTCATCATAGGTGAAGTAGGGGCGCCAGTCAGGGCTGTTAATCAGCAGTGGTTTGGTATGCGCAATATTCAAAAATGCGCTTAGTGCGCAAAACAAGATGATTGGAACACGCATCAACAGAATCCAAAATCCACTGTCTAGCAAGTTTAGGTCATTTTTTAATGTATTGCATTGTGTATTGAAACTGCAATAATTTGTTTGTATTCTGGGTTTTTATTTAACAAAAGGAAATTAAAAAATGAAGATGAAGCTAAGTTTAAGTAAGAAAAACATTAAAATGCTAAGTGCAGACAGCCAAAAATTGCCAACTCAGGCAACACCAGCTGTTGCTGGTGGTGGTTTTAAAACTTATCGCTGTACGTTTGACTGCCTGACAGAAACGCCGTTTTGCAGAACTTACAACCCAACCAATCAAACTGGTTGTTGTAATTCAACAATTTGTTAAGTGATATTTAAAGGCAAGCCTGGCTTGCCTTTTTGACGCATCCCGTGACGCTTGGCGGTTATACTTAAGCCATTGCTGAGCTGCTGAATGTCTCGTTCACCTTTCAAAAGAGCACCCCGGGTGGTCAGCTATAAAAAGTGAACTGCGCCTTTCATATCTAATCTTCAGGGCCTTCCAGTGTAAAAGTGAGATGTTTACGCATGTCTTTCAGTATCACCCCTTTTTTCAGCATCGCGGCGCTCAGGCGTTTTTGCCATTTGAGTAAGTCAGGCTTGGCTGCATCCAGAGTGGCTTGATCTTCAAATTGAAAACACAGAAGCAGGGAGCCAGGAAAGAGATGGTATTCCACATCAAACCAGCATTGCACCATGCCTGGGATTTCTGCACGCGCTTGTTCTTCGATTGCGTCGGCCACCGTGAGCACCAGTGCCTGTTGTTTTTGCTGAACTTTAGAGAGCTTTTTCATGAGGTTTCCAAATTTAAAGCCTGTATGGCGATAACCCCGAATTATACCTAACACTCTATTGGTAAAGAAAGTGAGAAGTAAGCCCGGCTGATATTGCAATGCAGCTACTGCATAGTTAAGGAGTCATAGGAGCAGAAGCATAGAGCGGGTGACATCGCTTTATCAAACAGAGGTCTACATAATTTGTGTACCTTGCTGATTAGTCACATAGTCCTTTAGTCACCAGAACATCACAATATTTGCAAAGCCACCAATCCAGTGAGGCAGATAGCTATCTGTGGTGGACGTTATGGCATCACCTGCGATGGACTTTGAGATACCGAGCGTAACATAAGTCGAATGCGAGGCTATATAGGTGTACTCAATAAACATATCATCGGCCAGGTGACGCTGGGTCACGCCAGATATCACGGTGGAAATCCCATCTGAAAAATCCAGCCTGGACGCCTGGCCAAACTGAATCGGGCTTTTCAGCTCATTGACGTTTATCCTGGCGAGTCTGAATTTAACCTGATGCTGCTGATGGGGTAACAGAGACAAGCTCAGCTGATGAGAGTATACGTTGGTGTTGATAAAAACCATGGATGACTTTGACCCGGTAGACCAAGCTGAAGGCGAGCCTTCAAAGTACAGTGGATCAAACCGTTCGAGTCTCTTGGTGTTTGGGTTGTCACCTGAAAAAGTTTGCCATGAATAGAGTAAAGTAGGTTGCCAGGCAAATTGATGGTAAGTACTGCCTAGTCTAATTCTGCCTCCCCACGCTCTGAGGTCAATGTTGTTATTCCATTGATATGCCCCATCCCACTGTGAAAAGTAAACCGCTCCCTTATGTGCGTATAAAGTGGCATGTCCGTAGTGATTTACAAAGTTGAGTCCGTCACGGCCATTTTCAATAATGGTCGGTGCATCTGTGCCCCCGAGCGCGGCTTTTGGGTAAGGTGAGCGGGAACGAATAACGTGACCAAAGGTCATTCCCCACCTTCCTTTGTTTGAAAAGAGCGGTGCATTTATATCAAAGCCGTAGAGGCGCGTGTCTGTGTTATTGGAATCCAGCTCATTGGGGTCGATGTAATATCCTGTGACGTTAAACTCCGCTCTGGACAGGCGTGCAATAATCGAACGTTCCCAGGCTTTTCTTGGCCCCAGTTTTAGTGCGCCTCTTTCAAATCCGCTTGTACCGCCGTTTGAAATCAACATACCTGAGCCAAACTTGAGTGTACGGGCCCCAACAGATAGGTCATAGTTCCAGGCATTGTTCTGATTGGTTTTAATGCCAACATAGCCTTCTTCAAGCGTGGCTCTGCCCGTATTGCCTTCATTATAGGGATCGGTACCGGTGGAATGGGATAGCACGACGGACCCTCGTCCATAGATAGTATACAGAGGGCGCTTAAATTGGAGGTTTACCCCTGGCTTGATATATTCCTCTAAGTACGTTGTGTTTGTAGAGTAGGCTATGTCGGGGGCAAATGTGCTCGGTAATTTCCAGAACAGGTTATCTTCAGCAACCAGGTTTAGCCCTGCCTCAAATGTCGTTTTTACAGTGGTTTGCCCATCCAGAGGTGTGGCAAGTACTGGGTTGTGCATTGATATACAAAATGAAAGTGTAATCGCAGGTAAACGCCGCATCATGCAATCCTTTTGAGTGAAAAATGAACTATATACACTTCCCCTACGTAGCAAAGGCTATACTGGTTCAACTGTACATCATATAGTCAAGGAGCTCTGTAAATGACGAGTTTAAGCGAAACAAAACGTACCAGGGCGCTTTTGGCCCGTGAATTTTGTCCCCTAAGTAATAGTCTTCTGTTCTTTTCTTTTCTCGTAGTTTGTATGGCCAGCTCGCTAACGGTAAGAGCAAGTAGCGCACAGCAGTCAGTTATGACGGATGCTCAATCTGACCCTAAGCGGCTTGGATTAATGCAGGGGTTCCCGCCGCCACCAGATAAAAGGGTCACCTTGCCAGATGCCGTTTTTTTCAGCTTTCCAAATTTACGCTGGTCTGTGTGCAATATGCGCGAACTGCTGCCAACGGCCAGTGTAAATCGCAACCCCTATTATGCACGCCCTTTACCCTATGATTTGCGAGAAGGCATTGACGAGATTGTTTTTAACCCGACCAATTCAGAGACACCTATGAGTTGGCAGCAAAGCCTTGCAGAGAACTATACCGATGGTGTTTTGATCATTCATAAGGGGCGGGTGGTGTATGAAAAATATCGGGGGTGTTTAAGTGAAAGCGCCAACCATGCCGCAATGTCTATGACAAAGTCACTGACTGGTCTGCTGGCCGAAATTCTGATTGCGCAGGGTAAGCTGGATGAAACGGCACTTGTGGGTAGTTTGATCCCTGAACTGAAACAGTCAGCATTTGCAGATGCGACAGTCAGACAAGTCATGGATATGACCACATCTTTGCAATACAGCGAGCAGTATGCTGACCCCAATGCGGATATCTGGAAATACAGCTATGCGGCGAACCCGTTGCCAAAGCCGGACAGTTACACCGGCCCAGTCGGTTATTTTGAATACTTACAGACGGTTAAAAAAGCCGGGCGTCACGGTCTGCAATTTGGCTATAAAACGGTGAACAGTGATGTCTTAGGCTGGTTAATATCACGAGCATCGGGCAAAAAGTTCAATGTACTGGCGAGTGAGTTGATCTGGTCGAAACTGGGTATGGAATACAGTGCTGATATCACGGTAGATGGTTTGGGTACTCCTTTTGCCGGCGGTGGACTCAGCGCAACACTGCGTGACCTGGGCCGACTTGGTCTGGTGATGCTTAAAGACGGCAAGGTCGACGGTGTTCAGGTTATCCCCAGCGCTGCGGTAGCCAGTATCAGAGCTGGGGGCAGTCAACAAGCATTTGCTAAAGCAGGGTTCGGTACACTTCCCGCTGGCAGCTACAAAAGTATGTGGTGGCACTTCCATAATAAGCATGGCGCGTTTGCTGCAAGAGGGGTGCACGGCCAGACAATCTATATTGACCCGACAGCAGATATGGTATTGGTTCGACTGTCTTCTCACCCGGTTGCCGCTAACGCGGCAATAGATCCTACATCATTACCTGCTTATGAAGCTGTTGCTCAATTTCTGCTGTCAAAGCCCAGGTAAGTTACTTGTTTGGTTCTACTGTTGATTGACTTGTGTGGCAGCTTTGCTGCCTGTTTCACACAGCCTGATATGCTGAGGCATTTGCTTGTGCCATTTCTCTTACTTCCTCTCGTTTTGGCGCGTCTGCGGTGCTGTAACTTGTCAACTCAACACCGTCACCAAACACCTGACTTAATAGCGCTTTATAGTCTTCAGGTGAACGCTCAGGAGAATACCTGAACAGCTCTTTAAGCGCTTCTCTTTCTATGCCTCGCGCATCTGCTGCGTCTAGCAGGGGCAGGCCAACGTCGACAAAGCCTTTGTCATCTCTGCTTGCTACAACCTGACCATCAACGCTGAACACACTGGTTTGCGGCGTTTGTTCAAACATCAGTTTTCTGCGGTAGTTTTCTTCGGCAGCAATCTGGTTGGTCAGATACTGATCGCTGTAATTTTGTACCTGTTCGTCTACATAGTCCTGATAGGACTCGCCGTAGCGTAATTCAAACACTTCGGCATTGGTTGGGCCTTCACCTTTGGGGTAGACCTCAATGTGGGCATCAGGAAATTGTTCTGCAATGCGTTGCTGTCGTTTTTGTGGGTCGTTGCGCATTTCTTTGAATATCTCAGCCACCGGACCATGGCCGTACACTGTGCCGTCATAGCCTTCGGACACAACGGCTTTGCCATCAATAAATACGATGCGCTCAATGTCTTGTTGCTGACCTTTTTGGTGATATTGCTGCGCCAGATCGTCCTGATTCTTAAAGCCGCTGAAAAAATTGTTGAGGTCAGGCATCTCACCCTTAAACTCGCTAATGTCTTCGGGTTTTAAGAGGTATATCAGGTTAACCTTACCCGTTAAGTCAAAGCCAGTTTGGGGCACGTCTATTTGATTTGTTTGTGACTCAGACGCTTCTGTAAAGCCCGTTTCTTGCGTGTTTTTTGAGGTTTTCTGATAGGTGTTGTGCGTGTGATAAGGGGTCGATGTCACTTGCATGTTCAGCTCCTTTGGTCAATGGATTAATCGGCAACGAATATTCCTGTATTCGTGGGCCTATCTACTGAGCTTATATAAGCAAGCTACGTACCAGACTCAAAAACATACCGAGAGGGTACATGTTGCGGGTTATGAGTTGGGGAGAGTAACAGCACAGCCGCTGTGTAAAGGGCTGTGGGGGCAAGGACTTGCCGCTTAGGGGTAAGCGGCAAGCTTCTGGCAAGGCTAGTCTTTTTGTTGTTTTAGCAGCGCATCTAGTTTGGCTTCAACGCGCGCGATATCTTCACGTGTGGCCATGACCTGATCGGGTTTGCCTTCTTCTTCATGCATCACCTGCATGGCATCGACTATGATACCAATAAAGAGGTTCAGTACTGCGAAGCTGGTAATAATGATAAAAGGTACGAAGAACAGCCAGGATTGCGGGAACAGCTCCATGGTTGGGCGCACAATACCCATAGACCAGCTTTCTAATGTCATCACCTGGAACAGGGTATAGGCAGAAGCACCGATACTACCAAACCACTCTTGCATATTGGGATCCGGATGCTGACCAAATAGTTTAGTTGTCAGAACCGCGGAGACGTAGAACACAATACCCAGTACGCCAATGACCGAAGCCATACCCGGCAGAGAGTGGCCCAGTGCCCCAATAACCCGGCGCATCTGCGGCACAATGGAGAACAGTCGCAACACCCGCAGGATCCGAAACGCACGTAGTACGGAGAGCGGCCCACTGGAAGGAACCCAGGAAACAGCCACAATAATTAGGTCAAACCAATTCCAGCCCGACTTGAAGAATTTAAGGCGATAAACCACCAGCTTGAGTATCAGTTCAATGGTAAATATCAGCAGGATCACAAAATCAATTTTATGCAAAATGGCTGCATTGTCTTTACCGAACTGTGTGGTTTCCAGCCCCAGAGTGATCGCATTAAATAGAATGACGGCGACCAGGAAGTTCTGAAACCACTGCGCTTCGACGAGCGACGTCAGTTTCGACATAAAGGAAGTAGAGGTTGTCATGGCTCTTTTTTAGGTAATTATCCAGGCCAGTTATCATGTCGGGAAACTGTGACTTTTTCAAGGTTTGCGACGTTTGCCAGTATATAAAAAGTCGAGAGACCCCTATTTTGTGACAATCTGTTCCCAATCTGGCGAGTATCTGGAATAACTTTCCTCTTTTTTGGCACTGACTAAAATGATACTTATACCAAGGGCTTACTATTGGTTTTGCAAAGATGTTGTTTATAAAAAATAATTGACCCATTTTCAGGGGGCGCAATTTGCAGAGTTTGCCAGCTTCCCCTCAGGGTTAACTTTCTGAGTGGCTTGGAAATGATCCACTTACTTTTAACAAAAGCCTACTTTAACGGACTGGAACAATAAAAATGAATGAACTGGATAACGAAATCAATCAATGTAATAACCAAAAAAGCAGACGCGGCTTTTTGACGGGGAGCTTTTTGGCATGTGTTGGGACTGGGTTGTTGGCAAGTTCTGCGTTGGGGGCAGAATCGCTTCCTGCAACGGAAAGTAACTCAGGGGTGTGGTACTTTGAAGACTTTGGTGCCGTTGGGGATTTCTATCTGGAAAATGGTGAAGTCAATGCTAATCCAACAGATGATACATTAGCTATTATTGCGGCTTTAGAGGCCCTGCCAGAGGGCGCAAGGATATATGGTAAGCCAAATGCTTGTTACTGGTTTGGTGAACTTGGCTTAAATGTAAGCCATATTTTTATCAAAAAGAACGTACATATTGACTGGCAGGGAGCGGGTTTAAAGTGTCGGATGCAATATAACTCCGAATCGAATTCGACGGCTTTATTTGAGTTTTTAGATTGCTCAGGTAGCTTCATGAACTATGTATTTGAGGATATATCCTATGAAGCTGATGGCTCATCCAGGGGAGTTATTCCGCTTTTTATCAGAAATGTAAATAAGCATACCGAGAATTATAATATTGGTCCATTCCATGTCATTTCGGGTCAGTCATTACTTACCTGTTATTCGTCAAACCCGGAAGGTGCCAGAGCCAGTGACATTTCTTTCATTGGCAGTTGTACCGGAGGTAATGTGTATTATGGCGTAAATCTGGGTTATAGCGGAGATAGATTTTCAGGTGCTTACTCTGTCAATAAAGTGAGAAGGCTGGCGTTTTTGTATGGCGTAGACACCATTAATATTGTGGCCCATGCGCAAATGGGCCTGCCATCTAGTGGTAACATTATGTTGTCTGGAGGTCATAATGCAGGTGTAGCGGCAAAGCTGAATAACGTTGTTATCAAAGCAAATATTAATCAACTTAACGGGCCTGTCCGGATTTATAGAGCGGCAGATGCGAGTGGGACGTTTGAAAATATTGATCTGGATATCAATATAGAGCAGGTGGGGTCGAATTTAGGCGCTAGCGAAGCACTGATTGTAATCGATGATAGCAGTGGTAGCACTCCCTCCGAGGGAATGTCGATTGATCGACTTCATGTGGCCATTTCAAACAAAGGGGAGGGTCGAATTCCAATCAAACAGCTCGCACGCTCCGATAACATGGGGGTGATCAATATTCAGCATGTGCCTTACTTTAACGCCGAGCAGTTCTTGCCTGATTTCACCATCCAAAATGGACGCAACTCTTTTACAAAAGGTTTTGTGGGGGATGTGAGTACAACACTGACAACATTGCGGTTATCCCACATCTTATTGAAAAATAACCCAGCTATTATTCGGGCACATGTGACAGTCTCTGCTTCTGAAGGGGCAGACTTTTTTGGTCAAAATACGGTGATTGCTAAGTATGCATTACATGGGTTTATGACAAGCAATCACTTTTTCAATATTCAATCACTGAAGCTAATTGACCAGTCCGCAACCGGCGCAAAAACACCAGAAATCACGATTGTCGCCCAAAATGAAGACGTTTCCGCCAATACCAAGGGAAGCGGGGAGTCAGAAGACAAGAAAGATCCGGATTATATCGGCACTCTGGTATGTGGCGTTGTTGGTTATGAGTCGAATATCTTGGGTAGTATGCAGGTCACTGTAGAGCTGTTTTAACACCTAATATCAATCAGTAAGCGTCTGAACTCAAGCGTTTACTGATTTTTTCTGAGCATAAAGTGGTGACCACAATCGACCGTTATTTCGGAACATTTTATACTTAACACAGAAAAGCCTCACTTAGCATAGGCTTGTCAACACTTCGCATTTAGTGTCTGAACGTCACTTTGCAGAAGCAATGAGCGCTTGGTTGAGATAGTATCAATGATGACTGGAAAAATAATAACAGGGCCTTTTTGTTTGATGTACACACAATTTAAAGTGCTTACCCGTATTGTAATCTGCACGCTGGTAATGAGCCTGAGTGCCTGTGGGGGCAGTGGCGGCTCGGACACAGGGGCGATGCAGCAGAATACGTCTAATCAGGCTACTCAGCCTTTTATGCCTGGTGAGCGGTTTCAGTTGGATGCAATTGCTTCTGGCTACACGGGTGTGTCGTATCCCTTGAAGATTTATCTGCCACAAAATCGGGTTGCCAATAAAACGTACCCGGTGATCTATGCGCTGGACGCTGAATGGCGTTTTGACACCATTGCAGATAGCCTGGACGATAACAAGATGGAAGTGATTTTAGTCGGAGTGGAAAATTACGCCGATGATAATTACAAACATCGGGAAGATTATTCACAGTGGCCATTGGCCAGAGATTACTTTGATTTCATTAATAAAGAGCTGGCACCGAGTATTGAAGCCCGGTATCCGGTCAATCAATCCGACCGGACAATCATGGGGCACTCCAATACAGGTTTGTTTGTCGGTCTTGTCTTATTGATGGATGATCCGCATCAGCCTTTTTTCCACCGTCATGTGTCGTTTGATGGGAGTTTCTGGGCACATCCGGAAACTACCTTGCAGCTCATTGATGATCGCAGGGCGCAGAGCCAGGCCTTAAAAAGCCGAACTATTCTGGTTGGTGCCAATGGCAGTATCGGCAATGTACTTTATGTACGGGAGTTTGATGCGTTACTGGAAGGGGCTAACTTTGCACAGCTGGACCTGATTTATCTTGAATATAAACAAGATCATATTCCTGTGGTAGCGCACTCGGTTGATGAGGTACTGAGGGCGTTGTACAGGGATTAGCATACGTAAGAATTGAGTGTGTTGAGATGACACTAAAGCAAGTCAGTGCGTTATGGTCCTACGGTAAACAAAAAAGCGGAATTGCTGCGCTTGTCCTTAAGCCACAGCGTTCCGCTTGCTCTCGCTCTACTGCAATGAACTGGTACTGGAAGAATGATGGAAAAACACGGTACATATTGTTAAGGATGTACCAACTTACACTCCGTACTTGCCACGCCAGGAGAAAAACCGGAAATGCTGCGCTTGTCCTTAAGTCACACTATTCCGATCGCACTCTCAGAGTTTCTTAAACACGGTCAACCTGTCCTGAACTTACTCTTTTTCAATGTTGAATTGCGTAATGGGTGGCACAGGCTGATCATTTTCATGGTCGCCTGTGATATAGAACTGGTCGTCGCGGACAACGATATCACTGGGCTCAAATACGTCTTCACTGTCTAGCTCAATGACTTCGACAATTTCGCCAGAGAGATTGAGTTTAAGTACTTTGGTGAATTTTTCTGACACAACATAAACAAACCCATCGCTGTAGCTTACTCCTTGTGCATCATATTCATTGATGCTGCCGTCGGCTTCACCCGTATAGCCAATAGAGTGCTTTTCTTTCAGAGTAAAGTCAGAATTGAGTATGAGCAGCACATCCTGCTCATCTTCTCCAAGTTGGTCGGGTACGGTAAAGAAGTCACCAGTTGTGCCATCGTATCCCAAGCCGGAGTAGCTATAGGGGTGATCATTTTCATCGGTTATGTTCAGGCGGAACTCTTTGCTAAGCTGATAGCCGTCATCCGTTTTGTTAAAGTGTCCAACCAGACCGGTATCTGCCAGCACGTAAAATCCATCTGCTACGCCAACAACGGCTTCTGTGCAACCCTGACTACAGTTAAGGCTGTTGAACTCAATTTTATGACGTTCCACCAGTTTGAAGTCGCTATCCAAAAAGAAGACCTCCGCCTGGTCGGTGAGTAATAGCCAGGACCCGTCCTGTTGCGACCATAAGCCAGAGGGCTGTGCTATGGTGTCATCCAGGTCAAATTGTTTTACTGGCTCCAGCTCGGTATCGTCTTCGAGTGGCCCATCTCCGAGCATTGCGTTTTTATCGGCAACCAGGGTGATGTTGTTCTCGGTGTCGGGGGTGCTCAACACGATGCGGCCTTCTTCAGGCTCAAGCTCAAGGTCGTTGAACTGTTGACCTGCAAAGCCTGACAGGTACCAGGACTGGGTGTGTTCAACCTCTGTGCCTTGTGCATCGTAGACCATTACCATGTAATCTTCGTTGCTGTTTGCGAGTATAAGTAGCTGTTCTTCTGCAAGGGCCACTCCTGTAATGGCGTGTTCTCCGACCAATTTAAATTCGGTGCTGGTTTCATCAGTGGCATTGAAATAAACCAGTTCGTGATTGGCCTGATCATATAACCACACATGGTTTGGGTTTTCTTCGTCCAGCGCGAGTTCAGTCAGGATTTTGTCGTCTGCCAGTGCCCAGCTCTGGCTGCTGTTGTCGTCAAGGTTAAACTGATGCAGTGTATTGTCTGCGCTGATAAACCAGATCAGATTATCCAGGCGTTCCAGATCGGTGGCCGCGTTGGCATCATTGTTGTTGAGTGGACTGGCGTGATAACTCTGGCCTTCAGGCGCGATTTTTATATATCCATATTCTTTACCGGCCTGAAGAATATGCAGCTCAGAGCCGTTCAAATCAATGCTGGTCACGGCATCAATTGTCTGTTCACCTTCGGGGTAATCTACATACAAAGAGATGGGGAGATCTTCCACCAGCGTTGCGTCACTTTCTGGTGTTACCAGGGTGAGCACTTTTTTACCTGGTACTATGGGAACATCTATACTTGGTTCGGTTTTGTTGCTGCTACCACATGCACTAAGCACTAAAGATATCGACAAAGCAATCAGTGTTTTTGAATATCTCATTGTAATTAACTCCTTATTGAAATTGCCCCCACTTTAGGGAAGTGAATGTCAACAGAGTGTCGAGAAGTGCCAAATAAATTTTCTTAAATCATCATTGTGCTGATGTCACTTGAAAAAGCACACTGTGGTTTAACAGGGCAAGTTCATCGCTGACAGCTCAGTCAATCCTGAACAGAGGATTAGCTGCTCAACCAGGATGCAAGTTAAAGGTTTTATGGCTTTCCAGAAGATCTATTAACACATTGCAGCCATGGCTTAACTGAGCCTGGCGCACTGGTCTCTATGATGTCGCGACGAGTAAAACGGGGTACTTATACCTGCAGTGGCAGCCTTCCGTCGCTCGCTGAGCATGTGGCCATTCAGGTTAGGCGTTTTTTATTGCATTTTATTAATTTATTAATTCTTTTTGATGGTTAATTTCCCCGATATAGGTATAATTTCCTGGCTTCCTCCCTGTGTGGTTTGTTTTTATAAATTAACTGAGGGAGCGGGCAGTTTTATCACTATCACTATCAATATCGAAATGGACGATATTAAATAAGGAGAATTATGAAAACTTCAATGTTGGCTTTATGTAGTTTATTGGCGTCGGGCGCGGTAAACGCAACGACAACAGAAAGCTTTGGCACGACTCAGGATCTGCTCGTCAATGAAGACGTAAAGACACTGCATGTTGTTGATATCAATGCGGATAGTAGAAAGGACCTGGTCTGGGTGACCAATACCGGTGCCGTTAAATTCAAATTGCAAAATAACGATGCTCTAGCGTCCCTCGAGTCCTTACCCGGCACACGCTGGCGGTTGGAGTACAATGGGCGTAGCGATGTCAAATATATCGACTTTACCTCTGAGGGGGGTGTGCTTCAAACCCATGATAACAAACTCTTCAATGTTATAAATGTCACGATGAGTCAGACCGGAACATTGGATTTCTGTACGCCGTTTTATAATGGCTTAGACAAAACCGAATGTCAGTGGCACTACAGTGTTACTGAGATCTTGCCTAATGTCATGAAAGGTGTGGATAAACGTTTAAATACTACCTGGGTTGCTTACAAACTCGTTAACTAACTCAGATTCTGCGCTGGCTTGCAACAGCGATGGTTGCGAGCCATTTTGCCAGGCTATCTGTTGTCATCCACCACTTGATATGTAATGACTACAGCTTAGGTTTTGCTTTAGTTTAATACGTATCGGGCACCGTATATATTGACAAGATTGCGGCGCAATCACTCAGTGCCACGCACCTGAAACACAAACTCACTGCCTTCACCCAGTTGGCTGTTGACCTTAATCTCCGATTTCAAAAGCCGTAATAATCTGGCTGTGATGGCCAGCCCCAGGCCTGCATGGGTCTTTTTACAGCCTTTACTGTTGCTGGCCTGGTAGCGTGCCTCAAAGATATAAGGCAGCTCTTTGGGGCTGATCCCCACGCCGGTATCCTGAATAGCGATATCATAGCCACCCTCTTTGGTGGTCACTGCAATGGAGATGGTACCGCCAGCCGGTGTATGGCGCAGCGCGTTTTCAATCAGGTTACTCATTATCCTTTCCAGTTTAGCGATGTCTGAGTAGACCACAAAGTCACATTCAGTGGGGGTGACGCGCAGTGTGATGTCGGCTTGTTGTGCCTTAAGGGCAAATTTGGCCAGCACATCGTATATCAGTTCACCCATATTGAAGACCTCAAAGTGTACCTGGGTGTGGCCGGATTCAAGGTGCGCCAGTTCAAAGATTTGATCAATCAGATTTTTAAGTTGCGTACAGTTCTTCAATGCAATACTCATATAGCGTTGCATTTCACCTGATGTGGCGGCTCCTCGCTCCACCAGCTCCAGATAACCCTGCAAAGAGGCCAGTGGTGTGCGCAGGTCGTGTGACAAGTGGGCAAGTAGCTGGCGGCGTTGTTCATCTACCGCCGTGAGTTGTGACATTTGCTGATTGATGGTTTGCAGCATAGTGTTAATGCCATTGCCGAGTTGGTGGATCTCGTTATCTTGTTGCTCCCAGCTGAGCAGGGGGACCTGTTTAATATCAAATTTATGGTGTTCAACGGTATGAATATAGTGATTAAGCCGTTTTAGCGGTTTGGTCATAAAACGGAACAATAACAGCAGAGTGAGAAACAAGAGCAGCAGAAAAACCCCTAACCACACAGCCTGTTTCACCAGCTGATCTGAACTATTGAGTTGCGCCACAATCGAGTCATAAATTGACGAGCCTATAATTACATACAGATACCCCTGCAATTTTTGCTCATTATACACAGGTGCCACCGAGAAGATCTTGTTGCCATCAAGAGAGCGGGGGTCATCCCCATAAACCGGGAGCTTAGCAGGTGATTTAATCAGCTGCACTAGCGGGCTCAGGTCAATTGACTCACGTTTTACTTCGCCGGGTTTTGCCGAGTAGGTCAGTAACTTTCCGCTGGGGTCGACAAAATAAAATTCAAACGCCGGACCCAATACCATTAAGGTATGAAACAGGTTTTCTAGTGCTTTATAGTCGTAGACACCCTGTTGTAGCAAGGGGTTATCCTGCGCAAGATGCTCTGCCAGTCCAATGTGCAGCTGTTGCTCCGCCTGAGCACGAGAAACGGATGACAGGTTCTGTGTCCACCATACAAAGACAGACACGATCAGCATGAAGACGGCCGAAATCGTCAGCGCCAGACGATGATAAAGTGAAAGGGTCATTGCATTTCCTGCTGTAGCGGTTTGGCATTGAGTTTATAGCCTACACCCCACACCGTTTCTATGATGGCGTGTTCAGTTATTTGCTCAAATTTATTGCGAATACGATTGATATGAGAATTGACGGTGTGCTCATATCCCAGATGGTCATAGCCCCAGACTGATTCCAGTAACTGGGCCCGGGAAAACACCTGATTGGGGTGCCGGGCAAAAAACAGCACTAAATCAAATTCAGTCGCGGTGAGGTCGACGGGGGTTTGCTTAAGTGTCAGCTCGTGATAATGGGGATCAATATGCAGTTGGCCAATGACTACCGGGTTAGTTGTGCTTGATGTAGGTTGCTGTTGCGGTTCCTGTAGCAGCTTGATGTGCCTGAGCTGGGCCTTAACTCGGGCCTGAAACTCCCGGTAGCTAAATGGCTTGCAAATGTAGTCATCTGCGCCCATTTCAAGGCCAATGATCCGGTCCATTTCACTGCTTTTGGAGGTCATCATTATCACGCTAATTTTTGGGTAGCGAGTTTTGATTTCCCGGCACAGCGTCAGACCGTCCACTTCAGGCAGCATGATATCGAGTATCACGATGGCATAATGTTGATTGGTCAGTTGTGGCATAACCAGATCTCCACTGGCAAGGTGATCAACGCCGAGATCCAACTCGTTCAGATGAACGCGTAACAGGTCGGCAATATCAGCATCGTCTTCAACGATAAGCACTTTTTGCTGCATAGCACGTCTCCACACCGGTGTTTACGACCGGCTGTCAGTGCTCCGTGACCGCAACGGTCACGGAGCGGCTGGGAGACTACTTGGTTCTGGTAATGGTAACCGTCATTAGCGGGTTGTCGAATTTATGGCTGCTTGTTAATACCGACGTCGTCAGCCCGTCATCCACTCCAACCACGCCAGGGTGCATGGCTACCTTGTTTAACGCTTCTCTCTCGGCACTAAACCCTGTGCCACCATCGGCCGGACCAGGTATGGTGCCCTGGGCTTCCGTATTGGCCTCTGTGCCCGCGTCATAGGCATGTGTCGTATAGGTCATCACTTGACCGACTGTCATTGCAGACACATCCAAAGCATTAAGACCGGTAAAGCCATCATTTGTATTCACCATCATGGAAATCAAAGACAACTTTTGTCCATCCAGGGAATCATGGGTCAGAGTCAGCTCGGTTTTTTGTCCCGGTGGTAGGGGCGCTGTTGCAGAAGCCTGACTTTGCACTACTTCGAGTGCAAGCAGGCCGCTGCTATCTCCGCCCTCTGCTAGCACTTCCAGTGCATCGATTGCCGGCTCGCCCAGTTGCCAGAATTGTCCTTCCTGATGCAGCGCGACAGCAATGGGAGACAGCGGCTGAGCGTAAGTCAGGTTAGTTGCTGTGATCATTAACTCCACTGTGGTTGGCGTGGGGTCTGTTGGATCTGTTGGGTCAGTCGGATCTGTTGGGTCAGTTGGAGCCGGGTCTGCAGGATCTGGATCGGCAGGAGCCGGGTCATCGACCATGTTCATATCATCATCGGGCATGGTGACGGGCATGTTATCGTCGTTATCGCTGCCACAGGCGGCCAGTACTAAGCAGGCCGCAGGCAGGGTGAGTCTGAATAATTTCATGGCAGGCCCCTTACTTAACGGTTACGGTTACTTTGGCAACGGGGTTCAACCAGCGGTGGACCGTATTGTGCAGGTCGCTTTTTCCACCAACTTGTTCATCATCGCCCAGGTTACCGCGGTGAATATGTATAAGTTTATTCTCTTCAACTTCCGTTACGCCTTCACCCATGGTGCCGGGTGCAACACCTGGAGAAGCGGGTATACCCGGCGTACCCGGTGCCCCAGAGTCTGCGACAACGAGTTCATTATTCGCTTCAGTACCTGCATCATAGGCATTGAGATAGATATGATAAGTGCCTGGTGTAGTGGGAATAGGCCAGCTGTTGAGGCCAACAAATCCATCATTGGTGGGCAGCATCATTGCCACAATTGACAAGCGATCGTTGCCTTCATCGGTTTCCAGGCTGGTCATAGTTGACGTGACCGGTGCAAGTAGTCCTTCAGCTGGGTTTTCCATCGTATTGGCATTGATACCGGTCAATATCTCGCTTAAACCAGCCAGTGACCCACCTTCCGCCATAGCTGTGAGTGCATCGGAGGCGGCTTCGCCAGTGTTGAACAACATGGCATCGCTGGTGTGTGCGCTCACCAATAACGGGGTAAAATAGATCCCCTGTGTCAGATTGGTGATCTTCACGTCGAGTGATGCAGCGCTGGCTGTACCGGATGCTAATAAAATACCTGTGATGAGGGGGATGATGCGTGTTTTCATAATTTACTCTTGTTGTTTGGATTTGACCCTACCAAGCATGCAGGTAAATTATTGAGAATCGCTCCCGCAATTATCACAAAACCATCACAATACGGTGACGTTTTTGTCTGAAAGCATGATCTTCCTTGTCAAAGCGCAACACGCATGAATCCGCTATTTGTAGTTTACGTTCTACTTGTTATTAATAATCATGAAGTTAAGTATGGTTGGAGCAGAGTGAAGGCAATTGGGTAGCGCTGCTGTATAAAAATGTCAGCTAATGCGGGTATGAATGTATAAAGCGGTTTTGTTCTGATAAGCCCGCCTAAAGCGTGCAATTGAGCGGGCCTGGTGTATTACTGTGTGATTAGCACAGCCATGAAGTTTGCGTGCCCGGACAACGATGATCTGACCAGCAGTAGTAGGTTTTTTCTACACCGCCCGCAACTTGTGGCGTCATATTTGCCGGTACGCCAGCTTTGTCATTTGATAGAGCTTTCATTGGTTTCTTTTTTAGTTTTAGTAACATAGTTATCTCCTTTGGTTTGTTACAAAAATAAAACTAGCATAGTTTAAGGGTGAAATAAAAGTAAAACATTTCCGTAGTGAACTTGTGTTAACCTGAATGGCTATTACCTAAACCAACTACAAGGAAACTGTTATGAAACTTAACCTCAACAAAAAAAAGTTGAAGCGCTTAACTTTTGAACAAAAAACAGTCGAAGGTCAGACACCTCAGGTCGCTGGTGGTGCTGGGTCTTACTATGCCTGCTGGTCAGATCAACCATACTACTGTATGACCTGGGATGCAGACTGTATAACCGAGCGTCGTTGTAACACCTGGCCAAACTAATACCAATTTCACTTAATACCTGGTCTATTTGAAGGAGCAAATATGACGCTAACGGCGTTAAAAATTTCTTATTTAGAACAACTAAACAGCAAAATTTTTGCCTCGCCTACATGGATGTAGGTGCCTCAGCAGTAGCAGGACGCGGGAGCGGTGTTATCGACCATATTTTCTCGCCTCAAAATAGAACACTTAATTAAGCAAATTGGTATAAGACGGGCAAAGGTTTAAACGAAACATCACAGAAAAGGGCGGTTAGTCACCCTTTTCTGTCTTCAGCCTGATAAGGGGCTGTGGAAATAGCAGGTAATCGGCACACCTTAATGCGTGTCTGAGTGGTAAAGTGTTATCAGTAGGGAGCGCATTACTTCTGGATACGACACGCGACATAGATAAAATTCAGCTGAGGTGTTACTCAGTCGTGCAGCAGCAGTTGCTCTAGATCACGGTGAAGTACGTCATCATCCCCCAGATTAAGTTCAATCAGGCGCTTGAGATGCGTCACACTATCGAGATCGATTTGATTACAGTGTACACCGAGGTGACACTCCTCAATATGACGAACCTGTACTTCCATTGCTATCTGTATATCACTTTGCGGCAGAGCAAAGCGCAGGCTGGCCGGTTCATCTCTGAGGGGCACATACCCCACAGGTAAAGTCACCAAAGCGCCATTGAGCGACAGGTCGATGACTTCGCACTTGTAATCGCCACTGGCCGTCATCAGTACCGCCGGATTAGAAAACAGTACGCGTGAAAATCGTCTACGTTCTTTCATCAGTATTCTCTTAGCTTGTTTATCTATAGCTTAGCTAGTTTTTGCCTCAGTCTCCACTAATACCAATGTCACTGACTACTTGTTCAATTTACAAAAGCAAATTTGGCACTAACGGCGTTAAAAATTTCTTATTTAGGTACCTAAACCGCAACACTTTTATCAGGTTAATGACACGCTTTTCTCGCCTTAAAATAACACACTTAGTTGAGCAGATTGGTACCCATTCCAGTTTTGACTAGGCATAAAAAAGCCCTGAAAATCAGGGCTCATATCTGGCATGATTGGCGATTAACCAATTTTCTTATACTTGATGCGCTTAGGTTCTGCGGCCTCGGCACCATAGGTCTTTTTCAGCCACTCTTCATATTCTGTGTAGTTGCCATCGAAGAAGTTCACCTGACCTTCGTCACGGTAATCCAGAATATGGGTTGCGATACGGTCGAGGAACCAACGGTCGTGCGAGATACACATAACGCAGCCCGGGAATTCCAGAATCGCGTTTTCCAGTGCTCGCAGGGTTTCTACGTCCAGGTCGTTGGTGGGCTCATCCAGCAGGATCACGTTACCACCGGCCTTAAGCAGCTTGGCCAGATGCAAACGGTTGCGTTCACCCCCTGAGAGTTCTTTGACAAATTTCTGCTGGTCGTTGCCTTTGAAGTTAAAGCGGCCAACATAAGCACGGCTGGGCACTTCAAAGTTGCCAATTTTAAGGATGTCCTGGCCATCAGAGACTTCCTGGAATACAGTGTTGTTGCCGTCCATGTCATCGCGGAACTGCTCAACGGTTGCCAGCTCTACGGTTTCACCCAGTACAATGTCGCCGCTGTCCGGTTGGTGTTGACCACTGAGCATTCTGAACAGGGTTGATTTACCTGCGCCGTTGGCGCCGATAATACCGACGATAGCGCCTTTAGGTACTGAGAAGCTTAAGTTGTCAATCAGGACGCGATCACCAAAGCTTTTGGTCAGGTTATTGACTTCAATTACCTGGTCGCCCAGGCGAGGCCCAGGTGGGATGAACAGTTCATTGGTCTCGTTACGTTTTTGGTAATCGGACTGCTGAAGTTCGCTGAACTGTGCCATACGTGCTTTTGATTTTGCCTGACGACCTTTCGGGTTCGAACGTACCCACTCAAGTTCTTTCTCGATAGACTTCTGACGTGCTTTTTCAGATTTCTCTTCCTGTTTCAGACGGGCATCTTTTTGCTCCAGCCATGAAGAGTAGTTACCTTCCCACGGAATACCGTGGCCACGGTCTAGTTCCAGGATCCAGCCCGCCACATTATCAAGGAAGTAACGGTCGTGGGTAATGGCAACGACAGTGCCTTCGTAATCATGTAAGAAACGTTCTAACCAGGCCACTGACTCAGCATCCAGGTGGTTGGTTGGCTCGTCCAGTAACAACATGTCTGGTTTTTCAAGTAACAAGCGACAGATTGCAACCCGGCGACGTTCACCCCCTGACAGGTGCTCAATTTTAGCATCCCATTCTGGTAGGCGCAGTGCATCAGCGGCACGCTCCAGTGCGTTATCCAGGTTATGACCATCGTGTGCCTGAATGATGGCTTCGAGTTCGCCTTGCTCTTTAGCAAGGGCGTCGAAGTCGGCGTCTTCCATTGCATACTCAGCGTATACTTCATCCAGGCGGCTCAGTGCACGTTTTACTTCGCCCACTGCTTCTTCAATGGTTTCGCGCACCGTTTTGCTTTCATCCAGCACTGGCTCCTGAGGCAGGTAACCAA
Organism: Pseudoalteromonas ardens; assembly: GCF_030125445.1. NCBI lineage: Bacteria > Pseudomonadati > Pseudomonadota > Gammaproteobacteria > Alteromonadales > Pseudoalteromonadaceae > Pseudoalteromonas > Pseudoalteromonas ardens. The sequence continues at coordinate 216,615 of NZ_JASJUV010000005.1, forward strand.
TTTTTGTGCCTGGCTGCGGACGTGCTTCCCCTTCAAACTCGGTATCTACCCCGGCCATGATACGTAGCAGGGTTGATTTACCTGCACCATTTAGACCAAGCACACCAATTTTGGCACCCGGAAAAAAGCACAGAGAAATATCTTTTAAGATTGTGCGTTTGGGTGGTACGACTTTGCTCACCCGCGACATTGTATAGATATATTGAGCCATGAATTTTGCTTCTCTTTATTTAGATGTGGTTATTTTAGTGAATGCCGTGCACGGGGGCAATGTTTGTCTGACACACGGGCAATTTTGTGTAGGAGAACCTTTCATATTTTACAATTGTTAATCGGGTTTACTTTTGTCATGAATCGCAAGTTAGCTTCTGTAAGACTTAGGTAAGAATTTTAACTTTATAATTGTTAGGGCATTTTTGACCTGTTTCAGGCCAATGAAAAAGGTATTATAGCCCTAAGCTTGATAAAGCTACGACATGGAGTTGTAAACATGTGATGCAGTTTTAGCATCAGCGCACTTTTCCTTCATTCCCTGCGCCAGCACATTCAGAACAGCGGATGTTACATGGGGCCAGTGGCCAGTAAACCTGGGTCACGTACGCACCAGTTTAATTCAATGACCAGAGAAATAAACAGTGACCACCGTTGTCTGTAACCGCTTACCATGGCGGCCCGGCACATACGAGTGCTGCATAATGTTAGCCATTTTAGGGACGCTGTTTTGTTTGACGAATGACTTCACAGTATAAGGAAAACGATGAAGCAATATATGTATGCAAAGCCGCGGTTAACGCAGCAAAAACGAACCCCTATGGGGGCTGATATCCTGAGGTTTGCCCGTCTCTTAAGAGGTTATACGCAGGCTGAGTCAGCAGCACATTATGGCGTTGAAGAGCGCACGCTGAGACGCTGGGAAAATAAAGAATACAGCCCTAGATGGAACGACGTTGTCGGTCTGGTCGAGGATGTTTATTCACTCGATATTTTAGAAGTAATAGGAAAGATCAATGATGATGACACAACCAACCATTAAGCAGCTACGCACCGCTTTAAAACGCTGGGGTCGTTTTTGGCGTGCAAAAGAGTTGGGCAAAGGGTTCAGCCGCCAGGCGGTGACCGAGCGAATAGGTGACTCCAGTGCCCGCTATGTGAGCAGTGATATGATGAGTGTGCCTGAAGAAATAGAGGCACTGACACAACAGATTGCACAGTTAAGGCCTGAATGTATCCGTGCACTGCGCGGCAAATATCTGGTTGAGGGAGACATAGCACAAGTCGCAAAAACACTGGGTTTCGACTCAAAACGCTCGTTAGAGTTTTGGCTGGTTAAAGCTGAGCGCAGTCTGCTTCAGAACCTGTGTCAGCCATAAGGAGAAGCACAATGACAATTATGAATACGGTTGAGCAGATAAAAAAACATGAGGGATTCCGGCGTTTTCCTTATTACTGCACGGCTGGCAAACTCACCATAGGATATGGCAGAAATTTGGAACAAAATGGCATAGCTGAAGAAGAAGCTGAGCAGTTGTTGGCACAGGATGTAGCCAATGCTCAGGCTGGTGTACGGCGTCGTGTTGATATCTCTCACTGCAATGAAGCCCGTCAGGCGGTGCTGACAAATATGGCCTTCAACCTTGGTGTGCGAGGGTTACTGGGTTTCAGTAACATGCTTGATGCAGTGCAGCATGGCGATTTTGAGCGCGCAGCATTGGAAATGCTGGATAGTCGCTGGGCCAAACAAGTTCCTGAGCGCGCAGAGGAGCTGGCGCAACAAATGCTCAGTGGACAGTGGCAATCTTAAATTGGGGGAAACTATGAATGAGGAGGTGGCCAAACCATGCAAGCCGACCAATGGCAAATGAAAAAGGAGCTGAATCTGGCTCATATCCTGACCACCATTGCACTGTTGGTGTCAGGCATTTTATATCTCAATGATCTGGACAAGCGGATCACCACGAATTCGCAGGAGCTTGCACATCTTAAGCAGATCCGCAAAGAGGACCAGAAGCGCATTGAAAAGCGCCTTGACTCAATAGATAAAAAGCTCGACGCATTGTTGAGTGCTAAGCGCAACAGCGGTTAGCCAACAGGACGGTCGATACAGACACGCGTATCGTGAAGTGCCGTCACCGCATCTCTAAACACTTACTGAAACTGAATCTTCCTGAACTGCGCTGTTCGGGCCGGACAGTTTTTGCCTGAGGAATTGACCTATGAATACCGCGATAGATCTGTCACGTCTTGCACCACCAGCGGTGATAGAAACACTGAACTACGAAGAGATCCGCGCTGAGCTAGTCGAGGCGATGTCGGAACGTTTACCTGGACATAGCTTTTTGGCGTCTGATCCTGCCATCAAAGTGCTGGAGGTTGCTGCCTATCGAGAATTGCTCCTGAGACAAAGGGTGAACGACGCTGCACAAGCGGTGATGCTGGCCTTCGCCTCAGGCAGTAATCTTGATCATCTCGGTGGATTGTTTGGTGTTACACGGGCTGACGCAGAAGATGATGAGCGTTATCGGGCACGTATTCCGCTTTCTTTAGAAAGCCACAGTATGGCAGGTACCACAGGCGCTTATCAGTTTCAGTCTCTGCTCGCGGACGCTCGGGTACGAGATGTTCATGTTGCATCAAGCACACCCGGCGTGGTTGAAGTAACAGTACTTACCGACTTAGGTGCTGATCTGGTAGCGGTACAAAGTGCAGTGGCAGACCATCTGAATCATGAGGATGTTCGGCCATTGACGGATCAGGTTCAGGTATCGGCCACAAGGCCAACCAGTGTGCCCGTTGAAGCCCACGTTTACCTTAACCCGGGTGTGAATGAGTTGCAGGTCAGACTGGCAATAGATACTGCGCTGGATGCTTTTAACCAGGCGCATACCCGGTTGGGTAAAGAGATCCCGCACTCCGCAATTATCGATCTGTTACATCAGGGCGGGGTGCGCAAAATCAAATTATTGTCACCTTCGGATGACATTACGCCCGAAGAAACGCAGGCCGTGAGTTTGTCGTTGCAATTGACTTTTTTCTAGGAGGTCTTCGTGACAGTCAGTACTGATTTACTGCCGCCGGGGGCCTCGGAGTTAGAACGCAGCCTGAGTGCGGTAACACACTATGCTGAGCGGGGCGTCGCACCTGAGCACGTGGCCAAACTCTGGGATCCGCAAACGTGTCCGGAGTCTCTGCTGCCCTGGCTGGCCTGGGCCCTGTCGGTGGATGAATGGGATGAAAACTGGCCAAGCGAGGCCAAACGGGCGTTGATCGCTCGCTCAGTTCCGATCCACAAACACAAGGGAACCGTCGGCTCAGTGAAACGCGCATTGTCTTCACTGGGTCTGGAACTGGAGTTTTTTGAGTGGTTTGAAGATACCGATGATGTTTATCTGGCACCTTACTTAAGCAAAGAACCACATACCTTCGTTTTTATTGCTTGGGCTAATGCGCTGCCCTACACCAGTCGGGCCGTCAAGCTGGATCAAAACCTTTACGATGCTATCCACCGGGTGACAAACCAGACTAAGCCACAAAAGGCGCACTTTGATTTCCTGGTGGGGATGAAAATGGCGAGCGCTGCGGCGGTGGGGGCGATCGTCCATCCGATCACACACAAGCGCTTATATGGTGCGGTTGAGCCCTGTATTGGCGACAAAGCCAAGCAGCGTGACAGCCAGGTGAGTTTGTCTGTGGCTGCCTCTCTATCCGATAAGCGTTATCAGGTGCTCAGACACCGTGCTGGAGTAGATAAACTGCGTCACCGGATCTCGCAGTGCGGCTTACGTCAGGCGTTTTGCATGACACATCGACCTGTGCAGGTTGTTCGTTTCAGAGGTCTGTCGAACCAGCGTATTCCCGATGAATTTATTAACAGTGTCAGTTGCGCCGCGCCGGTGATGCATATCAGTCGCCGTCGGGTGAGTGCCGTGCGTTGCTACGGCACACTTGGCGCACTTGCATAAAGGAGTTTCTAACTATGAGTATTTTACTACAGCCCGTGATCACTTCTGCGGGCTTGTCGGCGCTGTTCAGAGCGCAACAGGGCGGCTTCAAAGCCAAAATCAGTAAAGTGGGCCTGGGCAGCGGCAGTTATCAGCCCCATGAGGGGATCACTCGCCTGCAGGATGAGAAGTACAAACTGGAACTGGCCAGTGCCAAAACACTCGCCGATGGCAAACAGCTACACCTGACGGTGCGTGATGCTGAGCCGATAGCGGGAGAAGGCTTTTTCGTCAATGAAATTGGTTTTTACACCGAAGAAGAAGTCGATGGACAAATACAGCATGTGTTGTTCGCCGTGTATTCTTCCCCAACCGAGTCAATCGCTTATAAATCCAATGACGTTGAGTTGCTACTGGCGTTTGACCTGACCCTGACAGGCGTGCCATCAGACTCAATCACCGTGATCGATCAGGGGGTTGAGCTCAATATTTTGGTGGCCCCTGAGCTGGCCAAAATGGGCTCGGCACAAATCGGCAATATGCAGCGACATTTGAAACTCAAGTTTGCACTGATGGACAACGGGGGGCTTTAGGCACCAGGACAGAATAAACAAGGAGGCACTAAGATGACGCAATACAGCACGGCTCCTGAGCGGGCACAACAACTGGCCGAAGAGGCCATAAAATTACTCAAACAAGCCAAAGCACTGCAACATCAGGCGCACGTTGATGCCGCCCGTGTGCAGGCTTATCAACAGCACAGTGACGGCTTCGCATTTCAGTTTCTGGCGGCGTGTGCTGAGTATGGTGAACACAGCCCGCAGGCTGGCAAGGCCCGTGAACACTGGCTGGGCGCACGTAACGCCATTAAAGCACAGTTTCCAAGAACTTCAATTTAGATACTTTTTAACTCAAATTTAAACGGAGAAATATATGGCATTAGAACACGATATTGCCAGCCTGGTTGAAGCCTCAGAAGCCCTGACCAGCACGGTAGACAACAAAATTCAGAGTATTGATAGCACCGTCAGCAGCAAAATGACGGAAGTGAATAGCTTTGTTGCACATCAAAAGGCTATAGTTGATAGTGCGTTAGATGATTTATCAGTCATTGGTGATGGAAACCCGGGGACTCGATCCCTGAACATTGCGAAGCTGTATGCAGGAGGGAACGGCGGGGTTAGCAATGTACATTTTAAGCTGCCATTTAATGTCAATGAGCATAGTGAAATGTTCCATCTCACAGTTACGGGATATGCCTATGGTGAAAGTAAAGTGGTTGACGCCACTTTCGTTGGCTACTGTTATGCAACGGATAAAAACGTGCGAAATATAGAGTGTATAGGTTCACATGCTCCTACTCTTTACAGAGGTAGTGATGGTTATGCCTATTGTCGGTTGTCATTTGAGAATATTTACCACCTGACGTTGACAGTCGATACGATGAGAGTTGGCAATGGCCGCTTACTGAAGAAAGGCGATGTGGAAGTGATCGTTTCAGCACAAGACGACGCTTCTTTACCAGAAGCAGAACAAGCTTAAGAGGGACGTATGGATAATTCTATTGCAAATCTTGGTTCTCCAGAACAACAGCAGCAAATACTGGAAGCTCAAAAGCGTAACCAGTTACGTAACCAAATTAACTACCATATTGCTGACACTGGCACATTGGTCGGTACTGCTACCGATATTTCGCATATTTTATTGAATGAATTGAGTGGTTTTGTCAATAAACTTGCTGTCGCGGAAAACCTGGACGAGGTTAAAGCGTCAGTGGCCTCAATGAAAGCTGCAATTGGCGACATTGAAGGCCAGGTGGCAACGGGAGAGCTGACTTTTCCATATCAAAGCAAAGGGTTGGACACTGTAAAACTGGAGATCATTGAACGCGCCAATGGCGTTAACAACCTGCTGTAATTCTCGCCAGCCCGCTGCATTCTTGCGCTGCCCTCTACTTTAATTTCCAAACTTGTAATATCAGGAGCTGCTATGTCTCTGACCAATTTTAGTGCCATAGATATGGCACGCCTACCTACGCCAAAGCTGATAGAGCCGCTGAGCTTTGATGAGATAAAAGCTGCTATTGTGGCGAATTTTTCTCAGCGCTATGACGGGGAAGGGCTGGATTATGCCAGTGACCCCGCCATTAAGCTCATAGAGGCCTTTGCCTATCGGGAAATGCTGTTGCGGCAGCGCATTAATGAGGCGGCCGAAGTTGTCTTACTGGCCAAAGCCAGCAGCAGTGAGCTGGATTATCTGGGGGCACGGTTTGGTGTTGAACGTGCCGTGATTTCACCGGGTAGTGACACTGTGATCCCCCCGTTGCCAGCGCAGTATGAAAGTGATGAGCGCTATCGTGAACGCATTCGCCTGGCACTGGAAGGGTTCAGTACCGCAGGGCCCGCAGGCGCTTATGTGTTTCATGCTATGAAAGCCTCATCGAAGGTACGGGATGTGTATGTATCCGCACCCGAATTCGAGCGCGCAACTGTGACTGGTGGCAGCGCGACAAGCGCATTTTTACTGAACTGTACATCAAATGCGGGATTGAGCGAGCCGATGCCGGGTGATGTGGCAGTGACCATCCTCAGTGAAGAGGGCTCGGGCCTGGCATCAGACACTTTACTGAATACAGTCCAGACGTATCTCAACCAGGATGAGATACGTCCACTGACGGACAGAGTCAGGGTGATACCCGCATCTATCCGCAGTTTTACCATCAATGCTCGCTTGTACTTATATCCAGGGATGGACAGCGATGCCATTAAGCAGCTGGCCATAAAAACCACCTCAGATTGGCTTAATGAGCACCGCAAACTCGGCCATGATATTTCTTTATCAGCTCTGTATGCGGTATTACATCGTGAGGGGGTGCAGCGGGTTGAGCTACTCGAACCACAGTGGGACATTACGGTGGGCCAGGATGAAGCCGCATACTGTACTTCGATAGCAGTCGACATTGGAGGCGAGCATGTCTGAGTCACTGTTGCCCTGTCAGGCGAGTCAGTTTGAGCGTGCGCTGGATAATGCAGCAAGCCGCATTGCACAGCTGCCTGTATCACTTTCGCAACTGTGGGATCCGTGGCGCTGTCCGGCACATTTTCTCCCCTGGCTGGCTGATGGCTTAAGCGTGGACAGCTGGGACAGTCTCTGGCCCGAGCAGGTTCAGCGTCAGGTGATTGCCGACAGTGTGTCGAATCACAGAATTAAAGGCACCGTCGGGGCAATCAGGCAGTCTCTGCACAGCCTGAATGCCAGCGTGGAACTGACCGAGTGGTGGCAAACCGGTGGTGCACCTCATAGCGCGGAGTTACTGGCACTGGCCCATGAAAACCTGGATCCGCAAGGCAGCACATTACTGACCCCTAAACTTCAGGCACAGCTGTGGCAAAGCGTGGCTGCGACTAAGCCATGCCGCAGCCAGATCCAATTTAGTGTCGGGGTGATGTTGCAGAACAATCTGGCTATGGCCGCGGGCTCGGATGCTGTCAGTGCTCAGACTGGTCGATGGCATCAACACTACGATTTTACTTTTTCACCTTCATCAACATACCTGTCAGGGGCTGCACAGTCTTTGTCGGTGTCTACGCCCTGTCTGCGTCAGTCCGCACACATGCAACTGAATAGTGGGGTGTGGGCGGCTGGCGGCATGGTAATTACGCAGCTGCAACAGGTCGCGATGACAACCGTTTAGGCAAGCTATGAGTATCTATACACCAATTATTACCCAGGCGGGGATCAACGCCGCCGTGAATGCACAGACCCATGGCATTCAATTAGAGATCGGGCGCATCGGCGTCGGTGACAAAGGCTATGTGCCCAATCGCACCCAGACGCGCCTGAAAAATGAACGCAACAATGTCCCGGTCAGTGATGGCCGGGTGGTGGGCGATGGCCAGTTTCATTTGTCCGGTATATTTACCGACGACACACAATATGCCGTCCGTGAAGTGGGCTTTTATCTGAATGATCATTCCGATGATGCACAGAAAACCCTGTTTGCCATCTGGTCGCACCCGGAGCATGTACTGTTTTATCAGACTCCGGTTGCCCGCGTGGTACAGGGCTTTGACCTGACATTAACGGCGGTGCCGTATGAGCATCTGACTGTGAATACCAGCGGGGATCTGAACCTTTTTTACACCCCTGAGTTCGTTGCTATGACTGAGGCACAAACCAATATGGCGATTGCTCATATCAAAGCGAACAAAAGAGAAATAAAACTGAACCGAAGATTTTTGAAATTAGGAGAAAAATGATGGCTTCACTAGAGCAGTCGATTCTTGAATTACAACAAACAAACGCCGCGCTCGTTAATGCCAGTGGTGCGTTAACCAGCGAAGTGACTGATGTGATTGAGGTAATAGATCAGCACGTAGAAACCGCGATTTCGCAAATTGAAACCCAACAGGCAGCTGCCAATGCGAAATTTGATGAATGGCTGAATACCCGGCATGTGGGATTTGGATTGGTTGATACCTTAATGGACCACAGCCAACCCTATATCACTTTGCCGCCCAGGTTTGCAACGCTCGAAGAGGCGGAAGCATTTCAGTTTTCTTCTGCGTTTGATTATGCACCAACGACTCAAATCGATGCAGATAACAGCGTATCACATTATGTTGATCTGAATGCGAAATTGCCAGGCGGCACAAATTATTACTCTGAGCCGTACCCAACTCAATTCACTAAAAAAGTGTCGGTTTATGCCAGTATTTCTGTTGGTGATAATCCTCACCCCGCTGTTAAGCCTGTTGCGCGTTTGGCGGTGTTGATGAATCGCCATGGTGCGGTGTCAAGTTGGATAAACAGCTCTGATAGTGATTTTAGCAAGCCAAGAACGCTGCTTTACGATGAATCTAAAGCCAATATGGAAATTAAGGGGCATAGCTGGGGGGTCACCAATTACGATGACTTGATTGCCTTGGCTGAGAATGAACCAAACTCCATGGGACATGGTTTTTCTGCCATTCGGATCATTAACTTAGGCCCTGAGCCAATTTACATCAAAGGTTTGTGGATTATCCACCATGGCCACAATAAGGAAGCATAAAAATGAAATTAGTTAATTTATCTACAGGTATGGTTGAGTATGACGGTCCGGTTGAATCTTTCCTGGGTATCGACGCTTATCGCGCGGCTGGGTCAGACGCAGAGTTTCAACTGGTATTTACTGAGGCAGAAAAAAGAAACTCTCTGCGTTCAGAGATAAGCCGGCATGTTGGGGACTTTCAGACACTATTGGGAACGACTGCTGATGCATCACAAGTTTTGTTATATGAAGTGGCGAAACTATGTACATTGCTTAGTGAAGCGGAGAGTCTGGAGGATGTTCGCCGGGCAGCGATACCAATTAACCAGTTACTAGGTTCTTTAGTAACCGATATCGACAACGGCTCTGTCAGGTTTCCTTATCAGCATAAGGGCACTGAGCTGGTTATCAATGAAATAAAATCGCGCGCTACAGCGGTAACAGATGTGTTGATTGCATCTCAGTAATCAATAAAAAGTGGCCATTACCGGCGCGTTGCTATCTTTGACTGGTTTCCCCATACACCAGTACTCTTTTGAGGCCTTCCATGACCGACCTTTTCGATTTTACGGCGCTCCCTGCGCCCGATATTTTAGAATCTATTGAATTTGAAGACATTTATCAGGCGCGGGTGGCGCGGTTTAAAGCCCTTGCGCCGCAGTATGCAGACGCATTGGCCCTGCAAAGCGATCCGTTATCGGTGTGCTTACAGGTCGAAAGTTACCGCGAACTGTTATTACGACAGCGTATTAATGAAGCTGTACAGTCCAACTTGCTGGCAACAGCGCAGGATGCTGATCTGGACCAGCTTGGGCTGTTTTACGGTGTCCTGCGGGCAGCCAGTGAAGCAGACAGCGGGTTCCGTCAACGGATCCGGCAAAAGACCTTGGCATCCAGTACGGCGGGCAGTAAAGATCATTACCGCAATGCGGCACTGACCGCCGCGCCCAGTGCGATCCGTGATGTGGAAGTAGACAGTCCCGAGTCCGGTAAGGTACGTGTGGCGGTGCTATTTCATGCGGATCAGGATCCGACAGCGGCATTACAGCAAGTACGCAGCTATGTACTCAGTGATGAAGTCAAAGTATTGACCGATACAGTGGACGTAGAGCTGGCAGAGGCCATTGAGGTGGATGTCCACGCTGATATTTACCTCAATTCAAATACGCCTTTACGGGTGTTTGAACAGCTGGAAGCCAAGTTGCGTGCTGCATGGCAGACAGAGCTGTCGCTGGGCACGGTGATGACACCCAGTTGGCTCAGTGCTCAGTTACATGTTGCAGGCGTCAAGCATGTTGAAATCCATACCCCTACTTCTTTGGTCGAAGTGGCGGCAAATCAATATGTTCAGCTGAAGCAGGTAAGTTTATGTCTGAAAACTTAACCCCGAATACACCTTTAGTACCACCCAATCACACTCCACTACAACGGGCGTTAGATCAGCACGGGCAGCTTACTCAAACACTGGAAGCAAGTATTTCGTTGCTGAGGGGCTTTAAGTCTCACCCCAACCCTAACTTGTTGCCCTGGCTGGTTTGGGAATATGGTTTGGATCCTTTGGAGCCGTATCTGGACAACCTGGATCAGGTGTTGCTGCAGGGGCTGAGCTGGCAGCGGATCCGAGGTACGCGGGCGAGTCTGGCGATGGCTGTCGGCTGGCTCGGGGAACCCTTATTGCACATTGAGGAGTCGGGATCACCTCGGCACTTTTATCGTTATCAGTTGCATCTTGATAGTGTACCAGGTGAGTGGCAACTCAATCGGCTGGCACAGCTGAGTGAGCTAAGTGCACCGGCCCGCAGCGAGCTGGTCCGGATCACTTATCAGCTTGATATTCGCGAACTAGCGCTTTCGTCGGGACAGTTCGGCGACTTGCTCAGTGATCAGTCTGGTTTTCGTTATACCTTGCAAGATGGCAAGCAAGTGAGGCTGTCTCGCCAGCGTACGCACCGCGGACGAACGGAACTGTCTGCGCAGAGCGGGAGCGAGGTGTTGCGCAAGCGAGGCCAACTGTGGGGTCAGGTCCACAATCACCGTCTGGGTACGCTGGTGCTCAGTGAACCGTCTGCAAGCCACCTTCAGTCTGGTATTTCGCATCAACGTGCCATTGCCAGTCATATCCCAACCCAACCCGGACTCTGGCAAGCAAGCTGGTCAATAGTGAGTTGGTCTGACAGTCAGACACCTCAGCTTGTGCAGTGCCATTACTCACTTACTTAACCACTAAACAAGGAGTTACATTGTCTATTTTCACCTTTAACGGGCGGACCCTGCTTGCGCGCAGTGTGGCCCAAACCTCTCTTTATCTGGCCTGGGGCCGCGGTGATGGCAACTGGCAAACGCCCCCATCTGAACCCATCAGTGCCACGCAACTGGCCGATCCCTTAGGGTATCGCAAAGTGAAATTCCAGGGCTTTTGTGAGCCGGATGAGCAAGGCGATATCGATGTGCAGGGGGCGCGTTATCGCCACAGCGCTGAGCCTACGCGTCATGTTTATTGTCAGTTTGTTTTTGATTTTGAAGATGCGCAGGGCGAAACCATTCGTGAACTGGGGATTTTTTCAGGCACAACCTTCACAGCCGATGTGGCAGCGGGACAGGTCTATGTACCGCCAGAGCAAGTCGTATCAACGGGGACTTTGTTGTTATTGGATCACCGGGCGCCTTTGGTCAGAGAGCCAGGCGTTCGGGAAAGTTTTGAATTTGTGATGAGTTTTTAGGAGAGCCCATGCTACAGGATTATTATCACAATTATGATAAAGCCAATGGCTATGAGCGGCTGCTGTTTCGTTCCGGGCGTGGTTTGCAAAGCCGGGAACTGAACGATTTACAATCGCAGGTTCGGCACCAGGTTAAAGGGATTGCCGACGTCTTGCTCAAAGATGGTGATTTGGTGTCCGGCGATGATGTCGTGATAGACGCTGTGTCGGGAGAGGTTCAGCTGAGCACAGCCCAGGTATATCTGGACGGTCATATCAGGGACATACCTGCAGCCACATTTACTATTGCGCTGCAAGGTGGTGTGGACATTGGAGTCTGGCTCACCCACAGCGTTGTAACTGAAACTGAAGATCCTTCGCTTAGAGATCCGGCCGTCAATGCCCTCAATTATGATGAGCCCGGCGCTGCCAGATTGCAGCAGCATTGTCAGTGGGGACTGAGAGAGGACGCGCTGGCCGAGGACAATGCGTTTTATCCTGTACACCGCATTGAAGATGGTGTGCTGATCATCAAGCAAGCACCGCCTCAGCTGGATGCGGTGACTCAGGCATTGGCCCGTTATGACCGCGAAGCCAACGGCGGCAGCTATGTCGTTGAAGGGATGGCGCTGAGTTATCGTGACCGCGAAGCCGATCAGCAGGTCTTTAGCCTGCAAGAGGGGAAGGCGCATATTCAGGGATATGAAGTGGCCTTTGATACTGCGCGCAGCACTGCCTTTGACTGGGACCCGGATATTGGCACGGTCAGAGAAGAGCCCAAGGCGTTTATCAGTGTTCCGGCATCAGACGATGGCGCACGTAGTATGCGGGTTGACCTGGACTTCTTTCCGGTTAAAGCCGTAGAAGAAGTGAATGTCAGCATTGAAAAAAGCGCGATATTGACTCGGGCTCAACTGGCAGGTGGAGAGGATCTGCTTCCGGATGAGTCAGTACTGGAGATCCTGAGTGTCACGCAGGGAGAGACGACCTTTGTTGCCGGCGTTGATTTCCTCTTCTTACGGAATCACATCAGCTGGCAGCTCAGTGGTGAAGAACCAGCCCCAGGCAGCCAGTTTGAGGTGCGATACCGCTTTCGTACCCAGGTGGCGATTGAGCATGATGAATTCGGTTTTACCCTGCAAAAGCAGCAGCCACAGGGAGAGCTCGTTGAGAATGCTCTGATCACTGTGGATTATCAGTGGTATCGGCCACGCATTGATCTTGTGGTGCTGGACCGCTTTGGTCAGCTTAAGCGCATTAAAGGACAACCTGCACATCAGCTGCCCGTTGCGCCAAAAGTGCCGGCCAATCATTTGCCACTGGCGCAGGTGAGTCAGAGCTGGTTTACCGATCAGGCACCGGAGATTGAAAACCTTGCGGTCAGGGCCGTGTCTATGTCTGAGCTGGAACAAATGCAGTCTCAGATCAGTGATTTATATCAGTTGCTGGCGATTGAGCGGTTGCGTAATGATGCCAACAGTGAGGAATCCGCCAGCAAGTTCGGCGTATTTGTTGACCCTTTCATTGATGATGATATGCGTGATGCCGGCATTGAACAAACGGCAGCGATTGTCGATGGTGAGCTTATTTTACCCCTGAGTGCCGATATCGTTGAACTGCCTTTGCCAAGCGGTAATGTGCTGACCTTGCCTTATGAACTTGAAGACGTGCTGGCGCAAACTAAACAAACTGGCAGCATGAAGGTCAATCCCTATCAGGCGGTTGAACCTATTCCTGCCACGGTGCGTTTGACACCCAGTGTCGACCACTGGACCCAGACAAGCCGCAGCTGGACCAGCCCCATCACCCGACGTTTTGATATCGGCCGGGGGCTACGCAGGTTAACGCGCACACGCACCAGCACTCAGGTGCTGAGTCGCACCACGCGTCAGGCTCAATTCATGCGTTCACGTTGGGTGAACTTTACTATATCCGGATTTGGTCCGCAGGAAACCCTGGAGCGGGTGACCTTTGATGGGATCAGTGTCCAGGCTCAGGAGGTTTAATGATCCAGGCAGACAGCAACGGCCAGATACGTGGCCGATTTTTGATCCCAGGCAATGTGCCGGTAGGCAGTAAAGATGTGCGCTTCATCGGTGCGAAAGACTCGATGGGACAGGCGCGTTATACCGGCAATGCCACTATTCGTAGCGAAACGGTACGCCGTATCAATTCAATTGTGACGGTGCGTTATGACCCATTAGCGCAAACCTTCACCTTGCCAGAGCGCCGCTTTATAGCCGCCGTTGAGTTGTGGTTTAAAAAGACAGGAAAGGAAGCGGTCCGCGTGCAGATCCGCGAAACCGAACTGGGGATCCCCAACCAGACGGTGTTGGCTGAGGCCACATTAGAGCAAGGCGACATTAAACTTGGGGGTGAACCAACTTTGTTTGAATTTACCCCTGTGTCGCTTAATGCCGGTGAAGAATATGCGATAGTGGTACTCACGGATGGTGACGAGCATGAAGTGGCGATTGCAGAACTGGGTAAGTTTGACAGCGACAGTGGATGGGTAACCAGCCAGCCTTATCAGGTCGGTGTGTTGCTGTCTTCAAGTAATGCGTCAACCTGGACACCGCACCAGAACCGCGATCTGGCGTTTCGTCTTAAAGCCGCCCGCTTTACGCAAACAGAAAGTCAGGTGGCTTTGGGCGAGGTGGCGCTGGATGGTCACACAGACTTGCTTGCGCTGGCTGTCGCAGAGCGCCCGGGAAGTGACACTCAGCTACAACTTGAGTTTTCAGGCGAAAGCACAGGCACGTTCAGCTTACAGGAATTACAGTCCGTCCGGCTAGCTAACAAAGCCACAGAAACAATCAATGTCAGTGCCAGGCTGACCGGTACCGCGACCCAGTCTCCGGTATTGTTTGAAAGCGTTCAGGCTGCACTGGGCACAGTGGCGGAGCAGGCCGACTACGTGACTCGGGCTATCCCCTGTGAAGTGGATGGCAGTCTTAAAGTGAGCTTTGAAGCCCAGCTGCCGGGAGTTGCGAAAGTCACGGTACTGATTGAGCAGGGCGATAGCTGGCTTGAAGTGCCGCTGAAATCGACACAGGCCTCGGATGAAGGCTGGCAACTGTGTCATTACCAGCTGGATAGCCTGACCGAGCGCAGTGCGCGGGTAAAACTACTGCTCTCTGGCAGTCACACGGAGCGCCCCCGAGTGCGCGCTTTGCGGGCATTTTCAATCTAAGGAGGTGGTATGCACAATCCACAAACACCGCATTTTTCTCTGCCTCTGCCGCATCCGGACAATTTGTTGCAACAAGATGTATTGCGGCTGGCTAATGCCCTGACGGCAGTAGACACGCAGTTATTTCAGCAACAACACATTCAACAGCAACAGTATCTTGCGGTGCAGGAGAAGCTGCGTCGCAGCCGCCTGAACCAGCTATTAGGTGAACCCCTGCTTGCGCTGTAGTGCAGGCCCCTTCATTTACTTTCTAAATCATTCAACGAGGAATTTATGGCAAGTATACAAACTGCCGTGCAGGTCATGGTCGACAAACTGGTCGCCGACATGCAAGGCGAACAACCGCTTAGTGCCGAAGAACAGGCGCTGGTCAGTAACGCAATCACCAAACTGACCGACAACGAAAAACTGGAGCAGGCTGTTGTGGCCGTGGCTGAATCGCATATTGATGAGGCCACCACAGCATTGCAACAGGCGGCTCAGGTCGGCCAGACCAGCCTGCAACAGGCTGCACAGACACTCAATGACAATGGCACTGCGCTTGAAGTTAAAACGGCTAAGTTAGATCAGCTAGATGCAATGGCACCGAGCCTGGCTCGGGTTGAAGCTTTACAGAATCGCGCATTTAATAAGCAGGTTAGGCCGGTTTTTGGTGTCACACCAATTGATGTGGTCGCAAGTTCAGGAAACAACGCCCGGACTACCGCTGTGTTTGCTGTCTATGATAACAGTGGTGAAACATTTTTGGTCAGGCCTAGTTTCACATACAACAACAATACAGAAAGTAGCAGACTGGAATACTTGTCTCTGAATGCGGATGGATCGGGAAAGACAACAACTCATACCAGTTTTGTTTACTCTAATGCATTTGCACAAAACCCTACCAGTCAGACTTACTTGTATGGCTCCAGTGCTTATTTACCTTTGGGCAGTAAAGATAATTTCGCAGATATTGGCTATGAGGTGGTATACAGTACGCAAAGTGCTCAAGCGACAGGTGCTGCAAACTATGGTGGTGTGTATGTGCGTTCACAGGGGTATACATCACATACTCAGCCAAAACAAAATTTAAATGCACGGGATCAATATGGGGTGGCGACCAGAACCAACTATGGTGCAGATAATGTTGCGGTGCTCTACGACAACCAGAAACATTGCCTGGTGATGGTAGATGAAGGCACTTCACTGGTAATCGAAAAATACCGGGATGGCAACGTAGTTACTAATATAGCGATTGCCAATGAAGCTGAGTGGCAAGCCTATGTTGATGAAAGGGATTTTACCACCATTTGCTTTATTTACCATAATATCTCACAGCCTTACGGGATCAGGCGTTACACCTCAGGTGAGGCCAGACTAAACAGTCATTCAGCAAGTTATTATGGTTATTTTGGCGTGTTTAATGACACGGTGAAAATGGGAGGTGCCAGGTACAGTGCTCACTACCGCTTTACGGAAGAGCAGCGACTGGAACCCGTTAATTTCTTCTTTATGAGTAACTCTCAGCCGCATCGGGCATCTGATTCTAATGGTACTATGAATGGTGAAGGCGAAGTAGTCGTCGCACTGGAGAGCATAGATGGTGAGCTCTTAAGCATGTATTCCTATCGTTCTAAACCGGAAAACCTAGGCTATGATGCAGGTATAGTCGCAGGTGCAATAAACTGTATAAACCCATACAGTCATGTCGGGTTACTCAATGAATATTATATGTATAACAATCACGGGTTTGGCCGTACCTGTCGCGCATTTTAAGGAGAGATCATGAGTTGCGAATATTTTGCCGATAAAGGCATGAAAATCGAAGGAAACTACTGGCTGGTGCATCCGAACACGGGTGAAGCCTGGAATGATGAGTCTGTGGCCACCTTTATTGCCGGTTATGTGCCGCCGCACCTTAGTGAAGAAGCCATAACTTCACGCAAGACCGTGATGATCGGCGAGATCAAACGTGCTGTGTATGATTGTCTGGAAGCGCAGCTGTGGCGTGTCACCAAAGCGCATGAGCGAGTGCAGCTCGCACACCTGGGTGGCTCAGAGGTAGAAAGAACAGAGGCAAACGCTGCTTATAAGGCAGAGTTGGAAAAGCGTGAAGCGCTGCGTCAGAAAAGTGATGAGGCGGAGTTACAGGTCGCGGATCTGACATCCATCGACGCGCTGGACGCATTTTCTTTCAAAGCTGAACTGTGATACCAGGCTGTTTGCATAAAAAGGTAGGAAAAAGTTCAATCCGGTCAGAATTGACCGGTTTTCTTCCCTTTAAATCAGTAAGATACACCTAAGCTTGAGAAAGCTAAGTCAAGAGATACAGTAAGCTGTTAAAAACAGCAAGATTCCGCAAGTTAAAAACCACCGGCTCAGAATGATGAGCGGTGGTTTTTTTATGTCAGAACCTGCGGGTTTACTGTGTCGATTTTAAACCGGTCAAAGTTGACCGTTTTTAATCACTAAAAATCAGTAAGATACATCTAAGCTTGAGAAAGCTAAGTCAAGAGATACAGTAAGCTGTTAGAGAACAGCAAGATTCCGCAAGTTAAAAACCTCCAGCTCAGAATGATGAGCGGTGGTTTTTTTATGTCTGAACCTGAGAGGGTTTACTGTGTCGATTTTAAACCGGTCAAAGTTGACCGTTTTTACTCCCTTAAAATCAGTAAGATACACCTAAGCTTGAGAAAGCTAACGAAATATTAAAACGTACTTCCCGTGATAAACCCGATGCGATATTGCCTGATGCAATGCCAAGTCGGGTTTTTTTATAACTTAATTTTGTATGACAGAGGATGAGATGAGCCAATTTGCGACACCAGACCTGTCCCGGGTGCCTTTACCTGAGCTGCTACAGGATGTGGACTTTGAGCAACAGTTTAAGGAAATCAAACAGCGTTTTTTAGCTGCTCATCCTCAATATGGCGATGCGTTGGCGCTTGAAAGTGACCCGTTGACCGCCCTGTTGCAAACGCTGGCCTATCAGCAAGTCTTGCACACTCAACAGTCAAATGATGCGGTTCGGGGTGTGATGCTGGCAACGGCCAGTGGTGCAGATCTGGATGCCATCGCTTCGCGTTATAACCTTTTGCGTGGCGACGCTGAGAGTGACAGCCGGTTTCGCCAGCGCATTCAGCTGGCCTTTGATGGTTTGAATACCGCAGGCAGTGCCTCGGCTTACATCTTTCATACTTTGTCGCTCGATACGCGCATTCGTGATGTCACCGTGTCCAGCCCGACGCCCTGTGACATTGCCCTGACCATTCTCAGCACTGAAGGAGATGGCACGCCATCTCAGGCATTGCTTGAAAAAGTAGGTAAACACTTTGCTGCCCAGGGATGGGAGCACCAGGGAGTGTCACAAGTTAGACCTTTGGGCGATCGGGTCACCGTCCACGCCGCTGAAATTGTGCCTTTTACCGTTATGGCGGAGCTGGTGGTATTACCAGGGCCGTCTGCTAACGCAATCCGTCAGGCTGCTGAGGCCGCATTACAAGGTTATCTGGTGAGCCGTCAGGCGCTTGGGAAAAAAGTGACCCGAGCCGGATTGTTTGCTGCATTGCATCGCGAAGGGGTAGAGGAGGTGAATTTGCTGTCTCCTGCAAGCAATGTATCCGTCACGGGTGTGCAGTCAGCCCGGTGCGAACACGCACAGGTGACTGTGGTGGTGAAAGATGAATGATTTATTACCAGGTAGCGCATCAGCGCTGAGCCGTGCCCTTGCCCAACAAATGACAAAACCAGGCAAAGTAAGGGCACTACTGCTGGATACACTGGATATCAGTAACAGAACCCAGGCTGAACGACAGCGCCTTGCAACGCAGTGGCAGCTGGATGCGATGACCGACAGTGCTTTTTTTGCTGCGGATATCAATCAGCTGCTCACTGTGGTTTGGGATAGCACTCTTTGTCCGGTGACAAAGCTCACTGAACTTGCCCGGGCACTTAACATGCCTAATCTGGAGGATGTTTCGGATGAACAGGCCCTGCGTCGAAGTGTGCAGGATGCTTGTATTTTGCTGGATATTCGTTTGCTGTTACGCGCATTGTGGGATCCGATGCTTTGCCCGACGCCGTTATTGCCCTGGCTGGCATGGTCTATGTCTGTGGATGAGTGGGACGAAGCCTGGTCAGAAACACTCAAGCGCCAGGTGATCCGCGATGCGTTTACAGTCCATCAATATAAAGGTACGCCCTACGCGCTGCAAAAAGCACTCGACAGTTTAAACATTGCTACTGAGATCAGGGAATGGTGGCAGTCCGAAGGAGCGGACATCCCCTCAGAAGACGCCATGCCGCCCGGCACGATTAAAGTGTGGGCTTTGGTGAATCAGAATTTGGATGACCATCAGCAAGGACTGCTGACCCCCCAGATGTTGAAGAAAATCCGCAGGGTGATCAACGCGGTTAAGCGTGGCGCCATACATGTCGATTTACAGCTGGGCATTACACTGAGCGAGTCTTTGGCGCCTGTTGGGGCTGTGCAAGTGCCGCTCAACTTGATTGGTCATGCAGCAACAGGCTTGGGCATTACGCCGGATCCGACACTGGGCTCAGTGGCAACCACTGCGGCAGGACACTTGCTCAATTGTCAGCGCTGGCGTGTACAAGGTGAAGGTCTTACGCCAGACCAAACTGAAGGTGGGATCACATCCTGTGCACTGCTTCACTCATTGAACAGCACTGATATTACGGCTGAAAGTTCGGGTATAACACCGGACCCGACGGCCTGCGAGTTAGCGCTGTTTGCAGGGTTTCAAGCTCTGAATATTCAATCTTTTCATTTACAAGGAGTGACTTAATGTCAGCATTAACCTTGCAATTTACTCAGGTGGGGCTGGACGCGCTGTTGTCCGCACGGTCCAGAGGTTTTAAAGGTCAGATCAGCCATATGGCCTTTGGGGACGCAAGCTACACCCCGTCAAAAAATCAAACCACATTGCGCGCTCAAAAAGAGCTGGTGGAAATTGCCGACTCGGACTACACCGATGGTGAAAGTAGCAGTCTGAAAGTGGCGGCCAAATTCGAGGCACCCCTTGAATACGCAATTGGTGAAATTGGCGTATTTCTGGATTCCGGCGAAAAGCTGGCAAACGGTCAGCCCAAACTGATTTTACTGGGGGTGTATTCTAAACCCAACACTACGCTGGGGTACCGAACGCCAGATGTTAAGGTATTGCAGTGGCTGACCCTAAGCCTGACGCAATTGCCCTCAAACAGTGTTGAGGTGAAACTCGGCGTTGAAAATCTCAACCTGATCCTCGATAACGAACTGGCTGAATTAACCCTGGCTCAGATCGATACCATGCATCGTCAGATTAAACAAGAATGGCGCTTAGTGGCGCTGGAGCAGGCGTAAAACAGGATTTTTAAGGATTTATTATGTCAACAGACAATATCACTGAGTTGTTAACCCAAGTGGCCGTGCGCGCCAATGCCTTGTGCCAGAGCGTTGAAGATCATGCGGGTAATATTAATGCTACGGTCGATGCCAAAAAAGCGGAGATGGACGCCGCAAAACAGCAGGCGCACCAGGATATTCAAAATTACATTGCCGGTGCTCGTGGTGAGCAATCTCATATTTTGCTGAGCCGCAATCAGCAGATGGAGCCTTTGGGCAATGGTGCAATAAAAGGATTCAATACCATAGGCTTGGAAACGTTTGAAGTCACTAGGGAGGCTTCTATATACGGTAGCGCCGGCGAACACGATACAGATCATACCGGAAATGGGGTGGGTGCCAGCTTTAGAAGCCATGTTTACAGTGGATACGTTAATAAGAAGTTTAACATCCTCAGGATTAAGTGGAAAACCAGTCCAGGTAAAACCGTTCGGTTAGATAATACCTATTACAATGGATATGAGCAGGGGGCGCTCACCAAAGGCTGCTATATCAAGGTGATTGAGGGACAGATCAATGGAGATTTGCACCCTGTAACCAACTTTGACGACGGGTGGCAGTTGTATGCTTACCGGCAGGCAGCGAATTCGCCAAATGGGGCTTTTTACACGCCACATACGGGCTTGTCACTCTCGTCTTCGACAGGCGAGGCATTAATCTGTTTGTATGGTTCAGTATCCGGATACGTAAACCTGGAAAACAAGGTGTGGGGCTGTTACCCGGAGTTTGCAAGGCCCAGTGATATTGCAGGCTTAGCCGGAAGTATTGAAAGTTTGAGTTCACGAGTTAATGATCTCGAAACCCCTACAGCCTAATATGTAAGCAAGGAACAATACATGCAATTAATCTACAACGATACCGTACTGGCGACGGTAGGTGAGCTGATGAACGAAGCCCAGGTCCGCCATTTTCTGATAATAAATGAGTTAAATGTGCCGTTTGAAGCGCTGACTTTTCGCTTTGAGCACGAAGAAGCTCTGGAGTATCGCCGGCTTTCTTATCTTCGTGAATCAGATCCGCTCTACATGGAGTGGCAATTCGACCAGACTGAGGCGGCCAAGCAGGCCTGGCTGGATAAAGTAGCCGAAATTAAAGCGCGTTTTCCTTTACCCCAAACACCAGGTTCCTGAGGCATCGCCCTGAGCGCAGGCACCTGACGGTGTGCCTTTTTCTTTTTTGTCTTATCCGGTCAGAATTGACCGGTTTTACCTAAGGGAAATCAGTAAGATATACCTAAGCTTGAGAAAGTTAACTCAAGGCTTCAGATTCTTCCTCGGGCGTCTTGCACGCCTTTTTATTACCCGAATTATATAGCGGCCTGGTATGCCGCCTTCATGCTTGCCATACCAGGCAAGGCTCACAGGAGACACTATGTCAACGGACAATAAAACCACCACAGAGCGGCTCAGCGATGTGGCCGTGAGGGCCAACGCTCTTTGTCAAACGGTGGCTGAGCAAAGCAATAATATAAACGCCAGTTTACAGCAGGCAAAAGCTGAGTTTGATGATTGGAAGAGTGATTACACAGAGCTTGTCAACGGCCTGCAAGTGCACAAGCAGGGAAACGTAAAGCGCTTCTATTTTTCAACAATGCTGAGTAATGGCGGATATACTGCAGCAGCTGATGGGCCTGATACGGAATTCCCATATTGTGCAGCTCCGCTTGATCCTTACTACATCAACTTACTTGAGTTCGATGCACAAAATGGGGGTGGGTTTGGTGCGACAGGCGATTATTTCAAATGCGAAATAATGATCACGCACAGAGGTATGTTTGCCTCGTACAATGAACACTTGATTATCACGGGCTCCTCATTTCAGGACTGTGTATCAGGGATCATGGAAGTGAAAAATGTATCTCGGGATGGTCATCTGAGTGTGTTTATTTCCGAACCTGATAGTCCAGAAAGGGAAATCCCGTTAGACAAAGCGTTTACAGGCACATCCATTCCTGTGTTCTTTAGAAAAATTGGTCAGGGCGCTGACTCTGGTATCGCACGATTGACACTGAAAGTTGATCCAAGGTTCCACTGTGGAGCAGCCAGATCCATTAGCGTCAGCAGTGAGTACACATCATTTCGTGGCAGACCTTGTGTTGAACGTATCACTCATAACAAACCTAATTGGGAGGTGTGACATGGAAAATTTTGCAAATGAATCTCAAATGCCCCTGCATATTTTGCAAGAGCAAAGCCAGTGGCATGCCATCAGAGTTATGCGAGATGCACGCCTGCACTCGACCGACTGGCTGGTTGTAAAATATCAGGAGGTCGAAGGTGCGGTACCTGAAAGCTTGAGGGTATATCGTCAGGCTTTGAGAGATTTACCCCAGACCTATTCTGTTCCTGAAGATGTTGTTTGGCCTGAAAAACCTGAACTATAACAACTCGTCATCTTCGGGCACGTCGCCCGCCCTGACTCACTGATTGTCTTCGAGTCTTTTTAATCTAAGAGCAAGTCTATGCAACGAACTACCTTAATCACCCAGGTGCTTGAGCGTCTGACGACGTCCCTGGCGGCTGTGGCTCAGGTGGATTATTTAATCCCGAGCCAGGTTGCCCCGGACCTGACCCAGCAAGCCCAACTGACATTAACGCCTAAGTTGGAACGACAGGCCAGCGAGCTGCAAAGTAAAGGCACCGAGACCGGTGTCAGCTATGGACCGGCATACAACAAAAACCTCAGCCCAAATCCGCTGGACAGGCGGGTGTTGAGTGTGCAGCTTGATATTGAGTTGATGGATGGCGATAAAGCCAGGCTGCTGGAGCGGCTGGATGAGGTTCTTAGCACAGGCGAAGCCGCGATGATGGCGGACGACGTGCCCACCCAGTGGCAGCATTTTATTACCGAGCAAACGACCTTTGCCTTTAGTCAGCAAAGTGAGGGCGTGAAAGCTCAGTTACAGTTGAGCTGGTCATTTTATTATCAGGTTGAGCAGAGCGAATTGCCCGGCGTACCCATCACCGATGTGTATCTGGGGCAGCACGGCCATGAGCATAAGTTAATCTATAGCACTCAGACGAGTGCAGGGGAGATATTATGATCTCAGACCCCGCTCAATCAGAATTAGCTTTGTCCGACTTACAGCATCGTTTAAGCAAGCTGATCTCGCTTGGTACTGTGCATGAAGTGGACTATGAAACGGCTCGTGTGAAAGTCAAAATTGGTGACTGGATCACGGCTAAACTGCCCTGGCTGACCGATATGGCAGCGCATAATATGACCTGGCGAGCGCCCCAGATTGGTGAACAGGTTATCGTCCTCGCGCCTTGTGGCGACACCGCTCAGGGTGTGATTCTGGGCAGTGTATATAGTGCGGCCGCGGATCATCATAAGCCAGACCATGTATTAGGTGCAGGTGAAGGGGAAAGTTATACCGCAGCAAGCAGCCGTGAACATGTACACCGTACCCGCTACCAAGATGGGGCGCTGGTTGAATATGATACTCAAAATCACACTTATCATCTCTATGTGCCGGATACTGGCGGTGAAGAAACCGCAAAAATCACGGTACACAGTGAAAGAGACCTTCATATCGAGTGTGGCTTTAATGCCACGGTAGAAGTGGGCAATAACGCCTTTATCAGTGCAGTAAAGAACATTCATGTGACGGCAGAAGAAACACTGAATTTAGCGGGCAAGCAGGTCAATATCAGTTCATCGGAGCAGGATATTGCCATCGCGGCGAAGGGCAACCTGTTGCTCAATGGCGCAATGATCAAAGCGCAGGAGTAACCATGCCAGCCATTTCATTAAACAAAGCCCAAACCAATTTGCATGATGATTACAATCCGGCCACGGTGGCCGCAGCACAAAGCACCTTTAAGGTTGGTGGAAAAGCGGTGCTGTGTGTGGGGGACGCATTGTCCGTGCACTTGCACAGCAAAGACAGCAAGCTACCGCCCCATGCAGGGCAGACTGTAACACAAGGGGCGCCGGGCTTTACCATTGGGGGCAACGCCGTGGCCCGTGTGGGTGATGTCAGCAGCTGTAACGCAAAGCTAGAAGATGGATATGCGCAATTCATTGTGGGTAATAAAGGAGGTACCGCATGATAGGGATGAATGCCCAGACGGGTAAGCCACTCAGTGGCGTGGAACATTTGAAGCAAAGTATTCAGGATATAGTAACGACCCCCAGAGGAAGCAGGGTGATGCGTCGTGATTATGGCTGCGGTTTATTTGATTTGGTCGACCGGCCATTTTCGCATTCTCTGGTGGGCGACATCACGATTGCTATTTCTGACGCACTTGAGCAATGGGAGCCCAGGTTCGCACTTGAAGGGGTGGCGGTGCACCCGGTCGGAGACGGCAAATTATCAATCGCCATTGAAGGCTTATACCTTATCAATGGTGAACCGGTAACCATCGAAGGGATCCAAATCTAACTTCTGTTTTTTAATTTATTTCAACTTAAGCCACAGCACAGTGCGGCCAATTTATCGCCTCACGTCTGTGGCTTTTTTATTAGCTAATTGACATACCTTTAAAGGAGATATCTATGTCTGAATTTCTACACGGTGTAGAAGTCATCGAGGCGCAATCTGGTACGCGTCCTATTAAAACTGTTAAAAGCTCGGTAATTGGTGTTATCGGTACTGCGCCTGATGCTGATACAGACGCATTTCCTGCCAATACACCGGTATTAATTGCGGGTAAGCGCAGTGAGGCTGAAAAGCTTGGAACCCAGGGTACACTGCCTGACGCACTGAACGGGATTTTTGACCAGGCGGGTGCCGCTGTGGTTGTGATTCGTGTTGAAGGTGCAGATGAAGCTGCTGTGATGGCAGCGATGACAGACAGTTCAACGGATGATGGCAAATACAAAGGGGTGTTTGCATTCCTGGGTGCTGAGTCTGTACTGGGCGTTGCACCACGTATTCTGGTTGCGCCAGGTTATACGCATCAGCGCGATGGTGGTGCGAACCCTGTTGTCAGCAAATTGGTGGGTGTGGCAGAGCGACTGCGTGCAGTGATCATTGCAGACGGTCCGAATACCACAGATGCCAAAGCCATTGAGTATCGAGGTGATCAGAGCTCACGTCGTGTCTTCCTGGTTGACCCGCATGTTCGCGTATTCAAAGACGGTGTTGAAAAAGTTGAGCCAGCCAGTGCCCGTGTTGCGGGTATGATTGCCAAGTCGGATAACGACCGTGGTTTCTGGTGGAGCCCGAGCAACACGGCAATGAATGGCATTGTAGGCACAGCTCGTCCAGTGGACTTCCAGCTGGGTGACCGACAAGCTCGTGCAAATCATCTGAATACCAATGATGTAGCGACGATTATTCGTCAGAATGGTTTCAAGCTGTGGGGTAACCGCACTTGTTCTGGTGACCCGAAATGGGCCTTCCTGTCAGTCGTACGTACTGCGGATATGATCAACGATTCACTGCTGCGTGCACACATGTGGGCGGTTGACCGTAACATCACCAAGACTTACATCGAAGACGTTAAACAAAGTGTGCAGTCTTATCTGGACAGTCTGAAGGCGCAAGGTGCGATTTTGGGCGGTGAGATTTGGGCAGACGAAGAGCTGAATTCGCCGGAAAACCTCCAGGCTGGCAAGGTTTACTTCAGCTTTGACTTTACGCCGCCTACACCGGCTGAGCACATCACCTTCAAGAGCATTCTGACAAACAACTACCTAGAGGAAATCGTATAATGGCAATGTCTCCTAAAATCCTTAAAAAATTCAAACTGTTCGTAGACGGCAAAGGCTACCTGGGCATTGCGGACGAAATTCAACTGCCAAAAGTCACAGTCAAAACCCGTGAAGTCACGTCCGGCTTTCAGGCACCGATTGAGCTGGACGTAGGTCAGCTTGAGAAACTGGAAGGTAACATCACGCTACTTGAATACAACGCTGACATGATGAAGCTGCTGGGTGACTGGAGTGGCGCAACCACGCCTTTGACTGCACGTGGTGCAATTCAGGCGCAAGGTCAGCCACCACAGCCTGTGGTTGTGACGCTGGAAGGCTTCTTTAAAGAAGTGGACATGGGTAACTGGAAAGACGGTGAAGAAGCCAAGTTAACGCTGCAATACACAGTGCAGAAGTACAAGCTGGAGATCAACAACGAAGTGATCTACGAAATTGATTTGTACAACGATGTACGCAAAATCAATGGCACAGATCAGATGGCGTTGTTACGCGCAGCGATTGGCGCTTAATTCGCGTTCTTGCCTTGATGTTAGCGGATGCTCCTCGCCGGTTTAGCGACCGGTAAGGGGTACCCGCCTATGCGCTGAGTAAATAATAATAGGAGCAAAAGCATGAAAGAAATCATTACCCTGGCATTTCCAATAACGGTTGATGGGCATGAGTATGCCGAACTGACAATGAGACGACCAAAAGTACGTGACCGGTTA
Source organism: Pseudoalteromonas ardens (assembly GCF_030125445.1). Classification (NCBI taxonomy): domain Bacteria; kingdom Pseudomonadati; phylum Pseudomonadota; class Gammaproteobacteria; order Alteromonadales; family Pseudoalteromonadaceae; genus Pseudoalteromonas; species Pseudoalteromonas ardens. Next base: position 243,231 of record NZ_JASJUV010000005.1, read on the forward strand.
ATGGTGGATAAGGCAGATATCAGTGAATCGGAAAGTGAAATTCGTTACTTCTCCAATTTGTGCGAAGTCTCGCCGGATATCATCGAAGAGCTTGACTGGAGCGACTTTGTGAAGCTCAGAGAGACCTTACAGGCTTTTCTCGTATCCCGCCCAGGCGCTTAAGAGCCATGGTTATTGCCTTAGCCAAATACACTGGCTGGGGCCTGACCGAGCTCAACGCATTGACCGAAGATGAATTAATCGACTGGTTTAATGCTGCGGTTGACTATAAAGAGGCAACCTCCGTGTCCTGATCCGTAGCGGGTCAACATCATCAGGCATGCGCCTTTGCGCATGTTTGTGACTGAATATTCGGGCATTGCTCAGTGGCTTGTTTCAGGCTGCTGAGCAATGCCACACAACATCTCCCTTCACTCTCTGGTATCACTTCTTAACGCTTTCAGGTAAATCTATGAAACAAGGAACTGTCGAACATCTTCGTGCTCCTGGCGGAGCCAAAAATAAAGTTAAACATCGCCTGGCACAGAGCAATGGCGTGGATCAGCGACTGGCTAAACTGGGTCGGACGCTGCACGCTTTGCAAGTACAAAGTGATGCCAGTGCAGCTTCTGTGGGGCAATTGCTGGCGCAGCTTCAGGCGCTGGCATTATTGGCCCCTCAAAACAGCGATTTGCAAAAACGCCTGCAATCTGTACTGCAACAACAGGGGCCGTCGGGTCAGCCGGCACCAGCCGAAGGGACGGTTAACCTGAGTGTAGACAACCCCGCTTCTTTTGAGGTGTCAGACGCTTTGCTGGCGTCTATAGATAACCTTGGCGCTGTGATTGCTCGCCTCGCAACTCAGAATGAACATGTAGCTCAGCCTGGTGCAGTAAGCCAGATTTCGACAGCAACGGCACCAGGCTTTGTTGCGGCGAATGGGTCTGAACAACGCCAGAGCCCGGTTGAATTGAGTGCGTCGCAAAGCGCCGGTGGTGAGGTAGCTGCTCCTGAGCAGGCATTGGATGTGTCCAGTGTGACTGCATTGTCCCAGTCAGTGAATGCTGATTTGAGCAGTCTGACCAATTTGATGCCCCAGGTGAGCCGCGCTTTAGACCTGGGTCAGGCAGTCGCTGCGTTTCAATCCGCATTACCTACACTTCAAAGCCAGGACCTCAAGGCGTTGCTAGAAGGCGACCTGAATGGTCTGAAGACGGCATTGCCAGCACTGATTGAGGCTGTGGATTTGCCTCAGCTGCAGCAGGCTTTGGCAGCAGAATTACCAGCATTGGCACAGCTGGACTTGTCAGGTGTGCTGCGCGGTGACGTACAAGCGTTAGCATCGCAGGCCCCTCAGATGCTCAGTGCATTGGATCTGGACGGCCTGTCGGCCGGTGTCGCACAAGCGTTACCGGCACTTCAGCAATTGGATATGCCAGCGCTGGCTTCGGGAGAGCTGGACTCACTGATCCAGGCTGCTCCGCAGCTATTTCAGGCACTGAACATGCCCGGGGCTTCTCTGGCGATGGAAAAAGCCCTGCCTGTGCTCAGTAAACTTAATGCGCCTGCAATCATCGAAGGCGATCTCAGCAGTTTACTGGATGCCGCACCCGAGGTACTGCGCGCCTTTGAACTGGAGGGGGCCGCAGACAAATTGCAGGCAGCCATCCCAGGCCTGACACAACTTGACCTCAAAGGCATTGCTCAGGGCGACGTTTCCAGTTTGATGAAGGTTGCTCCCCAGTTATTAAGCGCGCTGGAGTTGGGTGACGCTGGCACAGCTATGGCCGCGGCGCTGCCAGCATTACAAAAGTTTGATGTTGATGGGTTGCTTAGTGGTGATCTCACTTCACTGGCTGAAGCCGGACCTGAGCTGCTGAATGCACTGGGCATGGAAGATGCTGCGGCTGTGTTGCAACAACATGCTGGCATTGTGCAAAAGCTGGATATTCAGGGAATCATGCGTGGCGACCTGGCTTCACTGGGTGAGGTTGCTCCGGCTGTGTTTGAAGCGCTGGACATGCCAGGGGCGTCGGCTGCGATGCAAAAGGCCATGCCGGTGCTCAACAAACTCAATGCGTCGGCGATTATGGAAGGTGACCTGAGTAGTTTGCTGGACGCGGCGCCTGAGGTATTGCGCGCCTTTGAGTTGGGTGATGCCGCAGATAGGCTGCAAACTGCAATTCCAGGTTTGGCTCAGCTGGATTTAAAAAGCATTGTGCAGGGAGATGTTTCCAGCTTGATGAATGCCGCGCCGGATCTGCTTAAAGCACTGGATCTGGGAGATGCAGGCGCTTTGCTTGAGTCGGCTTTGCCAGCACTACAGAAATTCGATGTGGACGGGCTTTTGAGCGGCGATTTGTCGTCTCTGGCTGAAGCCGGCCCTCAGCTGCTGAGTGCTTTTGGTATGGATGATGCGGCTTCTTTGCTGCAACAGCATGCCGGGGTGTTCCAGAAGCTGGACGTGAAAGGTGTGCTGGATGGCGACTTGTCTTCGCTGGTCTCCGCTGCACCGGATCTGCTGAATGCGTTCGGTATGGACGGTGCGGCATCTTTGTTGGCACAACATCAAGGAGCGCTTAGCAAGCTGGACTTTAAAGGACTGATGAGCGGCGATTTATCCTCTTTGGGTGATGCCGCGTCTGAGTTATTAAGTGGCTCGGGTTTATTTGGCGATACTGATGGCGACGCAGAGGAAGCCAGTGTCTTCGATGAACTTGACGGGCATTTAGAGGATGAGCCTGAAGAAGAGAAAAAGCAGCCACGTAAGCGCAAAAACAAGGGTAAGTCAAAGGGCAAACCTGGTGGTAAGCGAGGGCGTAACAAAGGACAACGCAACAACCAGGCTGACTCTGCACCGGAGAAAAATACAGCCAGTCAGCATAAACGCAAGCCCGCAGCACAGGGCAACGCTATTCGCTCGCTCGATGCTGGCAGGCAGCTTCCTAACGCAACATCTAAATCGATACCGATACAGGCTGCGGCAAATGACGCAAAGGCCGGCAAACTGGGGCAGTTCGCAGGGAAAAAAGGCGGCTTATTCAGTCGCCTGCCAGGAGCCAAAATGCTCGGTAAACTGGCAGCTCCTTTGAGTGCAGTGATGGGCGCCGTGGACGTTGCGACTACGCTGTCGGATGACAGCCTGAGCGCAGAGCAAAAAACGCAACAGGTTGGCAGCGCAGTGGGTGGTGCTGGTGGTGCCTGGGCAGGGGCAGCCGCTGGGGCTGCAATTGGCTCCGTGATCCCGGGTATTGGCACTGCCATAGGCGGCCTGGTCGGCGGCGCATTAGGTGCGATGGGGGGAGAGTCTGTTGGTGGCTGGCTGGGTGAAAAGCTGGGAGGCTGGTTTGCTGATGATGAACCTGCCAAACACCAAACAACACCAGAAATCAACAGCACTGCTGGGACACCCCATCTTGCAGCGCAGGAGGCTGGCAAGTCCGGCACTGTGTCTCCAGGTGGCGATGGAAGTAGTCTGCTGCATGTTGCCGAAGGTTTTATCAAAAACCAGTTTATTAATCCGTTTAACCTGGCCGCGGGCACTGCGTCTGCGTTTGCTGAACTCAGCGGGAATAACAAAAGTCGTGCGCATACAGTGGCCAGAGTTGGCAACTTTGTCGGTGATGCGCTGAATTATCACACCGTCTGGCAGGCTGCCAATGATGATACTTTGAGTGGCTCGCAAAAAGCGCAAGTGATTGGCGGTACGCTCGGAGGCATGTTCTCTGCGAAAGCGGTGAGTGGTTTGATGGAGAAAAGCCGTAATCCCTGGTTGAAGATGGCTGCGCCACTGGCTGGGTTTATCACCAATGCAGTGGTTGGCTCGCAAATTGGCAGCTGGTTTAGCGAAGAAAAAGCGGCTGAGTCCGGTGAAGACGCAGCCGGTAAGGCTAATCTGGCAAATCCGCCAGAGGCGCTGTCTGGCTTGCAAGGCACGGCAATACCGCAGACAACGCCTGAGTCTGAAAATGGTGTCAAAGCTCATCAGGCTGCGCAGGTAACAGTCAACGCTAATATTACAGTCAACGCACGCAGTGGTGAGCAGGCTCAGGACATTGCTATTCAGGTTAAGCAGATCCTTGAACAGCAACAACAACAGGCCATTCGGGACTTGAATGCGCGTTATTTTAATCAGGTGGCTTGAGCCCACAATTCATAATTCAGGTGAACAATGAGCAATACCAATCATGCCAGACACATGATGCAGCTGGGCGACTACAAGTTTTCAGTCAGTACGGCGGCATTCAATAAATTGAAATACGACACACAATATCGCTGGAAGTCTCTTGATGCTCCAACCAATAAAAACAGCCCTTTGATGCAGTTCATCGGGGTTGGTGAGCAAACCCTGGATCTGGAAGGCACCATCTTTCCGCAAATTGTCGAAAATGGGCTCAAACAGCTCGACTATATGCGCGAGGAAGCGGCCAAAGGGCAGCCTCTGACTCTGGGCTATGTGGAGGAAAGTGGCAAGACCAACCCCAGTGTTGGTCGGGTGCTGGGCAAATGGGTGATCAGCAGTATTAGTGAGACTCGAACCTTGTTTTTTAACGATGGTATTCCCAGAGAGATCCAGTTTTCAATGCGATTAAGCCGTTATCAGGCGGCATTGAAGGAACCCGAATAAGGAGACGTTATGAAAGGGGTCAATTATGTAACACGCGATGGCGACTGCCTGGACTTAATCTGTTACCGGCATTACGGGCAGAGCTCAGGGACTGTGGAAAAGGTGCTCGGTGCAAACACCGGGCTAGCCGGGCTAGGTGCTATCTACCCGGCTGGCATCAAAATCTTCCTGCCGGAGTTGCCCAAGCCTAAGACCAAGCACGTGATCAATATCTGGGATTAACCATGAAGCAACAACCCTATTTTTCTATCAAAGCAAACGGTAATGAAGTCACCCAAAGCCTCAAAGATCGGATTGTTGAAGTCAGTGTGACGCAGCGAACCGGGTTGCTCAGTGACGTATGTGTTGTGCGCTTCGACAACCTGGAAGAGTTGCCAATTCAACTGCCCGAGCCCGGTAACATACTTGAAATCGCATTGGGCTACAAAGATGGCACGCCTGACAACCACGCAGCATTAACACCAGTAGGCAAGTTTGATGTGGGGGCGTACGAGCTCAGCGGTCCTGCCCGGGCACTCACTTTATATGGTAACAGCATCATGTGGAATGCTGACTTTAAGTCGCCACGGTATCGCTCCTGGCCTGAGCAGGGTAATGAAACACCGGTCACTCTGGGCGAGTTGGTGGAGCAAATAGCGTCTGAGTATGGCTTGCAAAGTGGCGTGAGTGACACGTTGCAGAGTATTAGCCTGCCTCATTTGGAGCAAAGTGAAAGTGATATGCAGTTGCTTACTCGCCTGGCCCAGCGTTATGACGCAGTAATGAAAGTGGCAGCAGATAAGCTGCTTTTTGTGACCAAAGGGACCGGACGGTCTTTGTCCGGACAAACCGTGACTTCAGCGACTTTGGGGAAAAATCACATCATCCACTGGTCCCGGGTCAGCAATCATTGTCACTTAGTGGGAGCCGTTCAGAGCTATTACCATGATACCGAGCAGGCATTACGGATCGCCGTCCAGGCAGGGAGTGGGGCACCGATGATCACATTACCTTACTTGTATCCGGATGAAGCCAGTGCCCAGGTGGCTGCAACAAGTCAGCTGACACGCCTGCAGCGTGCTCATGGTGCCGTACAACTGACGGTACCAGGAAACCCAGACATAGTTGCCGGGGCATTAATTTCGGTTGATAAAACGGTCGATCATCTTGAAGGTGAATGGTTTATCAAAGAAGTCACGCATCAGCTGACGTCACAGGGCTTTATGACCCAAGTTACCGCTGAGCAACCAAGCTAACCCCTCCGTCGCATCACTTGATGTGATTATGTCCTTTCTCATTGCCTTTCAACTCAGCACCATGTGCAGTCTTTCAGGCCGTACATGGTGCCACGTCAACACAGACCCGAATCACAATTCAGATCTGCCAGAACAAATTGAACGCATTAATACATGCGTACGATACGGCTGTATACAGCGCTATTTGCATCCCATGATTCACAACTCGTCGTTTCATAAGTCAGGCTGACATTTTTCCCCGCTGTCTGACGAGCCAATAACATTGAGTACATGCGGTTGCGTCTTTCGGTTGGTAAGCTGTGGCTCACGGCCAGTGTTCTTTTATTCGAGCAGGTGGTATTAATGTCACTGGTAACAGACTCGAGCGTCACTAAGATAGTATCTTTGCCGGAATAGACAACCACATCTTTCACTTTACCGCTGACAGTGATCCAGGCTGCCTGAGCCTGACTTGCCATTAAAAGGGCACAACCTAATATGAGTTTTTTCACTTTGTTTCCTTATGTTTATTATTGATATCTTCAACAGTGTATATATAAAAGGTAAATGAAACCATGCTTTTGTTTTTGAAAGGTATGTTAACGCGTTCGAGGTGTGGAGTTGGGGGCGAGGAGCGTTAAAACAGCTCTATGTCGTTGCTGTTTGCACTGGGAGGCTGCTCATTTAAGATATCTATGAGGCTGGCGAGCTGTTGCTCAATCTCTTTGCCTGACTCAAGTTTAGTGTCGGCAGAGGCTCTTGCTGCCTGGATCAGGGTGATAAGTTGTTGCTCGGCTTCTTCTGATAGCTCATTGTCCATACTCATGCTGGAAAATAAGCTATCGAGCTGCATTTCAAGGTCGTCAATCAGCGTAACTATGCCAGCTTTAATGTCTGTATTTTGTGCTTTAAATTGTACAATGGTCTGGCGCAATTGCTGCTCCAATAACACCTTGTTGACGCATTGCTCCACACCATCCATTACGTAAGCGAGATAGTCCCGCATAGTGCCCACTTTGTCAGCATGAACTGGCATGTTTTTAACCAGTAAAGACGCATGACGCCAGTTAAATGCCGCCCTGTGCTTGCCAAAGGCCATGATCCTGCCAGCGCCTTGCAATGATTCCAACAACGCGGCATCAATATTTTTGGTTATCCCGTCATCAAAAAAGCAGGGGTTAGTTTTTTGATCGCGAATAATCAATGAGCACTTCAGGCCAAATCCTTGGGTGAGTTTGAAGACAGCCCGTGCGAGATGAGATAAATCCCCACATTGAAAACTGTCCCGATAAAACCCCATCACATAACCGAGCGACGACAAGTCCGACAGAGCATTGACTGCGACTTCCTCCGCATTGCCAGGGCGGGCTTTGTGTGCTTTTAGCAGCACAGAGACTTTCATGAGTAGCTCTTGCTCATCGACCGGTTTGGCAATAAAGTCGTTGCCACCCGCATCATAGGCCTTCAAGCGCTCCTCTAATGAGCTCAGATTTGAAAAAAACAAAATGGGCATGGTGTGGCCAGCAAGCCTGATTTTATAGGCAGCCTCATAGCCATTCATGCGGGGCATCTGAATGTCCATTAAAATCAGGTCAGGCGGACATGAATCGACCTGTTTGAGCGCTGTTTCGCCGTCCTTTGCAACCTCTGTATGATAGTGTGATGACAGCATATGTGTGTGGTATTCCACAACAAAATCATCATCATCAACGATCAGGATGGTCTCCATTCAGTTCACCTGTTTAGTAAATATTGTCGTTATTGGAGGTCCAATAATACGGCTATTTTCACCTTCAGCCCCCAACTTCTCAAATCAAGACTAGAATACAAAAAGAAACTTTACCAATGACCTAATGGACGGGGCACTAAGTGAAACTTTTGTTGTTAGTACTCGCATTTGCACTGATTGTCGGGTGTTCTGATGCACCACGTACCCAGCTTAGGGTAGGATTCAATTTGTGGCCGGGCTATGAGACCCTCTATCTGGCGAAGCAAAAGGGTCTGCTGGCAGATAACATTGAGTTGGTAGAGTTATTGTCTGCCACTGACACCATGGATGCATTTCGGCATGGGCGTATTGAAGTAGCTGCACTGACGCTGGATGAAGCACTGCTCCTGGTGTCTGAAGGTATTGCGCTCAAAATTGTATTGATTATGGATGTCTCAAATGGGGCTGATGCGGTCGTTGCCAGAGCACCGATTGTTAAATTGGCACAACTCAAAGGAAAGCGCATTGCCTATGAGCAAACGGCTGTTGGCGCACTGATGCTGCACAAAACGCTGGATGCCGCGCAATTGAGCATGGCCGACGTTGATGCTGTCCATATGCCTGTGAATCAGCATCTTCGCGCTTTTCAGTCACGTGAGATTGATGCGGTTGTGACGTTTGAACCGGTGACCACCCAGCTTGTTAACCAGGACCATAAGGTTATCTTTGATAGCGCCCAAATACCGGGCAAAATTGTTGATGTGCTGGTGGTTCGGACGGCACAGCTCTCTCATCATTTTGATGCCCTGCAAACACTTATTTCCGCTCAGTTTGCTGCCCTCGCTTTTATAAAAAGCAACCCTGAAACAGCTGCGCAATTGATGTCCCCCAGGCTTGGATTAAAGCCCAATGAACTATTGGCAGCGCTTGATGGGATAGCATTGGCCGATATGCCCACCAATCGTGACTTGTTGGTGGGGACAGGCACACCACCTCCTTTGCAAGTCACTGCTGACCAGCTGTTAGCTGTTTTGCTTGAGCATAATATGATTGCAGAAATTAACGATGTCGATGATTTAGTTGACGCGAGGTTTGTGACGCAATGAGACGCCCGGCTATGCCAACGTCCCTGGCATTTTGGGTGCCTGTGGGGATATTAGTGCTTTGCTTTGCAGTACTGAGCCTGAGCACTATGGTCATTTATACGGGGAGTCGGGATGCAGCTCAATCAAGCCACAAATCACATGCTAATTATCTGCTGCTGACATTGAAACGTCATGTTGAAGTAAACCTGAGTGCCGATAAACCCGAGGAAATTCGGCATGATTTATCTATTATTGGTACGGTTCCGGAAGTTGCAAACATTGCGGTGACCGATGAAACGGGGCAAATACTATTCAGCAATCACTTTGCTGATATCGGGAAATCATTACAGGACGTTGCCAGTCACCATACCAAACAGGCGCTTAAAACCGCGATGAGCAGTCACATGCCATCCATGGTGCTCTCGATGGAGCATAACACACTTGAAGCGCTGCAAAGCTTTGCTTTGCCGTCTGGCACTGAGTTGCGCTCTAGCCGGCTGGGGCTGATTTACTTAAATTATAATCTGGCATTGAGCGAGAAAATGTTGTGGCGCAATATTCGCCTCAATCTGGCATTGATGTGGGTCGGCTGTGGGGGGTTGATCCTGATGGTGATGGTATTGTTAAGAAAAGGGGTTATTGCGCCATTGGGGGAGCTGGCAAGACAGGCGACTTTACTCGCTGATGGCACTTACACACGTCAGAGCGTCCGTTATGGGTTTAAAGAAATTACAACGCTGACAGAGACATTTAACTGGGCTTCCAGTGCCATTAGTGAACACATTGCGCAATTGGATAAAAATAAGTGCGAGCTTGAATCCAGGGTGAAGCTACGTACTGCTGAGCTGCAAAGCGCCAACCTGAATTATGAGCAGGCACAAAAAATGGCCCGCCTGGGTCGCTGGGAGCTCGAATTGGAAAGCGGCTTAGTGCATTTATCCCAGGAGGCCTACGATATTATTGGTGCATCTCCTGCGCAGCCTGTGACGTTAAGCACTTTGTTTGGCCACACTGATGTTGTATCCGAGCCGGCATTACTGGCTATTTTTGATAAGCAGCAACAGCATCATGACTTTAATTATGAGTTGCAAAGTGAGGATACATGCCGTTTTATTCGACTCGTCGCTGAGCGGTGTGAAGACAGTAACACTGGGCACTATAAAATGGTCGGTATTGTTCAGGATATATCTGAGCAGATGCACAAAGAACTGTCATTGATAGAAAATCAGGCGATGACTCGCGCCATCATAGACACGGCTGCGGATGCCATTATAGTGATTAATACTCAGGGAGAAGTTCAGGAGTTTAGTCCGGCGGCGGTGGAGATGTTTGGTTATGCGCCTGATGAAGTGCTGGGTAAAAATCTGCGTATGTTGATGCCTGAGCCCTATCGCAGTAATCATGATCAGTATATGCAAAATTACTTTGATACCGGCGTAAAAAAAGTCATCGACAATAAGCGTGAAGTGACAGCGCGCAATAAAACTGGCCGGTGCTTTCCCATCGATCTGGCTGTTGCCGAAACTAAGGTGGGAGAGGCCAATTATTTTACTGCTATTATTCGTGATATTACGGAGCGCAAAGAAGCTGAGCAAAAGCTTCTGGAAGCAATGCAGGCCGCCCAAAGTGCGACTCGTGCTAAGTCAGAGTTTCTCGCCAATATGTCTCATGAAATTCGCACACCCATGCATGCAATAACCGGGTTAACACATCTGGCACTCAAAATGGATGCGCCGCCCAAAATGCATAACTATCTGAAAAAGATACGTTATGCAGCAGATAACCTGCTGGTACTTCTGAATGACATTCTGGACATTTCTAAGATAGAGGCAGGTAAACTGAGTGTGGAGTCAGTGCCGTTTGGTTTGCAGACTTTGATTGAACATGTCTGTGGTTTGATTGCGGCCCGGGTTGACGAGAAACAACTGAGCTTTGAGGTAAAGCAAGACCCTCAACTGCCTGAAGTCCTTATAGGGGATGCGCTCAGGCTCAGTCAGGTATTGCTGAATTTGCTCAGTAACGCAATCAAATTCACCCCCCATTTTGGCCGTATCACCTTGCAAGTGACTGCAAAAGCGTCGACAAAATCCAATGCTCAGATACTATTTTGCGTGTCTGATACCGGCATCGGTATTTCACCGAGTCAGCTGCAAACTTTGTTTGCCCCGTTTACTCAGGCTGACGCTTCGACCACCCGACAATATGGAGGGACTGGCCTGGGTCTGGCGATCAGTAAAAACCTGGTGAAACTCATGGGGGGCAGGGTTTGGTGTGAGAGTAGCGAAGGAGAAGGTGCACGTTTCTTTGTCGAGATTACATTTCCACTTGGTGAGACTGCAACAGAACCGGGCGTACAAATCGGTGCCAAAATTGAGCCTGGGGCAGTATCAGCAGTACTTGAAAGGGCAACTGTGTTATTGGTGGAAGATAATGATATTAATCGGGAAATCGCACAGGAGATACTAACTGATGTGGGTATGCAGGTGTTCACGGCGGAACACGGAGAGGAAGCGCTGGAGCGGGTACGTGAAGCGGATGTTGATTTGATTCTAATGGACTGTCAGATGCCCGTGATGGATGGGTACACCGCGACCCGGGAGATTAGAAAAATACCGACTTATCGCCAGGTGCCAATTATTGCCCTGACGGCGAATGTGATGCACCATGATCTGCAAGAGATAAAAGCGTGTGGTATGGACGATCACATCGCCAAGCCCATTAATGTTGAGCTGGCTTATCAAAAGATTTACCAATGGCTTTGTCGTCAATCTCAGCCGAGCATGCCCGAGGTGCCAGGTGTGATGGAGCCTGTGCAGCCCTATTCAGCAATACCTGAGCCAGTTCCATCGTATGAAAACGCAAACAGTGATTTGCTTGATATGGCGCAGGGCCTTAAGCATGTGAATGGCAACACAGACTTTTATCGAAAAATGTCCGATAAGTTTATAGTGGCACAAAGCTCGTTTTGCGATCGCCTTGAGCACAGTTTGCAGGATAAGGATTTTGAAGCGGCCGTCAGGATGGCGCATACATTAAAGGGACAAGCTGGGTACCTTGGGCTGTTGCGCTGTGCTGAACTGGCGGCGCAGCTGGAGCAGGCGATTACGCAACAAACGCCACAGCAGGCGAGTTTGCTTCAGGCGCTGGAGGCGACTTTGGCGCGTTCCTGTCAGGCGCTAAAAGCGGCATTGGCAGAGTCTGGGGTGTGAATTTTAATTTAGACGGCTAAACATCTAGAAGTTGAAATTTATTCCCATTGCTTCATAATGTCGCTGGAAAGTGGATCGCGTTACAGAGATCCAGTCACTGAGGGGAATACCATGCCAATCACAGTCACCGACGATTTACCTGCCATTAGTCATTTACGTCACGAGAATGTCTTTGTGATGCCACAAAGCCGTGCCAGTACGCAGGAGATCCGGCCAATGCGGTTGGCCATACTTAACCTGATGCCGAATAAAGTAGAAACTGAAGTACAGTTTATTCGTCTGTTGGCAAATTCACCGCTTCAGGTAAATGTTGATCTGTTGCGTCTGGATACCCATCGTAGTTCTGAAAACTCAGAGCAACACCTTAATATGTTTTATCGCTATTTTTCTGATGTAAGAACAGAAAACTATGATGCGTTGATTGTCACAGGCGCGCCACTTGCGCACCTTGAATATGAAGACGTGACCTACTGGGAAGAGTTACAGGCGTTCTTTGACTGGGCCGAGCATCATGTCACATCGACTCTGTTTTCTTGCTGGGCAGCGCATGCAGGTTTATTCCATCATCACGGCCTGAAGCGTGAGTTGAAAAAAGACAAACTATGTGGCGTGTTTCGCCATCAGTGTTACTTTGAACATGGCGCTTTGACGCGCGGGTTTGACGATGAATTCTTGGTGCCCCACTCACGCTATGGTCATATCGAGGCCAGTAAAATTGATGCCTGCGAGGATCTGGTAACGCTGGCCGGGTCGGAACGAGTCGGGGCCTATTTAATTAAAAATGTGTCGGGTAGCCAAGTGTATATTACCGGACACCCGGAATATGATGCAGATACCCTCAGCAAAGAGTATTTCCGCGATTGCGAAAAAGGTCCAGATGCCCCTAAGCCGGAGAATTACTTTCCAAAAGACGATGCGTCTGCAAAGCCATCCAAGACATGGCAAAGCCATGCTTTTTTGTTATTCTCCAACTGGTTAAACTACTATGTTTACCAGACCACTCCGTACGATATTAATCTGGTTAGCCAGGATGTTAGGACTAACAATTATGCCGAATAAACATATCACCACTGCGGCCGATGGCGCAGCCATTGCTGAGGCGCTTAAAACGGCCATGCAACAGCGTATTTTGATCCTCGATGGGGCCATGGGCACCATGATCCAAAAACATAAGTTTGAGGAGGAGGACTATCGCGGCGAGCGCTTTAAAGATTGGCATGTATTGATCAAAGGCAATAATGACCTGCTCAGCCTGACTCAACCTGAAGTGATCCGTCAGATCCACCGCGAATACCTCGAAGCGGGTGCGGACATTATTGAAACGAATACTTTCAATGCCACCACCATTTCGATGGAAGACTATGATATGGCCAGCCTGAGCCGGGAGATCAACGTCGAGTCAGCCCGGCTTGCACGTGCAGTATGTGATGAGTTCACAGCCAAAGACCCTGGCAAACCGCGTTATGTTGCTGGTGTCCTGGGGCCGACATCAAAAACCTGTTCTATTTCACCAGATGTGAATGATCCGGGCTATCGTAATGTGTCGTTTGATCAGCTGGTGGAAGCGTATATTGAGTCTACCGAAGCCCTGATTGAGGGCGGCGCGGATCTGATCCTGATTGAAACCATCTTCGATACGCTTAACGCCAAAGCAGCAGCGTACGGGGTGGAAGAAGCATTTGAGCGAACCGGTATCACTTTGCCGGTGATGATCTCCGGGACTATCACGGATGCGTCAGGACGCACTTTGTCGGGCCAGACAACCGAAGCGTTTTACAACTCTATTCGTCATATCAAACCTATCTCTATTGGTTTGAACTGTGCGCTGGGCCCCGACCTGTTACGTGCTTATGTCGAAGAGTTGTCACGGGTATGCGAAACCTATACGTCTGTGCACCCTAACGCCGGCTTGCCGAATGAATTTGGTGAGTATGATCTCGAAGCCGATGACATGGCAAAGGAAATCATCGACTGGGGTAAAGAAGGCTTTATCAATATCGTCGGTGGCTGCTGTGGTACCACGCCTGAACATATTAGCGCCTTTGTAAATGGACTCAAGCAGGTCGCGCCGCGTACCTTACCTGAGCTTGAAGTCAGAATGCGCTTGGCGGGCCTTGAAGCCTGTAATCTTAATTAGGAAGTACTGATATGACGCAATCTACAGCCATTTTTACCAACGTCGGTGAAAGAACCAATGTTACCGGCTCGGCGCGTTTTAAGCGTTTGATCCTGGAAGAAGATTACGAAACAGCACTGGATGTGGCGCGCAGCCAGGTCGAAAACGGCGCCCAGGTGATCGACATCAATATGGATGAAGCGATGCTGGACTCTAAGGCCGCCATGGTTAAGTTTTTGAACCTGATTGCCTCAGAGCCGGATATTTCTCGTGTACCAATCATGGTTGACTCATCCAAATGGGAAGTGATTGAAGCGGGCCTGAAGTGTATTCAGGGTAAGGCCATTGTTAACTCCATCTCACTGAAAGAGGGCCGTGAGCCGTTTGAGCGTCAGGCAAAAATCATTAAGCGTTTTGGCGCGGCCGTGGTAGTCATGGCGTTCGACGAAACGGGCCAGGCCGAAACAGCGGACCGCAAGTTTGAGATCTGTGAGCGCTCTTATCGCATTTTGGTGGATGAGCTGGGTTTCCCGCCTGAAGACATCATTTTTGACCCCAATATCTTTGCTGTGGCAACCGGTATTGAGGAACACGACAACTATGCCGTCGAGTTTATTGAAGGTACACGACGTATCAAGCAGAACCTGCCGCACTGTAAAGTGTCGGGCGGGGTGTCGAACGTGTCTTTCTCATTTCGGGGTAATAACCCGGTGCGTGAGGCCATTCACTCAGTATTTTTGTACCATGCCATTCAGGCCGGTATGGATATGGGGATAGTGAATGCAGGTCAGCTAACGGTATATGATGACATTCCGGATGAACTGCGCAAAGCCGTTGAAGACGTGGTCCTCAATACTGACCCCGGCGCGGGTGAGCGTTTGGTAGAGATAGCGCCTAACTACTCGGGAATGGCACAGGCTGAGAAAGCCGAAGACCTGGAGTGGCGCAGCTGGCCGGTGGCCAAGCGTCTTGAACACGCACTGGTAAAAGGCATCACTGAGTATATCGAAGAGGACACCGAGGCGTGCCGCCAGACGTTCGACAAACCGATTGAAGTGATTGAAGGTCCTTTGATGGACGGCATGAATGTGGTCGGTGATTTATTTGGTGCCGGTAAAATGTTCCTGCCCCAGGTGGTGAAGTCTGCACGTGTTATGAAGCGAGCGGTGGCCTATCTGGACCCTTATATTGAAGCTGAGAAACAGGCCGGGGAGAGCAATGGTAAGATCATCATGGCCACGGTAAAGGGCGATGTTCATGATATCGGTAAAAACATTGTCGGTGTGGTGCTGCAGTGTAATAACTACGAAGTTATAGATTTAGGCGTGATGGTGCCGGCAGAGAAAATCTTGCAAACGGCCATTGATGAAAATGCCGATGCTATTGGTTTGTCGGGCTTGATCACGCCTTCGCTGGACGAAATGGTGCACGTAGCGAAAGAGATGACGCGTCGTGGCTTTGAGATCCCATTGCTGATTGGCGGTGCGACTACGTCAAAGGCCCATACCGCAGTGAAGATTGAGCCGCAGTATGATAAGGGCGTCGTTTATGTCAACAACGCCAGTCGTGCGGTGGGTGTGGTTTCCAGCCTGCTTAGTGCCACACAAAAACCGATATTTTTGGAAAAAACCACCAGTGAATATGTCAAGGTACGTGAACAACAGGCGCGTAAAAAGCCTCGTTCTAAGCCGGTAACGCTGGCGCGTGCACGGGACAACGCCGTTAAACTGGACTGGGACAATTACATCCCGCCTGTGCCTAAAAAGCTCGGTATTACTGAGTTTAAAGATGTCAGTATTGCCACTTTACGTGAATACATAGACTGGACGCCGTTTTTCATGACCTGGACACTGGCAGGTAAATATCCGCGTATTCTGGAAGATGAAGTCGTGGGCGAAGAAGCGAAAAAGCTCTTTGCTGATGCGAACGCTATGCTGGATGAGTTAACAGCCAAAGGCAGCTTGCAACCGCTCGGTGTGATAGGTCTGTTTCCGGCCAACCGGGTAGGGGATGACATAGAAATCTATCGTGATGAAAGTCGTAAGGAAGTACTGCTGCGCTCATGTCAGCTGCGCCAGCAGACCGAGAAAACCGATTTTCCTAACTACTGTCTGGCAGATTATATTGCGCCAAAAGGCACGCCGGACTACTTTGGGGCGTTTGCCGTTACGGGTGGCCTGGAAGAGGATGATTTGGCGGATGTGTTCGAGCAGCAGCAGGATGATTATAATAAGATCATGGTAAAAGCGGTTGCAGATCGTCTGGCTGAGGCCTTTGCGGAATACCTGCATGAACAGGTTCGTAAACAGCATTGGGGTTTTGCCAGTGATGAAAATCTCAGTAATGAGCAGCTGATCCGTGAGAATTATCAGGGGATCCGACCTGCACCTGGTTATCCTGCTTGCCCTGAGCACACTGAGAAAGACAAGATCTGGCAACTACTGGATGTGGAAAACCGCATTGGTATGAAACTGACCAGCTCATATGCCATGTGGCCTGGTGCTGCGGTATCTGGCTGGTATTTCTCTCACCCAGATTCTAAGTATTTTGCGGTGGCGGCTATCCAGCAAGATCAGGTTGAAGACTACGCCAAACGCAGCAATATGACGCTGGCTGAAGCCGAACGCTGGCTATCGCCTAACCTTGGCTATGAACCGCAATAATATCAGGTTGTATCATAGCCGTACTCACCTTTATTAGGCGCGTATTTCGCGCCTTTTCTTTTACTTTCAGAATATTATGTTAATTTTCTGCGTGTACATTGCTTTTAGAACTCATTTTTTTGTTACCTTTAGTTACATTTCAACTTGACTGGTTGCGTTTGTCGCAATAAATTGTGCCGCTTTTATTCATGGGGAAAATCAGGGTATGAATGTGAATAGGGCAAGTAAAGGGGCGTTAGTCCTAATGGGTTTACTCGCATTGTCGGGGTGTGAAGGCACGGGTGAAGAAGAAGTCAGTGGTGATATCTCATCGGGTTCAGGCCTGAGTAGCAGCGGGAACAGCTGTAATTTACAGGAACTTATTACGGATGCGGACAGAGAAGCGGCCAATGCGTGTGGTGTACAGGCGTCATCGCAGATAGCAAATGCAGATGTCTATTACACTGCAGCTGTTAAAGCGTGTCGTAGCGGAGAGACTAGCACAGATCCTAAAACTGGTCGCACAACCACATATAAAGATACGTATGATGTTTATAAGCAAGCGTCTGAATATGCACTTACGGTAGTTGACCAGATGAACTGTGGGGCGAATTCCAGTGGGCAAAATAATAACGGTGGCATCATAGTTCCGGATAAAAAAGTAACGCTCTATAACCTGTGTGTTGGTTATATCAATAATAGCACAGAAGCGTTGGCTAATTGCCGTGGACCTGTTGAGCAGTATGACCATTCTTGTGGAGATAATCGTCTGAACTACATTAAAAGCTACGAAACTTCTACAGCCTGCATCACCGAGCGTGATAACTGGCTGAAAAACGCTTTCAGTAATTAATAGGGGAGTACCTGTGAACCGTTACATGTTGCTGACCTTTTTAGTCGGTATGATCTCTGGCTGGTTTCTTCGTGGTACTGTTGAGCTACCACCTGTTGCAGAGGAAAGGGGCTTAGCTGCTGATCTGGTTCAGAGCCCGAGAAGCGAACCGGACAGAGTACTGAGCCAGCCTAAAACAGAGGTTCATAGTCATACAGCGTTTGCAGGTACTCAGCCCATTAACAACACTATGGTCGAAACGGCGATCCGTTTTGCAGATGATGACGCGCTAGTTCAGTTTGCAGCATCTCATGGTATTTTGGATGAAGACAGTTTGCTGCAGATCACGGACGTTCGGTCTGCAGCTCAGCGGCTTGCAGACATTGCGCTCAGAAATGATTTACAAGAGCAAACGGAGCAGCTGAATCATGGTAGTTCTGTGATACTTTTCTCGTCTCAGACAGAGTTTCAGGGCGGGTACGCTGTACAAAATATTTTCCCTGCTAACACAGGCAACATAACCGCCATTTTTGAAACTGGTGCTGATTATGGTCATAAGGTGCTGGTGAAATGGGTAAGAGAAGACGACAATAAAATCATCGTATTTCGTAATGCTGCAATTAAATCTGCAGATAGTCAGCATTTTGTGCGTTACCATAAGTCTCTTTGGCCTGCTGGCCGTTATCGGGTAGAGATATACGCAATTTCTGATCAGTTCCCTTTGTTATCGAGAGGGCATTATCAGGTCATGGACCCTTAACTTTTCCTTGTGTTTGGATAATTATTTAGCTATCATTGCTCCCTTGCTTTAAATAATCTCTTATTTAAAGCGTCATAGAAGTAATGCCCTCTTGCCTTGATCCAGTAAGCCCGCATTAAAAAATTAAGAAGTAGAGCTTATTATAGTCAGGCGATATACCACTGCAGTTGCCCCACCGGGGTCGTTGTGAATGCAGATATTAAGATCGCCAGTACCATTTCCTTTGAAGTGCGGTTCGGTTTGTTGACTCAAAAGTGTCGAAAAATTGGACGCAAATTTTTTCAGGTGTGGTATCAAACTGTCATAAAGCTCGTTTATTGTTTAAAGCGATAGTCGACAGGCTACGCATTATAAAAGTGAGTTTTATTATGTCTTATACATACAACGGAACAGAGATCCGTGTTGAGCAACCAATTCGCTCAATTTCGGTCAACAAATCAAAAGTCGTTTTTGCTGATGGCTCAGGCCGCAAACAAACGCAATTTTCAAGTGGCAGCGAAGCGCGTCACTTTATCAATTGGTTGACCCGTGTCTGCTAAGTAGTTCAGCAGCATCAATCAATACTGAACGCCGAGGTGACTGAGAAGTTACGTCGGCGTTTTGCTTTTTATACATTGCACTGACACGTGCTGTGGTGTATTTTCCCGTAGTTTCCATGGGGACATTCCCGTGAATACATCAATTGTGTGAAAACGTATAATAACGAAAAAAGGAAGCCAACAATGGACTCGACTTCTACTTCTTCTGCTGCCGAACCGGGCAGTCAAATTACGCCATCTCAACTGCAATTCACTGGCAATGCCAAAGAGTATTTTGGGATCTGGATTGTCAATATCTTGCTGACGTTGCTGACCTTGGGTATTTACTCGGCCTGGGCAACGGTGCGTACTAAGCAATATTTTTACGGTCATACTTTACTTGACGGACATCGTTTTGATTATCTGGCTACGCCGATTCAGATCCTCAAAGGCCGTTTGCTCGCTGTCGGTCTGTTTGTTATCTACAGTGTGGTATCTGGCTATTTTCCACTTGTGGGCGCCATGTTAGCGCTGGCTTTGGCACTATTGGTGCCCTGGATGATCAATCAGGGTCTGAAGTTCAGCATGCGTATGACCCGCTTTCGTAATATTCGCTTTGCGTTCAAAGGCAACTATGGCGAAGCAATGGTGAATTTTGTGGTGCTGCCATTTTTCAGTATTTTCACGCTATATTTGTTGCTGCCCTGGGTGCTAAAGCGCATAGACGCGTATATCCACAATAATATTCGCTATGGTGACAAGCCGGTCCGTGTGCAATTAGAGGGTAAAGAATACTATGCAGCTGCTTTACTGGTGGTGTTACTGGGCATACTTGTGATGTTGCTGCTGGGTCTCGCATTGAGCCTGGTAGCAGGTATCAACATTAACCCCGGTGAGCTGGGAGCGGGCAACTTTGGCATGTTCCTGATTGTTCCTCTGTATTTGTTTGTGATTTCCGCATTACAAGGTATTTATCAGGCGCAGATCCGTAACCATATTCTGAACAACGCACAAATTGAGGATGTAGCTGAATTTAAATCGAATTTGGCGCCGCAGCGCTATGCACTTATTCTGGCAACCAACGCTGCTGCGATTGTACTGACCGCCGGCCTGGCCTTCCCCTGGGCTAAAGTGCGTAAAGTTAAAGCACTGGCCGGGGCCACTCAGGTTGTGTTATTACCAGGTGCTGATCTGGTATTGGATAATGCGCAGCAGGCTGATTCTTCTTTCGCTGAGGAAGCTGCGAATGTATTTGACGTTGATATTTCGCTAACCTGATGATTAAAGGATATTTTTATCTGCCTAACAGCAGCCGGGTTCAGGAGGCCTATGTCCGCCTCGGTGATGAGCACATTGCTGTTTATGCGGAGGATGACTGTGTGTTTGAAAGCACACTAACAGCGGTTAATGTAGCCTCTCATCTGCCAGGGCAGGCCAGTGAGCTGACTTTTGCTGATGGCGCACGCTTTGTACCCCATGATGTTGCCTACCGCTGGTCATTTCAGCAACGCAAGAGTGCGTTGCTGGCGCGCCTGGAAAGCAACCTGGCGCTGATCTTATGTGCGCTTGTTGCTACGCCTGTACTACTTTATGCTTTTTTGTTTAAACTGGTCCCAGGCATTGCTGTGACAGCCGTACAGACCATGCCTGATGCAGTTGTAGAGCAAATGGGCCAGCAATCTATGGTGCTTATTGAGCGCACTGTGTTGTCGCCCAGTGAACTGTCAGCGCAAGAGCAGCAAGCTGTTTTTACTTTGTGGCACGACACCGTTTCACAGCTTGGCCTGTCCGCAGAGAAGTACCGCATTGATGTGTATCGTTCAGATCATTTTGGCGCCAATGCTTTTGCTTTGCCCCATGGTCAGGTAGTGGTAACCGATGAACTGGCGCGACGCCTGGGCGATCATCCTGACGCGCTCAGAGCGATTTTATTGCACGAAATCGGTCACGTAGAGCGTATGCACAGTGTGCGTCTGGCATCCCAGGCTGCCGTTGCCAGTATTGCTATCGCGATGCTGGTGGGGGATATGGACATAGTTGCTGAGGTGGTGCTTGGTTCAGGCAGTGCTTTGCTGGATTTGCAGTTTTCACAAAATATGGAATGGGAAGCTGACAACTATGCCCTGATGCAACTTGAGCGTCTGGGCTACAGCGGCGAAGACTTTGCACAGGCTCTGGAGTCACTGGCGTCGCTTGATGAAAAGCAATCGCAAAGCTGGTTAAAGTACTTGTCTACCCATCCTAGTCTGGAAGAACGCATTGAACATGCCAGAAACCACACTGCCCCCTGATAGCCCGGTTAGATTTGGGCCGCAGGTAAGGGGAGTGAGTGATATTTGCTCACCCGGCAAAAAGTGTGTTTGCCACTAATTCTAAAGGTCTCAATGAGGCCTTTAATACCAATTTCACTTAATACCTGGTCTATTTGAAGGAGCAAATAGGACGCTAACAGCGTTAAAAATTTCTCATTTAGAACCTTATATCTTAGACATAGGTTCACAAATTTTTGCCTCGCCTACATGGACGTAGGTGCCTCAGCGATAGCAGGATGCGAGAGCGGTGTTATCGACCCTATTTTCTTGCCTCAAAATAGATCACTTAATTAAGCAAATTGGTATTATTTTTCTGGTCCGAAATTGATTTGAGTTTCTTGTTGCACCAGAACCCCAGACTTTCAAATGACGTTTTTTTATCTCTTGTAACTCTTTATTATTGTTTCAATAATTGCGATTTGCGCGCAGTTTTTACTTCATTGTACTGGTTTTTTGTTATTGTTAGGTTAACTTATGTTCGTGCCTTCCTGTATACTAAGGCACACTGTGCGTGATTTGTGTGCTGGGGAGGCAAATGAAGTTTTTGGTGTTGTTATTGCTCGTTGTGTCGCAATGTGCCAAAGCCCACAACCCATTGGTTGTAGATATCATTAGCAGTGAGAACTTTTCTCAGCGTTATCAAGCATTTCTACAGGGGCGCTCGGTGCTTGATGTCACTGATTTTCGCCCAACCACACAGGGGTCTCATATCGAGATCATCGAAATGGTGTTATTGCAACAAGCGCTGTTTCTAGGCGGTGAAACCCGTGAGGTGGTTTTCAATCCTAAGCCTTCAGTCAATATTCTTGAATTCACAGATATGGTTGCCGGAGAAAGCCTGATATTGGCACGTACCGTTTGGCATGAAGATGTCATTAATTATCGTGGCTCAGTGTATGTCAGTGATCCAGTCGTGAAATTCGGAGAGTATGAAGCCGGTATATATGTGGCAAAGCGTAATCAGGCGCTGCATCAGACCACACAAGATGGGCTGGAGCAGCTAACGTTGGTGGCCAACCCTCGCTGGCGGGTAGACTGGCACGCCCTGACAAATAGCAACATGAATCTGGTGAGCTTCATCGGTCCCTGGGAAAGCATGCTGAATATGGTGGAAACTGACATCGTCGATGGCATGCTGGTCAACTTCAGTGTCAGCGAATCTTTGCAGTTAGTGTTTGAAGGCCGAGATTATGTGCCCATAGAAGGGGTAAAAATGGTGCTGCCTGATTCACGTCACTTTATTGTCAGCAAACGTCACCCTGAAGGAGCACAGATTTTTGCTGCGCTGAACCGGGGCCTGAAAGAACTCAGACGTCGGGGGGTGATCCGCAAAGCGTTGACGGAGTCTGGCTTCATTAATCGTAAGGTACAAGATTGGGCCGTCATTAATCGAGCTATGCTGCCGCAGGAGTCCAGACCATGATCCGGCTCGGGGCGCCTTTAAGCTGGCTGCTATCTCTGTTGTTCAGTGTGTCTGTGATGGCCACTGAGCTCGCTTCGCCCGAGCAGCTTGAAAAATCCCTGGCCGGGTTGAACGAAACACTCAAAAGTGATTTTGACCTGTCGCTGCTCCCCGAACTCAGAGCGTTGCGGCGCGACGCACAGACGATTGATGCGCTGGAAATCGTCGCCCAAACCTTACTGCTGGAGGGGCAGATCCGCCAGCAATACGGTGACTATCAGCAAAGTCTGGTGTTGCATAACGATGCATTACAGCTGGCTGTAGAGCGTCAGGATCTGGCGCTGATGGCGCAAAGTCGATTGGCCATTGCCAGGTTAGAAATGGACCTTGAGCGCTATAACTATGCGCAACGTTCACTGGATGATGTGCATCAGCTGATAGATCAGCTGCATAACAAGGCTCAGGCAACGCCTTATGTGGCTCACCAGTTATTATTGGCACACAGATTATGGCAAGGCTACCTGTATGTCTTGCTGGGGAGCTATCATCAGGCCGTTGCGGCCCTGCATACGGAAGATCTGGTGGTAACCGGCACGCCAGAACCCCTTGATAAACTGCTGCTGGTCAGGGCCTGGGCATTGCTAAAACTGGGCCGTTATCAGCAGGCACAGCCTATCCTCAATCAGGTTGCTCAAAGTAACATTCTCATTCGCAATCAGCGTATGCGGATCCGGTTTAACTTGCTGCAATCCATGGCCTGGTTGCAGGCCGGAGCGTTTCAAAAAACACTCGATACAGCGATGCCGGCATTAATGGAAACTTTCACAACCCGATTTTTAGAAGAGCAGGCTGATTTGCAGTTTGTGTTGTCCAATGCCTACGTGCAGCTGGGTGACTACCAGCAGGCGCATTTATATCTGAAGCGCTATGCTTTGAGTAAAGATGCACTTAACTTTCAAAAGCGCAACAATAAGTTGCTGCAATTAGAGTCGCAGTACGCGCTGGCAACACAAAAACAGCAGCTGAGTTTGCTGGAAAAAGACAATGCGATACAGGCACAGGAGATTTTCCGTCACCAACAAATTTTGGAAAATACGCGCCTGGCGCAGCAGCGTGGCGCATTGTTGCTTATTCTGGCGTTGGCATTGTTGGGGTTCTTATATTGGCGTTGGCAGAACAAGCGTTATTTGTCTTTATTGGAAGAGCAAGTAAAACAGAGAACCGCTGAGCTGGATGAGCGAAATCGTCGATTGCAGGCGCTCAGTTATTCAGACAGCCTGACGGGCTTGCACAACCGGCACTACTTTTTTAGTGCGGCAGACAAACTACTCGCGCAATCCCAGGATGTGTCGCAGAACACGATTTTTTGCCTGATAGACATCGACCATTTTAAACAGATCAATGACAGTTATGGCCATGCCACTGGTGATGTGGTGTTACAGCAATTTGCAGAGGTGGTCACGAGTCAGCTCAGGGCACAGGATGAGTTGGTACGTTGGGGTGGCGAAGAGTTTTTGCTGGTAATGCCTCAAACTGATATGACAACAGCACAGCAGGTTGTTGAAAGGCTCCACAATGCAGTGGCGCAGTATGTGTTTAGCCACGATGATCAGCCGCTGAGCTGTACTTGTTCCATTGGTTTTGCCGCGTATCCCTTGCGCCTGGCTGATGCACAGCTTGCGAGCTGGGAGCAGGTACTGGAACTGGCTGATAATTGCCTGTACCGTGCAAAAAATGGCGGGCGCAATGCCTGGGTAGGATTGAAATTACCCGCTCAGCCACTGGCTATGACCTTTGAGCAACTGCAGCAAAATATGGAAACGTTTACCGTCACCAGTACTCAGCTTGCGGGTTAGTGGTGACATTTTGCATATTTTCTAATGATAAAGTATTTAAATAATTAGGCTGTTCAGTTTAAAACACGCCGGCTTGGTCTATGCTGATTAGATTAAGGAAACGTGGAAGGTTAGCACGTGAGACTGAACTTGCCCGACAATGCAAGAATACTGATCGTCGATGATGACCCCAGTAGCATACTGATCATCAAAAAAGCCGTGAGTGACTTAGGTGAGGTGTTCTCCACCTCTGAAGCCAGCTATGCTTTGATGCTGATTAAAGAGATCCAACCCCATGTGATTTTGCTTGATATCGACATGGGCGAATACAATGGCGTGGATATTTGCCGCACACTGAAAAGTGACCCGCAAACAGCCCATTACACGGTTGTTTTTATTACTGCAAGTCGCGACCCCGATACAGAATTCAAATCTCTGACTGAAGGCGGTGCTGACTATATTTCGAAACCGATAGATCTGAAAACCTGCCGTATGCGGGTGTATAACCAGCTGGCGATCGTGGCTTATCAGGATGCACTGGAAAGTACCACCGAGTTATTACTGCGAGAGAAAGAGCTCTTTCAGGTGACGCTCAACTCGATAGGTGATGCCGTTATCGCCACAGATAAAGCAGGCTACGTAAGTTATATGAACCCGGTGGCGGAACGCTTGACTGGTATTGCGGCAAGTTATGCTTTGGGCTCACCGATAGAAGCAGTGATGGACTTACGTGACGCCACCACGCAGAGCGAATCAATCAATCCTGCCAGAAGAGCACTTACCGAAAAGCGCAACGTGGCAATGGCCTTAAACTGTCAATTACACAGCAAAGATGGCCAGATATATCGGGTCGAAGACACTGCTTCACCCATTCGTGGCGAAGACGGGACGGTATTAGGGTCGGTGATGGTGTTTCACGATGTGAGCGAGTCGGTTGCGATGGCAGTGCAAATGAGCTTTTTGACCAACAATGACCAGCTGACTGGCCTGCCAAATCGGGTACTTCTTCACGACAGACTCCAACATGCAATAGCCAGTGCCCGGATATCGAATATGCACGTAGCTATCTTATTGATAGATATAGATCACTTTAAGTATATCAATGATGCGCTGGGCCATCATCTGGGCGATGAACTGATTAAGAAGGTAGCGAAACGACTGGAGTCGGTGATTGACCCCAATGCGTCGCTGGCACGGGTGGGGGGAGATGAGTTCGTTTTACTTTTGGAAGAGGTTCGCTCTGCGAGTTATGTGTCGGTTGTTGCGAACAACCTGATCGCCAGTTTTAAAGAACCATTTCTACTTGAACAAAAAGAGTATCAGATTTCAGTCAGCATAGGCGTGAGTATGTCATTGATGGATGCTCACGAAGAAGAAGTGCTGATGCGCCATGCTGATGTTGCTATGTATCGGGCCAAAAACCAAGGTCGAAATACGGTGTGTTTTTTTTCTCAGGAGCTTGAAGCCGAGTTAATGAAACGCCATGAGCTGGAGTTGTTATTGCGTGAAACGCTGGATGCAGATGCGTTAACGGTGTTTTTTCAGCCTCAGATTGCCATTGACTCCGGTTGCGTGTGTGGTTTTGAAGCCCTTGTGCGGCTCAAAGAAAAATCAGGCGCACTGGTTGCACCCCAGGAGTTTATTTCGCTGGCCGAAGAGTTGGGTCTAATCGACGAATTGGGTGAGCAGGTCTTGCATAAAAGTTGTGCATTCGGGCGTCGTTTGCTGGATCAAGGGGTGATGCTTAAAGTCAGTGTTAATGTGTCGTCTCAGCAACTGAAGCATGCTCTGTTTGTCGATCAGGTTGCAAGGTGCCTGGAGAAGCACAAGTTACCGAGTCGGCAGCTAGAGCTGGAAGTGACAGAAAGTGCGCTGGTTGAGAGTTTTGAACAAGTGCAATGCAAACTCGCTGAGCTGGCTGACATGGGGGTTACGATCGCCATTGATGATTTTGGAACGGGTTATTCCAGTTTATCCTATCTAAAAGTGTTTCCCCTGGATGTACTTAAAATCGACAAATCATTCATACAAGATATGGGAACAGGCGAGCATCATTTTGGCATTGTACAGACAATCGTATTACTAGCGCGCGCTCTTGGCCTCAAGCTGGTGGCAGAAGGCGTAGAGACAGACTCCCAGGTCAGTGAGCTCAAATCACTCAAATGTGACGTGGCACAGGGCTATTTCTATGCCAGGCCCATGGATAGCCAGAGCGCATTTAAGTATGCACTGGCACATTCCCTCGGCAAAGATCAAGTTTAGGGAGTAGAGTGTATGTTGGCGGTCTATCTGTGAGTGCAAATATCGTGGGGTGTCAGGGCTTTTCAGCTTTTCTTGAAAAAAAATGACTGTGGCCCTGTAATGCCGGTTGCATAGGCTATAGTTTGCATATGCATACCATTTTGGTGGGGTGGTTGCGGCCTTACACTTTGAGAGCCGCCAAAAACTCGTCTGCTGGGTTAAAAGGTCATATATGATAGGGATTCTGTCTGTTAAAAAAAATAAGCAAACGCGCTGGTTTGCGGGCGCATTCAGCGTATGTTTGTTGTTGATGATAGTGTTGGCTTTGATTTTCTTCGAGCGCAAGCTGCAAGGTGAAGTGCAATTTGAAGTAGAAAACCAACTCAGGCAGAGTGCAGCACATATCGCTGAGCAATTCGAGCGCCGTTACCGGGCAGATTTAAGCTATTTGCACTTTCTAAAAGATACGCCACCTTTTCCGGGTATTGCCCGCGCACTGAAAAATAACGGGGTCGATCCACAGGATAACCAACCCATTGATTTGTGGAAATCTCGCATTGCGACCATTTTTAGGTCTCTGATCCATAATAATGCTGAGTTATTGCAGTTGCGTATCATCATGCCGGACGGTCGTGAGTTTGTCCGGGTTGATCGGCGTCGGGGCAAAGTAGAGCGGATCCCCGAAGCCAAGTTGCAGGACAAATCGCATAAAGATTACGTTCAGGAAACTCTGGACTTGTCTGAAGAAATGCACTTTGCATCGCGTATTTCCCTGAATTTTGAAAATAACAAAGTGCAACGGCCATTCACCCCGGTTTTGCGTATTGCGATGCCTCTGTTTGATGCCGACAATGACCTGTTTGGCTTGTTGGTGCTCAATTCCAGTGCGAAGCAGCTAATCGAATTACTGGACAGTGACACGGGCGAGTATTACCTGACTGACCACCAGGGGCATTATATCTACGGGCCTGACACGGTGTTTCATTATACCCGGGACCTGGCCAGACCACGTATGTTTGACGATGACTTCAAACTACACAGTACAGCCAAGGGGCGTGTTGATGGGGTATATAAGCACGGCACAGATACCCTTCAGGTCGCCATACAGCAAGAGCTCAATAGTGGTTATCAGGGCCCCGGTCATGAGATGTTTATCACGGCAATTGCGCTTCCGCAACAGGCCTCAGCATTGCTAAATGAACGACGTTTGTCGAGTTATATGCTGTTAGCCGTGGTGACTTTAGTGCTGCTGTTATTCATGGGGGGGATTGTTGTTTTCTATCGTAATCGTGAGCGCTATCAGGAAGATAAAGCCGTCTATGAATCGATTATTGATGGGGCGGACGAGCCTATTATCAGCTTTGATACACAGCTTAACGTACAGACATATAACAGTGCGTCTTTATTGATATTTCCCAGCCTTGCGGCCAGTGAGCGACAGCACAATATTACCGACCTGATTGAACTGCCCATGGACCGTTTGCAGGGCGCTGTGTGCTACTTTAAGAGCGAGGGCGCACCCAAAGATACTGACTGGTATGAGCGTTACACCGTACAGGATGAAGTTCGGCATGTGAATTTCAAAGTTTCGCCGGTGCGGGGTCCCGATAACCAGCTGGTTGGGGTTACTTTGTTCGGTCGTGATACAACAAAAGAAAAACTCAGTGAACAGCAGGTAAAAAGTGCGAACGAAGGTTTGGAGCGGCAGGTTAAGGAGCGCACCGGGGAGCTGGAGGCCGAAAAGGCCAAAGCGGTTAAAGCGTCTGCGGTTAAGAGCGCCTTTATCTCTACCATCAGCCATGAAATGCGCACCCCGCTCAACGGTATTCTGGGTACACTCAACCTGATCCGTCGTGAGCCGCTGACCAAAAATCAATTATCGTATCTGGAAATGACAGAAACCAGCTCTTCTACGCTGGCTTCTCTAATCAACGACATTCTTGATTTGTCTAAAATTGAAGCCGGTAAACTGGAGCTTGAGCAAGAGCCGCTTAACCCTATATCAGTGGTGGAGCATGTTGTGACATCCATTTCTTTGAAAGCGTACGAAAAGCAGCTCACTTTGGTGGTCGATGTTGCAGATATTGATTTTATTGAACTGGTGGGAGATGCTGGCCGGATCAAACAGGTCATCTTTAACCTGGTGAGCAATGCGATAAAATTCACCAGCAAGGGATGTGTTTGTGTGCGAGCAGAGACGACAGAAGATGCAGGTAAAATATATTTGACGGTAGCCGTAGAAGATACCGGGGTGGGGATTGATAAAAATAACCACCATAAGATTTTCTCTGCTTTTACCCAGGAAGACAGCGGTATCAGTGCAGAGTTTGGTGGTACGGGACTTGGTTTGTCAATTTGTAAAAACCTCTGTGAATTGATGGGAGGGCAAATTGGCTTTGAGTCGCAAAAGAACATTGGCAGCAAGTTTTCGTTTACCTTACCGTTTGCTTTGGATACGGCAAAGGCTAAACCTCATAGTAATCTGTTGGACGGACATCGGTTTGAGCTGCATGTGGATGACGGGCGGGAGCGTAGTTTCCTTTCACATGTCATTACCAAGTACGGGGGTACTTTGGTGGAGCGCAACGGTGAGTATCTGGTTGTGGATCATAACCATCCGCATATTGAAAACCTGACTGATACTACGGCATATGCTCGCACTATCGTGCTGTACAGTGAATTTTCCCAACAAAATATCGCTAGCGGATGTTTGGCTAAACTGGTTAAACCTATTCGTTTGGGTCATTTTCTGTCTGTATTTGATCAGAATGCGATTGAAAAAATGCTTAAGAACCAGCACCAGGTGCATGTCCCCAACATACAGCATCATGCGCACAATGACCTCAGCGGTGCGACAGTAATGATTGTGGATGATAACCAAATTAACCGAGAAGTTGCCCGGGGGATACTGCATGGCATCGATGCGGATGTGGTGACATATCAATCTGGTCATGAAGCCTTAAGTGCCTTACTGAACTTTGAAAAAAACCATCAGCCGGTATTTGCCGTTTTGATGGATTGTAATATGCCAACAATGGATGGGTATCAGGCAACGCGCTTAATCAGAGAAGGAAAAGGAGGTGAATCGTTTCGCCATATTCCGGTGATTGCAATGACGGCCAATGCGATGTCTGGGGAACGGGAGCGTTGTCTTGCGGCTGGTATGGATGATTACGTGACCAAGCCCATACAGCCCAAGCTGCTATTTGATGTATTGTCTAAGTTTATGTCCTATCAAAAACCGGATGAACGCCAAACGCACAGTTTGTCTGATAATCACGCTTCAGAAGTGACAGAGGGCCTGAGTGCATCAAATCGAGCAGAATCGGCATCTGATTTATCTGGTAAAGTACTTGATGTGAGTGGCACGATCGAACGATTGCAGGGTGACATTGAGTTATATCAGCAAATTTGCAGGCTATTTTATGACGCTGCGTCAGAGAAGTTATTGGCACTGAAAGAACACTGCGATGCGCTTGCCCACGCTCAGGTCAAACAGATCAGCCATGCATTGCGCGGGCAAAGTGGTGATATCGGTGCTCAAAGGCTAACCCAGTTACTGGCTAAGCTGGAAGAGAAGGCGGGTCAGCAAGACGGCACGGATTATACTGTGTTGGTGGAGCGAATATCTGAACAGTTTCAGGTGCTTGAACAGGCGCTCCAGAATGAGGTGTTTGAAACGTCGGTCGTGCCGAAGCGAAGCAACGAAAGTTAATGCGTATTGATACGATAGCAGGGTGGTATCAACATATGCAGATAACCAGACGGCAAGCCAGACTAAGGTGAGTGCTGTGATAAAACACCCAAATGAATCACATAGAGGAAATAGACCTCTCTGGCAGCTTATGTGGCCTTTATTGCTTGTCGTTGGGTTGGGCGCCCTAGGTGGTTGGTACAGCCATCAATCTCATTTGCAACGTATTGATGCACGCATAAAAGGTGCCATGGCAGATGATCTGACTCGTCTTACTCAGGCAATGGAAGAGCGAATGGCATTGTATCGCTATGGGTTGGCTGGGTTGCGCGGTGCCATTCAGACAGTGGGGGCGCAGCACTTTACTTACGATCATATGCAGCGCTATACAAGCAGTCGCTATCACGAACGAGAGTTCCCGGGGGCACGGGGGTTTGGGTTTATTCGCTTTGTTCCGAGTGAAAGCAAAGCCGAGTTTGTTCAGAGCACACGGCAGCAAAGGCCTGATAAGCAATTTAGCATTAAACAAATCACGCCACATGAACAAAGCTTGTATGTGATCCAGTTTATCGAGCCTGAATCGCGTAACAAGCAGGCGGTAGGCCTGGACATTGGCTCAGAAGTTATGCGTCGGATTGCGGCAACTGAAGCCGCCAGGCGCGCTGCAGTTACATTAACCGCCCCAATCACCTTAGTACAGGCAAATCAAAAAGCGCAGCATGGCTTTTTAATACTCATGCCGGTGTATACGCAAGACAGTATCCCTGAAAACTCCACGGAGCGTATGGCTCAACTGGCAGGCTGGAGTTACAGCCCGATCCTCATTGATGAAGTGCTGGACTCGCTGAAAGGGATTAATCGTAACCTGGTTCTCAACGTCAGAGATATCGACCGTCAGGATAGTACTTTGTTCTTTAGCCACGGAGAGGTGCAAGCAGAACTGAATCAGTATCGAGTCCACAGCATCAGTCAGCTGTATGGTAGGACCTGGCGGCTGGAGCTCAGCCCCACCACGAATTACATTGAGGCGCTGAGGTTGCCGAGTCCATACCGAGCGGTGCGAGAAGCGGTGATGATCACACTGGCATTAATGCTGGTGGTGTTTTGCGTACAGCTGCTGATATTACGCGTTCACCAGTCTAAAGCACACCAGCTTGATTTATCTGAAACACGGGAAAAAGCCCTGTCAGAGGCCAATGCGGTGCTGGAACAAAAAGTACTTGCCCGAACAGCTGAAATAGAACAAGTGGGGGTATTACAGCGCAGTATTTTAGCCAGTGCGACCTACTCAGTGATAGCAACCGATGTTCAGGGAGTGATCACGGTCTTTAACCCTGCGGCGGAGAAGCTCCTGGGTTATAAAGCGCAAGAGATGGTAGGTAAATGTACACCTGCTGTGTTTCATCTGGAACTGGAAGTGGCACAGCGCGCTGAACAGTTAACGGCGGAACTGGGTTATCCGGTAGAGCCTGGATTTGAAGCCTTTGTGGCGAAAGCACGTCATGGCAAAAACGATGTGAACAACTGGACTTATGTCAAAAAGAGTATGCAATTAACGCCGGTACGCCTGAGTGTGTCGCGCCTTCAGGACACCCATGGTCAGTTGGTTGGTTTTTTGGGGGTTGCTTACGACCTGACTGAGCAGTTGGAGCATGAACAGGCGCTGGCGGAAGCAAAGCAAGTGGCTGAGCATGCAACGCGTGCCAAATCAGAATTTTTGGCGAATATGAGCCATGAGATACGCACGCCCATGAATGGCCTATATGGTACTTTACAGCTGTTGAGTGAGGAAACACTGTCTGGTAGAGCCAGGGAGTATCTGGAAAAAGCCACTTATTCGGCCAAGGCATTAATCACCATCATCAATGATATTCTGGACTTTTCTAAGATTGAGGCAGGAAAACTCTCATTGGAGGTTCGGCCATTCAATTTGACGGAATTAATTAGCCATATTCAGGCAGACTTGCAGGCTGTGGCCGCTCAGAAAGGAATTTATCTGAGTGTTGTTGAGCATTTTGAGCATGCCTGCTGGGAAGGAGATGCCGTCAGGGTTCGACAAATACTCCTCAACTTGATCTCTAATGCAATAAAATTTACCCAAAAAGGGGGAGTGGACCTTGAAATCGAAGAGGTGCAGGGTGAGCCAGGTGTGGTGTTTAGTGTGCGCGATACAGGCGTGGGTATCGGTAAAGAAGCGTTAGGCCGATTGTTTCAGCGTTTTGAGCAGGCTGATAAGTCCACGACCCGTAAGTTCGGGGGAAGTGGATTGGGACTATCCATCACGCATTCTCTGGTTGAACTGATGGGGGGGACCATTGAGGTGCAAAGTATGGAAAATGTGGGCAGTGTTTTTACGGTGTACCTGCCACTTGAGAAAAGTACACAGGCACAGGCCGAGCTGTCTGAGGATGGGATCGCACTCCCTGATCTAACCGGTGTGCAGGTGTTAGTTGCAGAAGACAATGAAATTAACCAATTGGTGGTTCGTGCGTTGCTCAATAAATGTAATGCAGACATCACTATGGTATGGAACGGTCAAGAGGCTGTCGAGCAGGTAGCGCAGCAGTGCCCGGAGTTTGTGTTAATGGATATTCAGATGCCTGTGATGGATGGCGTCGAGGCATGTAAACTCATAAAACAGCAGCACCCGGCATTGCCAGTGATAGCCCTGACTGCTAATGTGTTAACCGAAGACAGGCAAAAGTATCAGCATGCAGGTTTTGATGGCTATATCGCAAAACCAATAGAACAAAAAGTGCTTTGGCAGGTGATTTCAGCACATGTACCGCAACCCAATAGAATGTTGGGTCGGCTGAAATCCCTATAATGAGCTATGATAGTAGTACCCTCGTTAATTAACTCAGGCAGTCCGACCTGTCTTAGTGTGGGTGTAGAGTGGCAGAACCCTGGGTAAACGGGATGGAATTCGATGTTTGAAATTGTACACAGTATCGAGAGCTGTACGGTATTAGTGGTGGATGATGCGAAAGCGATCCGCAAGTTGGTAAGTGCGATATTAAAGCCAGTTTGTCGCACGGTGAGTTTTGAAAGTGCAGAAACTGCCTTAAAAGTATGCCACAAAATTAAACCCGATCTGATCATCATGGACATCAATCTGGAGGGGATGTCCGGACTACAGGCTTGCAAAGAACTTAAATCACAACCTGACTTGGCTGACATTCCCGTGATTTTCATTACAGCAAGCCAGGAACCCCAGGTACAGGAAAAGTGCTGGGATGCAGGTGCCGTCGATTTCATCGAAAAGCCACTAGTTGCCAGTACGCTGGTTAAACGGATTTCCACCCATCTGAAGTACAAAGTGCAGGCAGACATTCTCACCAACCAATCTTTTGTCGATGGTCTGACAGAGCTATATAACCGCCGTTTTTTCGATATTGAAATTGACCGCCTGTTAAAGGATAGCCTGCGTCGGCGAGTGCCTCTGGCATTACTGCTTATTGATATCGACTTCTTTAAAAAATTCAATGACAGTCAGGGACACCTTGAAGGAGATAAAGCGTTGAAAGATGTGACCAGGCAAGTGTCGTTGTGCACTCAGCGTCCGGTCGATCTGGTGTGTCGTTATGGCGGTGAAGAAATCGCCGTGTTGCTGCCCGATACATCGGTACATAGTGCGCAGGAATTTGCTTCTAAGGTCGTGCAAAGTGTTGCAAAACTTGCCATTGCTCATCCAACATCGCCCCATAATTTTGTCACTGTGAGTGTCGGTTTGTCCTGCACGGGCAGCGCAAAAGCCACTACGCCGGCCAAGCTCATTGAGCAAGCTGATGCCGCTTTGTACAATGCCAAAGAATCTGGGCGCAATCAGTATCAGGCCAGTATGGCTGTTCCCTCTTACTAATACCAATTTCACTTAATACCTGATCTATTTGAAGGAGTAAATAGGGCGCTAACAGCGTTAAAAATTTTTTATTTAGAACCTTCACCTAAGGTATAAGTTCGCAAATTTTTGCCTCGTCTACATGGACGTAGGTGCCTCAGCGATAGCAGGACGCGAGAGCGGTGTTATCGACTATATTTTCTCGCCTCAAAATAGAACACTTAATTAAGCAAATTGGTATTATTCCCGCCGGGCTGGTGCCTTACTGTTTGGTGTATCTAGACAAGAACCTGGTGCACAGTGCACGTGCTGCACTGTCCAGCTTATCGCCGAATAGTTCAAAGAAAGAGATGTCTTTGCGTTTTATGTAGCCAATGCAAAGTAGTACGAGCAGCAACCAAATCAGCTGATTTTGCCAGGCGTTCAGTGCCCACTGTCCTTGCCAGGTAAACCCGGTGTTGTTGAATGGGTAAAAGTACTGGATGGGCCATTGATAGCCATCCGGCCCCTTGGAGCCAATTAAGTCGGTGAATAAATGCAAATGGATGGCGATAAACGACAACAGCCAGACGCAACCTCGTCGGGTACGTGCCAGCAACCCGGCACAGGTTGCGATGCCTATCGCAAACAACAGGTTGTGGCCATAGATATGATGCCATTGTTGATAGTATCGGGTTGTCCCCGAGAGCCAGTCAATGAGCAACCCGGCACCGTCCAAGTCCGGGGTTAAGCCTGCGACAGTAATGAGTATACGTTCACGTTTTGTAGTCAGTGTGCTGGCGCCGCATAGCCAGCTCATCATCAGGTGTGCACTGGGTGTCATAGGGTCCTTTGATTAATATGTTTGTCTGGTTTTGCTTTTGCGGCCGTTCAAACTGAATGAAGCGGTGCGCCCCCTTTTTGGATGATCTCACCAGGCTCTGCTGGTTGTCCATTTATATGGGGTAAATTTGTCTATTTACAGTGAAAACGTAACCAAAGCAATGTGGAGAATGGGGGCCAGATAAGATGCGGGGCAGTTGGAGAATGAGAGACGAGCTATTCAGAATGAGTCACTTAAATTGCGGGATTAGTATAAACTAGCCGTATATTGGACTTAATACAGCAGTAAAAATGAGCTCAGTGCTACCCATTCAGGCCGTCTACAATGAACTTGTCTCGCAATTAACTACGCAGCCCCGCGTTTTATTACAGGCGCCCCCTGGTGCTGGTAAGTCCACCTGGCTGCCGCTACAGCTCATGTTAGATGGGCATTTTAAGCGTATCATTATGCTAGAACCCAGGCGTCTGGCAGCACGTAATATTGCGGGCTTTCTTGCCGCACAACTGGGCGAGTCTGTAGGAGAGCGGGTGGGATTGCGGATCCGTCAGGAAGTCAAAGTATCTGCTCGCACTCAACTTGAAATTGTCACCGAAGGCACATTAACGCGTTTGCTTCAGGCTGACCCTGAACTGGATGGCGTTGACTTGCTGATTTTTGATGAATTTCACGAGCGTTCTTTGGCAGCGGATACCGCGCTGGCGTTTGCGCTGGAGTCGCAAATGGCGTTGCGCGATGACTTGCATGTGCTGGTGATGTCGGCGACGCTGGACAGTGAGCGGTATCAACAATTTTTAACATGTCCTCTGGTGCGTTCTGATGGGCGCAGCTTTCCTATTGAAGAAATTTATGTACCGTTGAAAGATGAAAGCCGTTGGCTTGAACATATCCCGGCGATGGTACGCAAGGCCCTAAATGAGCAGACCGGCAGCATCTTAGTGTTCTTACCTGGACAGAAAGAGATTCGCTATGTGTCAGACGCGTTGCGGGATACCTTTAGCGCTCAACCGGATCTGATGTTAGCCACATTGTCAGGTGATCAGGACAAACAAGCTCAGCAGGCTGCCATTGAGCCAGCACCCGCGGGCATGCGCAAAGTGGTGCTGACGACGAATGTTGCCGAAACTTCCCTGACCATAGAAGGGATCCGTATCGTTGTGGACAGCGGCAAGCGCCGGGCAGCTCACTATAATTTGCGCACGGGTGTCAGTGAGCTGGTGACACAGTCCATTTCACGTAGTTCAGCGGTACAGCGTGCCGGGCGTGCAGGTCGTATTGAGGCTGGGGTGGTATATCGTTTGGGCAGTAAGGCTTTGTTCGAGCGTCGTGATGCCCATGATCGGGCGGACATTCTGTGCAGTGACCTGAGTGGCCTGATGTTGGAAGCTAAGGTGTGGGGCAGTGAGGTAACTGAACTGGCCTTGCTGGATGCGCCGACAGAGGCTCAGCTGTCTAAAGCGCAAGCCTTGTTACGTAGCCTGGAGTTAATTGATGACCGTGACCGCGTCACGGTGCTGGGTAAACAAGTTCAGTCATTGGGCGCAGATCCCAGATACGGCCATATGCTATTAAAGTCAAAAGTGCTTGAAGCCGATTACCCGGGAATAACCCGCCTGGGCTGTTATTTTATCGCGCTGCTGGAAAGCCGAGTGTCAGTGTCTGCTGAGTTGAGTATCGCATTACAACAGCAAGTGCAAAACCCACATGGTGCTTTTCGTCAGCAGCTGTCGTATTGGTTGCGTCGGGCACAACTTCAGCAAGCACAAGGGGAGCTCGCGATTGAACACCTGCCAGTCGTGATTGCGCTGGCGTTCCCCGACCGTCTGGCAAAACGTCGCGGGCAGGGCTGGGTGTTGGCCAATGGTGCCGGGGTGAATGCGCACAAAGAATACTGGCTGGATGCTAACTATCTGGCAATTGCCGATCTCGGCGGCCACAAAGGGCAGCAAATCTTCAGTGCAACAGCATTTGAACCTAAACAGTTATATGCTGCGTTGCCCTATTTGTTTACTGAGCAGGACGTGTGTGAGTTTGAGCAAAAGTCAGGGCAGTTTATCCACGAGCACCGTATTTGTCTCGGTCATTGGGTGTATCTTGCAAAACCCGCAGCGGGACCTGTCGATACGGCATTACGCACTCAAGCCTGGTTAACTCTGGTGCGTC
Source organism: Pseudoalteromonas ardens (assembly GCF_030125445.1). Taxonomy (NCBI): domain Bacteria; kingdom Pseudomonadati; phylum Pseudomonadota; class Gammaproteobacteria; order Alteromonadales; family Pseudoalteromonadaceae; genus Pseudoalteromonas; species Pseudoalteromonas ardens. The sequence continues at coordinate 280,229 of NZ_JASJUV010000005.1, forward strand.
AACAAGGGTTATTGATTTTTAATGGCTATGCAGATTGTGAAGACTTGCTAACCCGAATGGCGCTGGCTCAGCGGCTCTACCCTGAGGAGTTTCGGGCTCAGGATGAGCAGAGTTTGCTGATGCGTCTTGAGTCGTGGCTTGGTCCTTATTTAGACACTATTAAGCAGTTACCTCAGCTGAAAAAGCTCGATCTTCATGCTGCTTTGTTGAGTACTTTGGAATGGTCACAACAGCAGCGCCTTAACGCGTTACTGCCTCAGCGTATTATGGTTCCCAGTGGATCAAATATACGTATTCAGTATCAGCTTGATGGGCCAGCTCGCCTGGCGGTAAGAATGCAGGAAGTGTATGGCATGAGTCACAGTCCAGTGTTGTGTGAAGGGCGTTTACCTGTGCTGATGGAGTTACTTTCTCCCGCTCAGCGGCCACTGCAATTGACTCAGGACTTAGCCCATTTCTGGCAATCCAGTTATCGTGAAGTACAAAAAGAAATGAAAGGGCGCTATCCAAAACATTTCTGGCCAGATGATCCGGCAACCGCTCAGGCTACCAATCGGGTGAAGAGCCGAATGTAGTGCCATTTAAAAAAGCCTTAAGCTTAAGGTAATTATCTTGCCAATGTCGTATGTGAGCTAACTCCATAAGAAAGTACAGCCAGTCGTATTGTTCTGATGGAGCAGGTTCGCTGAGAGCACTATGCGCGGACTACATATGTAAGCCTCTTATGTACTCCTGACTTCAGCTCTAAATTGCACTTTGTCGCATAATTTTTTAAAGCAGCATCTTTAATATTAATATTTTCATGGTAATTTGGTTTTTTGATATATTTGTCAATAGGGTCTGGCTAAAGTGTATTTCAGTTACATTTGTGTTAATTTGTGTTTGCAAGTTTGGTTTTGCTTGTTTAACATGAATACCGCACGAGGCTAAGACTGTTCTATCTTAAAAAGAAACGTAAGGAAAAGCCCATGAAAGCTTCTATCAATCGAAATAGTCATCGCTTAAGTGTGAAATCTAAAAAACTTAAGCAGTTAACCGATATCAGTTTATCACAGGAACAGCTGGCTGAAGTCTTTGGCGGTGGGGGTGGAGCCGATGGTGCCCAACCTACACGTCCCTTCCACTCTGCGCCTTATTGTTGCCAGTAGAGTTTATATATAAAGGATTGAGCATGAATGAATTTTACATCGTGGCGGGGTGGGGAATACGTTTTCTTGAACTTATCGTTGTGCTTTTTGTAATTTTTTCTTTCAGAAAACATAGCTTTAGCTTATTTTTTGGTGGTAAGTCGAGTTTAAAAACACCTGCCGACCATAAAATGCATTCATGTTTTTTAACAGCGCTGGCTGTACTGGTTTTTCATGCCATCAGTGGTAGTTTAGCAACATACATGTTGGACATAGAGGCGGATAATCAGTTAGTGATTAAGCTGTATTACTTTGTGATCGTGTGCACAACTGCTGCTTATGCTGCTACCTTGTATTTACTTCATGTTATCAGAGGGTGCCAGTTCACCAGGGTGGCTCGGTATAGTCTGTATATTACCTTATTCCTGATGTTATTAAATGCCGCCCAGCTGGTCTTGAGGGGGTATCTGGGGAATGAGCTGCTGTACTCTATATATGGCCCTGCAACTGTGATCGCTAATCTGTGTGAGTGGCTGATTGTTGCCAAATATCCGTTTTATAAATTTATGGAAACCCGGATCCGGCAGGAGGCTTAAACATGTTGCTACTCGTTCTTACCTCTTTGGCTATTTTTTTGATGCTCGGTATCATTATAGGCGCTTGTATTCAGGGGACCCAATTACATGGGCCAGAGCAAAAAGTGCAGGATTTTTTTACGCGGTTTCGTGCTGAAGAAGACACCCGGCAAGAATTATATGAATCCGCATACAGGATAGTAATGGATTTGGGTGAGGCGCTGGATGAAGAAGATATAATCGCGCAATGTGATGCAGTGCGTAGTGCTCACGATAGAGCGCGCGCTTTCAAGGCTCAGGCGAAGGACCAACCAATTCCCGACTCTCCCAGAGCAGCTAGACAGGGTCTGAAGGTGGTCAAATAAGTACGTTAAGAAGCTGACCTACAACGGCAGATCAGCGTATTTTTTCGTATGACCTAAAATGTAATGATAGTCGACACTGCTTCTTCCTCAGCTGTTTCTATCGACATCTTAATGGTCCGTTTTTGCCAGTCTATATCCAGCATGCCATAGTTACTGCCAGACTTGTTGATTAAGTGACGGTTACTGGTAGTGAGATCTGCGATGTCTGCACTGACAACGCCAACCTGACCTGTAGGTATGGTTGCGCCACTGCCAGCACAATTACCCCATTCACCTTTAACGCCATTGCCGCTTTCATCTACTTCGGTGTAACACCAGGGTTTGTCATGATCTCGGGTAATACACCCCTGATAGGTTACCGCAGCATATTTAGCAGGAAATTTGCACTGTTTGTTGTAGTTACCATCTCCTTTGGTATCGGCATAGACAGGCAAACGCAACGGGTTTTCGATGTGATATGGCCAGTTTTGTCCAAACCCGGAAGCCGTCACCTCATAAACTCTGGCCATGTTGCCATGTTCATTACTGGCAGGAATATCTTTTTGTAGTAGCTCTCCCCAGTGTTGGTCGCCAGATAAGAAGATCACTGCTTTTGCATTACCTGCATTGATCGACTTTTGTACCAACCTCAGCAGGCGTTCGCGTTCCAGAGGGACTTCAGCCCAGGATTCGTAACTAGTACCCGACATGTCGGATTCTTGCAGGTTACTTATTGCCTGCTCGAACTTTTTACCATCTCCAAAGGCACAATAGTTATTCCGATTGCGACCCTGATATAAAGGAGGCAAAACCTGTATTCCACTGGCTATTAACTTGATTTCAGATGGCTTGCTGAGCTCTTTTTCCAGCCATTGCCACTGTTGTTCACCCAGAATTGTAGTCGCATCGCCTTCACAGGCACCATAGCTGGCAAAGGTAGGTGAACGAAAATAACGCGCATCTAGCGTGATCACATGAGTTTGTTCGCCTTTTTGTCCCAGTATTTTCGCTTCATAGATCCCTGCCTGACCGTTTAGTCTGGGGTCGTCCGCTTTGGCATCAAAATGGCGTAAATACTCCTGCTGGCTTTCGGCACGTTTAGGATAGTGTTTACCGTCATTGTTACGGCCAAAGTCATGGTCATCCCAGGTGGCCATAACCGGAATTTCAGCAGCCAGAAACTTTTGGTAGTCTGCATTGCGCTTCTTATCATCATATTTTTGGCGCATAGTGCTCATGTCTTCGGTGTCAGCGTAAATATTGTCACCTAGCCAGAAAAATAGATCGGGCTTATGTCCTATCAGGCGTGCCAGAGCAGCAGGCATGTCGCCTTTTGTTTTAAAGCAGGAGCCCAGCGCGACACGATCCAGGCGCTTCTCTGGTTTCGGGTGCGTGTGGCTCATCAGGGGATCCGGTGTTTGTGTTGCACACTCTTCCCAACTTCCCTGTTCATCAACATAACACCAGGGGGCACTGTGATTGCGTGTCGAGCAGCCGTAAAACTGTTCGCCCTGATAGCTGGAGGGCGTTTTACAGCTTTTTCCGGAGACGGTGGTAAATGCAGGGATGGTTTCAACCCGGACATTACCCCAGCTGGAGCCATCAGTGGCTTGTTTAAGATAGCACCACTGGCTACCAGAGTTGTTTTTATCCGTTGTGCCCTGATAACTGGCACCCAAATAGCTAAATGTGTTCTGACACTGGTCGTAATGCACTTCTGGGGCGCTCAGGGCATGGCAACTGGCAAATACAGTGCTGATGCTGAGTAATAAGCGTATTGTCTTCATTATTTTACCTGGTATTAACGCAAGCGACGCAAACAAGTTGTGCTTGCAAGTTCTGTATGTATTTCCTTTGTTAATTCAACCCAGATGTTCTTTGCAAGTTGCATAGTTTCGGTGCACGGGAAGCCTCATCCTGTTGAGGAAGGCGCAATTTTAGAGACAGGATGTGAAATAATGTTTTCAACTTTATGTCAAAAAAAAGTTGGTTGACACCTTTGGGTTTATTATTGCGAATTTTTGTTTCAGAGGTGCGTTAAATGAATTGGTGTGTAATGTGAAAGAGTTGAGGTGCGTGGTAAAGCCTGTTTTTGTATCTAAAAAGTGTACTTTGTGTTCAGAGTGTTTTTATTTGTTTTGTTTTTTGTGTCTATGAATCTGTTCATTGCTATCTTTGATTTGTTTTAGGCTGCTTATGGCGATTTTAAATGAATGGCAATGAAGTCTGAAAGGCTGAGAATTTATTATAATATCTAAATTTAATGAGAAGTGAGTGATCGCTTTCCTAATAGGTTAATGATGCCTTTTTGTGGATTTTGATATTGTTTATAAAAATAAATTTTTCATTATTTTGTTTTTTTTGATGTTTTGTTTGTTTTCTTTTTTATTGAATTTTTATTTGACAGGTTTTTATCTTTTGTGTTTTATTGAAGTCGGTTTTACTAAATAATTAAAAGGAAAGTTAAAATGAAACTATCACTAAAAAAACAAAACCTAAAAAACCTGAACAAACAAGAGCAACTGCTGCTTAAAGAGACACGTCAAATCGTAGGTGGTGGCTGGAATACTCAGACTGGATGTTACGAGCAAGGCTGCCAGTATCGCTAAGCTTGTCGTTAACTCATTTGTTGACACACTGATTCATAAAGAATAAGGCCGCAAAGTGGCCTTATTCTGAGTAAAGTGGGATACTCTCAAGTTCACAGTAAAATACTGACCATTAATATAAGTATCAATGCTGAATAAACCATTCGTGCTACTTTGCACCAAATCGCTTATTATTTTGTGGAAGAGCTTATTTCACTTGCGTTCTTTCGCGTTCTTTCTCTGAAAGAATAGAACCCTAAACTACACTGCTCAATTGGTCATATCTGATTGACATCAAAAACTAATTATTAATTACTAGTATCAAAGTATCAAAGTATCAAAGTGTGTAAGTGTGTAAGTTGATCTTGCATCTAATTAATTTTAATAACTAAATTCATGTCTAAGGTACCTTGGTGGTAGTGGAAGTCACATCTCCATAGTGTCGCACTACTGTACTTTGATATGGTGTATTAGCTGTTGTTGACGTACCTAATCTCTGGTTATTAACGGGTTTCAGTTTCAGTGGCTGTGGTTTACATTGACCTATTCTCCCTACCCGGAATAGGTTTGTTTTGTACTGTAGGAGTTCACATGCAATAAAAAAACCGTCTGAGTATCGTTGCTGTTTTGCTTGCCGTTATCCCTTTACTTATTACCTGCTTTGTTATCTGTGTTTTGGCCTGCCAGGAAGGAAAAGCCGCCGTGACGAAGGAAATTGAAAATAACCTGGTTTCACGTCGTAACGCGATGCAAGCTCAGGTTGAGCATTATTTTAAAACTATCTCGGATCAGGTGGTAACACTGGCGGGATCCACGATGGTGGTTGACGCCATTCGGGCTTTTTCAGCTGCGTTTGCGAGTTATCCGTGCGCCCTGGAGGCTGAATTATCTCTGAGCCGTTTTTAGGAAACTCAGTTTCTTGACTAATACAGACAAAAAACCGGGTGACAGTCTCAGCGCGAGCAGCCTGTTTGCGCGACTTAAAATGATTGGTAATGAGGGTTTAAAGGCCATGGTTTTATGATAGTTCATAGCTTTTTAAGTATGTGAGTGGTTACATATAAAATGGCTCTGTGATGTACTTTCATAGATTGCTTTTACTATTAATAAAAGCAGGATATTCATTTTTTTGATTGTGGATTTTTTTAAGTTTTTTTTGTTTTAATTTTTTATTTGACAGGCTTTTATCTTTTGTGTTTTATTTAAGTTGGTTTTATTAAACAATTAAAAGGAAAATTAAAATGAAGTTGTCACTAAAAAAACAGAACCTAAAAAACTTAAACAAAAAAGAGCAACTACTGCTTAAAGAGACACGCCGTATTGTAGGTGGTGGCTGGAATACTCAGACTGGTTGCTATGATAACCCTTGTGAGCTTGCATAATGTTATGCATGCCGAATGGCTGTCTTAAATAATTGGACCACCTCTTTGGTCCTCGTAGGCCATTTTATTATCTAAAACCCTATATTAGTAAGGGAGTGAAATTTAAAAAACAAGTTAACATTCACTTACGATTTGGGGCTCATGTTATTTAAATAAAAGGAAATTGATTATGAAACTAAAAGTGAAAAAGCAAAAATTAAAAAATCTCGATGACACAATGAATATCAATGCGAAAGAAACTATGAAGATCGCCGGTGGCGGTACAGGCACTTCAGCTTTAAGTAGTTGCAGAGAAGTACCTTGCCAGACATTGTAATAAGAAGGTGGATCTTTTTACTCTATATGCTTTTTGGGTAGAGTAAAATATACACAGATTACCCGCTTTTTTAATCGAGCCTGTGACATGGCTCGATTTTTTTCCCTGCCGGTAAAAAATAATCAGCACTACAACCCGCCTTAATTGGTCATACCTGATTGACATCAAAAACTAACTATTAATTACTAGTATCAAAGTATTAAAAGGTGTAGGTTGATCTTGCATCTAATTAATTTTAATAACTAAATTCATGTTCAAGGTGCCGTGGTTTTGTAACTCACATCTCCATAGTGTTGCGCTATTGTACTTTGACATGGTGTTTTAGCTGCTGCTGACGTACCAAGCTTCTGATTATCAACGGGGTTAAGTCACAGTGGCAGTGGTTTGCATTGACCTATTCTCCCTGCCCGGAATAGGTTTGCTTTGTACTGTAGGAGTTCACGTGCAATTAAAAAACCGTCTGAGTATCGTTGCTGTTCTGCTTGCTGTTATCCCTTTACTTATTACCTGCTTTGTTATTGGTGTCTTGGCCTACCAGGAAGGAAAGGCCGCCGTGACGAAGGAAATTGAAAATAACCTGGTTTCACGTCGTAACGCGATGCAAGCTCAGGTTGAACGTTATTTTAAAACTATCTCGGATCAGGTGGTAACACTGGCGGGATCTACGATGGTGGTTGACGCCAGTCGGGCTTTTTCAGCTGCATTTGCGAGTTATCCGCACGCCCGGGAGGCTGAATTATCTCTGAGCCGCTTTTATGAAACCCAGTTTCTTGACCAATACAGACAAAAGAACCCGGGTGACAGTCTCAGTGCGAGTAGTCTGTTCACGCGACTGAGCCCGACAGCGCGTGGGCTTCAAAGTCACTATATTGCAGCCAACCCCAATCCGCTAGGGAGTAAAGATCAACTGCTGGATACGGGTGATAACAGCACCTACAGCGCAGTACATCGCCGTTATCACAAAGCACTGCGTGAGTTTCAGGCACGTTTTGGCTTCTACGATGTGTTTATTACCAATCCTCAGGGCGATGTAGTGTACTCCGTATTTAAGGAGTTGGACTTTGCAACGTCACTGACCAATGGCCCATTTCGCGAGTCTGGTTTGGCACGTGCCTATGAGGCAGCCCGTGCCCAGCATGTGCGCGAAGGACACTTTGTCGACTTTAGCCCTTATATGCCGTCTTACAATGCTGCGGCAGGATTTATCAGTTCTGCGATTTTGGCTGATGACGGCACTTTGCTTGGTACTTTAATATTCCAGCTGCCAGTGGATGAGATTAATCGCATGCTGACACTGAATGAGCAATGGTATGAGCAAGGGCTGGGCGACAGTGGCGAGCTTTATCTGGTCAACCAAAACAAGATGCTGCTAAATAACAGCCGGTTTTTTGTGGAAGATCCGGGTGGTTTTATTGCCCAGCTCAGGTCATTTGGTGTCGATAATGACATGGTCGATAACATTGAACAACAACATACCACCATAGGCACATTGCGAATTGACTCCCCAGGCACCCGGGCTGCATTGTCAGGTCAAAGTGGCTTCGCTATTTTCACTGACTACCGGGCTGTCTCTGTCGCATCGGCCTACGCACCGCTGGAAATCGACGGGCTACACTGGGCGATCGTGAGCGAAATTGATGAAAGCGAAGCTTTCGCCATGATCACCGAATTGAAATACTCCGTGCTTCGATCCTCAGTATTATTTGTGTCTGTGGCGGCAATCATAGCCAGTGTGGTGGGCTTCTTTGTTGCTAATCGGGTTACGCGGCCTGTTATTGCTGCCAGTAATGCGATCCGCGGTATCGCAGATAATAACGATTTCAGGTTACGTGCACCCGATGAAGGAGATGATGAAATCCGCGACTTAAGCCGCTCGGTAAATAGCTTGGTTGAGCGGCTACAACATAACTTTGCTGACTTATTGCACAGTGCTCATACGCTCAAAGAAATGTCCACGGCGTTGTCAGAGCGGGTTGCGGGGCTGATTGATGGGGTGAATAAACAATCTCAGGATTGTGAGCAATCGGCGACTGCCGGACAGCAAATGCAGCATACGGTTCAGGAGGTGGCAAGCAGTGCACTGAATACTTCGGAGCAGACTCAGCAGGTGAGTACTCTGACTTCTCAGACTAATCAGCTGGTGGAGCACTGTGCTGATGTCTCGGAACAGCTGGCCGGGGAGATGGATAAAGTCGGGGAGGTTATGAATGGGTTGTCGTCTCAGAGTGAGCAGATAGGCAGTGTGCTGGACGTGATCCAGGCTATTGCTGAACAAACCAACTTATTGGCATTGAATGCGGCTATTGAGGCGGCGCGAGCCGGTGAGTCAGGGCGTGGGTTTGCGGTAGTTGCAGATGAAGTTCGTGGCCTGGCTCAGCGCACTCAGCAGGCGACAGAGGAAATTGAACAGATGATCAAAGCGCTGCAAAGTGGGGTTGGTGAAGCACAGCAGTCAGTGCAACAAAGCCGCGAGCGTTCTGTCGATAACGCCCAGACATCTGAGCGGGCAAAAGGATCCTTGAGCGAGGTGTCTGATGCGATTGAACAAATTGTGGCTATGAATACACAGGTGGCGACGGCGGCGGAGGAGCAGTCGGCGGTGGTTGCGCAGATCAGCCAAGCCATCAGTGCCATCAGCGAAGAAGCCAATGGTAATTTAGAACGTGGCCAGGATATTGACGACCGATCACAGCATTTGGCGAAGTTAGCCGTACAATTAGACGACATTCTGGCGCGTTATCAGGTGTGACTTTTTTCACATCAGCCAGAGTGCCGTGAGCGGGTGCAAAATACTGTATCAGCTCACCCCTTATTACGGGGAGGATCTTTGGCGATATAAATGGTCTCACCCAGAGGGTGGTACTGGCTGGGTTTATCTATCTGGATGGCAGCCAGACGTTGATATAAATGAGGGATCAGCAAATGCGTAAAGCGACCGCCATCATGTACTGTACTGTCCAGCCATGCATTGAGTTCAGCAGGGTCGGGCGGCAGGATCAGAGGGCTGGCTTTGTCATGATAGCGGCGCAATTTAGGATGTGCTGGTAAAGTGATGACTGAGCAGGAGTAGTGCTTTTGCCCGCTGTCCGGGTGGTACCATACCTTATATAACCCGCCTAAACATAACGCTCCGTCTGCGGCGATAAAATCGTAATAGTGTTGTGGTTTACCCTTTGCAAACTGGGTTTCTCCAAAGCCTTTTACCACGATAATACAGCGGCTGTAGTGAAACGGCTGATAGGCAGCACTGCCTTTGACATGCAGTTTGTCATAGCGGCTATTGAATGAGGTATATTTGGATGGCTTAAAGCCTTGCCCGGGCTGTGGATCCAGTAACAGCCACCAGGTTGCGTTGCTGAGTTGTCGCTGGCCATTCTCTTCATGAACAATACTGATGCTGTCAGTCGCTTTTTTAAAACGACCAAAGTGCATTGTTTCTTTTGGGTTTGCAATACCCAACCCTGCTAATACTTCGATCACAAAAGGGTCATCGGTGATATTTAATCGTCCACACATACTATGCTCCTGTTGTCCTAATTACTTTAGCTGACTTTGGTTGTAACTGCTTGATCTGGATTAAGTGTTTTATGCTTTTCGGATACCTTAACGCGCCTGCTTAGTACGCGTTGCCTACTGCATGCTTGCACTTTGCTCAACAGTAATTATACTGTATAAATATACAGTTTGGGGGGTGCTATGAGTAATTTAATCGAACTATTAGAGCGTCAGGATCTGGTGTGGCAGGGTGCAGGGCTTGCAAAGCGTCAACAGCAAAATGGGGCTGTCATTGCGACGGGGTTTGCTGAATTAGACAAACATTTGCAGGGCGGCTTTCCCAAAGTGGGTGTGGTTGATTTACATACCGAGTTGGGGATTGGTGAACTCAGGTTGTTATTACCTAGCCTGATACAGCAAGATGGCCTGACTGCGGTGATAGCACCTCCAGCGCGACTGAATGCCGATGCATTACAACGTAGTGGAATGGACACCAGTAAACTCCTGGAGATCACTCCCGGATCTCCGCAGGAGGCATTGTGGGCCGCTGAACAATGCTTAAAAAGCGGTGCCTGTAACAGTGTGTTGCTATGGCATGGCGAGTTACAGGTACATCAGGTAAAGCGTTTGCAACTGGCTGCTAGCACGGGTGAAGCGTGCCTGTATTTACTGCGTCATGAGCACCATTGCCAGGGGACGTTGCCGGTGTCTTTAAGTCTGGGCCTTAGCCCACATGCGAGTGGCCTGAATATCACCATTAAAAAGCGTCGAGGTGGCTGGGCTCAGTCCCGGTTTGCATTGGATATGTCATCGCACTGGCCTGAACTAACCGAGCACTTCCATACTCAGCGCAAAGCAATACCGGATGCAATGCAGCAGTATCGTACCGGCGGATAGTAACCATGACTTTGTGGTTGTATTTACATTTTCCTGCTATCCAGCTCGATAAGCTGAAAATCGCAGCGCAGGCGCAACAACCGGATGCTCAACAGTGTGCTGAGACGCTCGCAGCATCATCCCGGCCTTGTATTGTTGTGGGAGGGCGAGATAACACAGTGATGCAGCTGGATCAGGCCGCTATGCAGCTGGGGATTTCAGCCGGAATGGGACTGGCCGGTGCGGCAGCACGCAGCCGCGATCTGCTTGTGCACCCCTATGATGAAGCGGATGAAAGCCGGACTATGCGTGAAATTGCCCAGTGGCTGTATCTGATCACTGCCGATATTGCCTTATTTGCACCTCAGGGGCTTTTGTTGAAAGTCAGTGGCATGCTGGCTATGTATCGCGATTTATCTCACTACCTGGCTACGTTGCGTGCACACCTGGATACTCAGTCATTTAGTTATCGGTATGCGTGCGGCTACTCTCCGGAAGCTGCCAGGCTGTTGGCACAGCATCATGGTGCGTTAGTGAGTCAGGACTCTGCTGTGCTTGAAAGCGCTTTGCATGGCCTGCCTCTGACGGCTTTATCATTGCCCTCAAAGCAGCTTGAACGGTTACGGCGGGTGGGGTTTAAAACCGTGGCCGATGTGTTTGCTTTGCCTTTAGTGGAGCTGGGTAAACGCTTTGATTGCGAGTTGGTGCAGTATGTGTCCAGGTTACGGGGCAAAGTGCCTCATCCGGTGACTTTTTATCAGCCAGAGCCAGAATTTGAGCGTCATTTGCCCCTGTTATATGACATAGAAAACCTCGATTGGTTAAACAAGCCGTTACTTAAGCTTTTGGTACAACAGGAGCAGTTCTTACGCTTGCGAAATCGTCATGCCAGACAATTAGCACTGACCCTGTATCAACGTGATGCTGACCCGCAGGTACTGGATATTGGTCGCGCAGAAGGCACAGATCGTGCTGATCTCTGGCTGACCTTATGTGATCTTAAGTTGAGTAATGTGACACTCCATGGTCCGGTACAGGCGGTAGGGTTAAAAGTGACTGAGATGAGCCAGCCTGATGAGCTGATGCCTGACTTATTTACCGAGCGGCGCGGTACCATGACACCAGCCGGGTTAGTTGCGTTATTACAGGCTAAGTTAGGAGAGCAGGCAGTACAGGGACTGACTGTGTGCGATGACCTGCGCCCTGAGCTGGCGAGCGGATATTGTACGCCATTGAGTGCGCCAGGCACGTCTTTGTTGGAGAAGTCTGACAGGCTTCCTGCCACAGATTATCTTCGACCCGCTTTTTTATTACCGAGCACGCAGCCTTTGCAGCATAAGGTGACTGTCCATCTGGGGCCTGAGCGGATCTGTACCGGCTGGTGGGATGCACATGGGGTCGAGCGTGATTATTTTGTTGCTCAGGATGAGCAGGGGCGCTGGTTGTGGGTATTCAGAGATCGCCAGCAACGGTGGTTTTGCCATGGAGTTTTCAGCTGATGGCCGCGCATCAATCGACTATGTTCACACTGCCTGTTGCGCGTGCAGAGCATGAACAGCAAGCTCTTCAGCATGCAGGGGAGCCACCAGGAGGTACTAAGCAGCCTGGCTACGCAGAGCTGTTTTGTCAAACTAACTTCTCTTTTTTACAAGGGGCATCCCGGCCGGAAGAGTTGGTGAGACAGGCCGATTTCCTTGCCTATACTGCGCTGGCCATCACTGACGAATGTTCGCTGGCTGGGGTGGTGAGAGCCTATACACTGATTAAAAACCAGCAATTGGATTTACAACTGATAGTAGGCAGTCTGATGCGTTTTGAAACGCTGGAGGTGGTGTTGTTATGCCCGGATAAAGCGGCATATAGTGAGCTGTGCCGGGTGATAACCAATGCCCGGCGACGCGCCGAGAAAGGCCATTATCGGTTAGCGGAGTGGGATTTATTGTCGTTGCGTCATTGTCTGCTTATCTGGTTACCAGCAGGCAATGAGCAGGATGAGCAGTGGGGTGCCTGGCTGGCACGTCATCATGAAGGTCGCAGCTGGTTAGGCATACAGCGACATTTGGTTAATCAGGAACAGCGTTTTATTCATCACTGTGAAACGCTGGCTGCACGGTATCAATTGCCTGTCACGGCGTGTGGCGGAGTATTAATGCACCACAGTGAGCGGCTCAGGTTGCAACATACGCTGACGGCGATCCGTCTGAATCAGCCGATTGAGCAAGTTAAAGGTGCATTGCTGGCGAATGCTGAGCGGGCGCTGCGTAGCCGGGAAAAGCTGAGTAAGTTGTTTAAGGCGACCTGGCTGGCAGAGTCGTTGTGTATTGCAAAGCGGTGTACCTTTGATTTGGGATCGCTGCGTTATCAGTATCCAGCGGAGCTGGTTCCTGAAGGCAAAACGGCGATGCAGCATTTACGTGAGTTGGTAAAGGTCGGGCAGCAGCGGCGCTTTGCGCAAGGTATTCCTGATGAAATTGCTCAGACCATAGACAAAGAGCTGGCACTGATTGAGGAGCTAGACTACCCCTATTTTTTCCTCACCATTCATGATCTGGTGTGCTTTGCGCGTAGTAAAGGGATTTTGTATCAGGGACGAGGCTCGGCGGCCAACTCTGTGGTGTGCTATTGCCTGGAGATCACTGCGGTTGATCCCCGCCAGGTATCGGTGTTGTTCGAGCGCTTTATCAGTAAAGAGCGCAATGAGCCGCCAGACATAGACGTTGATTTTGAACATGAGCGCCGCGAAGAAGTGATCCAGTACATTTATCACAAGTATGGCCGTAAACGTGCTGCACTGGCTGCAACGGTGATCAGTTATCGCTTTAAAAGTGCAGTCAGAGATGTGGGTAAAGCCTTGGGGATTGAAGCGACTCAGCTTGATTACTTTATTCGCAATGTCAATCGCCGTGATCGGGGGCAAAACTGGCAGACCCAGTTAGCTGAGCTGGGCTTGCAGCCAGAGTCGCTCAAAGGGCAGCAATTTCTCTCGCTGGTTGAAGAAATCATGGGTTTTCCCCGTCACCTTTCACAGCATGTGGGAGGCTTTGTGATCTCAGCTGGCCCTTTGCATGATCTGGTCCCCATTGAAAATGCGGCCATGGCGGAGCGCACGGTTATCCAGTGGGATAAGGACGACCTGGAAAGCCTCAAACTGCTTAAGGTCGATGTGCTGGCGCTGGGGATGTTGAGTGCCATTCGTAAAACGTTTTCGCTCATCGCACAGCATACATCAAGAGCGCTGGATCTGGCTGAGTTAACCCGTATGGGCGACGACCCTCAGGTATACAAAATGCTCCAGCGTGCAGATACCGTAGGCGTATTTCAGATAGAGTCCCGGGCGCAAATGAGCATGTTGCCCCGCTTGAAACCTAAGTGTTATTACGATTTGGTGATCCAGATAGCGATTGTCAGGCCAGGACCCATCCAGGGCGACATGGTGCACCCTTTTCTGAAGCGCCGTAATGGCGAAGAAGCCATCACTTACCCTTCGGAGTCTGTGAAAGCCGTGCTGTCACGTACCATGGGGGTACCTATCTTTCAGGAGCAGGTGATTAAGCTGGCGATGGTTGCAGCCGGGTTTTCAGGTGGGGAGGCAGATCAGCTGCGCCGGGCCATGGCTTCATGGAAAAAAAGCGGCGAACTGATGCAGTTTAAAGAGAAGCTGATCAGCGGTATGCAACAGCGGGGTTATGAGGTCAGCTTTGCAGAACGTATTTTTGAGCAGATCTGCGGCTTTGGCGAGTATGGATTTCCGGAAAGTCATTCAGCCTCATTTGCTGTGCTGGCTTATGCATCTGCCTGGCTTAAGTACTATTATCCAGCCATGTTCTATACCGCTTTGCTGAACAGCCTGCCAATGGGGTTTTACAGTGCTTCTCAGCTCATTCAGGATGCCAGACGCCATCAGGTTGAGGTGCTGCCTGTGTGCGTGAATGCATCCGAGTATGATCATCATATTTTCCAACAGCACGACAGGTTTGCGATCCGGCTTGGCCTGCGTCTGGTTAAAGGGTTACAGCGTAACAGTGCAGAGCAACTGCTGGCGGGTCGTCCTGACAATGGCTTTGCTGATATGCAAGCGTTACAGCGTCTTGGGTTGCCTGGTAATGCATTGGAGAGTTTGGCATCTGCCAATGCACTTAAAGTGTTACAGGGCGACCGTTATGCCGCGCGTTGGGCGTTGATGGATCAGGAGCAGACGCTCCCTTTGTTTGCTGAGTCCTCAGTGGCTGAGGTGTCATCGTGTGCTTTTCAGCCGGATGACATGGATGATCTGGTGGAAGACTATGCTGCATTGGGACTTACCCTGGGAGAACATCCGGTGACGCTGCTTGATAATGCAGGTAAACTGGGTCGCTTTACTCGCATGGCAGAGCTCCGTGCCTGCCGTCATAAATCCCTGGTCACCGTAGTGGGGGTGGTCACTGGCAAACAGGCACCCGGCACAGCTGGTGGCGTGACCTTCTTTACGCTGGAAGATGATACAGGGAATATCAATGTGGTGGTCTGGGCTGGTACGGCACGCGCTCAAAAGCAGGCGTATCTAAGCGCTAAGTTACTAGAGGTAAAAGGGATTATCGAAAAAGAAGGTGAGGTTATTCATGTCATTGCCGGCAGGTTGATTGACCGTAGCGAGATCCTGGGCACGTTACACAGTAAATCACGCGATTTTCATTGAGTGCATTATATGTTGAATAGAGCTGGCGTTATAAATTAAAGGTAACCAACAGGCTACCTTTATTTATTTGTCATGAGCTGCCAGATAGCAGCGTATGCTTCAATTAATGGATGCGCTCTAACGTTACCTTACCGCCAGTCAGCCCACCGCCGCCATTGTAATCCAGTTTAGCGTATATTTTTCCGCCATCGACCTTGAATTTGATGCGGCCAACGCCTGAGGTGTGATGTACTTTGGCGTATTGACTTGCGCCATTCCAGTTGTAAATGGCGTACTCTTCCAGTACTGGTTCATAGCCATCTCGAATACCTGAGATCATCACCTTGTAAGCGCTGTTACCTGCAATCGCCATATAAGCGGGTAATGCAACCCAGCTACTGTTTGCTGGTAAACTGATGTTGGCTGTCAGTTTACCTGGCAAATAGGCTGAACCTGAGTCTGCGCTTGTTGTTCCACCAATGGCCGGGACATGTCCTTTTACTTTGGTATTTTTCAGAATCACATTGTGTTGCCACCAGTCCTGACCGGTCATGCCATTGACCGTGATCACACCACCGTTATCGGCTTCAATCACGGTGCGGTAACGATTATTACTGGCACCACCTTGCGCAAAGACACCGTTAATATCAAGCGTTCTGGAATTCTTAACCTTGAATACGGTTTTCACGCCTTCAGCATAAAAATTATCGATCTGGTTGTTCCAGGTTTTGTGCTCAGCTGGGCCATAGATCTCGACACCAACCTGAGAGTTCTGAACAGTAGAGTTTGTGATATTACTGCCCATAGCGGCAAGTTTGATACCCGTGTGTGAGCCTTCAACATAGATGTTGTCGAACACGTTGACATTATTAAACCAGCCGTTTGGTTCGATATTCCAGTACGCCGGATCACTCCCATTGCCATGTAAATGAATGCCATAATTGACGTTGGCAATAAACAGATCCTCAAAGCGGCTCCAGATCACCCATTTACCGTAAACACCATTATCAAATCCGGAAATATCCAGTTTAGAGAAATTTGAACGATAAGAGGCAAATGGGATATCAATCGCAGTGCCTTGCTTAAAACTCGCCGTCTGGACCAGAGCCAGATCATGGACTTCTACATTATGCGCTACTTTCAGCAGGCTGATATTGGCATTGGTCGTCAGTCGCGACAGATTACGCTTCTCACCATATAACTTAATTCTTGAGTTGTGCGAGCCCTTTACACGCGTTACATCCAGCGTGTTAGAAACATTAAAAGTACCTGCGGGGATGTAGACGCTTTTATCATTCTGTACTGCGTAATCTATGGCAGCCTGAATTTGTGCTGAGTCATCACGGTTATCGTTGGCAATGGCACCAAAACGTGGGTCAGTGATGGAAATCGTGTCGGCGTCTAGTGCGGCCGCGGAGGAGGAGATCAGCACAAGACCGATCAAAGAAACCTTGTAGTTCATAATTATCCTTATAATTAGATGAAAATATCCAAAAAAGAGCTGGGCTATTACCCATTAAGGATACTAATAAAAAGAGGAGAAAAGTGCATCGTTTTATTTTAAAAACATGCATTTATTGAGTCTGGACTTGAGAAACCAGCAAATATAGAAAATGACAGGTGCGCAGCACGTACCCCTGCCATTTTCAGCTTCGTATTTGCATGAACAGTGCTAATTTCTCAGCCTGAATTTACGTACCAACTGAGCCAGTTGTTCTGCTTGTTTATTGAGCTCTTGCGCAGACAGCGCAGCAACCTGGGTATCTTGCAAAGAACTCTGGCTGGATTGCTCGATATTTGAAATGTCCTGGGCCATTTCGCTGGCAACCACAGATTGCTCCTCGGTGGCTGTGGCAATAGCCTGGATCATCGCGGCAATTTCTGAAGCGCCCTGCACAATATCATCCAGCTGGGTTCCTGCGGCCTCAGCCATAGACACACTTTGATCAACCTGAGATACGCTGTTTTGCATAGAGCTGACCGCATGTTCTGTCTGAGATTGAATAGACTGTACGGTTGATACCACTTCTTCGGTTGCCTTGGAGGTCCGCTCTGCCAGGGTTCTTACTTCGTCGGCGACCACCGCAAAGCCGCGGCCCTGCTCACCGGCACGGGCAGCCTCAATAGCTGCGTTTAATGCAAGCAGGTTAGTTTGCTCGGCAATGCTGCCAATGACACCAATTACATTACCAATCTGACTGCTCAGCTCACCCAGGTGAGTCACATTTTCAGCGGTTTTTTGTACGTTTTGTGAGGCGGTTTTTATCTTACTGACGGTTTGCCCGACGGTTTCTCCCCCACCTGATGCCAAAGTACGAGCCTGCTCCGCATGGCTGGCAGCCACCTGGCTTTGTGATGCAACTTCAGAGACCGTGGCGCTCATCTCCTCAATGGCGGTCGCAACCTGAGTCGACTGATCTGCCGAAGAGCGGCTGCGAGACGCGATTTGATCATTGGCCTCGGCAATATCCTGACTGGAAGTACGAACATCGTCGACGACTTGTGCAATAGAATGGAGTAATTCGTTCAAAGAGCGGGCCATTTTATTGGTGGCTTCAGCAAGCCCGTCAATTTCATCCTGACCTTTATGGTTAATGTCTCTGTCGGAGATATCACCGGCACTGATCCGCTCTGCTACTCCCAACACCTGGTTCAGCCTGGAGACGATAGAATTGCTGATCAGATAGGCAATGACCATACCTAAAACGGCGGCAACCAAGGTGATCACAATGATGACAATCGACGTTGACGTGAGTCCTTCAACTAACAGCTCTAATGCACCAGTTGCATCGTCTATTTCCTCTCTTGCAGACACGTCGAGAATTTTTGCGATATCCTGAATGTGCTTTTTGTCCAGTTCGCTGAGTGTCGCGGTGGCCAGCTTAAATGCAGTGGGATCATAACTGTTAAACACCACTGTTGCTTCATCCCGGATGGCTTTATATAAGCGCTTGATGGTCGCGATGTCCTGCAGCTCGTTAGGTTTTTGCTCCAGTGGAATAAGGAGGTTTAAGTATTCTTCAAAGCTGGCTGCATCGTCGTTAAAGTCTGCCTCTGCATTTGTATTACCGGTCGTATGAGAAATGATGGCCGCTATCATATCTCCGGCTTCATCAACCAGCTCCAGATAGTACCGAACGCCTGGGAGGTCATCATTGAGCGACTCCTGTAAGTCGGTTGATTGCATTGCGTCGTTAAACTCTTGTTCTTTTAATTTATCCAGCAGCGTTTCTAATTGCTCTCCGGTGGAAGACTCCAGACGGTCAACTCGCGCTTTAATGCGTTGGTATGCATCAGGGTCATAGCGGCCAAAAACATCTTGGTTCACGCGCTGATGATAGGTGGTAATGCTTTTGAGAATATGGGCCATTTTTTCCCGATCAGCTTGTTTAGCAGACTCGTAACGATACAGCTCTGTGTGTACTTCTTTGTATTTTTGGAACACGTCATTAAAGGCGGATTTTTTACTTGCATCGCCATTCATATATCCGAGTGCTGCACTTTTGAGCTGATGCTCGGTATCCAGTAACCGGCTGTAGAGGATCATACCTGGCAGGTCGTCGCCAATCACTTCCTGCGCACGGGCGGTTTCGGTCGCTACCTTAAACCACACGAGTGTACTGGACATCACCATTAGTACAATCAGAACACCAAAGGCTGAGTAGAGCTTATTACTGAGTTTCATAGGATCACCAAGTTTGAAAGAGGCGTCATCCGTGGCTTACTTTTCATTGTGTTATCGTTCATAATTAAAGTCGTTAATTGCAAAAAGTGGTAACTTTTATCTTTGATGTAGCGCAAAATTTAGCACTGTCATGGCGGCTATCTATAAATGAACAGTACATTCTTGAAACGTTCCAAAAGTAAGAAGAACTTTTTCGTTTTTGAATGTGCTTTTCGAGCGAGCTGTGTGTTGGACAGTAATTTGGTTTTATATTTACGCAACAATTAGAAAAGCACTATAGAAATAGACTTAGCCTATTTCCATATAGAGAGCGTTTTTATTGCAGTTTTATTGATTTAAACCAATATGTTGTGAATATAAACGAGTGAAGTATGAGATATTTAATAAGCCCTATTAAATATCTCATAATGGGTTCCAGGCTTTACCGTTAGATTAGGTGGTGCAACAGCCGCTGGCTTTTCCGAACTGACGTTTTGGCAGATCTGAAGTGGCATTTTTGACTATGGGCCCCTTTAACCTCTCAAGCCTTATTTACCGATGCAGCTATGTTTCATATGTTTAAATGCGATGCTTTTATGCAGGCGTTATTGTTCTGCTATTGGCCGTATAAAACTATGCGAGGGTGTTCAGGTTCGGCTGTTATATCATATTTAAAGCAAAGTAACTGCCGTGATGGAGGCAGTTACTTATCAACATGATGTTAAGGCTTGATTTGGCAGGGCGCTGGGCCACATAGCGGGGTGGTTGCGGGTTGTATTTCATATTCATATGCATACTGAATATAGTTTCTGTCATGAATGTTCGTACACTGTCCTGTTTCAGCGGTTAGGTAAGATTCATTGGCCGTTCTTTGGCCCAATTGGACAGTAAAAAAGCGTCCCTCATTAATTTGCTCATTGAAATAAACTCTGTCCGCAACCGCGTTTATTCTTTTGGGTCCGGTGCAACCATGTATGCGATAATAGTAAGTAAAATCCTGTTTATAAAATGCTCTACGAGGGTATACGGTTTTTATATTCTGGCTAAATTCATCAGGCATGATCATGACAGCCAGGTCTTCCCATTGCTGACCTTCTTCTAACTTTAAGATACGGCCCAGTTTGGTAACGCCATCACCTTTATACAAATATAACACCGAATCATCACTGTATTTTTGTTGCACACGAAGTGAGTGGATGCGTTCAATGCCGGGATTATCCTGGCAATCACCTGCACCTGTAATGGTTACCGGTTTTTGTTGCTCAAAGGCATTAACCAGCAAAGCGTAGCTGGCTTTGCCACTGGCCGTATTCAACGATAAAGTCCAGTGTTGTTGGTATTCACTTGCAACACAGGCTGCGGGTGTTCTTGATTGCACCGGGTTGGCCAGTTCTATCCGTACGATATCATCCTGGACCGTCAGAGAGTCTATTTGGCTACTGGCATAACACATTGGACTGGCACACAGTATCGCAAAGGTAAATACACGTGCCTGAGACGCAGAGTTAAACATGTAAGAAGTTCCGTATCTGTTTTCTTTTTGGGGATTTTACATTGCTTTTCAGGGACCGAAAAGCGAAAATAGGTACTAACTAATATAAAAACATAAATATTCATGCCCATTAAAATCTGCTTGTTTATGATAATTAGCCTGCTAGGGCTGGGGAAAGTGTTCGCAGAGCCAATAAACTCAACGCCTCGTGCATTTTTAGGCGAAGTAGAAATCGTAAATGATGTGGTGTATTTTCAGGCTCTTCTGCCTGATATAGCCTCAATCGGTTGTGCTAACACGGATGCGCCATTTCATTGGGCGTTTTCTCTGAGTTCTGCTGAGGGTCCTTCTCTGTATCGGGCTATATTAGCCGCTCAATCCGGCAATGTTCAGCTGGCCGTCACTCCCGCAGGGGACTGTGCAGCCGCATCTGGGGTCGCGCGTCCTGCAGCCATCACACTATTAAAACCTAAACAATAACCAGACGACTCAGCGGCAATGTTTGAGTCAGCACGAAGGAAATAGCCGTATTTACGGCATATAAACTAATATCAGGGACATTATGAAACTCTCACCCGTGTTATTGCTGATGGCAGTGCTTTGTCACATGCCGGTTTATGCATCATTACTTTCGCTATCGAGCTATGACTTGCTTGATACCCGCCCTGAAGTGCCCGCAAGAACACCAAATGCCCGTCAGGAGTGGGATGATTACCTGCTGACGCTTAAGCACTTAGAAAATGGTGAACGGGTGTTAACCTGGCATCCTCAGGCTGGCCAGACGATGTATAAAGTGGCATACAAAACCTCTGATGGGACCTGGACAGAAAAACTTATTACAGATACTCAGTTTGCGATTGATGCCTTGTTGTCGGGGGCGGTGGAATTTAAAGTAACCGGGTGCGAAAGCGAATTGCTGTGCCGTGACTATGGCAATGAACTCAGTACGATATTAGATGCACACAATAATAGCTTTCTCTATCTGCCACAGTATGTGCCGGGTAACACCGCTTTTCGAGTTTCTTATACCCAAGTCGCTGATGCCACGCGTTATACCTTGCAGCGCAGCAAAAATGAAAATGAATTTAAGGACATAGCAGACAGGGTACACCGAGCGGGTTTTGCACAAGGACATTACGATGAAAGCGTGCTGGCTGCAGGGCGTTATTGCTATCGACTGGTGACTCATAGCGCAACACAAGCTGTACGGGTTTCTGCGCCAGCATGTGCCGAAGTTGATATGAGAGCGATGCGAGCGCCGGAACATTTTGTTGCGCAAGCCCAGGCGCAGGGCATCTATAAACTGAGCTGGCCTGACGTTGAGCGCGCCGACTATTATCGCCTGGAACGGGAGTCGTTAACTCTGGTTACATCAGAATCTGACTCTGGGTCACAAGTAACTGAGCCTGCAATGGTCCCAGCGGACTCAGCGACACGCTTTGCACGCAGCGCGCGAATGGTCCAAGCAACACCGACCGCGCCGACTGAAAAACGTACCTACCTTAAATCCTGGCAATTAGTCGGAGATGATAAAAATACCGACAAAACTCAGGTTCATACCCTGGATACTTTCGAGCTTTCGGGTGCACAAAATTATCGTTTATCAGCGTGTGATAAGCATGCCCAGTGTTCAGCGCCTAAGACACTGTCTTATACTGTGCCGGTAGCACATATGGTAAAAGGGCTGCCCGAGTCAGCAACAGCTCAAGCGCTTAATCAGAACACGGTAAAACTAAGCTGGACCGACGTGCCAGGCGCCGACACTTACACGGTGACTATGTCGCGTAAAGGTGCTTACTGGCAGTCTCGTTATACCGGGATCACCGACACCAGCTTTACTCAGGAAATTTATTTGGCCGGAGACTACCGATTTGAAATTCAGGCATGTCTTGATTCCGGGTTTTGCGGTCAGACAAGTCAGGTCGGCACTGAGCTGCGTTTTTCATTGGGCTCAAACTCAAGTATGACGCCCTCTGTGTTGGTTGTGCCTGAGCGGGTAAATCCGGGGGCCGCGTTTGAGATCAAATGGGCAGCGCCCCGCAGTGGTGAAGTGGCCCACTACGAAGTACAGGGCGAATTACAAAGTACGCTGATCAAGGGGGCTTTCGAACAAGGTCCTGATGGCTACTACGCTTTTCGTCGCCCGGCGCTGCCTCATGGCAGAAAGTACTGTTACAAGGTGCGCGCCTGGTTCACCACCGGAGAAGCGGGGGCTTATACCCCAACTCAATGTGTTGCCGTTGGCGAGACGGTATTTGATGAAGTAGACAACTTCCAGATAAATCACGTTTCTCGCTATGACTTTAATGTCAGCTGGGAAGCAAAGCAGGGGGCCAGTGCTTATCTGCTTGAACTGCAAACGCGTACCGATGATGGCAAAATTCGCTGGCAGCCTGTCTATTATGGTGAGCAAACGCGAGTAATGCAGCAGCTTGGGCCGTATCATTTGCATCATTATAACCGCCTCGGTCATTTGGCGATGCGTGTATCAGCGTGTAATAGTGATCGCGTGTGTGGTAACCATATGCGCGCTTACCTGCGTAATATTTCCACCGCTGCGTTTTTAAATCCGGTCTATTTACCACACAAAGCGCCGGCTTGTATTTCAGTGCCCCAGCAGATTGAATCTGGTGAGCCGCTTAGTGTGAATTGGTGTGAAACACAACACAGTGGTGTTGCAAAATATGAATTACTGGGGGAGTTACAGAATGTGATCCTGACCGTGACGGTGGATACTGCACGGCGCGATATGCATCAGTTAATGACCACGACCCGAAACAACTTAGAAGCAGGCAGGGAGTATTGTTACAAAGCCCGAGCTGTCTATCAGGATGGCAGTGTCAGTGGCTTTACCGATAAGGTGTGCACCCAGATTGGGCCCTTGGAGTATCCAGCTCCGACGGACTTTTCAGTCAAAGCGCTCACAGAGAAAAATCACTTTGAGCTCAGCTGGAAAATAGTCTCTGGGGCTTCTTCCTATCTTATGGAGCAACAAACTCGCCTGGGCGTCTGGCAAACAGTGCCTTGTCAGCTGAGGAAAATCGCGTTTGGCTGGCTCGCTTGTACCGTGCAAGCGAGTGCAACGCAAAAAGTCCCTGAACTAGACAAAGTCGTTTACCGAATTGCTGCCTGCAGCCGCAATGGTAAGTGCGGCAACTTTACGCGTTTATCCTTTAACCCAAATCC
This sequence comes from Pseudoalteromonas ardens, assembly GCF_030125445.1. Classification (NCBI taxonomy): domain Bacteria; kingdom Pseudomonadati; phylum Pseudomonadota; class Gammaproteobacteria; order Alteromonadales; family Pseudoalteromonadaceae; genus Pseudoalteromonas; species Pseudoalteromonas ardens. The sequence goes on from NZ_JASJUV010000005.1 coordinate 303,928, forward strand.
CGCGCCCGTTATGTACCGTGATTCACTGGGCAACTTATATCAGGCTGAACAAGCTGTGGGCGTAGGTGCCATTGCTTATTATAAGCGTGTTAAAGGCCCTCAAGGCTGGTACTGGCAACCACTGACGCTCAGCCAGTGGCAGCAATTGGCGCTGCAACCTATCAAACTGAATGCTCCGAGTCTGAATGTGACGAAAAAATAACACATTGCCAACGGTGCATTGGCTCACACATACAGAGTCACCACGTCATCAAACCGCCTGCCTGTCTGTAGCTTAGGCTATGCGTGGCAGGCGAAAAATAATACACACTGGAAACATGCTACTGCGAAAAAGTACCAATAAGGAGGTCTTTTGAAAAGACGGTTAATCTCAGTCAGACGCAGTGCCATGCTGTTAGCCCTGATGGGCTTCAACAGTATGGCGTCGACTGATAAGCCTACCAGCTACACCCTCAAATGGAGTGAGGTTGAAGGCGCTTCACATTATTTATTAGAAGAAAAGCAAAGTGATGGCAGCTGGAAACCCGTGGCGGAAACGCATACAGATGCGTTACTACAGAAAATTACTAAGCAAACACATGGTACTTATACTTATCGGGTGAGTGGCTGTATTACAGACAGCAGCCAGAATGTGCACTGTGGTGAGGAAGTGGCGGAATATAGTAAGTCGCTTGCCGTCAATACCAAGTCGATTGGTGTTGCTGATGTGACCTTCGAGTTTGCAGCAACGAATGATGATAAGTCACTAGACTTACCGGGTAAATACAAAGGTGAAATTACAGCTGTCACACCGGGTGAGTTCCGCGTTGATGAAGCCGGTAATGCAACCTATCAGATCCCTTTGGATTTGCCGACGGGGGCCGGTGGTATGAAGCCACAGGTCAGCCTGGCTTATTCCAGTGGTAACACGCAACCCAGCGTTGCGGGGATAGGTTGGTCGCTTTCCGGGATATCCGCAATTAGCCGATGCGACAAGTCGCATTACTACGACAATTTGGGAGAGATGTATGTACAGGGCGTTCAGTTTGATCTTAATGACGCATTTTGTGTTGACGGACAACGCCTGATCCAAATTACGGATGATGGTAATGAGCAACTGGATGTGAATTATGATGCGGTCTATCGCACGGAAAATGATTCATTTACAGAATATTTCAGAGTCACAGCATCTGGTGATGTAACCGGGTTTGTTGCTAAAACCAAGTCCGGCGAGACGCATTTTTACGGCAATTTGAATACTACATCTAATACAGCTGCTGCAAACTCTGTGCAGGCCATCAATTCGGCCAAAACCGGAAATGTCGCGATAAATAATACCTGGGCTCGCAGCTCAATAGTCGATTTATTCGGTAATACGATTAAGTATGACTATACCTCTGGTGAAGAGGACGTGTCGATTGATCAGCAAATGTTGATGTCCTCCGTGATATATGGCGATATAAAGCTCACGCTCAATTATGAGAAAAGTGGCTCTAAATATGGCTTCAGACATGGGAACCCTTTTCAGATAACGCAAAGACTGCAAAGTGTTTCGATTGCTGTGGGTGACAAAAGCTATAAGCAATACTCTTTACAGTACCAGCCCTATTCTGCGCAGCCTAAGCTGGAATTAGTGACGTTGTGCCAGGGAGAGTTTATGGTTTCTTATGGATGTGCCAAACCTGTCAGGTTTGCTTGGCATCCGGAGGCATCATTAGTTGATGTTGAAAACCCAATAGAGTTAGAGATCGGAGATTCACAGAAAACCAAACATTCACTGACCGCGGATGTGAATGGTGATGGCGCAGCCGATATTATTAAATATGTTGGGGAAGGGAGCTGGCATGTTAATTATGGCCTGGACGGCCGAGCGGATGCTTTTTTTATCCCGGACAGCCAGTTTGACTCAAGTTCTGACGCAAGACAAGCGGGGTTAACCCGTGTTGCTGATTTAAATGGGGACGGTCGCGCCGACCTGTTGATTAGGGCCAAAGGTAAGGACAACATCTACAAGTGGCACTTGGTCACACATGCAGGCTTTCAGGACTATGACGACACTTGTAACTCAAATTTATCGAATAATATTATCGGTATCTGTTGGGGAAAACAGTCAACAGGTGAATTTAAAACCAAAGTGCTCCTTGAAGGTAATGACATCAGTAATATTGAGTTTGCAGACATTGATGGTGATGGTCTGAAGGATGTGACTTACCTTACTGATTCTACATATGTGCATGCCAGAAAAACACGCGTCTCTGACACTGGTGATGTGACTTTGCAACCAGAGCAGCAATTGTTGTTTGTCGACGACATTGATTCTGACTTGCTTACCAGAGATCTTGGCACAGGGCAAGAAGAGCTCTTGTTCATAACGAGTTTTAAGTGGCTGGAAGTCAATGGTGATGGGCTCAGTGACTTAGCGGTTTCACTCGAAGTATATGGTAAAACCTGTGAGGAAGATCAGGGTGGAAATGTAAGATGCCAGGAAGGTGGCGATGGGTATGAGCTTCATACTCTGCTTAATCAGGTCGGTCAATTTCCAGAGCATGAGCTTCAGGTATCCAAGATGAATCATCCGGACAGTCTGAAGGTCGCAGATTTAAACGGCGATGGGTTGACTGATGTCATTTATAAAGCAGGGCAGCGTTGGAAGTATATCGCGTCGAATGGAGTCGGGTTTGAGCCTGCGGTTGAGTTCAGAGCCTTAAATGGGCTACATGAACGTGACATTATGGTTTTTGATTATGACTCTGATTTAAAACAGGAGATTCTGACCTATTCTAAGGAAAGAAAAGAATGGAATGCTTATGTATTTGCATCATCATCAAACCAGTTAATTGGTGGCTATACCGCCGTCAAAATTGAGCGAAGAGAGTCGGATACCGAAAGAGATTCTCTGTTGTTTGGCGACTATGATGCTGATGGGCTTGTGGACTGGATCCGAGTTCGACGTACGTTAGAAGATGCAACTGCGGAGATCTTCACCCGAGCTCAAACCAATAAAAAGTTTAACTCCATTTATCGTTTTACCGATGGGATGGGCAATGCGACAGAAGTGACGTATAAGCCGCTTAAAGACGATACCGTCTATGAAGGGGTTCTGCAATCGCGTTTCCCGATCATCACTGTAACTAACCCTGTGTATGTTGTTGCCGAGGCAAGCAGCCCGGATGGGATAGGTGGTACGGCAAAGGTTCAGTATAAGTATGCCAACATGGCATTCCATGGTCAGGGCCGAGGTGCACTAGGTTTTGGCATGCTGACGACAACCGATAGCCGGGATCCTAACTACGACATAGTGACCACAACTCACTATTATCAAGGCTTAGATGATAACGAAACGGTTCGCAGCTCATTGCCATCACCGCACCTGATTGGCCTACCCAGACTGACAACGCGTAAACTGGTTAAAAAGTCGGATGACAGTGAAATCGTACTGTCTGAATCTAAAAATACCTATCAGCAGATCACCACCAGAAGTGGCATCGATGCGAATGTAAGACGCAGTCCTTACTACACTTATGTCAGCAATAGCACTGAGACGGCTAATTTCCTGAATAGCAGCAGTACAGCAGGTACTTATGTAAATGGCGGACTGAAGTCAACGACAACAACGACGCAAAGCTATGACCAAGATGGTAACCTGACCGTTAGTCAGGTAACTGTGGCTGATGCTGCCGGCAAGGCATATTCGACCAAAACGGTCAATGAATATACTGCGACGGCTAGTCAGTGCGATGCGGTGCCTGTACCAGACGGGAGCGAGCAATATTCAGGTGATTATGGACGTTATGGGCGTCTGACCTGTGCAACGGTGACTAAGGCATCTCCGGACAGCGCTGAAACCCGTCAAAGTGCGTTTGCCTATGATGACAAAGGCATGTTGAAAGTTGAAGTGGCAAATGCCCATCATGACGACCTGCAAGTGGCAACCACTTATGGCTACGATAAATGGGGTAATACCACTTCTACCAGCATTGCAGGAAAACAACTGGTTAAGGGCACGAGCTACAGTGACTTACCTGTTTACTCAAGCGCTGTAACACGTACCTCCACAGTGACCTATGATGCCAAAGGCCGTTTTATCGAACAGTCTGCCAACGAAGGCGGGCATTTAACGTGCTTTGATTACGATCCGGTTTCCGGGTTACTGCAATCAGAAACGACTCATGTTAACTCTTGTGGCGAGGCGGGCGGTCTGACTACGTCTTATCGATATAATGCGCTGGGTCAACCAACTGGTGAAGAATCACCAACCGGGATTGTCACCACGATTACTCGTTCTTTGGAGCAACAAGGCTTTAAAGAGGTTTCTAATCGCACGGGTGGGCAGCCAAAGATCACTTACTATGATGCTATGGGCCGTCCGACTAAGGTGATCACCCATGGTTTTGATGCGACGACAACCAGTGTCGTGCTCAAGGAATATGATGCCTTTGGTCGAACCTATCAGCAAAGCGTACCACTGCTTGGAGATTTACAGGGCAACTATAGTAGCCCAACTGTAGGTGAGCTGACTGAGACTAGGTATGACATTCTGGGCAGAGTAGTTTATTCAGCAGCTCCTACCTTTAATGGGAAACGCCAGACAGTTTCAACCAGTTACAGTGATTTTACTATTTCTGAACTCCACAGTAGCAGCGCAGGGACTGTGACAAAAGAGTCAGTTTTCAATGTTGAAGGACGCTTAGTATCTGTCTCAGATAATGTCAATGAAGAGTTGGGTGCGGAAAAAAGTAGTATTAGCTATCAATACAACGTAAATGGGCAGCTGAAATCGACAACAGATTCGTCTGGGAACGTGGTGACAATTGCACATGATGTGCTGGGCAACAAAGTGGGGATGCAAGATCCTGACAAAGGTACCTGGCAATACCGTTACAATGCATTTGGCGAGTTAAAGTGGCAGAAAAATGCTAATGGGGCGGTTACCTGGTTTGACTATGATGCAATGGGTCGAACAATATTAAGAGTAGATGACGCTCAGTCAGCAATGCACGCACAGGTACGTTGTTTCTATTATGATACTTTAGGTGCCGGTACACTGGAACGAGAAAAAGTGGTTAGCGGTCATAGTTGTAGTGTCGATGCAAATCTAGAGTTTGAGAAGTCCTACAAATATGACAAGTACTACCGACTGGAAGAACTCACAACAAGTATCTACAGCAGCGAAGATGAGTCCTATCAAGTCACTCAACGCTCTCACTATGACAAGTTAGGTCGTATTTATCTCAGTGAAATGAGTGATACATTTGCCGTTGGGTATAGATTTAATGAGCGAGGCTTTAAATACCAGGAAGTTGCATTACGCTATAACCCGAGCACTCAAAAAGTTGAAGAAACCACGTTAAAGACGATTTCTGAGGTTAACCACCGAAATCAGGCGACTGAAGAAAGTTACTCTGGTCAAAAGTTAACTTACGGGTATGACGGAGCGACGGGACTCAGCACCGGGTTAACTGCAACTAATATTCAAACGCAGACGGGCACAAACAGTTTCTCCGCTGTATATGATTACAATGGGGGGGGCCAGCTTAAGACTCGTACTTTCACCGGGCTGTACAGCAAAACCCGGACAGAAAGTTTTACCTATGATGGTTTAAATCGCTTAAGTACCGCAACAAATCAGTTTGGCAGCATTAAGCAAACCTTACATTATTGCTACGACGCCCTTGGCAATATGCTGAAAAAAGGCGCAACGACCAACTGTCAGGCAGGTGACAATCGCTTTATGTATGGCAACAGCCAACGCAGCACTGCCAATGCCGGTCCTCATGCACTGAGGTATGACAATAAAACCGGTAAAACTTATCACTACGACAATAATGGCAACATGACGTCGGATGGCTCAAGGACATTGCACTATTCTGGCTTTGATAAGGTTACGCAAATTCACAAAGCCAATGAGCTGCGCGTGCAGTTTAGCTATGGCGCGGGGTTGAGTCGCTACTATCGTAAAGATACCTATCTGAACGGCGAGGATGAAGCCAAAGGCCAGCTCAATAAAGAGACCTTCTATCTGGGTAATTTCGAGCGCATTGTGACTGATTCAGGCGATATTACACATCAGTATACTGTGGGTAATATGCAAATTACTGAAAATAAACAAAGCGGCGAAGCAACACATCGCCTGATGGTCCGGGATTATCTGGGCTCGGTGCTGGCGGTCAGTGAAATCAACGCCAACAACACGGCAGGTAAACTGGTCCAGACGTTCCGTTACGATCCCTTCGGTCAGCAGTTTGCCATGAATGAGGGAACAGGGAGTGTTTTCCATGGTTACATGAGGTATGGATTCACGGGCCATGAGATGCTTAATGAGCTGAACATCATTCATATGAATGGCCGGATTTACGACCCCACTTTGGGGCGTTTTTTACAGGCTGATCCGCACATTCAGGCACCTGAAAACAGTCAGAGCTATAACAGATATAGCTACGTTTTAAATAACCCATTGAGTTATACCGACCCCAGCGGATACTTCTTTAATAAGATATTTAAAGGGTTGAATGAGCTCTTTGGAGACTTTGCACCTTTTGTGGGCATTGCGTTAATGTTTGTGCCAGGCATGCAAGCATGGGCAATGCAAAGTATCTGGAATTCTGCATTGATCGGGTTTGTGTCCGGGGGGATTGCAACGGGAAGCCTAAAGGGGGCTGTGATAGGGGCTTTAAGCGGTGCGGCATTCCAGAAAATTGGCTCCCACTTTGGTAAAGAGTTTGGTTCATTTGCTAAAGCATCACTTGGCGAGCAATTACAATGGGCAGGTGCCCATGCATTGACTGGGGGAGTTGCATCCAGTTTATCCGGCGGCAAGTTTGGTCATGGTTTCTTCTCAGCAGGTTTTACTAAGTTTACGATGGGGAACGCAGGCTTTGACTATAAAAACTTGAGTAGTTCAGCTGTTGCGGGAAGAGTTGCAGTTGCCGCCCTTGTAGGTGGTACGGCTTCAGTCATTTCCGGCGGTAAATTTGCTAACGGTGCTAGAACAGCGGCTCTGGCACAGCTACTCAATGCGGAAGCGGAGGCGTTCCGTCGCGGCAAGCTTGCTCACAAGGTGCTTCAGGCTGAGCTTAAAAGAAGAGATCCTGGCCAATGGAAAGATGAAGTTGAAGTCAATAGCCAAAGGACAAAAAATGGTAAAGGATACTTGGATCTTAAACATCTGAGTTCCAATGAAGCATTTGAACTAAAGCCAAACAACTATGCGGGTGCAAAATCGGGTATTGAACAGCTTAATGATTACGTTAAATCAAACCCAGGTCTTAAGTTAGGCAATCTTGATCGGGTTTTTAACGGTGCTGATGCGATTAGACTCTATGGAACGGTAGGTTTAGTAACTTATGAGTTTGTCTATTATGATGCGGGATACCACCCTGGTTTAATTGTTTATGATTATTCGGTGCACCGGAACTGGGTGTATGATATTGCTACGGCATTCGTTCCCGTAACAAAACTGGGTAGTGCTTTTAGAAGTAGCTCGACGCAAACCAAGAGCTTTGCTTTTTAACTGAGTTAAATGAGGAAAATAATGTTATCTGATAGCCTAAAAAGAAAAGTACTCGCGCTGTTTATTCCTTATTGCGATGCTAGTCGGGATATTGAATTGTTGTTATCTCAACAAGGGTTTAGTGCTCATGAACTATTGCAGCAATTTGAAGGTGCATTTTTAGATACAAATACCCATTATCGATTTATGCAGGAAATAGGCAAGGAGCAAGTGGGCTCGATTGATGGCGGTATTGCGACCTATATAGGAGAGCATGCAACAGGCTACAAGTCACCGTATCTTGAGCAGTTAGAACGTGAGCGAGATGAAAGAAATGGCATGAGCTTTGACCAGTTCAGAGAGTCGGGGCCCCGCTTGTGGGAGCTAGAGCTTGACGAAACAAGGAAGTCGAGGTTGAAGTTTCAATTTGAGCAGCGCGAAAAATTTGCAACGCAAAAACAAAGCTTTGACATTCAGTTTGATGAACACAAGCGCAAGGAGGCTGAGTGCTTCAGTGACAATGAGCTTACTTCAGCCTCTGGCGTAACGATGGATAGTTTGAAGCAAACTATAGATGCTGAGTTGGGTTCACTAGGGTTTGAAGAATCTAAAAGGTATTCATCAAAGACCTATCCGATTTTTTCAAAAGCCTTAACAAATGAATACATGCTTTGTTGTGGTATTGGTAATAGCGATGACATATTTCTTCAGGCAAATTGTGGCCGGATCAACCTCGCGTTTCATATTAGGGAGAAGTCTTTCCGAAAAGCTAAAGTAGAGGTGAGTCCTCATACAGAGGTATCAGGAAGTGAGAAATTTCTCATCCTAGACATTTGTGCAATTGTTCCCTATTTTGCTGATGCTTACGCGAGCTTCAGCTCTCCACAGGAACTTAAATTAAATATTAAAGCACAAGTCACTCTATTTAACTTAGTGTTCAGGGAGTTAGAAGGTGAAGTAGCAGCCCTGTTAGCGGCTAACAGCTAATTTAGCCGAAAGCAAACTCAAAAAAAGCATAGCCATGAGTACACCTCAGGTTATGCTTTTTATTAACGTGTTTTATTTCTCACCATTTTACATCTGTATGCTTTTTAGATACTATTTGTCTGAAATTTGGACAAGGTGGTTTGTTTCTTACCCGACAGGCACTGTCCCGCAGACAATTGATGCAAGGAAATGCGATAAAGTCTCTAACTTTGCGGCTATAAGCCGCGAACAGCCTTATTTGCCTCTCCCGCTTTAACTGTCTTTACTACTGATATAAAAATTGAATGACTTTGGGGTGACTGGCCTTGTGTGTTCCTGCACGCGCCTTCGCTCCAAATTGGATTGCCTGAGCGGCTGCACTAACGCATCATCAACATAATAATGACAGAAAAACGGAATTAAAATGAATCTGCCAATCTGCTACTTCACACATCGCTGCTTCCTGATGGAGGCGTCATGAGTTATCGAGCTAAACTTATCCGCACTGTGTTTAAATCCGGGATTATACTGGCCTCATTGCTGAGCATGAATGCCATAGCATCCAGCGATCGTGCAGCTAGCTTTACCCTTAAGTGGAATGCAGTTGAAGGGGCATCTCATTACTTGCTCGAAGAAAAGCAAAGTGATGGTAGCTGGCAGGGGGTTCATGAACAGCAAACGAGCGAGCTGTCATCAACAATCAACAAATCCAGTCATGGTAAATACACCTACCGGGTCAGTGGCTGTATTGAGGATTCAGGCAAAACCGTTCACTGCGGTGAGGAAGTCGCAGAGTACAGTGCACCGCTAACGGTGGATACCAAATCTAATGATCCAGAACCACACACTTTCGAGTTCGGCACGACCAATGATGCCAATCAGGTTTCCTTCCCGTCCGATGGTTTGGGCAACATCACGGCCGTCACTCCAGGTGAATTCAGAGTCGATGAATCGGGAAGTGCTACCTACCAGGTGCCAATTGAGCTGCCTGAGGGACCGGGCGGCGTAAAACCTACTTTGGGTTTAAGCTATTCAAGTTCTAATACACAAGCAGGTATTGCGGGTATTGGCTGGTCTTTATCTGGATTATCTTCGATAACGCGATGTGCCAAGTCTAAGTTTCATGACAACTTAAGCGGGGCTTATGTTAAAGATGTTCAGCTTGATGAAACGGATGCGTTTTGTGTCGATGGACAACGTCTTGTCGAAGTGGGAAATGGTGTCTATCGTACTCATCAGGATAGTTTTACGGAATACCAATTAGATGGCACAAAGGCCTCTGTTAATGGCTTCATTGCAACAACAAAATCCGGAGAAACCCATTATTATGGCAACGTCAATGGTGCTTATAACTCTGTTCAATATGTAAGTTCATCACTTACAAATAATCAGGCAGTGGCAAACACCTGGTTACTTAGCAGCATTACAGATGTGTATGCTGAAGCCTCATCAAACCCGAGTTTGCATAGTAATAGAATTCGTTATTATTATGCATCCCCCAATGGGGATAATCGCATTGATCAAGAGGTATTACTTAAGAAAATCCAGTATGGCAGTGCAGAAGTCACACTGTCTTATACAGAGTCACTGGTACCTCACTACGGTTACCGCTTTGGCGCACTTTACCAGAGAACTCAAACGCTAGATAATATTAACGTTACTAATGGTGGTGGCGCATATCGCTTCTATCACTTGGCGTATAAATATCAGACTCCTTATTTACTCTCTGTGACCAAGTGTCGTGCGAGCGGCAGTGCCTGTGCCAAACCCGTTTCCTTTATATGGAATCAGGAAGCAGGAGAAATTGACGGGGTATCTGATGATCAATTTACGTTAGGCACACCAGACAAAGTGGGCACGCCAGTGGTGGGCGATTTAGATGGTGATGGTTATAGCGACTTTATTTATCACTCAGGGGGCGGTTCCTGGCATGTCAGATATGGTGGCAGAAATGTGACCGATCGTATTATCGTTGCCCAGCAAGACACGGACTATAAACCTCATGCAATGGTAGCCGACTTCAATGGAGATGGGCGTTCAGATGTATTGCTGTCGTCTAAAACTTCGGGAGGAGATTATAACTGGTACGTTCTCAATCAGGAGGGAGATGTCAGTGAGTCCCGGGAATGTAAGACCTATTTTCCGCAGAACAATCAAGACGAAGCCCATAAAGTTGAAGATGACCCCATAGAAAGATGCTTTGACAGAATTAAAGTTGGAGAGTTAAAACTGACTGGCATCCCGACACTAACGGGTCATCAGGCTAAAATACTGCCTGCGGATGTCAACGGAGATGGGTTGATCGATCTGGCCTATAAATATGGGCATAGTGAAGTTAAATATCGGCTCAGTACTTTAGGTTCAGACGGGACAATGGCATTTGGGAATACGCAAGTGGCACTCTCAGCAAGTGAGGTCGATTCACCGCTGTTTCTTGAAGAAGACCAGGCTCGCAATGAACCAGAACTTGAATTTGATAACATCGAATGGGGCGACATTAACGGAGATGGACTATCCGATATTGTTGCGACGATAGAGGTCATAGTAGAGTCTTGTCATGATGAGTATCGGAACGATAAAAAAGACAAAGTTTGTGGCGCCGGCGGTGTTGGGTTTGAAACACATTATGCCATCAATCAGGGTAATGGAAGCTTTGAACCTTTTTATGAGATGGCAATACCTGAAGACAATGAATCTTGGCATCGAAACGAGCAGCTAGCCGATGTTAATGGAGATGGGCTCGTCGACTTCCTGTATCGACTGGATAAACAATGGACTGTCAAGCTCAGTAATGGTTTTGGGTTTGAAGCGCCCATTGAGATCTTGCCAGGTCAGACAATCAGCAGAGATAACATGCTGGTGGTTGATGTCGATGCGGACTTTAAACAAGAGTTGATCATATCGCAGAAAAAAGGCTATCAGCCAGCTTTAGTGCGTTATCAGTTCGATGCCAAAACAGAGACATTTGTAGAAGAGGGATATGCGAGCATCGAGCGTAAAACCTCAGACACAATGAAAGATTCATTGCTGTTTGGAGACAATAACGGAGATGGTCTGATGGACTTGTGGCGCTTGCGCTACAGTGCAGATCAGGTTTCAGTTGATGTGTTCACCCATCAAAACACCCATAAAAAGCACCGTACTATTACTCAGTTTATTGATGGTATGCGCAACAATACCACAGTGACCTATAAACCGCTGACAGATGAGTCGGTTTACACTGGGGGGGTTGAAGCAATGTTCCCGATTATTTCGGCTCGTGGTCCCAGTTATGTTGTGGCAAGTGCGTCCAGCCCGGATGGTGTGGGTGGCAGAGCAACGGTTGAGTATCAATACGCCAATATGGCATTTCATGGACAGGGTCGGGGCTACCTGGGATTTGGTAAGTTAACCACCATAGATAAGCGCCATAGCGATTATGACATAGTAACAGATACCTTTTATCACCAAGGGCTGAACAGTGCTGAAACCGTTAAAAAGACCTTGAGCTGGTATCAAGTCATTGGCATGCCAATCAAAACTGTCAGGACTATGCGCAGTAAAAATGGCAGCACACACATTGTACTTTCAGAAGCCAGGAACTCACTACAGAGCAGTACGTCAGGTGGTGTGTATCGAGCCTATATAAGTCTTAGCACAGAGAAAAGCTACTTCCTAAATGCAGATGAAGCCACAGGCAAGACAACTTACAGTCAGGGTCAGCTAAAGTCCACCACCACAACACGCCAGAGCTATGACAATTATGGCAATGTTCTCACTTCAAACGTTGAAGTTGAAAACGCTGAAGGAAGTAAGTTTGCCACCAGAACTGAAAATATCTACAGTCGGGCGCCTTCAGGCTGTGATATGACGGGCTTAACGCAGCTTTATAACGGTGGTTACCCCCGGTTTGGCCGGTTAACGTGCTCGATAGTGACTAAAACCAATGCCCAGGGTGAGGAGTCAAGCCGCCAGAGTGCTTTTGCTTATGATAGTAATGGTATTTTGTACCAGGAAAAGGTCAATGCACACTCTTCCTCGCAAGCGGTTATCACTGAATATGGGTTTTATGACTTTGGTAACAAAAAGTACCAGATAACACGTGGTAAGCAGGCTCAGATTAATGCCAGTTATGGTGCGACACCCGTTTACGTAGGTGATGTTCAGCGTGTGAGCTATATGCAGTATGACGCGACAGGGCGTTACTTAACATCTAAAAGTGTGCTCAATGGTATCCCCAGTAATTGGGATAGTGTCAATACAGATCTGATCCATAGCAGTGAGTGCTATACCGTCAATACAGTGACTGGCTTATTGTTGAGTAAGCGAGTCAACACTAAGTCGTGTAGTGATGCATCTAAGAACTCCAGTGCTCTGACAACAGAATATAGTTATAACGCTTTTGGTCAGCCAACTGGTGAGCGCTCACCAGGCAAGTTGGTCAAAGCGATTTATCGCACCTGGTTGGACGAAGACTATGCATTTAAAGTGATTTCAAGAATGTCTGGGGCACCTGCTGTTAGTGAGTTTTATGATAGCCAGGGCCGGGTTGCTGCGAAAGTCTCCAAAAGGCAAAGCGGTGAGCAGTCAGTGATAAAGACTGACTATGACCGCTTTGGGCGTGCTTATCGCACTTCGATAGCGGTATCCGGGGATGAGGACGCTCGAGTAGACGCAAGCGAATGGCAAGTCACTGAATTTGATATCTTAGACCGAGTGGTAACAACCTCAGCACCGAGCTTTGATGGCCATACTCTCAGGGTTGATACACGCTACAACGGCTTTTCGATAAAAGAAACACACACTGGTAGCGGCAGCGCCATTACCAAAACCAAACTATACAATGTGAACGGTGAGCTGGTTTCAACGACTGATAATAGCTCGGCTGTGCAAAATGCCACCGCCAGCCGGATAACCTACGACTATGATGCATATGGCCAGTTACAAAGTACTCAGGATAGTGCAGGTAATAAAGTGTTTATACACTATGACACTTTGGGTAATAAGATCAAAACCATAGACCCGGATAAAGGCACGTGGGAGTACCGTTACAATGCACTGGGCGAACTGAAGTGGCAAAAAGATGCCAATGGTCAGGTAACCTGGATAAACTATGACAGCTATGGCCGTGTGCAACAGCGGATCACCAGTGCACAGGACAGTGAGGCTCAGTCACGTTGTTTTGCATATGATGAAATGGGGCTAGGCACCAAATCAGCAGAATGGGTGATGGAAGGTCATAGTTGTTCTGGTTTGGCCACCTTACATCAAAAGAGTTACATGTATGACGCGCTACTCAGGCCTGTATCTGTGCTTACAGAGTCCTGGATAGATGGCAAACACGTAGCCCAATCCCAAAACACGTATTATGACAATCTGGGTCGGGTGTACTTAAGCCAGCTCAGTAACAACTATGCTGTTGGTTATCAATATGATTCGGACGGTTTTAAGGTTGCGGAATACGGTCTGCGTTACAACAGCCAAACAGAGCAGGTGGAGCAATCTGAGCTCTCCCGTGTTACCGGCAGAAACTTCAGGGGTCAGGCGACGGATATCAGCTATTTAGGCGGGCAAAGCCAAAGCTATTTCTATGATAAATACACTGGTATGGCATCTGGTATGAGTGCTCAGGGAATAAGTAATGCACTCAATGTGAGCGCGTCAATGCTTACTACCAGTTATACCTATAATGCATTTGGTCAGCTGAAACAGCGCAAAATCAATGGCCTGTACCATCAAGCCAGCACCGAAAACTTCAACTATGACGGGCTCAACCGGTTAAAACATGCCACGCTTAATTATGCTGGTTTAACTAAAAATGCCTATTACTGTTACGATGCGCTAGGCAATATGACGACCAAAGGCAGCACATCTTCGTGTCATGCCAGCCAGGGGCACTTTACTTATGGTGATGCGGCGCGTTCTAAGGGCAATGCAGGGGTACATGCACTGTACAAGGACACGCGCAGCGGTAAAACGTTTAATTACGACAACAATGGTAATATGGTCAATGATGGGTCGCGTTACCTGACCTATTCAGGATTTGATAAAGTCACGCACATTCGCCAGTCGGGCAACATGGAAGTGGCCTTCCGCTATGGTGCCGGACAAAGCCGCTATTATCGTAAAGACACCTACCTTAATGTTCAAGATCAAACTGGTGGCAAAGAAAACAGTGAGACCCTCTACTATGGCGCGTTTGAGCGCATCAGCAAGGCATCGGGTACTATTTACCAGTACACCGTAGGTAACATGTTGATCAGTGAAAATCTGTCAACCGGTGAGCTGACCCACAAATTAATGGTGAAAGATCACCTGGGCTCGACACTGGCAATCAGTGAGGTAAATGAAGCGAAAACGAGTGCTAAAATCACTCAGGCCTTCCGCTACGATCCATTCGGTCAGCAGCATGTGCTCGAAGTCAGTCAGTTCAGTGTGTTTACCGGTTATATGCGACATGGCTTTACCGGCCATGAGATGCTCAATGGCTTAAACATCATTCATATGAATGGCCGAATTTACGATCCAACTCTGGGTCGATTCCTTCAGGCGGATCCGCATATTCAGGCACCGGGCAATTCACAAAGCTATAACCGCTATAGTTATGTGTTGAATAACCCGTTGAGTTATACCGACCCGAGTGGGTATTTCTTTAAGAAGTTGTTTAAGAAGTTGAACAAAGCACTAGGAAAGTTCGCACCATTTGCGGGCTTAGCCTTGATGCTCATACCGGGAGTTGGCCAATGGGCTGCGGCAACTTGGTATAACGCTGCGGCTATTGGCTTTGTTAGTGGTGGAGTAGCAACGGGTAGTTTGAGAGGTGCGCTCATTGGAGCACTTTCTGGGGCGGCGTTTCAGCAAATTGGTGGAGCATTTGATGCTAAATCTGGCTTCTTTACTGAAGGGGGGATAGGTCACATCGGTACGCACGCCGTAACGGGTGGAATTATATCTGAACTTGGTGGCGGTAAATTCGGTCATGGCTTCTTTGCTGCGGGATTAACAAAAGCTTTTAACATTAATAAAATGATTGGTACAGCTGCTAAGGATGCAGGGTTACGAATTGTAACTGCTGCCGTTGTTGGTGGTACAATTTCCAGACTTACCGGTGGGAAATTTGCTAACGGAGCTATAACAGCTGGATTTGCCCAAGCATTTAACGGTGAACAGCAAGCCAAAAAAGCAGAGAGTCTTCGAGAAACTCCTGCACAAAGGAAGTTGCGAGAAGCTGGAGATGTTGAGGGGTATTATAAAGCTCGTGCTGAGGCCGGAGATAGTTATGCTGCAAGAGCACTTATGGTAGTACAAGATCAATGCTCTTCCGTTGATGCATGTATAATGTCTTTGGCAAACTTTGGTCTAAAAGGAACTGCACTTATCAATGGTGTTGAAGTTGATATGCAAGATGTTAAATTACAATTGATGAACAAACATGCTGAGTTTGTCGAAGCTGATAATTTAGGTGTTCCGGGCTTACTGAACCCTAGACAAATTGCAGAATATCATCATCAGGTATTTAATGGGTTGGGTCTTCCAAGTTCAACATTTGGTGGTACACCGTTGACAGGAGCTCTTTGGGAAGCAGATGTATGGGATCCTATATGGTGTAAGGGATGCGATACACAATGAAAATAATCACTTTTTTGCTACTGTTGAGCATTTTCTCAGTGAGAGTAAGTGCAGAGCCTCAAGTCAGCTATGAACTTGGTGGTTTGTCTATGGAAGTTCCGACAAAGGAGCTTGCAGATGTATCACCTTGGCTTTGGCTTAAATCTTTTGCAGGATTAGATGTTAATGTCGATGGATTCATATTTGAACTAGAACCAAAGAACGTAGAAGGTTACAAACTTAAACATTCTCAATCAAAAATTGTTGGTTCTGTTTCTGATTTTAGCGGTGAAAGCCATTCAAAATTTTCAGATAGTTCTGATTATGAAGCCCTTTGGTATGCACAACTAGATTTTAAAGACAGGGAAATAATAAAACATGAAGAGTCAGGAACATATCTTGTTTATACGAGTAAAGGATATCGTGGAATGTTCTATGTATTCTCTACTTATCCTGATAAAGATAAAGAACTCCCAAGTAACAAATGGGATTTTTTAGTCGCTATATGCTCTGGTTCAAGTGTTAATGAGCATAAAAATGTAAGCTGTAGTCGACAGCTTTTAGTTAGAGATAAGCTATTAGTAAATTACTCTTTTACATTGGAGAATTTATTCCTTCAAGTGAAATTAGACTCATATATTCAAGGTAAATTAGTATCTTGGATGGTTAAATAGTTAAATAGTTAAATAGTTAAATAGTTAAATAGTTAAAAGGTTATACATAATTGGTGTCTATTCATGACGACCAATACGCTTTACTTTAGTTAAATAGATTTTTTCTGACTTTGGGAATCAAGCTAAGCCAAGCAAACGAAAGCCAGCGGGGACTGGTTTTCTTTTATCTGGCGTTTGACTTCGGTGCTTGCTTTTGGAAAGGTTTTATCGGAATGTTGGAAAAGTTTATTCGTATATTCGGTAATTAATTTACGCACGTATGTTAGCTAAAGAGGATGTTCATAATTCTGTGTCAGCCTACTGAGCTCAAAGCTCGATGTAGTCATCCAAGCGCCCTGGAAAGTGGATGGCCATTTGCGACAGCGTGAGATTCCAGTTCTGGATAGGATGCGTCCAGCGCTCTTGAGCTTTAAGTATACCGGCATAGAGTAGCTTTAGTAAGCTGTTTTCATTGGCAAAACCGCCCTTGGTTTTGGTCAGCTTCCGGAACTGGCGATGTACAGCCTCGACGGAATTGGTCGTGTAGATAGGTGTTCTTACGTAATCCGGGTACTTGAAATAAGCGCTGAGTGTCAGCCACTTACAGCGCCATGATTTGATGACCAAAGGATATTTTTCACTCCACTTGGCTTCCAGTTCGTCCAGCGCGATTTCAGCAGCATTCAGGGTTGCAGCCTTATTGACGCATTTGAGATCCGCCATGAAAGCCTCCTGGTTTTTGGATGCCACGTATTTGAGTGAGTTACGGAT
Source organism: Pseudoalteromonas ardens (assembly GCF_030125445.1). Taxonomy (NCBI): domain Bacteria; kingdom Pseudomonadati; phylum Pseudomonadota; class Gammaproteobacteria; order Alteromonadales; family Pseudoalteromonadaceae; genus Pseudoalteromonas; species Pseudoalteromonas ardens. The sequence goes on from NZ_JASJUV010000005.1 coordinate 321,373, forward strand.
CTGGTGAATGATACAATGTTGGATCTCTGTGTTCGGATAGATGGTTTCAATGGCTTCAGGGAAGCCTTTGAGGCCATCCACGCAGGCACTCAGAATGTCCTTAACGCCTCGATTATTAAGGTCGGTCAACACGCTTAGCCAGTGATGGGCAGCTTCCTGGTCTGATAGATAGAGGCCCAAGAGCTCCTTTTTGCCTTCGATGTTGAGAGCCAAAATGGTGTAGATGGCTTAACCGACATAACGTCCGTTTTCTTTGATCTTGTAGTGAATAGCGTCAAGCCAAACAATGGGATATATGGCTTCCAAATCACGTTCACGCCAAGCCTGGAGCTCAGGCAGTAGCTTGTCTGTTACGGCATTAATAGTACCGTTGGAAATAGATATATCGAACATATCGGCGATGTGAGCGCGGATATCCTGGTAGCTATTGCCCAAGGCAAACAGCGCAAGAATCTTGCGCTCTAAGTCTTCGGTCAGGTGGGTTTGGTGCTTTTTCACCAACTGCGGCTCGAAGGTGCCAGCTCGGTCACGAGGCGTCTCAAGTTCGAATGCACCAGTGGGTCCTTTGACCGTTTTAGTAGATTTACCGTTCTTACGATTGGGCTCGGAACTTTCAGGTAAGTGGTTTTCCAACTCAGCCTTCATAGCGGCTTCAGTGAGCTGTTTTATCAACGGGGTGAGTGCTCCATCTTTACCAGTGAGGTTTTTACCGTCCTGGAGCGCTTTCAATACAGAATCTAAATCAAATTGTTGTGTAGTCATGGGTCATTTCTCTTTTTGTATCTTAACTTATCGAAATGACACAGAAAATTGAACACTACCTCGTGCTTCAAATGCCCTTTAGCAAGTTAAATTAAGCAGGGCACTCAACTTTGAGTACCCTATTTAAAATTTCTACCTATAAAGAAGCTGAAGTCCAAATAGAAGCCGTTCGAAGGCGTCTATTTTTTAACCCGCAACACCAATTGCCTTAAATCCCAATTAAGGTACAATTGCCAACACATAATAAGTTCGTTAAACGAACAAGCTCAATCAGCTACTTCTCGGAAAAAGGATTTTATAATGAACCTCAAATTACTCGCTGTTTTGGCGGCGATAGCACCGGGGGCGGTTTGTGCTGCCTCTGCGGTTAAACAATTGGATGTGTTAGGTGATGCCGTCACTTTTACGCTTGAGCAGCCTAAATCACACGCCATTCCTGCCTGTGTGAGTGCCGATAATCAACAAAAATGGGCGATAAACTTAAACTCCCTGCAAGGTCAGGCGATGTACAGCCTGCTGGTTACAGCGGTATCGAAAGAACACTTGGTGAATGTCATCCCGGCGAATCGCTGCGAAGTGATTGCTGATATCGAACAGGCGGGTTCATTATCACTAAAAACTAACCCTGCTCAGGGAGGCGTTGGGGTTTCTCTATACAAAGGGGATGGTGTGACTAAGTTGGGAACGGTTACCAATACGTCAAACGGCATACAATATGTGCCATCAGAAGGCACCACTTGGGTACAGCATTATGGGCCATCAACACTGAATCTTGTGTACTATGTTGATGAACAATGCAGTGGGCAGGGCTATATCTATCATACGCCCAGCTCGAGCCCTTATCTGCTCCTGCCTAAAAATCGGTTCTATACCAAATCAGACTCTAAATCCGAAAACCTATTGAGTAAAAATGGCAACGTCCCTGTCTATCAGTATGTTTCATATGCAGAGGAAGGCAACAGGTGCCAGAAAACTCAAAATATGGCCAATCAGTATGACGCGCGTTATACCAAGCTTTTGGATGCTGAACATCCACTGTGTGGTATGCATGCCTGTGTTATTAGGTAGCGGCTTAGCAGCGCAGCCATAACAACGAAACAGCACTCTAATACACGGAATAATAATGAAAAAACTAGTTGTAACTGCGTCATTTTGCCTGCTCAGCAGCACGGCTATGGCGGCTTCTCAGATCTCTCAGCTCAATGTAACCGGCGATGTGGCGATATTCACATTGGAGACACCCAAAACACACACTGTGCCTGGTTGCGTAACGGCAGAAAACCAGAATAAATGGGCGGTTAGCCTGAGCTCGCTGCAAGGACAGGCGCTTTACAGCTTATTAGTAACGGCAGTGTCGAAAGATAAGCTGGTTTCAGTGCAATCGGCGCAGCGTTGCGAATCGGTCGCTGATGTGGAGCAAGTGCAGGGCCTGACGTTGAGTAAGGATGATCGACTAGGCGATTCAACAGGAACCTGGTTATACAAAGGGGATGGAGCCACTAAAGTCGCAAAAGTAGTCTCATACTCGGACCGTGGAGGCTACACGTATCTCCCGCTGGAAGGCACTCAAAGTATTAAACACTATGCCCCCTCAATTACATCATCTATCCATGATTTAATTTTTCTGGATGCAGAATGTAAAGGCGAGTTTTTTAAAATAAATTATGGTCACCCGCTTTTAGCTTTCTATGAGTATTTTGATGCCTACTTTACCTTTGCTGATTCGTCAATAAAAGAAAATCGTCTTTGGGAGTATGGTAGTGCCCCTGTATATCACTATATGGGTGAGCAGCAGGGCTGCGTAAAACAGAACTACACAGCGAATCAGGAAAGTCGTGCCATCAAACTCGAAAAAACAGAGCACCCTTTATGCGGTAAAACGCCTTGCTGGATTAAATAACGAGAATATAAGGCTTATTAGGGATGAACGTGATCAGAATAGCGCTCAGCTTACTCTTTATCGGTATGTGTATATTGGCAACGCCTGTGTTGTCCGCGGGACTGGATTTTCCCACACATATGCAATTTATGCTCAAAAATCTGCGAGAAAACGCCCTGGCTAATACACTGCCGATGATCACCCAAGATCATATCACACTGGATGAAGACCAAGGCTCGGTGCTGGATTTACTCAGTAATGATCTTGACCCGGATCAGGATCCGCTCAGGATAGTGTCTGTTTCGGCAAAGTATGGACAGGTTACTCTGATGCCAGATGGTCAGATAAAATATGAGCCACCGGCGCACTTTTCCGGGCAGGACGAAATTACTTACCTGCTTTATGATGGTCGCGCGAACCCGGTCAGGGGGCTGGCAAAAATCACTGTGAACTCGGTGAATGATGCACCCGTGGCCAATGACGACGCAGTGACTCTGATAGCCAATACCCAGGTTGATATTAATGTGCTGGACAATGATAGCGACATTGATGGTGATGTCTTAACCATCACTCAGGTCACCGCACAGTATGGCACAGTGCTGGTCAAAAACGGAGCTATCGAATATCGGCCCTATGCGGAATATGACGGTAGCGACGTGATCAACTACACCATCCGGGATGCCGCCAATGCCTCAGCCAGCGCTAAAGTTCTGGTGACAGTGCTAAAAGAAAACAAAACGGCACCGGTGATCACCGGGCAAAAGTCGCTGGTCATGGACGAAGACACCAGCTTGGTGCTGGATATCAATCAGATTAACTATCTTGATGCCGATTCACTTGCAACAGATATGACTTTTGAAGTGGCTGGTGGGCAGCACTATACGTTAGATGGTTTTACACTCACACCGGCACAGCACTTTAACGGGGAGCTAAGTGTTCCCGTTACGCTATTCGATGGCAAGCATCGCTCACAAGAGTACCAACTTAAAATCGTGGTGAATGAAGTCAATGACCATCCCGAAGCCGGACAAATAATCTGGGAGTCGGTTAAAGATGAAAAATTTGCCTTGTACATGCGCGGCATGATGCACGACCCGGACTTTAACTACTGGCCACTGGGCAGAGATGACCCAAGACTAGAGCAATATAAATTTATCTTCTCGAAAAATGCCAACAGAGAAGACCATGGCGGCTGGACTAACGCCGGTGGTCGCTTTGTACAGGTGCCTGGCGCTCGCAGTGATTTATACGAATACACTCCGCCTGCCAACTTTGTCGGTCGTGATTACGTGTTTTTCTTTGTTTATGATGAACAAGGTGCGGTGTCGGGTCGTGGTGACATTGCCATTGATATTAAAAATGACAAGGGGGCGCCTGTGATTATCCGTCACCTTGATATCGCGACGGTGAGAGAGGACACCCCATTTAGCCTGTCTGTACACGACTTATATATTCGCTACAAAGGGTCACATAGCCGTAACAGCGAATTGACCCTGGAAGTAGAGAGTATGCAGGGTTTCTATTCAGTTGATCGGGCAACGGGCCAGATCACCATAGACCCCCTGTATGAAGAGCCGATACTGAATGTGATGGTGCAAGTAACCGACGGCGCGACCACATCTAACAAACACAGAGTGGCGGTGCCGCTGCAAGCCGTCAACGAAGCCCCGCAGGTATCCGATCTGGATGTCAGCATTAACGGTTTACCAGACGGCGAGATTGATTTCAGAACCCAGCTGATGGTTGACCCTGAGGCGAATAAAACCCCAGGTCTGTTAGACAGGTTTAGCTATCAGTTTGTAACCTCCACAGGCAGTGCAAACAATCAAACCAATCATGGCCAGTTGGTCAGAGTACCGGGCAAACCGCATGGTGTGTTCCGATACGTTCCGGGCCACTCATTTTATGGTGACACTTTTGCATTTTGGGTCACAGACGAGCAAGGTCTGCAATCGAATCAGGGCACAGTTGTGATCCGTGCTGCAAAGCCTGCAGTGCCCAACAAGCCGGTTGCGCAAAGTAACGGCAGTCAAGTTACGGTGAACTGGGCTGAGGTAGGTGGTGCGTCTTACTATATCGTCAGTAAAGCAAGCTACAATACTGAGCTATCGATCATTGAGCACCGGGTTACGAGTAACCAGTTTGAGTCTGCAGATGATGAAAACGCGTATTCCCAGTATCAGGTTAAAGCGTGCAATGATGCCGGGTGTTCGGAGTTTTCTGACTGGTCTTTGCCATCCAGAACTTTGGTTACCACGCCGGTTGCCTCTTTGCTTCGCAAGAATGAAATCGAAGTAAACTGGCACAGTGCACCATCGGCTCAGTTTGATGTGCAAATTAAATACAATGATAACGCGTGGACTGTGCCGGGGCGCTATGTCAGCACTGACAATCACATCTCCTGGTCGAGTCTGGAGTCAGGCAACAGGCGTTACCGGGTACGTGGTTGCGATGATAATCTGACCAACTGTACAGAATGGTCAGCTGAGTCAAACACCGTGACTATTCCAGTCTGGATCCATAAAGTGAGTGGAGAGGGTAGCACGACCACGCTCGAGTGGGGTCCTGTGCCGGGCACCAGTTATTACGACATTTCCATTAAGTACAACAGCAATGACTGGACGGTACCCGGGCGCTATACTGCGCCAGGTGGTAATGAGGCGGGTAATAATCAACTCACCTGGCACAACCTGGATGGGGGCATGCGCGCTTATAAAATTCGTTCTTGTATTGGAGCAGTGGGTAATGCGGTCTGCTCTGATTGGTCATCACCGACAGGGGTTTATACAACACCTGAAATACCAGCAGACACGCCCGCGCTTAAGGTGTCATCTGAGACGCTCACATTCCTGGATAAAACAGAAAGCATCGACTGGTACTTTGTCAGTGAGCCCAGTCAGAGCTTTACCACGACCTTGTTTGTTTTACCTCCAAATGCACTTGAGATGATTGCGCTGAGTAGTCGTGAGCATAGTCAACCGGGCACTTACAGGTTCCGTTTTACCCAGCCAGGCATTTACCGCTTTTTCGCGCAGGCATGTGGTCAGGTTGCGGGTGTGAACGTGTGTAGCGAACGCTGGGAGACCGAGCACAGGGTAGAGGTGATCAATCAGCGCTTTGTCGTTGAATACACTGGCACGCACCTGAGGTGGTCGCAGCTAACGGGCGTAAAACAGATTGTGATTGAAAGTGCGCTCTGTAGTCTCGGGTGCGATGTGTCATCAGCAACCTGGAAGCCGGTGGCAACACTGATTAATGGCGAACTGAGCCTTGCAGTGACAGAGCCGAAAGGGACCGCATACCGTGTTAAAGCGTGCTTCACTGATGGTTCCTGTACGTCCTGGACAATTGTCAGAGACAAAGCTGAGAAGCTCAAGGCGCCTAAACTATACAGAGCGAATTGACCGAGCAGGCTGCGGCGCTGAGTTTGCCGCAGCCATCATTAGTCAAAACTAAAATAATAAACTCATGAAAAAACGGACTTCTTTACTGAGCGTGGCGCTGTCTCTGACAAGTGCCATCCACAGGCTAAGGTTCCCGCCAAAGTAACCCCACTTAATGTGCAGGGTATTACCACAACTTTTACACTGAATGCAGAATAAACTCATCTGATCCCTGCCTCGGTGAAGAGTGACACTCGCCAGCTCCGATCTTTGGATATCACAACTGCTCAGCAGCGCTGCCGAGCTTACCGCTGACGGCGGGGTTACACCTGGAATTTAGTTTTAATTGCTTTTTTATAAATTTGCGGAAGTTGAAAGAATAGGAGCAGATTCATATCGCTCCTTTTTGGTACTAGTAAACACAGGCCAGTGAAGCAGTATAATGACAGCCTCGTTTGGTTATCCTGTGATAATGCAGGTTGTAGAAAAATAAACTGCTTGAAGCGTTGGTAAAATCCAGACAAAACGGAGTTTGGTTATAAGTGTAAGTATTGCCTGAGTTCTCTAGCAGGCGTTGGCCATTTTTAAAATAGATTTCTCGCGTAAGTTGTATTTGGCTATCGCGATTTTCTTGACTTCGGGAGTAGGAAATGTGTTCTACAGGGTCCAGGATAATTACTGAGTTTTGAACCAATTGATCTGGGTAATTACCATGCATACTACGATAGTCATCCCATAGCATGGCGCGTGATCCAGGGAACGTGATATCACATTGTTTATCCATGGCAAATAAGGCAGGGAGACCAAAAGTCTTGGCAAAATCGCCACGTAGCGACGGGGTTACTCCTGCAAAGCCGGATTTGGGCTGGGCAGGCTGTACCATGGCGATACTCTGGACTTGCTCAGCGGCCACTGTAGTGAGGCAAGCCTGTGCGCTTGTTACGGTTACTTGTGCTTTGGCCGACATTGCTGTGACCAGTGTTGAATACTTTGCCTGACCAGCGAGCGTATGAAGGTCAATGGCCCAGTAAGCTTTGTTATTGGCCGTCACACACTCTGGTACAGTATGACTTTTAGCGTCGCTGGTTTTGAACAGTACGGTGTTCCCATCTACTTTGAGCTCGGTGATGTTGCCTGCCGACGCTGTAAATGTACAAATTGTGAAAAGAGCGCCCAACACATGGGGGTTTTTAAGAGGTAATTGCATGAGGTCCATCTATCGCTTTAGCTAGTTGTTAAGACAGGCATGATGATAAGTTATTTTAGGTACGAAATATATGCTTTTCGGGAACAAGGTGTTCCTGTTTTAAGTCATCTTATGGTAAGCTAAATTGTATTTTTTACATTTCTACTTATGGGAAACCGCGTTGAGCGGTTAAGCAAATCACACGAATATGGACACCTTTGTGGTAACTCAATGTTAAAATTATCAATAAAGTCATGTGTTTTGGTGCTTGCACTGCTAAACGTCGATATTTCGCATGCGCAAACTTCCGCACAAATTAAATCTCTCAGTGTACAGGGTACTACAGCAACGTTCTCACTTGCTCAGGACAAAGCGCATACGTCACCCGCATGTGTACACCCGGATACCAAACAGCTATGGTCTCTGGACATCACCTCCGTTCAGGGCCGCGCTTTATATGGCTTGTTAATGACCGCAGTGTCCAAATCTCAGCTGGTCAGTGTGCAGTCGGCCAACAACTGTGATGTTCTGGCGGGTATTGAGCAAGTTGCCGGACTCAATGTGTCTTTCAGTGATGCGCAGCCTGCTGGTGGCAGCACAGTGGCGCTTTATAAAGGAGACGGGGTCACCAAAGTCGGAGATGTCATCACTGTGGAGAATGGTTATGTGACTTATCACGACAAAGCCAACAATTGGTTTGCACACTTTACCCGAAGAAACTCTAACTCACCTGTGTATTATCTGGATGCACAATGCCAGGAGCAGCCTTACGGGCTTTCAGGTACCTGGAGTGACAGCCATAATCAGGGCCCAACCTACTCAACAATATTAAATGCGTTTTTACTCGCTTCACCATCCTGGGAAACGAGCAACCGGCTTAATATATATGGTGGTAATAAAGTGTATGCACATCTTGAGGATGGCAGCTGTGTTGAGAATGGCGTGTCTTATGAAAAGGATGCGAGTTACACTAAACTGTCAGAAACAACGCACCCGATGTGTGGAGATAAACAGTGCGTTATTAAATAACGCACGTTTATATTAGTTAACTGACACAGTAGCCAGTTTCTCAATGCCACTTTCAGGTATACATTGCTCGGTACTGGTTAAATAAACCGGCGTTTGGCTGTCAAAAGCACCAAGCAGCAGGCTATATAAGTTATTACTGCCATGGTCATTTAGTGAAATGGCCCAGCTATCTTTGTTATTTTCATCAACACAAGAAGGCGTGTTGGTTGCTTTTTGTGGCTGAGTTTTAAATGTGACCAGGTTATTACTCACCTGAAACTCAGTGATTAAATAAGCCTGGCTATTGGCTAAACCAAATGTGCTGGCAAATGCCAGTGGTAATAAAAATAGATTTTTCATGAAGCACCTCAAACTGTTTTTCTGATCCTAACGGGTTTTAGGCATGGCCGTCTACGGTTTGAGGGACAAAAATAGAATAATAGTTAATCGGCGGGTTATCGCTGGTATTTAAATATATGGGATTATTATAATGAAAAAAGGGCTGATGCGTTTTGGTTTGATGGCGTTACTCGGAGTTGCTTTCACGAGCCAGGCAAGTACCACACAAGAGTGCAATGGCGCCTATGTTGATACCATTGCTATTGAGGGCACTCGGGTTGATATACCCGGATTAAGCAATACTTTGCTGATCAGCTTTAAAGATGCCAGTGGTAATTTGATGACCTGTGGTATGGGATCAGGGCGATATGTCTACCTCAAAGCCCTCGAAAATCCTGCAGTATTTGATGCCATGCTGTCTGTTGCTTTTATGGCGCGTGCAAACAATCTACCGGTTCGTTATATGGTGTTGGCAGACAGGGCAATTGCTTCTGCCAGGGAATTGTCGTTCCTACAGTTGCAAAGTGATGTTCCTGGTTTCTACGATACTAAATAACAGAGGCTGCTGTTATGTCTAGGTATTTCAAATACCGCTCAATGATGTCTTGTGCCGGTCTGATGTTGGCCTCAGGGCCGGCTCTGGCAATGAGTTTGCAGATGCCCAGCCTGGTGGAGTACGTGCTAAATGACGACCCGCCATATCAGAATGGTAGTCTTTGGTTACCACCAGTCAGTCAAAGCGAAACAGTCAGGCTCGGTTGGCAGATAGATGCTCAGGCTGAGCGCTTTGTATTACAGCAAAGTAATAATGGTGGTGTTAGCTGGCAAACTGTCTATGAGGGCACTGAGCAGGATATTGAGCTGGGTGGTTACACCAATGGGGTTTATTACTTCAGGGTGCAGGCATGTGCGTCAGGTACCTGTACTGGCTACGTGAAGTCTGCGCCGCTTAAAGTTGCTATCCCTGAGCTCGGCCCGCAAAGCGTTGTGGCCAGTAAGCAAGGGGAAGAAGTCAACGTAGCCTGGCAACCAAGAAGTAGTGCACCAGCGGCACAATATCGGGTATACGAGAGCTTAAATGGTGAGGAATACCAGATGGTGAGTGCCACTGTGCAGCCGAGGATCCAGCTTCAGCAGGCAAAAGTGGCGACGACCCGATATAAGGTAAAAGCATGTACTGATGGACTTACATGCAGTCAGTTTTCGCCCGCTTCCAATGAAGTCGGTGGACTGCCCGCACCAGAAAATTTGAGTGCAATAGATAAGGGTGCACAGGGTGTACAACTAAGCTGGCAAAGTGTCGGCAGTGATACACAAGATGTGTACTATCAAATTGATTTTAGCCTTAATTATTCAAACTGGGTGGTGCTTGCCAATAGCACAGAACCTCGTTATTTGATGCAGCCGGTTCCTGAAGGAAAGATCAAGTTTCGGGTAAGAGCGTGTGATCAGACAACCTGTTATGAAGTGTCTCAGGCTACTAACCAAGTCTCCCGCTTTAGTTCACAGGCTTGCCTGGATAGTACCAAAGGGTTAAATGTTTTTGCTACGGATGATGGTTACTATCTGCGCCGCCAATTGGCTTATACCAGCAGTAAAATCCTGCCAGGTAAAGTGCTTATTCCGTATGCCAGTCAGTCTCATAGCTCAGCCGCGTATTGGTTCGTGAGTAAAAATGAGCATGACCAGTGGCAGCTTAATCAGACAGATCAGCAGCAGTTCAATAACGCGAAAAAGCAGCAAAGCAACATGCTGGTGACGTGTCATTTGAACTCCAATTCTCAGCGGCCCATATTGCAGCTTAAAACAATAGGTTCAGCGCAGAGTATCGATTTACAAGGTGATTTACTGATGGATGGGGAAAATCCTGAGCAGTATTTCACTTTCCCGCCAAAAGTGCGTGTCGGTTCGGTGGTTGATATTCTCTGGGATATCCCTCAGGGTACGACCTGTGATTATGATGAGCTGTCATTCGTCGGCAAGGGAGCAGGTCCCTTTGTGCCTTACAAGACGCGCAATGGTGGAATTGAGTTTACCTGTAGTAGCCAAGGCAGTGCATGGCCCTATCTGGTGCCTGTCCAAGTACAGAAGCTGGGGGCTCCTGAATTTTCTAGCCCTGTCAGAAACTAAGGTTTAACCGCCAAAAATAAAAACGAGGCCAAGCTTAAGTTTGGCCTCGTTTTTTAACAGGTACTAATTATTTATCCTCAGATCGGGTGCTTTCAACTTGATTAGCGTTGGAGCGATATAGGCCCAGTTACTGCACTGCCCGGCAAAGAAACAAGCACGTATCCGGTATGCACGATTTTGGCTAGCAACCAGCTGATATGTTGTTGTATCGGCACTCAACTCAGCTTCAGTTTGCCATTGGTAGTTGCCAGCATGCAGACAATCTTTAATGCACAGTGTACTTTGCAACTGATAACTTTGGGCGGCTTGGAGTATGCGCCAGGTTAAAGTATCGTCTGTTCGTGTGACTTCAAGCGTTGCCTCGACAACATTAACCGCAAGCTCGGTAAGTTGTTTATCATTGCAGATCTCCGGGTGCTTGTTGTCACAGATCTCAATATAGAAATAGTACTCACCCGTTTGTGTTAAAGAGGTACCCTCAACGTACTGGCTAAGTGTTGCACTGCCCGGTGAACGCACAAAGAAGGTCGCAGAGACATCTTCAGAGAAGTTATCAGGCATGTGCCAGTTAAATTGTGGCGCAGAAAAGCGTGCTACCTCATTAGACAGGAGAGTAAAGTTCGGCGTTGACAGTGTGTTGCCTTGCAACCGATAGTGTACTCGGCTTGGAATTCCACATTCTCCGTTTCTTAAGCAGGAAGAAACTTCAACGAAAGTTGTGCCTCTTCTGAATATCGGTCCACGGCGTATACTGGTTTCGGTCACACCATTTTGCCAGATAAAACGCTCTGTGGGTTCACCTGCCTTTGCACTGGGTTTTTCTATAGCAATGCGATAAAGCACGGGTTCATTAAATTGGGCGGGTTTTTGCCAACTGATCAAAACCTCATCGCCATATCCAATATTCGTTTTGTTTACACTCAGTTGCCCAACCCGAATCGTGTTAATTGAATTGACCACTTTGATGTTAAACGTTTCGGTGAAGTAATCATTCACTTTAACTGTGATGTTATACGTGCCCGGGTCGAGGATGCCAAAGTCATAATGATAATGTTGACTGCCTGGTACGGTGCGCCATTCTTCCTGATTCACTTTGACTTTCAGGGAGTCAATATATGGACTACTCAGTGTGCTGGCTTCCAGTGTCAATGGGTGCTCTCTTGTGATCACGCCATTATTCACATGACTGAACTTTAGCTGGTAATCAGGCTTGGCTGGTACTGAGAGAATTCTCGCGACAGAGCTCTTGGGGCCGCAGCTGAGACTGCGGTCCATACCCGGCGCAACCCGGTTACACGCCCGCACAGTGGCATTGAGTAACCCAGTTTGGGTAATCTTCGCTCTGACGTGGAAGTTACCGTCATTATACTGGCGACGCAGAAAAGAGACGACACCGTAAATGGAGCCAAGCCATTGATCATTGAGCTCCAGCAAGTAGTAGCCATTTGGTGCGGCAACGACCTCGTCTGAAGGTTGCCAGTGAAAGAGCACTTCCTCACCGGTCTGAACATTCAATATGTCGGTGGGGCGTGGGTGGAGCACGCCTGCGGAGACATGGAAATCATCCACTACTTTAACAGGTCTGACATACGGGGTAGGCGGCACACCGACAAAGGCATACACAGCTTGGCTTTGGGGTCCGCAATACTCAGTACCAGCAAGCTTGTTACATCCTTGAATCGTTATCTGATGAGCGCCTGTGCCAAGGTGATGTAGTTCAGTATGAAAGGCCCCCTCACCATATTTACGGTTCAAATGGGTAAGAGAACGATATATGGTGCCATCGCGGTTACCATTGATAAACAACTTGTAATAGCCCACAAGCGGCGGTGCAACGTCATCGGAAGCTTGCCAGTGCAACACCAGTGTTTGCTGGGTGTCGACTTCAACGGCCTGTTGCTGGTGGTAGTCTATTGTCTCTGGCAATGCGATGGCAACGCCCTGAGGCGCCTGCTGCGGTTTGGCATAGATCCTAAAGTCCACAGGCTCGATACGCTCATCGTTTATCTGAAGGTATAGCTTATACGCACCGGCGGGCTTTACCGGAATTGAGAAAATGTATTGTCCGTTAGCCAGCGTAAGCGGTTGCCAATTCTGACCATCGAGGCTGGCCAGCATAGTGTCCGTGGGCACATCGCTCAGGGGAGATATCAGGATTTGCCCTGCCTGATTGGCAATTAGAGCTTCATTGTTAGTACCAAACTCAAAGTCAAAGCGCCGCACTACATCAAGTGTGAGCGTCTCGGAGAACTGGCTACACTGCACACCGTTGCAGGCTCTGACTTTAAGCTGATGTTTACCCGGCTCTGTAAAGTACAGGTCGAGGTTATTCTCACGGACTTGTCGTGCGGTGCCGTTATGCCATAGTTCATGGTAAGTGGCTTCTACAAATGGTTGCCATGAGAGGGTGAGCTGCCGATGTGTTGTAATCTGTGTTGGTGTAGATAGCCAGTTCATTGTACCAGCAAGTGTTTTTGAAGGGTGTTGCGAAATAAGTTCACTGGTTTGCAGTGGCAGCCAGCCTTCAGACTTCACCTGTGTGGGTAAAATCATAGCGCCGCCAAGTAGTATCAGCAAAGTAAGCAGTCTGTATACTGACATTTTAATTCCTTAGCATGACCTTGCTCAGCCGCCTTGCAGCCGGGTGGTTCAGGCAGGTTTGTGATCCATCGACTACTACTTCTTTGTTGCTGGTGTAGGCAGAGAGGAGTAGGGTATAGAGTGCATGATCGCTCGCACTCGTCGGGTCAAGCCACCAAAGCTGAACATTGTCGGCTGGATTAACCTGACAACCCGTTTGGCTTGATGTGGCTCTCAGGGTTACCAGCACCCGAGTTGCCTGGACTTCGATGTTCAGAATGTTGGTCTTTGCCATCACTGAGCCACAAACCAACATCAGCAACGCTGAGCACAGTCGTAAGATTTTCATTGTGTTATCCTTACCTGGGTGATAGCTCAGTCTTCTTTGACCAGACATAATCCTGCGCCGCAAATTGGGTGTTCAGTTTCAATGATCTCGTAACTGGTTTTATCCTGGCGAGTAAAGCAGCGGTAATTCCCGTAACTTTCATCGGCAGAGCTGATAAAGGGGGCGTCTTTGTTACCCATAATGTACCTGCCATGCTGGAATATGGGGGAGCTATGATGGGACAACCCCTGCCTGCCCTGGCAACTACTATGTTCACGCTGGATCTCTGCGCTGTTGTAGCTGATAGTTAAGGTTTTATAGTCGACGCCACCTTCATTATCGATGTAAGTCCAACGATATCGACCGCTATCGTAGGCACTATTTTTAGAGTGCGCGGTATCCACCAATGTGCCAATGCGCGTAATGCCGTCGCTCGCGTACAACCCAATCGAGCGGGCATTTGAGTTACCGGCGCTGGTATTGGGCGCCAGGCGAAGACTTTGCACCCGCTCTACTCCAGCCAGATCAGCACAATCCTGAGCCGACGTGACAGCCACCGCTTGTTGTTTTGCTACCGCAGTGATCAGCAAGGAATACATGGCACGGCCTGAGTGGCTGTCCAGACTAATTGAGCGCAGCTGGTTTTTGTCTTCTGCGACACACGCAACGGAGCTGGGAGCCATAGAGCTGGTCGAGAATAAAACGGTGTTGTTTTCAATCTCAATTTGAGTAATCGGTCCGGCGATGGCCAGGGGCGAGCACAATGCGGATAGTAAAGCGAGCTTGTTCATATATTTGTCCTTAGAGTTTATCGTTATGGAAGTTCACTGATCGGCAGGATTGTAACACATCTGGGAACAGGCCATATTAATCCCAGGGGCAGTGATTGATTTATAAATTTTCTACCATTGGACTAACTGGTCAGATGTGTTAGGGTTGGGTGTTATTTTATTCAACAGGTTAAGCGTTATGGCAACACCCTTATTAAAAACCTACAAGAAGTTTAAATGGTTGCCCTTTGGTAACTGGCTATTCAGCAAGGCGGTCTGTAAACGAGCGCCTTATTTTGGCACCATTAAGCCTAAGATCACTCACCTTAGTGAAGGGCGGATCACGGCGCAGATGCCCAACCGCAAGGCGGTCCATAATCACATTGGGACAGTTCATGCGATTGCACAGTGTAATCTCGCAGAGTTATGCGCTGGCGTGGTAACTGATGCCAGCATTCCTTACAAAACACATCGCTGGATCCCTAAAGGGATGACGGTGCAATACCTGAAAAAAGCCGAAACAGACCTGCGTGCAGAAGCGACGATTTCGTTACCACGTCAGTGGCAGGACAAAGAGGAGTTAATTGTCCCGGTTGAGGTGTTTAATAATGAAGGGGTTAAGGTTTTTCATGCCGATGTCACTATGTATATTTCGGCGAAAAAGTAAAACATGGGCCCGCGATTAGCGGGCCTGTTTTAATCAGAAAGTGTAGCGGTACTTCACTTCTGATTGGGTGTAATCCACCCCATTGGTGTACTCCAGGATAACAGCGGAGTGTGATGTAAAGTCGAAACGAAGGCCCAGATTTACATAAACACCATCTTCATCATCTGCGGAGTTGTCCATTAACTCATAGCCGGCCTGACCATAGGCGCTGATGCGCTTGCTGAATGAGTGCTCGTACTCACCATAAAGACGACGAGTGTCTACTGTTGAGTTAGACCGATTAGTTGATACTTCGAATTCACCAACCTGAGCGCCAACTGCCAGGCGTCCATTGCCCGTTGAACGCAAAATGTAGCCCAGATTAAACGTCGTTTCATCAACGTCGTAGTCATCATCCAAAAGCTTGTCGAAAAATGTCAGGCTGTCGGAATGCTGATCGATTTTGAGGCCCATAAAGATGCCGTTGGCAAATTCATAACTACCAGCAATGATAAATCCCTGAGGATCAACTGAACTCGGTGCGCCATCCAGGCTTGTTTCACCATAACCTACTTCCAGATAGCTTTTGCTCAGCTCTGATGCCTGAGCGCCCAAAGATGCCGTTGCCAGTAGCAGGCCTAAAATATGCTTGTTCACTATATATCCTTTTATTTGTTTAGTGAGGTATGAAAAACGAGCCAGGTAAGCTCGTTCTGCTTTTGTCATATGCGTGAAATGTATCACTATCGGATACTGATGAGGAGGGCTAAGTTAATGTTTTTATGTTATTAAATGTTACCAGGAAAACATTTCTATTGATAACTCACGCTTCGCTGGTTTTATCCAGTGGTGTGACGTTAGAAGGTTCTACACGATGATTCAGCTGACCCTGAATATGCGCACCGGCCTGAATTGTCAGCGTATCGTGTTCGATATCACCTGTGACTCTGGCACTGGGCTCTAGGGTCACACTGTCTGCACGTATACCGCCTTGTACCTGACCGCGCACCTGCACCTGCCTGGCAGTAATATTGCCCTCGACAATACCTGAATCGCCAATAATGAGCTGGGTAACGTTAAGATCGCCAACGACTTTGCCATCTATCTGGATTTCACCATCGCATTGGATGTTACCTGTGATTTCGGTGTCGGGAGAAATAAGCGAGAAAGGAAGTGAAGTTTTCTTTTTATTGAACACGTTTGAGCACTCTTGCCAGTTTTACAGGGTTTATATGCTTTTTATCCTGTAACACCTCATAATGCAAGTGTGTACTGGTACTACGACCTGTGCTACCCATCAGAGCGATTACCTCTGACTGTTTAACTGCCTGGCCTTTTTTCACTTTGATGGTGTGTAAATGGCCATAGCGAGTCACTATACCATTGGCATGCTGAATCTCAATAAACTTGCCATAGCCCCCATTTTTGCCAGCTTTACTGACCACACCATCAGCCGGGGCAATGATCTGGGTTTTGTGCCAGCCTGCCATATCAACCCCTTTGTGATAGGCGCGGCGGCCTGTGATGGGGTCTTTACGAAAGCCAAAGGCACTGGAAATATAATACTTGTCGTGCGCGACGGGCATCATTTTTGGGGTGGAATGTAATAAATTCTCTAGCTGATTGAGCTGCACTGAGTCATCGATAAGCCGGGTATAGCTGTCATTTAGCAGCGTTGCATCGACCTGATGATATGGACCACCCTGGGCGGAGTTGCTTTCGGTTGACAGTGTCAGACCTGCTTCATTAAACCCGGCCATCAACTGGTTGTGGCGCGCCGAAATAACTGCCTGTAAGGTTGTGAGCAATGCAGCCTGCGCATCATTCAAATCCGCACTTTGGGTTTCAAATTCATGACTGTCATCGAGATCACTGCCCACGGGTTGTGCATCCGTTTGTGGTGCATTGTCCGGTAAAGCAGCGGGAGCGTCTGATTGTTCGGTGATAGAAGTTGGCAGTGCACTGACAATTTCACTGAGCACTGTGTGTTGCTCGTTTAAAGTCGCGAGCTGAGTATGCTGCTGTGCCAGTTTTGCAGTTAGCTGCTGTTTTTCCTGCTCCCAACTTTGCGCTTTGACCCGAAGTTCAGACTGTAAGGCATTGACTGTGTCTTGTTGCTTAAAAAACGCTGATGTACTGATAACTAACCAGCTAAGAGCACAAAAAACCAGCAGTAGTGCGATAAATTGCAACCAGCCGGGCACAACCATCAGACTAACCTGGCCGTTCTGGCGCAGCATTAGTTGCTTAGGTTGAAATAGTGATGTGATCAGACGTTTGATATAGCGAAACATAACACGTAAAAATTAAAAATAACGACTCACTCTAACAATTTTTATGCAAAAAGCCAGTATTTACTTACAAAAAAAAGGTGTACTTAAGCACACCTTTGTTTTGTATAGGAATAGTTTTTCGCTTGCGATTACTTCGCTGGCAGGATAGTGCCTTCGACTGAACCGAAACCGATACGTGCAAAGCCATTGGCTTCACACCAGCCGCGCATAATGACCTTGTCGCCATCTTCCAGGAACTTACGCTCTTCGCCATTGTCCAGAGTGATGGTCTCTTTGCCGCCACGCGATAGCTCTAACAGTGAGCCCGCTTCTTCGTGCTCCGGACCAGACTGTGTGCCTGAACCCAGCATGTCGCCTGGCAGGAAGTTACAGCCGTTTACTGTATGGTGAGTGACCATTTGTGCCACTGTCCAGTAGCTGTGCTTAAAGCTTGATTCTGACAGCTTGCTAGGCGCAGCATTGGCTTCGCGCATTTTCGCTGTTTCAAGTAGTACGTCCATCTGGATATCAAACGCACCAGCTTCACGGTTGTGCGCAGACTCCAGATAGTCCAGAGGCTGAGGATCTTGCTCATCACGGTGCCAGTTGGTGCGATACGGCGCCAGGGCTTCTGTGGTGACAATCCACGGTGATACCGTTGAGGCAAAGTTTTTCGCCAGGAATGGACCTAATGGTTGATATTCCCAAGCCTGCAGATCACGGGCTGACCAGTCATTGAACAGGCAGAAACCAAATACATGGCTTTCAGCATCTTCAATCGAAATTGAGTCACCCAGTTCATTGCCTTTACCCAGATAGATACCCAGTTCCAGTTCGTAGTCCAGACGCTTACAAGGACCGAATGACGGTGTATCTGCATCAGGTGCTTTCGTCTGACCTTTAGGGCGAGGGAAGTTCTGACCAGACACATCAATTGAAGAGGCACGGCCGTGGTAACCGATTGGTACCCACTTGTAGTTAGGCAGCAAAGGATTGTCCGGGCGGAACAAGCTACCTACCGCAGTTGCGTGGTAGATTGAGGTATAGAAATCAGTGTAATCGCCAATGTGACAAGGCAGCGCATATTCAACGTCAGATTGTGCAACCAACGCTGCTTCTAGCGCGCCCTGGTGCTCTGAGCCTTCACGAAGAGCACGAGACAATGCTAAGCGCAGCGCAGACCAGTAGTTCTGGCCCATACCCATAAACTCATTCAGTTTAGGTGCATTGGCTGCTTCAACAGCATCCTGTGCTTCGCCACTGAAAATACCTGCCGCAGCAACCACAGCCAGGTCCAGTACCTGATCACCAATGGCGACACCGCCACGGAACTCTTCGGCGCTGTCTTTGCGGCGGAATGAAGCAAATGGCAGGTTTTGGATTGGGAAGTCGGTACCGGCCTGGTTTGCGCTGGCAACCCAGCTTTTAAGATTAATGTCGTGCGTTTCGTTGATAAAAGACATGGTCTTTCCTTTTTGCAAGTTTGAGGCTGCTCTCAGATGTGGTGATAGCGTTCTGGTTTTTCAATGGAACATCTGAGTCTCAGACAAATTAAACGGCAAAAGCAGCCAGAAGGCATGGCCCCAAGCTGCTTTTAATTATCCACTCTCAAAGGAGAATTAGATCACGCCGCGGCGTTCCTGGTCACGCTCGATAGACTCGAACAGTGCCTGGAAGTTACCTTCACCGAAACCACCGTCGTCAACGCGCTGGATCATTTCGATAAAGATAGGGCCGAACAGGTTCTTAGTGAAGATCTGTAGCAGGTAGCAATCTTCGCTCTGGCTGTCTACCAGGATCTGGTGCTCTTTGATCTTGTCACGGTCTTCTTTAACCCAAGGTACACGGTCAAAGATAGTGTCGTAGTAGTGATCAACAATGTCTAATGTTGCAATGTTAGTCTGGTCAAGTTTGTCCAGTGACGCAACCAGGTCGTTGGTCAGGAATGCCAGGTGCTGTACGCCCGGGCCATTGTACTCGTCCAGGTATTCATCGATCTGGTTGTTGTTGTCGTCTTTACCTTCGTTAATTGGAATAGAGAAGGTGCCACACGGAGATTTCAGTGCGTATGACAACAGGGCAGTTTTCTGACCTTTGATGTCGAAGTAGCGAACTTCAGTAAAGCCGAATACGTCTTTGTAGAAGTTTGCCCATGTCTCCATGGTGCCTTTGTATACGTTGTTAGTCAGGTGGTCGATGCGCAGGAAGCCTTTGTCTTCAACGATGACTTGCTCTTCCAGTTCAACGAAGTCTTGCTCAAAGATAGAGCCTTTGTCACCGAATACATCGATGAAGTAGATCAGGCTGTCACCGATACCGTAAATAGCTGGGTAAGGCAGATCTTTGTGTGTTGAATCAGTCGCTGGTTTTGCACCACGCTCTACCGCGATTTCAAACGCCTTTTGCGCGTCTTCTACACGCCAGCCCATTGAACAGATTGCCGGGCCGTGGCTCTTAGCGAACTCAGCAGAGAAACCGCCGCGCTCTTTGTTCAGCAGGAAGTGAATGTCATGCTGGTTGTAGTATAGGATGTCTTTGTCTTTGAACTTTTTCAGTTTAGAAAAACCAAAATCGGCAAAAATCTTTTCCATGTAGTCCGCATCTGGTGTTGCGTACTCGGTAAACTCAATGCCTACTAGGCCTAGAGGATTTGTTACTTCACTCATTGTCATACTCCCGCTTTAAAGCACTGGATCGCTATTTGTTTTGTGCTGTGGATGATTAATCAAAATGACCAAAAGGGGAAGCTATGGGGGTGAATTAGCAAGAGGGCGAAATGTAAATTCTGTCGTACAAATTGTCAGGGTTATACGGATTGCGTGAACAGGATAATTTTTCAGATTGCAAACCTTGTTCCGTTCTGAAAATTAGATTGATTGGCCACAGTATATTTTAAAGAAAAATGTTTATCCATATGATAAAAAAGAACTTTTAAGTTCATTGTTGACAGCGATATCACTGTGGATCTTTTAAGGGGACGGTTTCTTTGAGAGATGAATTTTGCCTAGGTGTATCTATAAGTTTACAAAAGCGCGCCAGAAATAGAAAAGCCGCACAAATTTAGTGCGGCTTTTTACACGAATCACAGAACGAAAATTACTGTCTTTCGCCCGAGATCTCTAATTCTTTCTCAAGATAATGCTCCTGAGTGTGTGGCTCATCAGTGCTTCCCTCAGCACCATGCATCCAGTCAACCAGCTTATTGCTGAGCAGGTACATCGCCAGAGCAGACAAGAGTGCAGTCGCACCCAGGCCGATGAAAATGCTCATGGCATTGTTCATTGCTTCCTGACCCTCGCCGATGAATGAGCCAACGAAACCAGCGATCTTGTTTGCAACCGCTGTACACAGGAACCATAGACCCATTAGTAGTGATGCCAGACGTAGCGGTGCAAGCTTACTCACCATAGATAAACCAATTGGTGAAAGACATAGCTCACCCAGAGTATGGAACAGATAGAAAAGTACCAGCCACATCATGCTGATCTGTAAGTTGCCTGGATCGCTGCCTTCAGTGATCAGCGCCATCATCATGGTCAAAAAGCCCAGCGCCAGGAATACCAAAGCGATGGCAAACTTGACTGGCGAATTAGGCTCACGTTTGTCTAGTTTAAGCCAGATCATTGCCACCAGGGGTGCAAAGATAATAATGAAGATAGAGTTCAGAGACTGGAACCAGGAAGCCGGAATTTCAAAGCCCATCAGCATACGGTCAGTGTAGTCAGCGGCAAATAGGTTCATCAGACCACCTGCCTGCTCGAAGCCCATCCAGAAGATAATACTAAATACACTCATAGTGAAAATAACACGGATGCGGTCTTTTTCCTGGCTTGTAAGTGGTTCTTTGGTGTTGCTGTTAGATTGCTGCTGAGACAGTTTAGCAGCAGGTACCACACCAATGTCGCCCAGATATTTTTGGCTTAGCAGGAGTTGCATAACAACGGAGATCACCATACCGATACCCGCAGCGATGAAACCGGCTTGCCAGTTGATCTGTGCTGCAACATAACCGGCGATAATAGGACCCAGCGCGCCACCTAAGTTGATACCCATGTAGAAGATAGTGAAAGCACCGTCACGGCGTTTATCACCTTCCTGGTACAAATCACCTACCATAGTTGAAATGTTTGGCTTGAACAGGCCGTTACCAGCACACAGCAGTGCCAGGCCAACATAGAAAACTTGCTCTTCCATACCGGCAACCAGGCTGTGTGGTATACCCATGGTGAAGTGCCCTGCGGCCATTAAGATACCACCAAGGATGATAGCTTTACGTTGACCCATGACATTATCTGCCAGCCAGCCACCGATCAATGGTGTCAGATACACCGCCATGGTAAAGGTACCATAGAGGCTTAGTGCATCGGCATTGGTCCAGCCGAAACCACCATTTTGTACCTGAGCGACCAAGTATAAAACCAGAATTGCACGCATACCGTAGTAGCCAAAACGCTCCCACATTTCCGTGCCGAAGAGTAAGAACAGGCCTTTTGGATGGCCTAGAAACTCACCGCGATTAGGTAATGAATTCATATTATTCCCATTTCAATCAAATGTGTTGTGTTGGCCTTAATATTATCGATGCTTGAGGTACTGCTGATGACAGTATTGCTCCGCATACTTTGAACGGGTGGCCAGTCCCCAAATGATTTACAAGTTAGTGTAATGCTGACTAACTATGCATTAAAAGCGCGTCAGTATACCTAGTGGGGTGGCGATGGGGAAGCCTTACCAGCTGGGTTAGACGCTTTTTGTATACAAAAAAACCAGCCGGTCCGGCTGGTTTTTGCGCATATCGAACAAATGTGCCGGTTATCGGCAGAAATTGTCGACAAACGTCAGGTCGTTGATGTGCTCAGGACCTTCCATCACCAATGTTGCAACGGCAGTGTTTGGATTGAGCTGCCAGATCTGTGCGTTACTGCCGTCTTCACGACCAGATACATACAGTTCGCCATTGTCTGTGATTGCCAGGCCAGATGCCCAGTTCACGCCGTGCTCACCAATCTTAGTCAACTCCATGTTGCCTTCATCAAGGGTATACAGCGCTTTGCCGGTTAAGACGTAAAGCACGTTCCCGTCTGCTGAGTAAGCAATGTCACCATGGCTGAAATCGTCACCCGAATAAGACAATTTACCCAGCACGGTTTTTTCACCGCTGGTCATGTCAAAGTCGTACATATACGTCTTACTGGTGCTACGTAAAGAGATACCGTCAGGCGTGACCGCAGAGCGATACAAAGGCCAAGATTTAGTCTCAGCTACGCTGTACTGCTGATTGCCGTTCAGGTCCAGTGCCCACAGAGTCGACGCTTTAGTGCTGTTGTTGGTCTGTTCCATGAAGTACAGTACGCCATCTTTACTGGCGATATTAGAAGCGGTGTGTGTGACACCTGATACTGTGCTGTACTGACCCGCATCCAGGTCAAAGTGGTAGACGAAACCGTTTTGCGCTGAGCCGTAGTTATTGATGCCAAACAGGCCCGTTACACAATCTGCGGTAACAGATACATTGTCCAGTAATGCGCCATAGGAATCTGAGTTACCTGCACCCACGAACTTCAGCGTACTTTCATTGCTGTCAGCCGTCACTGTGATGGTGTAATGTTGCCAGCCGCGTTGTGTACCGTTTAGCTCTGCGATTACCTGGTCATCCCAGTACACGGTTGCTTTGTTGGTGTCTGCATTATTGGTAACACGCGGTGAGTAGTAGAAGCTTACGACATACTGTTTGCCCGCTTCAGTTGCAACACTTTGATATGCGCTGTAGTTACGGGTTGAGTCCAGCTCCAGGTATTGTTCACCATCCTGAGCCTGAATAAGACCAAGGCGATTAGTTTGAATTTCAAATTTTGCAGAGCTGCGATTCCAGCCAGGCAGCGTTTTCATCAGGCTCCAGGAGCCGTTGATGGTTTTTGACTGCTCAAAAGAACCGTTCGTGATTAGATTGTCACTGGCATTTGCAGCAAAGCTGCTGATTAGGGCGGCACTCAGGCCAAGCGCGATAACTGATAATTTCATAGATATACTCCAGGGCTTCACTCTATTCGTGTAAATAAAATGTTATCCCTAATCAATTTTAACTAGTCCCATTTTCTTACTTTTACACGGTCTGGTCAATTACAAATCAAAAAATGACTGTTAGTTCCTATTTATGCCTCAATTTTAGAATATAAAAGCAATACCAAAGAATTGGTTTTTGCACGCTGTGTTCCTAATACTTTTACATGTTATCTGATCTACTGTCGTTTCGCATTTTGCACATTTTTGCGTTTTGCATGTCCATTTGGGTCATTTGGCTTAGCAAAATTGCAAAATGCGAAAACAAACCATCAAGTGAGACGCTCAATATTCAATCAAGCAAGGAGTGTGCCCACATCATGCTGATGTGGGCCAAGGGGGAGGCATGTTAATCCTGGCCGCGGTTGAGCCAGCGATCGGTTAGCCAGCCAGGTTTTTGGCCTCGGTTCAGTGCAGCCAAAACCGTAATGGCGCGCTCCGGGGTGATCCGCTGCGATGCAATGTCCTCATACACCTGCTGTGCGGTTTTCTTGCGCTTAACAGCGGCGCCAGCATCCAGAAAAGACTCCACCACTTGCAGTATAAAACGCGTAAAGCCGGATAAATTTTCAGGGCCCGCGGCCTGATCGTCACTGGCACTTTGTTGCGTGAGGCGTTCAGCCAGATGACTGAGTTCGGCCTGGGCAAATTCGCTTTGCGCCTGAGGCAGCTTACTGAGGGTACGCAGCATCTTGGAGAAATAGTCTCGCTCGATACGATTGACCTTATCGAGTTGCGTGAGCTTGTTCAGGTCGCGCCTAAACTGCGCATGACTTATCTGAGGTTCGAGCAGTCGTTCACAGCTGGCATGCAACGTATGCCAGTGTTGCCAGGCATAGACGTAATTGAGTCCGGGGCCTTTGATATTTTGCATGCCCACGATTAACTGATGTTGTCCGGCCAGTCCCAGGCGAGCGATACGGTTGGTCAGATCGTCTGCAGTGATATGGGGGTTATCCAGCAGCAATAACTTGCTATGCAGGATGCTGCTCAGCACACGCTCCAGCTGTTTCTGGTGGCTTGCTAAATCTTCCAGGCTCAACAGTGACTGGGCCAGTTGCCAGTTTTGTATTCTGAGCTGAATAATGCGTTGCTGTATTTTATTTTCAATATGCTCGGTCAGCGTATGACCCAGCAGATCCTCATCGTACAGGTGTGCGGTTTCGAGCCAGGGAGTGTCAAACAGGGCGTTGAGTTGGTCAATATAATGCTCAGGGCTTGCATTATACTTCCACTGAGTCAGCAGGCGCATCAAATCTTGTTTGTCGTTATTGCCAATTAGTCGGCTTAAACGGGTATTCAGTGCCTGATCCAGATAGGCCTCAAAGCCATCGACATTACTACCAATCACCACAATATGATCGAAACTCAGATCTTCAACCAACAGTTGTGCAAAGACCTTAGAGCGCGCAACCCGGTCATTGCGGTTATTGAGCAGAGCGATGGTTTGTGTCTCGGGTTTGTCGTTGAGCTCAAATAAACCAAGACGACGCCAGTTTTCCAGCGTGGCAAGGCGTTCATTGGCTGACATACTGTTGACAAACGACTGGGTCAGGTGATCCACCGGGGCTTGAGTAAAGTGCTGCAGTACCCCGACATCTGGCACAATACGCTCGGCGGTTTCTTTGTAGACATAATCTTTGTCTATGCCAATGTACTGCGCCATTTTGCATACCAGAGCGATGTTATCAGGGTGCTCTTCATAGGGATATAAAGCACGGATATCCGGGGTGATCTGAAACCCTTCTCCCCAGTGCAGCTGGATCAGGGTTGATTGCTTGTGCTCGGCCGCCCGGTTGAGGATGGGCGCCATGGTTTGCTCAGCGGTGAAAATCTGAGTGTGGCTGCCAATAAAAGCAGCCATTTCTTGTGCCACATCCACACCGCTCGGACCCAGGATATCTTCGTGGTCCGGGTAAGTATTAGTAATGGTGGTGAAGTTATCCCGCATCCAGCGACGGAGGATCCGCACATACCTGGGTGTCAGGCCCATACACTCCCATAAAAAGACATCAGCGCGTACCGAGCGGGCGAAGGCAAGGACATCACTTTGCTCCCAGATACTGGCTTTGTCGAAAGGTCGGAACAGGGGGAGCTCATATTGCTCTCCGGAGCTGCGCGCGAAAATCATCATGGCTTCACAGCCAGTGGTTTTGGTAACGACGCGCAGCGCCAGGCTACTGAACAGTGCCGCTTTTATTCGTTCTGTGCCGGATTTTCCTCGTGTCCCCCAGCCGCCTATGGTAACAGGGATCTTCGCGCGATTAGTGCGAATTTTTCGATTCAGGCGAACGTGTCTCATCCAGAAATAGAGGATAAAGGTCGATACAAAAAACACCAGCTGACCGATGCTATTTTGATAAATGGAATACAGGTATTCTTTAAAGCTGTAACCCAAATTGACCAACACACCCGGCACGCCGGCACGGGCGAACAAGTTGGCAATACCGGACTCAACCTCAAAGGAACAATCCAGTTCACTGCCATAGGGTTTAAACTCCAGACCGAAGCCGAGCTTGCGAATTCGGGCCAGGTAATTTTGCTGCTCAAGCGTATTCCCTTTTCGTAAGCCATCTATGTCGGCGTACTGAACCGATAATTGCCAGTAGGCACGAACACGTTGCCACAAGTGCTTAGGTGGTGTCACGATTAAAATACCGTCGGGCGTGTAACTTTTTCTACTGGCTTTGATGTTATCCTGACTCAGTACAGACAGCAGGTAGTCGGGCAACGGCAAATGAGGGCGTGCACTGGCCTCCTTGAGATGATAAAGCGCTTCGCCGGGTACATTGGTTGCACTGATCTCTGCGGTGGTGCAACTGGGCACATGTAGTTGTGCCGATGGAATTTTGGCACTGGTATGACTAAAGCTCTGACGTTTATCGGTGCTTGGCGTAAAAAACTCATGCCATACACGCCAAAAACGGCGACGACGTTTGTAGCCAATAACCACCCGCCAGCCTTGTTTGTCTTGATATGCGTTAAAGCTTTGCTCATGCTGCGCCAGCATACTGAGTGCCCGGCCTAGTGTGTCCTGGTCGATATCACCAGGCAGATAAACGGTTTCGTGCTCAGCCAGGCGCTGGACGAGTTGCGCATGTAGGCTTTGCTGGGTGAAGCTGAATAATTGCTCGCGGGTTCGCGTAATGTAGCGCCGCACGGCCAGATCGGGTTCATGCTCCAGTGCCTGATTCAAGACACCTATATAGCGTTGCATCAACACCGTATCCTGATTGTTTGAAGTATCGTCCAGTGTCGCTTCAACGGCCTCATTGAGCATGAGCCTGGGACTTTGTTCTAACAGTATCCGCTTAACTTCCAGGCACTCCTCACCCAGGAGGTGGGTACACCATAACCCAAATGCATACCTGCTAGCAGAAAAACGGGCAGCGGTAAGCTGCTTAACCAGAGTGAAACGCACCGCATCGACTGTTTCATCCTTAAAACGTTTTTCAAGCAGTTCCCTGGCCAGCGCATCGGGCAGATTGCGCAGTTGCTCAATACATACTTGTCGTACCCGGGCAAACGGATGCTGCGCCAATTCCCGGAGCAATGGAATATCCCGCTCTTCCAGGGGGTATTTGTTGGCGAGGATACGGGGCATTGCAGCGACAATAAACAGCTGATCGCTGTGCTTCTGCGCTGGTGTATTGCCACTGAGGCTTGCTTCCACATAGGCCCACATGTAACTGCGCACAAAGGTCGGACGCTGGTGGATCAGGATTTCCAGGATATCCACAACGGCCTGATAGGGCGTATTCTCTGCATCAAGCAACTCGATAAGCTCAGCAACCAATTCGCTGTCCAGGTCCGGATCGGCTTTAAATTCATTGATCACAGAAACCTGATTAACCAGCGCACGGATCATCCCATGGCGCACATGTGCATTGTTGCTGGTGGCCATCAGTCTTAGGAAGAAAGGTTGCAGGTCCAGTTTTTTCCAGGCCTCATCCAGGTTATCTTGCGACAACCTGAGGTAACGAATGGTGAGTGCCCCCAGTTTGGCGATAAGAAACCGCAGATCCTGCTCTAAATCAGCAACTAAGGTTTGATAGCGACCGATAACGGCACCTTCATCAAACCAGCGTGAGAATGCCTGCTTGTCTTTTTGCAGTTGTGTGCCTGAGGCTCCCAGTGTTTCAGCATACTTGAGAATATGCAGTTGTTTTTCAGTGGCCAGCTCTGCCTTGCCCAGACGTTCCACAAACGATTGGTAGTCGGCGTCGTGACCCTGGAGCTGTTCATGCAGGCGCTCAATTTTGTGGCGTAAAAAAGCAATGGTTTGCAGTAGCTGCCAATAGCTCAGTTGCTCGTCTTTTGGCTGGTTTTGTAGCAGCTCCCAGCCTGCCAACTCCTCGAGCAACTGATGGTATTTATGGCGGTGCAGATTGAGCCAGAACTGTTCTGTATCGGCAAATAAGATAGCCTGAAGCTGAGTTTTTAATCGATTATCGGCCATACAGGTCCTGCTCTAAGAAATGCGTTAGTTGCAGCGATTCAAAAATGATTTCGTCGTGTGCAAACGGGTCAAAGCCACTGCGTTGTAAATTACCCAAAGTTACTTCAAAACGAATGCTGTGGTTATTTCTAAACCAGTCTTGTGTCCAGTTCAGGCTGATCCAGCCCGCGGTGTGTTCACTGAAGTCAAACAAGGTTTGCCAGCCCAGTGTCGTCAGATACTGCCAGGTCGCATTTGGCCGGTGGTCATCGGCAAACACGTAGCTGCTGCTTAGCCCGGCAGAGAAAATATGGCCCTGATAATATTGCTGCCAGACCCCACTTAAAGAAGCGACGTCCAGTGATGTCCAGTCTGAATTAGAGGTGGTCGTCAGCTGGGCGCTGAGCTGGCTGTCCACTTTGCTCTGGTGGCGGATGCGATAACCCCCACGCCAGCCATCGCTATGGTTGTAGCGATAAAAGTTGAACATGGCATTGCTGATGGTTTCGTCCGCCAGATATTCTTCTTTAGTAATGCTGGTGTAGTAATAAAAGGGCTGCCACCACCACTGATGACGCCAGTGTTGATCCTCTCGCCAAATTTCGCCGATCGCGACAGTCCACTGACTGGTCAGGTGGGTTTCCCGGCTCAGTGGTGACTCCTGCCAGCGATTGTACCACTGTGCTTTGGCAAACCAGTCGTCTTCATCGTCAAGCCAGTCATACAAACCATTGATACTGAACGACGGTTCGCTGGTGTTGTTCAGGCGAAAAAAGCTCTCCAGTCGATACCAGTGCTGTTTATAGCGGTTGCGTAGCCGAATACCCAGATCCAGCGTATGCTCTGAGCCAAGCGGTTCACTGCTTTGATAGATACCATCACGGTTATACTGCATCACCCCTTCAACGTGTGTAAGGTTTCCATCGGCCTGCATAATGGCTTGATGATAGGTGTTCTCATTTTTGGTATATACGAGTTTTGGCTGGGCCACCCTGTAGGGCTGAACGGGAGGAGCCACGGCCAGCTTATGGCGATTGGGGTCCAGCTGCCAGCGATAGAACCTGGCCAGGCTCGCGGTTTGTGGTGCCAGGGTGAGTAAGCCGGCGGGGTAAAACCCGGATTGTTCGCGTCGTGCGCCCTGTTCCACATACTCCAGTTTGAGTACTGCATCTTTACTGAGTTTTGCCGTGATCGGATTGGCCTCGTCACCATAATAAAAGAGCTGTTCGGCGGCCAGCTCAATGGCTTGCCAGCGGCCCTGCTGATAGGCTTCGACTTCAACGCTGAGTAATTGTGCGGCAAAAGGGTTAAGCCAGCGCAATGTCAGGCCTGGTGCACTCAGATCTGCGCGCGTTAACCCCAGTTCACTGCGGTTGTCATCGAGTCGCCACTGCAGGTTGCCTCCAGCACGGTCAATACTTAGCTGTGGGCGCTGATGTTGTTGCAGTAATTCGGCATTGGCAAAATGGAAGACCAATCTGACTTGCATTGATTGTAATTCGCTCAGGTTCAGCGCCAGACTATGATTAGGGCGCAAGATCAGTCCAGGCAATGCATCGTCGCGGCTGGTATGGCGGCTGAATTGTTCAGCGGCACTGCGCTTTAACAGGGCTGATAAGTCGATAAGCTGAGTACCCGCATAATTTTGATAGTGATTAAATGCCTCCCAGTGGCCAAAGCTCTGAATACGGCCATACAATGTAGCCAGTGACTCTGCTGGGGTTTGCTGCATTAATCTGGCTGATAAAGCCGTGAACTCATGCTCACTGAGTGACTGAGTTTCAAGTCGTAACAGGGCATTGAGCAGTAAATCGCGCTGTGCGGCGACAGAGCTTGTGCTACCCAGTGGTGTTTGATAGAGCAGGGACATAAAGTCTTCCTGCCACAGTGTCCCAGCCAGATCCAGAGCGTTGGTAATATTGTGTGTGGGAGGCAAAGCACTGAACTGAAGCAACAGTAGTTTTTCGCTGCTCAGGGTCAGTTGTTCGCCGGCACTCAGCGCAAAGTAACCGGTACTGGCAATAGACAGGCGAGGCTGATCGTCCTCATCAATGCGTAACACGGTTGTCGCAGGTACGTCATCAAATATCGGCATGATTTTACGCAGTTCAGCCTGGTGGGCATGTAACCAGGATAACTGGCTTTGCTCTGTTTCAATGGCTTTTGACCGGGCACTGACTCTGATCACCATGGGCTGGTGGGCTGTGATTGTAAGAGGTTCTCCCGTCAGTGGGTAGGCGGTGGTGTTACTGGTTTCGCTGAGCACAGTGCTGACGCCATGATGGCGCAGAGAATAATCAAGCACGGGCGGGTTGCTGGCAGGGTGTGTATAACCGAGTTGCGCACTAAGCGGTTGCAGTGTGTCATTGTCGTTGCGTATGTCATGGCCCAGCCACAGTGCATATAGGTCTTGCTTGAGCTCGGCAAAACTGCTGATAAGTGCAGCCCGACACTCAGGTAAGGCGTTGCGCCACAGGCTGCATAATCCGAGAATACTTTGAATGGCTTGGGTTTTTTGATAATGCACCAGCAGTTGCTGGGCTGCATAACGTTGCAGCTCTGGGTATGGATGAGTGAGCAGGGCACCCAAATAGCGCTGAGCGGTATTATGTTCTCCCAGTGCTCCAAATGCGCTCAAACGCAACTGCCAGGCTCGGATCACAACCTCTTCATAGGGACTGGTGATCAGTGTTTTCAGTAAAGGCAGCGCCTGTTGAGGGTCCTGACTGACCAGCATTTCGGCCTCACCGAGGCGAAAGTGCCAGTGACTGGCACTGAGGCTGGTTGTGGTGTCTGCCTGCTGTGGGCGAGCGAGTACAAACCGGGATTGGGCTTGCTGATAGCTGTGACCCAGGCGTTGCAGCTGTTGTTCCAGACGATAAGCAATAGCGGGGCTTTTGTCTTCAAGCAAACCCGGGCGCTGATATAAAACGGCGTTGTTCGGCAAAGCTTGCAGCTCTCTGACTCGTATTGCCAGGTCTACCCGGGCATCGTCACTAATCGTCACACTGAGCTCACTGGCATCCAAAGGCAGAGGCAATGAAATCATAGTAAAGTCTTTAGAGGGCAGCAGGTTTATTGTGTGCCGATAACTGTCAATGACCAGCGTCAGCTCTGCGGCATTGGTGCTGCGGGTATACAGTCTGAGCGTATCCGACAAGCGTGGTTGTTCAGGTAATTCAAACTGCACGGCACCTGACACCGCATGATAATGCAACGTTTGGCGCTGCTCGGTGGCAAACAGGCGATCTATAGCCGGGCGATAAGCATGCACAACGCTTTGCTCACTGAAATGGCTGGTGAATGCATTGTCTGATTTCTTGGGTAATAAAAAGCGCACTGTGCCCAGTGTATCCTGAAGCTCGGACAGACGTTGTCGTTCAAGCGCACTGGCCAGTGCGACATCGGCCGAGTGCAGCGATGAAATGTCGTGGTGCTGGTAAACCTGTTCGAGGTGCCACTGCAAATTATCCGTCCAGTAGGGGTTAAACAAAGGTTCCGGCCAGGTTTGTGCCGCGTTGGTATCGTACAGCCCTCGTTCCATGCGGACCAAATTCAGCAAAGTGTCACCCTGAGCTTCAATACGCAGGTAGTTTCCTGCCTCAACGGCTATGAAATCACTGCTACTCAGGCCTATGACCTGATCGTTGCGTAATTTCACATCGTGAGTCAGACGGTATTTGCGCAGCTGAGGCGTGAACTCATCGGCAGAGGTGTCACTCAGCGATAGCTGACTGATGAGATCTCCATCCAGCCTGGCCGTGACCACACCGGGCTGGACTGGGTCTGGCAGGATGCGCCGCGCGTTGAGCCTGAGCTTGGTGGCCTCAGTAAAAAATAACTGGATACTCTGCCCATCGTTTAAGCGATAGTGCGTGGTATGTGTTTGCGCTTCATACAGCTGCATTGCCGGGAGCGCCATTTTGACGGGAATACGAAACGGATCCCGATGTCTGTGAAACAGACCCTGCCAGGCAGAAACGCTTTGTATTTCATCTGTTGGATTATAAAAGCGCAGCAGGCGGGTCGTTGCAGTGGCAGGCAACTGACACTGATGCTGTTCGCAGCGCAGTTCGGATTGGGTAACGCGTTGCATGGCAAAGGGGGATTGCCCCTGCCACACTTGGATAGAATGTGGCTGGTTTTCCAGGCTCAGCCAGTGTCCGGCCGGCAGTAAAATCAAACGTGATTGTCTGGCATCCAGGTTGACAGTTGCTGCGCTGCGATGCAATTGCAGTGTGTCCGGCTGATACCAGCTGGGTGCACTTTGCAGTGCTGCAGGCGCGGCCAGCGTGGGCAGCGTGGGCAGCAGACAACTTATCAAAAGCAACACAATCAAATAAGGCATAGGGTAAACTGTTCCATAATGTCGGGCTGTGCGACCAGTCGCTCGCGCATTGGGCGGCTGATCTCAATATGAATAAAGTAGCCCGCCGGTAATCCCAGGCGGTGCATAACATTGCGTGTACCGCCTAATTCAGACACTTGCTGCGGGTACTGGTAGGTATGCTCGCTCAGTTTTGACAAACACATCTGCAATTGTGACAAAGCGTCGGTACTTTGTCTGCCCTGGCTGATAATGAAATCCGCCTGGCGTGCCTGAGGCGTGCGACGTTTGCTTTGGCTGAAACCATGTAGCTGATAGAGGTGACTGGTTGGGTAACGTCGTGCGAATGCTTGTGCTGCTGCAGCGTGCAAGCCACTCGGGCGATGCGAATAGTCCATGCTGTACAAGTCCGGGCTGGGCGCTTTGCGGTGCTCGGTGTTGATCACCAGCACCTGACACCGTGTAGCGAACACGGCTTTGCCTATTTTATCTGTCAGTTGGTCATGAAATTGATGTGGCACAGACAGCATGCAGGCAGAGCCTTTAGGTCGGTAATATAAATTGCCGCCGCCAAATTGTGCAGAGCTGGCTTGCAGCATAATCAGGCCCGGCTGGCTGCGCAATTGCCAGGGAGGCAGCGCAATGGGTTTTGCAAACCAGTTGTATACTTGTTGCCAGCTGGGGCTATGCAGCTCAGCGGTGTCACTGGCAAACCCTTTCCCAGTATGGAGCATCAATAATAAAAGCAGATACGGTTTAAAATTCATGTTGCCACCATTGCGGTTGAGGAGGTGGAGTTGCATATTCTTCCAGTAAGGCAAACCACAGGGGTTGCTCCGCTGACACGATTAGCTGGTTGAGCTGTTGTATATCCGTGCCGATTGTGAGTGTGACTGACGGATAGGCGGTCAGGGCCGGATTTTTTGGGTGTAATAAGAATGCTGATTGCGCAAGATCAGGCGCCAGAGCATAGCGCTTGCGAGCAATACTGTACTCTTCAGTTACAACTCGGCTGAATTGTCCATCCAGCTGGGTATTGAGTATAAGTGGTTCGACAGGGCGCGGGCCTCTGGCAAATGGCTTGATCACAATCGCCATTGGCTTATCACGGCCACGATAATTTTGGCTCAAAGTCTGTCCTGGCTCTAGCTGAAATAGCCGTACTTTCCAGTAATCACGCGGCGTTCCCTGATTGATAAAGTGCTGCAAAGATGGGTCTGATAAGTCGGGTACTTTATCTAGCTGGTTGACCTCCTGCTCGGTGTAGCGGATCCCGGTATCACTCAATGTAATGACTTTGGGCACAGGTGCCGACACTGGAGCAGTTTGCTGGATACTGAGCTGTGCGTCATACAGCTGTGCCAGATCAACCAGTGGCGTATACTGAAATGGCTCAGCCGGCTGGGGTAGCGCAAAGTACTTTGGCGGGCTGTACACCAGTGCAGTATTGGAGACCGGTAAACTGACGAACAGGGCTTGCGATAAATAGCCGCTTTGTTTCTCCTCCACGGGAGGAGGCGCACTGAATAAGCGTACCTTGAGGATCAGCTGTTGCTCAATAAAATGGAACTCATTGTCGGCACTTTGGCTGAACCAGGCGCCGACCTCAGTGAATCCGTTTTGCGGAGCGTCACACAAGGTGGCACACACATAATTTTGATGATGCATTGCACCATGCCTGCTTTGCAGTTTTACAGCCACCGGCTCTGTGCTACTCACTGTCACCCGGTGTGCCTGACGGCTCAGGCGCAGATAGCGTTTTTCGCTGTCCGTAATGGCTTCGCGGCGGGTTTCCGGGGTTATCAACCGGTCAAAACCGCTATTTAGTCCTGCCAGGGTTAACGTTTCTGAGCGCAGTAGCTGTTGTTCGGCATCATACACGCTGAGTTGTACAGAGCTGCCTGGCGCACCTCGCATATCGAGCTGCAGATCGCTGCCACCTTGCACAGTATATTCTGCCTGATTCGCTTCGTTGAGGTGGTAATAATAGCTGTGTAAGGGCGCTATCACCTGATCCAGCTCATTGCGCCAGGTGGTGATCATCTCAGCACGAGAACGGATCACCAACAATCCTGGTTGCATATCTGGTAGCAAAAAGCGTGTGGGGTCATCCGTGGTAACTGGCTGCAGTGTCAGCGGCGCCTGTTGCTGGGTCAGATCATGCCATATCAATTGCAGGTCTTTCATATCTCCCTGGGTTTGTAAATTTACATCACCGGCTTCAGACAGGCGAATAGAGGCAGCGAGGCCCGGTCGCGTATAGTATCCATCCAAATCAAACTGCTCTGCAGAAAAGTCATAGGTGATTACGTTGTACGGCAGCGATTCATAGAGAATGTCTGCGTCAAAATCGATCCCCGGGATCCCTTGCGGTGCGAGTTTACGCCAGTCGTATGATACCGCATTGGCTATTTGCTGCGGCTGTAAGCCGCTATCGCCCAGGGTATGATAGCTGGTCATACGCTCCCGCCATTGCTGAGGTAACTTAAGCCAGGTACGTGTAACATCATCTGCATTGGTCGGGGTTTTACCGTGGATACGTACCACCACGCCGCGCAGGCTGGGCTCTTCCGGAATGAGCCGGAGTGATATTTTGCTGGCCTCGGTGAGTTGTTGCCAGTCGACGTAAAATGACTGGCCAGAGGTGACGGCCAGTGCCTGCCTGTCTTCAATTAATTGCTTCACCTGTTGCTCACCTTCTTCAAGTGCAAGTTTGGATGCATGATGATAGGTGTGTTTTTCCAGCTCATTATCCTGACTGTCCAGTAGACGGTACTCAATTGCGTAATTGATGGGTTTATCAAGCACGGTTTGACTGGCAAAAATGGCATTCGACAGTACCCGAATTGCCACCGTTCGTGATGTTGGGAATGTATAAATAAGCGGCTTATCCGGGCTCAGCCAGTGCACCACAGAGCGGGTTTCCTCTTCGCTGCGTGCAGCTATTCGCTCTGCCGAATTCAACCATACATATAGATGCAGTGCGACCCGATACCCCGCGGCCAGCAAAAGGATGATGAGCAGAACCTGGAGGATGCGTTTAATCCAATACATTCTGGCCTCCTTGCATCATTTCCTCAAGCGCTTTCAGAGTAATAAGCCGGTTACGCTGTGCAAGGTAAACCGCCGCTGTTTTACCTGCCAGTTGCACTTGTAACCCAAGCAGTCCGTTGTCGGTAAGCCGGATAGCCTGTAGATGACATCGAGGCAGGTTTTGACAGAGCGCATTTAGCCACGGTAAGTGCTGCGTTTTTGCATAGCGATCCAGGGTAATATCAAGCCTCTGCTTTTGCTCATCAGATAAGCTGATCCAGTCACCCGGTCCAGTTGCAGCCAGACGTACCTGTAAAAATTTGGGTTGCGCGGAGACCGCGAGTAATCGCTCCTGCAGCGCCTGCTCTGAGACGGCGTAGTGTTGCTTAAAGTCCGATGCCAGCCACAGGGTTGCCAGTTCACTGCCCGGGCTGAACAGGCGATAGCCTGACTGCGGTGATGAGCCAATCTCCAGTCCTCGAGTGGCAATCTGACCCGCCACCTTTTCAACACTGATCCCAAGCTGTGCCATGGCTTTGTGTAGGGCATTGATGGTGGAAGTATGACGAAAATCCGGCTGAGTGAACTGATAGGCAACGGCACTGGGGCGGATCTGCGATGGTGCACTGTGACTGCGTACTTGTAAGCTTAAAACGGACATACTGGGGTTATGGCGTACCGCGCTTTGATGCACCACATTGTATAATGTTCGCGTATTCGTGGGAGACATCACGTTCGCTTCTTCACTGGCATAGGGGTGAGCGCCAGCAATAAGTAGCGCCCGGGCACCACTAACCTGGAATAGATCCGTGGCAAATTGCAGGGTGTTACTTTCAAACAGTGGCCGTGGTACCTGAATGGTCAGCGGCTGTGTGGTATTGAGGTTGATGGCATAAAATCCCTGACCCTGCTGATAGTAGCCTATTTCAGGCAACGGGCTAATGACCACCAGGCGTTGAACACTGTTGATGATAAGTTGCAGGCGGTAGCCCACCATGTTGGCGAGTCGGTTTAGCTGCTCCAGTTGGTTCAAATCATCATCATCTAATGTTCGAGAGCGTAGCTGATGGGACAGCCTGAACAGGGGTTCAAGTACTTCATACTCCCATAACGCGGCTTCATTTTCTTCGAGCATACGAAAATGGCCGCTGCCCTTAGCACTGATGTGCTGTGAGAATTCGGTGACCAGATCTTCGAGTGGCAGGTTGAGCCGCTCTACCGGATATTGTGGTGCATTTGCGTTGCTTCTTGCGGTGTGCGAGAGCAGCGTGGAGTAGCTCAGGTTATCGAAAAAGGTCTCCAGCATGGCACCCTGGTAGCTAGGATAAGGCAGGTTGTCCTCACTGAGCAGCCCAAACTGGCTGCGTTCAAAGCCTAATAACCGGGTGAGTTGACGTTGCGACAGTGAATCGGGCAGCTGATTGTAGATCCAGAACTGACTTTGCTCGGTAAACCGGGTAAGCCGAAGCTGAGGCCGTGTATACTGGTTGACAGCACGCAGTTGCAACACCTGATCCGTATTCAGTGCTGCAATAAAGGCCTGGTAATAGGCACTTTGCGGTCGTGTTTGTTGGCTGGCAGCAGACGGTGTTACTCGAGTGCCGAGTGCCAGGGCACTGCTGCCTAAAATGGCAAAGAGTTGCCCTGCGGCATCACCCGCCAAACGCTCACTGGTGGGGTAGGGCACAGTCACTATGTGTTCGCGCACTGGAGATTTAGAGAGGGCAAATAACCCTCTTGGGTGCGTTGTCTGGGCATCTTTGATAACTAAAGTGGCGGGGTTATCAATGAGTACAAAGCCTAGCTCGGCGAGTACCTGTGCGGCACGGCGCCGGGTATCCGGATCCTGGCGGTTTTCATTCAATAAGCGAATGGCGCCCCGGAAACGTTGTAATTGCTGCGCTTGCTGATAATGGCTGAGATTCAGTAAATCATACCGTGCTGTGTACAGATAACTTTTGTATTCACTGACATGGTGACTCAGTGGTGCACTTTGGGCCTCATCAACTGACACGGGTTGCGCCGGGCTCTGAACTAAAGAAGGCACAAACATGATAGCGAAACCAATACCGAAGGCCAGCAGGCCGCCGACCATAGAGGTCTGAAAGGTCGCACGCAGTACCAGACCGAGGGCGTTCTTCTGGAAAATTTTGAGTGCCAGCAAGGTTGAAAGCATATAGCCAAAGGCGAAGGTATCGGTGGCTTTGAGGGTGGGGAAGTAATCAACCACAAAGTAGTTTAAAACCAGCTTATAGACGAAGCCGATGTTAAAAAACAACAATAACAGCCGAGCCCCTTCAAAGTTAGCATGCTTAAGCCGGGTAAAATTGAGCAATATCGCGCCGAGTGACAAAATCACTGTGGTTTCAATGAGCGTTGTCAGTAGCTTACTGGGTTGCATCAGTTGCAGTGCCAGCAGTGCCGGGAGCATAATGCCATTGAACTCCCAGCCATAGCGAATGTTAGCCCGGGAGGCCAGAAATGCGGTGATCACCAAAATGATATAGGCTTTTGGGGCAGCCAAAATGGAAGCGGCAACTGCTTCATACATGATGGCGAGGTTAGCGATACTGAAATTGGTAAACGGCATCAGCACAAAACGTACTAACACAAAGGTAATGGCCAGCTGGATCAGAGTGACGCGCATGCCATAACGAAAGCCGCCATTCCACATTACGTTAGCGGTGAGGGCGATGATCACCAGGCCCAGGCTGTACAGCTGCCCTGCGTAATCAAAAGTCACGTCCCATAGTGCCAGTATCTGACCTATCTGAGGCCAGAACAAGGTGTCCATAAACACCCGAACGAGAATACTGATCAAAATAATGGCAAAGAAACGATCCCGGCCAAACATCTCAGCGTAACCCAGTCGTTCCATCACGACTTTGGCACTGAAGCGCATCAGCACGTAAACCACAATGGCCTCAATGATGATAACGACGGCTGAGACGGGGCTGACAATCAGCAGAGGTACCAGATAGCCGGGCACCACCAGGCCAGTGAGTGGAAAGCCAAAGCGCAAGTTCAGCATACATACAACGGCAATACCCACCCAAACAGTCGTTATGACAGACTGGCCGAGTCCGCTTCCATCCGGAAAAAGAGGCAACACCCAGTCCATTACAGCATGTGCTCCTCGTTGGTGTCTTCACCGCTGTCTGGCGTGGCAGACGCGAGTTGGTTCAAAAGCGCATGAGGGTCCTCAAGCTGCTGCAATAAAGTGGTAATGTCGATGAACTCAAACAAGATCCCTGCTACTGAAAAGGGTTCACCTATGGTACTACTCACCTGGTTGGCTGACAGTGAGCGAATATTCAAAATATAGGTATCGTTCCCAAGTGTGGCGGGCAGAAATAGCTCGCCTTGTTGCAGCGTCAAATAGCGCAGCTTGCCTTTCAGTTTTTCTTTTGACATGGGGGTGATTTTATCCAGCAGATCCAATGCGGTCATCTCGAACAGGGCCAGATGATGCCTTTTAGCCAATTGCTCCAGCGGCTGGTTAGTTTGAACCACCTGACCAAATAAATTAAATAACACCGCAGCGGTTCGGATCTGATTGAACACTTGTTCGAGCGTGGATAATTTTTGTTCCATTTCGCCAATGGCTGATTTCACTTTCTGGCTGAGCGGTTTCTCCAGTGTCAACGTCAGTGCTCGGGTTAATGGGCTGAGCGAAGCCCGTTGCTGGTTTTGCAGCATTCTGTAATGGAACAAGAGCTCGCCAATCTGGCTGGCAAACCGATTAACATTCTTAACAAAGGCCTTTTCATCAAACTGTTCGTTGGGTATCACAGTCATAGCCCAAAAGCCGCGAACATCACCTGCATACATCAAAGGCACAACAAACTGACGTTCCAGCTCCTGAAGACCACTGAAAAAGGGTCGACCCGTTTGTACCGCACCAAACGCTTTGATGGCATCAGAGTAGGGAGGACGTTGATAGTCCCGACGTTGCTCAACAATGTCTTCAATATGGCAGTTGATGGCACGGATCTCTTCAAGTCTATGGTCGCCCTCAAGGCGCGCCAGAAAAATCGAGCGATTCAGAGCAAGCTGTTGATTAACTAAAGTAATAATAGCATCCCAGGGGGTACTCTCCGTGCTGAACGAACGGGGCAGGTAGCGACCCATCATACGCTGGTGGACATTGGCAATGAGCTCCAGAAGCTCATTCTCTTCAAGCCACTTGCGCGAGAAAAACACCCATAACATAGTCATCACATTGATCACTAATAGTTGGCCAATCGGTAGCAGGTAATGGAGTGAATACATCACTACATAGCTACTCAGCAGGCCGACGACGGATAAACTGATTGCGATAATGATGCTCAGGGTAAGCGTATTTTTTTGATAAATGATGAGCAATAAGGCCAACAAGCTTAGTTGCAGCGCTATAGACTGCCATTGTGCCAGGCGGGTGACTAATTGTGCCTTTGCCAGGCTATCTGCAACATAGGCATGCAGATAAACCGGATTACTGACACCACGCAATTTAGGCGCGCGCAGCGGTACACTGAAGCCTAATTGTTGCTGGGCGATTAACACGACTTTGCCTTCCAGCTGACTGGGCAGGACATCTCCTTCGAGTAATCGGGTACTCGAAAATTTGGGTAAGGCACTGAGGGAGAGAGCAAAATTGATTAATTTACCGGTGTTAAGGTGCTGTGGTCCATAGAGGCTTTCCCAGACATTTTGACATTGCCCGGACGGTGCGCTGAGCACCATGTTGTAGCCAAGCCAGGGTTGTACGGCTGGTAGGCAATAACGCGGATCGGCAAAGGGGAAGTACACGTTGGCAAAGGACATGCTTTGCTTAGAAGCAACATCAGACAGTACCACGATGGCAGCCACATCCTGTTTGAGCAATTGACTGATCAGATCGGATTGTTGCTGTTGTAAGTGCGCCGATTCGATCACCACAACCTCACTGCTTTGTTGCTCAAACAGTTGATTAAACTGACTATATACATAGGCGTTCAGGCGTGCGAAAGAGCCGTGTACGGCAATCACCAAAACCACCAAAAATAGGAGTAAAATCGACCAAAATGGCTTTTGCCGTTTGATCATAAAAACTTGCTGTTTGAGCGACACACGCCCCCCGATTTAGTATGGCTAATTAGTTGTAAGCAGAAAAATGCAGTGTCACTGTGACATCACTGCTCGTCTGTAGCGTGAGAAAATCCATCCCATGCATACTATCTGCTTGCCATAACCCATTGTTGAGACTAAGAGGTTTTTGCCAGGAGATCAATGCAAGTTGATCCAGCATCAGGGTTGCTTCGCCTTCTTCCGGCGGTGCGTGTTTGAATGCCAGTTTGACTGCGCGAGCAGGTAACAGCTCTGGCCCCAAAGTTTGGCTGTCATCTGGCAGGGTAATATCATGCCGAAAAGTCTGCCAATCATAACTCCCTGATCCAATCAGGCTGACTTCTTCACTGGAAAATTCCAGGTTGTCTTCAGCGGTAACTATGGTCAGCTCAGCACTGACCGCGCCAGCATTATCGCCTTTTGCATACCCAAACAAGCTCATGTCATGGTAGGCTTCGAGCGTTGATTCAGCTGGTGTAATGGGCATCGTTCGTAGCGTTTGTTTAAAAGGCATGCGCAGTGGACGATTGTTAAACTGGGTACGTGACAGGCACATGCCCTGTAAACCGCGCATCGCGCCTGTCAGACAAGGCGTGATGTCATCGCTCTCGTGTTCCCAGCGCGTCACTTCATTGGTGTCGTTGTCATTGTCCCAGTCTTCGAAGTCTCCAAACCACATTAGATCCCGGCCCAGTGTCATCTGAGGCGCACCAGTGCTACTGATTTTGCTGACAAAGGCATGACTTGGCGCATATTCTCTTAAATCAATAATGTGGTCGCCAGCAGGCAGCGTCACAGTGACAGTGTCAAGCTCTTGAGGGCGGGGGGCGTTCTGAAAATAAACTTCCCCAAAACCTGGGCCCGGGACAATCGCTATTTCTGAGCCTGAGAACTCAGCCAGCCGGCGGATCAGGTAATCACTTAAAAATCCACCGACCAGTTTAGGTTGATAATCTTCAAGATAGACAGGGTAGGCTCTGGCTGATTGTGTTTTTGGCGTCAGTGCTGGGTCGATACGAACGGAAACGGCGACGCCCAGCAGGGTTTCGTGGCGGTTTTGTTCAAAGACAAAATTTCCTAACCCGAGTAATGTAGGCACGCCATTATATAGGGCAAAGCCCTGCGCGACGTGCGGGTGGTGCGCGATCATGAGATCAGGGGCTCGACGGCTGACAAATTCAAATCGGTTATCAATGTAGCGAGTTGGGGCATAAGAATATTCATCCCCTCCGTGTAACTGGACGATGGCATAATCACTGCTGTCTCTCGCCTGTTCGACGGCGGCTCTGAGCGTGGTACTGTCGGTCAGGTCGGCAGCGCCCCCTTTATCGGCGGTGGCGATGTAAGTGATGAGGTGGTCATCTCCCGTGATTGAGGTTGCTGAAACCAGACCCAATGTGGTGTTACCTACGTCTACCAGGCGGGGCGCGTAAGCTTCAGTGGCATTATTGCCGGCACCACTGTGGCTGAATCCGGCTTCCTCGACGAATTGTATGGTATCTTCCAGCCCGCGCTGCTGATAATCAAATACGTGGTTGTTACCCAGCGCAACATAGTCGATGCCAATTTCCGTCAGTCCCTGCAGCGTTTCGGGCAAAGAGAAAAAGGCAAATTCTTTACTCGGGTGCACAGTCGTAGGCGTTGCCAGTACCGGAGATTCCAGGTTCACTGACGCAAAGTCGGCACTGGCCATGATGGGCTTCACGAATTGCGTTAGGGCGATGGCACTGCTTGCGGCATTGGAGGGTCTGATAATGGCGTCTTCTACGTCGGGTACCAGATTGCCCATGGTCGTTAAAGAGGGATCCATATAGCGACGACCAAACATAGTATCTCCACCAAACATCAATTCACTGCTGGTGGCACTGATCTGCTTTAATTGCACAGTTAATGGGGTTTCCTGGTAGGCGCGGCTGTCGACGGTGATGACGGCCCGCTCATAACCAGGCTTGGTCAGGGTCAATGTCACCATGCCAGTGTCAAGCTCAGTCAAATTCAGTTGACCTTGCTCGTCAGTGCGGTATTGGCTACCTGAGAGCTGCACAGTCACGTCTGCCAGCACTGCGTTGTTCGCCCCTTGCAGTGCCAGGTTTAAACCGCGTGGCTGCGCTTGTTGTTCCTGTTGCTTTTGTTGTTCTTGTTGTTGCGCTTGTGTTGGGCCTGTCTCGTACGGGTCTTCCACCGAACAAGCACTCAGCAGGTACATGACTGGAACAAATGGAAGTAATTTGTAAATATTCAAGGTGGCCCCTTAACCTGTACGGCTTAATAACTAGGTCTTTAGTATTATAAATTGATTGTTAACCTTACTGCAATCGTTAACTGTTAATATTACAGCCTTCAAAGTCTGCATTTTACTGCTTACTTTATAGGAGTAAGAGATTATTTTTATTATAGTTGTTCTAATCAAAATCTCTGTCCAAAATTGTTTACGTTTTGCTAGTCTGGGGTCTATTCTTAGAGTATGATCCCGGCAAAAGGTAGAAAACCGTTTTGAGGAACAAATGCGTTTAGAAATTCACTGTGCCGATCGGATCGGTATTGCGCAGGAAATTTTGAATATCCTGGTCAAGTACCGGGTAGACTTAAAAGGAATAGAAGTTGATTCCGTTAATTGCAGAATGTATGTGAGTTTCCCCCCCATTGAATTTGAACAGTTTCAGAAAATCATGCCTGAGATTCGGCTGATAGATGGGGTAGAGGATGTCAGAACAACCGCTTTTCTGCCTTCTGAGCGTGAGCATAATGAGCTTAACACCTTATTAAGTGCGCTTCCCGATGGGGTGATTTCAATTGACGCAAAGGGGTGGGTGCGCCATTGCAACGATGCTGCTTGCCGTGATTTGAATCAACCTGAGCCTGATATTATTGGCGCAAATATTAATAACCTGTTGAAAGGGTTTAACTTCACCCGCTGGCTGGAAGGCAAAGACGTACTTGGTCAGACAACGCGAGTAGAGGTCGGGGGGGAAGATTTTATTGCCGATATCTTGCCTATTTCTGTACCGCAGGGTCCCGAGGGCGATGTGCTCGCCGGCGCTGTTATTAATATTAAGTCACAAAGTCGGCTTGGCCAGCAGGTCAGTGCATTTCGTCGTTATGGTCAGGAGAGCTTTGCGGCTATCCATAGCCAAAGTACCGCTATGCGCCGTGTCGTACGTGAAGCCCGTAAAATGGCTCAACTCGAAGCGCCCATATTAATTACTGGCGAAACCGGTACAGGTAAAGAGTTGCTGGCCCGGGCCTGCCATTATGCTTCTAATCGTTCATTAAAACCTTTCATCGCGCTGTCGTGTGCTTCATTGCCTGATGACGTCGCAGAGTCCGAATTGTTCGGGTATGCCGGTTATGAAGAAAACAGCGCGCCTAAACGTGGCGTTTTGGAACAAGCTGACGGCGGAACCGTATTCCTCGACGAAGTCGGGGAAATGTCAACGCAGTTACAAACCAAATTACTGCGCTTCTTGCAAGATGGTACATTTCGTAAAGTTGGTGATGAAAATGAGGTTAAGGTCAACGTGCGCATCATTGCGGCGACACAAAAAGACTTGCCTGCTATGGTTCAGGAAGGCAGCTTCCGTGAAGATCTGTATTATCGCATTAATGTGCTGACACTGGAAATTGCCCCTCTGCGTGACCGCAAAGCGGATATCAAATCGCTAGCAGAGCACTTTATTCAGAAGTATGCACAGCAAAGTGGTCATGCGACGCCGGCTCTGGATGAGGAATGCTTGCAATTCCTGGAGCAATATCCCTGGCCGGGTAATGTCAGACAGCTCGAAAACGCCATTTATCGGGCAGTGTCTATGCTGGACGACAACGAATTGCGCATTGAGCACTTGCAGCTACCCACCTTTACCCATGATCTGGGCTACCTGGAGTCTGATTTTGAGGGCACGCTGGAGCAGGCAGTTAAACGGTTTGAAGCGACCCTATTAAGAAAGCTCTACCCGGCTTACCCCAGCTCGCGTCAACTCGCTAAGCGCTTGGGTTTGAGCCACACCGCGGTAGCAAACAAGCTGAGGGAGTACGGGATTAACCGTAAAACCGTCAAGGTATAACAGGCGGGGATGTCAACATCCCCACTTTTTGTTAATTCTCGCGTGTAGCCAGCACACCGCTTATTGCTTAGTCCCCATGTTTTTGGTTACGCCATCCAATTTAATATTATCAATACCTTGCTCAGTAAATTTAATGGTGACACTGAGGTTATTACGTACCAGGAAGTAATCTATATCATTCAGGCGTAGCACATAGTCCCCTTTCACAGGGCTCTTAAACCGTTTTTTGACCAGCTCAAGTTTATGATCACCAAGCTGCCAGCTGAACCCTTCAAT
Source organism: Pseudoalteromonas ardens (assembly GCF_030125445.1). Taxonomy (NCBI): domain Bacteria; kingdom Pseudomonadati; phylum Pseudomonadota; class Gammaproteobacteria; order Alteromonadales; family Pseudoalteromonadaceae; genus Pseudoalteromonas; species Pseudoalteromonas ardens. The sequence continues at coordinate 365,940 of NZ_JASJUV010000005.1, forward strand.
AAAACCCGGGTTAAACTCCTGGACCCAAACTTTAGAATCGTCTTTACTCAGCGTGATGGCAATGGAATACGACTCAGGTAGCTGGGCCATATCATAGCTGCGATCGCCAATGCGAAATTTTTGCGCACCGCTTTGCCACCCGAAACCAAAGCTGAATTCTTTCTCTATACCAGTTGGGTAGGTGAGTTGCCCTGCGCCGGGAATATCAAAGTCGGCCCAGGCATGGCTGGCACTAAGAAAGGTCAATAAATACGCTAGCTTGGTTATATATTTCATTAAGTTACACTCTTATAAGTCTTGCATAAAAGTTAATGCACAAATGCCTTTTTCGCAAGTTACAGGTGTATGCGATGAACTAATTCTTGCTTGTTCTGATGCCCCGCTATGCTAGACTCGGGTTTTATGCCAACTGGTTGGACCAACAACATGAATTTGTATTTTCGCCTATTATGGTTGTTCTGGCGGATCCGTCAGAATAAAACGACACAACCTTTGCTCGATGTGATTGATATTAATTTCAGAGCCCTGCCAAGTGATTGTGATATTAACCTGCACCTGACGAACTCCCGTTATCTGGCCATGATGGATTTGGCTCGTACCTGGATGACTGAACGCGTGGGATTGTTTGCAGCCATTATGAAACGTCGCTGGTTCCCAATTGTCAATGCAACAGCCATTACTTATATTCGTGATATCAAGCCATTACAAGAGTTTACGGTTTCAACCAAATTAGTTGGTTGGGATCACAAGTACTTTTATATAGAGCAAAGGTTTCACTCTGAGCGGGGATTGCATGCCATAGCCTATGTCAGGGGGGTGTTTAAAAGCCGTCAGGGCGTGATCAGTGTGGAAGAAATGCTGGAAGTTGCTGGATTTGATGGTGAAACACCTGTTTTGCCAGAAGAAATAGTGCACTGGAAAGCCATGCTGGAGCAAAAGAAAGCGCGTAACACTAAGGTGGCATAAAGGGCCAGTGTGGTGGCCCCTGGGGATTGAGAAAGTAACTCGGTAGTGTGCCCACACTGTGGGCACCTTAAACTGTTAGAACTTGTATTTCACACCAAACATCGCAACAATTGGGTCAAGCTCTACGTCTGAAGTCAGTGCTTGCTTACCATCTGCGTAAACTGTTGCATCGGTATTGATGTCCATCTTAGAAACCATGCCGTGCAGGCCCCATTTTTCATTCAGGTCGTAGTTGAAACCAACTTGCAGGGCTACGCCAAATGAGCTGTCCAGGTCCACTTTAACATCGTCTGTGCCCAATACACCTTTAAGTGCCGCACTGGCTTCTTCGTCGAAGAAAACGGTGTAGTTCAGACCTGCACCGATAAATGGACGGAACTTGTCATTGGCACCAAAGAAGTGGTACTGCGCCAATAATGTCGGTGGTAAGTGCTTCACTGAAGCAATTTCTACGCCGCCTAATTGTGTGTTTGGGGTACCCGGGATAAAACCTTCACCTTCAACGGTGTGAGAAAAAGGGGTTGCTGCAATCAGTTCGAACACAATATTGTCATTGTACTGATAGTCAAATGTGATACCCAGCTGGGTATCTGAATCCGCAACCAAGCCTGCTGTTTTGATTTCGTTGAGCGCTGAGCCTGTGTCACTCGGATTAACGTTGATTGCACCTACATTCACACTGAACTGAGCCTGAGCCAGTGGCGCAGTTAACATAAGTGTAGATAGGATAGCTGCAGTAAGTTTTTTCATTTTCATCTCCTGAACCTGTGCAAGGTAAATCTTTTTGTTGCAGCTATCATAGGGTGATGCGGTTTTTCAAAAGCTGTTCTAGATCAATATTCAAATTGCGAATTTTCAGAAAAAATTGAAAATTTGATTTAGATTAAGTTTTGCCAGCTAAAACGGGAGGCTGTGTACAAAAAATCAATCGTTGAATTAGCATGTTGTGTTTTTTATTAGCCATTTGCACAGAAGGGGAATGAAGAAGCGGATGGGTAGCTAAGGTGCTTAAAGGCAAAAATGTGGTAAGTGCAACAAGCGTTTTTCATAATGAGATCTGCTGCAATGGCTATAAAAGTCACTTCTATAGTGTAGTCATGCATCATTATGAGGTGAACGCAGGCAGAGCGAGCGTTATTTAGTTGTCCTGGATTAATTCCGTGTCGCATCCTCCCAGGTGTTTTAACAATTCATCGAGGTGGCCTTTGGTGGCGTCATTGAGCATGTCACGATTGAAACGTAAGGCCAGTTGACACATTTTTGTATCGACAAACCCCTCTACTGCAACAATGCGTACAGGCATGGCGTATAGTGGCGCGATAAGCAAGTTACCACCATCGAGGTCGAAGACATCCAGTTCCAGTTCGTAGGTACTAAACAAGTGCATTTCACGACTATAAGGCGACTGTAACAACATGCCGGATTGGCTGATGTTTTTCACATGACCTGACAAGGTTCTGCTGCCTGTTCGGATCCGAACGCTGTGTTCTGGTAGCCCGGATAATCGGATGGCACCGCGCCGACTGATGGAATTCCAGGATTTATGAACGGTTTCTTCGAGTTTATCAGCGGTGAAAGGCTTCATCATATATTGTGATACCCCGTTTTGGATAGCACAGACAACATGCTCTCTGTCACTCAGTGAACTCATCATAATGAAGGGGGTCTTACAGTGCTTTTTTGACTTTCTAACCAGCTTAAGCAGCTCTTCACCATCCAGATTGGGCATTTGCCAGTCTGCAATGATGATGTCGATATGTCGGGCATCGAGCAGTTCAAGTGCTTCTTTGCCATCTTCTGCGGTATAAACATTTTCGGCACCGAGCCGGTTGACTAAGGTAGAGCGTACTAAATTCCTAACCAGCTGGCAGTCGTCGACGACCAAAAAACTGACATCCTGCATTACTAGTTCCTTATCTTGCAGTAATCTTAGCGAAAGGGAAGTCCGCTTAACTTAGGTTAGATTATCAATACTAACCTTCACATAGTTAGTTCTAGCACACACAGGGCAATTGACAACTCGTTATCGAAATTGACCAATTTATGGCAAAGTCATTGGGCTTTATTGAGCGCATTGCAATGCGTTTTGTCACAAAACTGCCTTGCAGACGACATGAACTGGTCATGCTCAGGCGATGTAATCGAAGTTAAATGAGTCCCCATAGGGTATGAAGCGCCCTGTCAGTGAATGATTGAACAAGTGTTCAAGGTGCTCAAGATCAAAATACAGGAAATGTATGTTATGTCTTCCCACGCAATAAAGCCTTCAGCGAAACACACTCCCAATACTGTCGAAACTTTGCGACGCCTGATCAATGCGCCATCAGTGACACCAGATGATGCGGGTACAATTGATTACCTTGCTGAACGTTTGAACGATCAGGGCTTTGAATGTGAGCACCTCGATTGTAATGGGGTGCGTAACTTAATTGCCTGGCGTGAATTTGGCCCAGGTCCTGTGATGGCCTTTGCGGGACATGTTGATGTTGTTCCGGCAAACCCTCAGGGTTGGGTGGCGCATCCATTTGCAGCTGCTGTGATAGAGGACGTGATATACGGACGCGGGGCAGCTGACATGAAAGGGGGAGTTGCAGCCATGTTGAGTGCAACTGAGCGTCTGTGTCAGCAGGCTCAGCAGTGTCAGGGCACACTATTTTGGTTGATCACCTCAGATGAAGAGGGAGAAGCAGAGTATGGCTCAAAAGTTATGGCTGAATATCTGGCACATAAAGGCGTTGTACTGGACGCTTGCCTGGTTGGAGAGCCAACCTCACATCAGCAAGTGGGCGATACTATTAAGAATGGTCGTCGTGGTGCTATCTCAGGGCGGGTGCAGATCCGCGGTAAGGCCGGACACGTTGCCTATCCTGAACAGACCATCAATGCGGCACATATCGCCGGCGAATTGGTCAACGAACTGGCAAATATTAGCTGGTGGAAAGATGTACGGGGCTCACAAACGAGCTTGCAGGTGACCGGCCTGACGGTGCCTGATATCGTTGATAACCTGGTGCCGGCTAGTTGTGAGATCACATTTAATGTGCGTTACAGTCATGCCTATAAGAGCCAGGAAATTTATCAGGTGGTAGCGCAAGCGCTGGCTCCCTGGCATGACAATGTCAGTGTACAGTGGGAGCGCCCTTGTGAGTCCTACTACACAGGTAGCCGTGAGTCAGCTTGTTTTCTCAATCTGGTTGAGCAGGCTATTCTGCATGTAAGCGGTCAGTTTCCGGCACTGAGTACCGCGGGTGGCACCTCTGATGGGCGCTTTTTTGCTTCGGCTGAGACGCAGGTCATTGAGTGTGGTGTAAAGAATGATTCGATTCATCAGGTCAATGAACACGTGTCGGTAGCAGATCTCCACGCCATCGAAGAGATCTACACGGCCATTTTGCACGACTATTTTATCGCCTAAAAAGACAATTACTCCAATGCTATTGCGCCAGCTCGTGGCGCAATTGTGCTTGCATCGCTCTTAATCCTTGTATTTTATCGCGCGCTTCTTGCAACTGCTCTGCTGGCAATTGGTGTCTAATCCCTTTTTCGAGTAATGACTCCAGTCGTGCGACCTTTTTATCGACAGCGGCAATATAGTCTTGCTTCAATTGTGTAATCTGGGCTGATTGATGCACCAGGTAGGCCTGATGATCGGACAAATCGCCGTGGTAAGCAGGTGCAGCGACGCTGGGGGATATAGGTGGAATATAGGTCTCCTCATCGTTTACCTCGGGCAACCTGGAAACAGGGGTCAAGTCAGGTGCGTCAGCAGTAGTGGTGGGAGCAGGCAAGGTATTGATGGCTGACAGTGTCACATCTGTGGCCGCTTTGACAGGGGCTAAAGGTGCTGTCTGTGTAGAGACGTGGTCTGCCTGCCCGGCGCTGAGCTGCAAAGGGGGCTGTGAGTACAAGACCCAAAGCGCGTAGCCCAGCCCCCCCAGGATCAGGACAAGCGCGATAGCCTGTATCTGACGCATTAAAGTTTAACTCCATGTTGTTGCTGCCATTGTTTAAACTTGCTTTGGTAGACTGCAATGGCATGTTGTGTGGTGAGTGACTCCAGTGCCTGATAGCGAACGGTTTCGCTATCTTGTGGGTAATAGGCATACTGAGGCTGTTCGGTATAAACAACCGCCCAGCGCCCTGCAGGTGTGCGTACCGGCGTGGTCACCTTGCCAGGCTGACTGCTAAAAGCCAATTGGGTAAGCCAGCGGTGCGTGTGTTTACGGGTAATGGCGGTCAAAACAGCGGTATTATCGCCGGTAAATTCATTGTGACGTTTGGCCGCTTTTAACGCCGCTAACGGATTTGTGCGTTGCGCCTGTTTATAGAAGTGTTTTGCCTCATCCTGACTGTCAAAGCGCACAGCCAGCGCTGAAAGTTGATGTCGGTATTTGAAGTCATCGCGGTGGCGTTTGTAATAGCGCTGAATGTCAGCTGCAGAAATATCGGCTCTGATCTGCTCAAGATAGGTGCTACGCTCTCCATGTAGTTGCGCCTTTATCCCCATGAACGCTAGCATGGGCGGACGCAAAAGCTCTCCTTTTGCCAGTGCTTCCAGGCGCGCAAGCGTTAATCCGTTTGTTGCTAGTAAAGGTGCTGCCGCAGCAGTTAAATCTGCATAATAGGTGCGCTCGTTGAGCAAGCGAGCGAGTAACTCAATATCACCCTGGTGAAGACGAAAGCGATTCTGCATAGATTGGCTGGATATTAGCTGGCTTAACGTGACTCTGGGCATCTCAAGTAAGATAATATTCGCCCAGTGTGTAAGTTGCTGTGCTTGATACTGACCGTCAGCCGGGTAGGTGCCGAGTAATTTAGATAACGTTGCTCTATCAATTGGTGCTGTTATTTGCTTTTTGGGTATTGATTGCAGCGCAGGGAATTGCTGTGTGAGCAAGGTAACCATCAGGCGACGGATATGATAGTCGTTATCAAATCCAACGCTGGATTGTCGCACCAGAAGTTCGGGGTTAAGCTGGCTTGCGGTTGCCAGAAGGAACTGGTTTTCGAGCAAGTGCTTATTTAGCTCAGTGTTTGACAGCGGACGATCTTGCTGCTGATACAAAGACTGCATCAGCGCTAGTTCTGGTTTAGTGAGTTGAGTCAGTGATGCCCAACATGGCAGGCTTAAACAGCCTGCCAGAAGTAATACAAGGTAATACATTAACGCGCTACCATCGCATGATTCAGCATGTGCACAACCATGGCAATTGCATGGGGGATAACCTGACGTGCAGTTGTTACTCGATCATAGTGATCCTCTGAGTTCAACACGATCCCGCCTTGCGAATAAGAATAAGCACCGCCTTGCGTAAGTAGCGGCCGAATATCTTGATTGGCCGCGTCAGGTGCAGAAAAGCTGGCCATGGCTTGTTTTACTAAGCTCAGATTATTGAGGTTTTCCTGATCATAATAGTCTTTTACCCAGGATTCCCAGCCAGCATGGTTAAGGTCTGAGGTGGTCCAGGTATGGTGGGGCTGCAACAGATCTGTAGTATGAAATACAAAACCCAGGATCTGTGGGTTACCGTTTTGCAAGTAGCTTTGGTACCAGTATTGGCCAAGGTTATCGATAGGCTGGAACGGCATTTCTTCAAAGTCGTCATACATGTTATAGGTTGAGTGGCTGCCTATACGGTAGTTTTTTTCTGTGATGCCATAGCTGTCATATTCGCTGTCGTCCGCACTGAACCAGCCTGTTTCACCGCCTTTTCCATCATCCAGGTAGTCGCCTTTCAACCAGGTAGCTGCCATATTGTCGATAGTGCCCCAGACTGTAAGCTTGTCATAATTATATCCACCAAAATCGTTACCATGGACATCAGCACCCTGAGTGTGATTTTGGAAGTGCCAATAGCTGGTGTATTTGACAATACTTTTAGCCGCGCCCCACAGAGGTGCCTGTACACAGTCGCCGGTAATGGCGCCACAGAAGAAGGTATCTTCAAAGTCATCAACATCATAGGCGGCTTGCCCCATTACTTCGGCAAGCTGAGTCACGCTCATACCGTGTGACTGAGCGTAAGCCTGAAGTTTAGCGAATTGTGTCGTTGAGGGGTTTTGCGCCATGTAGCTGACGGCATCGATAACGATGCGCTTATGTGTTTCCTGACTGAATGCCTGCACGCCATTGGCGGTCAGTGTCAGGGCAGAGAGTAATAATAGCTTTTTCATTGTAGTGTTATTCCATAGTTAGAATGTAAGCTCTATCCGAGCAATGGCAATTAAAGTGGGTTTTCGTTACGTTTATATTAATTTTTGGTTAAATAAAATCTTGTTGTCGCTGTCTTGTTGTCCAGGTAGAGCTCAGGTATGATGGGGACTGAATTTAGGCACATAAAAAAGCCACAATAACGATGAAAATTATAAAGTTACTTTCTGCTGTGCTGTTTTGCTTGTCACATCAGGCTTTTGCTGATGACTACTCAGGTGATCCGGATGAAGATTTACTTGAAGACAATGGACTAGAGTGGCAACTGAGTATCGGTGCTTTCTATGCAGATATGGTACTTCCTAAGTTGGTTGGCGCAGATAACTCTCCGGCACCACCTACCTTGCGAGCTGACATCAAACTACAATACAAGAACTTTTATCTGGTTACTTACTCTGGAGACTTTTTTGGTGGCTCTGACATTGGGTACCAGTTCATTCAGGAAGAAGAGTGGGGACTCGATATCATTTATGGCAGCTATCAGCTGGCCTTCACAGAAACAGGGTACTTTGACACCAAAGATCCGGTCGTTAAAGAGCTGAAAGGGATCAGGGATAGGGATCCAGATCAATCACTTGGTGTCGCCTATTATCGCTCTGTAGGTGAGTATCTGGCAGTGGCCGAACTGGTTTATGATGTATTTGGCGATACAAATGGCTGGGTATTCCATCTTGAAGCGACGCGTAATTTTGAGCTGCGTAACTGGGATTTATGGCTCAACTTTGGTGCTAATTATTACTCCAGTAATTTCAATAACTACTTCTATGGTGTCACTGAGGCTGAGCAAAACGACTATCTGACACCGTATGAACCTGGTAGTGGGGCGTCAGCCTTCGTTCAGGCTCAGCTAAGTTATCCGATCGCTGAGGACTGGGAATTTAGTGCAGGTATGTCATTTTTGGTCGGATCCAGTGAAGCTAAAGATAGCCCATTGCTGGAATCGAATCACGCCAGAGTACTGTTTACTGGAGTGAAATATGTATTTTAAACTCGCTTCAGCTATGACTATCGGCGTGCTGTGTATGGCTTCAACCGCGCAAGCCGCGACACCAGACGATAGGAAAGGGATATTACAAGCCGCACCCAACAAGTGTGTTGCGCTACATAAAGGAAGAACTTGCTACACTGATGTGACATTTTCAATCTCTGCACCGCAAGTGGGTGATTATTGCATTAGAGACAGTAACTCAAAGAAAATTTTGCAGTGCTGGGCTAATGTGAGTCATTTTGAGTACTTACTGGCGTTTGGTTCTGCGGAAAGTGTCAGCTACGAGTTAATATCTAAAACCAAGCGTGACGTATTGGCTGTGACCACCATAAACGTTAACTGGGTCCACAAAGTGCGCAATAAAAAGCGTCGCTGGCAGCGTTTGTTCTAAGCCCTGCAACGTGGCAGGCTAGCTGAAGCTAGCCTGCAGGTATCGTTTTACTGGCACTGTTCGACTAAATTTCTCAGATGTGTGCCGATGTCTTCACTTTTGCTCTGACCCTGCTCAAGTAGCGTTTGTACTTGTTGTTGCAGTTCACTCAGCTCATAATTTGCCAGCAGCGTTTTCAGATAAGACATGGTGTCCGCACCTGCTTGTAGTAAACTTGGCAAACTTTCCATAGAAAGCTCCTGATCGGCTAGGCCTGCTATTGTATCCATTAAATCTGCCAGATTGGCACTATCCTGCAGTGCGCCTTCAACTTCAATCATGGCGCCCATAGGGTCGCTATTTAGTTGTTTAGCTACACAACTGGCCAGGGTACCCGCTTCGGCTGATTGACTCATCGCTTCCAGGCCATGTGCACGGATATCTTCAATGACCTGCTCCAGCTCCTGATTATTTGCCAGGTATTGTTGTTCAATCTTAGTTTTAGAGTCACCAAGAAAATCACAGCCTGACAGTGCGACTAAACTGATACCGAAAATTAAAAAACGCTTCATATAAGTATCCAAAATCAATCCAATTGATCTCAGTTTACTGTCTTACCTGGCGCTTGTCATTATTGCTGTTTAGCCTGACGCTAGGGGCGTAACCGGGCTCTGGCCTGATTGCGATAATGCGCTAGCTCGACCACGTTTGAAATACCAAAAAGCTCCGACTTGATGATGTTGGCAAACACATGTAGCGCCCGTTTCCATGCATTGCGCACGGCCAACGTAAATTGTGCGCCTAAATGGAGTTTGAGGGTCTCCAGTAGACTATTGCAGAAGGTGGTGATGTCGTTTACCGAGGGGGCAAGTGCCGCTATCAGGATACTTTGTTGGCGCAAAAAGCGGGTTAACTCCTGCTGTCTGGGTAAGTGCACCAGACATTGTTGCATAAAGTCATGCAACCGATATTCAAGTGACAGCATGTGTCGCTCAGACTCGGGCAAAGCCATGGTAACCCGATGCTGCTTTAGTTTGTTATACAAGCTGACACAGAAGCAGTGAAAATTGGGCTTCAGAGTCGTAAAAGATTGGTTTAACAGCTGGTACTGATAAGGTGAAATACTCATAATCGCTCCACATACGATTAGAGCGAATCCATTTGCTCAAGCAATTGTGCAGACCCAACGACTTGGCCCGTCAAGACAGGTCATCAAGCTCTACAGTAACTTGGGTAAAAGTTGTGATGGAGCACGCTGAAAAAGCAATCAGGCGTACACCAGTTTTATCAGTATAGGTAGACTTTAATCCGTAGCGCAAACTTTATCCTGAATATTGCACTATCCAGAGCGACAGAAAAGCTACCAGATGAATACTGTGGTATAACTGGTAGCTTGTGTGGATTTATTTAATCGGAGCGAGGAGTTTCGGATCGGTGACTAGTTGTCTGACACCGTGGGCGTGATCTTCTTCGAACACATTGTCTTCACACCATTGTGCCAGGCTATTGATATCAACTTTCGCACAAGCCGGTCTGACACTCCAGGTAACCTGAAGCGGTGAACATTGCTTGTCGTTGTAGCTTGGTCCGGTTGTTGAGCCCAGGAATTCAACAGGCTTGCCTGTGGTCTGTGGGATATATTTTGCCTGATGATATCCATTGACTATGTTACCGTCATAGCTTAAGTCATTAAAATCTAACGCATCTTCATCATTTACAACGAGGAAAACCTGAGTCTCAACGCGTAGGTCCGGGTTAGCACATTCATTACTTAAACAAGAACCTAAGCCTTTTCCGGGGGTAACGTCACACGAGCTGTGTACCCAATGCACTTCTATGGTGTCACCTGGTTTTACATTTTTACAGACCTTGCCTTTTGGTGCCCGTAGTTCAGCCTCAGTCAGGCTGCTGGTGGCATTACACTGATAGCCGCCGTACTTGCCATTGCCCGCAAAAACAGAAAAGTCTTTTGCTTTATGCTCTGCGTTTTTGTGAAAGTGGATATTACATAAGTTCATTTCACTGGCAGGCGGTGCGAGTGAAAATACGCGTTTGTTCTCACCATGTAACTGATCGATATCACGCGGGGTTTGTGGACCAAACCCTTCGCAGCTATTCGCGAGGGTGTTAAAGGATAGTAGTGTTAGCGCTGTCATCGAGACGCCTATAAATGCCTTTTTCATGATTGGTTCTCCATCATTTTATATTAACTCGATGGGCCGCCAGTATAGATGTTTAACTTTTAAGAACAAGCTAAATGGTAAAATATTGTGAATGAGTGGTTCTTTATAAGTTAATTTCGATGTTTTTATTCGTTATTCCCGATTCTTTTTGTTGTAATGGTAAATTATTTTCGATCTAATTTGTGTGGGGGATCGGTGTTTATCGAGTTATGTTGTGCATGGTGTTTTTGTGCCATAGCATCAGGCATTTTAGTTAAAGGCTCTATCTAAGGTTGCGTATTAATACAACTCTCTCTATAATACACGCCAGTTGATGCAGCCTTGGCTGCACGTTGACGCGGGATGGAGCAGCCTGGTAGCTCGTCGGGCTCATAACCCGAAGGTCGTCGGTTCAAATCCGGCTCCCGCAACCAAGCTTAAGAAATGTTGTCGTTTCTTACAGTTCGCGCATTCCTTGTAATGCGCGTTTTGCGTTTAAGCATTCGCTTAATTTAGGCTGGTACAGCCCGCAACCAAGCTCGGCCACTGGCCACACAGTTTGTTTTTGGTGTGACGCCCCGCTTGGTTCGGGGCGTTGTTGTATCTGGAGCTAAGCAATTCAGCCCAGCCCAGAAGCAAACAGCTGAATCATTAGGGCTTTTAGGCCCTTTTTTTGTTTGTATGGAGGTAATTTGTGACAAAACTCGAGCAAGAATTAACGACTATGTTAGAGCCGGCTGTTGAAGCCTGTGGCTTCGAGTTGCTCGGTCTGGAAGTGATGCAAGCCGGTCGTCATTCGACACTGCGCATCTACATCGACCATGAAAATGGGATCAATGTAGATAATTGTGCAGATGTGAGTCGTCAGGTCAGTGCCATTCTGGATGTCGAGGACCCCATTACAAATGAATATAACCTGGAAGTGTCTTCACCTGGTGTAGACAGACCATTATTCAAACAAGCTCATTACGAGCAGGCAGTGGGCGAAGAAGTACGTTTGCGTACTAAGCTTCCACAAGAAGGTCGCCGCAACTTTAAAGGCGACTTGGTTGCAGTTAATGGCGATATGATCACGCTAACCGTCGATGGCCAGGAGCATCACCTTATGCTCAGCAACATCGAGCGCGCGAACATGATCGCAAAATTTTAAAAATTAGGTGCGAAGGAAAAAAGGGCAAGCGAGGCAATAACTATGGCAAAAGAGATATTATTGGTTGCAGAAGCTGTTTCCAATGAAAAAGCAGTCCCAAGAGAAAAGATTTTTGAAGCATTAGAGTTCGCACTAGCGACGGCCACCAAAAAGAAACATGATGGTGAGATCGAAGTACGCGTATCTATTGACCGTAAAACGGGTGAGTATGACACTTTCCGTCGTTGGATGGTGGTTAACCCACAAGAAGATGGCTCATTGGAAAACCCGTACGCAGAGATCACTTTTGAAGCAGCGCAGGTTGAAGAGCCTGACATTCAGCTGGGTGACTTTGTTGAAGAGCAGATCGAATCAATTCAGTTCGACCGCATCACAACGCAGATGGCTAAACAGGTTATCGTTCAAAAAGTACGTGAAGCTGAGCGTGCATTGATTGTTGATGCTTACAAAGATCAGGAAGGTGAGCTGGTAACAGGTGTGGTGAAGAAAGCATCACGCGATACTGTGGTACTGGATCTGGGCAATAACGCAGAAGCCGTGATTTACCGCGAAGATATGCTACCGCGTGAAAGTTTCCGCCCGGGTGACCGTGTCCGTGGTCTGCTGTACGCTGTTAAACCAGAAGCACGTGGCGCACAGCTGTTTGTAACACGCTCTAAGCCCGAAATGCTTATGGAGCTGTTCCGTATTGAAGTGCCAGAAATCGGCGAAGAGATGATCGAGCTCAAAGGTGCTGCGCGTGATCCGGGATCGCGTGCTAAAATTGCGGTAAAATCAAATGACAAACGTATCGACCCTGTCGGCGCGTGTGTGGGTATGCGCGGTGCACGTGTTCAGGCTGTATCTACCGAATTAGGTGGCGAACGTGTTGATATCGTATTGTATGATGACAACCCGGCTCAATTCGTGATCAACGCCATGGCGCCTGCAGAAGTGGCATCTATCGTCATGGATGAAGATACGCGTACCATGGAAATTGCAGTAGAAGCCGACAATCTGGCACAAGCGATTGGTCGTAACGGTCAGAACGTACGTCTTGCCAGCCAGCTGACTGGCTGGGAATTGAACGTGATGACAGTGGAAGACATGGAGCGCAAGAGCGCGGAAGAATCTGACAAACTGATTAATCTGTTCACTGAAGCATTGGACATCGACGACGATTTCGCAACCTTGTTGATTAACGAAGGATTCTCAACACTTGAAGAAGTGGCCTACGTTCCTGTAGCTGAGTTCCTGGAAATTAATGGTTTGGACGAAGACACAGTTGAAGAGCTGCGTAAGCGTGCAAAAGATGCGTTGACTACCAAAGCGCTACGCGACGAAGAAAGTCTTGAAGGGGCAGAACCCGCTGACGATTTATTAAACCTGGAAGGTCTGGATCGCCACCTGGCGTTCGTAATGGCCAGCAAAGGGGTAATCACGTTGGAAGACCTGGCTGAGCAAGGCATTGACGAATTAGTCGAAATCACTGAATTATCTGAGCAACAGGCGGGCGACTTTATCATGGCCGCACGTAATATTTGCTGGTTTAGTGAGCAATAGTAGTTTATTAACGGGAGGTAACGCATAATATGGCAGAAGTGAGCATAGAGAAACTAGCCGAAAACATTGGTACAACTGTTGATAAATTACTCCAGCAGTTGGCAGATGCAGGGATCACCAAAGCCACTGGCGACCATGTTACTGAAAACGAGAAAGCACAATTGCTTGACCATTTAAGTAAGCAGCATGGCGGTACCGGTTCTGATGGACCGGAGCGTATGACTTTGCAACGTAAGAGCAAGAGCACGTTAAGCGTGACTGGCTCTCATGGCAAAGCAAAATCCGTTCAGGTCGAGGTACGTAAAAAGCGCACTTACGTTAAAAAGAGCGCAATCGAGCAGCAAAAAGAGCAGGAAAGACTCGCTGCAGAGGAAGCTGCGCGCAAAGAAGCAGAGTTGAAGGCTCAGCAAGAAGCTGAGCAAAAGGCCAAAGAAGAAGCCGAGCGTAAGGCACAAGAGGAAGCTGAGCGTAAGGCAAAAGAGGAAGCTGAGCGCAAGGCTAAAGATGAGGCAAAACGAGCAGCGCAAGCTGAACGTCAAGCGAAAGAACAGCAGAGTGAAGAAGTGGATAGCGCCCAACAAGAGAAAGAGAAACTAGAAGCAGAGCGTCTGCGCAAAGAAGCAGAAGCAGCTGCCCTACAGAAAGCAGAAGAAGAAGCCAAGCGTAAAGCTGAAGAAGCAAAGCGTTTAGCCGAAGAGAATGAAGCCCGCTGGAAAGCTGAAGAAGAAGAGCGTGCACGTCGCGAAGCTTCTGCAGATCACCACCTTACGACGTCGACTTATGCGCGTGAAGCAGAAGACGAGTCAGATGCACAGGAAGAAAAAAGTGCGCGTCGTAAGAAGAAGAAAAAGCCAGCTGAAAAAGTGGCTCAGCCAGCGCGTGGTAAGGGTAAAAAAGGCAAGCTAAAAGCGCCTACCTCACTACAGCATGGTTTTAAGAAGCCGGTAAGTGAAGTGAAGCAGGAAGTTCGTATCAGTGAAACCATCACTGTTGCGGAACTGGCATCACGCATGGCGGTGAAAGGCGTTGAAGTCGTTAAGACCATGATGAAGATGGGTGAAATGGTTACTATTAACCAGGTCATCGATCAGGAAACCGCGCAGGTTGTGGCTGAAGAAATGGGTCACAAGGTTGTTCTGGTTAAAGAAAACGAGCTGGAAGAAAAAGTACTGAGCGAGCGTAACGAAAGTGAAGCGCTTGAGCAACGTGCTCCAGTTGTTACTGTTATGGGTCACGTTGACCACGGTAAAACATCAACGCTGGACTATATCCGTAAAGCGAAGGTTGCGGCAGGCGAGGCCGGTGGTATTACCCAGCACATTGGTGCATACCACGTTGAAACTGAAGGCGGCATGATCACCTTCCTGGATACTCCGGGACACGCAGCGTTTACCTCAATGCGTGCACGTGGTGCCAAAGCCACTGATATCGTAGTACTGGTTGTTGCAGCTGACGATGGTGTAATGCCACAGACTAAAGAAGCGGTACAACACGCGAAAGCGGCAGAAGTACCTCTGATCATCGCTGTAAACAAAATGGATAAAGAAGGTATTGACCCGGATCGCGTTAAAAACGAACTGGCTCAGCTGGACGTTATTCCTGAAGAGTGGGGCGGTGACACGCAGTTTGTTCATATCTCTGCGAAAACCGGTCTGGGTATCGATGACCTGCTAGAAGCTATCCTGATGCAGTCTGAACTGCTTGAGCTGAAAGCGGCGCACAAAGGCATGGCATCAGGTGTGGTTATCGAATCTCGCCTTGATAAAGGTCGTGGTCCGGTTGCCACTGTACTGGTTCAGTCAGGTGAACTTAACCAGGGTGATATCGTACTGTGTGGTCTGGAATATGGCCGTGTTCGTGCAATGAAGGACGAAAACGGTAAAGATATTACGACTGCCGGTCCTTCAATTCCGGTTGAGATCCTGGGTATGTCAGGTGTACCAGCTGCGGGTGACGAAGCAACTGTTGTTAAAGACGAGCGTAAAGCACGTGAAGTTGCATTATATCGTCAGGGTAAATTCCGCGATGTGAAACTGGCGCGTCAGCAAAAAGCGAAGCTTGAAAACATGTTCACGAACATGACTGAAGGCGATGTGTCAGAAGTGAACGTAGTACTGAAAGCTGACGTACAGGGTTCAATCGAAGCCATCTCTGACTCTTTGGTTAAACTGTCTACTGACGAAGTTAAAGTGAAGATCGTTGGTAGCGGCGTAGGTGGTATCACTGAAACTGACGCAACTCTGGCTGCGGCTTCTAATGCAATCATTGTTGGCTTTAACGTCCGTGCTGATGCATCTGCACGTAAAGTGATTGAAGCTGAGAACCTGGATCTGCGTTACTACAGCGTAATCTACGACCTGATCGAAGAAGTGAAGCAGGCTATGTCAGGTATGCTGGCACCTGAGTTCAAGCAAGAGATCATTGGTTTGGCTGAAGTACGTGACGTGTTTAAGTCGCCTAAGATTGGTTCGGTTGCAGGTTGTATGGTTACTGAAGGTGTGGTTAAACGTAGCGCACCTATCCGCGTACTGCGTGACAATGTTGTTATTTACGAAGGTGAACTTGAATCACTGCGTCGCTTCAAAGATGACGTGGCAGAAGTTCGTAACGGCATGGAGTGTGGTATCGGCGTTAAGAACTATAATGACGTTAAGGTCGGTGACCAAATCGAGGTATTCGAAACCGTTGAAGTACAACGTTCGTTGTAAGTCAGTCGGGGTTCAACCTTGAAATGGGGGCGTTAGCCCCCATTTGTGTTTGTGTTTCCTCTAGTGGGCGATTGTATGCATTGCCCGTTTTAATGATTAAATTGAAGTGGTGAAAATGAGAGAATTTTCTCGTACTGATCGTGTTGCACAACAGATCCAGAAAGAAATTGCCGTGATTTTGCAGCGCGAAATTAAAGATCCGCGCTTAGGCATGGTCACTGTATCGGCTGTAGAAGTATCACGCGATCTGTCTTACGCCAAGGTCTTTGTCACTGTCCTTGGTGGTGATGATGACAAAACCAAAGAAAACCTGTCGATTCTGAATGAAGCGACAGGCTATATCCGGTCTTTGCTGGGCAAACGGATCCGCGCGCGGATCATGCCTGAACTGCGTTTTGTTCTCGATAACTCCCTGATGGAAGGGATGCGTATTTCTAATCTGGTTGATGAAGTGATCCGCAAAGACAATGAAAAGCGTGGTGACGAAGAGCTGCCAGATACCAAAAGCGACGACGGAGAAGCCTAATGGCACGTCGTAGTAAAGGCCGTCCGATAGATGGGATAGTGCTGCTTAATAAGCCTCAGGGGATCTCCTCGAATAAAGCGCTGCAACAAGCCAAAGGTATTTACTTTGCGCAAAAAGCCGGCCACACGGGCGCATTGGATCCGTTGGCAACGGGCATGCTGCCAATCTGCTTTGGTGAAGCAACTAAGTTTACGCAGTTTCTGCTGGATACCGACAAAACTTACGTCGTACGTGCCAAGTTAGGCGAGCGTACAACAACTTCAGACTCCGATGGTGAAGTGGTTGAAACACGCCCTGTACAGATCACCCGAACGCAACTGGAGCAAGATGTTGCAAGTTTCCTTGGGGAGTCTGATCAGTATCCGTCGATGTATTCCGCGCTAAAGTATCAGGGTCAGCCCTTGTACAAGTATGCCCGTGAGGGCATCGAAGTGCCGCGTAAGTGTCGTAAGATCAACGTTTATTCGATCACTTTGGATGAATATGACGAGCAGGCGCAAGAGATCCAGATGACGGTGCACGTCTCGAAAGGGACTTACATCCGCACCATAGTCGACGACCTGGGTGAGAAGCTGGGCTGTGGTGCGCATGTCATTATGTTACATCGCTCTGAAGTGGGTCATTATCCCAGTGATAAAATGATCACGCTTGAAGAGCTGGAAGAAAAACTCCAGCAGGCGAAAGCGGAAGATCTACCGCCTTCGACATACATTGATGCACTGTTGCTCCCAATGGATACGGCGTTGGTGGATTTACCGGCAGTTGAGATCAGTGCAGAGCAGGGCGTGGCATTTAGTCATGGTCAGACTGTGGTCGTCGGTGAGCTGCCTGAGGGTGTGTTGAAAGTGGTGGCTGATGGTCGTTTTGTCGGGATTGGCGAGCGCAATCAGCACGGGCACCTGAAGGCCAAGCGGGCGCTATCCAGCGCACAATAAAATTTTTTGTCAGCGGGGGTAATTGCTGATACAATGCCGCCCGCTTTGTCGCTTTGGCTGAATTAGTGATCGGCTGAAGCATTACTTAAACAATTGGAGTTTATTATGTCACTAAGCAATCAAGAAAAAGCAGAAATCGTAGCAAAATTCGCACGCGCAGAAGGCGACACTGGTTCTCCTGAAGTTCAGGTTGCACTGTTAACTGCTGATATCAACAAGCTACAAGGTCACTTCGCTAACCACAAGCATGACTTCCACTCACGTCGTGGTCTGCTACGTAAAGTAAGCCAGCGTCGTAACCTGCTTGACTACCTTAAAGGTAAGAGCGTAGAGCGTTACTCTGCACTAATCAAAGAGCTTGGCCTACGTCGCTAAGAATTTGATTATTTGTCGGATTTTTATCCGATAAGAAAAAAGGGGCTAAATCGCCCCTTTTTTTGTGGGTATATACTCAGTATACTTATGCCCGAGCCGCCATTCTGGGGGTTCAGCGTCAAGTCTGCAGCCAATTGTAGTGCTTAAGCGGATCATCTAGCTCTGTTTGGTTTAATCTTTTTTATCAAATGGTTAATAGTCTCTTTAGTCCTCTTAAGACTGTAATTGGTCGTTGTTGGCGCTTATATGTTATTTTTGTAAGGAAGATATTTGTGCAAGCAATTATTAAAGAATTCCAACTGGGTCAACACACAGTAACCCTAGAAACTGGTGCCATTGCGCGCCAGGCTGATGGTGCCGTTTTGGCCAGCATTGGCGACACCTCTGTACTTGTCACTGTTGTAGGTAAGCGTGAAGCTGCACCTGGTCAGGACTTTTTCCCTCTGACAGTTAACTATCAGGAAAAAATGTATGCGGCAGGCCGTATCCCTGGTGGCTTCCTGAAGCGTGAAGGTCGTCCTTCAGACAATGAAACACTGATCGCACGTCTGATTGACCGTCCAATCCGTCCTTTATTCCCGGACGGCTTTGTAAACGAAGTACAAGTTATCGCGACAGTGGTTTCTTCAAACCCTGAAATTCAACCAGACATGGTTGCTATGATTGGTACTTCTGCGGCGCTAGCGATTTCTGGCGTGCCGTTCAATGGTCCAATCGGCGCCGTTCGCGTTGGCTTTACTGATGGTCAGTACGTGCTGAACCCGTCAGTAACTGAACTTGAGAAAAGTAAACTTGACCTGGTTGTTGCGGGTACCGAAGGTGCCGTACTGATGGTTGAGTCAGAAGCTGAAATTCTGACTGAAGAAGAAATGCTGGGTGCGGTTGTGTATGGTCATGAGCAATCACAGGCTATCATCCAGGCTGTGAACGAGTTTGCTGCAGAAGCAGGCAAGCCGGCTTGGGACTGGGTTGCACCAGAGAAAAACGTTGAGCTGTCTGACAAAATCGCAGCAATCGCTGAGCAAAAAGTGGGTGACGCTTACCGCATCACTGATAAAGTGGCACGTAAAGACGCACTAAGCGAAGCAAAAGCAGAAGTTGTCGAGAAGCTGACCGCTGAGCTGGCTGAAGACGAAGCGCTGGACGAGCAGGAAGTATCTAAGCTGTTTAGTTCACTTGAAAAGAAAATCGTACGTGGCCGTATCATTGCAGGTGAAAAACGTATCGATGGTCGTGAACCAGACATGGTTCGTGCGCTTGACGTGATGACGGGCGTATTACCACGTACACACGGTTCTGCAATCTTCACGCGTGGTGAAACGCAGGCTTTGGTTACTGCTACCTTAGGTACAGAACGCGATTCACAAATGATGGACAACCTGATTGGCACGCAGAAGCATCACTTCATGCTGCACTACAACTTCCCTCCATTCTGTGTAGGTGAGACAGGTTTCATCGGTTCGCCTAAGCGTCGTGAAATTGGTCACGGTAACCTGGCCAAGCGTGGTGTACAAGCGGTTATGCCAACGCTTGAAGAATTCCCGTACTCTGTGCGTGTGGTTTCTGAGATCACTGAATCAAACGGTTCATCCTCAATGGCGTCTGTATGTGGTACATCACTGGCTCTGATGGATGCGGGTGTACCAATCAAGTCATCTGTTGCGGGTATCGCGATGGGTCTGGTTAAAGAAGGCGAAGACTTTGTTGTTCTATCTGACATCCTGGGTGACGAAGACCACCTGGGTGATATGGACTTTAAAGTAGCGGGTAACAGCGCGGGTGTAACTGCACTTCAGATGGATATCAAGATTGAAGGTATCACAAAAGAAATCATGCAGATCGCACTGCGTCAGGCAAAAGCAGCACGTCTGCATATCCTGAGCGTGATGGACCAGGCAATCGCCAGCCCATCTCAGGACCTGTCTGAGTTCGCACCACGTATCTACACCATGAACATTCCACCGAAGAAGATTGCTGACGTAATCGGTAAAGGTGGCGCGGTGATCCGTCAGCTAACTGAAGAAACGGATACAACCATCGAAATCGAAGACGATGGTACCATTAAGATTGCTGCAACTAACGGCAACAGTGCTAAAGAAGCGATTGCTCGCATCGAAGCGCTTACGGCTGAGTTGGAAGTAGGTACTATCTACACCGGTAAAGTAAACCGTATCGTAGATTTTGGTGCATTCGTAAACGTACTGCCTGGTAAAGATGGCCTGGTACACATTTCACAGATCAGCAAAGAGCGCGTAAACAACGTAGCTGATCACTTGTCTGTTGGACAGGAAGTGAAAGTAAAAGTACTTGAAGTAGACCGCCAGGGTCGTGTGCGTCTGAGCATTAAAGAAGCATTAGAGTCAGATGCGGCACCTGCTGCTGAGTAATATCTGACAAAGAAACAATGAGTTTCGATGAAAGGGGCTGAATGGCCCCTTTTTTTATGCTTTAATATTTGCTCGACAGTAGTAGCGACAAGCGGATCAGAAATTCGCAACATGCCCAAAAGGGGAAATAGATTGAGACTGTTATTATTACCTTTGCTATGTCTGAGCTTACTCGGGTGTCAGTCAACTCAGCAGGCGGCGGATATGCCCAACGTGACGGTACCTTTTGCCGTGCCACTGGCTGCTAATTTTCGTAATGAAATTGCCATCGCCAGGTACAGTGAACTGTTGCAAAACAAAACACTGGATAATGAGCAACAAGCGCAGTTGTTTTATAACCGTGGCATGCTATATGACAGTCTGGGATTATCCACGCTGGCACGTATCGACTTTAATCGTGCAGTTAAGTTAAAGCCAGATTTAGCAGAAGTATACAATTTTTTGGGCATACACCACACACTGCGCCAGGAGTATGGAACCGCTTACGAGATGTTTGATGCAGTACTGGAGCTGAACACGGATCATGAGTACGCTTATTTAAATCGGGGTATCGCGCTGTATTACGGTGAACGCCCGGCACTGGCTGTCAGCGACTTTGAAACCTTCTTAGCACGTTCGCCTCAGGACCCATACCGGCTGATGTGGCTTTATCTTGCAGAATCTAAAGTGGACCCGGTTGCAGCAAAAGCAGCCCTGAAGCAGCACAGCCAGGCTTTGAATAATGATGAATGGGCAACGCAATTGGTCCAGCTTTATTTGAATGAGCTATCTCAGCAAGCCTTTCTCGCGCAAGTGGGAGATGGCGTTAAGTCGCAACAGGAGTTTGCAGAACGCTTGTGTGAGGCCTACTTTTATCTGGCTAAGCGTTATCAGGCTGAGGGAAAAACAGGAAAAGCCATTGAATATTTCAAACTGGCCCTTGCAACTAATGTTTACGAATTTGTAGAACATAAATACGCCCGTCTTGAATTGCAACTTATCGCCGATGAAATGAACCGGGCGGATGTAGGCTGATAGTATGTCTGCCTTGATGCTTCGCTATGTGGTGTTACTGGTCTGTAGCACACTCATAGCGGGCAGCGCCTTTAATCCCTGGCATTTTAACTCTCCCAACGCGCGTCAGGCACAGCTTTCTTTGCTTAAGCGCAGTCCACAGAGCTTTTTCCTTGATGTCCGACGAGCAGGTCTGCTGTTACCTGAGCTGTCTGACGACACGGTACTGACGCTACGCAAGCTGGATGAGCCCTCGGCGGCTTTTGAATGGGCTATCCGACTGGTTGAACAAGGTCACTTAGATACGGCGCTCCTGCTTGCCAGTGCGCATTGGGAGGCCACCTCCGCGCAAGCACATCTGCGTTTACTGAAGTCACTAACAACGGCGCAAGCAGTGTCTGAGGTTAATCAGTTAGCATCACAATTCGTACTGCCGCAACCTTATTTTACGCTATCACAGGTTATGCAGGGCGCTTCTGCCAGCATGCTGGCATCAGATGATTTACAGCAATTGACTATCAGAACGGTGAATGAGCTTCATTGGGATGATGCAAAGTGCATACGTCGGGTGGCCATGTTGAGTGATTCCTGGCTGGGCCTTAAGAAGTTGCAACGGTTGAAAGCGCAATACCTTGCTGCTCCTTTACCCCATTCGGGCAGCTATTGTTTTGCAGAGCCCGTATATATGGGTTCTGACTTACAATGCCATCTCAAGGCACAAAAGTTTGCTTATTGCGATCTTGCTGCATTGCCCGGCAGCGAGTACTGGTCATCTGCCGATCATCTTGTACTGATGACAAAACATGGCGATGCGAATGTCAGTCGTGGCGTGATGACATTAAACTTAAACAGCGATTATGCCGTGTTTATCCATGAGCTGATGCACTTCAGTGGCTTTGAGGATGAATATGCGATTGGAGAGGCGAAAGCACAATGGTTATGTGCAACCCCGGGGTATAAAGCACCTAACTTATATGTTGGCACTACACCGCCTAAGGGGTGGTATCCCAGCCAGAGCTGTGAGGCCGGGCTGTTATCTGCCTTTAAGCCCCAGCAGGCTATGTCTAACATGCAATATCAGAGTCTGGCCTTGTCTACACGATATAAGGAACTCTGGTTATTGGCATTTCAGCAACAGCGCGATAAACCCACAGACTTTCAGCGATTTATTCAGGTTAAATTAGCTGCCAAGGGTTAAAAGCCCAGTTTATTTATGAATTTAATCTGAATTGTTTGTAAATGTTGGCTAAAATGGCAGCGTATAGAGCGCGAAAGTCTAGACAACTCAAATACTAATCAAGTATAACTGGTAAGCGTTATGTGTGATAAAAACGTGCGCAAAATAAATCAGATAGTCTATGCATAACACTTGCTACACACTGCGCGCTGTTCCGTTTATTTACGGTTATTGAAGATAAAAGGTTTTCTTTATGACATTGCTTTGGATACCCTTGCTATCCTTATTAGGCAGTTTACTCTCATCATTAACAGGTAAACTATCCCGCAATCAATCGACTGCGGTAACTTTACTTGCGCCCGGAATTGCACTTGCGCTGGCGTGCTACATGGCACCCGGCGTGTTTGCCAATGAACAGCTGCGGACCACCATAGAGTGGATCCCGTTGTTGGGCTTAGAACTCTCATTCCGCTTAGATGGTTTGTCTTTGTTGTTCGTGTTCCTGATCCTGGGCATCGGCATTTTGGTGATCTTCTATGCGCGTTACTATTTAAGTAGCAACGACTCCATGCCTAAGCTCTATGCTTACTTAATGCTGTTTATGACGGCGATGCTGGGCATCGTAATGTCGAACAACGTACTGCAATTATGGCTGTTCTGGGAATTGACCAGTATCAGCTCATTTTTGTTGATAAGTTATTGGTGGCACAAGTCTGAAGCCCGAAAAGGCGCCAAAATGGCTCTGGCGATAACTGGCGGTGGCGGTTTGGCGCTGCTGGCTGGCTTATTGCTGCTGGGTGACATTGTTGGCAGCTACGACTTGGATATTATCTTAGCGAGCCGTGAGCTTATCCAGGCACACGATTTATATGAGCTGGCGCTCGTTTTGGTATTACTCGGCGCATTTACTAAATCTGCGCAGTTCCCATTTCATTTCTGGTTGCCTCATGCCATGGCAGCACCTACACCAGTAAGTTCTTACTTACACTCGGCGACTATGGTGAAAGCGGGTATCTTCTTGCTGGCACGTTTCTATCCTGCGCTGGCAGGCACTGAAATTTGGTTTATTCTGGTTGGTCTCACGGGTCTTGCAACTTTACTGGTTGGCGCATATATCGCGCTGTTTAAGCATGATCTAAAAGGACTATTGGCATTTTCAACGATCAGTCATTTAGGTTTAATCACACTGCTATTGGGATTGGATACCGAGTTGGCCACCGTCGCCGCCATATTCCATATCATTAACCATGCAACCTTTAAAGCTTCACTGTTTATGGCAACGGGTATCATAGATCATGAAACTGGTACGCGAGATATGCGTAAGCTTAATGGCATGTGGCGATTTATGCCTTACACCGCGACTCTGGCAATGGTCGCGGCGGCGGCAATGGCAGGGGTCCCGTTATTGAACGGTTTCTTGTCAAAAGAAATGTTCTTCGCAGAAACTTTGCATCAGCAATTGCTCGGTTCAATGTCCTGGTTGATCCCAATTCTGGCAACGATTGCGGGTGCCTTTTCAGTGGCATATTCGGCTCGCTTTATCCATGACGTGTTTTTCAATGGTGAACCCGTTGACTTACCGAAAGAGCCTCATGAAGCACCGCGTTATATGCGTGTGCCGATCGAGGTTCTGGTTGCACTCTGTCTGATTGTGGGCATGTTCCCGGGCTTTATCGTCAGTGATATCCTAAATGTTGCTTCTGCATCTGTATTAGGTGGCGATCCGCCGCAATTTAAGATTGCTATCTGGCATGGTTTTAATTTACCTCTGCTGATGAGCGGAATAGCCGTGTGCGGTGGTTTGCTAATCTATACTCAGCGTCGTTATTTGTTTGCATTCCAGGCATCGTTGCCGCCTATTAATGCCAAAAAAGGCTTTGAACATACCATGTCTAAAGTGGTTGGCTGGAGTCGAGCCCGTATTGATGCGATAGAAAATGGCTCTTTGCAACGTTATTTAATGTTGATGTTGATGGTGGTGCTGTTGAGCGCTGGTTGGCCGCTGTTTGAAATGAGCCAGTTAGTTGGTGAAAGCAAACCAACCCCCATTGATGTGCATAATGCCATTGGTGCGGGCTTGTTGATGATAGGTGCAATTGGTACTGTGATCTGGCATCGCACTCGGATGGTTGCCTTGTTGATGATTTCGGTTGTGGGTCTAATGGTTGCCGTTGCGTTTACACGCTTCTCAGCACCGGATCTGGCGCTGACGCAGTTGACGGTTGAAGTGGTCACTATCATTCTGCTGATGCTTGCACTGTTCTTCCTGCCACAAAAAACGCCCAAAGAAAGCAGCTCTGTGCGCGTGTTACGCGATTTGGGCATTGCCTCTGCGATTGGCGTGATTGTGGGTAGTATTTGTTATGCCCTGATCACACGTCCTTTGAGCTCGATTTCAGATTTCTTCCTCGCAAACGCGAAGACTGGTGGTGGTGGTACCAACGTGGTAAATGTTATCCTGGTCGACTTCCGTGGCTTTGATACCTTAGGCGAGATTATCGTATTAGGTATTGCTGCCCTGGGAATTTATAAATTGCTAATAAACCTGCCGCTGTTTATGCCGGGCAGCGATTCAGAAGGCCGTCCATGGGCACGCGAACGTTACCCAATTTTGTTGGCGTCTATTTCTCAAAGCCTGCTGCCTCTGGCGTTAATGGTGTCGGTTTATATCTTCCTGCGCGGTCATAACTTACCTGGTGGTGGTTTCATTGCTGGCTTGGTTACAGCCATCGCATTTATATTGCAGTACATTGCGCATGGGTCTAACTGGATCTCGGAGCGCTTTACGCTCAACTATCGGAAGATCATTGCGTCAGGTATTGCTATTGCGATGATTTCAGGCTTGGGTAGCTGGGCATTTGACCGTCCATTCCTGACCAGTTGGTTTGATTACTTTGATATACCGGTGATTGGTGAGATAGAGCTTGCCAGTGCATTGGTATTTGACTTGGGTGTGTATATTACGGTTGTTGGCGCGACGTTGATGATCCTGGCAAGTCTGGGTAAGTTGACAGCCAATGCACCTAAAGAAGAGGTAAATATTTAATGGAGCTATTGTATTCATCCTGCGTGGGCCTGTTAGTGGCCTGCGGAGTGTTCCTGATTTTACGTGCCCGGACGTTTCCCGTGGTGCTGGGTCTAACTATGTTGTCTTACGCGGTAAACTTGTTTTTGTTTGCCTCGGGTCGGTTGACCATGAACAAAGCTGCAGTGTTAGGTTATAGCGACGGTTATGCTGATCCTCTGCCCCAGGCATTGGTGTTAACTGCGATAGTAATCGGGTTTGCGATGACGGCATTTGTGGTCATTCTGGCTATTAGAGGCCGTGCAGACTTAGGAAATGACCATGTAAATGGTATCGAAGCAAATACGGCTACACGCAACAGTGGTTCTCAGCGTAAGGAGCAAGGCAAAGCATGATGCAGCATTTAACTTCCTTGCCAGTATTATTACCTATGCTGGCTGCTATCTTTATGTTGATGCCGCCATGTGGTAAGAACCTCAGAGCACGGCGTATTGTGTCTGTCGGTATGGGGGCGCTCACAACAGTGGCATCGGTAATTTTGCTGTTGATGACTCGCGAGCATGGTACTTCAGTCTATGCGATTGGTAACTGGTCTGCGCCATTTGGTATTGTCCTGATTGCCGATCCTCTGTCCGCATTACTGGTTACTTTGACATCTTTTCTGGGTCTGGTATGTGGCTTATATAGCTGCGCTGGTGACGATGAACGTGGCAGCTTTTTCCACCCGCTTCTTCATTTCCTGGTTTTGGGGGTCAATGGAGCGTTTTTGACAGGGGATGCGTTTAACCTGTTCGTCTTCTTTGAAGTCCTGTTGATCGCGTCATATTCTTTGCTGATGCACGGTGGTGATAAGCGTAATACGCGTGCTGCTTTGCAGTATGTGATCCTGAATCTGGTCGGTTCTTCAGTTTTCCTGATAGCGCTTGGGATCCTGTACGGTACGCTGGGTACATTAAACATGGCAGATATGGCGCAAAAAGTGACACAGCTGCAAGGTGACGATGTTTATCTGGCCAAGATTGGTGGGCTGTTGTTGTTGGTCGTATTTGCGCTTAAAGGTGCGTTACTTCCTCTTCATCTGTGGCTACCTAACACCTATTCTACGGCGATGCCTGTGGTGGCGGCATTGTTCGCTATTATGACCAAAGTGGGCGTGTACTCTATGATGCGTGTGTACACGCTGATTTTTGGCGAAGAAGCCGGTGAACTGAGCCATATGGCGCAAAACTGGCTTTGGTGGCTGGCGATTGCGACGATTGTGATGGGGGCGATAGGGGTATTGGCGAGCCAGGATTTAAGAAAAATGGTGGCCAACTTGGTGGTTGTATCTGTTGGTACTTTGGTGGCACTGGTCGCCGTACAAACTGTGCAAAGTAGTGCGGCAGCGATTTATTACCTGGTGCATTCGACTTTGGTCAGTGCAGCACTGTTCCTGCTAGCAGACTTAATTGCCCGCCAAAGAGGTAAGGTAGCTGACAGGATCACTGCAGGTCGCCCGGTTTCTCAGCCGTTATTGCTTGGCGGTGCATTCTTGGTTGCTGCGGTCGCCGTGATTGGTATGCCGCCTCTATCCGGGTTTGTAGGTAAGGTTTGGATCCTGAGATCAACGCTGGATACACCTTATGGGAACTGGTTTTGGTTAGTTTATCTGGTAGCAAGCCTGGCGATTCTGGTGTCGGTTTCAAAAGCGGGCAGCACCGTGTTTTGGCATCAGACGGGCAAAGGTGATAGCGAACAGGAACGGGCGCATCCGGCGCAAGTGTGTGCTGTAATGCTACTGGTATTGTGCACACCGTTAATGGTGATTTTTGCAGGCCCATTGAGTGAATATGCGCTGCTGGCAGCTCAGGAGTTACATGATTTCACCGGGTTACTGCAAGACGTGTTGGGAGGAGTACACTAAATGCGTTTGGAAGCAAAATATAGATGGTTGCCAACGCCGTTCCGCAGCCTGATGTTATTTATCGTGTGGCTATTGCTCAATAACACGGTTGCACCGGGACATTTGATCTTGGGGGCCATCCTGGCTGTTGCAATTCCGCTTGCTACATTTCCATTTCGTACTAAACAGCCTTTGGTACTGAAACCGGGTAAGGCACTGCAATACTTGTTGCTGGTATTGTATGACATCTTAATGGCAAATATCGAAGTAGCCATTAAAATCCTGGGGCCAACCCGAAAGCTGAAACCCGGGTTTGTCAAAGTGCCGATTGATTTAGCACAGTCGATGCCGATTACTATTTTGGCCAGCACGGTGTCTCTTACACCTGGTACTGTGAGTGCAGAGGTCTATCCTTGGCCTGAAGATATGGCGGAAGATGCTGAACCGCAACAACGTTATTTGTTGATCCATGTGCTTGACCTAGACGACGAAGCGGAGTTGATCGACACGATTAAAACGCGTTATGAAAAACCTATTAAGGAGATCTTTGCATGTTAGAGACGGTGATTTTGATTGTCTTTGCGATGATCGGTGTGTCTTTGTTACTAAATTTGTGGCGACTGGTCGTTGGGCCTTCCATTCCAGATCGTATACTCGCTTTGGATACCATGTACATCAATACCATCGCCTTGATAGTGCTTTACGGCATGAACATGGGCACGTCGCTGTATTTTGAGGCGGCGTTGTTGATAGCCTTGCTTGGCTTTGTGAGTACAGTGGCTGTTTGCAAATATTTGCTGCGCGGCGATATCATTGAATAGGAGCACCGAATGATGGAATGGGTTATTTCATTACTATTATTGTTAGGCGGTAGCCTGATATTGGTAGGGTCGATTGGTTTGGTAAAAATGCCCGATTTCTTTATGCGTTTGCATGGCCCAACAAAAGCAACCACACTGGGTATGGCGTGTCTGCTATTTGCTGCTATGGCCTACTATGGGTTTTACGGTGAAGGTGTAAGTGTGAAAGAGATACTCATCTCAATGTTCTTACTTATTACCGCCCCTATCAGTGGCTACATGTTAATTAAATCAGCTATCCACCATAGGTTAGATAGTATTGAGTCGACTCGTGGTAAAGATAATATCGAGGAAGACTAAGCCACCTTCTAATATGAGCCGCTGTTGCGTTTAAGCAGCGGCTCGTCTCTTTGTATATCCATTCAATAGAAACCACTGAGCTACCGTTTTTTCCATCACATCGATATAGCCCTGGCAAGTGTACAAATAATGCACCAATCATATTTGGCGTAAAAAAAATATCGGAATAGTGTAGTCATAATTACTTAAAGCTGTCATTTTAGAATACGCAAGAGAGCGTAACTTTTGCTAAAGTTACCCGAATAAACAACCGTTTGTGAGTGTTTTATATGCAGCATATGTCCATCAAGAAAAAGCTTATCCTGTTTGTGATTACTTTGGTTACAGCCCTTGTTGCTTTGTTGGTATCAACCATGTGGATGAACCTGCAAAAAGAAAACAAAGTACAAAGCGAACAGCTACGAGAGCTGGCATACCAAGAGATTAGAACGGGCTTAACTGCACAGGGGCAATACTATGCGCAGCAGGTTGCCGCATTTATAAACTCGGCATATCGGGTACCTTATACTCTGGCTGGAGCATTGAAAGAAACTTCTGTCCAGGACCCGCTCGAACGTACCCAGGTACAGGATCTGGTAGCAGGTGCATTAAAACAAAATCAATTTGTATCTTCTATGTATGCTCAGTTTGAGCCAAACGGCTATGACCAGCAAGACCAGGCTCATAAATCCGGCGCGAGTCACTCGGCCCCGGGAGCGGGGACCCTTGAGTTATATTTCACGCGTGACTCAAGTGGTATTACTCAACACCAGATCGAGTCAGCAGCTGACAAGTACTTAGATAAGCGTAACGAATTTGGTTTGCGGGAGGCTGAATGGTATCTGTGTGCACGCGACAGTGTTGCCCCCTGTATTATGGAACCCTACCTGTACGAAATTTCTCCAGGCAATAAAATGCTGATGACGTCATTAACGGTGCCAGTGGACATCAATGGGCGTTTTCAGGGGTTGGTTGGCGTGGATGTAAATTTACCCGTTTTTCAGCAGTTAGTAGACGAGTTGTCTGGCTCTCTTTACCAAGGCCAGGCGAAAGTGACTTTACTCAGTAGTTTAGGCTTGGTAGTGGGTGCCAGTCATTATGATAAACTTGCCAGGCCCTTGAAAGAATCCATTAGCTCAGATGTGGCAGATAAACTGCTGAATTTACATCAGGAGGGCGGGTTTAGTGAGATGGATGATATGCTTGCTATTGCGGTGCCTATTGAAATTGAGCTCGCTAATACAACCTGGTCTTTGGTGATTGAATTGCCCAGGGATGTTGCATTGGCCTCAGTAACCCAAATAGAACAACAGATTGAAGCGTCGACTAATTCATTAGGGCGCTGGATGCTGTTGTTAGGAACTCTGGTTGCGGCAGTTGCCTTGGGTTTGGCGCTGGTATTGATTAATACCATTGTTGGACCATTAACTTATATTGAGGAACGGGTTGAGAGTCTGGCTTCCAGCGAGGGTGATCTGACTCATAAGCTTGAGGTAAGTCATCATGCTGAGCTGATATCCCTTGCACATGGTTTTAATCGCTTCACTGAAAAACTAAGAAGTATGATTATTGACCTCAAAGAGTTAGCCGAGGAATCATATACTCAATCACATAAAACCACAGAAGCCGCGATCAATATTAAAAACAAGGTATCGAATCAGCATCTTGAAATAGACAGTGTCGTTACTGCCATCAACGAGTTAAGTGCAACGGCGACAGAAGTGGCCAGGGCATCAGAAAAAGCGGCTTTGAGTACAAATCATGCTGTTGAAACGGTCCAGAGTAGTGAGCGCAGTATTGTCAGAACGACAGAGACCGTGCAGGAAATTGCCGAGCAGGTTTTAGACGCCAAAAATGCATTCGGTAAAGTCTCTGAGCGCAGCGGTGATATCTCCAAAATTCTGGATGTGATCCGAGCCATTGCTGAGCAAACGAATCTACTGGCACTTAATGCTGCGATAGAAGCGGCTCGAGCTGGAGAGCAAGGCCGGGGCTTTGCTGTGGTTGCTGACGAAGTCAGGGCGCTGGCCTCAAAAACACAAGCTTCAACTGATGACATCAGCAAGCTGATCGACAACCTTCAGGGCGAAGTGACCGGCTCAGAGCAGATCATTGAAAGAACGGTCAGCCAAGGTGAGCTGGCGGTTTCGTACTGCCAGGAATCCGCTGAGCTGATGAGTAGTTTAGTGGGAGAGTTAAGCAGCATTTCGAATGAAGTAACACAAATCGCGACGGCAGCAGAAGAGCAAAGTATGGTGACTGAGGAAATCAGCACTAACACGACGGGTATTTCTGATGCGGCGGCTGAGTTGTCTGGTTTCGCGGATGAGGTAGAGCAGGCGGCGAGTGCAATGACTTATATAGTGGAACAAAAACACAAGCAGTTAAACTTACTGAAAACTTAAGTCCCTCCTCAATCTCTTTGTCCGATTGAGTCAGCTCTGGCAATTGCTGTCAGAGTTGACTATCATAACTGTAAATACATACAGTTATTTTAAAGAATGAAACTTTATATTGCCGAAAAACCTTCTCTGGGTAGAGCCATTGCAGACGTTTTGCCTAAGCCACATAAAAAGCACGATGGTTATATTGAGGTAGCCAACGGAGACTGTGTTACCTGGTGTATCGGTCATTTGTTAGAACAAGCCGCGCCTGAGGACTATGATCCAAAATATAAGAAATGGCAAATGGCGCATTTGCCCATTGTACCGGAACATTGGCAGTTCAAGGCAAAGCCCAAAACCAAAAAACAACTGAGTATTGTGAAAAAGCTTGTCAAACAGGCTGACAGCCTGGTCCATGCGGGCGATCCAGATAGAGAAGGTCAGTTACTCGTTGATGAGGTGCTGCAGGAGGCGAAGTTATCCGAGCGTAAAAAACAGTCGACTCAGCGACTTCTGATCAGCGACTTAAACCCATCGGCGGTAAAAAAAGCGTTAAATCAAATGCGTGCTAATCAGGAATTCGTCCCTTTAAGTGTGTCTGCTTTAGCCAGAGCGCGGGCAGATTGGCTGTATGGTATGAACCTGACAAGAGCTTATACCTTGGTAGGACAAAAAGCGGGTTTTCAAGGCGTGCTCTCGGTTGGCAGGGTACAAACGCCTGTTCTTGGGTTGGTTGTGAGGCGTGACATGGAAATCGACAATTTTGTGTCTAAACCCTTTTTTGAAGTACTGGCCCACGTTCGAAAAAATGATGGAAGTGAGTTCAGTGCGAAGTGGAAACCCAGTGAAGCTTGCCAGCCATATATGGATGAAGAGGGCCGGGTGTTGGTGAAAGCTTTGGCTGAAAATGTGGCGGCAAGGATCCATGCTCAGGATGCGCAAGTAAAGAAAATCGAAGCAAAGCCCAAAAAGCATAACCCTCCTTTGCCCTACAACTTGTCTGCATTGCAAATTGATGCGAACAAACGATTTGGTATGTCCGCAAAGCAGGTATTGGATGTTTGTCAGGCGCTTTATGAAAAGCACAAACTGATTACGTATCCCCGCTCTGATAATCGATATATACCGGCAGGTCATTTCGCTGAGGCCTCCCAGGTGCTTGGGGCTGCGTTAAATAACCAAGGGTTAACAGAAGAGAAGGTGAACGACGCCAATCTCAGCCTGAAAAGTAAATGCTGGAACGACGCTAAAGTTGAGGCACATCACGCCATCATTCCAACAGCAAAGAAATTAAAAACGGCTCAGTTAGGTCAATATGAACTGCAAGTTTATCAATTGATAAGTACCCAGTATCTTGCGCAGTTTTATCCAGCCTATCGATATACTGAGACTAGAGTCGAGTTAGAAATTGCCGGTGGTGTGTTTGTAGCAAAAGCAGAACAAATCGTAGAGCTAGGCTTTAAGCGGCTATTCAAAACAGAAGAAAAGAAACAAGTAATTTTGCCTCGGTTAGAATTGGGTGAGCTATTACACTGCTTTAAAGGAGAAGTGATTGAGAAACATACCCAACCACCCAGTCACTTTACAGAAGCAACCTTGTTAAGTGCGATGACAGGTATTGCCAGGTTTGTCGCCAATACTGAGATCAAAAAAGTGCTAAAAGAAACCGATGGACTGGGCACGGAAGCAACCCGAGCCGGGATTATCGACTTGTTGTTCAAAAGAGGATTTTTACAACGCAATGGTAAGAGTATCCGATCAACAGAGTTAGGAGTGGCTCTGATAAAGACGTTACCAGAAGATGTTTCTTTGCCTGACAGAACGGCTTTATGGGAATCGCAGCTGGCGAAAATTGCGATGAAAGAGCAGCCTTACCAAACTTTTATGAACCCTCTTGAAAAAGAAATCGCAGGTTTTATTGAGCGTGCCTGTGTAAGTGACAGTACATTATTCACTGGACTAAAAAGCAGCAGAGCTGGTTCGAAACCTTCATTTTCTAAAAAAAGGTCGAGGAAGCGTGCCTCAACGAAAAGTAGTCGTCGAAAATCAGCAGCGTAATCAGATTTTAAATTTGCCTTGCAATTAATGAGGATGTCACCATATAAATAACCAAATATCATAGCTGGTTTGAACATGGAAAATAAAATTTCACTTACACCGGAAAACATCCAACAGGTTTTAGCATCTGGGGATCCAGAAAAACTCGTATTAATGACCTTCTTCAGTGCACAAGAGCCCAACTGTCTTGCGCAAGCTGGTATTCTTGATGCGCTTGCGCAGCAATATCCGAATAACTTGGTGGTGGCAACTGTTGATTGTGATCAGCAGCAAATGCTTGCTTCCCAGCTAGCGCAGCAAGTCGGCCTTCAGGCGTTGCCGACATTGGTAATTCTAAAAGGGGGCACGCCTGTCGATGTGCTACCTGGAGCTAAGTCACAGGAAGAGATTTCCAAAGTGCTCTCTGAGCATTTGCCTTCTCCAGAATTGATTTTACTTGATCAGGCTAAGCAAGCTCTTGCCAGTGGCGAGTTGAATGAGGCATTTGCTTTGGCCAAGCAAGCTTATGGCGTAGCAAAAGAAAACCCAAGAGTTCTATTGGTATTTGCAGACATCTGTATCCAGATAAAGAAAGTAGAAGAGGCTGAAGCGCTACTAGGATCTGTACCAGAGGAAGCTCGGGATGCGTATTTCACCAATTTAAGTTCTAAACTTGAGCAAGCAAAAGAAGCTCAGGAATCACCGGAACTTAAGCGACTGTTGGCTGAAGTCGAATCGGCGCCGGGCGATCTGTCTGTATTGTGCCAGTTAGCTCAGGCCCAGGTTGATGCGGGTAAAAAAGCAGAAGCATTGGAAAGCCTGCTTACTGTACTAAGAAAAGACATGAACTTCGGAGAAGCTAAAAAGGGCTACCTGGACATTATTGCATCCTTGCCAGAAGGTGATGAGGTAGCAATGCGTTACCGTCGTAAGCTGTACAGCCTTTTATACTAATCATTTCTATTTTCGAATATGGCGCTAAAAAAAGCGTCATATTTTCTTGCGTCTCTTCTGAAATGTACAATACTTAGATCCCCTAGCAATTGTTTTGTGTCAAATGGGTGAATATTTGATGACAAAACCAGCTATTTTGATGTGTTTAGTACGTAATTTAATCAAAGGTGTGGTTTTTATCACTTTTCTTCAGAAAAAGGTTGCGTCGGGTTTCGATTTCCCTATAATGCGCATCCACCGACACGGAGCACAACGCTGAAAAGCAACGAGTTAAGTGAAGGGAAAGCCAAACGGAAAGCTTAATTAAGAAAAATTAAATTTTCTAGTTGACTTTAAAAGTGAAGCGGTTAATATGGCGCTCCACTTCGCAGCCAGGCTGCAGTAACTAACGAAGCTTAGTTACACCGGGTAACCGGTTTATGTTCTTTAAAAATATGAAGCAATCATCTGTGTGGGCACTCGTACAGGTTGAGTTCTAACAGCGAAATTCAGTTTACTGAATAACGCACAAAAATTTAGAGTCTCAATTGAACTGAGTGACCAACGGAATAAACATAGTTTATTCAGCACAGTCAATTCGATTCGAAAGAATCAAAATCAGAATTCAATGAGCGCGAAACTTAGGTTTCAAAAAACTTTTAATTGAAGAGTTTGATCATGGCTCAGATTGAACGCTGGCGGCAGGCCTAACACATGCAAGTCGAGCGGTAACATTTCTAGCTTGCTAGAAGATGACGAGCGGCG